>NZ_JAGEKR010000024.1 GCF_017565405.1 Allobranchiibius sp. CTAmp26
GCGTCAAACGTGTATCCGACCTCCACTGACCCGGAGACCTTCGGCGTCACCGGGACGAGCGTGCCGTAGGCCACCGCGCTGGTGAGGGCGCTCTCGCGGTCCGCGGTGGTGTACCCGGACTCACTACCTGTCACCGCGACCTACCTCCACGCGGACTTACACTCTTTCCCTACACGACGCTCTTCCGATCTTGCACCGGAGATGGGCGTCACTGCGCCAGCGGAGGAAACCCGGTACCACTGGTAGGTCAGGCTCACCGGCGCCGGTCCCCAGGCGCCGGGCGTTGCGGTCAACGTGTAACCGACCTTCACTGACCCGGACACCTTCGGCGTCACCGGGACGAGCGTGCCGTAGGCCACCGCGCTGGTGAGGGCGCTCTCGCGGTCCGCGGTGGTATACCCGGACTCACTACCTGTCACCACCACCTTCAACTGGGCACCCGCATCAGCAGGTGAAAGCGCATACGTCGAACCCTTCGCGCCAGCCACCACCGTGGAGATACCACCAACAACCCGAGACCACTGGTACGACAACGCAACCGAACCCGGACCCCACGTACCAGGATCAACACTCAACGAAGACCCCACCTTCGTCGTTCCCGACACCGTGACAGTCCCAGGACTCAGGGTGCCAAGCGGAGTGACTGCGGTGCTGGTGTCTGATGGCGAACTGGACCCGACCGCATTCGAGGCGATCACAGTGAATTGATATGCCACGCCGTTCCTCAGCCCCGCGACAGTGGCTGAGGTGCCTCGGGTCTTAACGGTGACGCCGTCTGGGATCGAAACAACCGTGTAGCTGGCGATGGGCGCTCCGCCATCGTTGGTGGGCGGATTCCAGGAGACGGTGGCGGACCCGTCGCCTGCCGTTGCCGACGGTGCGTCGGGCTTGGCCGGAACGTGTAGCGACCCATCGTTGACCGTGAAGTTGGCGGTGGATAGGTCCAGGGTGTGGCTGGTTGGGCCCACGGCGTTCGTTGGAACCTTTTGAATGCTGCCGTTCGCCCGGTAAATCGCAACGTTCCCACCCGCATCCGTGACGTAGACACTATCGAGTGTGGACGTGCCGTTGGGCCATGTCGTCGGAATGGTCTGGGTGAGGGTCCCAGTCAGCGGAATCCCGCCGCTACGCGCTATTTGGTGTTGACCGCCAAGGGAGTCCGAGTAAATGAACAAGACCTGACTAAGCGCGCCAGAGTCATCAGAAGCGCTGTAGTGCAGCGTCTGAATCTGACCCGGAGTCACTGGCGACAGATCTGCGCTGAACGAGTTCAGCACCGGCGTCGTCACATCGGCGCTGCTTCCATCGACCGTGAAGTTGGCGGTGGATAGGTCCAGGGTGTGGCTGGTTGGGCCCACGGCGTTCGTTGGAACCTTTTGAATGCTGCCGTTCGCCCGGTAAATCGCAACGTTCCCACCCGCATCCGTGACGTAGACACTATCGAGTGTGGACGTGCCGTTGGGCCATGTCGTCGGAATGGTCTGGGTGAGGGTCCCAGTCAGCGGAATCCCGCCACTACGCGCTATTTGGTGTTGACCGCCAAGGGAGTCCGAGTAAATGAACAAGACCTGACTAAGCGCGCCAGAGTCATCAGAAGCGCTGTAGTGCAGCGTCTGAATCTGACCCGGAGTCACTGGCGACAGATCTGCGCTGAACGAGTTCAGCACCGGCGTCGTCACATCCGCAGCCGCAATTGCGCGGGGTGGTGTGACGAAGAACGCACCAAGCAGAACGAGCAATGCGGCTATGGCACGCCCAGCCCAGGAAACATCTCGTCTGTGCGTTAGCACGCGTGCAGTGGGGCGAAGTGCCACGGTTCCCTCTCGGAGCATTCAGGCCCTCCAAGGTGGATCCGCCCGTCACTGCTGATCCTACCGGGATCACAGGCCCGGACGCGTCAATGATCCTCAGATCTGGCCACCGGCCACGATCCCAAATACCGTGGTGACGCGGACGTCCGAGGGTTCCGCGCTTACCACCTGAGGTCGTGGTCGCTGCCCTTGCCCCCGTCGGGTTTGGCCATCGCAACTGTCCAGCTTTCGAGCGGCGTCGACATGGCAATACCACTGAGCACCGGCAGCCAACCCGTTCCGCCGCGGCCGCTGGTCCGGTCGATTCCCGTAAGACCGCCCGGGCGCAGCGCCCGGTGAAGCTGGCTCTACCGGTTTGTCTCCTGCCGGGGCGCACCCACATGACGCCATACCAACTTGGCTTCGTTTCCCTCGGCACGGGCGGCGAACCCCCGGGGATGTTCAGCGGCTGCTAACCCTGGCTCATGGGAATCGGTGGGGCGGCCGCGTATCGGTCGCCGCCCGCGGTGATGCCAATGCATTCGCGCGGATTGCGACCAGACGTCCGCCCTGGTGTACGACCAGCTAATAGCATTGTATGAAGTACTAGTACAACGCCGAAGAACGGATCCCGACGGCGTACTGCACTACTGGGTGCAGCTCCCCGTGCTGCAGCACCGGTCTCAGCTCGGCGGCATGACCTGGCTGGTGCGAGTGGCACTTCAGGATCGTTCGGTATCAGACTCGCGGACTGGCCATACTCAAATCTGATCTGCCGCCCATCACAGTCGATTGCGGCTTTTACATCGAGGACCTCCAGGACGATGGATGGCTGATCATTTCCAAGGCGTCTCTTGTTCCATGTTCGCTGCATCTCGACATCCGCCGTCGGACGACCCGAGGTTGGGGCACGCCCAGTAACCTGCGAACACTATGAATGCGCATCACGGGGACGACGCTCGGCTGGCTGCCGAGGCACGGGCGCGGGTGGTGATCGATCGCCAGCTGACCGATGCCGGATGGGTCGTCCAGGACAAGAAGGCGTTGAACCTGTTCGCCACTCAGGGCGTCGCCTGCCGCGAGGTCCCGATGAAGTCGGGGCACGGTCGCGCGGACTACCTGCTGTACGTCGACCAACGCGTCGTCGGGGTGATCGAGGCCAAGCCGCTGGGCACGACGCTCAGCGGGGTGGAGTGGCAGTCCGCGACGTATGCGGAGGGCCTGCCCGCCCACGTACGGCTCAAAGCACTGACGCGCGATGGCCGACTGCCGTTCGTGTTCGAGGCGAGTGGCAGCGAGACGCACTTCACCAACGGCTACGACCCCGACCCACGGGCGCGGCAGCTGTTCGGGTTCCCGCAGCCGGCGACGCTTGCGCGCATCATCCGGGACGCTGACACCGCCCCGGACGCACCCACGTGGCGGGCGAAAGTGCGGGATCTTCCGGAGTTGGACATGTCCGCGCTGCGCCCCGCGCAGATCACCGCGATCACCGGCGTCGAGCAATCGCTGGCCGCGCAGCACTTCGATCGGTCCCTGGTGCAGATGGCGACTGGCGCTGGCAAGACGTACACCGCGGTCACGCTCGCCTACCGGTTGCTCACGTTCGGTGGGTTCAAGCGGATCCTGTTCCTGGTCGACCGCAACAACCTCGCCGACCAGACCATCGCGGAGTTCCAGAACTACCGCACGCCCGGCGATGGGCGCCGGTTCACCGAGATCTACAACGTCGACAAGCTCACCCGCTCCGGCATGCTCGCCAGCAGCAACGTCGTCATCTCCACCATCCAACGCGTGTACACGGCGCTGCAGGGCCAGGACGTCAGCGCCGAGGACGACCCGGGCCTGGACGACTTCGTGCCCGACTCCCCCGTCACCGTCTCCTACAGCGCGCAGCTCCCGCCGGAGACGTTCGACCTGGTCGTCGTCGACGAGGCGCACCGCTCGATCTACGGCGTATGGCGCGGCGTGCTGGAGTACTTCGACGCCCACGTGGTCGGCCTGACCGCGACGCCGGGCAAGCAGACGTTCGCGTTCTTCCGGCAGAACCTGGTCTCGGAGTACACCTATCCGCAGTCGGTCGCCGACTGCGTGAACGTGGATTTCAGCGTCTACAGGATCCGCACCGAGATCTCCGAGCGCGGCGGGTCGATCGACGCCGGCACATTCGTGCCAAAGGTCGACCGGCGCACCCGCACGCAACGCCTCGAGGCCTTGGAGGAGGACCTGGAGTACACCCACAAACAGCTCGACCGCGCGGTCACCGCCAAGTCGCAGATCCGGCTCGTGCTCGAGACGTTCCGCGACCGCCTCTTCACCGAGATCTTTCCCGGCCGCTCGACCGTGCCGAAGACGCTGATCTTCGCCAAGGACGACGCGCACGCCGAGGAGATCGTCACCACCGCGCGCGAGGTGTTCGGCAAGGGCAATGCCTTCGCCGCGAAGATCACCTACAACGCGCGCGACCCCAAGGGACAGCTGCAGGCATTTCGCACGTCGCCCAGCCTGCGCATCGCCGTCACCGTCGACATGATTGCCACGGGCACCGACGTGAAGCCCCTGGAGTGCGTGTTCTTTATGCGCGACGTGCTCTCGGCGCAGTACTTCGAGCAGATGAAAGGCCGCGGTGCCCGCACCATCGCTCCCGCCGACTTCCAGTCCGTGACCCCGGACGCGTCCGGGAAGGACCGATTCGTGATCGTCGACGCGGTCGGAGTCACCGAGCACGACTTCGTCGACCCACCCCTGAACCGGGAGAAGGGTGTCTCGCTCAAGAAGCTGCTCGACAAGGCCGCCACGCTGTCCCTCACCGAGGGCGAGACCGCCACCCTCGCGTCCCGCCTGGCCAAGCTCGAGCTCGACCTCACCCCCGCCGAACGTGACGAGCTCGACGGTGTCGCCGGCGGATCCGTACGCGGCATCGTCCGCGGCCTGGTCGACGCGGTCGACCCCGATGTCCAAGCCACAGCGACTCAGGGGCAGGCCGATCCGGCCGAGGCGATCCAACGGCTCCTCGACGAGGCGGCCAAACCGCTCGCCGCTAACCCTGAGCTGCGCGGCCGCATACTCGAGCTGCGCGCCACCCACGACCGTGTGATTGACGAGGTGAACGCCGACGCGCTGATCTCAGCCGGCGGCGTCGTCGACACCGGCCGGGCGCGCTCCGTCGTCGAGTCCTGGGAGGCGTACCTCGAGCAGCATCGCGACGAGATCACCGCGATCCAGCTGCTCGGTGAAGCCCGCGTCCGACGGATCAACTTCGCCGACATCCAGGAGCTCGCCGACCGGATCAGCAGGCCGCCGCATAACTGGACGCCCGACATCATCTGGAGCGCGTACGAGACGTTGTACATCGACCGCGTGCGCCACAGTGACCGGCACACCCTCACCGATCTGGTGTCGCTGTTGCGCTATACCGTCGGCGCCGACGACGAACTCGTTCCGTACGCCGACCGCGTGCGCGAGCAGTACGTTGCGTGGCTCGCCCAGCAAGAGCAAGCCGGCACGAACTTCACTGAGGCACAAAGGTGGTGGCTGGACCGGATGGTCGAAGTGATCGCGAACTCCGCTGGCATCACCGCCGAGGACCTCGACGACGCACCATTCACCGAGCGCGGTGGCGTCGACGGTGCGCTGCGCGACCTCGGCGACCAGGCGGCCGACCTGCTGGAGAACCTGAACGCCGAACTCACCGCATGAGCGAGGTGCCGTTCGGCTGGTCGGAGGCAGCTCTAGGTGACGTCTGCAAAATAGTCTCTGGTGCGACCCCGAAGACAGGTGTACGAAGTTTCTGGGGCGGCCCCATCGCTTGGCTTACACCGAATGACATGTCCCGCGATCGATCCCAGACGCTGCAGGGCGGCGACCGTTCATTGACGCATGCCGGCCTCGCCTCGTGCAGCACCCGGCTCGTCCCGGCGGGATCGGTTATCGTCAGCTCGCGCGCACCTATCGGATATGTCGCTATTGCGGGTCGAGAGATGTGCACAAATCAGGGCTGCAAGACGGCCATACCTCCCGATTTTCTGGACTCGAAGTATCTCTACTGGTACTTGTTGGCCGCAAAGCCAGATCTGGATTCGCGCGCCAGCGGTACGACGTTCAAAGAGATCTCTGCAAAGCGGTTCGCGGAGACGCAGATTCGTTGGCCCGGCCTCTCCGAGCAACGGCGAATTGTTGAGATCATCGAAGACCACTTCTCCCGTCTCGACGCAGCGGCGAATTATGCGTCCGCTGCTCAGCAGCGAACGAAGACCATGGTGTCCTCCGCCCGACAACTACTCGTCGCTGCTGCAGCTTGCAACTCAACGACCTACACCCTGGGCGAACTTGCATCGGTCGGCACTGGGACGACGCCGCAGCGCTCTGAACCTCGGTACTACGCGGGAGGCAACATCCCGTGGATAACCAGCGGCGACTTGTCACAGGGTGACCTCCTTGAGGCCAATCGGTTCGTTACCGACGCAGCACTCGCCGAGACGAGCTTGAAGTTGTATCCGACGGGGACGCTGCTGATTGCCATGTACGGCGAAGGAAAGACCCGAGGTACGGTCGCCGAGCTGGGCATCCCAGCTACGACAAACCAGGCCTGCGCAGCTGTCGACGTTCGGGACGAAGCCCTGAAGCCGTGGATCCGCCTCGTCCTCGAAGCCAACTACTCGGCTCTGCGACGACTTGCAGCCGGTGGTGTGCAACCAAACCTGAATTTGAGTCTGGTCCGGGCGATCCAAATCCCCATCCCTGACAACGCGGACCGGGAACGGCTGATGGCTTCCACCACCCAGGTCATCGGAGGGGCTTCCTCGATTCGGGGCGAACTAGAACCCTTTGTTGACCGCGTCGCAAAGTTGCGGAGTGCAGTCTTTGCGGCTGCTTTCAGCGGCAGGCTCGCCGGCCGTAGCACCGACGACGAAGTGATCGAGGAGGTGGCCGGGTGATACCGGACTTCCAGACGCTCATGCGGCCGGTCCTTGCTCTCCTGGCGGACGGTGCCGCCCGCCGATCCCGAGATGTCAAGGACGTCATGGCCGAGGAGCTCCGGCTCACGGAGACCGAGCGAGCTGAGCTTCTGCCGAGCGGACGGCAACGCACCATCGACAACCGAGTCGGATGGTCGCTCACCTACCTCTCGCAGGCCGGCTTCGTCACACGGCCCAGCCGCGGGCACGTCCTGATCACGGACGACGGTCGTGCGGCTCTCAAAGAAAACCCGTCGCATATTGACATGAAGACCCTCGAGGCGTACCCGGCCTACCTCGAGTTCCGCGACCGGACGCGCGACAAGACCTCGCCCACGAGCTTCGCCGTCCACGACGAGCCGAGTGAGGCGACTCCCAGCGACCTCATCGAGCAAGCTCTCTCGACGAACCGAGCGGCGGTCGAGGGTGAGATCCTGCAAGCGGCGCTGGCACTGTCCCCCACCGGGTTCGAGGAACTGGTCATCCGGCTCCTGGCGGGCATGGGATATGGCACGGCTGGATCGGTCGAGCGCACCAGCGCATCCGGGGACGCGGGTGTTGACGGCATCATCAGCCAGGACCCGCTTGGCCTCGATCGCATCTACGTTCAGGCGAAGCGGTACGCCGAAGATCGGACCATCGATCGGCCCAGGATCCACGAGTTCGCCGGTGCCCTCCTCGGAAAGCAGGGCGACAGAGGCGTCTTGATCACAACCTCGCGGTTCTCGAGTGGCGCCATCCAGGAAGCCGAGCGGATCAACGCACGCATCGAGCTGATTGACGGTCGACGGTTGGCCGAGCTGCTCGTCGCCTATGGCGTGGGCGTGCAGGCCGATCAGACCGTGACGTTGCACCGGCTCGACGAAGACTTCTTCGAAAGTCTGTAGTGCTTTGGGCTCCACCCAATCTGGTGCCGGACGCGCGCCAGCGCGCAGCAAACGCTTGCGCCAACCGAGTCCGACTCTGTTCGTTTTGTTCGTTTCGAGCTAGTATTAGCGCCATGCCGACCCCCACGAAGACCGCCGCGCGGCACGCTGAGACCTATCTCCCGTCGTCGGAAGACGAGGCGTCAGCGTCGTCGCTGGCCAATTTCCTGCGGGTGGGCGACGGTGGCCTTGCCGCACTCATCGCACCGGACGGCACGACGATTGCGCTGTCAGCCCAGGTTCACCGCGTTCTGGTGCAGGTCGCTGACGCCATGGCACAGGGCATGGGCGTGACCGTCGCACCCCATAACGCCATGCTCACTACCCAGGAAGCCGCCGACTTCCTTGGGATCTCGCGGCCGACCCTGGTGCGCATCATTGATCGCGGCGACCTGGAGGCAGTGAAGCCGGGTCGGCACCGGTACGTCGCTCTGCAGGATCTGATCGCCTATCAAGAGCGCGTGGCTGTGCAACGGCGCCAGAGTCTTGACGAGATGGCGCGCGATGCCGAGAGCGCAGGTCTTTACGACCTACTCGATGGTCAGCCACCGCTGAAGCGCCATTGAACCAATGACGTTCGAGGTCCTGCTTGACACGTGTGTCCTCTACCCGCCGACGCTGTGCGACACCCTGCTGCGTATCGCCGAGAACGGAGCGTTCGAGCCGCGCTGGTCGGCTGAGGTTCTGGTCGAACTGGAGCGCAATCTGGCCACGATTGAGTCCGTTGGTCGCGAAGGCGCCCACGCACGGATCACAGCGATGACGGGTGCGTTCCCGAACGCAACCGTCGCGGCATACGAGCAGTTGCTCGATGACATGCCTGGCCATCCTGACGATGCTCACGTCATGGCCGCAGCGATCGTGTCTCGGTGCCAGGTCATCGTCACAGCGAACCTGAAGCACTTTCCTGGGCCCGAACTCGGGCAGTGGGGTTTGACCGTCAGCCATCCGGACGCCTTCCTGCTCGATCAACTCGAGTTGCACCCGCGAGAAACCCTCCTCGCCCTGCAGAATCAGTCGCGCGAGTCATCCCGCCCGTCACTGTCGACACCCCAACTGCTGGCATCGCTCCGGCGGACCGGGGTACCCCGATTTGCCGCGGCGGTCGCACGCCTACGAAGCCAAGGAGTTCACGATGACTGATGCACGCCGCCTGGTCGACAAACTCTGGTCGTACTGCGATGTGTTGCGCGACGACGGAGTCGGTGTCATCGAGTACACCGAGCAGCTGACCTACCTGCTGTTCCTGAAGATGGCGCAAGAGCGGGCCACCCGGAAGCTCGCGCCTGAGCAGGTCGTGCCCAAGGAGTACTCGTGGCAAACCCTGCTCGACGCCCAGGGCGACCGCCTGGAGTTTGAGTACACGCGGATCCTCAACGGCCTCGCCCGTGAAGACGGTGTCATCGGCACGATCTTCCGTAAGGCGCAGAACCGGATTCAGGACCCAGCGAAGCTGCGCCGGCTCATCGTCGACCTGATTGACAAGGAGAACTGGTCGCAGTCGGGCACCGACATCAAGGGCGATGCCTACGAGGACCTCCTCTCCAAGGGGGCGTCCGATAAGGGCTCCGGGGCCGGCCAGTACTTCACGCCTCGGGCTCTGATCGAGGCGATCGTCGACGTCGTACAACCGACGGTCGACGACACGGTCGTCGACCCGGCCTGCGGCACCGGTGGCTTCCTCTTGGTTGCTCATGACCACGCCTCGCGCGGCGCCGAGTCGATGACCCCGACGCAGCGTGACCACCTCCGCGACGAGTTCGTGGCGGGCTACGAACTTGTCGACGGCACAGCCAGATTGGCCGCGATGAACCTGCTGCTGCATGGCATGGGAACCTCCAACGGGGACTCGCTCATCGAGGTGCGCGACTCCCTGATCGCAGACCCGGGCCGCCGCTGGTCCGTCGTGCTGTCGAACCCGCCGTTCGGCCGGAAGTCATCGCTGACCATGGTCGGTGCGGATGGTCGGGAGGCCCGGGAGGACCGCGAGATCGAACGCCAGGACTTCGTTGCAACCACGAGCAACAAGCAGCTGAACTTCGTCCAGCACATCGCCACGATCCTCAACACGAACGGTCGCGCGGCCGTCGTCCTGCCGGACAACGTCCTCTTCGAGGGCGGCGCCGGCGAGAACATCCGCCGCAAACTGCTCGCGGATTTCGACCTGCACACCATGCTCCGGTTGCCGACCGGACTCTTCTACGCCCAGGGCGTGAAGGCCAACGTGTTGTTCTTCGACAAGAAGGTCGCCCGACCCGGGCAACCCTGGACCGAGCGGCTTTGGGTCTACGACCTGCGCACTAACAAGCACTTCACCCTCAAGCAGAACCCGCTGCGCCGTGCGGACCTCGACGAGTTCGTTGCTGAGTACACCGCGACCGAGCGCGCCGAGTCTGAACGCTGGAAGTCGTTCACGTACGACGAGATCATCGCCCGCGACAAGGCTAACCTCGACATCACCTGGCTCAAGGACGATTCGCTCGAGGACCTCGACAACCTGCCGTCGCCGGACATCATCGCCCGCGAGATCGTTGAAGACCTCACTGCCGCCCTCGCCGAATTCGAAGCAGTGGCAACGTCTTTGGAGGAGCAGCTGCGCAGCTGACGGTCCGCGCGCTCAGCTATCCGCCGGATCCAATCCGGTGACGGCAGTTCTGGGTTACTACTCGTGTAGAGGTGCCGGCGGCCTCATTGGCAGCCGGCGCGTACGTGCGCGGGCGCATAGACACCCATCACACATTCGAAACAGTCAGCACTCCCCGCGTGGCTTGGAGGCCAGGATGTTCCGAGTCAATCCGGTTGACGTCAACCCGACTGCTTGTCTTCGTTCTGGCTGCATCGCCTCGCGTTCGGCCCACGCCCCCAAAGCGGGTTCCCGTCTCTACCGGGTGTCGTACCGCCCAGAACGCGGCAACTTCTCCACCTGTGACAGACACCCCGACCGCTAGCCAGCAAATCAGTCACGGCGGAAGGGGGCACCGTCCTCGGTCTGTACGTCGAGCTTAGGAGAAAATCCGCCCCAGGCCGGCGCTAGTCAGACGCCGCGGACTCGGCGATACGTCTGGAAACTACCGACTTGAGGCGCCGCTCAGCGAAGATCGCGGACAGTGCCCGGACCCGGGACCGGCTGTCTGCGGCAGAGACGTCCACTCCCAAGTAGCCCTCGTCCAACCATCGCTTCATCGTGTGATCAAAAAGGACTTGATTGGAAGATCTCACAAGGAAGTCGCACGCCGCCAAACTGTCCTGGATTGCCGCAAGGTCGAGAGCGACTCCGTATTGAGCCTTGCCAAGGTCATCGATTCGGAGGGTTCCGTGCGCTCGGGTATCAAACCTTCCGGACCAGTGGACCGATGCATGACGGATCGCGCACACCGAGTCAAATGTCGCTACCGCCTTCCCAAGGGCCGTTTCTTCAGCTATTTGATATTTCGTGAATCGCTTGAATTGCTTAGCGATAACTCCTTTCGAGCTAAAAAGCACGCCCTCGACCAACCCATACCCAGCTTTTCCCGTCGCGAATGTGCGAACCGCAGAGAAAGGAATCGATTCCAACGCGACGTTGCGAGCTACCCATGGGCACGTATTTGCGAGATCGGCGAAAACCGTCCGAAAGTAGTTCTCAGTAGATCCAACCATCTGCGCAACGAGCATCTGGCCCAGCGTCACGTCGTGATCCCCACCCATGAGCGATGTCGACAACCTGTTCATAAGAATGACGTCATCGATCCACTGAGAAATCGCAGACTCTCGAGAGATTTGAACCTCACGAACACAAGCTCGGATATCGATCTGCGAGGCGACGCCCGAATAGTTCACCACGACATCACTCATAGATGAACTCTTCGGCCACGGATTTTATCTGAGCTGCGCGTTTTGGGCCTATATATTCCGCGGCCAGCAATTTTACATTCTCTTCGTCGGTCAGGATATCCTGGACCGTACTTACTTTTCCTGCAGCCGTGATCCGATCCAGTTGCTTTTGGCTGATTGGCAATTTCTCAATGCTTGTCGACAGCAACTCCTCATAAATCGAGGCATCAGTCAGGGGCGCCCCGCAATGCGAGCAGAACCGCGCCTCGGGTATCTCCCTAGGAGTGCCACACCGCTGGCATGCCGCCATGTCGAGCTTGCAGCGGCTCAAAAAATCCTTACCCAGGAGACTGGCAAGTGTTCGGCGAACGCGCGCTGCGGACGATTCACGTCGAGCGAGGCCGTCAATAGCCTCAGCAATCGACGGGTTGCGCCCAAGTGCCATGGCACCATGGGTCAGCAGAAGCGAGTAATGAATCACCACCTGCCTGAAGGACTTCGGGCCCATGCTGAGATTGCTGGAACGCCGCAGAACACCTGCGTACTCCAGCAAGCCCAAAATGCGGTCAACCTCTGCCGGGACCGGCTCTTGCAAGAGGACCGACACGACTTTAGTTGTGCCTGGTCGGCCGGAATTATACGTCGATATAGCATCGATACAAGCGCCGACCAGATCGCTTCCAACTGCAACGAAATTTTTGTATCTCGGCAGTTTCTCTTCTAGTGACAGAAAGACTTTGATGGTCGCCGCCGCCGAATCTTCAATTGCTGAATCGCACAGTTGAGTGGTGTTCTTGAGGGAACCATCTTCATCTTCTTCTAGGAATTGCGACAACATGGAAAGCAGATTCCTCGGGAGCCCAAAACTTGCGAGGGCTAGATATTCGAGTGCACCGCGGCGCCCTCGAAGCCGCGCCAACGATTCTGCATCGAGTCGCTTTTCGCACATTTCACTCATCATTGGTATGAAGTCGGGATCAGAGGGATCAAGCCAAACGTCCGAAACTTGAACGTCATGCCCGACTTGGAAACGAGGGGTATAGGTCGTCACGCCGGGGTAGACGGCGGCTTTGGCGCTAACCACTCTGGATCGCAGATTGCCGAAGATCTCGAAAAACTCGCGCTGCTGCTCCGGAGAGAAGGCATGAGCTGCGTCATCTAGGAGCAAGACCACGCGCCGCCTGCCAGCAGTTGCAGAGACGCGTTCTAGTATCTCGAGGATCTCCGTCAGCGTGAAGTCGCTCGGCGGAGCTTGGTCCACGCGGCGACGCTCGACGGCATCAGCAACTGTCGTGGCGAGCTTCAGTCGGACCGCCGGTGCTTCGGCTAGCTCCAGTCCAAGAGCGTCTGTCGCTTGCGACAGTCCTCGAAGGATCAGAGCAAGGACCCACTGCCGAAAAAAGGCAAGAGCACTTGGATCTCGGCGCAGCTCAGGCTCAAGCGAGAGTGACTTGGCGTAGTTGACGTATATCGGCAACGCAACGGCTTCGTCTTGGAGCTGATAACGGGCTAACCGAAGATAGGTGCTCTTCCCGCTGCCTCGGGGGCCGATCAGGAGTCTCTGGCCGGGGCTCTTCAACTTACGCAACAGGCTCTCTTCGCGCGCGGTGAGGATCGTGCACCGCTCGAGTTCCTGCCGATTCATATCCTCGGCCCTGTATCCCAGGTCGATCAGGTCGTCAGAAGTGGCGCTCACGGCGTCATCCTTCCATCTGGTTGGAACAACGATGGCGGAGCCATGCGGCGTGCGGTCCTATCAACTCACATTCCCAGTCGTTCGCACGCGTTCCCGACCGACTCGCATCACAGCACCGAGAGCGCGCGAGATGCGTCTGACCGCTGCGTAGGGTCGCGTGACGCTGGTGCTGGGACCCGAACAGGCCAGTGGGTGATCTGGTTGACGGCGATCCCAGCCTGCATCAAGCAGCAACGCACACCTGCGAACCGCACGTGAGTCCGCTCGTGGCCGTCTCTGAGGACAACGGCGTCCATTTCGCTTCCTCTGTACGCTATCTCGATGTCCAGCTAACCACCTCAAGCGTGCGTCTTCGCCGATGACCGCGTTAACGCCGTGCGCCAACTCGTTGGCAGGATCAGGCTGAGAGGTGTGAGGGTGCTAGAAGACGGCACGTTTGGCCACGGCGTATGAAGCCCCGCTCATTCAGACTGCGGATCTCCTCGAGCGCACGAGAGGTGCCTACATCAGCTACCTACGGACGGCCGATGCTCTGTGGTCGGGATAGGCGCACAGTGGTATCGGCACTAGTGAAGCCACGCTCGTTGACGTCTCGTCGACACAAACTTCTGTGGCTTTGGCGCGTCTGGCGCACGCGGCGGGGTATACGTTCGCCGATCGCCGCGAAGTCGACTGTCCCACTTCGCCGATTATGCCGATGCAGCAGGATACTTAGTGGATTGGCTGGCTAGAATTTCTGCGCACAGTGTCACGCCGAGCCGGAATTGGCGCGCACCTCCCGGGCGAGCGCCCGGATGACCGTTTCCTTTAAGACACTGAGTTGGCCGAGAGGCTCTCCACGGTCGTCTACGGAGCGCATGGCCCAGTTGTACCAGCCCTTCGAAACCTGCCTGCTGTCGCCAGGAACGAGGCGCCCGTAGTGTCCAGTTGCATTCCTCCGCGCATACCAGATCCGGACCTGCTCATACAGGGACCTGCCAGGCCCTGCGGCACCGTCTTGAGAAGCTGTCGTTGACGAGCGAAGGTACTCGTAAACCCGAGGAGCTGCAGCGCTCGTGGTGGCGTTTGGATCGCCCGGCCATGGGGAGCCATTAAGCAGCGTGACCACCTGACCCGGTGCGATGCGAGCACCCGAAAGTAATTCTAGAATGGACCAGTACCTGAAGTAGCGGGCATCCACGGAGGCTTCAGGAATTGCCTCCGCAAGCAGTTCGTACGCAAGCCGGATGATTGGGTCTTTCTCCGATGCGCGTACTTGGTCGAGCAGGAATCGCTGGTCTTCTCCCGCGATGAATCCACCCGCGAGATTGCCTAAGTACTGGGCTCCAGGTAGTGAGAGCTTGGTCAACACTCCGTCATTCGACTGGCGTTGCTGAATGGCAACGACAACCGGACGTCCCGCCGCCCCTCTATTAGCGCTAAGCAATGCAAGTGCTAGTCGCACGCTTTCCTCGGTCATACGGCCGGCGTCCTCGTATGTGACTGCCCAAACGGCGGGAAATACGGCGGCACAAAGTGGATAGGCGGATGACGCCTGAGACCTCCATGGCTCGACGGAGGCGATGTCGCCAGGAGCCCAACCCAAGTCGCGCACAACTTGGTTGACGATCAGTCGGTACTCCTCCATTCCTAAGCTAGGAGATAATGGTTGTATGGACCAGCCCGGGAGTTTTGCCGGCTGGGTAAGAAGGAGGCCTTCGACCAGGATTACTACACGGTGCTCGATTGTTCCAGCACCTACTTTACCCAGGGGTGTGCCGTACATTTCCCCCTGCTTGGCAAGCAGTTCCGCGAGCACCTCTTCGCTGGCCTTGGGCGATGATATCGCTGAGTTGAGCGTGGCCGGTCGACTAGAGGAAATCTGTCGTAAGATGTTTTCCTCAGGGCTTTTGATCTGCGTAACCATGACGATCGCTTCCGTACCCAAGGACAAGCCAGACGGCACTGTGGTCGTGCCGCGGCCGTTGCCGTCTATAACGATCGGGGTAGACAAGCACCAAGCTGAATCGACAGCGTCGACGTAGCCGAGATCCACTTGAAGCGTTCTGCCGCTCAGGTCTGCGCAGTTGGCGATATGGATGGTCAGTGGCTGCCCATCGGTAAGTATCTCCGGTTCAAGCCATGCCATGGGAGACACATCCCGGGGGTGGCCCTCGCCATCACCTCCGTCAGCGCCTGATGTGTCCACTCGAGTCAGCGTAGAGACTCCTGTCCGGGTTGTCCGCTCTTGCGGTTGAGGGAGGCGACGTCACGACGAGTGCGTCTTTTCGTAGCCGCATGTGTCTGTACCAGGAGGACTCGAAGGAAAACGGTGGTCCTACACGCAATTAGTAGCCTGCCAGCTCCGAGAGTTTCGCAGCGATCTCGGCGTCGCGGCCTCGTGCGACGTGCTGGTAGCGCATCGCCGCCTCCGCGGTGAGGTGCCCGAGTCGGTCCATCGTCTCCTTCGGTGTCGCGCCGGCCAGTGCAGCGAGCACAGCGCCGGTGTGGCGGAGGTCGTGCAGGCGCATGTCCGGGCGCCCGGCGGCCGTCCTGGCCTTGATCCAGTGGCGGCGGACTGTGTTGGAATGCACCTGGCGAGTGCTGTCCCCTACAGCTGCGAACAGCAGTGCATCCGTGTCTCGTTCAACGGAGCGGAGATGGTTCGTGACAGCCTCGACGATGTGGGGTGGCATTGACACGGACCGCTGCTGACCGTTCTTGGGTGTTCCGACGACCGGGGTGCTGTGGTCCCATGTAACTGCTCGTCGCACGTGGATGAGGCCAGCCCTGACATCAACGTCTCCGCGACGTAGCTCGGCGAGCTCACCGAAGCGCAGTCCACACCAGGCCGCGATGAGGATGAAAGCCCAGTAACGGTCAGGCATTTCGTTCATCAGCGTGACGATCTCCTCGGGCGATGCCGGGTCTATCGGGCGCTGGCGTCGTGCGATCCCGGCGCTCCGGATGGTGCAAGGATTCCTGGTCAGAATGTCGTCTCGCACCGCCTCGTTCAGAACGGCGCGCAACAGCGAGTAGACCTGCGCTCGTTGAGTCGGTGTGTTCGGATCGAGGGTCGCGTACCAAGTACGCACGACTGGCGGCGTGATGTCGCGCAGTGACACCTCGGCGAATACCGGAAGGATGAACCGATCCAGCTGCCTCCGGTAGAGCGCACGAGTGAGCTGCTTGACCTCGCGCTGCAGCAGCCACGACTCGGCGTACGGGCCGAACGCCTCTATCGCGCGTTGGACCTGCGCCCGTCGGGACTTGGCGGGCGACCACTCGTCGTTCTGAATGAGCCGGCGCTCGGCTGCGAGCCAACCCTCGGCGTCCGACTTCGCCTGAAAGGTCGACGGTGCACGGTGGATGCCCTCATCCGGGCCCATGTAGTACGCCTGAAAGCGGCGGTTGGAACGCTTCCGGATCGTCCCGAAGTCCCGCTTCGCCCGGGTCACGACGCGCCGTCCGCGGACACATTTGGGCATAACTGGGGCATAACTGGAGGTACTTTGGGTCTTCTTACGCCCGCGGCTCTCATGCGTTGAAGGCTACAACGTCGCAGGTCAGAGGCATATAGCGTGAATTTGCGCCAAGCAAGAAACGGGCGCGTGGAGAATTCAAATCCTGTCACCCCGACCAGCAAAGAGAACGGCCCTGACCTGCGGGAACGCGGATCAGGGCCGTTCTTCGTCTCGGGCCACGCGAAGCGCTCAGCGGGTGGTTCGCGCCGTCGCCGGGTCGGGCGCGATGATCCGCAGCGCACCCGGCAGCACGGTCGCCGTCACCGGCAGCGGAGCGAGAGGGTCGCCGTCGGCGTACGCCTGGACGCCGTCGGCCTCGATGCGCACCTCGCGTCCGCGCAGGACGACGATCTCCTCGTTGGCGGTGTGGGTGCCGCGGTAGACCTGCGGCAGCTTGCGGATGAAGCTCGCGCGGCTGCCCGCGCCGAGCAGCAGGACGTCGAGCAGGCCGTCGGCCGGGTCCGCGTCGGGGGCGATGTGCATGCCCTTGCCGTAGTAGCCGGAGTTGGCGGCCACCACGGTGAACCCGTCGAACGTGCGCTCCACGCCGTCGACCGTGACCCGGTACGTCGTGACCGGGAACGTGGCCATCGCACGCAGTGCCCCGAGCGGGTACTGCAGCACGCCGGGCACCCGGCGCATGCCGTTCACCAGCTGCGAGGCCAGCGAGTCGACGCCGGCGTAGACGCTGCCGACGACGACCTTGTCACCGACGCCGATCGCGTCGACCAGGCGCACCCCGCCGTTGATCAGGAACGCCGCGAGCACCTGCGGGTCCGTCGGGATGCTCAGCTGGCGGGCGAAGTCGTTCCCGCGGCCCGAGGGGGCGATCCCGAGCGTGACCCCCCGGTGCGCCACCGCCTTCGCGACCGAACTGACCATGCCGTCGCCGCCGACGGCGACGCAGACCTCGTCCTCGGCGGTATCTGCGACGAGGTCGTCAGCCGCCTCGATGCCGGGACTGACCGTGGACCGCACCCGAGCGCCGCGTGCCCGCAGCGCCGCGCCGACCTCGGCGGCGACGCGTGCCCCGCGTCCTCCACCGGAGTGCGGATTCACCAGGAGGTGGAAGGAGCGGGTCACGGGATCAGCACCCCCGGGTTGAGCACGCCGGCGGGGTCCACGGCCTGCTTGACCGCGCGCAGCACCGTCGCCCCGATCGGGCCGATCTCCTCGGCGTACCACTGCTTGTGGTCCCGGCCGACAGCGTGGTGGTGGGTGATCGTGCCGCCCGCGTCGACGATCGCCTCCGACGCCGCTGCCTTGGCGGCGTACCACTGCCCGCGCGGATCGTCCGTCTCCCGGCACGCCACGGTGAAGTACAGCGACGCACCCGTGCGGTAGACGTGCGAGATGTGGCAGAGCACGATCGGGTTCGTCCCCTGCGCGCTCAACGCGCCTTCCAGCGCGGCCTTCACCTCGGCGTACAGGTGGTCCAGATTGCCCCAGAACGTCGCCGTCTCCAGGGTCTCGACCAGGACGCCCTCGTCGAGGAGCGCGTCGCGTAGGTACGGCGCGCTGAACCGCCCCTGCGCCCACTGCTGCCCGTCCTCGACGCCGAGCGGCGTGCCGCCGAGGCTCTCCAGGGTCGCCCCGACCTCGCTCCGCATCCGAGCAACGCGTTCTGCGGCGCCTTCGTACCCGCACACCATCAGGGCACCGCCCGGGGAGTCCGCGCCGATGCTCTCCGGTTTCGCGAGATTGAGCGACGTCTCGGTCTCGTCCGACAGCCGCAGGACGGTCGGGTTGATGCCGTCCTGGGTGAGCGTCCTCATCGCCGTCGCGCCGTCGGCGAACGACGGGAACCGCCAGGTCTCGTAGAGCGCGGTCGCTGGCGCGGCCCGGACCGCCAGCGTCACCTCGGTAACGATGCCGAGGGTGCCCTCGGAGCCGAGCACCATCTGTCTGAGGTCGGGTCCCGCCGCGCTCGCGGGCGCGGCCCCGAGCTCCCAGGTGCCCTGCGGCGTCGCGACCTTGAGGCCGACGACCATCGCATCGAATCGGCCGTACCCCGACGACGACTGGCCGCTGGAGCGGGTGGCCGCGAAACCGCCGATGGTGGCGAACTCGAACGACTGCGGGAAGTGACCGAGGGTGAGGCCGTGCTCACCGAGCAGCTCCTCCGCCCGTGGTCCGGAGACACCGGCCTGCAGCACCGCGGTGCTCGACACGTCGTCCACGCCGACCAGCCCGTCGAGTCGACCGAGGTCGATCGCGACGACCCCGGAGAAACCCTCGTGGGCGGCTGCGAGGCCGCCGACGACGGAGGTGCCGCCGCCATACGGGACGACGGCGATCCGGCGTTCGGCGCAGAGCGTCACGAGGGCCAGCACCTCGCCGTGATCCGCAGGGCGCAGGACGGCGTCCGGTGCTGCGCCGGCGTCGCCGCCGCGCAGAGCCAGCAGGTCGGGCGTCGACTTGCCACCCGTGTGCAGCACCCGCGCATCGTCGCCCGTGTCGACATGCTCGACTCCGACGACTCCGCGCAGCGCGTCGAGCAGCTCGTCGGAAAGTTCGATGGGTGGCAGCTGCACGGTCGCGACGTCCATCGCCGGCCGTGGGGACGCCGGCCCGAACGCCAACTCGAGCATGCCGATCGCGTTGGGCGGAAGCGTCGCCGCGTGAGCCGGATCTCCCCAGCGAGACCAGTGCATTCGATCACTCATACGTTAAAGTGTGACACAGAACGTTTACTCGTAACATCGGAAACGCCGAGAAGAACACACGCGCAATGCATCAGCCCGCACCGGGCACGTTGGGAAGGCACTCCATGGCCCGCGACACCGCACTCAACGGCGCCCGACGGGCGCGCGAACTCGCCGAGGTCACCGACGGCCGATCGATCGACCTCCTCGTCATCGGCCTCGGGGCCACCGGCGCGGGCGTGGCACTCGACGCGGCGTCGCGCGGCCTGAGCGTCGTGGCCATCGACGCGCACGACCTCGCGTTCGGCACGTCGCGGTGGAGTTCGAAACTCGCGCACGGCGGGCTGCGCTACCTCGCGCACGGCCAGATCGGCATCGCCCACGAGAGCGCGGCCGAGCGCGGGATCCTGCTACGCCGCACCGCGCCCCATCTCGTCCGACCGTCCCGGTGGCTGGTGCCCCTCACGCCGGACATCTCCCGCAGGAGCGCCGCGATCATCGGTGCGGGATTCGCCGCCGGCGACGTGCTGCGCCGCGTCGTCCGTACGCCGAGTGCGCTGCTGCCGCGCCCCGGCCGGGTCGGCGCGGCGCAGGCCCGCGCCCTCGCGCCCGCGCTACGACACGACATCCGTGGTGGCATCACGGCCTGGGACGCCCGGATCGAGGACGACGCCCGGCTGGTCGTCGCGCTGGCGCGCACCGCTGCGGGCGAGGGCGCCCGAGTGCTCACCCGGGTCCGAGCGCTCGAGGTGACGGGCGACGGGGCGCGGGTGCGCGACGAACTCGCCGGCACCACTCACGACATCAAGGCGCGGGCAGTCGTGAACGCCGCGGGCGTGTGGGCCGCCGGGCTGGTGCCCGATGTCGCCCTCCGGCCGTCACGCGGCACCCACCTGGTGCTGCGCACCGACACCCTCGGCGGAAGCGGCGTCATCGTCAACGCGCCGGTGCCGGGCTCGATCGGCCGCTTCGTCTTCTCGTTGCCGCAGCCGGACGGCCGGACCTACCTGGGACTCACCGACGAAGCTGCCGACGGGCCGGTCCCCGACGTGCCGGTCGCCACCGACGGCGAGATCGACTTCCTGCTCGACACCTTCAGCCGGGTGCTCGAGCGACCGCTGACCCGGGCCGACGTCGTGGGCACGTACGCCGGCCTGCGCCCGCTGCTGGACGCGGGCGGCTCGACCGCCGACATCTCCCGGCGCCATGCGGTGCTGACCTCGCCGGACGGGGTGGTGACGGTCATCGGAGGCAAGCTGACGACGTACCGCCGGATGGCGGAAGACGCCGTCGATGCGGTGGTCCGCGAACGCGGGCTCACGGCGGCGCCGTGCCGCACCCACGACCTGCCGCTCGTCGGCGCTGCGGCTCCCGCCGTATTGGCTCGGGTCGCCGCGCCCGATCGTCTGGTGCACAAGTACGGCACCGAGGCGCCCGCGCTGACAGCCGATGCCGACCTGCTGACCCCCGTCGGCGAGGACCAGCTCGTCACCCGGGCCGAGCTCGTCTTCGGCGTCACCCACGAGGGCGCGCTCGATGTCGACGACCTGCTCGACCGGCGCACCCGCATCGGCCTGGTCGCGACGGACCGTGCAGCGGTCCTGCCGGCAGCCACGGAGGCGCTGGACTCGTACGGCAGCTGAGATCCCTTCGGAACGGACCTCAGGCCGGCATCGGGCGGCCCGCGTCGTCGTACCGGTCGCGGGCGTCACGCACCCTCGACATGTGGTCCTCCGACCACGCCACGAGCATCTTGAAGGCGGGGGTCAGGGACGCGCCGAGCTCGGTGATCTCGTACTCGACCCGCGGCGGCACCTCGGGGAACTGGGTGCGGGTGATGAGACCGTCGCGTTCGAGCTGTCGCAGCCGACCGGTGAGGGTCTTAGCGGTCACCGTGCCCAGCGCGTCGCGCATCACGTTGAACCGCAACGGCCCCCGGTTCTGCAGGAGCCACAGGATCGGGGTGGTCCATCGGCTGAAGGCGACGTCGACGACCGGCGACACGGGACACGGATCGAATGCCTTGCCCTCTGCACACGGGGTGGCGACGGGATCGGCGGTGTCAATCGGCATCCCGACAGTATCTCCTAGGAACCTAGTATCCCGCGGGCCTATGTTGGCGAGGAGAACCCGGCGCGTCCGCGTCGGCCACGCTCCACGCCAGGAGGATCCCCATGCCCACGTACACCGTCACCGCCGCCACCGGTCAGCTCGGACGCCTGGTCGTCGAGGAACTGCTCGCCCGCGACATCGCCGCACAGGACGTCGTCGCCGTCGTGCGAACGCCGAGCAAAGCGGCCGATCTCGCCGAGCGGGGCGTGCAGGTGCGCGAAGGCGACTACGAGCGACCGGAGAGCCTGACCGCCGCCCTACACGACGTCGACCGGCTCCTGATGATCTCTGGAAGCGAGGCGGGTCAACGCATCCCGCAGCACACCAACGTGATCGATGCTGCCAAAGCCGGTGGCGCGACGCGCATCGTCTACACGAGCATCCTCAACGCCGACGACACGACCAACCCGCTGGCCGGCGAGCACCAGGAGACCGAGCGCATGCTGCACGCGTCGGGTGTGCCGATCACCCTGCTGCGCAACGGCTGGTACGACGAGAACTACACCGCCCAGCTCGCGCAGTACCTCGACCACGGTGAGATCGTCGGCGCCGCCGGCAGCGGCCGGATCTCGGCGGCCGCCCGCAAGGACTACGCCGTCGCCGCAGTGGCCGCGCTGCTGCAGGACGAGGCCGGCGACCACACGTACGAGCTCGGCGGACCGTCGTTCGACATGTCCGAACTGGCCGCGGCGGTCAGCGAGGTGACCGGCAGCACCGTCGTCTACCGCGACGTCCCCGCGGCCGAGTACGTCGCCGTGCTGCGCGGCAACGGTCTCGACGAGGCCACCGCGCAGTTCGTCGCCAGCATCGACACGTCCATCGCCCACGGCGACCTCGAGACCAGCAGCGATGACCTCACGCGGTTGCTCGGGCGGGCCGCCACACCGCTGGCCGACGTCGTCCGGGCCGCGCACGCGCAGCACACCCCGTGACCCGCGTCGTGACGGGACTTCCGATCGACAGGTAGCGCGTTCCTCGGCCGGGACACAGGTGTAGTTTCCAAGGGGTACGGCGACCGAGGGGGCCGCCCGATCGGGAAAGTCCGGATGAGCACATCTGATCTGTCGCCGGTCGGCCTGATCGGCCATCTGAGTGTGGCGACGCAGGGTGACGACGGACCGGGGGAAGCAGTGTTCAGGATCAGGGGTGGCACCGAGGCCTTCATCGCACGCTCCCCCGAGCCCCTCCGACGTGGACAGCAGGTCGTCTGTGTCGCGGAGCTCGGTTCCCGTGCCGTCGAGGTCGCCCCGTGGGGGGAGCGCCTGGACTCACTGCTGCGCCTCTAGGTCCGCACCCCTCACCATCTGCCTTCGCCGACGTACGGCGCGCACCACCCACTTCACCAAGGAGAAACAGTGTTCGGATATCGGGTCCCTCGCGCTGACGAGGCCATGCTCATCTCTGGTGGCAAGGGATCGGGCGTCTCCCCCTTCCGCGTCGTGACCGGTCACGGCGCGTTCGTGCTCCCCGTCTTCCGCAAGGTGCAGTTCCTCACGCTCTCGCTCTTCGAGGCCGAGGTGGAGGAGCCCTGCGTGACCAAGCAGGGCATCGCGCTCAGCGTGAAGGCGGTCATCGCGGCCAAGATCGGCTCCGACAACGACTCGATCGTGAACGCCGGCCAGCGGTTCCTGTCCGACCAGACCCAGATGGCCACCCTCACCGGTCGCATCTTCGCCGGCCACCTGCGCAGCATCATCGGCTCGATGACCGTCGAGGAGATCATCACCGAGCGGCAGAAGCTTGCCGGTGAGGTGCTGGAGGGCTCCAAGGAGGAGATGGCCCGGATGGGTCTGCTCGTCGACGCGCTGCAGATCCAGAACATCGACGACGGCGGCCTCGGATACATCAAGGCCATGGCCGCGCCGCACAACGCGCGCATCCAGCAGCAGGCGCAGATCGCGCAGGCCAACGCCAACCAGGCCGCGGCCGAGGCCGAGCAGCAGTCGCTGCGCGCGCAGTCCCAGTTCCAGCGCGACACCGCCGTCACCCAAGCCGGATACACCGCGGAAACCCAGGCGGCTCAGGCGAAGTCGGCCCAGGCCGGCCCCCTGGCGCAGGCGCAGGCGCAGCGGGAGGTCATCGCGGCACAGACCGAGTTGGCCCAGCGCAACGCCGAGCTGCGCCAGCAGCAGCTGGTCGCCGAAGTGGTGAAGCCGGCCGAGGCGGACGCCGAGCGGGTGCGGATCCTCGCTCGCGCGGACGCAGAGAAGGTGCAGATCCAGGCCGCCGCCGCGGCCTCCAGTAACCGGGTCGCCCTGGACCAGGCGCTCATCGCCCAGCTTCCGCAGATCGTGGAGAAGGCCGCCGCGGGTCTGGCGGGCGCGAACATGACGGTCGTCAACGGATCGGACGGACTGTCCGATCTGGTCACCGGGCTCGCCGGCCAGGGCGTGGCGATCTTCAACGCGCTCAAGGGCGACGTCGGCTCCGACCACGACAAGAACAACCGGTCGCAGGACTCCGGGCGCACCGGCGCCAGCGCCGCCAACCCCGACCCGAAGGGGATCGAGGGGCGCGAACAGGGCCCGCGGACCTGACGACGGTCGAGCGGGGCGTCATGATGGAGGGGTGACCGCACATCCCGCCCTGGACAAACTGACCGCCATCGACTCGCTGCTCTCCGAGGAGGAACGCGACCTCGCCACGACGGTCCGGTCCTTCGCGGACGACAAGCTGCGCCCCTACCTGGCCGACTGGTTCGAGGCCGGTGAGATCCCTGCTCGCGAGATTGCCCAGCAGCTGGGGGCGCTCGGCGTACTCGGTATGCACCTGGACGGTTACGAGTGCGCCGGCGCCTCGGCCACGATGTACGGCCTGGCGTGCCAGGAGTTGGAGGCTGCCGACTCCGGGCTGCGGAGCCTGATGTCGGTGCAGGGCTCGCTTGCCATGACGGCGATCCACCACTTCGGCAGCGAGGAGCAGAAGCAGGAGTGGCTGCCCCGGATGGCCGCTGGTGAGGCGCTCGGCTGCTTCGGGCTCACCGAACCGGACTTCGGCTCCGACCCCGCCGGCATGCGCACCCGCGCCAAGCGCGACGGTGACGATTGGGTCATCAACGGCAGCAAGATGTGGATCACCAACGGCACCGTCGCCGACGTCGCCGTCGTCTGGGCGCAGACCGACGACAAGATCCGCGGTTTCGTCGTGCCGACCGACACCAAGGGCTTCACCGCCACCGAGGTCAAGCACAAGCTGTCGCTGCGGGCGTCCAAGACCGCCGGGCTGTCCTTCGAGGACATGCGACTCCCGGGTAGCGCGGTGCTTCCGGAGGTCTCGGGCCTGCGCGGGCCGCTGACCTGTCTGTCCGAAGCCCGGTTCGGGATCATCTTCGGCGCCATGGGTGCCGCGCGTGACTGTCTGGAGACCGCGCTGGAGTACGCCGGTTCCCGCATCATCTACGACAAGCCGCTCGCCGGCTTCCAGCTCACCCAGGCCAAGCTGGCCGACATGACCTTGGAGTTGATGAAGGGGCAGCTGCTGGCTCTGCACATCGGCCGGCAGAAGGACGCCGGCACGCTGCAGCCCGCGCAGGTGAGCGTCGGCAAGCTCAACAACTGCCGCGAGGCCATCAAGATCGCCCGGGAGTGCCGCACCATCCTGGCGGCCAACGGCATCACGCTGGACTACCCGGTGCTGCGGCACGCCAACAACCTGGAGTCGGTGATGACCTACGAGGGCACCTCCGAGGTGCACCAGCTCATCGTCGGCCAGGCACTCACCGGCGAGGCCGCCTTCCGCTGACCGTGACCCCGTCGGGGGGTATGAGAAACATCGAGGGGTGGCGATATATCGCCACCCCTCGGCGTTTTCGCTACCCCCCGACGGGAGGGGTCAGAGCGGGTCGAGGATGCGGCGCAGGAAGGTGCGGGTGCGCTCCTGCTGCGGGTCGGCGATGACCTGACTCGGCGGGCCGGACTCGACCACGCTGCCGCCGTCGATGAAGAGCACCTGGTCGGCGACCTGTTGGGCGAACCGCACCTCGTGGGTGACCACGATCATCGTGCGGCCCTCCTGCGCGAGGTCGCGCATCACGCCGAGCACATCCCCCACCAGCTCCGGGTCGAGCGCCGAGGTGGGCTCGTCGAAGAGCAGCAGTTCGGGGCGTAGCGCGAGAGCGCGGGCGATGCCGACCCGCTGCTGCTGCCCGCCGGACAGCTGGAACGGGTGCTTGTCGGCCTGATCGGCGAGCCCGACCTTCGCCAGCAGCTCCCGAGCGGACGCCGCCGCCTCCGCGGCGGGCCGTTTCTGCACCACGATCGGGCCCTCGGTGACGTTCTGCAGCACCGTGCGGTGCGGGAAGAGGTTGTGACTCTGAAAGACCATCCCGCTCTGCGCGCGGTACCGGGCGATCAGCCGGCTCTGCTCCTTCGACAACCGTCCACCGCGACCAGGGGTGATCTTGGCGAAGTCCACCTCGACCTCGGCGATCCGGACCGAGCCGGAGTCCGGGATCTCCAGCGCGTTGAGCGCCCGTAGCAGGGTGGTCTTGCCGGACCCGGACGGTCCCAGCACCACCGTGACCGACCCCGCGGGCACCCTGAGGGAGATGTCCTTCAGCACCGCGTGCTCGCCGAACGCCTTGGCCAGTCCGCTGACCTGCACCAGATCACTCATCGCGCCACGAACCTGCCCAATCGTCCTTCGAGTCTGTCCTGGGCGAATGCCAGGATCAGGCAGACCACCAGGTAGTAGACCGCCGCCGTGCTGTAGAGCTCGAGGTACTTCCCGCTCGGCGCGGCCGCGTCCTGGGCCTTGCGCAGCAGCTCGGTGACGATGATCGTCGACGCCAGCGAGGTGTCCTTGACCAGCGAGATGAGCTCGTTGGACAGCGGCGGTACGGCGGTGCGCGCTGCCTGCGGGATGATCACCCGCCGCAGCGCCGTGGGGTAGTTCATCCCGACCGACGAGGCCGCCTCCCATTGCCCGCGCGGGATGCTCTGGATCGCGGCCCGAATGGTCTCGGCCGCGTACCCCCCGACATTGAGACTGAAGGCGATGATCGCGGCCGGGAAGGGCGAGAACTTCACGCCCAGCTCGGGCAGGCCGAAGAAGATGATGAACAGCTGCACCAGCAGCGGCGTGCCACGGATGATCGCGATGTACGCGCGGGCTACTCCGGATAGCACCAGACGGTTGGACATCCGGGCGATCGCGACACCCAGGGCGATGACCAGCCCGGCCACGAAGCTGATCGCGGTCAGGGGCAGCGTGCCGGTGACCAGCCCCTTCAGCATCGGCACCAGATTGGTGCGGATCGTGTCCCAGGTGCTCGGCACCTTGGGTTGCACCGTGAACCACTTGTCGTAGGTCTTCTTCAGGCTGCCGTCGGACTTCATGGCGGCGATCTGGGTGTCGATCTGGGGCATGAATCCGCTGCCCTTACGTGCCGCGAACGCCGACTGACTGGCGTCGGGCGTCGTACCGACGATCTTGACGTCGGTCGCGCCGGTGACGCGGATGGCGTACTTCACGGCCAGCTGGTCGTTGACCAGCACGTCGATGCGACCCTGCTGCAGCAGGCTCAGGGATTGGTCGAGCCCCTCCACCGTCTGGATCTTGGCGCCGGCCTTGCGGGCGATGTCGCCCCAGTTGCTGGTGCTGCTCTCAGCAGCCCTCTTGCCCTTGATGTCGGCCAGGGAGTGGATGTTCTTCTCGCTGGAGCGGGCCACGATGACGCCCGTCGTGTCGACGTACGGCGACGACAGGTCGTAGAGGGACTTGCGCTCGGAGTTGATCGTGATCTGGTCGGCGATCATGTCGATGCGCCCGGCCTTGAGCGCGGCGAAGAGCGAGTCGAACGGGATCTGGACGAACTGCACCTTGACGCCGAGCCGCTGGGCGATCTGCTGCACGACCTCGACGTCGTAGCCGGTGAGCTTGCCGTTCTGGTTGAAGTCGAACGGCGGGTAGGTGCCCTCCGTCCCCACCCGCAGCACCTTCGGCACCGACGCGGTGGACGCCCGCCCGATGCTCTGCGGATGGCTGCCCGAGGTGGCGGCACCTGCCGCAGGCAGCGCGACGAATGCTCCGAAGAGGAGGACGATCAGCGCGCCCAGCCATCGAACGGCAGGTAAGCGAAGGTTATGGGGCACGCCCGAAACCCTAATGGTCGCCGGTCAGGCCTTCCCCGCCGCGGTGAGGAAGCTCTTGACGATCGGCAGGCAGGTCACGCCGCCGTATCCGCCGGTCTCGACGAAGACGGCGATCGCGAGGTCGCCCTGGAACGCGATCATCCAGGAGTGCGTCTGCGGTGGGTTGCCCGTGCCGTACTCCGCGGTCCCGGTCTTGGCCATCACCGGCCCGCCGGGCACCGACTGCAGACCCGTCGCGCCGCCCTCGGTGACCACCGCACGCATCAGCGCCCGTAGGGAGGTGGTCTCGGCAGCGGTGAGCGGAGTGGTCGGCTGCTTGGACACGGTCGGCTTGTGGTCGGGCAGCACGTACGGCGTGACGCGTGCGCCGTGCGCGACGGACGCCGCCACGGTGGCCATCCCGAGCGGTGAGGCGAGCACCCTTCCCTGACCGATCATCGACACCTGGTGGTCGGCCCCGGCGTCACCGGGCGGCACGCTGCCGAAGAAGGGACCGTCGGACGGGTTCTGCGTCAGCCCGAGCGAATCCGCCGCCACCGCGAGGGAACTCTGCGACGCGCGGTCGGCGCCCCGGATCATCACGGTGTTGCAGGAGTTCGCGACCGCGGTCTTGAACGGGATCATCCCGAGCTTGTCCTTGGGGTAGTCCGGGAAGTTCTTCACGATCCGCCCCTGCACCGAGATCGTCGGGGTGCAGTCGACCGTGTCGGTGATCTTGAGGCCGGACCGCAGCAGGGCCAGCGACGAGACGACCTTGAACGTCGAGCCTGGCGCATACCGGCCGAGGAACGCCGTGTCGTACCCCTGCGAACCCGCGCCGGAGGCCGCCACCAGCACCTCGCCGGTGGACGGCCGGATCGCCACCAGCGCCGAGGGGCTCTTCTGTGCTTTCAGCAACGACTCCGCGGTTGTCTGCAGGTCCTGGCGCAGTGTCGTCCGCAGCGGCTTCGGCGCGACGGCGCCGAGCGAGGCGAGGGTGCGCACGGACTGCGGCCCGCTGGCACCGGGCAGCACCGCGCTGATCCGCAGGGCGGCGCTCCCCCGCAGCTGCGCGTCGTACTGCTGCTGCAGGCCGCCGATGCCCACCAGGTCGGTCGCCGTGACCGGATCCTTGGTGCCCTTGCTGTTCTTGACGATCTCCGCGGTCGCCGGTCCGACCGTGCCGAGCACCGCGCGGGCGAAGGTCGCGGACGGCGCGAGCGGGCGCCGGTCGGTGATCAGGACGGCGCCGGGGATCGCACGGATGCGAGCGGCCTCTGCCGCGGTCACCGCCTGCGTGCGCAGCACAATGGCCTCGACGAACGCCGAGGGACCGCTTGCCGCAACGGATTTCGCGTACGACGCGGCGTCCACTCCGACGACCGCCGCGAGTTTCGTCGCCGAGGCGGTGGCAGTCGCGGCGGCCGCCTTCGTCTTGTCGATGCCGACCCGGTAGACGGGCCGGTAGGTCACGATGGCGTCGCCGTTGTCGTCGGTGATCTCGCCCCGGTCCTGCGCCACGGATGCCGCGGTCAGGTGCTCGCCGGTGCGCAGCTGGGGGTGCACCAGGGTGGAGGACCAGGGAGTGGTCCACTTCTTGGCCGTCGACGTCATCGTGACCTGCTGGTCGTAGGTCCACCGACGGCCGCCGGCGAGCGTCCACTGGGTCGCGAGCATCACGGTCTTGGACGACTTCGACGCCCCTGGGGTCACCTTCACAACCCGCACGGTGTGCGCGGTGGCGGCCAGCCCGCGGACGACCGCGGCGTACGACGTGTCGACGTCCTGGCCGGTCACGGGACTGCCGGCGAAGTGCCCGGACTGCAACGCGGCGGCGAGCTTGGCGGCGGCGTCCTTCGATCCGTCACCACCGCCGCCGGAACCGGTGCAGCTCGCGAGCGCCGCGACCGGCGCCACGACCCCCGCCGCCAGCACCGCCCGACGGCTCGATTGGTTCATCTCACGCGCGTCCGCAGTCCCCATCCGCACACGCTAACCCGGTGTGCCGACACGGATGCCGTACCGCGCGCAGGTGGGAAACCGGCGCTTCGGTCACTTACCTCCGCTCGAAGAGCTACCGCTGCAAGGCGGCGGTCTTCAGGCGGCCTCGAGCAGGAGCGGTGGCCTCGGGCTGGTACCTCGAGCGTGGGTTATCGACCCCGCGGTCACTTTCCTGCGCCGGTAGCGCATGCGCAGGTGGGGAATCGACCCTGCGGTCACTTTCCTGCGCCGGGAGCGCCCGCGCAGGTGGGGAATCGGCCCCGCGGTCACTTCCGCACCACGCGTCGGCACCCGATCGTGGACTGCGATCAGCTGACGACGAGCTCGGCGATCTCCAGCAGGTTGAGCGCGGAACCCCGGCGCAGGTTGTCGCCGCAGACGAAGAACTGCACCGACCTCGGGAAGTCGTCCAACTGCCGCACCCGGCCGACGAAAACGGGGTCCGATCCGACGACGTCCACTGGCGTCGGCCACTCGTCGGACCTCGGGTCATCAAGCACGACAACGGAGTTCGCGTCCTGCGTGAGAGCCTGGACGACGTCTTCACGGTGCAGCCGCTGCTCGAACGTCGCGTGCACGGTCATCGAGTGGGTCGTGGTGACCGGCACCTGCACACACGTCGTGGCGATCTTCAGCGTCGGCGTCTCGAGCAGGGCACGCAGCTCGGCGCGCACCGCGAGCTCGTGCGCCGACGACTTGCCGTCACCCGGGCCGCCGACCCACGGGACGACGTTGAACGCGATCGGTGCAGGGAACGGGCTCGCGCCGGAGAGGTCGGCGAGCTTGCGGCGTACGTCGCCCGGGTACTGCCCGACGCTGCGGTCGCCGCCCAGGGCGTTCGCCTCGTCGTAGAGGCGCTGCACTCCGGGCGACCCGGCATCCGAGACGGCCTGGTAGGTGGAGACGATCAGCTCCTGCAACCGCCACCGCCGGTGCAGTGACGTCAGCACACCGATCATCGTCAGGGTCGTCGCGCTCGGACTGGCGAAGATCCGCGCACCCTCCCGTTTGGTGGCGGCCGGGTTGAGCCCCGGCACCACCAGGGGCACCGCGTCGTCGCCGATGAAGGCGCCCGAGCTGTCCACGACCACGGCGCCCGCGGCGACCGCGCGCGGCGCCCACTCCCGAGCGACCTCGGGAGGCACTGCGAAAACGGCAACGTCGACACCGGCGAACGCGGCGTCGTCCAGGCCGTGCACCTGCAGCTCGCGGCCGGCGGCGTCGACGGTGCGACCCGAGGACCGGGACGACGCGAGGAGGCGCACCTCCCCCCACACGTCGCGGCCCATCGGCAGCACGCCGAGCAGCGTCTGGCCGACCAGCCCCGTGGCCCCGACCACGGCAATGGTCGCTCCGTCGCGCGTCATGTCAGACGTGCCTCCCCCCGTCACCGCGCCGCGGCGATGACCTCGGCGATCTGCACCGTGTTGAGGGCGGCTCCCTTGCGCAGGTTGTCGCCGGACACGAAGAACACGAGCCCACGCTCGTCCTCCACTGCCTGATCCTGCCGGATGCGACCGACGAATGTCGCGTCTCGACCCGCCGCGTCCAGTGGCGTCGGCACGTCGGCGAGCACCACCCCCGGTGCGTCACCGAGCAACTCGGCGGCCCGGGCCGGCGTGATCGGCCGCTCGAACTCCGCGTGCACCGCGAGCGAGTGCCCGGTGAATACGGGCACTCGGACGCAGGTGCCGGACACCCGCAGGTCGGGCAGCTCGAGGATCTTGCGCGACTCGTTACGGAGTTTCTGCTCCTCGTCGGTCTCGAGCGTGCCGTCGTCGACCACCGAACCCGCCATCGGCAGCACGTTGTAGGCGATGGGGGCGACGTACTTCTTCGCCGGACCGAGCTCGACGGCGTCGCCGTCGAGCGCCAGGCCCTCGAGGTCACCGGACTGCACGCCCTGACGGATCTGGCTGGCCAGCTCCTCGACGCCGGCGAGCCCGGAACCGGACACCGCCTGGTACGTCGCGACGGTGAGCCGCTGCAGGCCCGCCTCGTCGGAGAGCACCTTCAACGCGGGCATCGCGGCCATGGTGGTGCAGTTGGGGTTGGCGATGATGCCCTTGGCAGGGTCGGCGATCCGGGCCGGGTTGACCTCGCTGACCACCAGCGGCACATCCGGGTCACCGCGCCAGGCGGAGGAGTTGTCGATGACCACGACGCCCGCCGCTGCGAATTTCGGCGCCAGTGCCTTGGACGTCGAGCCGCCCGCGGAGAAGATCGCGATGTCCAGGCCGCTCGGGTCGGCCTCGGAGGCGTCCTCGACGACGTACTCACAACCCTGCCAGGTCAGCGAGCTGCCGGCCGAGCGCGCCGAGGCGAACACCCGCAGGGAGGCCACCGGGAAGTCCCGCTCGGCGAGCAACCGCAGGACGACCGCCCCGACCTGCCCGGTGGCGCCGACGACGCCGACGTGCAGCGCGTTCTGCGAAGCGCTCATCGTCCGCTCCCCCCGTAGACGACGGCCTCGCCGTCGGCGTCGTCCAGCCCGAACGCCGTGTGCACGGCGCGGACCGCGTCGTCGAGCTGGTCGTCGCGAGTCACCACCGACACCCGGATCTCCGAGGTGGAGATCATCTCGATGTTGATGCCGTTGTCGGCCAGCGCCTGGAAGAGGGTGGCGCTGACCCCAGGGTGGCTGCGCATGCCCGAACCGACGAGCGACAGCTTGCCGACCTGGTCGTCGTACTGCAGCGACTCGAAGCCGATGTGCTCACGCGCGGCCTGCAGGACCTGCACGGCACGCTGGCCGTCGGTCTTGGGCAGGGTGAACGACACGTCGGTCTGACCGGTGGCGAGCGCCGAGACGTTCTGCACGATCATGTCGATGTTGATCTGCTGGGCGGCGATCGCCTGGAAGATCTGTGCGGCCTTGCCCGGGGAGTCGGGCACCCCGACGACGGTGATCTTGGCCTCGCTGCGGTCGTGCGCGACGCCGGCGATGATCGGGTCTTCCACGGGTGCTCCTTCTGACTCGGTGGCGGACGACGGGTCGACGACCCAGGTGCCCTCGCGGTGACTGAACGAGGACCGCACGTGGATCGGCAGGCCGAAGCGCCGCGCGTACTCCACGCACCGCAGCATCAGCACCTTGGCGCCCGAGGCCGCCATCTCCTGCATCTCCTCGTTGGTGATGCGGTCGATCTTGCGCGCCGTGGGCACGATCCGCGGATCGGCGGTGAAGATCCCGTCCACGTCGGTGTAGATCTCACAGACGTCGGCCTTGAGCGCCGCGGCGAGCGCGACGGCCGTCGTGTCCGATCCGCCGCGTCCGAGGGTGGTGATCTCGTTGCTGCCCTGGCTCACGCCCTGGAAGCCGGCCACGATGACGATGTGGCCCGCACCGAGCGCCTCCTGGATGCGACCGGGGGTGACATCGATGATGCGCGCCTTGCCGTGCACGTCGTCGGTGATCACTCCTGCCTGGGAGCCGGTGAACGAGCGGGCCGAGTCACCCAGGTTCGCGATGGCCATCGACACCAACGCCATCGACATCCGCTCGCCGGCCGTCAGCAGCATGTCGAGCTCGCGCGACGGTGGCGCGGGCGAGACGGCGTCCGCCAGCTCGAGCAGGTCGTCGGTCGTGTCGCCCATCGCCGAGACGACGACGCAGACCTGATTGCCGGCTTTGCGGGTGTCGACGATGCGACGCGCCACGCGCTTGATGCTGTCGGCGTCGGCCAGCGACGACCCGCCGTACTTCTGGACCACGAGACTCACGGTCACCAAGGGTAGTGAGACCAGGATTCGAGACGCACGATGCCCGTATTCCGGGACGCGCTGGGGTCAGAATCCGGACGTGATCAGACTCACAGCGCCTATATAACACGCGGAACGCCGGATCAAAGATGCGTATGTCGGTCGCCGGTGGCATCCTTATCGGATGTCAAGTCGCACCCCGGGGTTGGTGACCACTGTGCCCGACGTCGGGCATCGTGCGTTGCTTCCTGCCGCGCTGCGAACTTTCCGGGCCCCCGTCTGGTGGCATGAGATCGCGATTCTGGTCATCCTGGACGTCGTCTACGAGCGCCTGCGCAACCTCGTGCCGTCGCACGAGACCGCGGCGATCGACCGCGGACTGCGGGTCCTGCACCTGACCCAGAAGCTGCACATCAACTTCGAGTTGCCGCTCAACCACTTCTTCGCCGCGCACGACGAGATCGCCCGGCTGGCCAACGGCTACTACTCGTTCCTGCATCTGCCGATGACCGGCGGGGTTCTGATCTGGCTGTTCTTCTGGCAACGGCGGGTCTATCGCTCGGCGCGCACGGTGCTGGTGACCACCACCGTGATCGGACTGTGCGGTTTCTACCTCGTGCCGATGGCGCCGCCGCGCCTGCTGGGTGCGGGTTTCGTGGACACCCTGGTGCAGTTCCACACCTTCGGGTCCTGGGGGCACGCCTCCGTCGCCGCGGTGACCAACCAGTACGCCGCGATGCCGAGCCTGCATTGCGCGTGGGCGCTCTGGTGCGGTCTGACGGTCTTCAACCTGGCCAAGCACCGGATCGTGCGGTACGCCGCGATGCTCTACCCGCTGTTGACCTTCACCGTGGTCATCGGCACGGCGAACCACTTCGCGCTCGACGGGGTTGCCGGCGCCGCGGTGCTCGGCCTCGCCTTCGGCATCCACCGCGCACTGCAGGGCCGCGGTGCCTACGAACCGGCGCCGCTGTTGCCCGAGTACTCCTGACGCAACCGGTAGATCGTCACGCCGTTCACCCGAGCGGCCGGCGTGTAGTAGGTGTCCACGAAGTACTTCAACTGCGGGAAGACCGACAACGGGTACTTACCGTCGAAGTACTGCCCCCCGTACGCGCGCAGGTCGGCCGTAGAGGTGTCGAGCACGAGCTGCGGCGGGTGGGTGTAGACCGAGCGCAGCACGGCGGCATAGGCACCGGGCGTGATGGCGGGCACCGTGTTCGGGTCCGAGGTGCGGTTGCCTGACACTCCGGTGACGAAGTCGGAGTGCACCAGCGCTCCCCCGAGGGGGCGGTCGGACTCCCACTGCGCCTCGGGAAGGTTGCCCCAGACCAGGATCGGCTGGTCGGGGCGGGTGTGGGCCGCGACGTACTTCGCGAGTGGCGTCGTGTCGGGCAGCGTGCGGAACGTGCCGGGGGTGAATCCCGCCACCACGGCCGCAACCGTGACCACGACCAGCAGCGAGATGATCCACGTCCGCGGGCGGCCGGCGAGACGGGCCACGACGGGCGTGGCCAGTAGTACGAGGGGTGGCAGCGATTGGATCCAGTAGTGGGCGAAGAAGCGGAACCCCGAGATCCAGGCGATCGTCGCCGTCGCCCACCACACCCACAGGTCACGGTCGACCTGCAGCGCCCGCCGCAGCGAACCGGCCGCCCGGACCCGCAGGGCCACGGGAACGAGCAGCGGCAGGTGCAACCCGACCAGTAGGACGAGGCCGCCGAAGAAGCTGACCGACACCATCGACCAGTTGGGCGCGGTGAGCAGGAACCCCTGGTTGGAGACGAAGACCCAGTGCCACACGTCGGCGGTCGGCAGCCAGACCACCACCAGCCCGATCCCGACGAGGAAGCCGCCGAACATCCAGCCCAGGTGCTTCCAGCGACGTGACCGCGCCACCGCGATGCCGGCCGGCAGCAGCCCGATGAGCCAGGTCTGCCGGCAGAGGACCGCGCCCGCGAGAGCGAGGCCGGCCAGCGCCGCGGACCTCGTCGAACGCCGGCGGGCCAGCACCATCGCCATGGCCCCGGGGGCGAGCGCGAAGTGCGCGTAGTTGGCCGCCTGACCCGCGTCGGGCAGGAACGCCACCGCGGCGGTGATCATCAGGACCCCGGCCCACGCGCGTTCCGCGCGGGTTCGGAGGCTGACATCGGCGGCGACCGCACAGGCCGCCACCGCCAGCAGCAGAGCGGCCAGCAGGTGCACCGGGCGCAGGTCGACATTGCCGAAGAGCGCGAACATCGCGTGGTAGAGGTAGGTGGGCAGGGGCGGTTTGCGGTCGATGGCGTCGATGTAGAGCCGGCCGCCGTGCTGCAGGGTGATCGCCTGGTCGGCGATCGTCGCCTCGTCGGGATCGTAGAGCTGGTGGAAGTATCCGGGGACGTGCACCACGAGGGCGAGGACGAAGAACGCGCCGGCCATCCCGGCGTACCGACGGGCGATCTCCCGCCACCGGGTGGACGACTCGGTCCCCTCACCGGCGTCCACTTCTGCCCGGGTCCGGGCGTCTACCTCAGCCACCGATCAACCGGCGACCTTCGAAGGCGCGGCCCAGCGTCACTTCGTCGGCGTACTCCAGGTCACCGCCGACCGGCAGCCCCGAGGCCAGTCGCGAGACCGGCATGCCCAACGGCGACAGCAACCGCGACAGGTAGGTCGCGGTCGCCTCACCGTTGAGGTTGGGGTTGGTGGCGATGATGACTTCCTCGATGGGCTCGGCGCCCAGGCGGCGCATCAACTCGGTGATGCGCAGGTCGTCCGGGCCGATGCCGTCGATCGGGCTGATGGCCCCACCGAGCACGTGGTAGCGGCCGCGGAACTCGCGGGTGCGCTCCATGGCCATGATGTCCTTGGGCTCCTCCACGACGCAGATCAAGCTCACCGAGCGTCGGGAGTCGCCGCAGATGCGGCACAGGGTGTCCTCGGAGACGTTGAAGCACAGGTCGCAGAAGCGGACCTTGTCCTTGACCACGGCCAGCACCTCGCTGAGGCGTTGGACGTCGGCGCGGTCGGCCTGCAGCAGGTGGAACGCGATGCGTTGCGCCGACTTCGGACCGACGCCCGGCAGCCTGCCGAGCTCGTCGATCAGGTCCTGGACCACACCTTCGTACACGAGGCGACAGCCTACGGGCTCGTGCTGACACGACCCTGTGGTTCGTCGGACTCGACAACCGACGCACACCGTTCCCCCCGCCCAGCGCCGGTGGACGCCCTCGGCCGCTTAGGTTGGCGTGATGGTGGGGATTCGGTACGAGCGCGACGGTCGGTCGTGGCCGGCGGGCACCGCGCGCACCACGGAATGGATCGGCGAACTCACCAAGGCCGGTCGCGGCATCGACGCCGGCGTGCCATCCGTGTATGCGGGGTACGCGACCCTCGTGCTGCCCACCGGCGACCGGGACGCGCGCGAGGCGCAGGACGGCGAGCTGCTATCCCTGCTCGCCGACCACTCGCCGGCGCCGTGGTGGCTGGGGTATCTGCACACGAACTCCGAGGAGACCGAGCGCTGGGGCGATCTGCCCACAGTCGCACTCTACTCGGGCTGGACCTACACGCTGGTGGAGGCCGGCCCCGAACAGGCCGCCACCTGGCGTCCTCCGGATTCGACGCGTGGCGCAGTGCCGGACCTGATCTTCCCTGCGGACCGCTCCTGGCTCGTGACCCGCCTTTGGGACGACGGTTGGCGTTGCATCGGCGGGTCGATCGACCTGGTCGAAAGCCTGCTCGGCCGGTTCCCTGACGCCGCCCGCCGGGTCACTCTCGGCGAGAACTCGACCCCGCCGGGCCACCGGTCCACCTGACGGCCGGGCGCGGCGGTCCGTCGCCGCACCGAGTGTTTCCGGTGCGTTCACGTAGACCGTGTGGCGAGGACGAGCCGTCTTCCAGATCGTTGTGCTCATGAGTGCAACGGAGACGAACGGGGATCCGGGCGTCGCCCGGCGGCATCTGCTCGCGGGGGCCGGGTTCGCCACCGCGGTCACGGCTCTCGGGGTGTCCACGGCCGCGGATGCCGCGGCGACGCCCGTGACCCTGAGGCCCCAGGGGAAGGGTCGACGGCACATCGTGCCGGTGCCCGTCGTCCACGGTCTGCACCTGCAGTTCGGAGCGGACGCCGCCACGGAGGTGGTCGTCAGCTGGCACACCCTGGCGCCCGTCCAGGGCGCGCGGGTGCTGCTCGGCAACGAGCGGGGCGACTTCAAGCGCAGCGTCGCCGCCGAGACGACGTCATACGTCGATGAGAAGTCGGGGACGACGGTGTACGCCCACCACGCCGCCCTCAGCCGCCTGAGGCCGGGCACGTCGCACCTGTACGCGGCCGTCCACGACGGGACGACGCCACAGTTCGGCACCTTCACGACCGGTCCTCGCGGGCGGGCACGGGTGACGTTCACCAGCTTCGGCGACCAGGGCACCCCCACGCTGGGCAAGCTGCTGCCCGGCACGACGACCACCTGGGTCAACGACAACCTCGGCGCACCCGCCGGATCGGACACCACGGCGGGTGTGGAACAGGTCGCGCCGATGTTTCACCTGTTCAACGGCGACCTCTGCTACGCCAATCTGGCGACCGACCGGATCCGCACGTGGTGGGACTTCTGGGCGAACAACTCCCGCAGCGCGCGGAACCGGCCATGGATGCCGGCGGCGGGCAACCACGAGAACGAACTCGGCAACGGGCCGATCGGCTATCGGGCCTACCAGACCTACTTCTCGGTGCCGAGAGCCGGCGGACAGACGCAGGTGACCCGGGGCCTCTGGTACTCCTTCACGGTCGGCGCGGTCCGGGTGATCAGCCTCGCCAACGACGACGTCTGCTACCAGGACGGTGGGAACTCCTACGTGCGCGGCTACTCCAAGGGCGCGCAGCGGACCTGGCTCGAGCAGGAGCTGCGTCGCGCACGCCACGACCGGGACATCGACTGGATCGTGGTCTGCATGCATCAGGTGGCGATCAGCTCCGCCGACAAGGCCAACGGCGCCGACCTCGGCATCCGGCAGGAGTGGATCCCGCTGTTCGACCGGTACGGCGTGGACCTGGTCGTCTGCGGGCACGAGCACCACTACGAACGCAGCCACCCGATCCGCGGCCAGGAGCAGAACGCGACGCTCACCCCGAAGGTCGCGGCGACCGATACGACCGTGGTCGAGACCACGAAGGGCACCGTGCACATGGTCCTCGGCGGGGGCGGTTCCTCCTTCACGTCCAACCAGCTGCTCTTCCAACCGCCCGCATGCCGTGTCATCACGGCGGTCGGCGCCCCCGATCCGACGACCGGCAAGCGCCCTCCCGTCTACGTCATGGATACCGCGCGGTGGTCCGCCTCCCGCGACGGGGAGCACCCGTACGGGTTCGCGGCATTCGACGTGGACCCCGGGCGTCCGGGCGGGGACACCACCATCACGGTCACCTACTACGACGCCACCGGCGTCGGCGGCGGCCTCCAGGCATTCGAGACCTTCCAGCTGAAGCGACCGCGCTCGGACCGGTGAGGTCGAAGCGGGGGTTCGGTAGCCACGCGCCGTGGAGGCGAACTGCCTAGTGTGGGACGCATGGCGCGGGACTGGACCGTCGTGCGGTGCTCCGGCGGTGACTACTACGAGACCGTCTGGGAGAGATGGGTGTCGTTCAAGGCCGTCCGACTCGGCCGACGGCGCTTCCAACGGTGCCCCATCCATGGCAGGTGGGAGATGGTCCAGCGGGTGCCGGAGGTGGACCTGACACCGCAGATCCGCCAGTCAGCGGCAGGTCACCGGGATTCCGGCAGGCCCTGATCGAGCCCGGCCAGCAGAGAGCGCACCCGGTCGTTCAGGTCGTCGCGCACCAGGCGCATCCGCTCGATCCCGTCGATGCCCCGCGCCGACGGCTCGTCGAGTTCCCACGTCGTGATCGGAGCGCGCATCCCGTCGACCGGGTCGAGGCGCGCATCCGAGCCCACGACGATGACGCGGTCGGCGCGGCGGAGCAGATCGGGGTCGACCGCCTTCGGCCACTCCCCGGCCAACGAAGCCCCGACCTCCTCGACGACCTGCCGGGACAGCTCGTTGAGGGTGCCGCCCGGTCGGGTGCCCGCGGAGTGCACCTCGACACGACCGGGGGCGAGCTGCCGCAGGAGTGCGGCCGCCATCTGGGACTTGCCGGCGTTCTTCACGCACACGAACAGCACACAGGGGTCAGGCATGGGCGCCCTCCAACGGGAAGCGGGAACGTAGGGCCAGGGAGACGTAGACCAGCCCCACGAGGACCGGCACCTCGATCAGGGGCCCGACCACTCCGGCCAGCGCCTGCCCGGAGGTGACGCCGAAGGTGGCGATCGCGACGGCGATGGCCAGCTCGAAGTTGTTGCCCGCGGCGGTGAACGCCAGCGTCGTCGTCCGGGCATAGCCCATGGCGAGCACCCGGCCGAGGACGTAGCCGCCGCCCCACATCAGCGCGAAGTAGACCAGCAGCGGCAGCGCGATCCGGGCGACGTCCAGCGGGCGTGACGTGACCTGGTGCCCCTGGAGGGCGAAGAGCACCACGATGGTGAACAGCAAGCCGTACAACGCCCACGGTCCGATCCGCGGCAGGTACGCCGCCTCGTACCGGACACGGCCCCAACGGCGTTCGCCGATGCGGCGCGAGAGGAACCCGGCCAACAGCGGCACGCCGAGGAAGACCAGCACCGATGCCGCGATGTGCCACACAGACACGTCGAGCCGGGTCTGCTCCAGCCCGAGCCAGCCGGGCAGCACCGAGAGGTAGAACCAGCCCAACACGGCGAACATGACGACCTGGAAGACGGAGTTCAGGGCGACGAGGACGGCGGCCGCCTCGCGGTCGCCGCACGCGAGGTCGTTCCAGATGATGACCATCGCGATGCAGCGGGCCAGGCCGACGATGATCAGCCCGGTCCGGTAGGTCGGAAGGTCCGCCAGGAAGACCCACGCGAGTGCGAACATCAGCGCGGGGCCCACCAGCCAGTTCAGCACCAGCGAGCTGATCAGCATGCGCCGATCCCCCGTGACCTGGTCGAGGCGGTCGTAGCGGACCTTCGCCAGGACCGGATACATCATCACGAGCAGACCGATCGCGATCGGCAGCGAGACGCCCTGCACCTCGACCGCCGACAGCACCCCGGACAGACCGGGGACGAGCCTCCCCAACAGCAGCCCGATCGCCATGGCGGCGACGATCCACGCAGGAAGCCATCGGTCGAGAGTCGACAGCTTGGCGACGACGCCCCGGTCAGCGGCGGCTCGGGGCTCAGTAGCGACACTCACGCGCGCACCGCCCGTACGATCGCCGCCTGTGCGTGCTCGTGGACCGCGTGGGTGTAGCGGATCTCGACCTCGCTCCAGCCGTTCGAGGTCAGCGCGTCCCGGTACTGCTGCTCGGTGAGCGCCCCTGCGATGCACCCGGTGTACGCCGCGACGTCGGCGCGGGTCGCCTCGTCCATGTCCTCATCGGCGATCACGTCGGAGACCGCGAACCGGCCACCCGAGCGGGTCACGCGTGCGGCCTCGGCCAGCACGGCGCCCTTGTCGGCGGCCAGGTTGATGACGCAGTTGGAGATCACCACGTCCACCGACGCATCCGGCAGTGGGATCTCCTCCAGGTAGCCGTGCAGGAACTCCACGTTCGTCACGCCTGCCTCGGCGGCGTTGCGGCGCGCGAGGTCGAGCATCTCCTGCGTCATGTCCAGCCCGATCGCCCGACCGGTGGGGCCGACCCGCCGCGCGGAGATCAGCACGTCCCCGCCCGCGCCAGCACCCAGGTCGAGGACGGTCTCGCCGGCCGCGAGATCGGCCACCGCAGTGGGTACGCCGCATCCCAGGGACGCGTCGACCGCGACGCCTGCAGGTCCGGTGTCCTCGCCGGCGTAGAGGCCCGATCCGAAGACTGCCCGGCCGTCGGCGGAGACGTTCTGGTCGTAGAGGCTCGGGCCGCAGCAGGAGCCGGACCCCTCGGCCGCGGCGCGGGCGGACTCGGCGTACCGGCGCCGCACCTCTTCACGAATGGCGATGGGATCACTCATGGTCCTGCTCCTTGCTTCGATACACGTCGATGCAGGCAAGGGTGGCGCTCTGGTTAGACATTTGTCAATATAGAGGGATGACCTTCATCCCGGTGCGCGACGTGACCGCCTCGCGGGTGCGCGTGACGCCGGGCGAGACCGCGCTCACGGCCGATAGCTGCGACGACGTGGCGGGCATTCTGAAGGGCCTGGCCGACCCGATCCGGCTGCTGCTCTTCAGCCACATCGCAGCCCATCCGAATCCCGTGTGCGTCTGCGACATCCCCGATGCCGGCGTCTCGCAGCCCACGGTCTCCCACCACCTGCGCAAGCTGCGCGACACCGGCCTGGTCGACTGCGAACGCCGCGGCACCTGGGTCTACTACTGGGCGACGCCGCTCGGCGCGGCGTGCGTGCCGTTCCTGTCCCAGCTGGCAGGCGACCGCTGAGCAGCGCGCCTCAGAGGCGATGCCACCGCGCGCGAAGGCCGAGCGCCGGCCCGAGCAGCGCGAGCCCGAGGATCACCAGCGCGACCTCCACGCCCGCGCTCATGAGGGCAGCGGGCACCGCCGCGTGCTCGGCTCGGTCACGCCCGAACGCCGCCGCGGCCGCGATGAGTGCGGTCGGTAGGAGCAGCCGGCCGGCGCCCACCTGCGGAAGTGAGAGGTGGGTCGCCGCGCTGAGATCGGCGAGCGGAGACCGCACCGGCCGATCTGCTGCGTGCCGGTAGGCACGGATCACCGACCGGGTCCGCAGCACACCCACCATCGCCAGGGCGGCCAGAAAGGGCCCGCCGAGGATGAGGGCCGCAGGACCATGCCCTGGGACGGCGCCCGCGGCCGCGAACAGGGCGACGGCCGCGGCGAGCAGGGCGCAGCCGTTGCGGCGGCACAGCAACGCCACCTCCCCGGCCGTCGCCTGCCGCCCCCGCAACCCGAGAGCCTGCAGGGTCGCGAGCGCGAGCGACACCGCTGCGACCTGCGCGGCTGCGAAGAACGTGACGGCCCAGCCGATCGACCCGGTCGTGGCGGCGGTCGTGGAGTTCAGGACGACCAACGTCGAGCCCGCGACCGCGAAGGCGCCGATGATCGTGGCGAACGTCGACCGCTGCGCTCGTCGCGTCGCCACCTCCGCGTCCAGCGCCGCCGCGATCCCCGCAGCATCGCCGAAACGGCGCACCGCCTCCTACGGCCCGTCCACGGCGGCGGAGTCCACGAGGTGGTCGCGGCATTCCTTCAGCAGCCGGCGCCGCATGGCGCCGCGTACCTGCAGGAGGCGTCGCAACTCGTCCAGGTAATCGTCGACAGCCGTCACGCGAGCCCCCCGATCACGCGGTCCACGGCTGCCGAGAAGGTCTGCCACTCCTGCCTGGATCGAGTCGCCGCCTGGCGACCAGCGGGGCTGAGCCGGTAGACCCGTCGCCGACGACCCTCCGTCACGCTCCATGCGCTCGTGACCTGCCCGGCGCGCTCGAGGCGTTGCAGTGCCGGGTAGAGCGACCCCTCGGGCACCGAGAGCGCGCCGCCGCTGCGTTCGCCCAGTCGCTGACTCAGCGCATATCCGTGACCGGGCGCGTCGACCAGCACGGCCAGCAGCAGGCCCTCGAGATGCCCGCGCAAGAGGTCGCTTCCCATGATCCGACGATACCCAGACCGTCTGGGTATCGACAAGGGTTACTTCGCAGTGAATCGCCGGTCAGCCGGTGGCAGAGGGCCTTTCGTTGTACGCCGCAGCGCGCGGCTGCCCGGACAGTTGGGCGATGGCGTCCATGACCTGGTCGGTCAGCTCACGCCGGGCACGGCCGGCCGGTACGCCGGTCCAGCGGCCCACCGGGTTGATCGGTGCGCCGAAGCGCACGGTGAACTGCTCCCGGTGCACCCGGCTGTCACCGACCGGCTGCACCTTGTCGGTGCCGATCAGACCCACCGGCACGACCGGCACTCCGGCCGTCAGCGCGAGGTGGGCGACGCCGGTGTGCCCGCGATAGAGCCGCCCGTCGCGCGAGCGGGTGCCCTCGGGATAGATGCCGAACGCGTCACCGGCGGCCAGCACCCGCAGCGCGAGCTCGAGGGACTTGGCCGCAGCCTGGGAATCGTCGCGCTCGACAGGGATCATGCCCATCGTCTCGAACCACAGCCGCGAGGCGGCGCCCTTCGCTCCGGTGCCGGTGAAGTAGTCCGACTTCGCCAGGAAGCGGACCTGCCGCGGCGCGACCAACGGGATGACCACGCTGTCGATGAAGGACAGGTGGTTGCTCGCCAGGAGGACTCCCCCATGGCGGGGCACGTTGTCGGCGCCGTCGACCTGGGGGCGCCAGAGGGCGCGGACGACGGGTGAGACGGTGCCTTTCGCGGCGCGATAGAGCACAGGTCAGTCCCGCTGGTCCTCGATGACCACGCCACCGAGGATCGAGGTCACCACCGGGATGCCGACCTCGCCGGCGTCCTCGACGTCCTCGTCGTCGCGTGACCCCTCGTCGTCATCGGGCGCCGGGACGGTGGGACCGGTGACGCCCGCGGAGGCCTGCGGGGTGGCCGGCTCGCTGGCCCAGCTCGGCGCGGGCGCGCTGCTCGCGCCCCATCCGCCGGGCTCGACCTCGGGCTCGGACCGTTTGCGCGGCGCGGAGCGCTGGGGACGGCGCGCGGCCGCGAGTGCAGCGGGCTGCGGATCAGGCGCCTTCGTGCCGGTTTCACGGGCGGCGGGTTGCGCGCCCTGCTCTTCGCCGGGATCGGCACGCTCAGCAGGCGGCCGCGCCGGGGCGAGATCGTCCGGCTGCGGCGTGCCGGTGGGAGCACCGCTGTCGGTGCGGGCCTGCACCGTCACGGTGACACCGAGGGCCTCCTGCAGCGCCTGACGTACGACGTCGCGGTGCGACCCACGCTCGAAGGTCTGGGCGAGGCCCGGGCTGCTCACCCCGAGCACCAGGAGTGGCGGGCTGTACTCCAGCACGTGCGCGTGCTGACTCAGCAACGCCCACGTCACCCGCTTGATGCGGGCGATCGCGTTGAGCACATCGGGCCAGGCCCGGCGTATCGCGTCCGTGTCGAGCCCTCCCGCAGCCGCGACCTGCGGCTGCGCTTCCCGCGGCGCGTCGGAGTCGTCGGCCGTGTCGCGCTCCGCGGACGGGCTGCCGACGGGGTCGGCGACCGCGGGGATGTCACGCCCCTGGGACCGGACGTCGACATTGTCACCGCCGCCGTCGGGTTCGTCCGGCGCGTCCGGCGAGTCCGGCTTCGGGGTGGGGGCCGGCTCCGGGATGGGTGACGGCACCACGGGCGGCTCGGTCGGACCCGCGGGGGGCGTGGGCTGCTCGAGTGGCCGGCCGGGCTGCGGCTCGGAGGGCTCAGCCGGCTCGGGCGCGGTCGGCTGTGGCGTCGAAGACTGTGCGGACCGGGTCGTGGTGGCCTCCGGCGCGGAGGCGGTGGGCCGAGGTGCCGTCGCCCCCGGCACGGCGCCGATCGCGAGGCGGCGTTCGAGTCGGTCCAGCCGCGCGGCGTACCCCTCCTCGCCGCTCGCCCCGGGCAGCAGCACACGCGCGCAGATGAGCTCGAGCTGCAACCGCGGCGCGGTGGCCCCGGTCATCTCGGTCAGGCCGGCGTTGACGATGGTCGCGGCGCGCGCCAGGGTCTCGGCGCCGAACGCCGCTGCCTGCTCGCGCATCCGCTCGAGCTGGTCCTCCGGGACGCCGCGCAGCACCTGCGCCACCCCCTCGGGGACCGCGGCGACGATGATCAGGTCGCGCAGCCGCTCGAGCAGGTCCTCGACGAACCGCCGCGGGTCGTGGCCGGATTCGATGACCCGACCGATCTGTCGGAAGGTCGCCGCGGGGTCGGACACTGCGAGCGCGTCGATGGTGGCGTCGAGCAGCTCGCCGTCGGTGAACCCCAGCAGCGTGGCCGCGCCGGCGTACGTCAGTCCGCCGTCCTGCGACCCCGAGATCAGTTGGTCGAGCACCGAGAGGGAGTCGCGCACGGACCCGCCGCCGGCTCGGGTGACGAAGGACAGCACGCCCGGCTCGACCTGCACGCCCTCCGCGACGCAGAGCTGCTCCATGTACTCGGTCAGCTTCTGCGGCGGGACCAGCCGGAACGGGTAGTGGTGGGTGCGCGACCGGATCGTGCCGATGACCTTCTCGGGCTCGGTGGTCGCGAAGACGAACTTCACGTGCTCCGGCGGCTCCTCGACGACCTTCAGCAGCGCGTTGAAGCCCTGCGTGGTCACCATGTGGGCCTCGTCGATGATGTAGACCTTGAACCGGCTGCTGGCCGGGCCGTACGCCGCCCGCTCCCGCAGGTCGCGCGCGTCGTCCACGCCACCGTGGCTGGCGGCGTCGATCTCGATCACGTCGACCGTGCCGGCGCCGCCGCGGGACAGCGCCACGCACGAGTCGCACACCCCGCACGGGGTCGGGGTGGGGCCCTGCTCGCAGTTGAGGCACCGCGCCAGGATCCGGGCACTGGTGGTCTTGCCGCAGCCCCGCGGCCCGCTGAAGAGATAGGCGTGGTTGACCCGGCCGGTCTCCAGGGCACGCATCAGGGGCACGGTCACGTGCTCCTGACCGATGACGTCGGCGAACGTCTCGGGTCGGTATCGGCGGTACAGCGCGGTGCTCACCTGGGGAACTCTATGCGCCGGGACCGTCAGTGCGACCAGCTCGTACGGGTGGCCGCGGTTGTCCGCAGATCCGTGCACCCGTCGACACGAAAGTGCGGACAATCACGCACTCCCCTGGACGTGAAGGACCCCCCACGCACCTGGAAGAGCACGCCTGCCCTTGCTGCATTCCTGCCCTGGGGGAGTTCGGCGCGGTACCACCGCGTGGGGGATCGGCGAACAGTCTAGGACACCGCAGCGGGTACGTCGGCCGCGCCGGTGTGACGCCCCTCGCCCGCGCCACGACCCGGCCCGCCGCCGAAGACCTGGCGATAGCGCGCGGGCGCGAGGCTCGTCTCGCGGCGGAAGTGCGTCCGCAGGTTGGCCGGCGAGCCGAGCCCGACCTGCTCGGCGATCTGCTCAACCGACAGACCGGTTCCTTCCAGCAGCTCCTTGGTACGGGCGATCCGCTGCTGCAGAAGCCAGGCCAGCGGGGTCATCGAGGTGCGCTCGGCGAATCGGCGGTGGAAGGTGCGCGTCGACATCCGCGCCCGCCGGGCCATCTGCGCCACGGTGATCTGCTCGCCCAGCCGCGCCAGCATCCACTGCTGGGCCGCTGCGAGGTCGTCGTCGCCGGGGGCGATCGGCGGCATCTCGATGAACTGAGCCTGCTCCCCCTCCCGACTCGGCGCCATCACGATCCGCTTCGCGACGTGGGTGGCGACGGCGGGCCCCAGGTCCTTGCGCAACAGGTGCAGCGCGAGGTCGACGCCGGTCGTCACGCCGCCCGAGGTGAGGATCGGCCCGTTGTCGACGAAGAGCGGATTCGGATCGACCTCGAGCGACGGGTGCTGACGCGCCAGATCGGCGCACATCGACCAGTGGGTGGTGACGGTCAGCCCGTCCAGGAGGCCGGCCTGCGCGAGAGCGAAGGTGCCCGAGCAGATCGAGACCATCCGCGCGCCACGCTGCGCCGCCGACCGCAGAGCCGCCAGGCCGGGTTCGGCGACGCGCTCCGTCGCGGCACCGCCGTAGCCGGGCACGATCACCGTCTCGGCGCGCCGCAGGAGGCGCAGGTCACCGTCCGGTACGAGGTGCATGCCCCCGGCCACCGCGACCGGACCACCGTCGAGCGAGGCGGTCCGCACCTCGTAGAACTCCGGCGCCTCCCGGGCGAAGACGTGCATGGGTATCGCCACGTCCAGCGGCAGGACCTGATCCATCAGCAGCACGACCATCCGATGACGCGTCATGGCATGATTCTATCGACGAACGGCAGTACTGCCACTTCCGACGACGACGGCGGACGACCACGCTGAAATCATGACCACCGAGACGAACTCTCCGACAACCGATTCCGGTCCGCTCACCGTCGTGCTCGTCCACGGCGCCCTCACCGACGCCTCCGTCTGGCACGAGGTCGTCGCCGAGCTGCAGGACCGAGGTCACATCGCCCTCGCGCCCGCTCTGGCCATGCGCAGCCTGGCCGGCGACGCCGCGGACCTGCACGCCTTCCTACGCACCCTCGACGGCCCGATCCTGGTCGTCGCGCACTCCTACGCCGGGTCCGTCATCTCCGACCCGGACGCGCTCACCCCCTCGGTAAGTGGGCTGGTCTTCGTGGCGGCGTTCCAGCCGGAGGCCGGTGAGAGCGCGGGCGAGCTCAACGACCGCTTCCCGGGGAGCGGCCTCACGCCCCCGAACGTCGTGCTGCGCGAGGAGCCCGCCGGGCAGGGCATGTACCTGCGCCCTGAGCGCTTCGCGCAGGTGTACGCCGCCGACGTCGCCCCGCGGACCGCGGCGGTGATGGCCGCGGCGCAGCACCCGATCGACCCGGCGGCGCTCGCGGAGACCTTCGCGCAGCCGGCCACGTGGCACTCACTGCCGTCGTGGGCGCTGGTGGCGACCGCGGACCACTCGATCCCCACCCGGGCGCTGCGGTTCATGGCCGGCCGGGCCGGCTCGAACGTCGTGGAGATCGACTCCTCGCACGCAGTCCCGGTCGCGCACCCCGCCGAGACCGCGACGGTGATCGAAGACGCCCTGACCGCACTGACCCGCTCGACCACCTCGACCACTGCGGGAGCCACCCGATGAGCAACCTGACCAATCTGCAGGACCGCAATGCGGCGTTCGCCCGGTCCGGAGCCCACAGAGAGGTGCCGGCGATCCCGTTCATCCCTCGCGAGCACCTCTACGTGATCACCTGCATCGACCCGCGGGTGGACCCGGCCGCCTTCCTCGGGCTGCAGCTGGGCGACGCGATCGTGGCGCGCGACGTCGGCGGCCGGGTGACTCCTGAGGTCATCCGCGACGTCTCCTACATCAGCCATCTCGTGCAGACGAAGGCTGCGGAGGGACCGTGGTTCGAGGTGGCGGTCATCCATCACACCGACTGCGGATCGGGGCTGCTCGCCGACGACACGCTGCGGCACGACTTCGTCCACCGGATGGGGCTCGACGAACGCACCCTGACCGACACCGCGGTGCTGGACCCTGAGCGCACCGTGCGTACCGACGTGGCCCGGCTGCGGTGGGCGCCGACGATCTCCCCCGCCGTACGCGTCTCCGGGCACGTCTACGACGTGGGCACCGGCCTGGTCCACACGGTCGTCGACACCGCCGGAGCGGATGCCATCAAGGGCTGAGCGCACGGCCGCACGACGCTGATTTATGCAGTCCCGCCGGGACCGGGTAACCTCTGCTCGCCTGGAGGATTCGCATAGTGGCCTAGTGCGCACGATTGGAAATCGTGTTGGGGATGAAACCCCTCGCGGGTTCAAATCCCGCATCCTCCGCCACATCGACGGGCCGGCCCCACTTCGGGCCGGCCCGTCGTGCTGTGCCGACCGACCGTCGTACGACGTGCCTGCCTGCCGCCGTCCCGGTGCGCCCTGTGGTGGTGAGAGCATCCTGGGGAGGAGCCGCCGGGTCCGATCCGGCGCTCACGAGCCCCGCAGGAGTGCCCCCGATGCCCGTCGGTCCGACTGACGCCAGCAAGACCCCGCGGTACGCCGGACTCACGACCTTCGCGCGACTGCCGCGCCGCGAGGACGTCGAGGAGTACGACGTGGCGGTGGTGGGGGTGCCGTTCGACAGCGGGGTGAGCTACCGGCCCGGTGCCCGCTTCGGGCCCTCGCACATCCGGGAGAGCTCGCGGCTGCTGCGGCCGTGGAACCCCGAGCTCGAGGTGGCGCCGTTCGACCTCCAGCAGGTGGTGGACGCCGGTGACATCGCGGCCAACCCGTTCGACATCGAGGACGCGATCGGGCAGATCGAGCGGGGTGCGGCCGAGCTGACCGCCGGTGGGCGACGGCTGCTCACGCTCGGCGGCGACCACACCATCACGCTGCCGTTGCTGCGGGTGATGCACGCGGCGTACGGGCCGATCGCGGTGCTGCACTTCGATGCCCACCTCGACACGTGGGACACCTACTTCGGCGCCCCGCACACCCATGGCACGACGTTCCGGCGGGCCTCCGAGGAGGGGCTGCTCGACCGGGATCACTGCCTGCACATCGGGATCCGCGGACCGCTCTACGACGTCCGCGACCTGCCGGAGTCCGCCGATCTCGGCTTCGCGACCATCCACGCCACCCAGTTCGACGAGCTCGGTACGCGCGGGGTGATCGAGGCGATGCTCGCGCGGCTCGGCGATGCGCCCGTCTACGTCTCGATCGATATCGACGTGCTCGATCCCGGGAACGCGCCGGGCACCGGCACCCCGGAGGCCGGCGGTCTGACGAGTCGGGAGCTGCTCGCGATCCTGCGAGCGCTGACCGCCACGAACGTCGTCTCGGCCGACATCGTCGAGGTGGCGCCGGCGTATGACCATGCGCAGATCACCGGTATCGCCGCCTCGCACGTCGGGTACGAGCTGCTGAGCGTCATGAAGCCGAACGCCGCTGTGACCGCATGACGTTCACGACGCGACCCACGCTCGCGGGCACCTTCGGAATGGTCTCCTCCACCCACTGGATCGCGTCGCAGTCGGCGATGAGCGTCCTGGAACGCGGCGGCAACGCCTTCGACGCCGCCGCGTGCGCCGGTTTCGTGCTGCACGTGGTCGAACCGCACCTGAACGGTCCCGGCGGCGACATGCCCGCCATCGTCGCCACCGCCGACGATCCGACGCCCCGGGTGCTCTGCGGCCAGGGCCCGGCGCCGGCCGGAGCCACCATCGAGCACTACCGCGCCGAGGGCCTGGACCAGGTGCCCGGGTCGGGCCTGCTGGCCGCCGCGATCCCCGGCGCGGTCGACGCCTGGCTGGTGCTGCTGCGCGACCACGGCACCTGGGAGCTGTCCGACGTACTGGAACCGGCCATCGGGTACGCCGAGGCCGGGCACCCCGTCCTCCCCGCCGTCTGCGCGACCATCGAGCGGGTCTCCGGGATGTTCACCGAGCACTGGCCCACCTCGGCGGACACCTGGCTGGCCGACGGGAAGGCCCCCGCGGCGGGTTCGATGGTGACCAACCGCGCGTACGCCGCGACCCTGCGCCGCCTCCTCGCCGAGGGCGCCGCCGCCGGCACCGACCGGGTGAGCCGCATCGAGGGCGCCCGGCGTGCGTGGTCGCAGGGTTTCGTCGCCGACGCGGTCGACCGCTTCGCCCGGGGTTCGTTCCTGGACTCCAGCGGCGCGGCTCACGCCGGAGTGATCACCGGCGCAGACCTCACGGGGTTCAGCGCGACCTGGGAGTCCGCCGCCACCCTCGACTGGGCGGGCACCACGGTCGCCAAGACCGGCGCGTGGGGCCAGGGGCCGGTGCTGCTGCAGTCGCTGCAGATGCTCTCGGCGCTCGGCGACCCCGCCGAGCTCGACCTGCTCGGCGCGGACGGCGTGCACACCACGACCGAGGTCATGAAGCTCGCGTTCGCGGACCGCGAGGCGTTCTACGGCGACGTCGACGTGCCGCTGAGCGACCTGCTCGACCCGGCGTACGCCGCGCAGCGCGCAGCCCTCGTCGGCGCGGACGCCTCGATGGAGATCCGGCCCGGCAGCCCCGGCGGTCGGGCACCGGTGCTCCCCCGCGGCCTGGGCGAGACAGACTCTGCGGCAGGCGATTCGACCGTCGGCGAACCGACGGTCGCAACGCCCACCGCGCAACGTGGGGACACCTGTCACGTCGATGTGGTCGACCGTTTCGGCAACATGATCTCCGCGACCCCGAGCGGCGGATGGTTGCAGAGTTCGCCCACCATCCCCGAGCTCGGCTTCTGCCTCGGCACGCGTGCCCAGATGTTCCGACTGCAGGAGGGCCTTCCGGCCTCGCTCGCTCCCGGCCGCCGGCCGCGGACCACCCTCAGCCCGACCTTGGTGCTGCGCGACGGCGCGCCCCTCCTGGCGTGCGGCACCCCGGGTGGCGACCAGCAGGATCAGTGGCAGTTGCTCTTCCTGCTGCGGGTACTCGCTCAGGGCAGCGCACTGCAGGAGGCCATCGACGCGCCGGCCTGGCACAGCGAGGCGATCCCCAGCTCGTTCTACCCGCGCGGCATGCAGCCCGGGGTGCTGGTGATCGAGGACCGGATGGACCCCGCCGCGGTGCGCGACCTGTCAGCCCGCGGTCACGACGTAGAGCTCGGCCCGGCGTGGAGCGAGGGTCGACTGTGCGCCGTCACCCGCGACGCCACGACGGGCGTCCTGCGGGCCGGCGCCAACCCCCGCGGCATGCAGGGGTACGCCGTCGGGCGGTGACGACCGCCCGGGCCGGGCGTTCGGTCAGGCCTCGGGGATGTCGCGGCCGAAGCTCTCCAGGGTGATGGCGGTGGGCTCGGGGCCGCCACGCCGGTCGGTGTCCAGGGCGTCGATGGCCACGATCTGGTCATCGCTGAGCTCGAAGTCGAAGACGTCGAAGTTCTCCGAGATGCGCTGCGGCTTGGTCGATTTCGGAATCACCGAGCGACCCTCCTGCAGATGCCAGCGCAGCATCACCTGGGCAGGCGACTTCCCGTGCGCCTGCGCGATGTCGCCGATCACCGGGTCCTGCAGGGTGCTGGTGTGCTCGCCGTCGCGGTAGAACGTGATCCCGCCGATGGGCGACCACGCCTGGGTGAGGATGCCGTGCTCCGCACCGAAGGCCTGCACCTCCCGCTGCTGGAAGTAGGGGTGCAGTTCGATCTGATTGACCGCGGGCACCACGGTGGCCTTCTCCATCAATGCGGTGAGGTGCTCGACCATGAAGTTGCTGACCCCGATCGCGCGGACCCGGCCGTCGGCCAGCAGCTTCTCCAGCGCCCGATAGGCCTGCTGGGTCTTCTCGAAGTCCGAGGGCAGTGCCTGGTGCAGGATCAGCAGGTCGAGCTGCTCCACACCGAGCTTGCCGGCGCTCTTGTCGAACGCGTGCAGAGTCTCGTCGTACCCGTAGTCGCTGATCCACACCTTCGTCTCGACGAAGACGTCGTCGCGTGCGAGCGCCGAGTCTCGGACGGCCTCACCGACCTCGCGTTCGTTGCCGTACGCCGCTGCGGTGTCGATGTGCCGGTATCCCGTCGCCAGTGCCGCTGCGACCGCGTTGCGGGTCTCATCGGCGGGGGTCTGGAACACGCCCAGCCCGATGGCGGGCATGCGCACGTCGTTGTTCAGGGTCAGCTCTTGCATGGTTCTCTCCTTGCTCGGGATGTCATCGGGTCGACGGAGGGCGTTTCCCGCCGCGGATGCGACCCGCGTTCGCGTCGGAGACGACGTGGTCAGCGACGCCGCGCGGCTGCGACGAGTTCGTGCTCGCCGTAACTGTTGTCGTCCGGGTTGACGGTCACGCCGGGCGCGACGATCGCGTCGATCCGGTCGAGCACGTCATCGGTGAGGGTGAGGTCGGCGGCGGGCAGGTAGGACTGCAGCTGTTCCATCGTGCGCGGTCCGACGATCGCGGAGGTGACGCCGGGGTGGTTGACGACGAACGCGATCGCCAGCTCGATCATGCTCACCCCGGCCTGCTCGGCGAGCTGGGCCAGGTCCTCGACGATGTCGAGTTTCCGCTGGTTCGCGGGGACGTTCATGTCGAAGCGGGCACTCGGGCGGGCGCTGGACGTCGGCGCCGACGCGGCGTCCTTGCGCCACCTGCCGGAGAGCCACCCGCCACCGAGCGGGCTGTAGGTCAGCGTGCCCATGCCGTATCGACGCGTGGTCGGGAGCACATCCTCGTCGATGCCGCGCACGAGGATCGAGTACGGCGGCTGCTCCGTGACGAACCGCTCCAGGTTGCGCTCCCGGGCGGCCCACTGGGCTTGCACGATCTGCGACCCGGAGAACGAGGAGGAGCCGATGTAGCGCACCTTCCCCGCGTGCACCAGGTCCGACAGTGCGCCCAGGGTCTCCTCGACGTCGATCTCCGGGGTGGGTCGGTGCACCTGGTAGAGGTCGATGTGGTCGGTCTTCAACCGCCGCAGGGAGTTCTCGACCTCGCGGATGATCCACCGACGCGAACCGCCGCGCTGATTGGGGCTTTCACCCATCGGCATGAAGAACTTGGTGGCCAACACGACGTCGTCACGTCGGCCCTGCAACGCAGCACCGACGATCTCCTCCGAGACGCCTGCTGAGTACACGTCCGCGGTGTCGACGAAGTTGATCCCGGCGTCGAGGGCGGCGTGGATGATGCGGGTCGCATCGGCCGTGTCGTCGTTGCCCCAGGGTCCGAACATCATGGCGCCCAGGCAGAGGGGGCTGACCTGCACGCCGGTGCGGCCGAGTGAGCGGTACTCCATCAGTGACTCCCTGAGGCGGTAGCAGCGGCCTCGGCCGCGGCGTACTGCTCGTCGGTGACCGGGTCCAACCAGGTCGTCGCGTCCGTGTCCCCGCTCGCGTCCAGGATCGCGTAGTGGCACATCATGTGGTCGGCGGTGCCGCCGTGGAAGTGCTCCTCGCCGGCCGGTGTCCAGACGCTTTCCCCCGCCTGAAGCAGGATCGTGCGCCCGTCGCGGGTGCCGACCAGGCCGATGCCGTCGGTGCACACGAGCAGCTGCCCGTGGGCGTGGGAGTGCCAATTGGTACGCGCTCCGGGCGTGAAACGCACGTGCCCGCAGACCAATTGGGACGTGCCATCGCCGTTGAACAGCGGGTCCATCCACACGTCGCCGGTGAAGTTCTCCGCGGGTGTCTTGACGGTCGCGGCGCGGGGGTTCTTGTTCATGAGTGTCTCCGTCTCCTCTGCTGGCCGACGTGCTCAGCACACCACCGTCGCGGGGGTGCTCCGAGCCCCGGTCCGGTCCTGGCTCACCGCCGGACGTTCCACCCGACCACCATTGCACCGGTCAGCACCGACCGCCGGAGTGGGCACCTGCGGGCTGTCGTCCACGCACAGCAGGTGTCACATATGTCGCATTCGTGCCACGGCATGGCAACCGGGTGGTGCGGTGTGTGGAAAACTCCGAAACCGTCCATCTCGATGCAAGGGGGATGTGGATAACGGGGCTCGAATGATCAACATTCACAGCATTTTTCGTAATATTTACCCTTGTCAGGGATATCGAACACGCGTATGATTCAGAATGTAGGGAAGAGGTAGGAGCAGCGATCGCAGGAGGGGTCATGGCGCAGTCGACAACCGACACGCGGGTGCCCGCGGTGCCGGGGACGGGTGTCCGGCTGCTGTCGCTGCTGAGGGAGTTCAAGACCGCGTTGGATGAGTGGCCCGCTGCGCTGTACCAGTTGGATGAGACCGAGCTGGGCGAGGTCGTCGGGTCGATGCTGCAGATCGGAACACGGGGAGAAAACGTTGCCGCCCTGGCCACCTCCGACGCGTTGAACCGGGGCACCGTCTCCAACTCCACCGCCACCGGAGCACCCGCCTGGGTCGCTCAGCAGACCGCCGGCGTGGAACCGACCGTCGTACGCCGGGTCGGCGCCGTGGGGGTCGAATGCGCCGACCCGCGGAACAAGGTCGTGGCCGATGCGTTGGCGACCGGGTCGGCGAGCGTGCCGGTCGCGGCGGCCGCGCTGCGTGAGGTGCCACAGATACTGCCAAAACTGCCCACCGCGGATCGCGACGACCTGCTGGGTCGTTACCTGTCGTTGTCCGACCACGGCGCACGGACCCTGCGGGAGTTGAGCACCCGGATCCTAGGCGAATACGCGCCGGAGCAACTGGCCCACAACGAGGAACGCCAGCAGGACTGTGAGTCGGTGTACTGGGCCGACCTGCCCTCCGGGCTGACCCGGTTCGTCGCCGAACTGTCCGGTGGGCACGCCGCCGTCGTCAAACACGCGCTCCGCGCTCTGTCCGCACCCGCGCCACAGACCTGCTCGACCAGCACCAACGAGGATCCCGCGCCGCTGGAGACCGGGGCCGGCGCGCCCGAGCGAGACTCCCGTACCCCTGCCAAGCGCCGGGCGGATGCCCTCGTGCGACTGGTCGACACCGCGGCCGGGGTGCTGGACGGCACCAGCCCGCGGTCTGTCGGGGAGTTCGGCGGGACCGCGAAGATCCTGGTCACCATGGACTACGCGACCTTGTACGAGGGGCTTCGCGAGGCCGGCCGACTCGACCAATTCGGTTCACGAGGCAGCGGATCCGATCCGACGTACCTGCCGGGGATCGGCGACACCACCGACGGGGACTACCTCGACGCGGGCACCCTGCGTCGATTGGCCTGCGATGCGGACCTGATCCCCGCCGTCCTCGGCGGCGACTCCGAACCACTCGACGTCGGCCGTGCGAAACGCCTCTTCACCGGTGGCTTACGGACCGCGATCATCCACCGAGACAAAGGCTGTACCTTTCCCGGCTGCGACCGGCCACCCGACTGGTGCGAGGCCCACCATGTGACCCCGTGGTGGGCCGGCGGAAAGACCAATCTCGCCAACGCAGCACTGCTCTGCGCCAGGCACCACACCATCGTCCACCGCGACCTACTCACCGCCCAGGTCACCAGCGCCGGCGTCACCTGGGACCTCACCCCCGGCCTGATGCCCTCCCGACCCGGCCAGACTCCAGCAGCCTGACGCGCGGGTCAGTCCGTGCGCACTGTGCTCGCTGTACCGAACGCGCCCGCGACCTGATCCGCGAGCAGGACCGCGACGCGGCACTGTTCGGCGCTGGGGTGGCTCACGTAGGTCGCAGCGGTCACCCGGAAGTAGCCGAGGACCGTCTGCCCCCGCCGCACCAGGATGGCGGCGTACTCCTCGGTCGGCAGCCCGACCCGACTGGCCTCGGCCCGGTGCCCGGCGCGGACCACGGTGCCGTCCTCTTCCAGAACGGCGATCCGCGCGTCCCGGAGCGGGCCGTCGACGAACGTGCACCGCTCGGCGTCTAGGGTATCGGCGATCTGCCGAGCCGCGATCTGAGTGATCGTCGGGGTGGGCGTGCCGCCCTCCCTAATCGCCGCGGCGCTCGAGAGCAACCCGTCGAGGTATCCCGAGCGGCGGGCGGCCCGCGCCTGCTGGCGGTGGCCCCACAACGCGAGCTCGGTGACGGAGACACCGATGAGCACGAGCAGCACCGTCGCGACGATGTGGGCGGTGCCGGAGATCGCGAACCGGTGGTAGGGCCGGGTGAGGAAGAAGTCGAACCAGATGCCACCGGAGACGGCGGCGATCAACGCCGCCACCCGGTCAGCGGTGGCGGCGGCCAGCACGACCCACAGCACGAGCACGAGGACCGCGATGACCGGCGTGACATCCCTGCGGCCCGCGGAGAGCAGCGCGCAGGTCACGAGCGGGACGAGCGCCGCACCGACCCGGACGGCCCCTGTCCACCACCCCGCCTGGGCCCACGCCGACGGTTCGAGACGTACGCGGCCGGCCATCACGATCACTCTCTCCCACGATCAGGGACACCCTGCTCCGTGTTCCTCCACCCACCAGTGTGATCTCGATCGGGCGGCCCGGAAACCCTGTGGGGCATCAAGATTCGTTAATGGTGTGACAGTGTGCTCAGCAGTGGCGTCTCCGTCGGTCCGGGAGTGGGCGCCCATCCCAGGCTGGGTCGGAGGCTGTCGTGCGGGTGCTGGTCTCGGTCGACATGGAGGGCGTCGCCGGGGTCGTGGACCCACAGGACATCAGTCCCGGCAACGCGGAGTACGAACGCAACCGCGGGTACATGACGGACGAGGCGAGCGCCGCCGTACGCGGGGTGCTGGCGCACGACCCCGCCGCCGAGGTGGTGGTCTGCGACGCGCACGCGCAGTTCCGCAATCTGATCCCCGATCGCCTCGAGCAGGGGTGCACTCTGCTGCGGGGTTCTCCCCGGCGTCTCGCGATGATGACCGGCATCGAGCGCGGGGTGGACGCGGTCTGCTTCGTCGGTTACCACGGCAGGGCCGGGACGCCGGATTCGGTGCTGGCCCACACGATCAGCGGAGGCGTCATCGCGAACGTCCGATGCGACGGTCGCGAGCTGGGCGAGCTCGGACTGAACGCCGCGCTGGCGTCGTTCCACGGTGCCGTCCCGGTGCTCGCGACCGGCGACGACACTCTCGCCGCCGAGGCCGCATCGGTCGTGCCGGGAATCACGACGGTCATGGTGAAGCGGGCGGTGGCGAACCGGGCCGCCGAAGGGTTGCATCCGCGGGAGTCGTGCCGTCGCATCGAGGCCGCCGCGCAGGCCGCTCTCGCCCACCCCGAGGTGGTCCATGCCCCGGTGTTCCAGGGCCCGGTGGACCTCGAGGTGGACGTCCTGCGGCCGTCGATGACCGAGCGCGCGCTGGGCATCCCGGGTGTCGAACGCCGCGCCCCGCTCACGCTGGGCTTCACCGCGGCGGACTTCGGCGCGGCGTACGACCTCATCGAGGTGTTCACCGTCCTAGCGGCAGCCCCGTGACGGCAGTGGCGACGTAGTAGGTGCGGTCCAGGAAGTAGCGACCGGTCGCGGCTCGTTCACGCAGATCGTCGAGGAGCCGAGTGCCGTCGGCTTCGCTCAGTGCCCCCGTGCGCACCAGCTCTCGGGTCGCCGGCCGTATCAGCCACTCGAACGCCGCGCCCAGATCACGCGAGATCTGCACCCGCGGAACGACCTCGACCTGCTCGAATCCGTGCGCGGCCAGTCGCCAGGTCAACTCACGCACGATCAGCCCGTGGTGCATCTGATCGCACAGCAAGTGGGTGAACCGGCGCCCGAGGTCTCGGTCGGTCACCGCTAGACACGTGCTGTCCCAATCCCACTCCGCGATGGCCACGCGTCCCTCGGGCGCGAGCACCCGACGCATCTCGTCGAGGGCCGTCCAGGGATCGCTCAGGTGAAGCATCAGCTGGGTGGCCGTCACGCGATCGAACGAGGCGTCGGGAAAGGGAAGGTCGTAGACGTCGGCGACGCGGAAGGAGAGGTTGGTCTGATCGACCGAGGACAGCTGCCTGGCGCGCTCGATCAGTTGGGTGCTGAGGTCGGTTCCAGTGGCCTCGCCCGGGGCGACCAACGGCGCCATGACCCGCAGGTAGTCGCCGGTCCCGCATCCCACGTCGAGCAACCGAAGGCCCGGACGCAGCGCAAGAGCACCGAAGGCCGTGGCCGGGTCCCGACGAGCCTCGTCGAGCTCTTGCGCTCGGGTCGCTGCAAGGAGGCTCGCGTAGACGATGGATCACTGGTCTGATCGACCCTGGTCCAACTCCTGCCGAAGTTCGTCATCGGGACGCGATCCGCCATGACAGCACCCTCTCCGGGGCTGCACGTCGGGCACGGCGCCCCGATTCGACGGGCGGATTCTACGCCGGCATGCCGCTGCGTCTGGGGTCAGAGCGCCTTCACCATGAGCAGGCAGGGGTTGCCCTCCCACAGCTCGAGCAGTTCCTCCAACGAGGCGAATCCTCGCCGTCGGTAGAACCGGCGGGTCGCTTCGTAGTGCTCGTCCGGCCGGCTGGGACCGAGGGTCTTGACCTGCAGGTAACGCACGCCGTCGACCCGTAGTCGCGCCTCAGCGGCATCGAGCAACCGGGTTCCGATGCCGGCGCCCCGGTACGCCGCGTCGACGGCCATCAGGTAGACCTCGGCGGCGTCGGCGAAGTGCGTCGTGGTGAGCAGTACGCCGACCGTCCGATCGCCGGACACCGCGAGATAGGAGGGCATCGATCCCGCTGCCTCGATGTAGTGCTCGTTCGACGCGGGGATCCCGAACCACTCGGGCAGCGATGCCAGGATGCGCCGCACCGCCTCCGAATCGTTCGATCGAACGACCCGGGCGCCGCCGGCATCGGGCCTCACGCTGCCGGTCTTCGGATTGGGCACCGGACGATCCGAGCAGGCTGACCCGCGCCGACGCAAGCGGTTTCGTCGTCGTTCGCGCGGCGTCTGGGGCGCTCCCTTCACCCCGTGACGCGCGGCGCATGTAATACCCAGCAGTAACAATGCATTTCGCGGGAGAGTATGCCCATGACGCAGACCACCGAACCCACGCAGCGGGCCGGCGGGATCGAATCCCGCTCGATCGACTACGTGCCGCTCACCGAGCGGCACGGCAAGCTGTGGCACCTCGGCCCGCTGTGGTTCATGTCGAACGCGCAGATCGCGACCCTGGCGGTCGGCCTCATCAGCATCACCGAGGGCGCGACCCTCGCGTGGTCGATCATCGCCATCATCGTCGGCACGCTGCTGGGCACGCTCTTCATGGCGTTCCACTCCGCGCAGGGCCCGCAGCTCGGCCTGCCGCAGATGATCCAGTCGCGGCCGCAGTTCGGCTACCTCGGGGCACTGCTGGTCTGGCTGTTCGCCTACGTGCAGTACGCCGGGTTCAACGTCTTCAACACCGTGCTCGCCAGCGAGTCCATGTCCAAGAGCACCGGCACGTCGTGGATCAAGCCGTGGCACGTGATCATCACCGTGATCGGCGTCGCGATCGCGATCATCGGCTACGACCTGATCCACCGGGCGGAGCAGTTCCTGACCTACGCGATGCTGATCGTCTTCGGCATCGTCACGATCGTGCTCTTCACGTTGCACTACCCGGCCGGCACGTTCGATCTGGGGCACTTCCAGGCGGCCCCGTTCTTCGGTCAGTTCGGCGTGGTCGCCGGGTACCAGATCAGCTGGGCTATCTACGTCTCCGACTACTCGCGCTACCTGCCGCCGGACGTCACGGTGCGCAAGACCTTCTACTGGACCTACGGCGGATCGGCCATCGGGGGCGCCTGGATGATGGTCATCGGCGCCACGCTCGCAGCGTGGAAGGGAAAGGACTTCAGCGGCAATGCGATTCCCGAGCTCAAGCAGGTGGGTGACCACTTCTTCCACGGGTTCGGCGACGTCGTGCTGATCCTCGCGGCGCTGGGACTGATCTCGGTCATCGCGCTCAACATGTACGGCGGGTCGCTCACCCTGATCAGCGCCGTGGACTCCTTCTCCAAGGTCAAGCCCACCCTCGGCATCCGGATCGCCACCATCGCCTTCACCGCAGTGCTGTCCCTGCTCGGCGCACTGGTCGCGACGGCGAACTTCCTCAGCGACTTCAACAACTTCCTGTTGTTGGTGCTCTATCTGTTCATCCCCTGGACGGCGGTCAACCTGGTCGACTACTACGTCGTCCGCCGTGGCCACTACGCGATCGCGGAGATCTTCAAGCCGAACGGCATGTACGGCCGGTGGGGCTGGCCGGGCATCGTGTCCTACCTGGTCGGATTCCTCGCGATGACACCGTTCTTCGTGGTGGGCACGCTCTACACCGGATTCATCGCCAAGTCCCTCCACGACGTGGACATCTCCTTCTTCATCGGGTTGCCGGTCGCCGGACTCCTCTACTGGTTCCTGGCCCGCAACATCGACGTCGAGGCCGAGACCCGGGTCGCCCGTGAGGAGCAGGACGAGCTGGAGCGGGCGGCGGTGCAGGGCACCCTGTGAGGACTGCCTGGGAGATCGCCGACGCGATCGCGGCCGGCAGTCTGAGCGCGGTGACCGCGGCGCGGGAGTGTCTCGCGGCGATCGAGGAGTACGACGGTGACGTCAACGCGTACACCGTCGTGCTCCGCGACGAGGCGCTGACGAAAGCCGCGGACGTCGACCGGCGGATCGCCGCGGGCGAGCGCCTGGGCCCGCTGGCCGGCGTACCGGTGTCGATCAAGGACCAGATCTGGCTGGCCGGCGCTCCGGCCACCAACGGCTCCCGCGTGCTCGCCGACTTCCGGCCGGGCACGTCCGCCGTGGCGGTCGACCGGTTGCTGCAGGCGGACGCCGTCGTCCTCGGCAAGACCAACAACCCGGAGTTCTGCTACCGCGGCGTCACGACCAACGAACTGTTCGGCACCACCCGCAACCCACGGGATCTGAGCCGTACGACCGGCGGTTCCAGCGGTGGAGCCGCAGCGTCGATCGCTTCGGGCATGGCGCACCTGGCCCTCGGTAGCGACGGCGGCGGTTCGATCCGCATCCCGTCGGCGTTCTGCGGGGTGGCCGGACTCAAACCGACGTACGGGCTGGTACCGACCACGCCGGGGTTCCGCGGGTGGCCGAGCCTGTCGGTCGTCGGCCCGATCGCCTCGAACGTGCACGACCTGGCGCTGGCCATGACCGTGCTGGCGGGGCCGGCACCGGAGGATCCGACCAGCGTGGCGCCGCCTCGTCCCCTGGACTTCCTCGGTGCGGCACACACCGCTTCGCTGGACGGGCTGCGCATCGCCGCCTCCCCCACGCTCGGCTTCGCCGAGCTGGACGACGACGTGCGGGGGGCCTTCGAGCGGGCCCTGGACACCCTGCGCCGGTCGGGCGCCACGATCGACCTGGCCCACCCCGACCCGGTCGACGTGTGCGCTCTCTGGGACGCGACCGGGCTGCCCGAGGGCAACGCGGCCCAGGGGCAGCTGCTCGCCGACCGACCCGACCTCATCGGCGCCGACGCCGCCGCCATCATCGAGGCCGGCGCGGGCATCAGCGCACGCGACTACCTGGACGCGCAGGCCGCCCGTAGCCGTTTCACCACCTCCTGGCTGCGGTTCCTGTCGGAGTACGACGTGCTGCTCACCCCGACCCTCCCCGTGACCGCCTTCGCCGCCGACCGGCTCGGCCCGGCGACGGTGGGCGGCCGGGCGGTCCCGGACGGATTCGACGCATGGTGCGCGCTGCTGCTGCCCGCGAATCTCGCCGGGCTGCCCGCTGCCAGCGTGCCGATCAGCCCGCCCGGTGCGCTGCCGGTCGGGATGCAGGTCGTCGGCACCCGGTTCGCCGACGACGTCGTGGTGCGGGCGGCCGCCGCGATCGAGCGACTTGTCGCAGGTCCGGACGCCGCGTCCTCGGAGCGGCACGGGGGCCGCGCCGGTTCCGCGCAGGCCTGAGCGCTCGACCGGCCACCACCCTCGTGGCACCGGGAAAACCGCGTCACCCTGCGTTCATCTCTCCGCTCTAGGCTGGTCGGGTCACAAGAGGGAAACGGTTGGCGCGCCGACTTCAGGATCGGCGCGCGGGACGTCACACTGGGGACCGGGTCAGACAGTCACAAGGGGCAGACAGGCATCATGCGTACCAGGGGGCGACTCGCCCTTCTCACCACGGCCGGACTTGCGGCCGCCTCGATGCTGCTCGCGGGGTGTGGTGACCAGGAGGCCGCTCCCGCCAAGAAGGTCGTCTGCACGACCACTCCCACGCCGAGCGCGCCGATCCCCGCGTCCTACATCCACGTCAACGTGCTCAACGCATCCGACACCCAGGGCCTCGCGGGGCAGGTCGGCACCGCACTCTCGTGGCGCGGCTTCCAGGTCATCGGCACGGCGAGCGACCCGCAGGACGACAACCGGCCGACGCCGACGTACGCCGAGATCCGTTACGGCGCAGGCGCTTACCAGATGGCGCTGACGCTGGCGACCCAGGTGCAGCACGCCAAGCTCTACAACGACGGTCGCAACAACCCGTCGATCGACCTCGTGCTCGGGCCGTCCTTCCAGCTCGCCGCGCTGCCCCCGCCGGCCGCCAAGAGCGTGACCGTCAACGTCTACAACACGACTGCCCGGTCCGGCCTCGCGACCACGGTCGGCAAGGAGTTGCGCGCCCGCGGCTTCAAGACCGACCGGGTGGGCAACGACCCGCTGGGCAGCTTCAACCCGGAGTTGATCGCGATCGTGCGGTACGGCGCCAGGGGCGAGCCCGCGGCCCGTCGCGTGGCGCTGTCGGTCAAGGGCGCCAAGCTCGTGCTCGACGGGCGCACCGACTCCTCAGTCGACCTGGTGCTGGACTACCGGTTCACGGGGCTGGTGCCCGCCGCGCAGGCGACGGCCGCGCCGATGCCCAAGCCCAGCCGCACCTGCTCCTGACCGGGCGAAGACCCCTGGCGCTCAGCGGCGCCGGCGGGCGGTCCCGAACAAGCTGCGGGTGATCTCCCGGCCCAGAGCCGACCCCGCCGACCGCATCATCGACTTGAACGCCGGCGAGCTCGCCACATTCGCGATCATGCCCTTGTCCTCCTTGCCGCGCGGTGCGGGGCGGGGCGCCTCCTGCGGGGCCTGCGCAGGCTGTCCACCGCCTGAAGGGGCAGGAGCAGGTGCCTCCTGCGGGGTGGGCGCCTGCTGGAGCTTCGCGTTCAGCATCTCGTACGCCGACTCGCGATCGATCGCCTCCGCGTACTTGCCGACGATCGAGGATCCGCTGACCGTGGCGTCGATCGTCGCGTCCGGGCTGGGCGCCATCAGAGACTGAGGCGCGCGCATCCGGGTCCAGGCGACCGGGGTCGGCGCGCCGTTCTCCGACAGCACCGTCACCACGCCCTCACCGGTGCCGAGCTGGGTGAGCAGCTCCTCCAGGTCGTAGGAGCTGTGCGGGAACGTCTGCACGGTCGCCTTGAGCGCCTTGGCGTCGTCGGGGGTGAAGGCGCGCAGCGCGTGCTGCACCCGGTTGCCCAGCTGCGCCAGCACGTCGTTCGGGACGTCCTTCGGGGTCTGGGTGACGAAGAAGATGCCGACACCCTTGGACCGGATGAGCCGGACCGTCTGCTGGATGGCGTCCAGGAACGCCTTGGAGGCGTCGTCGAAGAGCAGGTGCGCCTCGTCGAAGAAGAAGACCAGCTTGGGCTTGTCGATGTCTCCGACCTCGGGCAGGTCGTGGAAGAGGTCGGCGAGCAGCCACATGAGGAACGTCGAGAAGAGGGCGGGCTTGTCCTGGACCGCCGCGAGCTCCAGGCAGCTGACGACCCCGCGACCGTCGGAGGAGGTGCGCAGCAGGTCCGCGGTGTCGAACTCCGGCTCACCGAAGAACGCGTCGGCACCCTGATCGCTGAACGCCACCAGATTGCGCAGGATCACCCCCGCCGTCGCCGAGGAGAGCCCGCCGAGGCCCTCCAGGTCCGCCTTGCCGTCCTTGGAGGTCAGGTGGGAGATGACGGCCTGCAGGTCCTTCAGATCCAGCAACGACATGCCCTGGCTGTCGGCCCAGTGGAAGACCAGCCCGAGGCTGGACTCCTGGGTGTCGTTCAGCCCCAGCACCTTCGACAGCAGGGTCGGCCCGAAGGAAGTGATGGTCGCCCGGATCGGCACGCCCTTGCCGAGGCCCGCGAGCGCGTAGAACTCCGTCGGGTACGCCGACGGCGTCCACTGCTGGCCGATGTCGGTCGTGCGCGCGGTGACCCGGTCACCAGGTTGACCGGCGGTCGCCACCCCCGACAGGTCCCCTTTGATGTCGGCGAGGAAGACGGGCACGCCCTGGGCGCTCAGCTGCTCGGCCATCAACTGCAGGGTCTTGGTCTTGCCGGTGCCGGTCGCACCCGCGACCAGGCCGTGACGGTTCATCATCGACAGCGGCAACCGGACCGGGACGTCGGGATGCGCCTTCCCGTCGACCACTGCGGCCCCGAGCTCGAGTGCGGCGCCGGAGAAGCCGTAACCGGCCTTGATCTGGGCGAGGGCGTCTTCCGAGGTGGTCATGCAAGCGACGATAGCGGCGTGGGAGCGGTCGGCTGCGAAGATTCGGTCACTGACCGCCGTAGCATCGAGCCCGTGATCTTCAAGGCTGTCGGGGAGGGGCGCCCCTATCCCGAACACGGGCTGGCGACGCCTGCCGACTGGAGCGTGGTGGCACCCCGCATCGTGCGCCTGGAGCACCTGATCACCACCAAGCGCACGCTCGACCTGGCGCTCGTCCTCGCGGTCGATTCCACGTTCTACGGCGACATCTTCGCCCATGTCGTCGCGTGGGGCGACGATCTCTACCTGGAGGACGGTCTGCATCGGGCGCTGCGCGCTGCGCTGCAGCAACGACCGGTCCTGCACGCCAGGGTGCTGGCGCTGTGAGCACCGCCAGCAACGGCCTGCAGGCCGCACGTCGGCGCCGTCGGATCCGCGCCACCGTCGTCCTCGTGATCGCCGCCGTCCTCGTGATCGCGGGCCTGGTGTACGCCGTCCGCAACATCAGCCCGCCGAGTGCCGCCCCGACAGGGCCGTCGACGCCGTCGTGCACCACCCTCGCCCTCCCCCAGGCGCTGGTGAAGCTCAACATCTACAACGCCTCCGACAGCAGTGGGAGCGCCCGCGACGTGGCCACGAAGTTCGCCTCCGGCGGTTTCGACATCGGCTCGATCAGCAACGACCCGTACAAGCAGAAGATCGACGGCGTCGCACAGATCCGCTTCGGCGCGACCGGCCAGGACTTCGCCAAGCGCTACGTCCTGCCGCGCGTCCCCGGCGCCACGCTCGCCCGCGACGGGCGCTCGGACTCCTCCGTCGACCTGGTGCTCGGCAAGGACTTCCGCGCCGACGTACCGACCGCGTCGCCCTCGACGACCTGCTGACAGCGCCGCACCGGGCCTGTCCTCAGCGACGTCGAGCTGGATCCAGCAGCGCCCGCAATTCGCGACCGAAGCCGATCTCCGGCCCGCCGATCAACTCGTACGAGCGATTGATGCCGATGAGAAGGCAGACGGTCACGAGGACAGCGACGCTGTGCGCGGCACCCGTGTCTTCACCATGGCTCTGAAGCACGATTCCTTGATCGAGCTGTACGACGAACAGTGCGGTGAGCCCGACCAGGAACAGCACGTCGCGCAGGTCGCGCCACCCGCGTGGGTGGAGCCGGATGAGAGAGACGACTGAGGCGGCAACAAAGATCAACCCGACGATGGAGACAGCCACCAGGGTATTGCCGATGGGCGTGCCGGGTATCAAGGCGAACAGCGCGACGGCAAGGGCATTCGTGAAGGCGGTCAATGCGGCGCGGGCACGAATGCGGTTGACCTGTTTTTCTGCCGTCTCGGCGAGGCGGTCCTTCGACACTGAGATGGCGACGAAAAGCAGTCCGATGAAGGCGCCAGCCACGCTGGCGCTGGCCACGAAGAAGTCGTGGAGGTCAGCGGGAATCACGCGCGAATTCCTTCGTCTCGAAATGTCGGCCCGACTGTGGGGATGACGATTCAGTGAGCGGTCGCACCCCACCGAGAACGGCTGCGGACGATCGTGCGGGCACTACGAGGGTAGGGGCAGCACATGGGCACCGCTGGAGGAACGAGGTCGTGCCGCTCGCGCGGTCCGGGGCGCGCCCGGCGCGCGCCCGCCCGCCAGAGGACCCACCGACTCCTCCATCGATCCCTGCTCAGCAAGGAGTTCCGCGCCGACGTACCGACCGCGTCGCCCTCGACGACCCGCTGACCGTCCGCGCCGGGCAACGGATTTCGTCACGACGGGACGCCTCGGGTACCCTCGTCGGCGGTGGCGTGTCCGAGCGGCCTAAGGAGCACGCCTCGAAAGCGTGTGTGGGGGTAACTCCACCGTGGGTTCAAATCCCACCGCCACCGCCAGCACGTAGGACGAAGCCCCGGGTAGCTGCCCGGGGCTTCGTCGTACGCCGTCCGCTTCGGCCGAGATGTCGATTACGGAGGGTGCGGCGGGCCGCAGACCCTCCCGAAGTGACATCTCGACGTGAGCAAGCACGCAGCGAACCCAGACAGACCCGCGGTGCTGCAGCTGCGCTCAGCGCGGCGCGCGTCACGAGCTCGAGGTCGGCCTGCGGTGGTTTGCAGGATGCAGCGAGCTCGCGCAGCACAACTTGGGTGGCGTCTCGCTGCCCATGGATCAACGCCAGGTCGGCGGCCCGAATCTTGGACGCGAGCGGCGCGAGCGCGGTTGTCTCCGGCAACCCAGGCGCGGAACTCGCCCAGCTCGCCGATGCGGTCACGATCGGTGGAAGAGGGCGTGCTGGCGAAGCTATCGCGAGTTGTTCCGCAGGATCACTCCTGGGGTTGACCATGTCGCAGGGGCGTACCTGCTTGCTCATGCTTCTGTGAATTACTGTCGCGAACTTCCCGTGAGACGGGAACGGACCACTGCCTATGCCATGACGGACCGGTGGGTCCGTGGACGCTCAGGCGAAAGTGCGCTTGCTCATGAGGATGTCGAGTTTTGCGACGTGGGCGGGCTGCACCAGATGATCATTCATGCGTTCGAGGTCACGAAAGATCTCGCCGCCGCCTCCGGCCACGTGGGCGTTCCTTCCGGCGATGTCCGGGAACGCCTCGAAGATCGCGAATACGGTGTCTGAATAGCGAACGCCGAACCACGGTCCGGTTGCTGGTTCCCGCTCTACGCACGACAGGATGTCGGCGAGCATCGACTCGACCTGCTCGATCCGATCCGGTTTCGCTTCGATGTGAATGTAGAACGCCTTGGGACCGTCGGCTCCATCGCTGCCGGTCATCAGCACGCCGCGATGCCGCCCTGTCGCGTCCCACCTGATGTGTTCGGTCGACAGGCGACCGGGCGCCGTCACCTTGAGGTCGACTGCGGCACGCTCCTCTTTCGCCAGGATGTCATCGTCATTGTTGTCGGCCATCGCCCTCATCTTTCTCCTTCATCGCCGGCGGCATTGTGCCTCGGCTCGTCTGAGCGTCGTCAGACTTCGTGAAGCTGAATCTTCGCAAGGTCCCCGTCCTGATCCGTCGCCTCATCGGCGCCGACGGAGGTCAGTGACCAACGCCTGGCCGAGTCGCGCTCCACACGGGCTCATGTGTTCCCGCGAACAGTTCGGCCGACGCGGGGCCGGACACGTGGTGGCACATCGCCTGTTCGGGTACCCCTGGGCACCGCCTCGACGCACACTGGACTCGACGGATCGCCGCCACCCATGTCTCAGCTCGAGAGGTTCGGATGTCGCGACTGGCCCTTCGATCGCCGGTGCATCAGTGAGCACACCGGCGACCTTCGGACGCATCTGAGCTCCCCCGTGTCCGTCGCCCAGGGTCGACCGGCTCGCCGAGACCACCTGAGCAGCTGGTCTGCCCGCGGCACCAGCGCTGCGCGGCCCTGGGGGCCCGTGGCGGCGGTTGCGGCCGCCCAACTCGCCGTCCTGGTGGCCTTCAGCGGAGGTTACGGCTACCACCGTGACGAGATGTACTTCATCGTGTCCGGCGCACACCCGGCGTGGGGTTACCCGGATCAGCCACCCCTCGTGCCCCTGCTGGCGTGGCTGATGAATTGGCTGGATCCCGCGTCGCTCGTGGTCCTGCGGCTGCCGTCGGCGCTCGCGTGCGCTGCCACCACGGTCGTGGCGTCGCTCATCGCCCGAGAAGTAGGCGCGGATCGGCGGTCCCAGCTCCTCGCCGCCGGCTGTACGGCCGTGTCGGGGTTCGCGCTCGCGGTCGGTCACATCGTCTCCACGACGACCTTCGATCTGCTCTGCACGACCGTCCTGCTCTGGTTGCTGCTGCGCGCCGCGCGCCATGACGGGAGCGCGGCCGCCCGCGCTCGCAACCGGGATCTTGTGCTGGCGGGCGTGACGGCCGGCGTTGGCTGTCAGTTCAAGCCACAGGTCGCCCTCGTGGCGGTGGTCGCCGTTATCGCCCTGACCGCGGTCGGCCCGCGCACGGCGCTGAGGTCGCGCGGGTTCGCAGGGGGTGTCCTGGCGGCCTGCGTCGTCGCCGGCCCCTACGTCCTCTGGCAGGCCTCGCACGGCTGGCCGCAGCTCACCGTGGCCGGCAACGTCGCGGGGTCCGCCGAGGGCGGACGCGTGGGATTCTTACCGTTCCAGCTGGTCATGGTCAGCCCCGTGCTGGTCCCTGTCTGGGTCGCCGGGCTCGTCGCGCCATGGCGGCGACCGGATCTGCGGACGGCCCGGTTCATCCCTGTCACCTACGCCGCGCTCGCCGTGGCCTATCTGATCGGCGACGGCAAGGCGTACTACCTGGCCAGTCTCTATCCCACGCTCCTCGGCCTCGGCGCGGCGTCGATCGTCGCGTGGATCCGCCGTGGCCGGTCATGGCTACGCCGGGGGTCGCTGGCCGTCGCCATCGCGGTGTCCGCCCTGATCGCGGCAGGCGTCGCACTGCCGGTCACGCCGCCGCGCTCACTCCAGGGCAGTGCGGCGATGGCGCTCAACCCCGACATCGGAGAGGAGGTGGGGTGGCCGAGGTTCACCACCGCCGTGGCGGCCGCATGGACGTCCATCCATCCAGCACGCCGAGCCCGCACCGCGCTCTTCACGGGCAACTACGGCGAGGCATCCGACGTCAACCTGTTCGGGAGCGCCCATGGGCTGCCACGGGCCTACAGCGGCCACAACGCCTACAGCGAGTGGGGGCCGCCACCGGACCGCGATACCTCTGTGCTCCTCCTCGGGTACGAACAGAGCCAGGCAGCACCGCTCTTCACCGACTGCACGATCCAGGCCCGGATCGACAACGGCGATCGTCTGGAGAACCAGGAACAGGGAATGCCCGTCCTGTTGTGCCGGGTGTCCATGCCCTGGTCCACCATCTGGCGGGACGTGCGCCACTACGACTGATCCCCACCGGCGTCGACGTACCGTCCCCTCATTCGGAGCCAGGCCCGCGGGCGCCGCGGTCGCAGCTCAACCCTTTTGCCTCGCAAGGCGATACGGTGCCCCTGAGTGTGTGACCGACGAGGGGAACCCAGACATGAGCCAGGCCGCCGCAGCACCACGCCAGGGTCACGGGAAGGTCATCGCCGCCAGCCTCGCGGCCGCCGTCGGCGCGTTCCTCTTCGGATTCGACTCCTCGGTCATCAACGGAGCGGTCGACGCCATCAACACCGGCTTCGGGTTGAGCGCGTTCGTCAAGGGTTTCACGGTCGCCATCGCGCTGCTCGGCTGCGCAGCGGGCGCCTGGTATGCCGGCCAGCTGGCCGACCGCCTCGGTCGCAAGAAGGTCATGCTGATCGGCGCCGTGCTCTTCCTCGCCAGTTCCATCGGCTCCGGCTTGGTGGGGAACATCTGGGAACTGATGTTCTGGCGGGTCGTCGGCGGGCTCGGGATCGGGCTGGCGTCGGTGATCTCGCCGGCGTACATCTCCGAGATCGCGCCCGCCCGGATGCGCGGCGGTCTGACCTCGATCAACCAGCTCGGCATCACCATCGGCATCTTCGCGGCACTGCTGTCCGACGACGTGGTGCAGAGCTCGGCCGGCGGCGCCTCGAAGGCAACCTGGTTCGGACTCACCGCGTGGCGCTGGATGTTCCTGGTGGGAGCCGTACCCGCGCTGGTGTACGGCGTCCTGTCCTTCCTGCTGCCGGAGTCGCCGCGCTACCTGGTGCGCGTGGGCGAGACCGAGCGTGCCCAGTCGGTGCTGGCCACCATGGGCGACGAGGCTCCCGACCACAAGATCAAAGCCATCAAGGAATCCCTGCACAGCGAGGATCGGACCAGCTTCGCCGACATCGCCGGCGACCGCTTCGGACTGAAGCCGTTGGTCTGGGTGGGCATCGTGCTGGCGGCGCTGCAGCAGCTGGTCGGGATCAACGCGATCTTCTACTACTCGACCACGCTGTGGCGGTCGGTCGGATTCTCCGCCAACGACTCGTTCAAGACCTCGGTCATCACCTCGGTGATCAACGTCGCCTTCACGTTCGTGGCCCTGTTGTTCGTGGACCGGTTCGGCCGCAGACTGCTGCTGCTGATCGGCTCCGCCGGGATGCTCGTCGGACTCGCTCTTGCCTCCGCGGCGTTCTTCAACGCCTCCGGCTCGGGCAAGAACATCACCCTGCCGCACACCTGGGGCATCGTCGCGCTCATCGGCGCCAACCTGTTCGTGATCTTCTTCGCCGCCACCTGGGGCCCGGTGATGTGGACGCTGCTGTCGGAGATGTTCCCCAACAGCCAACGCTCCTACGCCATCGCGATCTGCACCGCGGCGAACTGGATCTTCAACTTCATCGTCACGGTGTCGTTCCCGTGGCTGTCGGACCGGGTCGGCCTTGGTTTCGTGTACGGCGGATTTGCCGTCTTCGCGTTGATCTCCTACTTCTTCGTGCGCGCGATGATCCCCGAGACCTCCGGCACCGAACTGGAGGACATGACCGGTGGCACCCGACGCGAGAGTCAGGCGTCCACGCCCGCATGATCAGGTGACCGGCCCGCCCGGTTCGAGGTAGTGCAGGTCCCCGTCCGACGCGGGCGTTTTCTGTCCGTGGCCAGCGCTGCAGCCCTGGCCCAAACGCAGAACGCCCACCCCGCTAGACGTACGACGGGGTGGGCGGCTGCACGAGACGTGTCGCCTCGCCGGCCGGTCAGGCCAGCGTGTCCTCCTCGAGGGCGGCCTCGCGCCGAGAGTCGGCGATGTAGCGGTCGACCGATACGCGGGGCAGCCGGGTCGCGTAGGCCAGCGCCATGATCGCGGCGGAGAAGACGAACGTGACGATGAACGCGCTGCCGAACTGGATGACGTTGCGGCCGCCGTCGTAGTTGCCGAGGTAGGACATCAGCGCCAGGCCTCCCAGCCACGGGACGTACCAGAGACCGGACACCCAGTCCCACTCCGGCTGCTGGCCGCGCGCGGCGTTGACGGCGTACATCACGCCGAGCAGCACGATGCCGAGCACCACGGCCAAGAAGAGCTTCTCGTTGGTCTTCCAACCGGTCCAGTAGACGATCAGGTTGGCCGACCAGAAGGCGAGGAAGGCGAAGACGTGCGCACCGGGCAGCCGGAACGGACGCGGGTGATCGGGAAGTTGCTTGCGGAACGCCAGCAGTACCAACGGTCCCGAGCCGAACGACAACACGGTCGCCGAGGTGATGAAGCCTACGAGCTGCTGCCAGCTCGGGAAGGGCAGGAAGAGGATCAGACCGACGACGAACGCCAGCACCATGCTGACGAGCGGGACGCCGTTGGACGTCGTCTTCGCCAGCGCCTGAGGGGCGTTGCGGTTGCGGGCCATGGCGAAGGAGATGCGCGAGGTCACCGTCGTGTAGATCAGACCGGTGTCCGCGGGTGAGACCACCGCGTCGATGTAGAGCAGGGTGGCCAACCAGCCGAGCCCCAGCACGCTGGCGATCGCCGCAAGTGGACCGAAGTCGTCGGCGAAGGACACATTCCCCCAGCCGTGCGCGAGATCGGAGGGCGAGAGGGACCCCACGAACGCCACCTGCAGCAGCACGTAGATGACGGTGGTCAACAGGACCGACCCGATGACCGCGATGGGCACGTTGCGTTTGGGGTTGTCGGTCTCGCCCGCGAGTTCGATGCCCTGGCGGAATCCGAGGAAGGAGAAGACGATTCCCGAGGTCGCGATGGCCGTGAAGACACCGTGCCATCCCTGCGGCTTGAAGCCGTGGGAGGTGAAGTTGTGCGGCGTGAACTTGGTGATCAGGAAGGCTGCGATGACCACTGCGATGATGCCGAGCTTCCACCACACCAGGATGTTGTTGACGCGGGCGAACCAGCGCACGCCGAAGTAGTTGATGACCACGAAGACGGCCATCGCGATCACGGCCACACCCAGCCCGAGGCCGGTGAGCGTGTGCACGATGGCGCCGTCGACCGTGTGCTTCTCGGTGAACGGCGCGTACTTGGTCGCGTAGGTGAGGGCGCCCTCCACCTCGATCGGCGCGACGGCCATGCACGCCACCCAGGTGATCCACCCGGTCATGTAGCTGGCGAACGACCCGAAGCCGATGTGCGGGAACCGGACGACGCCACCGGAGAGGGGGAACATGGTGCCGAGCTCGGCGTAGCAGAGCCCGATGAGCAGGATCATCACCCCACCGAGACCCCAGGAGATGACCGCGGCGGGTCCGGCCTGCTGCGCGGCGTTCAGGGCTCCGAAGAGCCAGCCGGAGCCGATGATCGATCCGACACTGGCGAAGAGCAGACCGACGACGCCCACATGGCGCTGCAGGTTCGGATCACCCCGATCGTCGGCGTTCGGTGCTGCGTCGGCGAGTTTGCTGGGGGAGGCCACGGGCCACCTTCCGACCCGGTGGGGCCATATCGATAGGAGTTCTATGACTCCGGCACCGTACAGAGCGGGGCGGACCCTTCCCAATCAGGTGCGTCGGCGCCGGGCGCGGAAGAAGTCGGTCAGGAGGCCGGCGCACTCCTTCTCGCGGACGCCGCCGACGCAGGTCACGCGGTGCGGTGAGGGGTTGTCGCGGATGACGTCCCACGCGCTCCCGCAGGCACCGGCCTTCGCGTCGTACGCGCCGAAGATGATGCCCGACAGCCGGGACTGCATCACGGCCCCGGCGCACATCAGGCATGGCTCGAGCGTGACCACCAGCAGACAGTCGTCGAGCCGATAGTGGCCCAGCTGCGTTGCGGCAGAACGGATCGCGAGCATCTCGGCATGCGCGAGGGGGTCAGCCCCGCCGACCCGCAGGTTGAGCCCGGATCCGATCACCTCGCCGTGCGGATCGAGCACGACGGCGCCGACAGGCACGTCCTCCGTGCGCAGCGCCTCGCGGGCCCGGAGCAGCGCCAACCCCATCCACGCGTCGTACGGCGGCTCGGGAGCACCAGGGAAGCCGGCCGTCACGCCGTAGAGTCTGGGCCATGCGTGTCCAGGTCGCCAATCACCCGCTCATCGCGCACAAGCTGACGTATCTGCGCGACGAGCGCACCGACAGCCCGACGTTCCGGCGGCTCACCGAGGAGCTGGTGACGCTGCTCGCGTACGAGGCGACCCGCTCGGTGCGCGTGGAACCGTTCGCCATCAACACCCCGGTCTCCCCCACCACCGGCATCAAGCTGTCGACGCCCAAGCCGCTGGTCGTGCCGATCCTGCGTGCCGGGCTCGGGATGCTGGAGGGGATGGTGCGGCTGCTGCCGAGCGCCGAGGTCGGCTTCCTCGGGATGCAGCGCAACGAGGAGACCCTCGAGGCCATCACGTATGCGAACCGCCTCCCGGACGACCTGTCCGGCCGGCAGTGCTACGTCCTCGACCCGATGCTCGCGACCGGCGGCACTCTCGCGATGTCCATCCAGTACCTGGTCAACCGGGGCGCCGACGACATCACGGCGGTCACCCTGCTCTGCGCGCCCGAGGGCATCGAGGCGCTGGAGGATCAGCTCGAGGGGCTGCACGTGCCGGTCACGCTGGTCACCGGCGCGATCGACGAACGGCTCAACGAGAAGGGCTACATCGTGCCGGGCCTCGGCGACGCCGGGGACCGGCTGTACGGCGTGGTCTAGCCTCGGCCCCATCTCGCGACACTCCGGCGATCCCGGACGCTGTCGTCACATCTGTCACTCCTGGCACACTGACAGATGAATCGTGCCGCACGACCCGTCGGCACTCACACGCTTGCGGAGGAACGATGGCCACCGACAGGGTGAAGAAGATCGTCATTTGGGCGGTCTTTGCCTTCCTCCTCTATTCGATCTTCACCGACCCGCACCACTCCGCCGGCATCGTGCACAACATCTGGAGCATCCTGCGGTCCGGCGTGCAGCACGTGGGCGACTTCTACCACGACATCCTGCACTCCTGACCGCGCATGGACGGGGTTGCGTCGGGCGCCGAACGGGCGATGGGGCGCTATCTGCTCGACGGTGAACGCATGGTCGTGGCAGTCCACCAGCACTGGTGGCGGGTCGCGGGGGTCGTCGCCGGCACGGTGATCGGACTGGTGCTGGTCGTGGCGATCGCACTGATCACCCCCGCGAGCGCCGGCCTGGTCTCCGACCTCGCGTGGTGGGTGTGGCTGGCGCTGCTCGTCTACTGCCTGCTCCAGCTGCTCATGTGGCGCCACGACTGGTTCGTGGCCACCGACCGGCGCCTGCTGCTGACCTACGGCCTGGTGTCCCACAAGGTCGCGATGATGCCGTTGGCGAAGGTCACCGACATGTCCTTCAACCAGAGCGTCGCCGCGCGCTTCCTCGGCTACGGCACGTTCGTGATGGAGAGCGCCGGGCAGGACCAGGCGCTGCGGCAGATCGACTACATCCCCGACGCCGGCCTGCACTACCGCTCCATCTGCGCCGAGATCTTCGGCGAGGAGGAGTCCGACGGCGAGGACAGCAACGAGCCGCAGCACCAGCACCACCACCGGTCGGCAGAACCCGTCGATGCGACCGACCCGTACGGCATCCCGGTGCCGGTACACCGACCGCTGCGCGCCGATGCGCAGGAGCGGCCGCCCCGGGAGTACGGCGCCAACCGTCGCCGGGTGGTCCGCGCGGCGACCGTGCTGTCCGACGATCCCGAGGCGAGTTGGTCGGTCAGCCACGAGGACGCTCCCCCGCCGCAGCGCGTCCGCCCGCGCCACGACCCGCGCACGGACGACGACCGGCCGTGAAACACTCCTCGCTGCAACGATCCGTGCAGCGATGCAGCGACATGCAGGAGTGAACCAGGTATGGCGGTCCGGCCGATCACGATCATCGGGCACAAGGCGCTGCATCAGCCGACCCGGCGCGTCCGGGAGGTCACCGACGAGGTGCGCGAGCTGGTGGCCGACATGTTCGACACGCTGGAGGCCGCCGACGGCGCCGGGCTCGCCGCCAACCAGGTCGGGGTGCGCCTGCGGATCTTCGTCTACGAGTGCGCCGCGGCCGACGAGGTGGTCCAGCGCGGCGTCGTGATCAACCCGGTGCTGGAGAAGGGCACCGTGCCCCCCGGGGACCCGGATCCCGGTGAGCTCGAGGGGTGCCTGTCGGTGCCCGGCGAGCACTTCCCCACCGCGCGCTCGGAGTGGGCGCGGGTGACCGGCACAGACCTGGACGGCAACGAGGTCATCGTCGAGGCGCAGGGCGGCACGCTGGCACGCTGCCTGCAGCACGAGACCGACCACTTGGACGGCAAGCTCTACGTCGAGCGGCTGACGCCCACCTACCGCACGCAGGCGCGGGACGCGGTGAAGTCCCGCGGATGGGAGTCCGCACGGATCACCAAGTGGGATCCGCAGCAACAGGACGCCGACGACGTCTGAGCAGCGTTCGGGCGGTGCGGCATAGGGTGCGGGCATGCGCGCCGAGGAGATCTCCGAACCGCACGCCTTCCATGCCGAAGGGCCCTGCTGGGACGTCGACTGGGGTGGGCTGAAGTACGTCGACATGCTCGCGGGCGACGTCCTCTCGCCGCGCCCGGACGGTGGGGTCGACCGGGTGCACGTGGGCAAGGTCGCCGCTGCGTTGCGACCCCGCGGACCCGGCGGCGCCATCATCGCGACGGAGCGGGGCTTCGCCCTCGCGAGCGAACCGGATCTGTCCGACGTACAGCAGATGCAGCCGCTGTGGAGCGACCCGGGCATCCGCTTCAACGACGGCGGCTGCGACCCGATGGGCAACTTCTACTGCGGCACGATGGCGTACGACCAGACGCCCGGCGCCGCCTCGCTCTACCTCCTGACCTCCGACGGGCTCGCGTCCCAGGTGCTGACGGGTCTCACCGTCTCCAACGGCATCGGCTGGACCGGTCTGGGGGACAAGGGGTTTCACAACGACACCCCGACCAGGATCGTGTCCACCTTCGACTGGTCGCCCGACGGGATCACCGACCGCAGGCCGTTCGTGACGCTGCCGGACGATGTCGCCGGCGACCCGGACGGGTTGTGCGTGGACCAGGAGGGCGGGGTCTGGGTCGCGCTCTACGGCGGCTCCGCGGTGCACCGCTACTCCCCGGAGGGCAAGCTCGATCAGATCGTCGAGCTGCCGGTGACCAACGTCACGGCCTGCACCTTCGGCGGCGACGGGTTGCGCACGCTCTACATCACCACCACCCGGGAGAACGTGCCCGATGGCCAACAACCACTGGCCGGAGCGGTGTTCAGCTGCGAGCCGGGCATCGGCGGACTCCCCGCGCGGCCGTTCGCCGGCTGAGGCACCCGGCGTACGCCGCGCAGCGTCGTGACGGCCGCCGATTTCCGCTGCCGACAGCGAGCAGGTAACGTACCTTCCCGGTGAACGGGCCGTCACGACGTGCCCTCGCCAGCACCCGTAGCTCAACGGATAGAGCATCTGACTACGGATCAGAAGGTTGGGAGTTCGAATCTCTCCGGGTGCACGCTGTGTTGAGACAGTAGGACGGCCCCGATCGCGTGAGAACGCCGGTCGGGGCCGTTTCTTTTCGCGCGTGGGCCATCGGACCCACGGTCACTTTCCTGCACGCGGGCACCGCGACCTGGTCGGTCAGCGGCCCCGCGGCCACTTCCCTGCACCGCCGTATGGCGCCACGACCGAACCGTGACCTCGATGTGCTTGACACTGAAAGGTATTGAGCGGACTGTGAGGTGGCTCACACCTCGACAGATAGGGCTCCAATGGCCTCGTCCAGCGCAGCATCCCCCGCCGCACGCTCGGCACCTCGCACAGGCAACCCCCTCGTGCACCGCCAGTTGGCGAAGTATCCCGCCACCGGACAGCGGATCGCCTACCTCGCGATCACGGTGGCCGCGACGGTCGTCCTCTACTACGAGCTCTACATCCCGGGCGCCGTGGCGACGCAGATCATCACCAGCTTCAACATCAGCTTCAGTCAGTTCGTCTTCATCTCGGTCATCGGCAACCTCGTCGGCGCGTTCGGTTCTCTGGCCGCCGGTCTCGCCGACCGATGGGGGCGCGCCAACCTAGTGGTGGTCGGGCTCTTCCTCACGGGGCTGCTCGTCACTTTCGCGCTCCCCCACGCGCCCAACGGCACCGTGTACCTGCTGGAGTTCGCGGTGCTGTCCCTCGTCGAGGGCATGATTCTGGTCGCCACCCCGGCCCTGATCCGCGACTTCTCCCCGCAGCTCGGACGAGCCTCCGCCATGGGCTTCTGGACCCTCGGTCCGGTGCTCGGTTCGCTGATGGTCACCGAGGTCTCCAGCCACACGCTCGGCTCTCACCCGGACTGGCAGTTCCAGTTCTACGTGTGCGGGATCATCGGGCTGGTCGTGGCCGTGGTCGCGCTGCTCTTCCTGCGTGAACTGTCGCCCGGCCTGCGCGACCAGCTGATGGTCTCGATGCGCGACCGGCAGCTCATCGAGGCACGTGCCGCCGACGTCGACGAGACGCAGGTGCACCAGGGCCAATGGCGTCAGATGATGCGCCTGGACGTCGTCGGATCGGCGTTCGCGATCAGCATCTTCCTGATCTTCTACTACATCGCCGTCGGCTTCTTCGTCGTCTACTTCGCGACGATCTTCGGCTACACACCGGAGCGCGCGAACGCCCTCGCCAACTGGTACTGGCTGCCCAACGCCATCGCTCTGGTCGTGGCCGGACTCATCTCCGACAAGCTCGGTGTGCGCAAGCCGCTGATGATCGTCGGGTCGATCATCAGCGTCATCGCCTTGGTCGTCTTCGCGACGAAGGCCACCTCGTCGGGCACGTCGTACGAGACCTTCCGCACGCTGCTGATCATCATCAGTGCCTCGCAGGGCATGACCTACTGCGCGTGGATGGCCTCCTTCACCGAGACCGTCGAGAAGCACAACCCTGCGGCGACGGCGACCGGCCTCGCGGTCTGGGGATGGACGATCCGCATGGTGATCTGCCTGACGCTGATCGGCTTCGGCGCGGCGCTGCCCGCCACCTCGGTCCTCGTGGACAAGGGCGCCAAGGTGCAGGAACTGGCCGCGGAGTACAAGACGCAGCTGGCCACCGTGCAGGGCATCACCCCGGCGAACCTGGCCGCGTTGGAGAAGAATCCGACGTCGGCGAGCGCCGGTGCGGCCGCCGTGGGCGACCTGGTGAAGTCCGGGGCCGCGAAGACCCCGGCGGACGCCGTGACCCAGCTGAAGTATCTGGGGACGCACCCGATCAAGGCCGCCGACTCGGCCTACCTCACCAAGAACGCCGCGAAGGTGCAGAAGGCCGCGAAGGACAGTCCCGGGCAGTGGAAGCGCTGGTGGCTCATCTGCGCACTGGCGGATCTGCTCTTCATCCCGTTCGTCTTCCTCATGGTCGGACGGTGGAGCCCGCGCAAGGCGCGCGAGGACGCCGCCCGACACGAGGAGTTCGTGCAGGCCGAGATGGCCAAGCTCGAAGGGGCACACACCACCTAAGGGCCCCGCGAGCGTGAAGAGGCCGGTTCGTCGTCACACCGTGATGACGGACCGGCCTTTCGCATGCCCGGCCTGGCTGGCCTTCTGCGCGTCGGCGGCGCGCTCCAGAGTGAACGTCCGCTCCACGGGCAGGCTGAACTTGCCCGCCTCGGACAGCCGCGCCGCCTCGGCGTACGCCTCCTCCTGGGCAGAGCCGGACGTGGAGACCTTCGCGCCCTTCTCACCCGCGCCGAAGTCGGCGATCGAGAGCACCTTCTGGGGGTCGCCGGTGAGCTCGATCAGCTCGTCGATGACTCCGGAGCCGGCGATGTCGAGAGCCGCATCCACACCGTCCGGCGCGAGGGCACGCACCCGCTCGACCAGTCCGTCGCCGTACGTCGTCGCCGTGGCACCGAGCCCGCGCAGGTAGTCCTGGTTCTGCTCCCCGGCGGTGGCGATGACGGTGATGCCCCGGTCGACCGCGAACTGCACGACCGACGAGCCGACGCCGCCGGACGCGCCGCTGACCAGCAGCGTCTGACCCCGCTGCACGCCGACCTCCCGCAGCACCCGGAGCGCGGTCTCGACGGGGACCGGATAGCCCGCGGCCTCCTCGAAGGACAGAGACGGCGGCTTGGCCGCCCAGTGATCGAGGACGACACGCTCGGCGTACGCGCTCGAACCGGAGCCGAACACGGCATCGCCGACCGCCACTCCCTCGACGCCGTCGCCCACCTCGTCGACCACGCCGGCGGCGTCCGCCCCGGATCCGGCCGGGAGCTGCAGCGGCATCATGTCCTTCATGTAGCCCTCCCGCACTTTCCAGTCCATGGCGTTCACGCCGGCTGCGCGTGTGGCGATGCGCACCTGTCCCCGGCCCGCATGGGGTTCGTCCACGTCACTGACCGTGAGCACCTCGGGACCGCCGTACTCGGAGAACTGAACTGCCTTCATCGCATCGCTCCTCGTGTCGTGGCGCGCCGCCCGTCGAACGCGGCGCACTCACGGGATACAACCTCCAACCGACCACCGTCAATCCCCGGCCCCAACCCTTCGTCAATAATTGTTGACAAAGTGCTGGGGCGTCATGTTTAGTTGACACATGGACACGCCTCAAGACCCGGCCACCGCCGCTGCGAGCACCAATCCGGCGCAGGGCCTGGCCGCGATCCGCGCACTGCGCACGCTGGCCGACCGGCTGGAGGAGGTGCAGGTGCGCAACGCGCGGGACCAGGGCTGGAGTTGGCAGGCCATCGCCGACGTCCTGCACGTCAGCCGCCAGGCCGTCCATCAGAAGCACGCTCGGGACTGAGCGGCTTTCACCGGACTTCCAAGGAGCACAACATGTTTCACCTACACGAATCAGAAATAGGCGTCGCGATGATGCAGGCGCACGGCTTGGCCGCGGAGCTCGGGCATTCCGAGGTCGGCCCCGACCACATCCTGCTCGGGTTCACGACCAATCTGCGCGGCAGCATGCAGCCGTTGCTCGCCGAGCACGGCCTCACCTATGCCGCAGCGCGGGACATCGTCGTCGCCCAGCGCCGCGACGACGCAAGTAATCCTGACAACGAGAGTGACGACGGCCCGCAGACCGCGAATCTGGACGACGACCGCGACGCGCTCGCCTCCATCGGCATCGATCTGGACAAGGTCACCGAGGCGGTGGGAGAGGCGTTCGGTGAGGACATCACCCGCGCCTGGGGCCGACGTCGCGAACGCGCCGAGCGCGACTCGCGGCGACACCGTCGCGACGAGGACGATGGCCGGCGCGGGCCGGGCCCGGGTATGCCGCCGCCACCGCCCGCACCCGGATTCGCCGGGTTCGGCGGCTTCGGCCCGTTCCCGGACTTCGAGGACTTCCCCTTCGGAGGCCCCCGCGGCCGCGGCCGGCGGGGACCGCAGAGTCGCCGGTTCGGCCGGAAGCCTCGGTTGGCCGAGGCCACCGTGCGCATCTTCCACGACCTGCGGGCACAGGCTCAGGATGTCCGCGCGGCCGCACAGGACGACGACCGGCGTACCGGCCGCGCCCAGTTCCACGCGATGTTCCGACCCGAGCGCATCGTGCTCGCCATCCTGGGTTCGCAGGATCCGGCGACACGGGCGATGGTCTCCGCCATGACGGACATGGACCGTCTGCACGCCCAGCTGCACGAGCGACTGGCGGCCGAGCCCGCCGCCTGAGCCCGCATGACAGGTCGGTCCGCCGTCACGAAGGTGACGACGGGCCGACCTCTCGCATCTGCGTTGCGGCCACTCCGGGGCCTTCCCGCGGGAGCCCTCGCAGCGCGGGTAGTCCCATTCTGGGGACTGCTGCGGGTCGCCCACGGCGGGAGGCTTCGCCGCAGTAATCTGCGACGGGATCTGCCGACCCCGCGAGCGGAGGACCACCATGCTGGGTTTGCCAGAGAAGATCACCACCTGCCTCTTCGATCTGGACGGCGTCCTCACCGACACGGCGAGCGTGCACCGCACCGCGTGGAAGGAGACCTTCGACGCGCTGCTGAAGGCGCGCGACGGTGACGGCTACCGGCCGTTCGACATCGCCGGCGACTACAACGACTACGTCGACGGCAAGCCGCGCGAGGACGGCGTGCGCGACTTCCTGAAGTCCCGCGACATCCACCTGCCCGACGGCAGCCCTGACGACCCGCCCGACGCGAACACCGTCTACGGCGTCGGCAACCGCAAGAACGACCTCGTGCAGGTCGCCATCAAACGCGACGGAGTGAAGGTCTACGAAGGGTCGCGGCGCTATCTGCAGCGGGCGCAGGCGGCCGGCCTGCACCGGTACGTGGTCTCCTCCTCGGCCAACACCGAGATGGTGCTCGACGTGACCGGGCTCGCTCAGTACGTCGAGGGGCGTGTCGACGGCAAGACGCTTGTGCAGCAACACATCAAGGGCAAGCCTGCTCCCGATTCCTTCCTCGCCGGAGCGAAGCTCGCAGGTGCGCAGCCGGACAACTGCGTGGTCTTCGAGGACGCGACCTCCGGCGTCGCCGCCGGCAAGGCCGGACACTTCGGGTACGTCGTGGGCGTGGATCGGGTCGACCACGCCCAGGCACTGCGCGAACACGGCGCGAGCGTGGTGGTCAAGGACCTGTCCGAGCTCCTGGAATCCGAACCGACCGATGGAGATGCACACGAGTGAGCACCGATTACGAGGGCTTCGTCGTCGAACCCTGGCGGATCCGTGAGATCGGACTCGCACCCGACAACTTCGCGCAGGCCGAGTCGATCTTCGCGCTCGCCAACGGCCACATCGGCGTCCGCGGAAACCTTGACGAGGGTGACCCCGCGGGCCTGCCCGGCACCTACCTGAACTCCTTCTACGAGACCCGTCCCCTCCCGTACGCCGAGGCCGGCTACGGCTACCCCGAGTCCGGCCAGACCGTCGTCAACGTGACCAACGGCAAGTTGATCCGGCTCCTCGTGGATGACGAGCCGTTCGACATGCGCTACGGGACGATCCGCCATCACGAGCGCGTCCTCGACCTGCGCACGGGCGTCCTCACCCGCGACGTCCTCTGGGAGTCACCGGCCCGACGCATCATCCGGGTCCGCTCCAAGCGACTGGTCTCCTTCACCCAGCGCTCCATCCTGGGCATCTGGTACCAGGTCGAGGCGGTCGACAAACCGTTGCGCGTGGTCATCCAGTCCGAGATGGTCGCCAACGAGGAACTCCCGGTGACCTCGGCCGACCCCCGCGTGGCAGCCGCGCTGGAGCACCCGCTGGTCTCCGAGCAGCACCTCGCCGGGGTGACCCGCGCGCAGCTGATCCACAGCACGAGACGCAGCGGGCTGCGGATGGCGGCCGCCTGCGATCACGAACTGCACGGCGACCACGACTACGAGCCCAACACCTTCATCCAGCCGGACTGGTCCCGTATGACGATCGGCGCGCACCTCGACCCGGGCGAGACCCTCGGACTGACCAAGTTCGTCGCCTACGGCTGGTCCTCCCAGCGCACCCTGCCGGCACTGCGCGACCAGGTCGACGGTGCCCTCTCGGCGGTCGTCAACACCGGATGGGACGACCTGGTCAAGGAGCAGGAGGGCTACGTCCAGGAGTTCTGGGACGGCGCCGACGTGCAGGTCGACGGCGACGAGACCGTCCAGCAGGCCGTGCGCTTCGGGCTCTGGCACGTGCTGCAGGCCGGCGCCCGGGCGGAGGGTCGCGCGATCCTCGCCAAGGGCCTCACCGGCCCGGGTTACGACGGTCACGCGTTCTGGGACACCGAGCAGTTCGTGCTGCCGGTGCTGACCGCCACCGCTCCCCTCGCGGCCCGCGACGCGCTCACCTGGCGCCAGTCGATCATCGACCTCGCATCGGAGCGGGCGACGACCTTGAAGCTGCACGGCGCGGCGTTCCCCTGGCGCACGATCCGCGGTCAGGAGTGCTCGGCGTACTGGCCGGCGGGGACGGCCGCGTTCCACATCAACGCCGACATCTCCGTGGCCGCCGCGCGCTACGTCTTCTGGACCCAGGACGAGGAGTTCGACCGCGATGTGGCGTTGCAGCTGCTCGTGGAGACGGCCCGGCTCTGGTCCGACCTCGGCTACCACGGCGACGACGGCAAGTTCCACATCGACGGCGTCACCGGACCGGACGAGTACTCCGCCATCGTCGGCGACAACACCTACACCAACCTGATGGCGGCACTGAACTTCCGGTACGCCGCCGACACCGCCGAGCGCTGGCCGCAGGAGGCTCTGGCGCTCGGGGTGATGAAGGGCGAGATCGCCGTCTGGCGCGCCGCGGACGACGCGATGGCGATGCCGTACGACGAAGAACGCGGTGTGCACCAACAGGATCGGGGTAGCACCGAGCGCGAGGTCTGGGACTTCAAGGGCACCGCGAAGGACAACGAGTACCCGCTGTTGCTCAACTACCCCTACTTCGACATCTACCGCAAGCAGGTCGTCAAGCAGGCCGACCTGATGCTGGCGATGCACTGGTGCGGTGACAAGTTCTCACTGGAGGACAAGGCCAAGGCCTTCGCCTACTACGAGGCGATCACCGTGCGCGACTCCTCCCTGTCGGCGTGCACCCAGGCCGTGATCGCGGCCGAGGTGGGCCACCGGGAGCTGGCGCACGACTACCTGACCGAGGCCGCCCTGATGGACCTGCGCGACCTGGAACACAACACGGGCGACGGCGTGCACGTCGCATCGCTGGCGGGTGCGTGGCTGGCGCTGGTGTGCGGCTTCGGGGGGATGCGCGACCACGGCGGCAAGCTGTCGTTCCGGCCCGCCCTGCCGAAACGGTTGTCCCGCCTGGCCTTCGCGATCAGGTGGCGCGGGTGCAAGGTGCGCGTGACGGTGCACCCCGACCACGCGGTGTACGAGCTCGAGGACGGCGTGCACGGTTACGCCGAACTCGCCCACTACGGCGAGATGTTCAAGCTCACCACCGACGAGCCGGTTACCAGGCCGATCACCCCCGTGCAGCCGATGACCCCCCGCCCGACACAGCCCGCCGGTCGGGAGCCCATCACCAGCGAGTGAGAAGGCGGGCGGCGACCTGCGCCGCCCGCCTCGTGCCTCAGTTCGCGGTGCCGCCCGGGTTCGGCACGGTGCCGCCGTCCAGGGCGGCGATCCCTCCGGTGCCGGTCGGCACTCCGTCGACGGGAGAGCCGTACTCAGGGGTGTACTTCTGGCTGTTGCGGAAGGTGTCGACGAACTTCTGCATCCGCGGGTCGGTGGGGCTGGTGACCCGCAGCTGATGTCCCCACGCCGACAGCACGATCGGTGACGGTAGGGAGTTGGACGTCCAGGGGGTCAGGTCGATGTACCGGTTCTCCTGCCCGGTGATGCCCTGCTGCTGCAGGGCGGGCTCGGCGATCAACGACTGCTTCGTCACGAACGCGACCAGCTGATTCACCTGTGCCGCCGACAGCTTCGGGTCGTAGGTGATCCAGATCGCGCCGTGCTCCAGGTTGTGCACGGCCCGCTCGGTCGACACCGGCTTGGTGTAGATGCCGGCGTTCATCCAGGTCGCGTTGTGCGGGCCGCCGACCGGCGGCGTCACGGCGTACGTCACGGGTCCGGGGACGTGGTCGTGGCCGATGGTGCCGGCGTTCGCGGTGCCGCTCGCGGGGTACCCGCTGGTGTCCCACGCGAGGACGCCCTGGATGCCCGAGTCGTCCTTGACCTGAGTGGGTTTCGGCTGGGTCGTCGTCTGTCCGGTCACGACCGAGGGCAGCACCTGCTTGCCGTACTTCGGTGCACCGGCGACACCGGAGGCCGACGTGCCGCTGCTACCGCTCGAGCGGGTGCCCAGGTACGTCGCGACGCCCCCGATCACGACGATCAGCACGACGGCGATCACCACGGGGATCAGCCATCCAGGGCGGGTGTTCTGCTGCTTCTTCAGTGCCGCCAGTTTGGCGGCGCGATCGGAGGACGAGGTGTCGGGCATGCCCTCGATCCTAGGTCGGTCACTTCTTGGTGCCCGAGGGGTTGGGCTGCGCCCCGCCGTACTCCGCCGCGACACCGCCGGTCCCCGTGGGGATGCCATCCACCGGCTCGTTCGTCTCGGGGCTGTAGGGCTTGCGATGCCGGAAGGTGTCGACGAAGCGCTGCATCCGCGGGTCGCCGGCGTCGGTCACCCGCAACTGGTGCCCCCACGACGACAGGACGATCGGCGCGGGCAGCGAGTTCGAGGCCCACGGCGACAGATCCATGAACCGGTTCGCCTGTCCGGAGACCTTGACCCCGCCCTGGCCCTTCGGCTCGGGGATCAGACTCTGGCGCCCGACGAACGCGACCAACTTCGCGATCTCGCCCTTGGCCAGCTTCGGGTCGTAGGTGATCCAGATCGCGCCGTGCTCCATGTTGTGCACCGCACGCTCGCTCGGCACGGGTCTCGTGTAGACACCGGCGTTCATCCAGACGATGTTGTGCGGTCCGCCGGCGGGCGGCGTCATCGTGTAGGTGACCGGTCCGCGTACGTGCGAGACATGGATCGCCTTACCGCCCTGCGTCGCCAGCGTCATGTACTCGCCCTGGTCGTACGCGAGCACGCCCGGGATGCCGGAGGTGTCCTTCACCAGCCGCACCGGATCCTGGATCGTGCGGACGCCGGTGGGAGTGCTGGGCAGCACCTGCTTGGTCGCGGCCGGGCCGTCGTCACGGGTGAACCACCATCCGAGCGCCGCGGCGATGGCCAGCACGACGACGAGCGCCACGCAGACCACCACGATCCGGGTCCTGCCGGCGGCCGGGGCATGGGTGGTCATACCCGAACCCTAAGCACCCGAGCGGAGTCGGCACCTTCTCGGCAGGCGGCGGCACAGCAGACTCGCGCACTACAGTCAGGCCGTGTCCACCTGGCGATCCCGCATCCGCACCCACCCGCACGACCCGCGGCCGGTGTCGACGCAGGACGCCCCCGAGCGGCTCCTCCAGCCGGACCGCAAGTCCCTCGGCACGACGCACCCCGGGGGCGTCGAGGGCACCGTCGTCGAGCGCGCCATCTACCTGCACGGCGTACGCCAGGAGAATCCGCACAGTTTCCGGGCCGTCGTACACCGCCTCGCCGAACCCGACCAGGCCGTCGCGTGGGTGGGACTGGCGAACGCCGCGCCCGAGGAGATCCAACAGGTCGCGCAGATCTTCCACCTGCACCCGCTGGCGGTCGAGGACGCGATCGTGGCGCACCAGCGGCCCAAGATCGAGCGGTACGACGACACGCTCTTCGTCGTGCTGCGCCCAGCCACCTACGACGACGCCACGGAGACAGTGCATCTCGGCGAGCTGCACCTCTTCATCGGCCCGGACTTCGTGGTCACCGTCCGGCATTCCGACGAGCCGAGACTGGCACCGGTTCGCCAACGGATGGACAACGACCCGCACCTCATGGCCCTCGGGCCCGAGGCGGTGCTCTACGCGATCCTGGACTTCGTGGTCGACGGGTACGCACCCGTCATCGCCGGTCTGGAGAACGACATCGACGAGATCGAGGGGCAGGTCTTCGAGTCCGACCCCGCGGTCTCGCGGCGAATCTACGAGCTGTCCCGTGAGGTGCTCGGGCTGCAGCGCGCCACCAAGCCGCTGCTGGACATCCTGGGGGCGCTGAAGCGCGGGCACGAGAAGTACGGCGTCGACGAGGAACTGCGTCGCAACATGCGCGACGTCGAGGACCATGCGACCGGCGTCGTGGAGCGCATCGACGGCTTCCGGCAGACGCTGATGTCGATCCTGTCGCTCAACTCCACCCTCGTCGCCCAGACGCAGAACGAGAAGATGACCCGGTTGGCCGAGACGGCCAACCAGCAGTCCGACCGGGTCAAGTCGGCCTCGTCCTGGGCGGCGATCCTCTTCGCCCCCACCGTGATCGCAGGCATTTACGGGATGAACTTCGACAAGATGCCGGAGCTGCACTGGTACTACGGGTACCCGATGGCGATCGGCTTGATGGTCCTCACCTGCACCACGATGTACATCGTCTTCCGCCGCCGCGACTGGCTGTAACCGACCGGTTCCCCCGACCGAAGATGTCGGGTTTTGTTGAGTCGACGGTGCATTGCGTCGCCTTCGCGACGGGCTCTGCGGGAAAGCGACACAGGTCACCGATGGTGTGACGGGGGTCACATCCGCGCGCTCTTCGCCCGTTGGGCGGCCCGCTCGGGGCCGGGTTACGTTCGACAGCACCTCATCCGCCCGGCGTACGACGCCGCGCAGCCCGACCGGTCGGTCGGCGCGCCACGGCCCCGCGCGATGCGGCGTACGAACCGCGACTCACACCCTATGAAGGACGGTCACATGACGCTCGACGCACCCGCAAAGTCCGGCACGACGCACGCAGGACTGGCGAGGTGGGTCGCCGAGGTCGCCGCGCTGACGACCCCGGACGAGGTGCGCTGGGTGACCGGCTCCGCCGACGAGTGGACCGAACTGACCGACAAGCTCGTCGCCGCCGGCACCTTCACCCGGCTCAACGAGGACATCAAACCCAACTCCTTCCACGCGGCCAGCTCCACCGAGGACGTCGCGCGGGTCGAGGAGCGCACCTTCATCTGCAGCCGAGAGGAGAAGGACGCGGGTCCCACCAACAACTGGATGGACCCGGAGCAGATGAAGGACCTCATGCGCGGCCTCTACCAGGGGTGCATGAAGGGCCGCACGATGTACGTCATCCCCTTCGTGATGGGTCACCTCGAGGCCGACAGCCCGATGTTCGGCGTGGAGATCACCGACAGTGAGTACGTCGTGGTCTCGATGCGCGTGATGGCGCGCTGCGGCACGAAGATCCTGGACCGCATCGAAGAGCTGGGCGACGCCGCCAAGTACGTGCCCGCCCTGCACTCCCTCGGCGCTCCGCTGGCCGACGGCGAGCAGGACGTGAAGTGGCCGTGCAACGAAGAGAAGTACATCGTGCAGTTCCCCGAGGAGCGCACGATCTGGTCCTACGGCTCGGGCTACGGCGGCAACGCGCTGCTGGGCAAGAAGTGCTACTCGCTGCGGATCGCCTCGGCGATGGCGCGCGACGAGGGCTGGCTGGCCGAGCACATGCTGATCCTCAAGCTCATCTCCCCCGAGCAGCAGGTCTACTACGTCGCGGCCGCGTTCCCCAGCGCCTGCGGCAAGACCAACCTGGCCATGCTCAAGCCGACCATCCCCGGCTGGACCGTGGAGACCCTCGGTGACGACATCGCGTGGATGCGGTTCGGCAAGGACGGGCGCCTCTACGCCGTCAACCCCGAGTTCGGCTTCTTCGGCGTCGCGCCGGGCACCAACGAGCACACCAACCCGCACGCGATGACGACCATCAACAAGGGCAACTCGGTCTTCACCAACGTCGCGCTCACGGACGACGGCGACGTCTGGTGGGAGGGCCTGGAGAACGAGCCCGCGCACGCGACGTCCTGGAAGGGCGAGGACTGGACGCCGGACTCCGGTGAGCTGTCCAGCCACCCGAACAGCCGCTACTGCACCCCGATCGAGCAGTGCGACATCCTCGCGGACGAGTACAACGACCCGCAGGGTGTGCCGATCTCCGCGATCCTCTTCGGTGGCCGCCGCAAGACCACGGTCCCGCTGGTGACCGAGTCGCGTGACTGGCTGCACGGCACGTTCATGGGCGCGACCCTGTCGTCCGAGACGACCGCAGCTGCCAAGGGCGAGGTGGGCGTCGTACGCCGCGACCCGATGGCGATGCTGCCGTTCATCGGTTACAACGCCGGTGACTACTTCCAGCACTGGGTCAACCTCGGCAAGGACGCCGACGCCACCAAGCTGCCGAAGATCTTCTACGTCAACTGGTTCCGCCGCGACCAGGACGGCGGCTTCCTCTGGCCGGGCTTCGGCGAGAACTCCCGCGTGCTCAAGTGGGTCATCGAGCGCATGGAGGGCAAGGCCGCCGCGGTCGAGACGCCCATCGGGCACGTGCCGACGCCGGAGTCGCTCGACGTCGAGGGCCTGGACATGACCGCCGCCGAGCTGGAGGCCGCGCTCGCGGTCGACCCGGAGGAGTGGAAGGTCGAGATCCCGCAGATCGAGGAGTGGTTCGCCAAGTTCGGCGAGACGCTGCCGACCCAGCTGCAGATCGAGCTGGACGGACTGAAGGCCCGCCTCGGCCTGTAGAACTTCCATCGAGCGGAGGGGTCCGCGCGCGAGCGGAGGGGTCATAGCCCCTCCGCTCGACGCCGGACCCCTCCGCTCGATGTCGGTATCGCGACTTAGGGTTGCCTTATGAGCCCGAAGAAACCGCGTCGTCAGCACGTCCTGGAAGTCGTCGACCGCGAGCAGGTCACCCCGCATGTCGTTCGCGTGCGGTTCGGCGGAGCGGACGTCCGGGCGATGGCCGCCGATCGGCCGGACGCGACCGACAGCTACCTCAAGCTGCTCTTCCCCGACCCGGCCCTCGGCCTCGTCCCGCCGTACGACCTGGACGAGCTGCCGCGCGAGCACCAGCCCGTCCGCCGCACCTACACGATCCGCACCTGGCACGCCGACGGCACGATCAGCATCGATTTCGTCACGCACGGCGACCAGGGCATCGCGGCGCCGTGGGCGATGCGTGCGCAGCCCGGTGATCTGGTGGCCGCGAACGGGCCCGGCAGCGGCTACCGGCCGAGCGGTACGGCGTCCTGGTACCTCCTGGTCGGCGACGACTCGGCTCTGCCGGCGATCAGCGCGGCGCTCGAAGCGCTGCCGACCGATGCCCGCGGCCAGGTGGTCGTGGAGGTCGACGCGGCGGCCGACGAGTTGCTGCCGCAGGCCCCGGCCGGGGTCGCCGTGCAGTGGCTGCACCGTGACGGGGCCACCCCCGGAGAGTGGTCGTTGCTGCCGGACGCCGCACGCGCCCTCGACTGGCCGGCCGACGGCGTCGAGGTCTTCGCACACGGTGAGCGGGAGTCGATGAAATCCTTGCGGGACGTCCTCTTCCGCGAGCGCGCACTCCCCCGGGACGCGGTCAGCCTGTCCGGGTACTGGGCTTTCGGACGCACCGAGGACCGCTTCCAGGCCGAGAAGCGCGAGCCCATCGGCCAGATCGGCTGACACCATGGCGCTCGAGCGACCCCTGGTGCGGCTGCGGGACCGGGCCGAGGCGCTGCGCTGGTTCACCGAGCACCAGCACGACTCCGACGCCGTGTTCATCGCGATCGGCACGAAGGGCGGGTCGGTGCCCACGCCGACGTACGACGAACTGGTCGAGCTGGCGCTCATCCACGGCTGGATCGACGGGCAGGTCGGCCGGTTGGACGACGACTGCTACCGGCAGGCGTTCTCGCCGCGCCGGGCGCGCAGCCCCTGGTCGCAGATCAACCGACGCAAGGCCGAGGCTCTGATCGCTGCGGGCAAGATGACGCCGGCGGGACTCGCTGCGGTCGAGGTGGCGAAGGCGAACGGCCGGTGGGACACGGCGTACGCCGGGCAGAGCGACTTCGAGCTGCCGGCCGACTTCCTCGAGTCACTTGCGGCGAACCCGACCGCGGAGGCGTTCTTCGCCACGCTCAACCGGGCGAACCACTTCGCGGTCTACTTCCGGATCACCGACGCCAAGCGTCCCGAGACCCGCGCCCGCCGGATCGCCGCCTTCGTGGAGCAGTTCGAACGCGGCGAGCCCCTTCACTGACGCGGCACCTCGACGGTGTGCACGCTGCCGTTCTCGATCGGATCCCACTCCACGTCGCGGTGGCCGCGCCCGGCCAGGACGGCGCGGGCCACCCGGATGGTGTCGCCGTGGCTGACGATGACCAGATCGCGCACCCGTGGGGAGGTCGCGCGCAGCTCGCGGGCGGCGAACCGCCGGAACCGTGCAGCGACGTCCTGCGTGCTCTCTCCGCCGGCCCACCGCACTTCGCTGACGTGCTGCCCGGCGGGCGTCGGCTCGGCGTGCAGCTCGTCGACCGTGCGGCCCTCCATGGTGCCGAGGTGCTGCTCGCGCAAGGCTTCGTCGTACTGCACCGGCACCCGCAGCGCGTGCCCGATGAGTTGGGCGGTGCGGGCGGCGCGCAGGAGGTCGCTGCTCCAGAGCACGACGCGGCCGTCGACCCGTCGCAGGAGGGTCTGCGCAGCGACGGCGGCCTGCGTGCGGCCCAGGGGGGTGAGATCGGGGTGGACGGTCTGACCCTGGACGCGGTGGGCGAGGTTCCAGGTCGACTCCCCATGTCGCACCAGATGCACCCGCAGGGTCTCGGTCGGCGTCGGCACAGCCGCAACTGTAAGGTCGGCGAGCGTGGCAGGTCTGCTGGTGGCGGGAACGAGCTCGGACGCCGGCAAGTCCCTCGTCGTGACGGGGCTGTGCCGCGCGTGGGCGCGCGCGGGGGTGCGCGTCGCGCCGTTCAAGAGCCAGAACATGTCCAACAACTCGATGGTCTGCGCCGACGGCGCGGAGATCGGCCGCGCGCAGTACCTGCAGGCGCAGGCGGCCGGCGTCCAGGCGTCGTCGCTGCACAATCCGGTGCTCCTCAAACCCGGCTCGGACCGGCGCGCGTTCGTGGTGCTGCGCGGGCAGCCGGCTGGTGAGCTGGCCGCGGGTGAGTACGCCACGGGCCGGGGCCACCTCGCCGAGGCGGCGTTCGCGGCGTACGCCGAGCTGGCCGCCTCGGTGGACCTCGTCGTGTCCGAAGGCGCCGGATCCCCCGCCGAGGTCAACCTGCGCGCTGGCGACTACACGAACATGGGCCTCGCACGACGCTTCGACCTGCCGACCGTCGTGGTCACCGACATCGACCGGGGCGGCGCGCTGGCCGCGACGTACGGCACCTGGGCGTTGCTCGACGACGCCGACCGGGCGCTGCTGCGGGGGTACGTCGTGAACAAGTTCCGCGGAGACGCCTCGGTGCTCGCGCCCGGCCTCGACGTCGTCACTGAACGCACCGGCATGCCGTGGCTCGGCACCATCCCGTGGTTAGAGGACGTCTGGCTGGACGCCGAGGACGCGCTGTCCGTCGGACGCTCGATGCCCCCGGATCCGGACGCGACGCTGGACGTGGCGGTCGTCCGATTCCCCCGCACGTCCAACGCCACCGACGTCGACGCGCTGGCGGCCGAGCCGGGGGTCAGGGTGCGGGTGACCAGCGATCCCGCGGTGTGCCGCGACGCGCACCTGCTGGTGCTGCCGGGGTCACGGGCGACGGTCTCGGACCTGGGATGGCTGCGATCGCGGGGCCTTGCCGAGGTCGTTGCCGAACGGGTCACCGCCAGTCGTCCGGTGCTGGGCATCTGCGGCGGTTACGAGATGCTGGGCGAGACCATCGACGACCCGGTCGAATCCGCGGCGGGAGTCGTGCCAGGTCTCGGACTGCTCTCGGCCACAACGAGGTTCGCGCCGTCCAAGGTGCTGGCACGGCCGCGCGGCTCATGGGAGGGGCTTCCCGTGGAGGGCTACGAGATCCATCACGGCGTGGTCACGGCCGACGACACGTTCCCGGGCGGCACCCGGGAGGGGTCGACGTACGGCACGATCTGGCACGGCACGCTGGAGGGCGACGACTTCCGTCGGGCGTGGCTCACGCAGGTGGCGGCGGCGGCGGGTTCGTCCTGGGCACCGGTTGCGGACGCTCCGTCGTTCGCCGCACGACGTGAGGCGCAGATCGACGCGCTGGCGGACGCGGTGACCGAGGCACTCGACCTGGACCGATTGCTGGCGATCGCCCAGGAGGCAGGAGCATGAGCACGCGCCGGGTGCAGGTGATCGGCATCGGAGCCGGGTCGCCCGAGCACCTCACCCAGCAGGCGATCGCCGCGCTGAACGAGGTCGACGTCTTCCTGGTCGCCGAGAAGCGCTCTGCCACCGACGAACTCGTTGCGCTTCGCAGGGCAATCTGCGAGCGGTTCATCGACCCCGCGCATCCGTACCGGTTCGTGACGGTGCCCGATCCGGCACGTGGTCCGGACGCGGACCGGGCGGACACGGCGTACGGCGAGGCGGTCCGCGACTGGCACGCGGCACGCGCCGACAGATACACCGCGACGATCGACGGGCTCCCGGCCGATGCCGTGGTGGGGTTCCTTGTCTGGGGGGACCCGGCGTTCTACGACTCCACGATCAGGGTCGTGCGAAGCATCGCTGAGCGGACCGCGCTGTCCGTCAACGTGATTCCCGGCATCTCGGCGTTCCAGGCCCTCGCCGCCGCGCATGGCATCGTGCTGCACGAGATCGGCGAGGCAGTGCACATCACCACAGGACGTCGCCTTGTCACAGAATGGACGCCCGACCTCGGCACCGTGGTGGTGATGCTCGACGGCCACCTCGCCTGTCGTGATCTGGTGCCGATCGCCCCTGACACGTGGATCCACTGGGGCGCGTACGTCGGTATGCCGCAGCAGGAGCTGCGCGCCGGCCGGCTCGCCGATGTGATCGACGAGATCGTCGCTGTGCGTGCCGCCCTGCGCGAGCAGCACGGCTGGGTGATGGACGTCTACGCGCTCACGTCACCGCGGTGAGCTGCGGCTCGGGGTGGGAGCGCCACTCCTCGCCCGCGAGCACCTCGCGGAGTGCGAAGACGCTGTGCCAGACGTCCTCGAAGCGCAGGTAGAGCGGCGCGAATCCCAGTCGCAGCACATCGGGTGAGCGGAAGTCACCGTGCACGCCGCGCTCCATGAGCGCCCGCACCACCTGATAGGCCCGGGGGTGTCGCAGCGTCACCTGGCTGCCGCGTCGGTCGGCGTCCCGCGGCGTGACGACCTCCAGATCGAAGTCGCCGCACTCCTGGTCGACCAGGTCGATGAACAACCCGGTCAGCGCCTCGCTCTTGTTGCGCACCTGCGCCAGGTCTAACTCGGCGAACAGGTCGAGACTCACCTCGAGGGGCGCGTACGACACGATCGGCGGAGTGCTGATGCGGAAACGCGAAACCCCCTCCCCCGGTTCGTAGTCGGCGACGAAGGCGAACGGCGTCCGGTGCCCGTGCCAGCCCGAGAGCGGTTGCTGCGCCTCGCTCTGCAGGCGCGGCGCGACGTAGACGAACGCCGGCGCACCGGGCCCGCCGTTGACGTACTTGTAGGTGCAGCCGATGGCGAAGTCGGCATCGCAGCCGGCCAGATCCATCTGCACGACGCCGATGCTGTGGCACAGGTCCCAGACCACGAGCGCTCCGGCCGCGTGGATCTGATTGGTGATCGTTTTCATGTCCAGCAACTCGCCCGTGCGGTAGTCGACGTGGCTGAGCACGACGACCGCGACATCCGGGGTGAGCATCTGCTGCAGGTTGCCGCGGTCGGCATCCATCAGCTCCAACCGGTGGCGGCCGGTCCACGCCGTCATGCCCTGCAGCATGTAGAGATCGGTGGGAAAACTGCCGGCCTCGGACAGGACGATGGGACGATCCGGGCGCAGACCGAGGGCGGCACCGACCGCCTTGTAGAGGTTGATCGAGGTGGTGTCGCCGACCACGACCTGGCCGTCCCCCGCGCCGATGAGCGGCGCGAGCCGGTCGCCGACGGTCAGCGGTTTGTCGAACCATCCGGCGGTGTTCCAGCTGCCCACCAGACCCTGGCCCCACTCGGTGGCGACGACCTCCTGCACCCGGGCCGGCACGTCCTTGGACATCGCTCCGAGCGAGTTGCCGACGAGGTAGGTGACGCCCTCGGGCAGCACGAACCGGTCACGCACGGCGGCCAACGGGTCCTGGCGGTCGAGCTGCTGACAATGCGACAGATCGAGCGAAGTCACTGCGGTGGTGTCCCTTCGACGGGTGGAGGTACAGCTTCACGATCTCACTGGTCACGGATGCTATGCACAATGCATGCAATCCGATCTACTCTGGATACATGAGCGGACTCGTGCAGATCAGGAATGTGCCGGACGACGACCGGCGCGCGCTCAAGGCACGCGCGGCTGCTCGCGGGGAGTCGCTCAACTCCTACCTGCTGCGGATCATCTCTCGGGAGGTCTCTCGTCCCACCGTCGCCGAGGTCCTCGACCGGGCGGCGCAGCGGGCCGAGCGCGCTGACATCAGTGCAGTCGAGTCCATCCGGTCGGAGCGTGCTGGCCGGCCTGCCCTGCGGTCGGGCTGATGGTCGTCGTGGACGCCGCGACCGTGGTCGATGCGCTGACGGCCGTCGCGGGCACCGACGATCTGCGGGCCCATCTGGCGACCGAGGATCTGCACGCACCACACCTCATCGATGTCGAGCTGGTGTCCGCGCTGCGTGGCCTTAGGCTCGGCGGCCATCTCAGTGCGAGCCGGGCCATCGACCTACTCACCGACTTCGACGACCTGCCGATCCAGCGTTGGAAGCCGACCCCCGGCATGCGACGCCGGGTCTTCCAGCTGCGTGACAACCTGTCGGCATACGACGCCGCGTACGTCGTGCTCGCCGAGGCGCTGGAGTGCCCGCTATTGACGCGCAACGCCGGTCTGCAGCGCTCGAGCGGGCATGATGTGCAGATCGAGGTGCGCTAGACGTCCTCGCTAGTGCGCGCTGCCAGAGCGCGGATCTTCAGTCCCTGCAACAGCATCGAGGCCGCCAGGCAGCCGCCGACTCCCTCGCCGGCGCGCAGCCGCAGGGTGAGTAGCGGCTCGAGTCCGAGCTCGCGCAGCACCGCCGCGTGGGCGCGCTCGCGGGACTGCTGACCCGCGACGAGATAGGCCTGCACGGAGGGTTCGAGGCGCACAGCCAGCAGTCCGGGCAACGATGCGCAGAGCCCGTCGAGCACGACGGGCGCACCGGCGTCCGCGGCACCGAGCACCACTCCGGTGAGGACCGCGAGTTCCGGGCCGCCGAGCATGCGCAAGGCGGTGAGGGCGTACGACGACGCGTCGGCTGCCTCATCGAGCTCGGGCCGCGCGCGCAGCAGCGCGGCCTCGACGACCTCCGCCTTGCGCGTCACGATGTCCGCGTCCGACCCAGCGCCCAGCCCGACGGCGTCGCGCGGCTCCACATCGACGAGCGCGCAGGCCAATGCCGCTGCGAGCGTGGTGTTTCCAACACCTACCTCGCCGAGCACGACAAGGCCGTCAACCGCAGCGGCGCGTCCGATCCCGCGTCCGGCTTCGAGGAGTCGCGAGACGTCGTCGTCCGTCAACGCGTCGGCCGTCGACAGGTCACCACGACGGTGGAGTGGGCGCGCCGGCACCGCGCCGGCGAGCACCGGTCCGTCGACGCCCGCATCGACGACGATCAGCCCCAACCCGGCGGCGGTCGCCGCCGCGGCACCCACCGAGCCGCCCGCAAGTGCGGCGGACACCACGTCGCGGGTCACGTGCGCCGGGTATGCGCTCACGCCGAGCGCCGCGACCGGGTGGTCGGCCGCGGCGAGCACCAGGGTGCCGCCGGCGATACCGCCGGGCGCCAGTGCCTGCACCCGGTTGAGCACCCGGTCGAGCAGGCCTAGCGACTCCGGCGGGGAGAGCAGGTCGTCGGCAGCGTCGCTGGCCGTGACGAGCTGGTCCTGGGCTGGTCCGCGCAGATGCGAGATCGGAGCGTCCGGCGAGCTCGACGAGGGCCACCGTTCGTGGATCACGATGTCCTGCAACGGCGTACGCCGTGACCACGCCGCGCGCTCCAGCCCCGGCGACGTCGGCCGCTCGTCCGGCCAGCCGAGGCAGAGCCAGCCGAGCGTCTCCACCCCGGGCGGCAGGTCGAGCAGTGCCGCGAGGTCCGCGGGCTCGAAGAGAGTGACCCAGCCCATACCCAGACCGTGCGCGCGGGCAGTGAGCCACATGTTCTCGATCGCGGCGGCGCAGGACCACAGGTCGGTGTCGGGGAAGGTGGCGCGGCCCAGCACGCCGGCGGCCGGCGTACGGCGGTCGCACGCGACGACGATGCCGACCGGAGCCTCCCGCAGGCCCTCGAGCTTGAGGTCGAGCAGCCGGGCGGCGCGGTCCTCGGTCAGACCCGACGCCTGCGCCAGCCGGGCACGGTCGGCCAGGTGAGCCGCCCGATCCCGGGTCGCCTGATCGCGCACGACCACGAACCGCCACGGTTGGGAGTGCCCCACGCTCGGCGCGTGGTGCCCCGCCTCGAGCACCGCGGTCAACAGGTCCTCCGGCACCGGGTCGGGCCGGTAGCGGCGGATGTCGCGCCGGGCGTCGACGACGTCGCGCAACGCGTCCGCCACGTCGGCGCCCATCGCCCACCCGGTCGGGTCGGCGCCGCGACGCCGCGCGCTGGTCGTGTCCCCCACGACCGGCACGGGACGGGGCCACCTGTCGCCGGTCATTCCTCGAGTTGCCCCTCCACGTCGAGGTAGACCTGCTGCATGGCCGCGACCAGCTCCGGGTCGGGCGACTCCCACAGACCCCGGTCCGCGGCTTCGCCGAGCTTCTCCACGATGCCGCGCAGCGCCCAGGGGTTGGCGTGCTGCATGAAGTCGCGGTTGGTCTTGTCGAGCACGTACTCCTGGGCGAGGGTCTCGTACATCCAGTCCTGCACGACCCCGGCGGTCACGTCGAACCCGAAGAGGTAGTCCACCGTCGCCGCGAGTTCGAACGCGCCCTTGTAGCCGTGCCGCTGCATCGCGCTGATCCACCGCGGGTTGACCACCCGCGCACGGAAGATGCGGTTGGTCTCCTCCTGCAACGTGCGGGTGCGCACCGAGTCGGGTGACGTCGAATCCCCCACGTACGCCTTCGGTTCCGAGCCGGTCAGCGAGCGCACCACCGCGACCATGCCGCCGTGGTACTGGAAGTAGTCGTCGGAGTCGAGGATGTCCGACTCGCGGTTGTCGATGTTCTTCGCGGCGACCTGGATGCGCCGGTAGTTGCGCTCCATGTCGTCGCGCGCGGGCACCCCGTCGAGCCCGCGGCCGTAGGCGAAGCCGCCCCACTGCGTGTAGACCTCGGCGAGGTCGGCGTCGTCGCGCCAGGTGCCGGACTCCACCAGCTGCAGGATGCCCGCGCCGTACGCGCCGGGCTTGGAGCCGAAGATCCTGGTGCGCGAACGGCGTTCGTCACCATGCGCCTCGATGTCGGCGAGCGCGTGCTTGCGCACGAAGTTGGACTCGACCGGCTCGTCCAGACCCGCGACGAGCTGCACCGCGTCGTCCAGCATGCTGATGACATGCGGGAACGCGTCCCGGAAGAAGCCGGAGATGCGCACCGTGACATCGATGCGCGGGCGGCCGAGCTCGGCCAGCGACAGCGGCTCGAGGCCGACCACCCGGCGGGACGCCTCGTCCCACACGGGCAGCACACCGAGCAGCGCCAGCACCTCGCCGATGTCGTCGCCCGAGGTGCGCATCGCGGACGTGCCCCACACCGAGAGCCCCACCGACTCCGGGTACTCCCCGCTCTCCTCCTGATAGCGCGCCAGGAGGGAGTCGGCCATGGCCGCGCCGGTGCCGTACGCGAGGCGTGAGGGGATCGCCTTGGGGTCGACGGAGTAGAAGTTGCGGCCGGTCGGCAGCACGTTGACCAGACCGCGCAGCGGCGACCCGGACGGACCGGCCGGCACGTAGCCGCCGTCGAGGGCATGCAGCACCATCGGCAACTCGCGGGTGGTCTCCGCCAGACGCGGCACCACCTCCCGGCAGGCGAACTCCAACGAGGCGGAAGCGCCCGGATTCGATTCTCCCACCACGTCGTTCACGATCGCGTCGACCGAGCCGGCGTCCCATGAGGAGTCCGCGAGCCGGCGTACGAGCTCGTGCGCGAGGGCTTCGACGCGGTCGGTCTCACCGGACGACGCTCCCTCGACGAGGCCGAGCGAGGCGCGTAGCCCCGGCACGCCGTTGTCGCGGCCGCCGAAGACCTGGCTCGCGCGCAGCACCGCCAGCACCAGGTTGATGAGGCCCTCACCGGACGGCGCCTCGCCGAGTACGTGCAGCCCGTCGCGGATCTGCACGTCCTTGATCTCGCAGAGCCAGCCGTCGATGTGCATGACGAAGTCGTCGAACGACTCGTCGTCCGGGCGGTTGGTCAGCTGCAGGTCCTGGTCGAGTTTGGCGGCCTGGATCAGCGTCCAGATCTCCCCCCGCAGCGCGGCGGCCTTGGGAGGGTCCATCACCGAGGCGTTGCCGTAGTCGTCGAGGAGTTGCTCCAGGCGCTCGATGTCGCCGTACGCCTCGGCGCGGGCCATCGGCGGGATCAGGTGGTCGACGATCGTGGCGTGCGCGCGGCGCTTGGCCTGGGTGCCCTCGCCGGGGTCGTTGACCAGGAACGGGTAGATCAGCGGCAGGTTGCCCAGCGCCGCGTCGGTGCCGCAGGAGGGCGACATCGCGAGGTTCTTGCCCGACAGCCACTCCAGGTTGCCGTGCTTGCCGACGTGCACGACGGCGTGCGCGCCGAACTCCTCCTCGATCCAGCGGTACGTCGCGAGGTAGTGGTGGGTGGGCGGCAGGTCGGGGTCGTGGTAGATCGCGATCGGGTTCTCACCGAAGCCGCGCGGCGGTTGGACCAGGATGACAAGGTTGCCGGACACCATTGCGGCAGAGAAGATCTCACCGTCGGGATCGGTGGTCTTGTCCACGTAGAGGGTGCCGGGTGCGGGGCCCCAGTGCTGCTTCATCGCCTCCTGCAGGTCGGTGGGCACCCGGCCGAACCACTCGGCGTACCGGCTCGCGGGGATCCGCACGAGCGCGCCCTCGATCTGCTCCTGGGTGAGCCAGTCGGGGTCCTGCCCGCCGGCCGCGATCAGCGCGTGCACGAGGGCGTTGCCGGCAGTGGTGTCCAGCGCCTCTCCCTCGATGGGCTCTACGTCGTCCAGCCCGGGGATCGCGCCGCGTGGGCCGAGGTCGTAGCCGGCCGCGCGCATCTCACGCAGCAGCCGGATCGTGGAGACGGGGGTGTCCAGGCCGACCGCGTTGCCGATGCGGGAGTGCTTGGTGGGGTACGCCGAGAGGACCAGCGCGATCTTGCGCTCGCCGACGGGGGTGTGGCGCAGGCGGCCGTGGTTGACGGCAATCCCGGCGACCCGGTCGCAGCGCTCGGGGTCGGCGACGTAGTGCGGCAGGCCGTCGGCGTCGACCTCCTTGAACGAGAACGGCACGGTGATCAACCGCCCGTCGAACTCGGGCACCGCGACCTGCGTGGCGACATCCAGCGGCGACATGCCCTCGTCCGAGGCGGCCCAGTCGGCGCGGCTCCAGGTCAGCGCGAGCCCCTGGATGATCGGGATGTCGAGCGCGGCGAGCGCCTGCACGTCCCAGGTCTCGTCCTCACCGCCCGCCTGCGCGCCGGCCGGGCGGGTGCCGCCCGCCGCGAGGACGGTGGTGACGAGAGTGTCGAGGGTGGCGAGGTGGTCCAGCAGGTCCTGAGGTGCGTCCCGCAGGGAAGTGGCGAAGATCGGTACGCCGATGCCGCCGGCGGCGTCGATCGCGTCGCAGAGCGCGTGGATGTGCGCGACGTTCCCGGCGGCCTGCTGAGCCCGGTAGAAGAGCACCCCGACGCGTGGTCGTACGCGGTCGAGCGAGACGGGCTCAGCGCGGTCGAGCACTCCCCAGACGGGCAGCTCCAGCGGCGGTTCGAAGCCCTCACCGCTCAGCAGGAGGGTGTCGGACAGGAACGCGTGCAGGTTGGCGAGGTTGGCGGGGCCGCCCTGCGCGAGGTAGCGGTGCGCCTCGGCCACGATCCCTGCCCGCACGTGCCGCGAGCACTCCATCAGCGCGGCGTTCGGGGTCTGCTCGCCGCCCAGGACCACCATCGGCACGTCGGTCTCGGCGAACCGGCGGAAGCCGCTGCACAGGTCTTGCGGGCCACCGAGGATCCGGGCGACGATCACGTCGGCGCCCGCGATCGCGGCGCCCATCTCGGTGTGCGCGGAGCGGGCCGGGTTGGCGAAGAGGTAGTCGGCGCCGCTGGCCCGGGCACTCAGGAGGTCGGTGTCCGAGGTGGACAAGAGGGCGACGCGAGGCATCAGTCTCCTTGGCCGGGGTCCGCGCCCCGAGCTGGCAGTTCGTGCTAAGGGCCGCACCCGTTCCGGGGCGGCGGTGCGCGCCCGCGTACCTGACTCACCGGGCGATCACCCGGTTCACAGTGGCGGGACCGTCCCGGATTCGCACCGGGTTCCGCGAGCGTGTACCGCCCGCAGCCTACCCACCCGCGACGACGTGCCCCGGCGAGACGGTGACGGCCGCGTCGTAGACCGTCGGATCACAGTCCGGTCCGTTGGGCTGGACGCGTTCGGGGCGCACAATGAGGGCGTCGTTCTGCGCGACGACTCGGTGCGCGGCGTCACGCACCGTGACCTGGATCGGCTGGGCAGCGGTCGTCCGCAGCTCGCCGGTCACCACGAACGCCGTCGTGCCCGATCCGAGTCTCAGCGGCTGACTCGATCGGCAGACCGCGGCTACGCACACCTGCGCGGTCAGGACGGTCCCGTTCGGAAAGCCGGTGTACGACACGCTCACACCCGGGTCCGCGCCCATCGCGGTGCAGTAGCGCGCCTCGTCGGGGCCGCACGACGCCAATGCCAGCGAGAGCGCGACCGCTCCACCCAGCGCAAGCCACGTCCACCCCATCTCCGGAGTATGCCCGCGGCGTCCGTCCAGCACGGCTGAATCGTCGTCATCGCGACCACGTGCTCGCTGTCGGGATACCCGGCGATATCGGGGTGCCCGGACAAGTCTGCGTCGATAGCCTCCGAAGGTGACCCATCCCTACGCGCTGCTGAATGTGCGGGTTTCGACGCCCCGACTCAAGTTGCGCGGCGCCACGGACGAGCTGCTCAGCGAACTTGCCCCGCTCGTACGAGACGGTCAAGCGATGGCCCACCCGGCTCCGTACGACGACCCCATGTCCCTCTACGACGACGACCAGGCACGGCGGGTGGACAAATGGCTGCGCGGTGTGTGGCGTGCACGCGGCACGGTCGGCACCGATTTCTGGCGGCTGTGTCTGGCGGTCGTGGTCGATGAGCGCGCCGTCGGCATGCAGGACGTCATCGGAGACCGTTTCGATCGCTTCGGGACGGTCGTCACGTTCTCCTGGCTCGCCGGCGACGTGCGCGGCCGCGGCCTGGGCGGAGAGATGCGTGCTGCCGCGCTCCACCTGGCCTTCGCGGGTCTGGACGCCAGGGAAGTGAGCAGCGATGCCTTCGTGGACAACGACGCCTCGAACGCCGTGTCGAGAGGCCTCGGGTACTCACCGAACGGCACGACCTGGGACACCCGGAGGGGAGAACCGGCACTCCTGCAGCGGTGGCGGCTCACCCGGGAAGCGTGGGAAGTGGCCCCGCGTACGGACATCTCCCTGCACGGGGTCGAGGGTTGCAGGGCCGCATTTGAGCCTGCCGTGACGCCCACGCCGCCCGGGCAGGCAGATGGCGGCGGAACAGTCCATCCCACTTAGGCTCGCCCGGTGACTTCCCGAGCCCGCCCCGACGGCGGAGACCGCTGCCCGGGTGTGCTGCGCCCGTTCGTCGCGGGCGACGGCGCCCTCGTGCGGCTGCGCGTACCCGGGGGCCTGATTGGTGTCGACGTGCTCGCCGACCTCGTGGGAATCGCCGCGGAGTACGGCGCACCGGTGCTGCAGCTGACCAGCCGCGGCAACCTGCAGCTGCGCGCTCTCCCCGACCCCCTGACCGAGGAGCTGATCGAGCGGATCGAGGCCACCGGACTGCTGCCCAGCGCCTCCCACGAGCGGGTCCGTAACATCCTCGCCGCGCCGCTGGCCGTATCCCTGCGCCCTCTCGTCGAAGCAGTCGACGCAGCGATCACCAGCGATCCCGCTCTTTCGGAATTGCCGGGGCGGTTCCTCTTCGCCGTCAGCGACGAGTCCGGTTCCGTCCTCACCGAGGGATGGGACCTGGCCTACCAGGCACTCGAGGACCACGAGGGCGTTCTCCTCGCGGGCGGTTTCGCGGCCCAGGTCCACCCCGCGGATGCGGTCGCCGAGCTCATCCGCCGCGCACACCTCTTCCTCGACCACCGCGCCGGCGACGACGTCTGGAACGTCCGCGACCTCCCCACCGACTCCCCGGTCTTCGAGGGCATGCTGCCGTACGGCGCGCGCCTTCCCGGGCCGCTCGAGCCCGGTCCGGCAGGCGCCGACCTGGTGGTCGGCGTACCCCTGGGGATGCTGCGCCCCGCTCACCTCGACGCGCTCGGCGAGCTCGCCGACGAGGTGGTGCTCACTCCGTGGAAGTCGTTCGTCGTGCCCGGAGCCGCCGCGGACCCGGGCCGACTGCAGGACGCCGGCCTGGTCACCACCTCCACCTCCCCGTGGTCGCGGATCACCGCCTGCGTGGGTGCGCCGTACTGCGCCCGCACCCAGACCCACACCCTCGACCTCGCCACCGCCGCGACCGCACAGATGACCGGGGCCGGCCCGCGTATCCACGTCGTCGGGTGCGAACGCCGTTGCGGCGAGCCGTCATCCGACCACCTCACCCTCGTCGCACCGACCGACGTACACCAGGTCGTTGCCGCCTCTGGAGACCATCGATGAATGCCGACCCGCGCCCTCCCACCCGTCGCTACGACTACGTGGCCGACGGCGCCGAGATCTACCGGCGCTCGTTCGGGATGGTCCGCGAGCAGGCCGACCTATCCGCCGTCGCCCCTGACCTAAGGGTGGTCGTCACCCGGATCGTGCACGCCTGCGGTGACGTCGAAATCGTACCCGCGGTCGCCGCCTCACACGACGTCGTCACCGCAACCCGGCACGCATTGCAAGCAGGCGCAACGGTGTTCACCGATTCGGTGATGCTCGCCTCCGGTGTCACCGCGCGCCGGATGCCGGCGCACAACGACGTCGTCTGCACGCTGCGGGACGCCCGTGTGCCCAACCTCGCGAAGCAGTGGCGCACCACCCGCGCTGCCGCTGCGGTCTCCCTCTGGGACGAGCGCCTCGACGGGGCGGTCGTCGCGATCGGCAACGCCCCCACGGCCCTCTTCCACCTGCTGGAGGTCGTGATGGACGGCGGACCGCGGCCGGCGGCGATCGTCGGAATGCCGGTCGGGTTCATCGGCTCGGCCGAGTCCAAGGTCGCCCTGGCCGAGCACGTGCTCCCCGATGGCGGGCAGATCCCCTGGATCACCGTGCACGGTCACCGCGGCGGGTCCGCGATGGCATCGGCCGCCGTGAACGCACTTGCCACGGAGTCCGAACTGGCATGAGCAGCAACGACATCGGGCACCTGTACGGCGTGGGGCTCGGCCCCGGCGATCCCGACCTGATCACGCTGAAGGCGGCTCGGCTGATCGAGTCCGCCGACGTCATCGCCTATCACGCGGGCACCGGCAAGTCCTCGATCGCACGGGCCATCGCCGCCGACCTGATCCCGGTGGGCGTGCATGAGGAGGAGCTGCGCTACCCCGTGACGACCGGTGCGGTCGAGCACCCTGCCGGCTATCACGGCTGGCTCGCGGAGTTCTACGACGAGTGCGCAGCGCGGTTGCGCGCGCACCTCGAGGCCGGTCGCACGGTCGTCGTTCTGGCAGAAGGCGATCCGATGTTCTACGGGTCGTTCATGTACCTGCACGACCGCCTCGCCGACAGCTTCCCCACAGAGGTCGTCCCCGGAGTGACCGCGGTCTCTGGCGCGACCGCCGTCGCCGCGCACGCCCTGGCCCGACACGAGGACGTGCTCACGGTTCTGTCCGGCACACTCCCCGTCGCCGAGCTCGCGCGCCGCCTCGCCGACACCGACGCCGCCGTCGTGATGAAGCTGGGTCGCACCTTCGCCAACGTGCGCGAGGCACTGCGACAGGCCGGCCTGCTCGACCGCGCCGTCTACGTCGAGCGCGCCACCCGCGACGGCCAACGCGTGCTGCCCGCGACAGACGTCGACCCGGCGACCGTCCCCTATATGTCGATCGTCATCGTGCCGGGTCAGGACCGTCGGGCGGACGCCGCAGGACGCGCGTCCGTGGAGCCGGTGCAGCCGGTTCGTGCGTCGATCACCGGCACCGTGCACGTCGTCGGCCTCGGTCCAGGGCCGGACCGTTGGCTCACCCCGGAGGCGACTGCGATCCTGGCCGAGGTCGACCACGTCGTGGGGTACGCGCCGTACGTCGAGCGGGTGCCCCAGCGCGTCGGACTCACCCGGCATGCGAGCGGCAACACGGTCGAGGTCGACCGGGCGCGCGACGCGTTGGACCTGGCGGCTGCGGGTGACGACGTTGCTGTCGTATCCGGTGGCGACGCAGGGGTTTTCGGCATGGCCGCCGCTGTATTCGAAGCGGCGGAGACGGCCGGCGCGGCGTACGCCGAGGTGCCGGTGCACGTCGTCCCCGGGCTCACCGCGGCCCAGGCCGCCGCGGCGCTCGTCGGCGCTCCGCTCGGCGCGGACTTCGCGGTGATCAGTCTCTCGGACCGTCTGAAGCCGTGGTCGATGCTGGAGGAGCGTCTCCGCGCGGCGGCCGCCGCCGACCTCGTGATCGCGCTCTACAACCCCCGCTCGCGGTCCCGACCCGACCAGCTGCACGCCGCACGCGCGGCGCTGCTCGACGTGAAGTCGGCCGACACCGTGGTCGTTATCGCGCGCGACGTGGGCCGGGCTCAGGAGTCGGCCGTCGTGACCACGCTGGGCGCGTTCGACCCCGACACCGTCGACATGAAGTGCCTGGTGATCATCGGGGCGTCCTCCACCCGCGTGACCCTGGGCGGACAGGTGTGGACGCCGCGCTCCGTCGAGCGGCCGTAACTTTTGGACATGCACCGCGAGTCATCCATGCCCCGCCCTGCATGTCCAAATCTGGGGCGGGTGGGCGACTCCGCGCTATGCCGAGGAGCCACATTCCTTCCTACCCTGTCCCCATGACGACCGACGACTGCTCGAACTCCATCGGGCAGGTCGACGTACGAGTTTCGGTCGCCTAATCGGATGTTGCCCGCGGACACGGTCGAGCAGATCTATGCCGCCGCCTCCGCACAAGCTCCGTTGTCCGAGCCGGCGTCCGTCGCGGCGATGTATGCGGGTCTGTATGCCCGGGCTCGCACCGAACCAGGTGTGACTATGGCGATCGCGGGAGACGAGGACGGTCCGGTCGGATTCGCCTACGGCCACGACTGGCACTGGAGCGAGGCGACCGACCCGTGGTCGACCCAGCTGCGGCAGCGACTCGGCGAGGATGCAGCGCAGCAGATCGCGGAGTCGTTCGCCGTGAATCTCCTCGCTGTTCTTCCTGCCGCCAGTGGGATGGGTGCGGGTCGGCGACTCCTCGAAGCGCTCGTGGACGCAGCGACGTCCGACACCGCCTGGTTACAGACCACGGACATCGATTCCCCTGCGCGACAGTTGTATCGGCGAACGGGGTGGCGAACGCTGGGTCGGGGCCCGGATGCCCCGAACGGGAAACCGGGGCTCGTTCTGATCCACGTTCGAAAGCCCAGAACGGGCTGTTGACCCTCACACGGTGTCAGGCGGGAGAACGGTGTCATGTTGATCGGAGACTTCGCTCGACTCGGGCAGGTGTCGGTGCGGATGCTGCGCCACTACGACGCGATCGGGCTGCTCACGCCCGCCAGCGTCGACGCGTCCAGCAGCTACCGCTCCTACTCCCCCGAGCAGCTGTCCGTTCTCAATCGCATCGTGGCGCTGAAGGATCTCGGCCTCACGCTGGAACAGGTCGGCCACGTCCTGGCGGACCGGATCGGCGTGCAGGAGCTCAACGGGATGCTCCGGTTGCGGCGCAGCGAGCTCGAGGACGAGATGCGCGCTGCCGGCATCCGGCTGGCGGCGGTCGAGTCGCGACTCCGGATGATCGAGAAGGAGCACGACATGCCTACTGATTACGTCGTCAAACAGGTGCCCGCCGTACGGCTCGCCGCCGTCAGCGCCACCGTCGATCCGGCCGAAATAGGTCAGCACGTGGAGCCCATGTTCGTCCGTGTGCAGTCCGCGCTGCAGTCCGCCGGCGCCAGCCTGGCCACCCCGATGGCGACCTACGCCGAGGCGGAGGACGGGATGGACGTGGTCGTCGGATACGCCCACGAGGGCACTCCGCCGACCGGACTGGAGGCCGTGGACCTGCCGTCCGCGAACGCGGTCTGCGGGGTCCATCTCGGCCCGATGGACCGCATCAGGGAGTCCTGGCAGGCACTGCACCGCTGGCTCGTCGACAACGGCTACGAGTACGCCGGTGCCAGCCGCGAGCTCTACGTGCGGGCGGAGTCGCAAGACCAGCAGGACTGGGTGACAGAGCTGCAGCAGCCCGTCCGGCAGAAGTGAGTTTCGGACATGCACGGCGGGTCACATGTGACCCACCGTGCATGTCCAAACCTTGGGCCGCCCCTAGCCGGTCAGGCCGCCTACTTGGACCGGGACGGCGGCCTGGCCACCCTCCGTTCCATCACCCAACTCGCCGAGAGTGCGGTCACCCCAGCACGAGACCCCGCGATTGCGTAGCGCGCAGAATGCCTCGAAGCCGGGCTCCAATGCGGTGACCCCGGACGTCAGACCCGAAACCTGCCGCGGAGAGCTCGCCTGCACTTCGGTCCCCCCGTCCCCCAGCGCCTTGTAGGTGTTGTCGCCCCAACACAACGCACGGCCGGCACGTACCGCGCAGATCGCTGCGGTGGTAGCCGTCATCTGGGTCACCCCCGAGGTGAGACCGACGACCTGGACCGGCACATTCGAAAGGCCGCCGCTGCGGCCATCCCCCAACTGCCCGAAGGTGTTGTCTCCCCAGCAGAGGGCCGAACCCGCCCGTACGGCGCATGTCCCGTCGAAACCGTCGTACACACTGGTCACTCCGGAGGTCAGCCCGGCGACTTGAACGGGCACGTTCGAGTGACCACCAGTGTGCGCGTTGCCCAACTGGCCGTCGGAATCATCACCCCAGCACTTCAAGTCTCCGGCCGCCAGGATCGCGCAGAAGCCGGCACGCGCGCTGATGACCTGGACGACACCAGAGGACATACCGACCACGTGAGTCGGCACTCCGGACTCGTCGACCGCTGTGCCATCTCCCAGCTCGCCCTCGCGGTTATGGCCCCAACACCTGGCGCCACCACTTACGACCGCACACATGCTTCTGAAGCCACCCGCCAGCTGAACCACACCCGAAGACAGACCCTCGACCGGCACAGGAACCGACGAATATCCGCCGACGACACCGTTGCCCAGTTCGCCGCCGCCGTTGTCACCCCAGCACATGACGCCACCCCCGCTCAGCACTGCGCACATCCCGGTCGTCTCCGGCACCAGATGCGCCACCGCCGAGGTCAGCCCCGTGACCTGGACCGGACGGTTCGACTCCCTCTCGCTGCCACCATCGCCAAGCTGACCGAGCCAGTTGTTGCCCCAGCACCACACGGTCCCGTCCGTACGCACAGCACAGGATCCATCCGCGGTATTCGCCAGTTCCGTCACCCCGGAGGTCAATCCCACCACCTGCACCGGTCGACTCCCGGTCGCCTCGGTTCCGCCGTCGCCCAATTGGCCGTAGGTGTTGTCGCCCCAGCACTGGACATCTCCACCCGTCAGGATCCCGCACATCCCCGCGTTGGTCCGGACCAAGCTCGTCACACTGTGAGAGTCGGGAACCGCGATCGGCAGGGTCCGGCCGATGCTGTGACCGACCTGGTCGGTGACACTGGCGGTGATCGTGGCGAAGGCGCTGGCCGTCGGCGTCCCGCTCACCGTGCCCGAACGACTGTCCAGCAGGAGTCCCGCCGGCAGTCCCGACACGGCCCAGGTGTACGGGGGCTTGCCACCGCTCGCGGTCAAGGTCGCGTTGTACGGCGTCCCGACGAAACCGGACGGCATGCTGCTGGTCGTGACGCTCAGAGGAGGGACCGGTACGGGCCCGGTCGTGACGTACCCGACCAGGTCGACGATCACATCGGCTGCTGTCGAGACTCCCACCTCGAGGTGACCATTCGCGCCGAGCGCGACGGTGGCCGAGTTCGCGACCGTTGCTGCCGAGCCGAAGTTCAGCGTCGAGGTGCCGGGCGACGGTGCCCCGCCCGCGAACACGGTCGCCCACCCCGCATGGGCTGCCCTGGTCACGGTGACACTGACTTCGACGGCGCGCACCCCCGTGATGGGGACACCGCGCAGACCCGCGATCGGCACGTCCAGCGCAGTGGCCGCCGACACCTTCCCGCTGGTCCCGCCGGTCCCGTCCCTGGTGTCGGCAACACGCACCGGCGTGATCGCCGTGTAGTCGCTCGTGGTGGGGATCCAGCCCACGACGTCCACAAGCAGGTCGACCGCCGAAGCGGAGTAGATGTCGACCGCACCCGTGGCACCCACCTTGACGATGCCCATTCCGGCGGTGGTCTGCCCCGGGACGTAGTCCACGACCGACGTGGGTGGACGGGTGACACCGGCGGGGAAGAGCGTCAACCAACCGGCACTCGCACGGGGAATAGCCGTGACGTTGAGGACGACCGCGCCCACGCCCGTCGCCGGAACCCCTCCACGACCGGTCACGGTGACCTGCGTTGTCGAATCGCCACTCGGATGGGACGAGGCGTGGCGCGTGTCGAGCAGTCGGGAAGGCTGCAGCGGGTCGTACGCCGCGCCGGTCGGGTAGTAGCCGCTGACGTCCACGAACAGTTGCGTACCGGCGGAGGAGAAGAGGTCCACGATCCCGCCGGCACCCACCTTCACGATGACCTGGTTGGCGACGGTCTCGTGCGTCACGAAGTTGACGTTGGACGTCGTCGGCCGCGGTGCGGCCGCCGGCCATAAGGTCGCGAACCCGCTTCGGGTGGGTTCGGCGACCGTCACGTTCAACACCACCGCCGATACCCCTGCGGACGGCACGCCGCCACGGCCCAGAACCTGCACCGACGTCGTCGACGCCGCACGCACCGGACCCCTGGCGACCCCCTGCCCGTCACGGCTGTCCAGCAGCCGCGCTGGGGACAGCGGTGTGTAGTCGGGCTCGGTGGGTACGCCGGTCGCGGCTGTTCGCGGAGGCGCTGCGCGGGCCACCGCAGGGTCGACCCCCGTCAAGGTGGCGACCATCGCCACCACCACGAACAGGACACCCAGAATCCGCTGCATCACAGTCGACCGTTCCCCCAGGGCGCGCCCTGGCCGATGTGTCAGACCCGTGGCGAACCGACTCCGCCGCGTCCTGCGGCGCGAAAAAATACCACGCCGTACGGCGCGTTGGGCGCGGATCGAGGACCCCGGTTCGGCCAGTGAGTGAGGACGCTCTGCGGCCGGGTTCTCAGGCGGGTGGGCGCGAGGAGTAGAGGTGCGACTCCACGAAGTCGCGTGTGCCGAGCGCGGGGCCGACCAGGATGACCGCCGCCTGCCGCAGCGCGTGCTCGTGCACCTGACCCGCGATGTTCGCCAGCGTCCCGCGCAGGACCAGCTCGGCGGGCTGACTGACCTGCGATCCGATGACCACCGGGCAGTCGGCGCCGTAGTGCGGGGTCAACCGCTGGACGATGGAGTCGATGTGCCGGATCGCCAGGTGCAGCACCAGGGTCGCTCCCGTTGCGGCGTACGCCTCGAGCGATTCGCCGGCGGGCATCTTCGTCGAGTCCTTCTGCACCCGCGTGAGCACGACGGACTGGGCGACCTCGGGGACGGTGAGCTCCCGCCCGACCAGCGCGGCGGTCGCGGCGTACGCCGGGACGCCGGGTGTCACGTCCCAGGCGACCCCCGCCCGATCCAGGCGGCGGGTCTGCTCGGCGATCGCGGAGTAGACCGACGGGTCGCCGGAGCACAGCCGGGCCACGTCGGCGCCCCGCGCCGTCGCTGCCACCAGGTGCTCGGTGATCGCGTCCAGATTGAGGTGCTGGGTGTCGACCAGCTCCGCGCCGGCCGGGCAGTGACCCAGCACGGCGGCGTCCAGGTAGGTGCCCGCGTAGAGACAGACAGGACTCTGCTCGAGCAGCCGCACCGCGCGCAGCGTCAGCAGGTCCGCGGCGCCGGGACCGGCGCCGATGAAGTGCACGGTCACGGCATTCCCTTCGTGGAGCTCCACTGGACGACGGCGCGCGCCGGTGTCCACGACAGGTGCGCACCCAGCGAGGTCGCGTGCTCGACGCTGATCCGGGTCAGCTCACCCCCGAAGCGCTCGTGCGCCCCGACCAGCAGGGCCTCGGTGCTCAGCGTCACCGCATGCGCGACGAGCCGCCCGCCCGGACGCAACCGCGAGCGCACGGCGTCGATGAGAGCAGGAGTGAGCCCGCCACCGACGAAGACGGCGTCGGGATCGGGGAGGCCGGCCAAGGCGTCGAGCGATGCGGACTCGACGACCGTGACCTCGGCCGCGACACCGAACTGCCTGGCATTGCTGCGAATCCGCTCGGCACGCGCCACATTGTGCTCGACGGCGCTCACGCTGGCGCCGGGCGCGGCGAGCGCCCATTCGATGCCCACGGCACCCGATCCGGCACCGAGATCCCAGAGATGCCCACCAGGTGTCGGGCGCAGCTGGGCGAGCGCGGAGGCGCGCACGTCCCGCTTGCTGATCTGGCCGTCGTGGTCGAACGAGGACTCCGGCCGCCCCGGAGCCGGACCGATGGCCGCAGGCGTCGCGGGTGTCCCCGACACCTGCACGCACACGAGCACCAGGTCGGCGGTCCGCTCGACGGACCAGTGCGCGGCCGACGCGGTGAGCGACCCCTCGGCAGGGCCGTCGAGGTGCCACCAGGCCGTCATCCGGGACGCGCCCCATCCCTGCTCGGTCAGCAACCGGGCGAGCACCGCGGGCGTGCTCCCGTCGCTGCAGAGCACGACCAGGCGCGCACCGGAGGCCAGGTGACGGCGTACGCCGTCCGGTGACCGGCCGACGAGCGTCACGACCGTCGCCTGCTCGGCCGACCAGCCCATCCGGGCCCGCGCGAGGGTCTCGGAGGACACGACCGGGTGGATACGCACCGCATCGGCACCGAGCACCTCGATCAGGGTGGTACCGATCCCGGACAGCAGTGGATCGCCGCTGGCGAGCGCCACCACCTCCCCCGCGGGGGAGGACGCCGCGTCCAGCTCGGCGAGCAGCGGGCCCAGCCCTTCGCGCAGCGGTGACGGCCACGGGCGGCGGGTCTGACCCGGTGCGGCGGGGACCAGCTTCAGGTGCCGGCGGCCACCGAGCAGCGTCCGGGCGCCCATCACGAGAGCCCGGCTCCGGGGGGAAAGCTCGGCTTCGCCGCCCTCCCCGATACCCACGACGTCGATCACGTCGGCACTCTAGGCGAGGGCGCCGATATGACATGATCGCTGCGACGCAGGGCGAGGAATCCGGTGCGAATCCGGAGCGGTCCCGCCACTGTGAGTTGCCGGAGTCCCTCCGGTACGAGCCAGGATGTCGGCCTGCGTCACGCTCGGTCGGCGACCCGATCGGGCCACTCGACCGGCGAGCGTGGTCACTCGTCAGAAGGGCCCGTGGATTCCGTGCCGCAGTTCCCGTTCTCCGCCATCGTCGGTGCCGACGAGATGGCCCTCGCACTCGTCCTGACGACCGTCGCCCCCGATGTCGGCGGGGTGCTCGTCCGCGGCGAGAAGGGCACCGCGAAGTCCACCATGGTGCGCTCCCTTGCGGCGGTGCTGCCCGAGCAGGACGTCGTCGACGGATGCCGCTTCGGTTGTGATCCGCGCGAACCCGACCCGCAGTGCCCCGACGGCCCGCACACGCCCGGGATGGACGCCGCGCAGCGGCCCGCCCGGCTGGTCGAGCTTCCCATCGGCGCCAGCGACGACCGGGTCACCGGATCGCTCGATCTCAGCCGCGCGCTCGGATCCGGCGAGACGGCGTTCGAGCCCGGCCTGCTCGCCGATGCCCACCGCGGCCTCCTCTACGTCGACGAGGTCAACCTGCTGCAGGACCACCTCGTCGACCTGCTGCTCGACGCGGCCGCGATGGGCCGCAACACCGTCGAGCGCGACGGTGTCTCGGTCACTCACGCGGCGCGGATCATGCTCGTCGGCACGATGAACCCCGAAGAAGGCGAGCTGCGCCCGCAGCTGCTCGACCGCTTCGGGCTGTCCGTCGAGATCAGCGCGTCCCGCGTCCCGCAGGAGCGGGTGGAGATCGTCCGCCGGCGGCTCGCGTTCGACGCCGACCCCGAGGGTTTCGCCACGACGTACGCCGACGCGCAGGCCACGCTCGGCGCGCGGTTGGCCGCCGCCCAGCAGCGTGTGGCGGACGTGGAGCTGTCGGACTGGGCGCTGGGCAAGATCGCGACCGTCTGTGCCGGATTCGACGTCGACGGGATGCGCGCGGACATCGTGACCGCCCGCGCCGCCCGGGCGCACGCGGCGTGGCAGGACCGCGACAGCGTCGCCCGCGAGGACATCCGGGTGGCCGCGAAGCTCGCTCTGCCGCACCGCCGTCGGCGCAAGCCGTTCGACGCGCCGGGCCTGGACGAAGACCTGCTCGACCGTCTGCTCGGCGACGACGACGAGCCGGACCCCACGCCGGACGAGACTGAGACGAATGACGACCCGGATCCTACGCAGCCGCAGCCTGATTCGCCGGCCGATGGGAACGAGACCGAGGGCGACGACGCAGAGTCCAACAACCAGTCACCCTCAGAGGGCGGCGACGCCACGGAGGATCCGAACGACGCCACCACGCCGACCCCGCACCGGGACGGCGGCGAGGCCGAGCGCTCCGAGCAGGAGCGGGAGACCGACACGGCGGCCCCCGAGGCGCCGACCGCGCCCCTGCAGGTCGCGCAAGCCGAGGAGCCCTACCGGGTGCGGTCATTCACCGTCCGAGGTGTCGGCCGTGGCGAGGCCGGGCGGCGCAGCCGGGCGATCACCAACTGGGGCGCGACCATCGGCTCCGCTCGCACCGGCACCGGCGCGGTGCACCTGCCCGCCACGATCCGGGCAGCCGCGCTGCGCGGCGCGGGCCGGTCGCGTGCCGGTCGACTGCGCGTCGCCGGTGAGGATCTGCGCCACAAGGTGACCCAGGGCCGCGAGTCCAACCTCGTCCTCATCGCCGTCGACGCCTCCGGTTCGATGGGCGCGCGCGAACGGATGAGCGAGGTCAAGACCGCCGTCATCAGCCTGCTGACCGACGCCTACCAGCGCCGTGACCGGGTCGGGGTGGTGACCTTCCGAGGCGCGGGGGCCGATCTCGCGCTCCCGCCGACGCACTCCGTCGAGGCCGCCGCGGCCTGCCTGACCGACCTGCCGCACGGCGGCCGTACGCCGCTCGCCGAGGGACTGCTCACCGCCGCCCGCACCCTCGAGGTCGAGCGCATCCGCGACCCGCACCGGCGGGTGCTGCTCGTGCTGGTGACCGACGGCCGGGCCACCTCCGGCCCGGACGCCCTCGAGCGCGCCCGCTGGGTCGCCGATCGGTGGCCGAGCACCGGAGTGGATGCCGTGGTGGTCGACGCCGAGACCGGCCGCTTCCGGATGGGCTTGGCCGCCGACCTCGCCGCGCGGATGGGCGCCGAGCACGTGACGCTGGCAGAATTCGCCGCCGACAGCCTGGTGACGGCGATCCGCGAGAGGAGTGTGGCCTGATGCCCCGAGGACAGACCCCCGTCGCCGCGGCGGACGGACTCACCACCCGCGCCCGGCGCAACTCCCCACTCGTCGTCGTGCACGGCGGCGACGGCAAGGGCAAGTCCACGGCCGCGTTCGGGCTCGCGCTGCGCGGCTGGAACCAGGGCTGGTCGATCGGTGTCTTCCAGTTCGTGAAGTCCGCCAAGTGGCGCATCGGCGAGCAGACCGCCCTCGAGACGCTCGACCGGGTGCACCAGGACACCGGCCAGGGCGGTCCCATCGAGTGGCACAAGATGGGCTCGGGCTGGTCCTGGTCGCGCAAGGCGGGCAGCGAGCAGGAGCACGCCGACGCGGCACGCGAGGGGTGGGCGGAGATCAAGCGGCGCCTCGCCGCGCAGACCCACACGCTCTACATCCTCGACGAGTTCACCTACCTCATGAAGTGGGGCTGGGTCGACGTGGACGACGTCGTGACCACCCTGCGGGACCGGCCCGGCCACCAGCACGTCGTGATCACCGGGCGCAATCCGGACCCCCGCCTGTTGGAGATCGCCGACGTCGCGACCGAGATGACCAAGATCGCGCACCCCTTCGACAAGGGCCAGAAGGGCCAGAAGGGCATCGAGTGGTGACCCGGCTGCCCCGCGTCGTGATCGCCGCCGCGGCGTCGGGCCAGGGCAAGACCACCGTGGCCGTCGGCATCATGGCCGCCCTGCGCAGCCGCGGGCTCGCGGTCGCCCCCGCCAAGGTCGGCCCCGACTACATCGACCCCGGCTACCACGCGCTCGCGACCGGACGGCCGGGCCGCAACCTCGACCCGTGGCTGACCGCGCCCGAGCAGATCGCGCCGCTGCTGCTGCACGGTGCGCGCACGCCGTACGCCGCGGACCTGTCGGTGATCGAGGGCGTGATGGGCCTGTACGACGGGCAGATGGGCACCGACGGATTCGCCTCGACCGCCCATGTCGCGACGCTGACCCACTCACCGGTGCTGCTGGTCATCGACATCTCCTCGGCGGCCCGCACGATCGCCGCCAGCGTGCATGGCCTCGCCAGCTACGACCCGTCCGTGCAGGTCGCCGGCGTCGTGCTCAACAAGGCCGGCAGCGCCCGGCACGCCACGGAAGTACGCCGCGCCGTCGAGGCCACCGGCCTGCCCGTCCTCGGTGTCCTGCCCCGCGACGCCGGCGTCAGCGTGCCGTCCCGCCACCTCGGTCTGGTCCCCGCCGCCGAGCGCGACGAGGCCGCGGCCGGGCTCGACCGACTCGCCGGCCAGATCACCGAGCACCTCGATCTCGACGCCGTCCTCGAGCTGGCGCGGACCGCGCCGGACCTGCACGAGGAGCCCTGGGCCCCACCGACCGTGCACCGTGCCGCACCCGCTCGCGTTGTCGCGGTCGCCGGTGGGCAGGCCTTCACCTTCCGGTACACCGAGACCGACGAGATACTGCGCGCCGCAGGGTGCGAGCCGGTCGTCTTCGACCCGGCGTCGGACCCCGCCCTGCCGGCCGGCACCAGTGGCCTCTACCTGGGCGGCGGTTTCCCGGAGGCACACGCCCCGGCGCTGGCCCGGAACGCGTCCCTGCTCGCCGAGCTGCGCGACGCCGTCGCCTCCGGCATGCCGACCGTCGCGGAGTGCGCCGGCCTGCTCTACCTGGCGCAGGCACTCGACGACCACGCGATGGTGGGCGCGCTGCCCGCTGCCGCGGCGATGCACCCGCGGCTGACCCTGGGCTACCGCACCGCGACTCTTCCGGTCGACGGGGTCCTCGGCGTTGCCGGCACGACGGTGCACGCCCACGAGTTCCACCGCACCCGCACGACTCCCGCCACGTCGGGGCCCGGCGCCTGGCTGGTCGACGGTGCACCGGCCGGGTTCGCGCTCGACCCGGCCGGCACCGGGCGCCCCACCGTCCACGCGTCGTACCTGCACGTGCACTGGGCCGGAAACCCCTCTTTGGCAACGTCGTTCGCCGACGCGGTGCACACGTACCAGCCCGCGATGGAGGCGGTACGCCCTCCGGTGACCCCTTCGCCGGTGGCTGCGTACCCCGCGGCCACGGCCGGGCCCACCGACCCGCTCGACCACCACGGCGACGCCGAGCTCCGTGGCACCGGACGCACCCTCGTCGACCTCGCCGTCAACGTGCGGGTCCCTGTCCCGCCGGTGTGGCTCACCGACCGCATCGCCGCCTGCACGACCCGGTTGGCCGCGTATCCCGATGTCTCGCAGGCTCGTACGGCGATCGCCGAGCGACACGGCGTCCCCGAGGCGATGGTGCTGCCGACCAGCGGCGCCGCCGAGGCCTTCACCCTGATCGCGCGCGCCGTGCCCGGGCGGCACCCCCTCGTGGTGCACCCGCAGTTCACCGAGCCCGAGGCGGCGCTGCGCCGCGTCGGACGGGTGCCCGAGCGGCATGTGCTGCACGCCGACGCCGGCTTCGTGCTCGACGCCGCCCGTGTCGACCCGAACGCCGACCTGGTCATGCTCGGCAATCCCACCAACCCGACCGGCGTGCTGCACCCGCACGCCCCCATCGAGTCCCTGTTGGGCCCCGGTCGCACGGTCGTCGTCGATGAAGCGTTCATGGATGCCGTTCCTGGAGAGCCGAACTCGCTGATCGGCGCGCAGATGCCCGGACTGTTGGTGCTGCGCTCGCTGACCAAGACGTGGGGACTAGCCGGACTGCGCGCCGGGTACGTCGTCGGCGACCCCGACCTGATCGCGCTCCTGGCGCACCACCAGCCGCCGTGGTCGGTGTCGACGCCCGCGGCCGTCGTGATGACCGCGACCGCGACCCGCAGCGCGCTCGATCAGGCCGACGGACTGGCCCGGCAGGCGACCACCGACCGGGCACATCTCGTCCGTGGCCTGCGGGCGTGCGGGCTGCGGCCGGTCGATGGAGTCGCGCCGTTCGTCCTGGTCCAGGCGCCTCCGAATACTCGGGAAGCACTGCGGGACAACGGGTTCGCCGTACGTCGCGGCGACACCTTCCCCGGACTGGACGCACGGTGGATCCGCATCGCGGTGCGCGACACGACGACGACCGATGCCTTCCTGGTCGCCCTGGACGATGTGCTCGCCCGCATCCCTTCGACCGCACCCGAGCTCGCCCGATGAGGCTCGACATCCCCGGCACGGGCGCCCGCGTGCTGGTGCGTGACCCCGGGCCGCGCGTCGCTGAGATCGTGCACACCCTGCTCGACGGCGGGGCCGTGGTCGATGTGCAGGAGTCCGGAACGCACCCGGTGGTGCGAGACCTGGCCACACGCCGGCTCGTCACGGTCGTTGCCGCGCCCGATCTCGCCTCGTACGACGTCGTGCTGCGCGACCCGGCGGTCGAGGCGCAGGAGCCTTCCCGGTCCGGAAGCAGCGGACGGGTCGTGCTGGTCGGCGGAGGTCCAGGCGACCGCGGCCTGCTGACCATCGCCGGGATGCAGGCACTGCGCGAGGCAGACGTGGTGGTCTGCGACAGGTTGGCTCCGCTCGGCGTGCTCGACGAATTGGACCCGCGTCCGGAGATCATCCACGTCGGCAAGATCCCTTCGGGTGCCTTCACGCCCCAGGAGCAGATCAACGCCATCCTCGTCGAGCAGGCACAAGCTGGACGGAACGTCGTGCGGTTCAAGGGTGGCGACAGTTTCGTCTTCGGCCGCGGCGGCGAGGAATGGAACGCGTGCGTCGACGCGGGCGTAGCAGTCACTGTGATTCCCGGTGTCACTTCGTCTATCGCCGCGCCCGCACTCGCCGGGATTCCCCTCACGCACCGCGACGTCATCCAGGGCTTCGTCGTCGTCTCCGGACACGTCGCCCCCGACGACCCGCGCAGCACCGTGGACTGGCGCGCCGTCGCGGAGACGCGGATGACGGTGGTCGTCCTCATGGGGGTCAAGACCCTCGCGAGCATCGCGGATGCGCTCATCTCCCACGGCCTCGACCCCGAGACGCCGGCAGCGTCGGTGGCCGACGCGGGCCTGCCGAGTCAGCGGGTCGCTCGGGGGCCACTGCGCGACATCGCGCGGATCGGCGACCAGGCGGACATCCGACCGCCCGCCGTCACAGTGATCGGGCACTCCGTCGCCGCACTGCGCCCACAGGACATCGGCACGTCGTGAGGCAGTTGCTGACCGGCCTGCGCCTTGCCGTCGGCACCCTGTCCATCGTTCCCGTGGGCACGCTCCCCGAGGTGGACCGCACCAGTGCGCGGTGGGCGATGACTCTGGCACCCGTGGGCGCGCTGCCCGTCGCCTTGCTCGGCGGGCTGCTCGCCTGGGCCGGCCCCACGGTCCACCTGCCCTCGCTGGTGACCGGCGTCCTGGTGTGTGCGGCACTCGGCTGGGGCACCCGCGCCATGCACTGGGACGGCTTGGCGGACACCGCAGACGGCCTCGCCGCGGGTTGGAGTCGCGAACGCGCCCTGGAGGTCATGCGCAAGGGCGACACCGGCCCTGTCGCGGTCGGGGTGCTCGTGGTGGTCCTGCTGCTCGACGCCGCATCCCTGGCCGCCGTGGTCACGGACGCATGGGGCTGGCTGCTCGTCGGCGTGGCCGTGCTCGCGTCCCGGGCCGCCTGCACCCTGATCGCCGTACGCGGTCTTCCGGCCGCCCGCTCCGACGGCCTCGGGGTCGTCGTCGCCGATAACGTGCCGGTCCCCGCCCTCGCCTCGACGGTGCTGGTGGTGCTGGCCCTCTCCGCGGCGGTCGGGTTCGTCGCCGGCCACGTCCTCCTCACGCCGGTCGCGGTGGCCCTCGGGCTCGTGGCGGTGTCCGTGCTCGCGATCCGCTGCCGCACGGTGCTGGGCGGGGTGACCGGTGACGTGATGGGCGCCGGCGTCGAGATCGCCCTGGCGGTCAGCCTGCTCGTCCTGTCCACTCGGGGTGGCGCGTGAAGACCCTGGTCCTCGGCGGCATCCGCTCGGGCAAGTCCGCGGTCGCCGAGCGCACGCTGGCGGACGCGCCGGCGGTCTCGTACGTCGCGACGGGTCCCGGCCCCGATCTGGACGATGACTGGGCGCGCCGCGTGCATACCCACCGCGAACGCCGCCCCGCGCACTGGTCGACCATTGAGTCGATCGACCTCGCAGGCGTATTGGCGGACCTGCCCGGTCCGGCTCTCGTCGACGGACTCGGCACCTGGATCACCGCCCACCTGGACCGGCTACGGGCCTGGGAAGCCCCGCGCGAGGACTGGGAACCCGCCGCGCTGGAGCTGGTCGACGACCTGGCGACAACGGTCCGCGGCTGCCGGCACGACCTGGTGATCGTGTCGGACGAGGTCGGCCTCAGTCTCGTGCCCGAGCATCGCTCGGCCCGCATCTTCGCCGACCTGCTCGGGCTCACCAACCAACGCGTCGCCGATGCCTGCGACACCGTGCAGCTCGTCGTCGCAGGGCAGGTGCTCACGGTGAAGTCGCCGTGAGACCCGACCCCATCGTCGCCGGGCTGCTCGTCGGGTACGCCGCCGATCTGGTCCTCGGCGATCCACGCCGGTGGCACCCAGTGGCCGGTTTCGGCACCCTGGCCACCGCCCTGGAGCGGCGCACGTACGCCCCTCGTCGCACCCGCGGCATCCTGCACGAGGCCCTCCTGGTCGGCGGGGTGACCGTGGCCGGCGGGTATGCCGCCCGCATGCGTCCCCACCTGCCGGTCGTCGCGCTCGCCACCTGGACCGTGCTCGGCGGCCGCTCGCTGACGCGGGAGGCATCCGCGATGCACGACCTGCTCGTACGCGAGGACCTCGCGGGCGCCAGAGTGCAGATCCGGCACCTCGTGGGACGGGACAGTTCGCAGCTGACCCCCGCCGAGCTGGCACGCGCCTGCGTCGAGTCGGTCGCCGAGAACGGTGCGGACGCCGTGGTCAGCCCGCTCTTCTGGGGCGCGATCGCCGGGGTGCCCGGGCTGGTCGGCTACCGCGCAGTCAACACCCTCGACGCGATGATCGGGCACCGTTCCCAGCGCTACCGCGAATTCGGCTGGGCCGCAGCACGACTGGACGACGTCGCGAACTGGGCCCCGGCGCGCCTCACCGTGCTGTCGATCGCCCTCGCCACCGGATCACCCGCCCGGGCACGCCAGGTGGTGCACGTCGTACGCCGGGACGCCCCCGCACACCCGAGCCCGAACGCCGGCCCGGTCGAGTCGGCGTTCGCCGCGGCACTCGGGCGCCGGCTGGGAGGCCGCAGCACCTACCGCGGTGTGCCCGAGGATCGGGGCACGCTCGGCGACGGCCCGGACGTGGGGGTCGACGACATCGGCGCCGCGATCCGGCTGCACCACCGCACAGCCACGATCGCCCTGGCCCTCGTCGTCGGAGCCCGAGTGGTCAGCCGGGCAGCAGCGCGAGGCATCCGTCGACGGAGCTGACCTCCCGCAGCCCGGCGGGGCTGCTCGGTCGCGAGAGCACGACGACCGGCACTCCCAGCGCAGCGGCCGCGTCGAGCTTGGCGCTCGTGTAGTCACCACCGGAGTCCTTCGTCACCAGCACGTCGATCCGGTGGTCGCGCAGCAGCGCCAGCTCGCCGTCCACGTCGTACGGCCCGCGATCCTGCACGACGGTCCACCTCGCCGGCAGCGCCTGCTGCACGGGTTCGACCACCCGCACCAGCACGTCGCGGTCGCTCCACGCGGCGAATGCCGGCAACGTCTGGCGTCCGCTCGTCAGGAACGGTCGCGCGCCGATCCCGCCAGCGACCCGGCACACGTCGGACAGCGAGCCGCACCAGTGCCATCCGGGCGCGTCCGGCCGACCGGACCACCCAGGACGCGCCAACCGGATCAGCGAAATGCCCACGTCCGCAGCCGCCTGCGCCGCGTGCCGCGTCATCGTCGCGGCGAACGGGTGGGTGGCGTCCACCAGATGGGTGACCTCCGACGAGCGCAGGTACGCCGCCAGCCCGACCACCCCGCCGAAGCCGCCGATCCGCACCTGCCCGACGGGCAGCCTCGGCCGGGCGACCCGACCGGCGAGTGAGGAGGCGAACGGCACGCCGGCACCGTGCAACCGGGCGGCCAGGTCACGTGCCTCGGCGGTGCCACCGAGGATCAGGACGAACACCCGCCGAGGGTACGGCGAAGGGCCCGCGGCGCGTACGCCACGGGCCCTTAGGGTGAGCTCAGGTCAGGTCAGGTCAGCTCAACTCAATACAACTCGGACGGGTCCTTGTCGGTCCAGTCCAGGGTGCGCTGCACGGCCTTGTTCCACTTGGAGTAGAGCCACTTGACCTTGTCCTTGTCCATCTTGGGCTCCCACCGCTTGTCCTCGGCCCACTGCTTGCGCAGCTCGTCCTCGTCCTTCCAGAAGCCGACGGCGAGGCCAGCGGCGTACGCCGCACCGAGGGCAGTCGTCTCGCTCACGACCGGGCGGATGACGGGCACTCCGAGCAGGTCGGCCTGGAACTGCATCAGGGTCTCGTTGACGACCATGCCGCCGTCGACCTTGAGTTCGGTGAGGGCGACACCGGAGTCGGCGTTCATCGCGTCGACGACCTCGCGCGACTGGAAGGCGGTGGCCTCCAGCGCGGCGCGGCAGATGTGGCTGCGGTTGTTGAACCGGGTCAGACCGACGATGACGCCGCGTGCGTCGGGGCGCCAGTGCGGCGCGAACAGACCGGAGAACGCTGGCACGATGTAGACGTCACCGTTGTCGTCGACCTCCTTGGCGTAGTCCTCGACCTGCGGTGCGGAGTCGATCATCTTCAGGTTGTCGCGCAGCCACTGCACCAGCGAACCGGTCACCGCGACCGAGCCCTCCAACGCGTAGATCGGCTTCTTGTCGCCGATCTTGTAGCAGACGGTAGTGAGCAGGCCGTTCTTGGACATGACCTTCTCCTCACCGGTGTTGAGGAGCACGAAGTTGCCGGTGCCGTAGGTGTTCTTGGCGGTGCCGACCTCGAAGCACACCTGCCCGAACGTCGCCGCCTGCTGGTCGCCGAGGATCCCGGCGATCGGCACCCCGGCCAGCGGGCCGCGTTCGCGGACCTTGCCGTACTCCTCGGAGCTGGAGTGGATCTCCGGGAGCATCGACTTGGGGATGCCCATGTCCTTGACGATGTCGTCGTCCCACTGGAGCGTGTCCAGGTCCATCATCAGCGTGCGCGAGGCGTTGGTGACGTCGGTGTAGTGCTTGCCGCCGTCGGTGCCGCCGGTGAGGTTCCAGAGCACCCAGGTGTCCATGTTGCCGAAGAGCAGATCGCCCGCCTCGGCCTTCTCGCGCGCTCCGTCGACGTTGTCGAGGATCCAGCGGACCTTCGGGCCGGAGAAGTAGGTCGCGAGCGGCAGCCCGACCTTGTCCTTGTAGATGTCCGCGCCCTTGTCGCCGGCGAGCTCGTCGCAGATGCGCTGGGTGCGGGTGTCCTGCCAGACGATCGCGTTGTAGACGGACTTGCCGGTGGTCTTGTCCCAGACGACCGCGGTCTCGCGCTGGTTGGTGATGCCGACGGCGGCGACGTCACTGGTCGCGGCGTCCAGCTTCACGAGAGCGTCGGCGCAGACCTGGCGGGTGTTGTGCCAGATCTCCTCGGGGTTGTGCTCGACCCATCCCGACTTGGGGAAGATCTGTTCGTGTTCCATCTGCGCCTGTGCGGCGATGGCGCCGTCGTGGTCGAAGAGGATGCAGCGGGTGCTGGTCGTCCCCTGGTCGATGGAAGCGATGTACTTGGCCATGGTGCGGATCTCCTAGATCGTTACGGCTGGAGGTGCTCAGATGTAGGCGCGCGCCGCGAGCGCGGCGATGACACACCCGACGATCGGCGCGACCACCGGGATCCACGCGTAGGACCAGTTGCTGGCGTCCTTGTTCGGGATCGGCAGCAGGGCGTGGGCGACGCGAGGACCCAGGTCGCGGGCGGGGTTGATCGCGTACCCCGTCGGGCCACCCAGGCTCGCACCGATACCGACGACGACCAATGCCACGGCGAGCGGTCCGACCTGCGTCGGGGTCTTGCCGCTGACGAGGACGAAGAAGATCAGCACGAACGTCGCGATGACCTCGGTGATGAAGTTCCAGGTGTAGGACCGGATGGCGGGGCCGGTCGAGAAGACACCGAGCGAGGGGGCGTCGAGGCGGTCGTCGAACTGCTTCTTGTACGCCAGCCACATGGCGACCGCGCCGAGGAACGCGCCGAGGAACTCCCCGGCGAAGTACACCAGGGTCGAGCCGAACGTCACGTCGACGTGCGGAGCGTAGGTCGAGGCCCCGTCCACCAGCAACGCGATCGTGACGGCCGGATTGAGATGACCACCTGACTTGTACGCGGCGTAGACACCGGCGAAGACACCGAGGCCCCAACCGAAGTTGATCATCAGCGTGCCGCCCTCGAACCCACCTGCCTTGGGGAGCACGACATTGGCCACGACACCACAGCCCAGAAGGGTCAGCGTCGCCGTGCCGAGTACCTCACTGAAAAACACCGACCACAGACTCACTGGCTCTCCTCCGACGTCGGGATAACGACAGCTCTGGTGTGAGCGGCGTCACACCGTACCGTACGCGGATTCGTCGCCCTCGCAAGCCGCCGGTGAGATATCCCGGCTCTGCACGGGCGGTCTCCAGTGACCGGCCGCAGCGCGGGATGCGACGGGCCTAAGCTCGGATGGACACTCAAAGAGGAGCTCCCATGGTGATGCAACCCTTCAGTGCGACGCTGTCGCCGAAACAGCACGAGCAGGCGTGGAACGACTTGCAGAACACCGAGTTCGACGTGCTGGTCATCGGCGGTGGTGTCACCGGCGCCGGGTCGGCGCTCGACGCTGCCACGCGCGGGCTGAAGGTGGCGATGGTCGAGGCGCGCGACTTCGCAAGCGGCACCTCGTCGCGTAGCAGCAAGCTGTTCCACGGGGGCCTGCGCTACCTGGAGCAGCTCAACTTCAGCCTGGTGGCCGAGGCGCTCAAGGAGCGCGAGCTCATGCTCACCACCATCGCCCCGCACCTGGTGCACCCGGTGCCGTTCCTCTACCCGATCAAGCACCGCTACTGGGAGCGCCCGTACATCGCGAGCGGTCTGATGCTCTACGACAACATCAACGGCAAGCAGTCGGTGCCCCGCCAGAAGCACCTCACCCGCACCAGTGCGCTGCGGCTGTTCCCTAGCCTGAAGAAGAATGCGCTCGTCGGGGCGGTGCGGTACTTCGACGCACAATCGGACGACGCCCGCCACACGATGACGGTGGTGCGGACCGCAGCTCACTACGGAGCGGTGGTGCGCAACTCCACCGAGGTCGTGAAGATCGTGAAGGAGGCCGACCGGGTGGTCGGCGCCGTCGTCCGCGACGTCGAGAGCGGCGCGGAGGTCACGGTGCGCGCCAAGGTCGTCGTCAATGCCACCGGTGTGTGGACCGACGACGTGCAGAAGATGGCCGGGGGCCGTGGTCGTTTCCACGTCCGCGCCTCCAAGGGGGTGCACATCCTCGTGCCGCGCGACCGGATCGCGGGCGAGGTCGGGCTGATCCTGCGCACCGAGAAGTCCGTGCTCTTCGTGATTCCCTTCGGCCAGCAGTGGATCATCGGCACCACCGACACCGACTGGGTGTACGACCTCGCGCACCCTGCGGCCACGTCCAAGGACATCGACTACATCCTCGAGCACGTCAACACCGTGCTCACGACGCCGGTCAGCCGCGACGACATCCTCGGGGTCTACTCCGGCCTGCGGCCGCTGCTCGCCGGTGAGAGCGAGGACACCAGCCAGCTGTCCCGTGAGCACGCGGTGGCCCGCCCGCAGCCGGGGCTGATCTCGATCGCCGGTGGCAAGTACACGACGTACCGGGTCATGGCGGCCGATGCGATCGACGCGTGTGCGGCCGATCTGGGTGAGCTCAAGCCGTCGGTCACCGAGCACGTGCCGCTCGTCGGCGCCGACGGCTACCAGGCGATGATCAACCTCAAGAGCGAGCTGGCCAAAGAGGCCGGCATCTCCACCTGGCGGGTGGAGCACCTGCTCGGCCGCTACGGCTCCAAACTCAACGAGCTGCTGTCGCTCGGCGACGACGACCGCTCGATGCTCGACCCGGTCACCGGTGCCGAGGAGTACCTGCGCGCGGAGTTGAAGTATGCCGTCACGCACGAGGGTGCCAAGCACATCACCGACGTGCTCGCCCGGCGTACCCGCATCTCCATCGACACCAAGCACCGCGGTGTCGACTGCGTCGAGGAGACCGCGGCGATCATGGCGACCGAGCTGGGTTGGGACGAGGCGACCGTCGAGCACGAGAAGGCCGCGTACGTCGAGCGGGTGCACGCCGAGCGCAAGTCCCAGGAGCTGTCCACCGACGAGGAGTCCGACGCTGCTCGTCGGGAGGCCGCCGAGAGCCGCGGTGGGCTCCGCCAGGTGACCGCCACCCGCTGAGCGCGCTGCGTTCCGGCCCGGGTCGTGGACCGACCCGGGCCGGTTCAGGTCCGCCGGATCCGGAACTCGCCCTTGGCGGTCGACGGGTCGACCACGCGGCCGCCCTGGACGATCTGCGCCTTGCCGGACTCCACGAGTCGCCGTGCCGCGCGCCGGGCGGGCTCTGCGAGGTCTGCCTCGGGATCCGATGTCCCATCCTGCGCGCTCACGACCCGCGCGGCGTCGGACGGTGCGACGCTGCCCGATCGCGGGCCTGCGTCGAGCAGCTCGAGGATCGTCGCCTCCAGGCGGGCGTCGACGGCGGAGATGCCGCGCCGGCGACACGACGTGCTGCAGTAGCGGACCTGCTCCCAGTCCCGTGCCCACTTCCTGCGCCACTCGATGCGGCGTCCACAGGAGACGCAGGTCTTGGGCGCGGGGGTGCTCACCGGTCCAGTCTGCCGCCGGGGCGGAGGTGACGTCCCCGGGCGAGTTCGCAACACCACCTGGGCGGCCCACTACCGTGACGCCCAGCCGGTCCCATCCCCGATCACGAGGTCACCCCATGCGCGCCGACACGTTCATCCTGCAGTCCGCCGACAACACGCCCCTGCACGTACGACGGTGGCTGCCCGACGGTGACCCGACGGCCATCGTCCAGGTGGCCCACGGGATGGCCGAGCACTCCGGCCGCTACGAGCGGTTCGCGCAGGCGCTCACCGGCGCCGGGTACGCCGTCTACGCCGAGGATCACCGCGGGCACGGCCGGACGTCCGGTGGAGCGGATGCCGGTTACCTGGCGGACTCCGACGGCTGGAACGTCGTCGTGGAGGACCTGGCCGCCGTCACCGCGCGCGCCTCGTCCGAGCACCCTGGCCTGCCGGTGGTCCTCTTCGGCCACAGCATGGGCTCCTTCCTCTCTCGGTCGTACGCGATGGCCCACGGCAGCGACCTCACCGCGCTCGTGCTGTGCGGGACGGCCGGCGACCCCGGCGCGCTCGGCAAAGTGGGGAAGGGCATCGCGACCCTGGAGGCCCGGACCCGTGGCCGCCGGCACACGAGCAAGGTGATGAACACGCTGACCTTCGGCCAGTACAACGCGGCGTTCAAGCCGACCCGCACCGATTTCGACTGGCTGTCGCGTGACCCGGCCGAGGTCGACGCGTACATCGCCGATCCCCGGTGCGGCGAGGTCTTCACGGCCGGGTTCTACGTCGACCTGCTCGGCGGGCTCGCAGAGATCAACCGCGAGGACGAGGTCGCGCGCATCCCATCCGGTCTGCCGGTGCTGTTGATCTCCGGTGACAAGGATCCCGTCGGCGGAAAGGACGGTGCCGGCGTCAAGGCCGTCGCGGCACAACTCACGAAGGTCGGCGTCCGCGACGTCACGCTCACGCTCTACCCCGATGCGCGGCACGAGCTGCTGAACGAGACCAACCGCGACGAGGTCACCACCGACGTCCTCGCCTGGATCGATGCGCGTCTGACCCGCGGCTAAGCACGGGTGGTCCGCGGCAAAGGTCTCGCACAGAAAAGACACAGGTCAGGCCTGGACGGCGTACAGGGCGGACCGGTCTACTGAGTGCCATGCCTACGAACGCGGCCTCTTTGAAGCACACCGACGGCAGCAACGTACGCGTGCTGGTCGTCGACGACGAGTCCAACCTGACCGAACTGCTGAGCATGGCGCTGCGCTACGAGGGCTGGGACATCAAGTCCGCCGGCACCGGGTCCAGCGCCGTACGGGTGGCCAAGGAGTTCAAGCCGGACACCGTCGTGCTCGACATGATGCTGCCGGATTTCGACGGCATGGAGGTGCTGCGGCGGCTGCGCGACGACGACCCGACGCTGCCGGTCCTCTTCCTCACGGCTCGGGACGCCGTCGAGGACCGCATCGCGGGCCTGACCGCAGGCGGTGACGACTACGTCACCAAGCCGTTCAGCCTGGAGGAGGTCGTCGCCCGGGTACGCGCGCTGCTGCGCCGCTCGGTGCAGCTGACCCAGGAGTCGTCCTCCACCCTCGTCGTCGGTGACCTGTCGCTGGACGAGGACAGCCACGAGGTGGTGCGTGACGGCACCGAGATCTCGCTGACCGCCACCGAGTTCGAGCTGCTGCGCTTCATGATGCGCAATCCCAAGCGGGTCCTTTCCAAGACCCAGATCCTGGACCGGGTGTGGCACTACGACTTCGGCGGCCAGGCCAACGTCGTCGAGCTCTACATCTCCTACCTGCGCAAGAAGATCGACGCCGGCCGGTCGCCGATGATCCACACCATGCGCGGCGCGGGGTACGTCCTCAAGCCAGCGGCGTAGAGCTTCATGACTACCGCGCTGCGCCCGTCCCACTGGACACTGCGCACCAAGCTGGTCTCCTCGGTGCTGCTGCTCTTCATCATCATCATCACGGCGATCGGCGCCCTCACCGTCTGGCAGCTGCACAACACCCTGGCCGGCAAGATCGACCAGCAACTGGCCAACTCCGCACAACAGCTGACTGGCCCTGGGGCTGATCGAGGGGATCCGCTGAGTTATCAGGGCGGGGGCGGCGACTCGTTGCACGTCGATCTGTTGGCCGGAACCGTCGTCTACGTCCCGGACAGGCAAAACGGCGGCACGCGACCAAGCGCCCTGATCAGCCGCCTCGGCGCGGCTCCGACTCAGCTGACCCCCGCCCAGATCAACGCGGTGCGCGCGGCCGGCATCGGTCGTGAACCTTCGACCATCGACCTCGCTCGGGCAGGCGACTATCGCGTCGTCGCAGTCCAACACTCAGCGCACCTGCAGAACCAGGCAACGGGAATCACCTCGGAACAGACCATCACGACCGTCATTGGGCTGCCGCTGCGCGACACCGAGGCGACCGTGCGGACGGCGGCGCTCGCGGTGGCGCTGCTGTCGGGCGCCGGGCTGATCCTGGTCGGGCTGGCTACCGCCTATCTGGTGCGCCGCAACCTCGAGCCTCTTCGCCGGGTCGCCGAGACCGCGACCAGGGTCTCGAACCTTCCTCTGTCCGCCGGTGAGGTCGTCATGCACGAGCGGGTCGATCCCGCGGACACCGACGAGCGCACCGAGGTGGGCCAGGTCGGGCTCGCGCTCAACCAAATGCTCGACAACGTCGACGGCGCGTTGACCGCCCGCCAGGAGAGCGAGACGCGGGTGCGGCAGTTCGTGGCGGACGCGAGCCATGAGCTGCGTACGCCGCTCGCCTCGATCCGTGGGTACGCCGAGTTGTCCCGGCGCGAGCGCGAACCGGTGCCGACGGGCGTCCAGCACGCCATGAGCCGTATCGAGTCCGAGTCGGACCGGATGACCGCGCTGGTGGAGGATCTGCTGCTGCTGGCACGGCTGGACTCGGGGCGGCCGCTGGAGCGCGAACCGGTGGATGTCACGCTGCTGGCCATGGAGACCATGTCGGACGCGCACGCGGCCGGTCCCGATCATCGGTGGAAACTCGACCTGCCGGACGAGCCGATGGAGGTCGTCGGCGACGAGGCCCGGATCCGTCAGGTGCTGATCAACCTGCTCGCCAACGCCCGCCGGCACACTCCTGCGGGCACCGAGGTGACCACGCGGGTGGCCGCCGACGGCGGTGACGTGGTGGTGTCGGTGTCCGACGACGGTCCGGGGATCGAGCCCGACCTGCTGCCGCACATCTTCGAGCGGTTCACCCGGGGTGACTCCGCGCGTACCCGCACGGAGGGTTCGACCGGGCTCGGGCTCTCGATCGTGCACGCGGTCGTGACCGCGCACGGCGGGGAGCTCACGGTGCAGTCCGCGCCGGGGAGCACCTGCTTCACAATGCGGATGCGGCGCTCGAGCCAGGAGACGCCGGCCCCGATGCCGTCGGTGGCTCCCTGATGTCCGCACGCCGCAAGCTCGGTGCCCAGGTCGTGAAGTTCGCCATCATCGGTGTCGGCAGCACGGTGCTGAACCTGGTGCTCTTCGCCCTCTTCCGGCATGCCATGGGCAATCAGTGGGCGAACATCACCGCACTGCTCATCTGCACCGTGATCAACACGTCGCTGAACCGCCGGTTCACCTTCAACGCCGGGGGCACCGGAGGGGCGGCCCGGGTGCAACTGCAGTCCCTGGTGCTGCTCGCCATCACCGTGGCCATGACGTCCGGTGCGCTGGAGATCCTCCGGCGGGCCGACCCGCACGCGAACAGCCTGGTGTCCACGGCGACGGTCGCCGCCGGCAACGTGATCGCCACGATCATCCGGTTCGTGCTGCTGCGACGCTGGTTCGCCCCGTCCGCGCCCGACGTCGTCGCCGCCGAGTCCGCGCCGACCGCCCTCTGAGGGCCTGCGACCTCCCGAAACGCGGTCAGTGGTCGAAGTCGCCACGCGCCGAGCGAGCGCGCGGCACCCCGGCCACTCCCCGTAGGGGCGCGACGACCACATGGATCCCCTGGTCCCGCATCCGGGCGATGTGATGGTCCGGCGTTCCCGCGTCCACGATCACCGTGTCGAACGCCGACAGCGGGGCGAGGGCGTGCAGCGCACGCTTCTCGAACTTGGTGTGATCGACCAGCAGAATGCGTCGGCTGGCCGAGTCGAACATCGCGCGCTTGATGTCGACGGTCTCCAGCGCCTGGTGGAAGACGATGTCGTCGGTGATCGCGGCGGTCGACATCAAGAAGGTGTCGGCGCGCAGGTTGGAGATGGCCTGGGTGGTCATCCGTCCCATGAAGGCGCTGCACCAGTTGTAGTACTCACCGCCGAGTGACAGCAGGGTGATCCCCCGCGCGCCACGCAGCTCGTTGATCAGCGTGAGCACGTTCGTGATGACGGTGAGAGGGACCTTGCTCTGCAGGTGCGGTGCCATGTGCGCCACCGTCGTCGAGTCGTCCAGCAGGATCGCCTGCCCCGGCTCGACGAAGTCCATCGCCGCGAGGGCGATCGCTTCCTTCTCGCGCTTCTCGCGTCCCGTGCGGTAGATGTCGCTGGACTCCACCAGGGAGGTCGCGGTCGCGGTCGCCACGCCACGACTCTTGCGCAGGATGCCGCGGCTCTCCAGCTCGTCCAGGTCCCGATGCACGGTCATCACACTGATGTCGAAGCGCTCCGCGAGCTCCTCGATCCGCACCGCGCCCTGCGCCATCACCGCTTCGGTGATCGCCCTCTGGCGCGCCATCTGCCGGCTCTGCCGGCTGTCGGCGGCGACGGGTTCGATAGACATCCGTGGCAAACCTGCTCACCTGTTCGGTCAGGACAGAACACTGGACTCTATCGCGGTGACCTCGTCGAGGATGGCCCTCAGCGCGGTCACGTCGTGGGCGAAGCGGCCGAGGAACAAGCCGTCGACCGTGGCGTGGATGAGGGTCCACAACCCCGGCGCCGCACTACCGCCGTAGATGACGCGCGACCCCCCGACGACCGGATGCCCGCGCACGTACTCACGCAGGGCGAGGGCCACCGCGCCGATGTGCTGGGCATCGGCTGGTTCCGCCCGGCCGATCGCCCACTCCGGCTCGTAGGCCAGGACGATGTCCGCCCGCTGACCATCCGGCAGGTCCGCGAGCGCGCTGGTCAGCTGCTCGACGCAGTCCGCCACCGCGGCGGCGGTCTCACCAGGAGCACGTTCCCCCAGGCACAGCACCGGCGTCAGCCCGTTGCGTACGGCGGCCGCGAACTTGCGGGCGACCGTCGCGTCGTCCTCACCGAAGACGCGGCGCCGTTCGACGTGGCCGATCTCGACCATCGTGCACCCGATGTCGCGCAGGTCCGCGCCGCTGATGCCCCCGGTGAACGCGCCTCGGTCCTCCCAGAACAGGTCCTGGGCACCGACCTGCACGCGGGTGCCGGTCGCGATGTCGATCACGGCCGGCACGACCGGCATCGAGGGCAGGACGAACAGGTCCACCGTGCCGGAGCTCGTGCTGTCATGTTCGGCCGCGAGCTGCATCACGTCCTGCGCCCATTCGACGGCCCTGGAGGGCTCGAAGTACATCTTCAGGCTGATACCGATGAGCGGCGGACGTGCGCCACCCGTCACGGGAGGCGTGCGATCGGCAGCGCACGAGCAGCGGACCGGCTCATGCCGGTTCCTGGGGCTGGGCCGTCTTGCTCTCGTAGCGATCGAGCACCGCGACCTTCTCGGCCGAGGAGGAGGCGTCGTCGAATTCGTAGGTCAGCCACTCGCGCGCGAGCCGCCGGGCGAGTTCGAGTCCCACCACGCGCTGGCCGAAGGTCAGCACCTGCGCGTTGTTGCTGAGCACCGAGCGCTCGACCGACAGGCTGTCGTGCGCGGTGACGGCGCGGACACCGGGCACCTTGTTCGCCGAGATGGCGACCCCGAGACCGGTGCCGCACACCAGCAGGGCGCGGTCCGCCTGCCCCGAGCGGATCAGTTCGGCGGCGGCGATCGCGACGGTCGGGTACGGCGTGTGGCTCTCGGCGTCGACGCCCACGTCCTGCACCGACTCGACGTCCGCGCTGGCCTCGAAGTCGGCTTTGAGGGCCTCCTTGTACTGGAACCCCGCGTCGTCGGAGCCGACGACGATCCGCAGTTTGGAACTCATGGTGTCTCGGCTTTCGTGGAGGTGAGCGTGCCAGCGATCGCTGTCACAGCGAGGGCGAGGGAGAACGCGCCCGGGTCGGGAGTGCCCACGCTCTTCTCGGCGTGCGGGCGGGCCCGGCCGATCTTCGGCAGCAGATCGGCGGTCGCGGCAGCCGCGTCGGTGCAGACGTCCGCCGCCGCCGACCAGCTCTCGGCCAGCGACCGGCCGGCGTCGGCGTTGCTGCGCAACGCCTCGGCGAACGGGTAGAGGGAGTCGAGCATCGTCTTGTCACCTCGTTCGGCCTTGCCGAACCGGCCCAGCGCGTCGGCGGCGTCCTGCACACCGGAGGCGATCGCGTCGGCATCCGGTCGCGCGTCGTTGCCGAGGCGTGCGGCGAGAGTGCGCAGCGCGACGCCCCACAACGCGCCGGAGGTGCCGCCGGCCTTGTCGGCCCACGCGTCGCCGGCCGCCTCCAGGGCCGACTGCGCACCGGCGCCGAATCCGAGGGTGGCGTCCATCGCGTCCACGGCGGCGCGCGCACCACGTTGCATGCCGATGCCGTGATCGCCGTCGCCGGCGACGGCATCGAGCCTGCCGAGCTCGTCGACGTGTTCATCGATGGTGGCCCGCACGGCATGCAGCGCGGCCGCGGCCCGGCGCGCGACGCGGCGGGACTCCTCGCTGGCCGCCGGATACCCGCGTTCGCTCGCCGCCGCCTCGTCCGGCAGGCGAGCGGCATCCCCGTCGGCGCGCACGCTGCCGCGCCGGTACGCCGGGGCTGCCGCGGGTGAGGTCCATGCCGCCTCGATGTCGGCGTCGAGCCAGGTGACCGTGAGGGAGACGCCCGCCATCTCGAAGCTGGTCACCATCTCGCCCACCTCGGGGGCGACGATCGTCAAGCCGGCCGTCTCGAGCCGGGCAGCGACGGTCCGGTAGGTGACGAACAGCTCCTCGGTCTTGACCGAGCCCAGGCCGTTGAGGATGACCGCGACACGGCTCTCGTCGTGCTCGCCTGCGGCCTCCAGCACCCGGCTCACGAGCAGCCGGCCCAACTCGTCCGCCGTGGGCAGCGCTGCCTCCTCGATCCCCGGCTCGCCATGGATGCCCATGCCGACGGCCATCCGGCCCTCCGGGACGGAGAAGAGCGGCGCATCCGCCCCGGGCAGGGTGCAGCCGGAGAAGGCGACGCCGAGGGTGCGGGTGCGCTCGTTGGTCTCCTGCGCGAGGTCGTGGACCTCGTCCAGTGAGCGACCCTGCTCGGCGGCCCACGCCGCGGCGCGGAAGACCACGAGGTCGCCCGCGACCCCGCGCCGCTTGCCCCGCTCGGCGTCCGACGCGCTCGAGATGTCGTCGGTGACGACGACGGTGCGACACGGGATGCCCTCGGCGATCAACCGCTCCTGCGCCTGGTCGAAGTTGAGGACGTCACCCGCGTAGTTGCCGTAGGTGAACAGCACCCCCGCCGGGGTGGCGACGGACTTCGCGACGGAGTACGCCTGCTGCGCCGACGGTGAGGCGAACACGTTGCCGAGCGCCGCCGCGTGCGCCAGACCCTGGCCGACCAGACCCGCGAACGCCGGGTAGTGACCGGACCCGCCGCCGATGACGACCGCGACCTCGCCGTTAGGCGTCGCCGTCGCCCGGGCCACGCCACCCTCGACGCGGCGCACCAGCTCATGGTTGGCGAGCACGAAGCCGTCGACCATCTCATCGGCGAACGAGGTGGGGTCGTTGAGGAGATAACTCACCGGATGGGCCTTCCGTCCTTGGGATCGGGCCGGGGGCGCGACGCGTGCCGCACGCCCCCGGCCCGACGATCAGTTGGTGATGGTGAAGGGCTTGGTGACCTTCGACGCGTTCGCCTTGGTGATCAGAATGCAGTCGAAGGACTGCTTCTCGGTCGAGACGCCGGTCTTGCCCGTGGTGATGAAGGTGTTCGCCTCGTCGACCGCCTTGGCGGCGAACGTGGCCACCGGCTGCAGCACCGTGTACTGCAGTGTCCCGTTGAGAACCGCCTTGACCGCGTCCGGCGACCCGTCGAAGCCCCCGACCTTGATCGTGGAGAGCTTGCCGGCCTCCTTCAGCGCGGCGACCGCTCCGAGCGCCATCTCGTCGTTCCCGGACAGGACGCCGATGATGTTGGGGTGCGCCTGCAGCAGCGACTGCATCTTGTCGTGGCCCTGGGTGCGGTCCCAGTTGGCGACCTCCTTCCCGACCTTCTTCAGCCCGGGGTACTGACCGAGCACGGTCGCGTACCCGTTGGAGCGGATGGCGGCGTTGTTGTCGGTCGGCGCACCGAAGAGCTCGACGTAATTGCCCTTCTGTCCGATGTCCTTGACCCACTGCTGAGCGCCGATCGAGGCACCCTGCGCGTTGTTGGAGATCAGCTGGGCCTTGGCGATCCCCAGGGTGTTGATCTCGGCATTGACCAGGAAGACCGGGATGCCGGCGCTGGTCGCCTTGCGGACCGCACCGACGGATCCGGTGGCGTTCGCCGGGTCGAGGATGATCGCCGCAGACTTGTTCGTGATCGCGGTGTCGATCAGGGTGCTCTCCTTGTTGAGGTCACCCTTGGACGCCGAGACGTTCGCCTTGTAGCCGAGCTTGATCGCCTCGGCGTCGGCCACATCGCCCTCGGTCTTCCAGTACGGGTTGGACGGATCGTTGACGATGATCGAGATGAGCCCGCCCTTCTTGCCGCTGGCCTTCTGCGTCGAGCTCCCCGACCCCCCGCTGGCCTTGCTGGAGCTGCCGGAGCCGCCCGAGCCGCTGCTGGAGCCGCAAGCGGCGATGGTGAGGGCGAGTGCCGCGCTCGTAGCGAGCGCGAGACCTGTCTTTCGAGACATACGTTCGTTCCTTTCGAGGGTGGGTGCCGACCGGGAGGATCAGCTGGCGGTCTTGCCGATGTCCGGAGCCGATTGCGGCACGTCGGAGTTCTTGGTGGCCCTGGGGCCTGCGGCGTCCGCCGTCGCACCGTCAGCCCCCGGGGCGCTCGAACCGGTCTTCCTGCGCCGGGTGCCCTTGTACTGCACGGCGTTCAGCAGGACCGCCAGGATGATCACGGCACCGGTGAAGACGGTCTGCCAGTACGACGAGACCCCGACGATGGTCAGGCCGTCGGACAGGAACCCGATCACGAACGCACCGAGCAGGGTGCCGCGGACGTTGCCCCGGCCACCGGTCAGCGCGGCGCCGCCGATGACGACCGCGGCTATCGCGGTCAGCTCATACGACTGGCCGTTGACCGGGCTGGCGGCGGTCAGTTCCGAGGACAGGATCAGACCGGCGATCGCGGCGCAGACCCCGGAGGCCACGTAGACGCGGACCTTCACCTTGCGGACGGGCACTCCGGACAGTTCGGCGGCGCGCTCGTTGCCGCCGGACGCGTAGAGCCACCGGCCGAAGACCGCGCGGTTCAGCGTGACGGCGATGATGATCGCGACGACGACCATGACGATCACGCCGACCGGGATGCCCAGCAGCTTGTTGAAACCGAGCCAGTTGAAGCCGGTGTTGCCCAGCTTGGGGTCGCCGGCCAGGTTGTTGTAGGGCTGGCCGTTGGTCATCAGCTCCGCGAGGCCGCGGACGACGTACAGGGTGCCCAGCGTCGCGACGAACGGCGCGACCTTCAGCCGGCCGACCAGGATGCCGTTGACCAGGCCCACGAATCCGCCCACCGCACAGCAGATGACGACCACCACCCACACCGCGGGGAACGCCGTGTGATCGCTGAGGGGCAGGTTCACCCCCTTCATGAGGAAGCCCGCGACCATCCCCGAGATCGCCAGAGTGGACCCGACCGACAGATCGATGCCGCCGTTGAGGATGACCAGCAGCATGCCCATCGCGAGGAGGGCGTAGATCGCGACGTGGGAGGCCATCGAGATGATGTTGTCGACCGTGAAGTAGTTGCCCGAGAGGCTCGAGAACACCACGATGATGACGATCAGCGCGAGGAACGCGCGCCCCTCCAGCAGGACCTTCCCGATGCTGAGGTTCGTGGGAATCCGGGAGGTGCGCGGCTTCGGCCCCGAGTCCTCGGGTGCGCGATTCGCGGTCGATGCGGTCATGACGTTATGTCCGTTTCTGCCAGGGTCATGAGACGAGGGATTCACCGGAGGCGGCCATGATCTGTTCCTTGGCCACGTTCGAGCCGAACTCGGCGGAGATGCGGCCGCGCCGCATCACCACGACGCGGTGGGCGATGCTGAGGCACTCACCCACCTCGGATGTCGAGTAGAGGACGCCGAGACCTTCGCGGGCGCGGGCGGCGAGCAGCCCGAAGACCTCGGCCTTCGCGCCGACGTCGATCCCGCGGCTCGGTTCGTCGAGCAGGATCACCTGGGGGTCGGTCGACAGCATCTTGCCGATGACGACCTTCTGCTGGTTGCCCCCCGACAGCGAGCCGATCATCGCGCCGCCGCCGGAGGTCTTGACGTGCACGTCGCGGATCGCGCCGTCGACGAGCTTGCGTTCCATGGCGGGCGACATCAGCAGTGTCTTGACGAACGACCCGAGGCTGGCCAGCGACATGTTGCGTCCGACCGTCATCGTCTGCACGAGGCCGTCCCGCTGGCGATCCTCGGGAACGAGGCCCATTCCGGCGGCTATCCGCCCCGCGATCGTCAGCTTCGCGACATCTTTGTCCTTCAGCAGCACGCGGCCGCCGGAGAGGGGCACACGACCGGCCACGGCCTCGAGCAGCTCGGTGCGCCCGGCGCCCATCAGCCCGTAGATGCAGACGATCTCCCCCGCCCGCACGTCCAGGCTCAGATGATCGACCAGGAAGCGGTCGGCGTTGTCCGGATCGGCGACGCTGACGTCCTGGATGGAGAGGGCGACGTCGCCGAACGTGTAGTCGCTCGGCGGACTGCCCAGGTCGAAGTTCTCTCCGACCATGTTGCGCACGATCCACTCCAGGTCGATGTCCTCGACCTCGGCACTGGCGGTCATCGCACCGTCGCGGAGGACGACGGCGTAGTCGGTGATCTGCAGCGCCTCCTCCAGGTGGTGGGAGATGTAGACGATCGACACACCGCGACTGGTCAGGTCGTGGATCACCTTGAACAGCACCTCGACCTCGGTCGCGCTGAGCGCCGAGGTGGGCTCGTCCATGATCAGGATCCGGGCGTTGACCGAGAGGGCGCGGGCGATCTCCACGATCTGCTGCTGCCCGAGGCGCAGCTCCGCGACGAGCGTGGCGGGGTCGATCTGCTCCTCCAGCTCCGCCATGAGGGCACGGGTCTGACGGGTCTCCTCGGCGAAGTCGATGCCGGTCGCGTTGTGGATCTCCCGGCCCATGAAGATGTTGTCGCGGACGCTGAGATTGGGCGCGAGGCTCAGCTCCTGGTGGATGATCGAGATCCCGCGATCGCGGGCGTCGACGGTCGAGGCGAAGGTGACCTGCTCGCCGTACAACTCGATCGACCCCGACGTGGGTTGCTCGACACCCGACAGGATCTTCATCAGCGTGGACTTGCCCGCACCGTTCTCGCCGAACAACGTCGTCACGGTGCCGCGGTGGATGTCGAAGTTGACGCCCTTGAGCGCGCGGGTGCCGCCGTAGGTCTTGACCACGTCGCGAGCGCGTACGACGACGTCGTCGCGGGCAGCGGGCGCGAGTGCCTCGGCCGTTTCCAGGCTCACTTCACGGCCACCTTCGACGGGGTCACGGTCCACAGGTTCGGGTTGATCAGCAGGAAGGCGCCCTCGACCTCCACCGTCTTACCGGTGAGGGAGCTCGTGCCGAGTTTGGCGAGGACCTGCGACTTCAACTGGTTGTTGAGCGCGAGCGAGGCGTTGAGGAAGTCGGTCTGGTTGGCGATGCCCGGGGTGTTCTGGGTGTAGGCGCCGCTGACGTCGCGCAGGTCGGTGGAGGTGATCGCCGGGCCGACGACGAGGTTGACCGCGTGCGTCTTGGGCAGGCCCGAGATGGTGACCGCGTAGGTGCCGTTGCCCTGGTTCTTGCCGACCACCCCGGTGAACTTGACGGGGATCTCCGGGCCGGCTGCCCCGTCGGGGGTCTTCCCGAACTTCGCACCGGTCGGGTCGGTCTTCAGACCGGCCGCCAGCGTGGTCGCGGGGACGGCCTTACTGCTGATGTAGCTCTGCACGACCGGGAAGTTCTTCGTCGCGAACGTCGTCGGGTCGAAGACCGGCGTCCCGCCGTTGGCTGCCACCGCGGCATTGCTGCCGCCGCCGACGTAGGAGGTGCCGACGGTGAACATCAGCACCACGACGACGACGAGGACGGCCAGCGGCGCGAACCGCTTGATCGCCGCGGAGTCGGTCCCGCGACCGAGCCGGCGACCGCTGCCGCCCGCGGGCGCCGTGTCGCTGGCGGTACTCATCAGAGGAGCACCTTGGACTCGGCGTCGTTCGGACGGATCTGCAGCTTGCGACCGGTGCCGGCGCGGAACATCGTCAGCGCGTCGGCGTAGTCGTCGAGGCTGAAGGAGTGGCTGACCATCGGCGCCGCCTTGATGGCGCCGGCCTCGAACATCTCCACCGCGCGGCCGAACGAGTTCAGCACCGCCATCGATCCGCCGATCGACAGTTCGTCGCGGTAGACCCGGAACGGCGCGTACTGGGCGACGGCGTCGGTCGCGGCCACGCCGAAGTGCTGGAACGACGCGCCGGGCTTCAGCCGCTTGAGGCCGTCCTCGATCGCCTTAACGTTGCCGGTGCAGTCGATCACGACGTCCCACAGCTCGCGGTCCGCGTCGTCGGCGTTGGTGTAGCGGTGCTGGACACCCACATCCGCGGCGACCTGCAGGCGCCCCTCGTTGACGTCGATGACGGTGACCGACGCGGCCCCGGCGTACGGCGCGAGCTGCGCCATCAGCAGGCCCATGGTGCCGGCGCCGTACACGAGCACGTGGTCACCCATCCGCCGCGGCAACTGGTCCCACCCGCGGATCGAGCAGGCCAGCGGCTCGATCAGTGCCGCGAGGTGCAGGTCGGTGTCGGGCTTGAGCTTGAAGACGTTCGCGAGCGGTGCGACGAAACGCTCCTGGGAGGCGCCGTCCGAGGCCACGACGCCCAGCCCGTTCCAGGAACGACACAGGTTGTTCTTGCCGTTGAGGCAGAACTCGCACTCGCCACAGACGGTGCTGGGGTTGATCGCGACATGGTCGCCGACGGCGAGCTTGTTGCTGCTGGTGTCACATCCCTCGCCCAGTGCGACGACCGTCCCCGTCGCCTCGTGGCCCGGGACGAGGGGGAACACGGTGCCCTCGAACTCACCGTCGAACACATGGGCATCGGTACCGCAGATGCCCACGGCGGCGGTCTCGATGAGCACCTCCTTGAAGCCCGGCGTGGGCTCGGGGCGGTCTTCGAGCACCAACGTGCCCTCGCTGGCGAAAACAACTGCGCGCATGCCTGGCTCCTTGCATCAACGTCCGGTTCGAGGCCCGCCCTCACGCCGATCGGGCTACGCAGCCACGTTCGTGTGAGAATTGTGTGATCTTGTGCTGCTTTCGGGTGATCTTTAAAGTAATCTGGGTCACACCAGCCTGTCAACAGATCCACGCTGAACCGCAGCGAAGAATGTAGTGGGGGTGCCTGGCACATCCCAGGAAGAGACCAAAGCAACTGTCAATGCTTACCATCGGGCGCTGACGGCCGGCGGCGAGTGATGATGCGCATCGGGGTTCGCCGGATGTTCGTCGGCGTCACCGCACGTGCTGGGTGTGCTCACATTTCACACAGCCAGCCCACAGTAATGAGGGGGCAGAGTGCGAAGGTGCAGATGCTGACTGGCGAACTCGCACGCCGGCGCGGGACGTGGGACGCACGAACCCCCACCGAGCCGCGGCTCGGTGGGGGTTCGGTCTTACTCGTTCGGCGGAGGCGGAGGGATTTGAACCCTCGATGGGGTTGTAGCCCCAAACCCGCTTAGCAGGCGGGCGCCATAGACCTGACTAGGCGACGCCTCCAATGCAAGCGACGGCAAGGTTACCGGCGCGGCAGCGGAGGGCCAAACCGATCCTGATCTGCCGCTGTTGGACCTGAAGTGTGTACCGGTGGTGGATGATGTGGTGGGCTTCATTGAATTTCGACACAACCTACGAGAGCAGACATGACTGAACGCGGCGAACCCGGTGCACCCGACCGCCGGGCGCAGCTTCCTCGCGCGTCGCGTCCGTCGACGACCGATGAGGTAGAGGAGTCGTCCGCCTCCGGCGACGACACCGGCTCGCGGCGCGTCCGCCCATCCGGAGCCAGCGTCGCAGGTGCTGGTTCTCAGCTCCGATCACGCTCCGCTGCCCGCGAGTCGCGGTCCCACGACGTACGTCGCGCGCTGCTGCTCACCACGATGAGCGCGATCCTGCCGGGTCTGGGCCTGACCCTCACCCGCAGGCGGCGCCTGGGTGCCGTGCTGCTCGGCCTGTCCGTCGTGCTGTTCGTCCTGCTGTTCTGGATCCTCACTCGCGGCGGCATCATGCACGGCGCGGCGCGGCTGCTGTCCACGCGCGGCCTGGTCTTCCTGTTGTTCGTGTGCATCGTCGGCGGGTTGGTCTGGCTGGGCGGGATCCTCGCGACGTACGCCGAGACCTCGGGCAGTCGTTGGCCGAACCGGACCAAGTGGATGCACCGTCTTTTCACGGCCCTGCTCTGCATGGTCGTCGGTGTTCCCGCCGCCGTGGCCACCAACTACGTGTGGGTCACCAAGGGCACGCTCGACCATGTCTTCACGGTCCGGTACAAGGGCCGCGACCCCGTACAGCACACTCCGGCCGCCGGCTCGGACCCGTGGAAGTCGGTCCCCCGCATCAACATGCTCTTCCTGGGATCGGACGCGGGCGCGGACCGTACCGGCGTGCGTACCGACTCGATCATGGTGGCGAGCATCGACACCCACACCGGTGACACGACGTTGGTGAGCATCCCGCGCAACCTGGAGCACGTGCCGATCCCGGCGACCAACCCGTTGCACAAGATCTACCCCAACGGGTTCTACTGCCCGAACCGCGGCCAGGGCCACGACTGCCTGATGGACGCGCTGTGGACCGAGGCCGGGACGAACTACCCGACGCTCTTCCCCAAGGACGAGAAGAACCCCGGCCTGGACACGACCCGTGAGGTCGTCAGCGACATCGTGGGTATGCCGATCGACTACACCGTGGTCATCGACCTCGCGGGCTTCCAGAAGTTGGTGGACGCGATGGGCGGCGTCTACGTCAACGTGCCGGCCGGCGGGATCGCCATCGGAGGCCGCATCGCGAACGGCCAGATCGTGCCCGGCAGCATCACCGGCCGAGTCCCCGCCGGGTACCACAAGCTCAACGGCTACCAGGCACTGTGGTACTCCCGCAGCCGTGTCGAGAACAGCGACGACGACCGCACCCGTCGCCAGCGCTGCATGGTCAACAGCCTAATCAACCAGGCGAACCCGTTCACCATGATCACCAAGTTCACCGACGTGATGAGCGTCGCGCGACAGAGCATCACGATGGACGTCCCCCAGGATCACCTGGACGCGTTCGCGACGCTGGTCAACCGCATGAAGAAGGGCAACATGCGCAGCGTCAACCTGAGCTACCCGACCATCGCGAGCGGCAACCCGGACTTCGCCAAGATCCGGCAACTGGTCAAGGCCGCGATCGACCGTCCGCACACTGCGGCGAAGCCGAAGGCGGCCAAGCCCTCGTCCACGCCCAGCACGTCGACACCGTCGTCGACCACGACCAAGCCGGCGAACCCCATCTCGGACACCGCCAGCTCCTGCTGACGACGTCCGGCTCGGCCCGCATTCGTTGCGGGCCGAGTGGGCCACAACGCGCGGTCCCGCTTCCCCCACTCACACGTTTCGGGCCGAGTGGGCCACAACGCGCGGTCCCGCTTCCCCCACTCACACGTTTCGGGCCGAGCGGGCCACAACGCGCGGTCCCGCTTCGTCCACGCGCACCTTTCGGCCCGAGCGGGCCACAACGCGCGGTCCGGCTCCGACCACCCGCACCTTTCGGCCCCAGCGGGCCACCACGCTTGGTGTCATCCGTCCTGACCTCGCCATGGCCGGCTGGAACGACAAAGCACCCCGCCACCGAACGGTGGCGGGGTGCTTAGCAGGAGCAGCTGCGGCGAGCCGCAAGCTCCTTAAGTCTGTCGAAAGATCAGACCGCGACGACGTTGGTCGCCTGCGGGCCCTTGTCGCCCTGGGTGATCTCGAACTCCACGCGCTGCGCTTCGTCGAGGCTCTTGTATCCATTGGTCTGGATGGCGGAGTAGTGGACGAAAACGTCCGGGCCCCCACCGTCCTGCGCAATGAAGCCGAAGCCCTTTTCAGCGTTGAACCACTTGACGGTGCCCTGTGCCATTCGGGGTAACTCTCTATCTATTTCCGGCGTGGAGCTTCGCGGATGCAAAGCTCCGGCTGCCTCGGCCGAACCCACAAGTCATGAACCGTGGCCCACATGCAAAATGCCCGCCTACCTGCTGCGGGCACTCCATCGTCCTGCGAGAAACTCCAACTGCAACCACGACTGACGCTAGCACGGATCGGGGTGCCTGTCCCACCCCTCTGCGATGGGATCCTGAAGCGCGATCACCCGCGTCAACTCAAGGAGATCAACCATGCGCCTGTCCACCCGCAACCAGCTCGCCGGCACGGTCACCGAGGTCACCGTCGGGGCCGTGATGGCGACCGTCAAACTGCGGCTCGACGGCGGTGGCCAGCAGGTCACCGCCAGCATCACCAGGGAGGCCGTGGAGGAGCTCGGACTGACGGTCGGGAGCACGGCGATCGCCCTGGTGAAGTCCACCGAGGTGATGATCGGCGTCGAGGAATAAGCGACCCGACGAGGCGTGCACAAGAGCGGAGGGCGTGGGATTCGAACCCACGATGCCGTTGCCGACATAGCGGTTTTCAAGACCGCCGCACTAGGCCACTATGCGAGCCCTCCAGGCCGGCGTACGCCGAGCCGCCGCCATCGTAGTGGCCGCCCGCGGGGTCGCGGCCGATCATCTTTCCAGGGGTGAGGTGGCCGGTTTGTGTCTGCGGCCAGTGCTGCAGCCCTGGCCACGGACGCAGAACCCCCACGCCGGCGGCCGGACGCCGCCTCCGTCACCCCCAGCGACGCCCAGTGACGAGCCCGCGCCCGCTCCTATGCTGACGGGGTGACCCTCACGCTGCGGCTGCTCGACGAAGCGGCCTGGGGTGAGCAGGAGATCGCCGGCGACCGCGTGCGGACCTTGCTGGCCGCCCTCGTCGCGGCCGGGAGCGAGGGTGTCGGCACGCACCGCCTCGAGGAGTTGCTCTGGCCGGAAGATCCGCCCGGCGATCCACGAAAAGCGTTGCAGGTCATCGTGTCCCGCACGCGCAAGCAGACTGCGCCCGAGGTGGTCGAACGGCTCGGAGCGCGCTACCGGTGCGGCCTCGCGCCCGCCGTTGTCGACGCCTGGCGGCTGCAGCAGCTGGTGCGCTCCGCTCGCCGCGCCGCTGCCGCGCAGGACTGGACCAAGGCGCGCGACCTCGCCGAGCAGGTGCTCGCCACCCCGGTCGGCGGAGCCGAACCCGGGGCGCTGGGGGATCTGCGCGCCAGCGCACGCGACGACATCGACTCCTGCCGCGCGGTGCTGGGCGAGGCGGCAAGCAGGCTCGGCGACCACGCGCGCGCCATCCCCATCCTGCAGCCGCTCGTCGACAGTCCGACCCCGGCCGAGCCGCTGCTGGAGGCCTACCTCCGCAGCGTGTCCGAGACCGCCGGCACCGCCGAGGCCCTGGCCCGGTACGACGCCTACCGACGCACGCTCGCCGACCAGCTCGGCACCACTCCGGGTGAGCGCCTGCGAGCGCTGCACGCGGAGTTCCTGGCCCTGGAGGATCCCCGGCGCAGTGGTGTCCGCTACGACGACACCGACCTGATCGGACGCGGCGCCGATATCACCGCTCTGCGCGAACTCACCCGCACCACAAGGGTGGTCACGATTCTCGGACCGGGCGGTCTGGGCAAGACCAGGCTGGCGCACGTCGTCGGTCGCGGCGCGGTGCAGCCCGCGGTGCACTTCGTGGAACTCGCCGGGGTCGTCTCCGGCGACGGCGTGCTGCCCACCCTCGCGAGCGCCGTCGGCGTCCGCGAGAGTACGACGAACCGTCCGGCCCGGGCCCGTCCCACCGACCTGCGCACCCGGTTGGTGGACCGCCTGGGGTCGGTGCCGACGCTGCTCATCCTGGACAACTGCGAGCAGGTCGTCGACGCGGTCGCCGACCTCGTGGCCACCCTCATCACCCAGGTGCAGGAACTCACCGTGCTCACCACCTCCCGGACCGCGCTGGGTATCCGCGCCGAGCGGGTCTACTCGCTCCCCCAGCTCGGCCACGACGACGCCGTGACGCTCTTCCGCGATCGGGCGCTGGCGGCCCGACCGGGTGTCGAGCTGCGTGACGACATCGTCGGGCCGCTCGTCGACCGCCTCGACGGTCTGCCGCTCGCGATCGAGCTCGCCGCCGCGCGGGTGCGCGCGATGTCGGTGGCCGCGATCGCACAGCGCCTGGACCAGCGCTTCAGCCTGCTGCGCGGCAGCACCCGCGGCGTGCCGGAGCGCCACCAGACCCTGCAGGCCGTCATCGACTGGTCCTGGAACCTGCTCGACCCCGAGGACCGCGACGCGCTCACCGCGCTGTCGGCGTTCCACGACGGGTTCGACCTCGAGGGCGCCGAATGGGTGATCGGGCCCGCAGCCCTCACGCACGTCGAGAGCCTGGTCTCCCAGTCGCTGCTCACGGTGGTCGAGGACGTCACGGTGCGCTACCGGATGCTGGAGACGGTGCGGGAGTTCGGCCGCGACGCGCTGGCGCGGACCGACCGGGGCGCGCAGGTGCGGGCCGCCGTACGCGGGTGGGCGCTGCAGGTCGGTCGCGCGGCCGCGACCCGCTTCTTCGGTCCCGACCAGATCGAGGCAATCGATGCCCTCAGTCGGGACGAAGGCAACCTGAGTGTCGAGCTGGACCGGGCGATCGCGGCCGACGACGCCGCGGCGACCGCCGTGATCGGCGCGACCCTGATCACCCTCTGGCAGGTCAGCGGCAACTTCCTGCGCGCTGTCGACGCCAGCGACAGCGCGGCCCGGGTCATCATGCGTCACCCGACCGACCCCCAGGACGCCGATGCGGCCCGTGTGCTCCTGGCGTGGGCCGCGATGTTCCAGGGACTGTTCCGAGGCACCACCGACGAGGCCCTCCTCGACGCCCTCGACAGGCTGGGCCCCGGCGGCGACCCCCGCACCGCCGCCCTGGTGCAGATCTCGGCAGTCCTCGCGCAGGTCGCCGACCGCGACTCGGCCGGCGCTTTGGAGCGTCTCATCGCCCTGTCCGGTGCGCCGGACAGGCACCTGGCCGGGCTCGCCGCACGGTGGTGGATGCACATCGCGGAGAACGCCGGCGACCTGGACGCCGCATTGCACGCCGTGGACCTCGCCCTGGCCAACAGCAGGGACGCCGACGGCCCGTGGCAGTCCCACGCGTTGCGCGCCGAGCGCGCCGGTCTGCTGGTGCAGGGCGGCCGCCGGATCGAGGCCGCGCGCGAGGCGGAGCGGGCGATCGACGTCCTCGAGCGACTGCACGCCGGGGAGGACGCCGCGCAACAGCGGATGATCATCGCCTTCGGTGCCATCGACGCGGGCGACCTCGCCGCAGCACAGGACCAGTTGCGGCATCTGGAGGACGAGGGCGGCTCCAGCACCCTGCCCGGGTGGGGATCGCTCGAGCCGTTGCGCGCCGAACTCGCTGCGGCACAAGGTGATTCGGTACTGGCCGCGAGCCTGCACTACGACGGGTGGTGCCTCATGCAGCGGGTGACGATGCCACTCGCCGCATCGTTCGACCGGGCCGCGCCTTGGCTGCTCTTCGGCCGCGCGGCGTACCTGCACAGCACGGTCCTGCGCGACGCCCCTGGTGCGTCCGCCGCCACCCGCACGGCGTACGCCGAGGGGCTCGCGGCCCTGTACGAGACGCTCTCGGCTCCGCTGGCCGACCTGGATCACCCGTCCGCCGGCGCCCTGGCGTTCGCCGTGGGCCGCTGGGCCGTCGCCCACGACCCGGACGGCGCGGACGCCGGCGCCCGGTTGATGGTGCTCGCGCACGCGTCCGGCTACAACCAGGTCTACCCGTCGATGGACTGGGAGCGGGCGGTTGCCGAGGTGCAGCAGGTCGCGCCCGGCCTCATCGACCGGGCGCGACCTGGGATCGGCGCCGACGCCGCCGCGCGATTCGAGCAGCTGCGGCAGTCGGTCGACGACCTGCGCGCGGCTCAGAGCTTGCGGCGGTAGGACCGCACCGACAGCGGCGCGAAGAGGGCGATCACCGCGGCGCAGCCGAGCAGGGCCCAGCCGACCTCACCGGTCACGGCACCGTCGTTCATCAGGTCGCGCGCGGCGGTGACGACGTGGGACACCGGGTTGACGTCGACGAACGCACGCAGCCACCCGGGCATCGACCCGGCCGGCACGAACGCGTTGGACAGGAACGTCAGCGGGAACATGATCATCATCGAGATGCCCTGCACGCTCTGCGCGGACTTCATCACGGTGCCGACCCAGGTGAAGACCCACGCCATCGACCACCCGGTGACGATGAGCAGCAGGACCGCGCCGAGGACCCCGAGCACGCCGCCGCCGGGGCGGTAGCCCATCACCAGGCCGACGAGCACGGTGAGGGTCGTGGCGATCGCGTACCGCACCAGGTCCGCGACCATCGGACCGGCGAGGGGTGCGATCCGCGCGATCGGCAACGACCGGAAGCGGTCGAAGACACCCTTGTCCATGTCCTCGCGCAACTGCGTGCCGGTCGCCACGCATGCGGTGAGCACCGTCTGCGCCAGGATGCCGGGGATGATCAGCGGCAGATAGTGCCCGACGCTGCCGGAGACCGCGCCGCCGAACACATACGTGAACATCACCGTGAAGACGATGGGCAGCACCATCACGTCGACCATCTGCTCGGGGTTGCGGCGCATCTTCATCAACGCGCGCCACGCCATGCTGAAGGTCTGCTCGACTGCGGCGCGGGTGCCGACGTGCGGCCGTGGCTGCACGTCGTACGCCGCGGGAAGAGTTGTCGTCGTTGAGGATTCGATCTGTGCAGTGGTCATCAGGCGACTTCCTGGCCGGTGGTGCGGGATGAGTCCGGTGAGTTCTGGTGGGTGTCCTCGCCGGTGAGGGCGAGGAACACCTCGTCGAGGGTCGGCTTCTGCACCGAGAGCGATTCGACGGCGATACCGACTTCGCGCAGCGCGATCAGCACCTCACCCGCCCGGTCGGCGTCGGCCAGCGGGACCGTGAAGCTCGCGCGGTCCGGCGTGCGGACGGCGGTGTCGCCGATGAGGCGACCGGCGATCCGGGCCGCCTCCTCGACCTGGCCGGCATCGCGGACGCCGAGCTGCAGGCTGGATCCGCCCACCTTGGCCTTGAGCTGGTCCGGGGTGCCCTCCGCGACCATCCGGCCGTGGTCGATCACGGCGATGCGGTCGGCCAGCTGATCGGCCTCGTCGAGGTACTGGGTGGTGAGCAGCACGGTGCAACCGTCGGCGACCAGACCGCGGATCGTCTCCCACATCTGGCCGCGGGTACGCGGGTCCAGACCGGTGGTCGGTTCATCGAGGAAGATGACCGGCGGGCTGGTGATCAGGCTTGCCGCGAGGTCCAGCCGACGGCGCATGCCGCCGGAGAACTGCGCGATCTGCCGGTCGGCCGCGTCCGTCAGCGCGAACTGCTCGAGGAGCCGGGCGGCCCGTGCCCGGGCGTCCCGCAGCGAGAGTCCCTGCAGCCGGCCGAACAGGCGCAGATTCTCTGCGGCCGTGAGGTTCTCGTCCACCGAGGCGTACTGCCCGGTGACGCCGATCAGCTGCCGGATGATGTGCGGCGACCCCTGCACGTCGTGCCCGAGGATGCGCGCCGTACCGGCATCGATGGGCAGCAGCGTGGCGAGCATCTTGAGCATGGTGGTCTTGCCGGCGCCGTTGGGTCCGAGCACGCCGTAGATCTCGCCCGGCCGCACCTGCAGGTCGATGCCGTCGACCGCGCGTGCCGCGCCGAACTGCTTGACCAGGCCGGTCGCCTCGACGGCGAGGCGTTCTGCTGGCGGGTGGGACGGGTGGGTGATCTGAGTGGTCATGAGGACACCGTGCGACTGCCCGGTTTCATGGTGGTGTCAGCGCGCTTTCATGCGCTGTCACGAGCGAGGGGGAGCTCACCGGCGAGCCGCCGGTAGGGTCGAGCGCGACACCACACGCTAGGAGACCAGACATGGGCAAGCTGTCGTTTCTCGCCGGGTTCGGCGCCGGGTACGTCTTCGGCGCCAAAGCGGGAGAACGCCGTTACGAGCAGATCAAGCTGCAGGCGTCCAAGGCATGGGAGCACCCGGCGGTGCAAGAGCAGGTGACCAAGGCGGGCGATCAGATCCGCGAACGCGGTCCGGAGGTCGCCGCCGCAGCCGGTCAGGCCGCCGCTCAGGGCGCGGGTCAGGCCGTCAAGAACGCCGCCTCCGCCGCTCTGCACGCGGCCACCGGCAAGAAGCAGGGTCCGGTCGTGCAGGGGACGATCGCCGAGGGTGCGTCGGCCGACGCACCCGGAGCCGTCGCCGTCGACGCGGACACCGTGGACGCGCCGCCGGTGGCGTCGCAGCCGGGCGCACGACGCGCCGCGGCCGAGTCCGCAGAGGCACATCCGGTCGATGCCGACACCGACAGCGGCGAGTCCAAGCTGGACTGAGCCCGTAATCTCGCGACGCGCCGGACGGTGCGGCCTTTTGACACCGCGCCCCAGGCGTCTACGGTGATAAACGACCGCGTGCCGCGGAATACCGGCGAATTGTGGGTATGCCGCGCACCGTCAGTACCGTCAGCTCCGCCGGTCACGCGCCGGCGGACGGATCCGACAGCGTCGGCTCCGATTCCTCTTGAGTGAACGAACACAGAACAGGACTTCCATGAACCGCACTGACCTTGCGAGCACCATCGCGCAGCGCACCGGCGTCAGCGTCAAGGACGCCACCTCGGTGATCACCGGCCTGAACGACGTCATCCTCGAGGCCATCGGCCGCGGCGAGAAGGTGCAGCTGCCCGGTCTGCTGACCGTCGAGCGTGTCGAGCGCGCCGCGCGCACCGGCCGCAACCCCCAGACCGGCGCCGAGATCCAGATCCCCGCGTCGCACGCCGCGAAGGTCACGGCCGGCAGCAAGCTGAAGGCCGCCGCCAAGGGCTGACCCCCACCGCAACGTACGAAGGGCCTCTCACCAGTGCGGTGAGGGGCCCTTCGCCGTCCGGCGCGAAGGTGCATGTCGGCCCGGTCCGACGTTGCTAGCCTCGCCGGGTGCCCAGGGATCGCACCGTCCAAGAGCCGCAGGAGTGGCTGCTCGACTCGGATCCGGCGCTGCGCTGGCAGGTCGAGCGTGACCTGGCAGGACAGCCCGAGCACGTCTGGACCGCTACCCGGGCGCAGATCGCCACCCGCGGGTTCGGCAGACAGCTGCTGGATCGCCAGGACGACGACGGACAGTGGGCAGGTGGCGCGTTCTTCCCCGGGCGGGACTTCACTCCGGCGCCGGAGGACGAGGGCGGTCAGCCCTGGACCGCGACCACGCCGACCCTCACCACGCTGCGCGAGTGGGGGCTGGATGGGCGGGCGCTGGACGGGACCGCCGAACGGCTCGCGGCGGGCAGCCGGTGGGAGTACGACGACCTGCCGTACTGGGGTGGCGAGGTGGACTGTTGCATCAACGCGGTCACCCTCGCCAACGGCGCCTGGCTCGGCGCGGACGTGGCGCAACTGCACGCGTGGTTCCCCGAGCACCAGTTGGCAGACGGCGGCTGGAACTGCGACTGGGTGCAGGGATCGACACGGTCCTCGTTCCACTCCACGCTCAACTCGCTCAAAGGACTGCTGGCCTACGAGCAGCTCACCGGCGACGCGAGCGCGCGCCCGAGCAGGCACCTCGGCGAGGAGTACCTGCTCTCGCGTCGTCTGCTGTACACGCTCACCTCCGGCGAGCAGGTCGGCCCCTGGGCGACACAGTTCGCCTACCCGTTCCGCTGGGTCTACACGGCGTTGAACGCGCTCGACTACTTCCGCTCGGCGGCCGAGCACGACCGCACCGCACCCGATCCGCGTCTCGCCGACGCCGTCGACGTCGTACGCGACGCCCGGCGCGAGGACGGCACCTGGCTCCAGGGCACCCGGTACAAGGGGCGGGTCTGGATCGAGGTCGACGCGCCGGTGGGTGAGCCCTCCAAGTGGCTCACCCTCCATGCCAGCCGCGTCCTGCGCTGGTGGGACGGGGTGGAGCAACCGTCCGGCTGAGGTCCGAATGCCGGACCCGTAGAGCTGCAAAAGGCCCCCCACCAGTGACGGTGAGGGGCCTTTCGTGCCTCCCCCGGATGGCAGGCACGTGCCGTGGGTCAGGCACGCACCGAGCGACGGGCACCCATGCGAGTCCAGATCAGCAGCGCGATGATCGCGCCGATGACCGACCCGATGATGCCGGACGGCTGCAGGAATCCGCCCGCAGCGTCCTTGTGGAAGATGAGGTAGCCGAGGAATCCGCCGATGAACGAGCCGACGATGCCGAGCACGATGGTCGCGAGGATCGACATGTGCTGCTTGCCCGGGACGATCAGGCGCGCCAAGGCACCGGCAATCAGGCCGATGATGACGATGGAGATGATGAGACCCAACATGATTGTGCCTTCCCTTCGAGGATCTGTACTCCTGCAGATTTTCACCCCTAGGGCTGCTGCAACACACCCCTAGGGAGGTTTAACGTGGAGGGGTGCCCAACTCCCCCATCACCGTCGCCCTCGTGGACGACTACGACGTCGTCCTGCTCGGCGTCGCCAAGATCATCGATCAATACCGCGAACGGGTGATCATCGCCGAGATCGACACCAACCAACCGCTGAAGGACACCGTCGACGTCGTGCTCTACGACGCGTTCGCCCAGCCGGAGTCCGACCGCGAAGAGATCGGGGTGCTCATCCGCAGCCCCTGCGCACGCAAGGTCATCGTCTACACCTGGAACTTCCACCCCGAGCTCGTCGAGAGCGCGCGGCGGCAGGGTGTGCACGGCTACCTGTCCAAGGCGCTGCCCGCACGGGAATTCATCGCGGCCATCGAGGCGGTGCACGCGGGTGAAATCGTCATCAGCGATCCGCCGGGCCGTGCCCGTCCGGTGACCGGGCTGGACTGGCCCGGCCGGGGCGAGGGGCTCACCGAGCGCGAGTCGGAGATCCTGGCGCTGATCACCCAGGGCCACAGCAACGCGGAGGTGTCCTCGCGCACCTTCCTCAGCCCCAACACGGTCAAGTCCTACATCCGCACGATCTACCGCAAGATCGATGTGGAGAGCCGCACGCAGGCCGTGCTCTGGGGCGTCGACAACGGCTTCTCGCCCGATCACCGACGGATCGACCACTGGCGCGGCGGGCCGTGACCGATCTGGCCGACGCGCCCGGCGGTGCCGGTCGAAGGTCCGATACCGTCCGAAGATGACAGCGGACGGCGCACCACCCAGGGTCGTGATCGTGGTCGGGGTCGACGGCTCGGATTCCTCGATCCACGCGGGCGCGTACGCCGTGGGAATGGCCCGCCGGATGGACGCCACCCTGGTGGCGGTCTACGTGCACACCCTCGGCGTGTACGCCGCCGCAGCACCCGCTGCCATCCCGCTCCTACGCGAGACCCAGGCCGGCGTGGTGGCCGACATGCGCCGCCAGGTCGCCGAGTCCGGCATCGTCGACGACCTCGACTTCGAGATGGTCGAACGGCACGGCAATCCCTACAAGGAGATCGTCGCCGTGGCGACCGAGCGCCGCGCAGATGCGGTCGTCGTCGGGGCCTCCTCGCATGCCGGCCACCGCCTGGTGGGCTCACTCGCGGTCCATTTGGTGCGGGACGCCAAGTGGCCGGTCACCGTCGTGCCCTGACCTGCCCTTGCTTCGCCTACGGCGTTCGAGTGCCCCCTTCCTCGTGCGCCGCTCTGCCCGGGCTTGCTACCCCGCTACGCCAAGCGATCGACCGGGCAGCGCCGTTCGATACTGGCGACGTTCCCCGTGATGACCAGCAGCCGGCGTGGGCGTGCATCTGGCGCGTCCGCGCCTGCCAGATAGTTGAGTCATGACCGACCAGCACTTGATCGTCCTGCGAGGCAACTCGGGCGCCGGCAAGACGACGCTGGCGCAGCAGTTGCAGCTTGCGATGGGGCGCGGTACCGCGAACATCGGCCAGGACCACCTGCGCCGGGTCATCCTTCGCGAGCACGACGTGCCCGGTGGGGACAACATCCAGCTGATTGCCACCACCGTCAGGTACTGCCTTCAGTTGGGCTACCACGTGATCGTCGAGGGCATCTTCTTCTCGGGGCACTACGGCGACATGCTGCGCGGATTGATTGACACCCATACCGGACCTGCTCACGTCTTCTACCTCGACGTGCCTCTCGCGGAGACCCTGCGTCGTCACGAAGGCCGACCCATGCGGGTCGAGGTCGGACCGGACAAGCTGCGCAACTGGTACATCGACCACGACCTGCTCGGCGTACCGGACGAAGTGGTCCTCGACCACTCCCGCGACCTCGCCAGCACCACCCGACACATCCTCGACCGGGTCGGACCCATCACGGCCAGGACGGACACCAACAGCAGCCGATTTCTTTGACAGGCGGCTCGCCTGCACGCCTCGGGCCGGACATCGATCCGGCGCCGGATGACAGGTCCGAGTCAGGACGGTCTATCCGTTGTCGCTCGCGAGCCCATGCTCCGTAGCGACTGCCGCGAGCCGCCTATCGCGCGTCCACAGCCGGGCGTCAGCCGTGAGCATCGTTGCGGCCAGCGGATGTACGTCGGCGTACCCGATACCCAGACCGAACAGCTGACGACTCTCGATCAGGGTGAGCACCTCGAAGTCTGTCGCAGACCCCGCCTTCGGGAGGTTGCGGAGCAAATGAACAACCTCGCTGCGCCGCGAAAGATCGCTGAGCGCGACTTCACCGGTCACCCAGGCATGAGCGAGAACCTGCCCGACCTGGAACAGCGACGCGAGCTGCGCGTCACTGCCTCGAGGTGGTCGATCCATATCGAGGTGTCGACGAGGAGCACGCAGGCGACGCCCGTCGACGCGGAACCGCTGTCGCGTCATCCAAGGCAAGGGTGGTCCTCATACCCACCTCCAGACACACTTGAGATCATCAGATGATGACCATAGGCGTGCCTTCCCGGTTCGGGCCGGGCTCCAATGCGTCAGGTTCCGCGTTGCCTAGCGGCACCAGTGCGGGTGCTTCTAACGTCGACCTTGGGTACGCCGCACCAAGACGCCGTGGGGGTAGTCGACGGCGACCTGTTGGGAGGTAAATGTTCCATGAACGTTCACAAGATGCCGGTCCTGGCAGGTGTCGTGCTTGCCGCAACAGCAGGGGTCATCACCGCGGCGGTCCCGGCGCACGCCACCACGACGTCCACCACCGGGTCGAAGATTCTCGCCTTGAAGGCCGGGGACACCTTCATCACCGGGCAGCAGGGGGTGTTGTGTCAGGTGCGCCAGACCGGTGTGCTGGTCTGCATGTTCGGTACCTCCGGCCCCTACGGGGTATCGAACGCGGAAGCCAAGCGCATCTGCGGCAACGCCGCACTGGAAGGGATCGTGCTGTCCACGAAATCGTGGACCTGGGACTGCGCCACCGACGTGCAGGTCCTGCCGACCAAGCAATCCAATGCGTGGGCCGTTCCACATCACCTGAAGATCGACAGCAGATACCACGCGGCGATCATCCCGAACTATTGGACGTTCACCTCCGGGGGACTGCCCTGCCACGTGTCTTATAACGGCGCAGTCGGGTGCGCGGCGACCAAGGCCAAGGACACCGGTTTCGTGGCCGACAGCCGCTACACCTATCCCCGCGGGGTCGAGCAGCAGTAGCCCATCTGGCCCGCGACCTACATCACCAACGGGACCTACGCGCCCTTCAGTGACGGTCACGGTGCTACGTGCGGCGTCCAGGGATTCCCAAACAAATCTGTCAGCGAGCGGCACTGAACAGTTGGCGATCGTCGATGCTCTTCTTAGCTCTTCCTTTGATCGCTGCGATGCGAGCATCGGAAGGGCCTCACCCCCCCTGCACTCCGCTGCGAAACATGGTGCAGTAGACGCCGCGCGCACATTGACTGACGGCGGCGCCGAGGTCGATCGAGTGGACACCTTCGGGAACACGCCGCTCTTCGATGCGGAGTTCAACTCGAAGGGGCGGGGCGATCTGATTCTCTTGTTGCGGGGCCTGGGTGCGGATCCGCTCGCCGTCAACGCTAGTGGTCGAACTCCGGTCGGGCTTGCGCGACGAATCGGCAACTACGACGTGGCCAAGTTCTTTGGAGATCTCCCCGCATGAGCGCGCCCTGGGCTGGGTGGCTCATCGCATTGAAGGGTGTAGGGGGTAGGACAGGGCGCTGGCCACATATCCGTTGAGGTCACACAAGGTGGAGTTCCTCTGGCGATCATCGAGCCGACCTCGACTTGCTGAAAGCCGCCGCCGCCTCCCCCGACCTCAACAAATTTGACGGTCCGACGAACTGGGCCTCGCCGTCGAACGTCAGCACTGATTGGCGGCACATTCACCCCGCGCGCGTGCGATGTGATCCTTCTCGCTGCGCTCACCGGTCAGCGGTCGGTGATCGGTCGTCGGTGCAAGACCGGCATCAGGTTGGCGCCGGTCCCGCCGGTCGCACACGTCTAGTGTGGCGAAAGTGACCCCCGTCGTTCCCGCGCAACTGCGTGAGGTCACGGCCGGTGTGTTGGTCGCCACCAGCACCATCATGGCGACCAACACGACAGTGCTGACGGACGGCGGCTCCGCCCTGCTCGTCGATCCGAATTGGTCCGCTGACGAACTGGATTCGCTGGCAACCCAATTGCGCGACCGCGAACTGCGGGTCATCGGCGGCTTCGCTACGCATGCCCACCACGATCACCTGTTGTGGCACCCGGGCTTCGGTACGGCGCCCCGGTGGGCCTCACCACGCGCGGCGGCGGTCGCACGGGATGAACGTGCAGGTCTGCTGCAGGCTCTGGGTGCGACGTTCCCGGCATCGTTGAGCGATTTGATGGGCCGTGTTGAGCCTGTCGAGCACCTGCCGGCGTCTGGCGTCCCCGACGGATTCGCCATCGAGCTGTTGATCCATGACGGCCACGCTCCGGGTCACACGGCGTTGTGGTTGCCACGCCAGCGAGTGCTCATCGCAGGCGACATGCTCAGCGACACCGAGGTGCCGCTGCCGTTCTGGCCCGATGACCTGCCTGCCTACCGCCATGGCCTGGAGCGCCTCGCCGAGGCCGCGGCAGCAGCACGATTTGTCATCCCTGGCCACGGCAGCACCGGGACCGACGCCGCCGGCCGACTGGCAGCAGACAACAACCTCCTGGACGCTGCGGCACAGGGCGTCGCGCACCCGGCAGACGCACGACTGGTCGATCCCACGATGCGCGGCTACTACCACCAGCTGTGTGACATCAGCACGTGATCCGTCTCGCCGGGTGGCAGCCGTTCACCGATCGGCATGCGGACCGGGTTCAGAGGGTTAGCTCGAGGATGTGCTGCGGGCCTGACGTGCCGCCCAGGTAGGTCTTCCCGGTGTCAGTGAACCCACCGGATGTGTAGGTATGGATCGCCGTCGGATTGCGCGTGTTGACGGTCAGTACGACCCGGTCCACGCCGGGTAGGTGCTCTCGTACGAACGCGGGGACGGCAGCGACCGCAGCGCGGGCATACCCGTGGCCCTGATGATCCGATGCCACGTAAAACGCCCGTAACAACACTGCGCTAGGACTGTCCTGAAACTTGCGGAAGTAGCCTCCGCGGTCCAGCGCGAACATCCCGACAGGTTCATCCCCGGCGAGGATTGCCACGGACGTGCGGTCCGGGTCGCCGTCACTCAACGGCAGGGAATCCGCTGCGGGCGCCGCGAACCGTTGCTGGTCTTCCGGCAGCTGATGCGACATCAAGACAGCTCGCCACCGAGAGTCACTCTGATGGATAGGAGCCAACCAGACGACCACATCCGGGGAACACGACTGGCCCACGGGACTCACCGTAACGGTGGGTGCCCACTGACCGATCGGCGAACGGTCAGGTCAACATCGGGAGCCTGAGCCGTGCATGTTGTGGTGCGGGGTCCGTGCACAGTCGTGCGTGGAGTTCCACGTCGAACCGTTCCGTGCCGTACCGCAGCTTCTGGCGTTCGACGCCCTCGGCGAGAAATCCTGCACCCACGGCAACGCGACACGACGCAGGGTTGTTGACGCGGTGCCCAAGCTCCAGACGTTCAAGCCCGTCGCTGAAGGCATGGTCCGCGACCGCTGACAGAGCTCCTGTGGCGTACCCGCGACCACGAGCTGACGCAGCAACCCAGTAGTAGGCCCACGCTGTCGCGTGGCGCCACTCGATCGCGGCCAGACCCACGTTGCCGACCGCCACGCCGTCTTCGACGATCGCCCAGTTACGTGCCGACTCGGCGAAGCCGAGCGAAGACTGTAGGTACTCCTCGGCCTGCAGGTCCGTGTCCAGGACTGCCTCGCCGAACTGAGTACTCAAATCAGGGTTGGAAGCCCACGCAGCCCGCAACGCGGGCGCGTCCGAGAGCATCCACGGTCTGAGCACGACGGATGCAACTACACCAGTCAGGGTGTCTCCCAACGATCGTCGAATGCACACCAACAGAAGCGCCCATCGATCCTGCAGCTGCCACGCACCGCCATCATCGCGGGTCCGTCGCAGTGCTACCCGTAGCCGGATCATGTTGTGACACTCCCGCGTGCAGATCCTCGTGCGGTCGAGTCGCCGCGAACCGATTCGCCCTCAAGTCGATCAGGTCAGCCAGAAGCGATGGGCTCGTCGGTTGCACAAAGGGGGCAGTGATCGGGCGCCCACAGCGGGCTTTCTGCGTTAGCGAGGGTCAGGAGCTCGAGGCCCTCGTCGCGGGCGAGCTCGTCCGGTGCCTGACCGAGTGTCAGCAGCGCCGCGACAGCGACCGGGATCGCGTTCTTCTCACGCAACACCCGTAGCGTTTCCCGAGTGGCCGATCCAGCGTTGATGACGTCATCGACGACCACGACGCGTTGGTCGGCCAGTTCCGCGCCGGCCGCGTCGAGGTAATACCTGTAGGGGAACAGGCCTTGACCGCTCGGCGTCTGCTCGCGATAGGTCCACCGGAAACCGACCTTGAGTTTGGCGGCAACAGCGAATGCCACCAGCGCCCCACCGGTCATCGGCCCGCACACCACATCCGGGCCGACCGCAGCGACCCGGCGAGAGAGATCATCGAACATGCTGGCGAGCTGAGACGGCGCAGCGAACATCCCGTCCAGATCGAGCCAAAGGCCGCCGTGATAGCCAGACTCGAAAACGAAATGACCACGCCGAGCACCCATCAGCGACAGCAGATCGTCGGGTTCCATGAATGACCAGTGTGCCGTCGCGCTCCTCCTCTCGCGGCCCGATCGAACCCACGAGACGAAACGACCCTGCTCAACCACACGGCCCCAGCCCGACGGCTCTTTGTAGAGCGATCCCGTCCCGGTCATCGATCGAAGCGCGGCGAGCTAGCGGCTGAAGGGCCAGTCCGCTGGGTAGCCGAACGGCGTGGTGACGACCTGAACGTTGTCCTCGTACACGACGCGGCCAGGGCGGGCGGTACGCAGCTCCATCCACGGCACGTCGTACCGGTCGAGTAGCTCGAGGTATTCGCCGGTCATCTCCAGCAGGTGGGTGGCCGTCGCCTTGAACCAGGCGCGCGCTCCGGGGAAGCGGTCGAGGTTGTAACACTCGCTGCCGGTCAGTGCAGGGTCGGGGTACGCGGCGTTGGCTCGCGTGTTTGCCGACTGAAGCCACTGCGCGTCGTGGGCGCGCAGGAGGTGTTCCTTAGCTAGTCCGTTGGCCATCGCGAAGACCCCAGGAAACCGCCCGTGGCGGTTCGGCGTCGCGCTCTGAAACCGGATGTAGTCCTCCACCATGGCAGCGGACGAAGTGGGTGGGCACCTGATCCGTAACAAGGTGACCGACTTCAACCCGGCCCGTCCTGCTCAGCGACGATCCTTTCAAGCAGGTGCGAAAGGCTCTATGCGGTCTGAAGGTGTTGTTTTGGGGTCTGGTGGGGGCTATTCGGGCAGATCTGTCGGTATAGCTGGGGTGTGGCGAGGCGCTGGGGGGTTGGGTTCGGTGAGGGTGCGGTGGGTCCAGATAGGTCGGAGGACCAGCACGGCGGCGCCGTAGCCGGTGGCGGCGATGGTCAGCACGGCTCGGGGCGTGGCGATGCCCAGGAGGAGCCCGCCGGTCAAGGTGCCGACCGGGACCATGGAGAAGCTGATGAGTCGGGCAGCGGAACCGACCCGTGCGAGCAGGGCTGGGGGGGTGGTCTGTTGCCGATAGGCAACGTTGCATGAGCTTGAGATCGCACTAGTGGCGGTGACCCCGAAGAGTCCGAGTGAAACCGCCCAGGGGCCCAGGAGACCGGTGGCCAGGGGCGCGAAAAGCGCGAACGGTCCGGCAATTGCTCCGCATAGGACGAGGGTTCGGGCGTTTCCCAGTGCGATGGTGACCCGGTTACTGCTGAGGCCGCCGATGATGCCGCCGCTGCTGCCGAGGGCGATGACTAGTCCTGCCGTCCAGGTGCTGGCGTGCAGCGTGCGGATCAGGAACAAGGTTTCCACGGGGATCCAGACGGCAACGAAGAAGTTCATCCAGCTGTTGGCCGCAACTAGGTAGCGCAGCGGTCGTGCGCGCACCAGCCACCGCAGACCAGTGGTCAGCTCGCGACGTAGCGGTTCGTGCGGTGTGGACGTATCGGGTGGTGGCTCCGTGGAGCGCACCAGGGCCGTGGATGCAGCGGCGACCGCGAAGCTGAGCGCGTCCACCCACAGGGTTCGTGCGCCGCCGATGAGACCGACCAGGGCGCCGGCGATTCCCGGGCCGGCTAATCGGCCGGTGGCGTCGGTAGCAGCGAGGCGCCCGTTGGCCCGGACAAGGTCATCGTGGGCCACGATGCTGGGTAACCAGCTTTGGTAGGCGATGTCGAAGAACACGCTGAACCCGCCGACGATTAAAGCGACGAATACCAGTTGGACGATGGTCAGGGCGCCGAACGCGGCTGCCAGGGGGATCGACGCCAACGCCAGTCCGCGCGCACCGTCGCAGGCCAGCACGACCGGTCGCCGGCGTCGTCGATCGAGCCATACCCCGGCAGGTAACGCCAGCAGGGCTGTTGGTGCGTACGTTGCCGTGCTGAGTACAGCGACCTGTTCTCGTACTCGCTCGAACCGACGATGTGGTGGTCTTCATCAGCGCCGGCCGGATCTTTAGCACGGGCGTGTCGTTTCAGTTGACGACCCAGACGCGCACACCCTCAGATGCGTTGCACAGTCACTGGAGGCCACGTGAAAGCACGGGTGGTGGCCTGTTCTTCGGCGTCGAGTTGTCCGACGGCCGGCGTGCGAGCACGGTCGCCGAGCACTGGACAGATCGCGATCATCACCGCGCCGCGGATGACGTCACACTGATCACCCGCGGAGGCGGCGGTGACAGCACTCACCTGGATCAGGACTACTTCCTGTCACCGGTCCCAGCCGAGGGTTCGATGACGTTCTACGTGGTGTGGCCAGAGCTGGGAATTGCGCAATCAAGCGTGACGATCTCAACAAGTGGCTGGGCTGAAGACGCTGATCAGATTGCTCAGCTGTGGCCGTTGCAGTCCCCGGATCTCACCGAACGTCCTACGCCCCCAGCTCCGCCGCCCAGCACCTGGTTCGATCAGTCCCGAGGCACAGACAGTCCGTAGGCCGATCCCGTCGTGGCACACGGCGCCTACTAGATCGTCTTCGGGCCACCCATGACGCTAGTTAGACCCAACCTGAGCGCTTCGCAACGCTGAACCGAGTTGCCGCCGACCACCTCATCCGCGGCTTCTGCGCCACCGCCTGCTCAGGCCAAGTGAATTGTGCTTGAGCACGGCGCGACAGCTCTCGCGCCACCGGATAACTAGCCCTCCACACCATCGACTGCAACAAGTTTCAGATGTCGTCGGATAGCGGGGCGAAACCTCCAACGCGTGACACGCCGAACATGCACGATGGGAACATCGTGCTGCAGAATTTCAGACGCAATGATGCGGAGGTTTCTCCTCCTTGTTGCTGGACGGAATGAGGCGGCCCTCCCGTCCTTGTTCTCGACTGCAATGCCATTGCGGCCAATATAGACGCAGAGCACTGAGCTCCAGGGCTCGCGCCATTCAATGCTTGCCTGATCGATTCCCCACATAGCGAACAGGAATTTGAAAGGCGAGGCAATCTTTATTGAGAGCCCTTCATCGTCGACCCGAAGTAGGAGAAAGTGTAAGAACCAATTTCCTCTAATCGACATTGTTCGATAACCCCAAAAGTCGATGCTGCCAGACCCGCTGAAGACCATAGCCAATTAAACCAGCATCCAGATGGGTAGTGCGTGCGCAGTGCATCCCGCTAGTGAAGCTCCGGATCTAGAAGAGCGCCCTGTTCAGTCCCAGCCTCCTCCACAGGCGCACCAGCAGCTGAAGTGCACACTGTTGGAGCTGCACGGTCTGGCTGCGCCGGTTGGAGATCGGCACGCGGGAGTGCCACAACCGGATCGCCGACCGGTCACGTTTCCCCACACGCGGTAGATGGTCCGGTTGCGGTCAGACGGGTCAGAGAGAGCTGGTCCGATCAGCGGCGGCCCAAGATGTGCAGG
>NZ_JAGEKR010000025.1 GCF_017565405.1 Allobranchiibius sp. CTAmp26
TACTTCGGGGTCGAGCGGGCCGAAACGAGGTGCGCGCGGCGTGGGTTGCCGTCGTTCGGGGTCGAGCGGGCCGAAACGAGGTGCGCGCGGCGTGGGTCACCGTCGTTCGGGGCCGAGCGGGCCAAAACGAGGTGCGCGCGGCGTGGGTCGCCGTCGTTTGGGGCCGAGCGGGCCGAAACGCGTCGAGACGGCAGGCTCCGCTCGTGCCTAGGCTCGGGATGACGAACCCAGCTGCCGAGGAGTCGACCATGGATCTGCCTACCCCACTGCTCGAGCTGCTGAGTGCGCCGAGCCCGTGCTTCGTGACCACGCTCATGTCGGATGGCGGCCCGCAGATCACCCAAACCTGGGTCGACACCGACGGTGAGCATGTCCTGATCAACACCGTGGTGGGCTTCCAGAAGGTCCGCAACGTCGAGCGGGATCCGCGGGTGGCCGTGGCGGTGATCGACCCGCAGGAGCCCCGGCGCTACTTCGAGGTGCGCGGCCGGGTGATCGCGATGAGCACCGACGGTGCGGCCGACCAGATCGAGGCGCTGTCGCAGCGATACACCGGCCGGTCGTACGCGTCGTACGGCGGCGCGGACCAGGAGCGGATCACCCTCACCATCGAGGCGGACTCGATCAACACCATCGGCTGAGCACGCGACCCGGCCCACCGATTCCGGCCAACGGGCCGCCCCGCGATACTCTCGCAGGGCGGCCCAGTTCCCATCCGCGACGGGCCGCCCGACGACACACCGTCCCTCGAGGAGCTACCGCCCGCATGGAGAAGATCAAGGTCAAGAACCCCATCGTCGAACTCGACGGTGATGAGATGACGCGCATCATCTGGCAGTTCATCAAGGACCGGCTGATCCATCCCTATCTGGACGTGGACCTGAAGTACTACGACCTGGGCATCGAGAACCGCGACGCGACGAACGACCAGGTGACCGTCGACTCGGCCAACGCCGTCAAGCAGTACGGCGTCGGCGTGAAGTGCGCGACCATCACGCCCGACGAGGCGCGCGTCGAGGAGTTCGGCCTGAAGGAGATGTGGCGCAGCCCGAACGGCACGATCCGCAACATCCTCGGCGGCGTGATCTTCCGTGAGCCGATCATCATCAGCAACATCCCGCGACTGGTCCCGGGCTGGACCAAGCCGATCATCATCGGCCGCCACGCCCACGGCGACCAGTACAAGGCGCAGAACTTCAAGGTCCCCGGCGCGGGCACCGTGACCATCACCTTCACCCCCGAGGGTGGCGGCAAGGAGCAGACGTACGAGGTCGCCAAGTACGGCGACGACGGCGGCGTCGCGATGGGGATGTTCAACTACAACAAGTCGATCGAGGACTTCGCGCGCGCCTCGCTCACCTACGGCCTGGACCGCAAGGTGCCCGTCTACCTGTCGACCAAGAACACGATCCTCAAGGCGTACGACGGCCAGTTCAAGGACATCTTCCAGCGCATCTTCGACAACGAGTTCAAGGCGAAGTTCGACGAGCTGGGCATCACCTACGAGCACCGGCTGATCGACGACATGGTCGCGGCGTCCCTCAAGTGGGAGGGCGGTTACCTGTGGGCCTGCAAGAACTACGACGGTGATGTTCAGTCCGACACGGTGGCGCAGGGATTCGGCTCGCTCGGCCTGATGACCTCGGTGCTGATGACCCCCGACGGCAAGACCGTCGAGGCGGAGGCCGCGCACGGCACGGTCACCCGGCACTACCGCCAGCACCAGCAGGGCAAGCCGACGTCGACCAACCCGATCGCGTCGATCTTCGCCTGGACCCGCGGCATCTCCTACCGCGGCAAGATGGACGGCACGCCGCAGGTCACCGCCTTCGCCGACACCCTCGAGCGGGTCTGCATCGAGACCGTCGAGGAAGGCAAGATGACCAAGGACCTGGCGCTGCTGATCGGCAAGGACCAGCCCTACCTGACCACGCAGGAGTTCCTCGGCGCGATCGACGAGAACCTGCAGAAGGCCATGACCGGCTGAGCCGTTGACAACGATCCTGGTCACCGGGGGAGCGGGATTCATCGGCTCGAACTTCACCCGGACCGCGCTCGCCGCGGGGCACACGGTGCGGGTGCTCGACGACCTGTCGACGGGCCTGCGTGACAACCTCGGCGACGTCGACGCCGAGGTGGTCATTGGATCGCTGACCGACCCCGAGGTGCTGGCCCGCGCGGTCGCCGGCGTCGAGCACGTCGTGCACCTCGGGGCGATCGGCAGCGTGCCCTCCAGCGTCCGGGATCCGGTGCGCTGCAACGAGGTCAATGTGACCGGCACCGTCGGGTTGATCGAGGCGGCGCGCGCCGCCGACGTACGGCACGTGGTCTTCTTCTCCTCCTCCGCGGTGTACGGCGCGAACCCGGCCACCCCGATCGGCGAGCGCGACTGGGTGCGGCCCATGTCGCCGTACGGCGTGAGCAAGCTGAGCGGTGAGCAGTACCTGCTCGCGGCGCAACAGTCCTACGGCCTGCAGACGCTGGTCTTCCGTCCGTTCAACGTCTACGGGCCGGGCCAGCGGGCCGACCACGCGTACGCCGCGGTGATCCCTGCCTTCCTCGACGCGACGCTGGCCGGGCGCCCGTTGCGCATCGAGGGCGACGGGGAGCAGACCCGCGACTTCCTCTTCGTCGCGACCGCGTGCCGGGTGCTGCTGTCAGCGGTCGAGCGCGGGGTCTGGCACCCCGAGCCGGTCAACCTCGCCTACAGCACGCAGACCTCGATCAACGACCTGGTGTCGGCCATCGGGCGCGCTGCCGGCACGCACCCGCAGGTGGAGCACGTGCCCGGCCGGGTCGGCGACGTCAAGCACTCCCGTGCCGCGAACGACACTCTGCTGCAACTGTTTCCGGACGTAGCCCCCGAGTCGTTGGATGACGGTCTGGCGGCGACCGTGACCTGGTGGACCAGCTGAACCTGCGCCGAAGCGCAGCGTAGGAGCAGGCAGGGGTCGCGACGTCGACCGCGGGCATACCACACGCGAGTGCGTTGGGGCCTGCCAAACACGACATATTGCGGCGGGCCGCGGAGCATAGCAGAGCTGCCTTCCCATCGGGTCGTTGGTGGAATGCTCATCCGAACTTGACCAGCCGTAACGGCTGGTATCACCACACGTTCGGACCACCAGAGGGGAGGGCTCATGACCGACGTCGCAGATTCGGGTGTCGTGCATCCTCCCGTTCGACAGCCCGAAGCGGTGGATCGGGTGCCCGCCATCGAGTCCTGGGGTGCCGGCGCCGCACTGCCTGTTCGTCGTGAGCGTCGGCGCACGCATGACTGGATGCGGCCGTATCTGCTCGCGGCGGTGCTCGCGGACGTGTTCTGCGCATCGGTGTGCGGGGCGGCTGCCGTGGTGGTCTCCGGCGCGGTGCCGCTGCGCGACCCGATCCCGTTCCCGTACCTGGCGCTCCTCGTTCTGAGCCCGTTCGCCTGGGCCGGGACGGTGACGGTGTGCCACGGCTACGAGCGTCGCTACCTGGGGGTCGGACCCGAGGAGTACCGCGCCTTGATCTCCGCGGCGATCCGACTGCTGGCGGTGTCGGCGTTCGTGTCCTACGCGATCTACGTCGACCGTCCCTACCTGTCCCGCTTCTTCGTCCTCGTCTACTTCCCGACGCTGTTGGGTGGTTCGCTCGTGGCGCGGTTCGCGCTGCGCAGGCAGCTGCACCGCGCCAGGTTGCGGGGGCTCGCGTGTCAGCGAGCCGTGGTGGCCGGTCGCGACCACGCCGTGCGGGACCTCGTGGCCGATCTGCACCGGGAGACGGTGCACGGCATTCGTCCCGTGGCGATCTGCAGCACGGACAACATCGACTCGGTCGGCGGCGTCCCGCGGGAAGGGTCCGTGCACGACACGGTCCAGGTCGCGCGCAAGCACGGCGCCGACGTCGTCGTGGTGGCCAGCCCCTCCGACCTGAACGGAACCGAACTGCGTCGCCTCTCCTGGGAATTGGACGACCGCGGCATCGAGCTGATCGTGTCTCCGGGAGTGGTTGAAGTGACCGGACCGCGCATGTCGATCCGGCCGGCTGCGAATCTCTCGTTGCTGCACATCGAACGACCAGCACTGCACGGTCTCAATGCCGTGACCAAGACGGCCTTCGATCGGGTGGTCGGAGGGTTGCTGGTGGTTGTGCTGGCACCCCTCTTCCTCCTCGTCGCCCTGTTCATCAAGTTCCGGGACGGCGGCGAGGTGTTCTTCCGGCAGACGCGGGTCGGGATCGACGGGAACGACTTCACGATGCTGAAGTTCCGCTCGATGGTGCCGAACGCCGAGATCCAACTGGCGACGGTCCGCGGCGATGCCGACGACGGCAACGGTGTCCTCTTCAAGCGTCACGACGATCCGCGGATCACGCCGATCGGCAAGATGCTCCGCCGCTACTCGCTCGATGAGTTGCCGCAGCTGATGAACGTCCTGCACGGCGACATGTCGATCGTGGGTCCTCGTCCGCCACTGCGGTCCGAGGTCGACGGCTACGGCGCCGACGCGGTCCGCCGGCTCCGGGTCAAGCCGGGGTTGACCGGGCTCTGGCAGGTGAGCGGGCGCAGCGACCTGCCATGGGACGAGTCGCTCCGACTGGACCTTCGGTACGTCGACAACTGGTCGATGTTCCTCGACCTGCAGATCCTCTGGCGCACGACACGTGCCGTCATTCGTGGAACGGGAGCCTACTGATGGCATTCACAACTCACTTGCACTCCGTCCGGGGCGGTAAAGGGCTGCTGATCGCGGGCGCGTGCGTGGCGCTCGGTGCCGCCGTGACGGGATGCGGGAGCTCCCCGCATGCCGCCGTGGCCGGAACGCCGGGGGCGACAGCGTCCGCCGTGCCCAACTCCGCCGCCGGGCTGACGTCGACCCCGACGCTGGGCCCGGGCGCCGACGGGTCGCAGACGTCCACCCAGCAGAAGCTGCCGAAGGGTGCGAGCACCGCCATCCCGAGCGATCCGCTCGCCTCGACGTCGGTCAGGGCGGTCAAGCGCGCCGGCAGGGCAGCGGCGCCGAACATCCCCGCGAGAGGTGGCGCCAAGCCCTTCACCGAGCCGATCACGTACGCGGACGGCTTGCGGCTGACGATCGCCAGGATGACCCAGGGCCAGGTCACCGGTCAGGGGCCGGGCGTGTTCTCCGGCCGGACGGTGACCGACTTCCACGTCACGCTGACCAACGGCACCAAGAAGGCCCTGTCCTTCGATGCGGTGATCGTGACCGTCAGTTACGGCTCACCGGCTCGGGTCGCTCACCTCGTCTACGACAAGAACTCGGTCGACTTCGCCAGCACGGTCCAGCCCGGCAGATCCGCGAACGCCGTCTACGGATTCTCGGTGCCCACAGCGGACCTGGGCAACGTCACGATGACCGTCGACCTCGACGGGATCCATGAGCTCGCGATGTTCCGAGGAAAGGTCACGTGACCGTGCGTCGTCCTCGCCCCACCGTCTCCCGCATCAACACGGCCCACCCCATGACCCCCGTTCATTCGACGGGCGCCCGAACGCATTGCCCAGGAGCAACGATGACCGCCTTCCGAACCGCCCTGTCGCAGCGGTTGACTCGCTTGATCGCGATGACGATCGCGATGGTGCTGCTCACCTTCGGCATGGTGATCGTCTCGGGTGCGACGCCCGCGAGGGCCGACACGGATCCGCCGGCGGGCACCCCGGCGACCGTGAGCGACGACGCCCTGCCGACCTGGCAGATCAACGGCGTGGTGTGGAGCCAGGTCACGATCGGCAACACCGTGTACGCCGCCGGCGAGTTCTCGCAGGCGCGTCCGCCGGGCGTGCCGGTGGGGGGAGCCGGATCGGTCAACGTGGGCAACCTGATCGCCTACGACATCACCACGGGCAACCTGATCACCTCGTTCAACCACATCCTCAACGCCCAGGCACTGGTCATCACGAAGTCTCCCGACAACTCACGCATCTACGTCGGCGGTGACTTCACGACCGTCGACGGTCAGGCACGCGCGCACATCGCGGCGTTCGACGTCGCCACCGGTGCGCTCAACGCGTCGTTCCACCCGAGCACCGACCAGACGATCAAGGCGATCACCGCGACGAACTCGACCGTCTACGCCGGTGGACAGTTCGCCTCCGCAAGTGGAGCCCCGCGTGCCCGGCTCGCGGCGTTCAACGCCAGCAACGGCGCGCTGCTGCCGTGGGCGCCGAAGAGCGACGGCAACTACGTCTGGACGATGATCATGACCCCCGACCAGTCCAAGGTCGTGATCGGCGGTCAGTTCCAGTACCTCAACGGCCAGGAGACCGACGGGCTGGCGGCAGTCGACCCGGTCAGCGGGAGCCTGGTCCCGTGGGCTGCCTCCACGAAGATCCCGGACGCGCTGAACGGCGCCATCATGGGCCTCAGTACGGACGGCACGTCCATCTACGGATCGGGCTTCGCGTTCGGTAGCGGCGCGTCGTTCGAAGGCGAGTTCTCGCTCAACCCTGCGGACGGGTCGATCAACTGGCTCAACGACTGCCAGGGCGACACCTACAACACCTACCCCATGAACGGGGCGCTCTACACGGTCAGCCACGTGCACAACTGCGAGATGATCGGCGGGCTGACCCAGCTCAGCGACTGGAGCATCAACCAGAAGCACGCACTGGCGTTCTCGACGACGTCCTCCGGACAGAACGACCGGGGACCTGACCAGTACGGGTGGAACTACAGCGCGTACCAGTACAGCAAGCTGCTGACCTGGTACCCCAACTTCCTCTTCGGCTCCTACACGAAGCAGAAGCAGTCCGGGTGGTCGATCACCGGCAACGGCGACTACCTGGCGATCGGCGGGGAGTTCCCCGCGGTCAACGGCAAGGCGCAGTACGGCCTGACCCGATTCGCCGTGAAGAGCAAGGCTCCGAACAAGATGGGCCCCGCGGCGTGTTACGCCGCTCCGGCCCCGTCCGCCCTGGCCGTCGGCGGGGGATCGGCGCGGGTCTCGTGGCAGGCAGCGACGGATCCGGACAACGCGAACCTGACCTACAAGGTCTACCGGTCGGGCACGTCCGCGCCGATCTACACGACGACGCAGAGCAACGAGTACTGGAACTGCCCACAGATGGGATACCGCGACACCGGCCTCACCGGCGGGACTGCCTATACCTACAAGATCACCGCGTCGGACTCGTCCGGTAATACCTACACGTTGCCGACGACCAACTCGGTCACGCCGGCCAGTGGTGCGACGAGCAAGTACGACCAGGACGTCGTGAACGACGGTGCCGGGGACTTCTGGACCCTGGGCGAGCCGAGCGGCAGCACGGTCTACGACAACGCCGGGTTCAACGACGCGACGGCCCAGTCCGATGTCACTCGCGGGGCGAGCGGGCCGATCACTGGCGACCCCACGACGGCCACGACGTTCGGCGGAAGCTCCAACGGGTTCGTCGCGACGAACTCCACGGTGCCGGTGACCCCGGCCCTGAGTGTGGAGGCGTGGATCAAGACGACGACCACCAGTGGAGGCAAGATCGTCGGATACGGCGATTCCAACACCGGGAACAGCGGTAGCTACGACCGGCACATCTACATGGACAACGCCGGGCACGTCATCTGGGGGGTCTACCCCGGTTCGGTGCAGGTCGTCCAGAGTCCCAAGACCTACAACGACGGCACCTGGCACCACATCGTCGCCTCTCTCGACCCCACGGCCGGCATGGCGTTGTATGTCGACGGGAAGAAGGTCGGCGCCAACACGAACGCCACCTCCGGGCAGCCCTACAGCGGTTACTGGAAGATCGGCGGCGACAACCTGGGCAGTTGGTACAACCAGCCGAGCAGCAACTACTTCGCGGGGACGATCGGCGACGTCGCCATCTACCCGACCGCACTCAGCCTGGCGCAGGTTCAGACGCACTTCACCGATGGCGGTGGCACTCTCACCGGTCCCTCGGCGCCGACGGACGCCTACGGCAAGGCCGTCTACAACTCGAATCCGGATCTCTTTTGGAGACTGGACGACACGAGCGGATCGACTGCCGCCGACGCGAGCCGCAACGGGGAGACCGGTGCCTACTCCGGTGGCACGACGCTGGGCCAGCCGGGCGCGCTCGGAGCTCAGGGCACCGCTGTGACCTTCAACGGCACGGACGGGACCATCGGCTCCGCTGACCCGGTCAGCGGCCCGTCGGTGTACTCCGAAGAGCTGTGGTTCAACACGACGACCACGTCCGGTGGCAAACTCATCGGTTTCGGTGATCAGCAGAGCGGGAACAGCAGCAACTACGACCGCCACGTCTACATGACTGCCGACGGCAGGCTGAACTTCGGTGTGTGGACCGGCCAGGCCAACGTCATCACCTCGCCCAACTCCTACAACGACGGCAAGTGGCACCACATGGTCGCCACCCAGGGCCCGGACGGCATGACCCTCTATGTCGACGGGCAGGGCGTCGCCAGTGGGTCGCAGACCCAGGCGCAGCCCTACACGGGCTACTGGCGCGTGGGTGGCGACAGTTCGTGGGCCGACAGCAACTACTTCGCCGGAACCATCGACGAAGCGGCGGTCTACTCGACCGAGCTCAGCGCCAGCACCGTTCAGGCGCACTACCTCGCGGGGGGTGGCACCCTCCCGAATCAGTCTCCGGTTGCTGCGTTCACATCCTCGGCGAGCAACCTGACGGGGTCGTTCGACGGGTCGGGTTCGACCGATCCGGACGGGACGGTGGCGTCGTACTCGTGGAACTACGGCGACGGCACGACCGCGGGGTCCGGGGTCAGCCCGACGCACGCCTACACCGCAGCCGGCACGTACACCGTGACGTTGACGGTGACCGACAACCAGGGCGCCACCAACTCGGTGTCGCACAACATCACGGTCACGGCACCGCCGGTGAATCAGTCTCCGGTTGCCGCGTTCACGTCCTCGGCGAGCAACTTGACCGGATCGTTCGACGGGTCGGGTTCGACCGATCCGGACGGGACGGTCGCGTCGTACTCGTGGAACTACGGTGACGGCACGACAGCGGGGTCCGGGGTCAGCCCGACGCACGCGTACACCGCAGCCGGCACGTACACCGTGACGCTCACGGTGACCGACAACCAGGGCGCGACCAACTCGGTGTCGCACAACATCACGGTGACGGCACCACCGGTGAATCAGCCTCCGGTTGCTGCGTTCACGTCCTCGGCAAGCAACCTGACGGGGTCCTTCGACGGGTCGGGTTCGACCGATCCCGATGGGACGGTGGCGTCGTACTCGTGGAACTACGGTGACGGCAGCACCGCGGGGTCCGGCGTGCAGCCGAGCCACGTGTATGCCGCGGCGGGGACCTACACGGTGACGTTGACGGTGACCGACAACCAGGGCGCCACCAACTCGGTGTCGCACAACATCACGGTCACGGCACCGGTGAACCAGCCTCCGGTTGCTGCGTTCACGTCCTCGGCGAGCAACCTGACCGGGTCCTTCGACGGGTCGGGTTCGACCGATCCGGACGGGACGGTCGCGTCATACGCGTGGAACTACGGTGACGGCACTGCCGCTGGTACGGGTGCGAAGCCCAGCCACGTCTATGCCGCGGCCGGCACATACAACGTGACGTTGACTGTCACCGACAACCAGGGCGCGACGAACTCGGTCTCGCACAGCATCACGGTTACCGCACCGGTGAATCAGCCTCCGGTTGCTGCGTTCACGTCCTCGGTGAGCAACCTGACGGGGTCCTTCGACGGGTCGGGTTCGTCCGATCCGGACGGGACGGTGGCGTCGTATTCGTGGAACTACGGCGACGGCACGACCGCTGGTACGGGTGCCAAGCCCAGCCACGTGTACGCCGCAGCCGGCACATACAACGTGACGCTGACGGTGACCGACAACCAGGGCGCGACCAACTCGGTCTCGCACCCGGTGACGGTGTCCCAGCCGGCACCGGTGACCCTCGCATCCGACGACTTCCAACGGACCGTCGCGAGCGGCTGGGGATCGCTGGACTCCGGGGGCGCCTGGACGACGTCCGGCTCGGGCCTGTCGGTCAACGGCAATGTGGGCCTGTTGGCCACGGCCAAGGCGGGCGGCAGCTCGATGGCCTGGGCGAACGGCATCAGCTCATCGAACTCCGATGTGCGCGTGCAGTTCTCGATGGACAGCGCGCCCACCGGTGGCGGCATGTACGTCTACGTCGTCGGTCGACGGGTGACCGGGGTCGGTGACTACCGCGCGAAGGTGTGGCTGCGCAGCGACGGGAAGGTCGGTCTTGCGATCAGCCGGATGGACGGGACCACCGAGGTGGCAGCCGTTCCGCTCCAGACGATCAGCGGTCTGACGTACACGCCCGGCACGATGCTCAACGTCCGGTTCGACGCCACGGGCACCAGTCCGACGACGCTGCAGGCGAAGGTCTGGGCATCCGGCACCACCGAACCGGCCACCTGGCAGGTGCAGACGACCGATGCGACGGCGGCGTTGCAGGTGCGCGGCGGGGTCGGCCTCGGGTCCTTCCTCTCCGGGACCGCGACGACGCTCCCCGTCACCCTGTCCTTCGACACCCTGCGGGTGTACGACGCGACCACCCTGAACGCCCAGCAGATGAAGGCGATGGCCAAGGGTGTTCCGACGCAGCGCCTCCAGCTGGTCACGAAGGCGAACGCCGCGAAGCTGCACGCAGTCTCCAGGTGGAGCAAGCCGTGACGGTCATCGACAAGAGGCCGTTGCGGGGCAGCTCTGGAGCCGCGTGCGCGGGTCTGCCCCGCTGTGCGGTCGTCGTCGTCAACTACGGCTCGCACGCGTTGCTGGAGCGCAACCTCGTCCCGTTGCACCTCGAAGAGCCGGAGCTCGACGTGGTGGTCGTGGACAACTTCACGACGCACGACGAACAACGGGCCGTGCGACGACTCGGCGAGCAGTACGGCTGGACCGTCGTCGCCGAGACGGAGAACCGAGGGTTCGGGGCCGGCGTCAACCGGGGCGCGTACGAGGCGTTCTCCCGCGGCGCCAAGCAGGTGCTGATGCTCAACCCCGATGCGGCGATCAGCCGTGCGAGTCTCGCCCGGCTACGGGAGGAGGCGACTGCTGATCCGTGGCGGCTGGTGGCGCCGACCATCCGGACACCGGAGGGCCGCACCTGGTTCGCCGGGTCCGTCGTCGACCTGGCGACGGGTGCCGTCCGACGGGGCGACCCGTCGGGGCCGCAGGAGACCCGCTGGCTGAGCGGTGCCTGCCTGCTCGTCAGCAGGACGCTCTGGGAGTTGGTCGGCGGGTTCGACGAGCGCTACTTCCTCTACTGGGAGGACATCGATCTGTCCTACCGCGTGCAGCAGGCCGGTGGGCGGCTCGAGGTGGTCGGCGACGCCGTGGCGACGCACGATCAGGGAGGCACCCAACACACGCGCACCGCACGGGCGAAGTCGGACGCCTACTACTACTACATGGTGCGGGGCCGGCTGCTCTTCTGCCGTACGCACCTCCCGACCATTCAGCGGATGCGCTGGCAGGTCACGGCTCCGCGCTACGCGTGGGGGGTCGTGCTGCACGGGGGTCGACGGCAGTTGTTGCACTCGGTGAATCCGGTGCTCTCCGCCGCTCGGGGTGTCCGGGACGGTGTGCTGAGCCCCGGCAAGCGCCGGAACGCCTCCACAGGCGGTGGCTCCCGCCCGAAGCCGCTCGTCGTGCTGCAGTCCGTGCCGCGCCCGCTGCCCACGACCAACCCCTACAACGTGATGCTGGCCGATGCGCTCGCCGCGCACCCGGCCATCGACCTGCGGATGTTCTCTTGGCGCGAGGCGCTGCTCCACCGGCACGACGTCTTCCACGCGCACTGGCCTGAGAGCCTCGTCGTACGACGGGATCTGCCGAAGACCGTGCTGCGACGGCTGCTCTTCGGCGCCCTGCTGGTGAAGTGGCGGCTCGTCGGCACTGCGGTCGTGCGCACCGTGCACAACGTGGAAGGACCGTCGGGGATCAGCAGATTCGAACAGTGGATGCTGGCAGATCTCGAACGTCGTACGACCGGCCGGATCACGCTCAACCCGTTCACGCGGGTCGGGTCCGACCACCCCGTGCAGCTGGTGGTGCACGGGCACTACCGACCGTGGTTCGCCGGGTTCCCTGAGCCGGAGATCGTCCGGGGGAGGCTCGCGTTCTTCGGGATGATCCGTCGCTACAAGGGCGTCGACACCCTGGTGGAGGCCTTCCGCGCGTCCGACCGGGCAGATCTCACCCTCAGCGTCGCCGGGAAACCGTCGAGCCGGTCGCTCGCCGACGATCTCGTCAGGACGGCCGACGGTGATCGCCGCATCACCATAAGCTTCGACTTCCTGGACACCGCGGCGCTCGTGGCCCATGTCGGCCGTGCGGAGCTCGTCGTGCTGCCGCACACCGAGATGCACAACTCCGGCAGCGCCATCGCCGCCCTCTCGCTCGACCGCCCGGTGCTGATGCAGGACAACGTGGTCAATCGGTGGCTGCGCGACGAGGTGGGGCCGGGCTGGGTCCAGTTGTACGACGGCGATCTGACGTCCGACGCGCTGTCCGGCGCGATCGATGCGCTGCGCGCCGCGCCCCCGCGCGCCCGCCCGGACCTGACCCTGCGCGACTGGACCCGGGTCGCCGACCTGCACGCCGATCTCTACCGCGCCGCTCAGCGCGACCGTCGCGCAGACGCCGTGGCCCGCGATGCGTCCCGCGACGCGCGATGATGCCCGACCAGGCGGCCGCGCGGCACCCTGTGCCGCCGCTCAGCGTCGTCATCGCGGTGCTGACCTACCGACGACCCGAGCTGCTCGCCGCCAACCTCGCCAAGATCTGCGAACAGGTCGAGCACGTGACCTGGGGCCGCTACGGCGGCTCCCCTCGTCTGCGATCGCAGGTGCTCGTCGTCGACAACGACCCGGACGGCAGCGGCCGGGCTGCCGTGGCCGACGGTGCACCGGGCGTCCGGTACGTGATCGAGAGCGTGCCCGGCATCGCAGCCGCGCGGAATCGCGCGCTGCGGGAGGCGGCGGGTCATGACCTGCTCGTCTTCATCGACGACGACGAGGAACCGCTGCCGGGCTGGCTCGACAGCCTGTTGCTGGTGTGGGAGCAGACCGGCGCGGCCGGTGTCGTGGGGCGCGTCGTCCCGGCGTACCAGGTGACGCCCGCGCCGTGGATCGAGGCCGGCGGGTTCTTCGTCCGGAAGACGATGCCCACGGGGACCCGCCGTCCCGCGGCGGCCGCCGGCAACCTGCTGCTGGACCTGAAGCAGCTCGAGCCCACCGGCATCGGTTTCGACGAGCCGTTCGGTCTGACCGGGGGCGAGGACACGCTGATGACCCGCCGGATGGTGACCCAGGGACTGCAACTCGTCTGGTGCGACGAGTCGGTGGCGAAGGACCTGATCCCGGCCGAGCGGCTGACCCGGCGGTGGGTGCTCAGCCGAGCCTGGAGCCACGGCAACACCCAGGCGCTCATCGACGTGCATCTGACGCCGGCCGGCACCCGGCGCACGGCGATGCGCATCACACTCGGGGTGACCGGTGCGGGCCGTGTCCTCGCCGGTGCCGGACAGTTCGCGCGCGGTGTCCTCCGGCGTTCGCTGCGCGATCGTGCGCGCGGGGCGCGACTGATCATGCGCGGCGCCGGGTTCGCGACCGGTGCCTGGGGCATGGCGTTCGAGGAGTACGCGCGATGACCGCCCTGGCCGGGTTCAGCGCGCTCAGCGCGAAGATGTCGCCCGAACGGCTGTCCCTGCTGTTCCCGGCACTCGGTGTGCTGCTCGTCGTCCTCCTGGCGGCGCGGACCCGACCGCGCGCCGCGGCCGGGCTGTGGTTCGTCGTCATCTGCTTCGTGCCGTGCTGGGTGCAGGTGACGCTCAAGTACTCGTTCCCGGCCGCCACCATCCTGAGCATCCTGCTGGTGCTCGCGGCGTTCCCCACCGTGCCGAAGGACTTCGGGATCGGCGACTGGATGATGATCGGATTCTTCCTCTTCGCCATCGCGCCGTACCTGTTCGGTCTCAACGACCGGTCCTCGACCATGATCCTGCTCACCTACTGGGGCCCCGCCTACCTCCTCGGCCGCACCATGGTGCTGCGCACCGGGGTGGACTGGTTGTATCGCTGCGCCGCAGCCCTCTTCACCGTCGTCGCGGTCGGTGCGGTGATCGAGTTCGCCTTCTCCTGGAACCCGTTCGTCGGGATCCGCCTGAACAACGCCCTCTACCAGACCTGGGGGACGCTGCAGGAACGTGGCGGGGTGCTGCGGGCCGAGGGGGCGTTCGGTCACTCCATCGCGCTCGGCGCATCCATCGCACTCGTCATACCGCTGGTGATTGCCTCCCGGTTCAGCTTGCGAACCCGGGCTCTGATGGTGTTGGCCATGCTCGCCGCGGAGGTGGCGACCTTCAGCCGCGCAGGGATGGTCAGCGCGGCGCTGGCGGTCGCCCTGATGGCGCTGTTCGGTCGCGAGGGACTGAGCCCGAGACTCCGAGGGCTGGTCCTTGCGGTCCTGGTCGTGGTCGCGATCTGCGCCGCTCCTCTGGTCACGGGTACCTACGCCAAGGCCGGCACCGAGGCCTCCAACAGCGCGGACTACCGGCTCTCGCTCACCTCGTTGATTCCGCGGATCGCGTTGGTCGGCAAGTCTCCGGACATGTACGTGTCGGCGAACGGCACGCACTACGTCGGGCAGTTTCGGTCGATCGACAGCGCCCTCATCCTGCTCGGGCTGACCTACGGGCTGATCCCGCTCCTCATCATGTGCGCCATGTTGCTCGGCGGCGTGTACCTGCTCGTCAGCAGGCAGGCCACGGCACCGACGGTCGCCGTCGTGGCACAGCTGCCCGCGTTCCTCAGCGTCGCGATGATCACGCAGTACCAGGTACTCGTCTGGTTCATGGTGGGTCTGGCGGTCTGCACCCAGGCGATGCGCAACCACGACGACCATCCGGTGCCGACGGCGATCCGCCGACCGGCGCCACTTCGACGACCCGTGCACGCCAGCAGCGGCAGCCTTGTCGCTTCGAGAGGGAATGACTGATATGCAACTGACAGATCACCTACGTGTCCTGCGTCGGCGCTGGATCCTGATCGCCGTCATCGCGGTGTTCGGTGTCGTGTGCGCCGGAGGGGCATCCCTCCTCTCGACCCCCCAGTACGACGCGAAGTCCATCGTCTACTTCTCGTTGCCGAACGGCACGTCCGGGCTTGACCTGCAGGCAGGGTCGTCGTACGCGCAGTCGCAGGTCGAGTCGTACGCCGAACTGGCCACGACACCGGCGGTGCTCGAGCCGGTCATCACGCAGTACGCGCTGACGACCTCGAGCAACGCATTGGCCGGCGCGTTGTCGATCACCGTCGTGCAGGGCACGTCACTCATCTCGGTGGTCGCATCCGATCCTTCACCGGCGAGAGCTGCCCTGCTCTCGAACGCCGTGGCGGACAGCCTGGGTCGGCAGGTGACGGCCTTCTCGCCGCGCGATACGGCCGACAAGGCGAGCGTCACTGCTCGGATCGTCACGCAGGCGAAGAAGCCGATGGCACCATCGAGTCCGAAGACGAAGCGCAATGTGATCGCCGGACTCCTCGGTGGTCTGCTGATCGGGGTGGTCGCGGCCGTGCTCCGTGAGATGACGGACACCCGACTGCTCGATGCCGAGGACGTGAAGGAGCTCACCAACGCCCCGGTCATCGGTCGGGTCGTGTCCGGGTTCACCGCGAACGACGTGGCGCTGCGTAACGTCTACTCGCCCGGCATGGAAGGGATCCGGCGCGTCCGGACCAACCTGAAGTTCCTCGGTGTCGAGCAGCGACCCTTGGCCGTCGCGATCACGTCCGCGCTGTCGGGAGAGGGCAAGTCGACGATCGCCGTCAGTCTGGCGCACGCTCTGGGTGAGTCCGGTCAGAGCGTCCTGCTGATCGACGCCGACCTGCGACGCCCCGCGGTCGGGCGGATGACGAACCTCGACGATTCCGTGGGGCTGACCACCGTCCTCATCGGCGCGGTCGAACTCGACGATGCGCTGCAGTCCTGGGGCACGACCGGCGTCGACGTCCTGGCCGCCGGAGCGGTGCCGCCGAACCCGAGCGAACTGCTGGAGTCGCAGGCCATGGAGCGGCTGATGAAGGAAGCGCGGGCGCGCTACGACGTCGTCGTCATCGACACGGCCCCCCTCGTGCCGGTCGTCGAGTCGGCGGCACTGGCCCGAATGGTCTCCGGTTACGTCCTCGTGGCCCGGTCCGGAGCGGTGAGGTCCCAGGAGTTCGCCGAGGCGCTGTCGACCCTGGAGAACGTCGACGGCCGGGTCTACGGCGTCGTGCTGAACGGCGTTGCCGACCGGCGCACCCCGTACGGGTACCACCCCGTCGACCACGACGACGCCTCCGGGCCGACCTCGCGGGGAAGCCGGCGGGAGCACAAGGACGTCCCCGTCGCCCCGCAGCAGACCCGGTCGCGCGCCAAGCGGATCCCGGTGATCTCCGGTTCGACCGCGGCCCGAGTGACGCATTAGCTCTGCCGAGATGCTGACACCCACCAGCACCCGAGCGCGGGCCACCGGCGTGGCGACGGGCGACGGGCAGGACCCCGCACGGTCCCACTCCGCATGGCGCAGCGTCGGGCGGAGCGCGATCGCCCGGGCCGGGATCCTGCCGATCAGTGCGGTTCTCGGGATCATCATCACCCGGCAGGTCATCGACCACTTCGGCGACGCGGCGTTCGCGCAGTACGGTCTGCTGCTCGGCATCGCCGGGCTGCTGCCGTTCGCCGATCTCGGTACGTCGGCGGCGGTGGTGAACTCGGTGGCGGCGTCGCCGGATCCGGCGGCCGACGCCGAGGTGCACCGCGTGCTGGTCGGCGTCCTGCGGATCGTGCTGGTCATGACGGCCGTGTTCCTGGTGGTTGCGGGTGTGCTCACCGTCACCGGTGCCTGGGGGAGCCTGCTCGGGCCTGGCCTCGGGCCGCATGGTTCGTTGGCGGCGGGCCTGTGCCTGACGTTGATCGCCGTTGCGCTGCCGGCCGGGTTGGGTCAGCGTGCCCTGGTCGGGCTGGGACGCAACCACGTGCCGATCGTGCTGCAGAGTCTGCAGTCGCCGGTGATGCTCGCGGTGATCCTCCTCCTGGTCGGGGCCGGCGTCGCCGCCGGGCCGTACATCGCAGTGATCGCCTACGCGACGACGTTCGTGATCGCGATCGTGTGCTTCCTCCTGGCGGCGCGGGTGATGAGCCCAGCCATTGGACGAGCCGTACGCGATGTGCCCCGGTTCCGCCAGGTGCGTGGCGCGCGCGTGTTCAACCTCGCGTGGCCGATGCTGATCCAGATGGTGGCACTGCCGCTCGCGATGCAGACGGATCGCATCATCATCAGCCACGTCTGCACGGTGCGAGACCTCGCGACGTACAACCTTGCCTCCCAGATGTATTCGCCGGTCTGGCAGGTGGCGGCGGCAGCGGGCACGGCGTTCTGGCCGGTGTTCGCCAAGGCCCGGGCACGGCAGGAGGCGCCGCCGATGTCCCCGCTCGCGGCCGGGTGGCTCTTCGCGGCGGGCGCGGCGGTGCTGTGTGCCGTGATCTCGCTGCTGTCGGGCAGGCTCAGTCACCTCGCGTCGGGCGGGGTGATCACCCTCGGCCTCGGCATCATCGTGTCCTTCTCGGTCCTGATGGTGCTGCAGGCGGCGAAGTACCCGCCCGGCATGTACATGACCGACGCACCCGGACTTCGGTACCAGGCATGGATGATCCTGCTGATGCTGCCGGTCAACCTCGGGGTGTCCTGGTGGCTCGCGACGGTGTGGGGTCCTGTCGGCCCCGTCATCGGATCCGCCGGCAGCGTCCTCCTCTTCCAGGTGGTGGCCAACTTCAGGTACGTGCGCCGGCACGTCCTGGCGGCAGCGGCAGCGGCGGCGGCAGCGTGAGTGATCGCCCGCGGATCGCGCGGATCTACTCCTCGCTGCGAACGGCGCACCTCGAACGGTTCCAGGAGCTCGATGCGTCGACCGTCATCTACCGGACGGCGCGGTACGACTTCGACCCGCGAGCGGGTGACCCGGCATCGCCTCCTCGGCAGCTGGGTCGGGGAGGGACGATCTGGCACCTGCTGACCCGTACCTACGACGTCGTCGAGGTCAACGAACCCGGCATGGCCCGGTTGTGGCCCGACCTGATCCTTCAGGTGGCTGCCATACGAGCGCGGTCCTGGGCGACGCGCCGGCACACCTCGATCGTGACCTACTGCATCGGCATCGTCGACCCGTCCGACGATGCGATCGGGCACCGCATCCTGCGGCCGCGGGTGGTCGCCGTCCTCTCGAAGCCGTTCCTGCGCATGCTCATCGGGTCCATGGATCGGATCGCGTTCGGCACGACCGGCAGCTATGCCATGTACCGGCGGCACGTCACCGACCGGGCTCTGCGTCCGAAGGCGCGTTTCTTCGAGGCGGTCCCGGCGCCCTGTCGGTGCCTGCACCGCGCCGCGAGCGGGCGGCAGGGGACGTCCGTGGCGTTCGTCGGTGCGTTCAGTGAACGCAAGGGGATCCAGCAGCTCATGGACGTCTGGGACATCGTCGGACGGGGCCGTCCGGACCTGACCCTCACCCTGGTCGGCCAGGGCGAACACGAGGCCGCGGTCCGCGCGTGGGCGTCGGGTCGCTCCGGTGTCCACGTCGAGGTGGACCCCCCGCGCCACGAGATCCACCAGATCCTGCGGGACACCGACTGCCTGGTCCTCCTGTCGCAGCGCGTCGGCGGCTGGCGGGAACAGGTCGGCCTGCCCATCGTCGAGGCTCTGGCACACGGCTGCGAGGTGGTCACCACCGACGAGACCGGCCTGGCGGACTGGCTCCGCGAGCAGGGACATCTGGTCGTCCCGGCGGCGTCGCCCGTCGCCGCCGTCGCCGCCATGTTCAGCGCACACCTCAGGGACAGGCGCAGCAGCGACGCGGTGCTCCGGGACCTACCCGACGAGGATCAACGCCTGGCGGCGGACCGTTGGATGGTCGGAGCCTGACACCTCAGCTGAACTGCGCCACCAGACGCGCGGTGTGGGCGATGTTCGCCCGGCTCGAGGCTCCGAAGACGATCGACTCGATCTGCGGCTGAGCGCACACCCATTCCAGTGCCTCGCGAGGCGGGATCGCTCCCGACGCGAAGACCGACATCGCGACCGCACGGAACTGCCGGTCCCGCAGTGCGGCCTGGTACTTCTCGATCCCGCCGGACATGCGGAAGCCGATCTTGTTGATGTTGGAGCAGACGATCGGGTTGACCAGGCCGATGTCCTCGAACACGTCGAGCGCACGCGGCAGGTTCATCGTGATGTAGCCGGGTTCGGCGCCGTACCGGGTGCGCACGTGTTCGTCGAAGATCAGGAAGGCGTCCTTGAAGTCGAGGCCGAGGAGCAGATCGACGATCACGTTCTGCAGCCAGATCACGGGGGTGGAGACCCCTCGGAACGCGGCCATCTCGGCGTCGACGAGGAGGGTGATGATGCCCTCGACATCCTTGGTGGCCAGTGCGCGGCCACCGCGGAACGCGGCGTTGAACACACCCTCTTCGGGCAGGAAGCGACGGATCGCTCCGAGCATGCCCTCCTCGGTGACCGCGTCGGCGTACTTGTGCGCGTAGGGCATGCATGGGTAGAACGCGAAGTCCTGGTAGCGCTCGGGGTGGGCGCGCACATGCGTGCAGATCTCGCCGATCCGGTCGTGCGTGGTGCACATGAAGGTGGAGATGCCTTCGGAGTAGGCGCCATCCAGGACATCGACGATGGACTGCACATCCTGGAAGCGCATCGCCTGCTGGCGGGCCTTCTCCTCCGACATGTGGTTCACGCCGAAGAACTGGTTGTCCCCGAACAACAGGCGCGGCATACGGCGGGTCGTGGGGGCGGGCTGCAGAGCGATCTGGGCGGTCATGACTGCTTCCGGAAGATGTGCCGCTTGCCGCGGCCGGTGGTCGTTACCTGGGCCTGCGGTGCCGAGCGCAGCATGCTGCTGGACGGGCCCCTCGCGGCGTCCTGGGAGATGAGCTCGAGTGCGCGGTCGGTGACGGCGGCGCTCTGGAACGTGTTGACGCCGTCCACCTTGCCCGCCCTGGCCCGCTGCACGAAGTAATCGAGTTGGGCGCTGTACTCCTCACCGCGCAGGTAGAACCAGGTCGGCTCCGTCAGCTCGGTGGTGTACTTGGTGTTCCAGCCGTGTCTATAGCCCGGCGGCGGTTCGACGGTGTCGCGCAGATAGGCCTGGCACTCCTGACGGTCGGCCTGGATGCGGCCGTCAGTGCCCCAGATCGTCACCTTCGTGGTCATCTTGCGACAGGACTCGTCCGACCAGTTGACGCTGATCTGACCGCTCACCCCCTCGTCGAAGTACATCGTCGACACCACCTCGTCCTCCGTGTGGTCGGAGAAGACGCGCCTGAGCTGGGACCCGCCGACACCGGTCGGCGCGCCGAGATACCACGTCAGCAGGTCGATCGGGTGGGCCGCGTAGTCGTAGAGACAGCCGCCGCCCTCGGACTTCCTGCTGCGCCAGGTCGAGCCCTTCGACCGCAGGACGACGGGCCCGTACGCCTCGGCGAGGACGTGGGTGACCTGTCCGATCGCGCCGGCATCCAGGAGGTTGCGCACTTCCTGGAACGCGCCGACGAACTTGTTGTGGTACCCGACCTGAGTGACCAGGTTGCGTTCTTCGGCCAGCTCGCCCAGGGCCACGGACTCCGCCGATGTCAGACACAGTGGCTTCTCGCAGAACACGTGCAGGTCCCGTTCGAGCGCGGCACGGACCATCGGCTCGTGCATCCGACTCGGCGTGGCGATCATGACCGCGTCCAACTCGACCGAGTTCAGCATGGTCTCGTAGTCGCTGAACTTGTGCAGTCCGGTGTACTTCCCGAGGACGTCGAGCAGGTAACCGGCGGAGTCGACGATCCCTGCGACCTCCACGTCCGGGTGCGAATTGATCATCGACAAGTGGGACAACCCCATCTTGCCGAGTCCGACGACACCGATCTTCATGTTCCTACTCCCGCCTTCGTCATGCTCGATCTGTCGGGGCACGTCGCGAACTGCCGCAGGACGGCTTCGTACTGACCGGCGACGTGCTCCCAGGTGAATTCATCGGCGTGCCGCGCCCGGCTCGCTGCCGACAGCGACGCGCGCAGGTCGGCCGAGTCGAGCAGCTCCGTGATGCAGCTGCTCGCTGATTCGACATCGTCGAAGTAGAGTGCGCCGGCGCCCGCGACCCACCGGTTGTACGGGTTGTCGTGCGCGACGACCGGGTTGCCGACCGCGAGCGCCTCGACCAACGACGGGTTCGTGCCGCCGACGGTGTGCCCGTGCAGGTAGATCGCGCTGTGGAAGCGAAGCGCTGCCACCTCCGTCGGCTCGTAGATCGCGCCGACGAAGCGCACCTCGTCGCTCGCCGCCTCGACCACGGCTCGGTGATAGGGATCGGCGTCCGGTGCGTAGTTGCCGAAGATCGCCAACTGGTGTCCGCGGGTCTTCGCCGAGAAGGCCTGCACCAGTTCGAGGATCGAGTTCTCCGGGATCGGGCGGCAGATCAGCGTGAGGTAGTTCCCGGGGGTCAGTCCCCGGGCGAGCACCGGCTGGTACGACGCCTCGCGGACGGCGTGCGCGCCGTACGTGATCGTCGAGATCTTGCGTGCCGGCGCCTTGCGCTCGAGGTATTCGTTGATGCAGGGGTGATCGGCGATGAGGTGGTCGCCCACGGTGCAGGCGATCCGCTCGTTCGCGTAGAGGATCGCCTGGCGCAACTTGCCCCACCGGGCCCGGGACCACTCGATGCCGTCCATGTTGATGACGTTCGGTACGCCGAGAACCCGTTGCAGAACGTTGAAGATCGCCGTGTTGTAGCCGAACGTCAGACACACGTCACGATGCTGTGCAGCATGTCTGACGGTGATCCAGTCGAAGGTGGACGTGCCGAGCCAGCCGTCCCGGTCGACAGGCACGATGACGCGTTCGATGCCGCGCCAGACGTCCTCGCGGATCGGTCCGACGCCCTGCTCCTGGCAGTAGACGATTACCCGCCACCCGTGGTCGCGCAGATGGAGTGCGACGTTCTCCGCGGCGGTCTCGAATCCGCCGTACGCAGCGGGGATTCCGTGCGTACCCAGGATGCGGACCGTCGGCGGCGAGGCCGCGCCGGCTTGTGCGTCGTTCATGCGCCGCGCGCCACCTCTCGTGGACGCGCCGAACGACCGTGGTTGCGTGCACGGCGTCGGTCGGGTCGCAGGGCCCCGACGAGGTCGGCGATTTCGCTGCCGTACCGGTCCACCGCGAAGCGGTCGACGGCGCGTGCCCGTGCACGCTCGGCCAGCGCCATCGCAAAACCCGGGTCGTCCATCAAGCGAGCCATAGAAGCAGCCATCGGACCGGCTTCTCCCGGGGGCACCAACAGGCCCGTTTCCTCGTGTTGAACCGTCTCCAGGTGTCCCATCGCGGCGGCGGCGATGACCGGCCGGCAGGCGAACTGTGCTTCGACCACGGCGTTTCCGAAGGGTTCACGCAGTGACGGCGCGAGAACGGCGTGCGAGCGGGCGAGAGCCGGCCACACGGGGGAGACGTATCCGGAGAAGGTGACCGCCCCGGCGAGGTCGTCCTCCTGGGCGCGCGCACGGAGCTCCTGCTCGTACCACTCGTAGCCGGCGAAGGGCGTGCCGCACACGTCGAGGTGCACGTCGCGTCCGGCTCGACGCAATTCCGCGACCGCCTCCAGTGCGATGTGGGGTGCCTTGCGCGGAGAAAGTCGTCCGATGACGGCCAACCGGAACGGGAGTGGTGCCGGTACGGCGGGGACGTCGACGGACGGCTGCGGGACGCCGTTGTAGATCAGGTGGGTCCGTCGCTTCAGCGCCGGCACGTCGCGAGTGGTCGCGTCCATCACCGAAGGACTGATGGCGATCAGCGAATTCGCCGCGAGCAGTGGTGTGTTCAGCGCGACTCTGATCAGTCGACGATCCTCCGCCTCTGCTTCGTGCACGTGACAGACCGCGCCGATCCGGACGGATCGGGCCGCCGTGATCCACCAGGGAATGGTGACCGTGTTCACGTAGACGGCATCGGGAGCAACCGACCTCAGGAGACGCCGCATACCCGGCAGCGCCCGCATGGCATCCGCGCCGAGGGCGACGATCCCGGCGGCGGACATGTTCGACCGGCGCACCACCGGGAACGCAAGGAACTCGACCTCCGCACCACGTTCGGTGAGGAGCGGCACCAGCGGTCCATCGTCGGGGATGACGACGACCACTCGCCAATCTCGAGCACGCATCGCCGAAACGGTTTGGAGCATCTGCAGGTCCGACCCGTAGACATCCGCCGACGGGTTCGCGATGAGCAGGGTCCTGGTCATGCCGTCGCGCCGGTGGTGGGGAGGTGCGACAACTCGCGGAACCACTTCGCCAGGCCCGCAGCCAGATACGCGATGTTGGCGACCAGTAGGAGCCCGTACACCCAGAGGAACAGGTGATGTTCCCCTAGGAGGACGAAGGTCAGGAGCAGCACGCCGTAGTCGGTGGGCGCGACGAGCAGACTGCGCAGTACGGGCGCCGGCGCGTCCGTCGCCGGCACCGTGCCAAGTGCTCGATGCAGCTGGTCGTTGAGGATGATCACGAAGAACAACACGGTCGCCACCCATGTCCACACGAGGGGGATGAGCAGCTCACGATCTGAGGTGCCGGCCCGGTACAGCGACACGAGCACGGCGAGATGCAGCCCGCAGACCTTCCCGCTGTCCACCACGTGGTCGAGCCATTCTCCGGCGGGCGAACCGCCGCCGCGGAGTCGGGCGAGCTGGCCGTCGGCCGAATCGAACGCGTAGCCGATGGCCAGGCAGGCGCACACCGCGATACCGAGAGTCGTTGTCGGTGAACCGAATACGAGAAGGACGATCGCCGCGAAAGACCAGGCGGCGCTGATGAGCGTGACGGCGTTCGGGGTGAGTCGGCAGTGGTAGGCGACTGCGGCGATGATGCGGCCGGCCTTGCGGTTGACGAATCGGGAGTAGGCCGGCGCACCCTTCGACGTCTTCTGCGCACCCGAGAGCCGCCGAATCGTCTGGCCGAGGGTCTCGTCGCTGGGCCGGCGGGTCGCCTGGCCCTGCGGTAGGACCGACACTCCGCCCGCCCCGCCCGGCGTGACCGAGCGGAGTGCCGGTTCCTCACGACGCGGCATGATGCAACGCCTCTCGCAGCAACGTGCTCGACGTGTGGATCGTGTAGGGCAGGTAGCAGACGGCGACCCCGACGGCAGCAAAGTCGTGTTCGAGCCGGTCGCCCTTCGCTGTACCGCGCCAGTCGTCGCCTTTGAAGATGATGTCGAACGGATGCTCGCGCCAGGTGTCCAGCTTGCGCGGCACGACCTCCACGATCGCCTCGTCGACGAAGACGATGTGTTGGACGATCTCCAGACGTTCCGATGTCGGCACGACCGGGGTCCTGCCTTTCGCCCGCTCGGCCATCTCGTCAGAAACGACCCCCGCGATCAAGTAGTCGCACCGCTCGCGGGCTCGCCGCAGAATGTTGAGGTGCCCGATGTGGAAGAGGTCGTAGACCCCGGGCGCATAGCCCACGCAACCCCTCACGCCGACTCCTCCCATGGCGCTCCCGTCCTGTGCGGGTGGCCGTGGCGAGCAGACTAGGGACCCTTTCAATTCGCAGCCCGGCTGTTGCATCTGCGAATGAACCGCTGCAATAAAGCGACTTTACCTACGCCTTTCTGCAAGGGGGGCCCTACATAATCCATTTGAGGTTATGTCCTGATCGGGGGGCTCCCCGTGGCCCGCTGACCTGCGATAACGAATACTTCACGGTGTCCGAGGGCGGTAAGCAATGGTCAACGCAAAGTAAATAATCCGTAACCGCTTGACCAGCAAACGGCCATGGCATACGTTCGCAAAATTCCGACCTGAAGAAACCGGACCGCCTGGGGAGGCGGACTTCCTTTCCTGCCTACCGCGCCGATCGCCAAGGTCGGCGCGCCAGCTCAGTGCGCCACGACCACGATGGGCCGCGGCGTCATTCCCTTTCAGGACTTGCCAAGGGGCCACATTGTCCGAGCACCAACCGCACCAGAATTACGGGCGGGAAATTCCGCATCTCGCGGTCGAGCAGCGCCGCATTCTGGTCACCGGCGCCGAAGGAACTGCCGGGCGTGCTCTGGTGGAGCAGCTGGCGGCTCGAGGACTCCAGGTCCACTGCGCCGACAGCCAACCGATGTGCCTCCCGTCGGCTGTGTGCCACCTGATGCCTGAGCCGGCGAACCCCGGCTTCCTGCCAGCCCTGGCCAGGATCGTCCAGCGTTATGGCATCGACCTCGTCATACCGGCGAGCAGCGACGCCCTGCCGGCGATCTCCATCGGTCGCCTCTCGCTCGGCGTCGATGTCGTCGTCCCGGGGCCCGGACCCACGGGTACGGCGCACGACCGGTTACTGACGGCGTGGAGCCTGTCGTCGCACGGCGTGGGAGTCCCCGATTTCGGCGTTCCGAGTGACTTCGCCGATGCCCAGGACGCGCTGGACGCGATGGGCGGGCAGCTGACGCTGCGCTCGCGATGGGCCAGTGGTGCGCGGGTGGCGACGGTCTTCAACGCATCGGACGACCTGGACTGGTCCGCGATGAGCGATGACTGGTTCGTGCAACGGTTCGTTCCCGGACTGACGTACTCCGTCGTGCTCTACCGGCCGCTGGACGGAAAGGGGCGCCTGGCAACGGTTTTGGAAGAGTCCGTCCAAGAGGACACCGCGGCTGCGGTGACCCGGGTCCGCGAGGACGATGCCATCGGCGTGGAGCGAGTCGCCCGGGCCGCGGTCCGCGCTCTCGGTCTGACCGGGCCCCTCGAGGTGGGCATCCGGTGCGGCGCGGACGGACTGCCCGTGGTGCTCGACGTGAAGGCGTGCTTCGGGCCGCACACCGGCTTGGTCCCGGAGGTGCTCGACGCGGTGCTACGAGATCACCCCGCGCCGCCACCGACCGGCGTCCGCCAGCAGGCCGTCTACGGGATGGCTCCAAGTTCGCGCGGTGCGCTGAGGAATCGCGTGGCAAGGATCGGGGAAGCGCGATGAGTTGGGTTCCGGGGCGTGGCCGTCCGGTCGCCATGCCGTTCGACAGGACACCGCTGCGCGGGCGCAGCGTCGACCCGCAGGCGCGCATCGCGTGGCTGCTGAGGCTCAACAGACTCGCGACGGTGCCGGGCCCGGCCGGGCAGTTTCTCGAGATGCTGCGAGCGCAGGGCTGCCAGCTGGGCCCCAGCACCTTGTGCCGGTACGAAACCGGTGCCGAGCGTGTCCCGCTCTCGGTGGTCCGCGCCTACGAAGCGGCGCTGAACCTGCCTGCCGGACATCTTGTCGGGGCCGTCTGCGGGCTCGACCGGATGTTCGGCCCGGCGCTCGCGACCGAGTCGTATGCACCCATGTCGCGGGCTCAGCTCAGCAAGGCGCTCGGCGACTGGGAGACCCGGGTGCCCGCCGGCGCCATGCTCGGTACCGACTGGATCCGGGCGGCCGACGTCATCACGCGACCGACCGGACCGGTGCTGCCGCCGTCGGTGCTGAACAGTTGGGTGGATCAGCTGCTGTCCGAAGCGATGCGGTCGGTCCGTCACGCGTCGACGACTCGGATGCACACGGTGGGCTCGCTGCTGGTCGATCGTGACGCCAGCCGGATTCTGATCGACTCGGTCGAGCGCGTCTCCTCGGAGCCGGGAGCCCAGGGTTCCGCACGCATCGTGGCCGTCCTCGGCACCAGTCCCGATCCTGCGGTGCTCCGTTGGTTGGTCGGCCTCTTCGAGCGGTCCGAGGGCGAGCAGCAGTGGGGTGCGGCGTACGGCCTGCTCAACTCGATCTGCCGCGGCACGCTCCCCGGGGATCTCGTCCCTGCCGTCAGTCGCGCGGTGGTCGATGCTGCGAGCGACGGGCTGGATCGCGGCCGCCCCGCGTTCATGCTGGCGCAGCGTATGTCGGCGGCGCTCACCCAGCAGGTCGTGGCCAGGATGGGACGGTATCCAGCGCCCACCGCAGCGGGTGCTCGGGTGCAGAGCCCGGCCGCGCTGAGCAGCTACCGGCTTGCCGCGCTGCGCGAGTCGGGGCTGGACGACCCGATGCTGGATCGGCTGCTGCGCGAGGCGTTGTCGCCCGATTTCGTTGAACGGCAGGACCATTCGCTGTTGATGCTGGCAGCCAGTCCGTATCGGGACGTGCTGGCCGATGTCGCCGTGCAGCAGATGGGCGACCCGACCGAGCCGTACGCGGCACGGGCGGCGGCACACCTTCTCACCTACCTCGCGCGCCCCGAGCAGCAGCAGCAACTGGTCGAGCTGATGGTCACCTCGGGCGAACGGTCCGCGCTGCTGCAGGCGCTCGCCCACGCCGGGGGCGTCCCTGCGGAGGTCGACCTGGCCGGGCTGGCGGACGATCCGGTGCTGGCACCGGCAGCAGTGTCCGCCGCCGGGATGAGCAACCATCCCGATCTGCAGTGGTTCCGTACCAATCCGGGCCTCGCCGGCAGCGAGGTGCAGTGCATGGCGCAGTGGTGGGGGCGCACAGGACCCGCCGTCACCGACGTCGCGCCGGCACCGCGAAGCGACCACCTCGGTCTGGCCGGGTGATCGCGTCGCGGGCGGCGTACGTCGGGTGCGGGTCAGGGGTTGGCCGCTGACGGGATCCGACGGACCTCGATGGGGGCGAACTGGGCCTCGACCAGCTTGCCGGCGATCTCGGTGGCTCGGTCCATGCCGCTGCATTCGACGATGTAGTAGCCGGCGGCGATCTCCTTGATCTCTACGAACGGGCCGTCAGTGACCACGGGCCGGCCGCCCTCTGTCCGCACGATCTTGGCGTCGTCGACCGAGAGCTCGCGGGTGTCGATGAGCTCCCTGGAGGATCTCAGCTCGTCCTGCAGAGCGACGTGGGCGGCGTTCAAGGCGTCCGGGTCGAGCGCCTTCCAGGCCCCGGGGCTGCCGTAGATCAGGATCATGTAGCGCATCGCCCTAGGCCTTCGCGTCGTCGATGGGCCAGAACGGCCGCAGTTCGATGCGACCACCGCGCGCCATCGGGTGGGTGGCCGCCACGTGGATCGCGTCGTCCAGGGTGGCGCAGTCGAGGATGTCGAAGCCGGCGATCCATTCCTTGGTCTCGGCGAACGTCTCGTCGGTGATCATCGTCTCCCCGTTGCGCACGCGGACGAGGGTGGCTGCCTCGGGTGGCCGCAGCCGTTCGCCCATCACCCACTGCCCGCGTTCGTTCAGCTGGGTGAACCAGTCGTCGATGCTGGTCTCGGGAGCATCCGAGGTGTCCGGGTCCCCGTCGACGGCGACGATCATCAGGTAGCGCATCTGTACGTCCTTCGTGGTGGTGGATGGAGCGGTGTCGTCAGGACGTTGCTCGGCATGGTCGGAGATCGACGCGTCGACTGCGAGGGAAGGCGCCCATTCAGTCGCGCGCGGTCAGGTCGTCGATCCGCCCCTGGAAGAAGCGGGCCTCGGCGGCGTTCGCCGTCAGCAGGATCGCCTCGCGGTACCCGGCGGCGGCGTCGTCGACCCGCCCCAGACGACGCAGCATGTCGGCGCGGGCGGCCGGCAGGTAGGGGTAGGTGGTGAGCGCGGGGTCGTGCACGAGCGGTTCGAGAGCGGCCAGTCCCTCGTCGGGTCCGCGCGCGAAGCTGACGGCGACGGCGCGTGCCAGCGCGACGACGGGGGTCGGCCAGTGCTGTTGCAGCACGTCGTAGAGGGCGAGCATGTGCGCCCAGTCCGTCTGGGCCCAGCCTGCCGAGGTGTCGTGGACCGCGGCGAGCGAGGCCATCACGGTGTACTTGCCCGCGTCGTCGCCCCGGACGGCGGCCGCGAGCAGTGTCAGGCCCTCGTCGATGAGTGCGCGATCCCACCGGGACCGATCCTGATGCTCCAGGTCGACGGCCTCGCCGTGGGAGTCGACGCGGGCGTCGCGACGCGCCTCGATCAGCAGCAGCAGAGCGAGCAGCGCGGTGGTCTCAGCGCTGTGCGGCAGCAGTTCGTGCAGCATGCGGGCCGTCTGCAGGGCGCGGGCGGTCAGATCCGCGCGGATCAGGAGGTCGCCTGATGCAGGCCGATAACCCTCGTTGAACACCAGATGCACCGTGTCCAACACCGACGTCAGGCGCTCGGGGAACTCCGCCGGGTCCGGTGTCCGGTAGGCGATGCCCGCGTCCGCGATCTTCTTCTTGGCGCGGGTGATGCGCGCCTGCATCGTGCTCTGGGTGACCAGGAACGCCTTGGCGACCTCGACGGACGTGAGGCCGCAGACGAGTCGCAGGGTGAGTGCGACCCGAGCCTCGGGGGCGAGGGCGGGGTGGCAGCAGGTGAAGATGAGCCGCAGCCGGTCGTCGGGTAGCTGCTCGAAGACCGTCCCGGAGGACGGATCGACGGGTAGGGCGCCGGGGTCGTCCGGGAGGAGCTGCGGCAGTTTGCGGGTCAGCGTCGCGTTGCGCCGATGCACTTGCAGCGCGTTGCGCACGGCCACGGTGGTGAGCCACGCCCCGGGACGGTCGGGCACTCCTTCGTGCGGCCACTTCAGCAGGGCCGCGGTGAAGGCCTCCTGGACGCAGTCCTCGGCGATCTGGATGTCGCGGGCCACGCGGATCGTGGTCGCGACGACCTGGGCCCACTCCTGCCGGTAGGCCTGCTCGACGGCATCGGCAGCCGAGGAGACGCCGGCGGGCTCGGGCCGATCTCGCATGGTCTCCTCCACCTCGACTGTGCAGACTCGGTCGGCTCGGTTCGTCGACCACCAGATTCTCTCTACACCGTTGCGTCACCCGCCGGCGGATCGACAACCTGAGCCTGTCGCTCGAGCTCTTGCAGGAGTAGAACGGTGACGGGATACCGATTCGGGGAGGAAGAGGGATCTGATGAAGGGGCGGTCACGGGGAGTGTGGACGGCGCTCGGATGCGCGGCGGTCCTGGGGATCAGCGGTTCAGCGTTGGTTTCGCCGTCGGCGCATGCGCAGGTGCGGTCGGTGGCGCCGCGAGCGGCGACCACTCCGCCGGCGCTGCCGCCGGTGAACACCTGGGTCTACGGGTGGGCTGCGGTGATCGTGATCGAGTCCGACGGTCAGGAGCGGCTGATCCGGGTCAGCCCGGACGGTCGCACCCGGGATGTGGGTCCGGTGGCGGGCACGAGCGCAATCACCGACGTGTCGTACGACGCGCGTCGGATCATCACCCAGCTGGATCTGGGCGGAGGGTTGACTCGGTTCCTCGTGTGGGACAGCACCACCGGCGGCAGGTACCAGGTCACGCTCACCGGCACGACGACCCAGCTGTTCTTCGGCCCGAACGGCGGCCTGGTGTCTGTGAGCGACGACGCGGCGGGAACCGTCGTGCGCAACAGGTACGGCACCCCGATCAAATCCTTCCCGACGCTGAGGGGTGCGTTCCCGGATGTGTCGCCTGGGGGGACCACCCTGAGCTACCAGTCGTATACGCATTCCGTGGGCCACTCGATCGCCTCGCTGTTGACGGGGAGAGTCGTGCGGTATGCGGTGAGTCCACAGCAGGTGGACTGTCCGGTGACCGGGATGTGGTCGGACGGCTCGACCAAGTTCTATTGCGTCGACATCCCGGGAACCACCGACACCTACACCCTGTCGACGGCGACCGGCGTCACCACGCAACGCGGCCCGTCAGGTGCGGACCTCGGTCAGGTCGTGCCGACCACCCCCATGGTCGGCACGAAGTACTGGGACGTGCGGGACCAACTTCTCGATGTGTCGGGCACCACCGCCAAGCCGGTGCCGCTCACCGGTCCATGGGGAGATCGGGAGGTCCTGGTGACCTTGCTGGGCGGCAGGGGCAGTTCGGCATTCGTCGAGGTGTCCTGGAAGAGCGTCGTCGGGTCCGGCACCGTGACGTATTCGACGCTGGTGCGCAAGTCACTCCCTAATGGGCCGACCACCGTGTTGGCAGGTAGCGGTTCTGCTGACGGACGACGCATCATGAACGTGTACGTCGTCGACGGTCTCAACTAGCCTCCGCGTCGGCGATCGAAAGTTCCGATGTCTACCAATCCGGTGGCGGCTCGGCGCCGAAGTCGGATCGGCGTCCCTAGTGGCAGCATCCTCATCGGCGTGACCGGCTCGAGCAGCGGCAGCGCCACCAATGCGGACAACGACGGGTTGGCCACTATCACCTACTGAGCGCTGCAGATTCGATAGCGCGCCAATGTGAGAAACGAACGCGCGCAGGTATATTTTGGCTCTGCCACTGCTATGAGTTCTGCCACGCAGTTAGTGCGCAACGAGTACATCTAATTGGCTGTGCACCACATGAGCGAGGTCTGAAGGGAGGCTGCGAGATGACCAGCGCGGATCAAGAGACGCGCACCCGGCGTACGGGTCCATCTCGGCGCGTCATCGCCGCGCACCTCGCGTGGACGACGCCGGTCATCGCCGTGGGTGCCGCCGCTCCCGCGATGGCCGCGAGCCCGCCGGTCACCCTCACGCCTGCCGTGGGCTCCACCCAGTACTCGATCCCCGCAGGGACGACCAAGTTGACCTACACCATCGTCGGTGGGGGTGGGGCCAACGCGAGTACCACCGTGACCGGTGGTTCGGGAGCCACCATCTCGGGCACCATCGCATTGTCGGGGGCCGCCACCACGATCACGGTGGTGGTCGGCGGAGTGGGTGGTGCCGCGGGCGTCGGGACCGGCGGCGCGGGGTACGGCAACGGAGGTGCAACCTCCGCCGACCTCGGCCGCGGCGGCGGCGGGGGTACGGCGATCCTGGACTCCACCGGGAAGCCGTTCGTGGTATCCGGTGGTGGCGGTGGCGCGGTGGCGGCATCCTCCTCGGGCTACACGGCGAGCGGCACCAACGGTGGTAGCGCCACACCCAACCCGAACGCGGGTGGCACCGTGACACTGACCCCGACGGCCGGCGGCACCGCTCTCACCGCGGTCGGCGGGGCTGCTCCGAGCGGCGCCACCGGTGGGGCCGGTGGAAACGGCGCGACAGGAACGGGCACCCCCACCACTCGGTACAACGGAAACGCGGGCGGCAACAACGGCACGGGTGCCAGCGGTGGCGGCAACGGTGGGGCGGGCGTCACCATCCCGACGTCGGCCAGCGGTGGCACACGCGTCGTCGGCACGGGTGGAGGCGGCGGCGGATACGCAGGTGGTGGTAGCGGTGCGGGTGGCGCGGTCACCGGCACCAACTATGCCGCGTACGGCGGTGCCGGAGCCTCGGGAAGCAGCTACACGGCCGGCACGGGCAATACGGTCACCAGCAGCGGGAGTGGGAACAACGCCGGCGCCAACGGATCCGCCACCATCACCTACTGATTCGCGCGGCCTCCGGAGGCCGCACGGACGAACGCCGACAGATCTTTGCTTTGCTGGATGCGGCTCGGCTGGTGGACGTACATCATGTGCCCGGCTTCGTAGAAGTGGTGCTCGATGTTGTCCAGCCGGGACGGCGGCAGTCGCAGGTGGGCGACCGTCTGCTGCGCGGCGTAGTACGGCGTCGCGCCGTCGTAATAGCCGTACGCGATCTGCACCCGTAGGTGCTCGTTGGCGCGCATCGCCCGCTCGAGGCGGTCGGCGACGTAGACCGAGCGGCCCTCGAACTCCTTGTAGCTCCACTCCTCGAGCACGCCCTTGCCGAACACGTTGAATGGTGCGTCGTCGGTGTTGCGCAGCTCGGCGTGCGAATAGTGCTGGTACGCCGCGGCATACGCGCCGATGGTCGCGTCCATCGACGGGTCGGCGTCCATGTGCTCGGCGATGCCGGAGGCCGCCGGCCCGGTGAAGCGGGAGTCCAGACGGCCGACGGTCAGCCCCTGGTCGCGCAGCAGCTCGCCGAAGTAGCGCCAGTGCTCGATCCGCAGGTCGGCGCGGTCGACGTAGTCCGGCGACAGACCGGTGAGGGCCGCGACCCGGCGTACGGCGTCGGCTCTCTCCTCCGGGGTCAGCCGGTTGCCGCGGGAGAGCGCCCACGGGTAGTCGCGGGCGGCGTACTCCTCGGCCTCGGCGAGGACCTCCTGCAGAGAGCGGCCGGGGTGCTTGCCGTGCCGGTGCGCGGTGGCGGCGTAGAACGGCAGGTACATGATGTGGCCGCGGTCGTCATGTCCGTCGAACTCGGCTGTGCCGAAGTCGAGCACGCTGGAGATGAGCATCAACCCGTTGAGGTACATGCCCATCTCGTCCTGCAACAGCTGCGCGAGCCCGGCTGCGCGGGTGGTTCCGTAGGACTCGCCGGCCAGGAACTTCGGCGACATCCAGCGGCCCTCCTTGCTGACCCAGCGACGGATCACCTCGGCCACCGTCTCCAGGTCGCGCTTGAACGCGTGGAAGTCCTTGGGTTTGCCGCCGTCCACGACTCGCGACCGGCCGGTCGAGACCGGGTCGATGAAGACCAGGTCGCTGTCGACGAGCAGGGTCTCGGCGTTGTCGGTCAGGTCGTACGGCGGCGCGGCCAGCTCCCCGACGTCGCCCATCACGACCCGGCGGGGGCCGAGCAGTCCCATGTGCAGCCACAGACTGGAGCTGCCCGGCCCGCCGTTGAACGCGAAGGTGACGGGTCGGGTGTGCGGGTCGGCGTCGTCGAGGGTGTACGTCGTGATCCCGACCTGGGCGCGGGGCACGTGGCCCTTCCAGACACCGTCCTCCACCGACTCCTCGCGCAGCACGACCCGTCCGGTGGTGGCCGTGTAGTGCAGCGGTCCGCTGGGCAGCTCGAGGGTGTGGGTGGTGTGGGTGAGGTGATCGCCCGGATCCGGGGTGGGAGCGGTCGAGCTCGTCGGGGCGGTGTCGGCTTTGTCGGCGTCGGCCATGCCCGCAGCGTACGACGCGGGAGCGCCGGTCAGGGTGGCCCGTTTCGCTGTGAGTGAGGTTGCAGGCGAATGGAACGGACACGCTCGCCCGGCCCGTCGGTCCCAGTTCACCTGCCGGTGCAGGAAAGTGACCGTGCTGCCGACAATCCACGCGCGTGACTCTCGCGGGTGCAGGGAAGTGGCCGTGCTGCCGACAACCCACGCGCGCGGCGTACGCCGGTGCAGGGAAGTGGCCGTGGCGCCGACAACCCACGCGCGCGTCGCACGCGGGTGCAGGGAAGTGACCGCGGCGCCGATAACCCACGTGGGTGACGCCCAGCAGCGTGAGGCGTCCGAAGCGCTTCTCACCCAAGCCGTCTGAAGGCGCGCGCCAGCGCAGGAAGTGACCGTGGTGTCGATAACCCACGCGGGCGTCGCACGCGGGTGCAGGAAAGTGGCCGTGGCGCCGACAACCCACGCGCGGGCCGCGGACCCCGCACGAACTACTGTGCGCAGCGCACCCGAGACCGCGGGCCCCTGCCCGAGAGAGTGAGCCGACCTGTGCGACTGATCTCGGCCAACGTCAACGGCGTTCGCGCCGCACACCGGCGCGGCGGCATGGCGTGGATCGCCGCGCAGCACCCGGATGTCGTCGCACTGCAGGAGGTGCGCGCGAGCGACGCTCAGCTGCGCGCGGTGCTGGACGACGTGGGGATGGGCGACTGGTCGGTGGCGCACACGGAGGCCGCGGATGCCGGGCGTGCCGGGGTGGCGATCCTCGCGCCGGGTCCGCTCACCGACGTGCGGGTGGGGCTGCCCGGTTTCGAGCAGGCCGGGCGGTGGGTGCAGGCGCGGATCGGCGACGTCACCGTCGCCTCGACCTATGTGCACACCGGCGAAGCCGGCAGCCCGCGGGAAGAGGAGAAGCTCGCGTTCCTGGAGCGCATCGGTGAGCGGATGGGTGACCTCGTTGCCGAGAAGGCCGTGTTAACGGGCGATCTCAACATCTGTCACACCGCGCTCGATCTGCGCAACGTCAGGGGGAACGTCGGGAAGTCCGGCTACCTGCCGCAGGAGCAGGCGCATCTCGATCGGTGGGTCGCCGCGGGCTGGCGGGACGTCGTACGCGCGGACGCCGGCTCCGTGGACGGGCCGTACACGTGGTGGTCCTGGCGCGGCAAGGCGTTCGACAACGACACCGGGTGGCGCATCGACTATCAGTGGGCGTCGCCGTCATTGGCTGCGCTCGTCACGGCTGCGGGGGTGGGCCGCGCGGCGTCGTACGCCGAGCGCTGGAGCGACCACGCAGCGGTGACCGTCGACTACCGCGCGGGGTGAGAATCGCGCGGTCTCCGTGGTCGTGCTGAAAGAATGCGGCCATGACCAACAGGAGACCGGTCGAGTGCTGGCTGACCGACATGGACGGGGTGCTCGTCCACGAGGAGCACGCGCTGCCCGGGGCTCCTGAGTTCCTGGCGAAGCTGCAGTCGAGCGGGCGCCGGTTCATGGTGCTGACGAACAACTCGATCTACACCCGGCGCGACCTGCGGGCCCGCCTGCTGGCCAGCGGGATCGACCTGCCCGAGGAATCGATCTGGACCTCGGCGCTCGCGACCGCGCAGTACCTGCAGGATCAGAGGGCGGGCGGCTCGGCATACGTGCTGGGGGAGTCCGGGCTCACCACGGCGCTGCACGAGGTCGGCTACATCATGTCCCAGCGCGATCCCGACTACGTGGTGCTGGGGGAGACCCGCACGTACTCGTTCGAGACGATCACCCGCGCGATCCGTTTGATCGACAACGGTGCCCGTTTCATCGCCACCAACCCGGACGCGACCGGCCCGTCGGCTGAGGGCTCACTGCCCGCAACGGGCGCGATCGCCGCGCTGATCACCAAGGCCACCGGCGTCGACCCGTACTACATCGGCAAACCCAACCCGTTGATGATGCGCAGCGCGCTCAACCAGATCGACGCGCACTCCGAGACGACGGTGATGATCGGCGACCGGATGGACACCGACATCAGGAGCGGCCTGGAGGCGGGGATGCGCTCGATCCTGGTGCTGACCGGATCGACCCGCGCCGAGGAGGTCGGGCGTTTCCCGTTCGTGCCGACCTGGGTCAAGGACGGCATCCACGACGTGGTGCCGATGATCGACGAGCTCGCGCCGGTGCCCGCCCGGGATCAGGACGCGGCGTCGTAGTGCGCTGAGACCTGGGCCGCGGTCAGTGCGGACCCGAAGAGCGCCGCGTTGTAGACGCTGGCGTTGATGAAGTTGCTGGTCGGTGCGGCAGGGAAGCCCTGCAGGTCGTTGTCACCGATCCGGAAGTAGCCGTTGAAGCTGCGGCCGCTGGTCACCGTCGTGTCGCTGTCGGCCAGCTGGCCGTCGAGGTAGAGCCGCATCCCGGCGCTGGAGAGGGTGGCGGTCGCCAGGTGCCAGGTGCCGTCGTTGACCTTCCCCGCGGTGTTGACGTACGCGACTCGGCCGGGATTGACGCCGAAGACGAGCTGTCCGGCGTTCGTGATGTAGAGCACCCGGTCGCCTGCCGTTTTCGCGGCGCCCGTCTGGGTGTCGGAGAAGCCCATCAGCACGCCGCCGCGGGTCGTCGTGGTCTTGAACCAGACCTCCAGGCTGAAGGTGTTCGGGCCGGCGACGAAGGTAGGGGTGCTCACGTACCCCGAGCTGCCGTTGAGCGTGGTCGCACGGTCGGTCCCACACGGGCTCGTGGTGGTGCCGCTCGTCGCACCCGCGCGGCTGGGCTGGTAGGTCCCGTTGCGCCCGTTGCCGGAGGCGTCGACGGCGGCGTTGCCGCTCTGTTCGCCGAGGGGATAGAAGTAGTACGGGTTCGCAGCCTGGACGGCGTTCGCGCAGCTGAAGTAGTTCGCCGCCGACCACGTGTCCGCGGCGTTGGTGGTCGTGTCGGAGAACGCGCTCGCGGCGTGGGCGGGCATCGCGAGACCGGCCGAGATCGCGCAGACGCTGAGGCCCACGAGGACGAGCCGACCGGTACGACGCGGCCGGACGGGTGTGGCAGCGTGCCGCGCGGCGTACCCCGTGGGGGTCAGGACGCGGGTGGTGCCGATGGAGATCGGCGTGCCGGTGGCGGCGGCGTCAGAGACACCGAGGCCGCCGCCCTCGCGGTCGTCGTCCTCGTCGTCGGGGCGGAAGACGAAGGCCGCCGAGACGAGTGCGAGAAGGGCCGCCAGGATCGGGACCAGCGCGGCCGCCTGGTGGGTGCGCAGCAGGTAGACCGGTTTCCCGATGAAGGGCGAGCGCAACGACGCGACGCCATGCACCGCGCTGCGGGAGATCGGTGTGGAGTCGTCGGTGCGGTTGGCGTCACCGCGCAGGGTGAGGCGACCGTCCGCGCGTACGGCGACGAAACGATGCATCCGCAGGCGACCGGCGTGGTCGGGGTCGTCGGCGAGGAGCACCTGGCCGACCCGCAGATCCTGCGGTGCGACCGGGCGGGAGGCGACGATGTCACCGGTCCGCAGCTGCGGTGCCATGGAGTTGCTCATCACGACGGTGGTGTGCCAGCCGATCGCGACCGGGAGGATGGACCAGAGCAGCAGGCTCGCGAGCATCGCCAGCGCGGCCCGCGAGAGAGCGGTGATGACGAGGGCGCCCCAGCCGCCGCGCCAGCTCGAACCGCGGGTGACGTGCACCTGCGGCTCGGTGGGTCGGTCGACGACGGCGACAGGCACGCGTCAGCTCCTCGGTGGTTCGGATGGTCCTCGGGTCCCGGATGGTGGGTGTGGGTGCGGCCCCTGAGGGAGCCGCACCCACACCTGTCGAGGGATCAGCTGTTCTGGGCTTCCCAGGTGAAGCCGATCGAGGCGGTGCCGCCCTGCGCCGAGTTCGGGGTGCTGGCGTCGAGGCCGTAGGTGATCTTGTAGACGCGGGTGTCGGACGCGGTGCCCGTCGGGGCCCAGGTGCCGACGCCGGTGGAGTAGTTCGTGGCCGCGGAGGCGAACGACGCGAGCGTGCCGGTGTAGACCGCGGAGCCGCTGGTGAGCGGCGTGAAGCCGGTGCAGGAGCCGTAGCTGCCGCCGGTGCCCTGCACCACGGTCAGGTTCAACGACGAGGACAGCGCCTTGGTCGTCGTCGCGCCGGTGCCGTAGAGCTTGACCGCGGAAGCCACCGAGCCGGTGGAGGTGACCGCGATGCACTTGGAGTCGGTCGAGCCGGGCTTCAGGTTGGTCGCGCTGAACATCGCGGTGTTGTTGCTGTCGTCGGTGAGCGCGACGGTGCCGGCCGACCAGTTGTTGCTTCCGTTGCTCGTCGTGGCGGAGAACGCGGAGTACGACGCTCCCCAGACGAGCACGCCGGAGGTGACCAGTCCGGTCGCGACGGCACCGAGGGTGATGGCGCGGACGGAACGGCGACGGGGGCGGCGGATGGCAGCAGACATGGGAAACGACCTCTCGGGTTTTACGGCTAGGACGGGCTGTGTGGGACCCGTTCCGCTCCCACGGTGGGTCAACAGAAGGTAAAGTAACGGTCAATCGTACGACTGTCAAACGATCCGAATGACGTATGGTTGCGTCTTCATCAATTCGACTTCGAAAGGACTCGCATGTCCGTGTCTCCGGATGCCGATGCCGATGCTCTGGCGGACGGCATCGACGCCCTGCGGGCGCTGATCGTCTCGGGCGAGCACCTGCGCCAGGCCATCGCCGAGCACTTCAACACCGGTGTCCCCGAGACCCTGGCGATGAGCCACCTGCGGCTGCGCGGTCCGCTCGGCCCGCGGGAGCTGGCCGAGCGGTTGGGGCTGACCCCGTCGACCGTGACGTCGCTGCTGGACCGACTGGAGACGGCCGGTTTCGCCCAGCGCACGGCACATCCGACGGACCGCCGCAAGACGGTCATCTCGCTGACCGAGGCCGGCGAGGCCGTTGTCGCGGCGTCGGATCGGTGGCTCAGCAACACGATCGAGCGGCTCGGCCCGCAGGCCACCCAGCAGGTGACTCGTTCGATGCGGCTGCTCGAAGCCGGACTGAAGGAGCAGACCGCCGACGTCCTCAGCGCCGCCCCGATGGGCGACGGCTGACCCACAGACGGCGAGAGCCCCGGACCAGCGCTGGTCCGGGGCTCTCGTCCTGCTCGCGTCGAAGGCGTCAGCGGTTCTGCACTCCCGTGTTCGAGACGCCGATGTCGATGACCGTGCCCTTGGCGAGTGTGCCGAG
>NZ_JAGEKR010000026.1 GCF_017565405.1 Allobranchiibius sp. CTAmp26
CTCAGGCGGCGAGTCGGGCGTAGACGACGGTGTTGTTGCGGAAGTGGCCGGTCGCGGAGTCGAAACTGCCCCCGCAGGTGATCAGGCGCAGTTCGGGGTCGGTGGTGTTGCCGTAGACGGCCTGGGTCGGGAACGCGTCCTTGGAGACGCTGGTCACGCGGTACACGTCGAACGTGAGGGTCTTGCCGTTCTTCAGCGTCACCGTCACCGCGGCGCCGTTCTTGATCTGCGCCAGGTGGTAGAACACCGCTCCCCCACGCGAACTGGTCACGTGCCCCACGATCGTCGCCGGACCCACCGCCCCAGGGGTCGGGGATCCGGTGAACCAGCCGGCCTGGTCAGCGTGCTGGTCATCCGGTACGACGATCTGCCGGTTGGCGGTCGCGCCCAACATCAGCAACGTCGACCCCTCATTCAGGGAAGGGATGCTGATCTTGCTCGGTGGTGAGAGTGGCACCGCCGCGGGGCTGTTCGCCGCGGAAGATGTCGAGGGTGCGGACGGGGTGCTCGAGCCGGTGCTCGACGCGCTCGATTGCGAGGCCGGCAACGCGATGGCGTCGGTATGGGCGGGACGGTGAGTGCCCCAGATGATGGCGATAACACCACCGAGGACCAGACACGCGCACAGCACACCGATAGCGATGGTCTGTGCGCGTGTCCGGTTCTTCATGTGATCCTCAGCTGCTCCGTGTCAGACCGGGTAGGTCAGACGTTGGTGCGCTGACGACGACGCATCACCAACACGCCCGCAGCACCGAAGGCCACCGCAGCAGCACCGCCCGCGATCGCGGTGGTGTTGTTCGTGTCCTTGGTCGAGGCGAAGCCGGTGTTCACGCCACCACCGGGCATCATGCTCATCTGGCTGGCCTGCACCACACCACAGTCGGCCGGGTCAGTGGCCTCCTCCGGCAGGCTCGGGTCCAACTCGGACTTGGACGAGCCGCTGTACTTGCCGTCCTTGTTGTAGTCCACCCCGTGCTGCACGATGACGGCCTTACCGTCCTTCAGAGCAGTCGCGGTGGCGCTGTTGACGGTGAAGGTGCGGTTGTAGGTCGCGGTCCCGACCGGGAACCGGGTGACCGCCAGGCCACTGGCCGGGGACGTGTCGCCCGTGGTGGTCAGCGACGCCGCGATCGCGCCGTAGCTGTCCTGTGCGTCCGCGACACGCAGGTGCCCATCGACACCGGTGCCCTTCTCCGTCGGCGACGGGCAGGAGTTCGTCCCACCGACGTGGATGTGCTGCGCGTGCGGGGCACCCGCGAGCAGACCGGAGTCCACGATCTTCAGCGACAACTGGTCGCCCTTGAGCGTGCCGGACACGGTCGCGGTCGCGCCGCTCTGGTTCAGCGACGTCAGGTGCGCCGACAAGTAGGTGGTGCCGCTCGAGTCAGCCATCGCGGACGAGGCGGTCGAGAGGGGAATCGCCACACAAGCTGCTCCGGCAGCAGCCAAAGCGAGGGACTTCTTAACAGTCGACATGCGTAAACCCTTCCGTGATGCTCGATCGATGCCGGGATGACATCGCCCATTCGAGGCATTCACTGTGGAACCATTCGGTCTTTCCCAAAGCCGTCGAAACCCCCAGGGAGCTTTCAACAGGGTCGCGGCACGATCACCGCTTACTTCGACCCCCGCCCTCACCCACCCCAAACAGCAGATGACGACGAAGCCGAAATTCCAGA
>NZ_JAGEKR010000027.1 GCF_017565405.1 Allobranchiibius sp. CTAmp26
CACCCGTGTGCAGTACCATCGGCGCTGAAGGGCTTAGCTTCCGGGTTCGGTATGGGACCGGGCGTTTCCCACTTCGCTATGACCGCCGTAACACTATGGAACTGTATTGACCCTTTTGGTGGTCACCAGCACCAACCACACACCCCGTTTTGCGGGTGGTGTTGTTGGTGGTGGGGTGGGTGTGTTGTTCCAGAATCACACAGTGGACGCGAGCAAGCTCTTAAAGTTTTGGTTGTGGTGTCAAGTTGTCGGCAGATTAGTACCGGTCAGCTACGCACCTTACGGTGTGTCCACATCCGGCCTATCAACCCAGTAGTCTAGCTGGGTGCCTTCACACCCCCGAGGGGGTGATGGAAACCTCATCTTGAAGCGTGCTTCCCGCTTAGATGCTTTCAGCGGTTATCACTTCCGAACGTAGCGAATCAGCCGTGCCACTGGCGTGACAACTGACATACCAGAGGTTCGTCCATCCCGGTCCTCTCGTACTAGGGACAGGTCTTCTCAAGTTTCCTGCGCGCGCAGCGGATAGGGACCGAACTGTCTCACGACGTTCTAAACCCAGCTCGCGTACCGCTTTAATGGGCGAACAGCCCAACCCTTGGGACCTACTCCAGCCCCAGGATGCGACGAGCCGACATCGAGGTGCCAAACCATGCCGTCGATATGAGCTCTTGGGCAAGATCAGCCTGTTATCCCCGGGGTACCTTTTATCCGTTGAGCGACGGCGCTTCCACAAGCCACCGTCGGGTCACTAGTCCCGACTTTCGTCTCTGCTCGACGTGTCTGTCTCACAGTCAAGCTCCCTTGTGCACTTACACTCGAAACCTGATTGCCAACCAGGCTGAGGGAACCTTTGGGCGCCTCCGTTACTCTTTAGGAGGCAACCGCCCCAGTTAAACTACCCACCAGGCACTGTCCCTGATCCGGATCACGGACCGAAGTTAGGTGCTCAGAACGACCAGAGTGGTATTTCAACGATGACTCCACGAACACTGGCGTGCCCGCTTCATAGTCTCCCACCTATCCTGCACAAACCGTACCAAACACCAATACCAAGCTATAGTAAAGGTCCCGGGGTCTTTCCGTCCTGCTGCGCGTAACGAGCATCTTTACTCGTACTGCAATTTCGCCGAGTTCGTGGTTGAGACAGTGGAGAAGTCGTTACGCCATTCGTGCAGGTCGGAACTTACCCGACAAGGAATTTCGCTACCTTAGGATGGTTATAGTTACCACCGCCGTTTACTGGCGCTTAAGTTCTCAGCTTCGCCACCAAAGTGACTGACCGGTCCCCTTAACGTTCCAGCACCGGGCAGGCGTCAGTCCGTATACATCGAATTACTTCTTCGCACGGACCTGTGTTTTTAGTAAACAGTCGCTTCTCCCTGGTCTCTGCGACCCTCACCCCTAACCCGTTAAGGGTTTCAAGGATTGGGCCCCCCTTCTCCCGAAGTTACGGGGGTATTTTGCCGAATTCCTTAACCACGATTCACTCGATCGCCTTGGTATTCTCTACCTAACCACCTGAGTCGGTTTAGGGTACGGGCGGCTCGAACCTCGCTAGAAGTTTTTCTTGGCAGCATAGGATCACCCTGCTTCCCACATTCGTGGTCACTATCAACTCTCAGGATATGTGTGGTGCGGATTTGCCTACACCACTCCCTACAGTTTTAGACGTGGACAACCATCGCCACGCGGAGGCTACCTTCCTGCGTCACTCCATCGCTTACCTACTACAAGATCGGGTCCCACGCTCCCCCACACAACACGCACACCACCCCGAAAGGTGACGCACGCGAAACGGTGAGTTCGGATGGTTAGCATCCCCTGATTCGATATGGGCGGTTCTTCGCCGGTTCCGGAATATCAACCGGATGTCCATCGACTACGCCTGTCGGCCTCGCCTTAGGTCCCGACTTACCCAGGGCAGATTAGCTTGACCCTGGAACCCTTGGTTATTCGGCGGACGGGTTTCTCACCCGTCATGCGCTACTCATGCCTGCATTCTCACTCGTGTGGCCTCCACGCCTGGGTCACCCCGGCGCTTCATTGCCCACACGACGCTCCCCTACCCATCCACACCCCTGAACCACCAGAACACGTCTGGTACCTAGGGGACTGTGTGAATGCCACAGCTTCGGTGGTGTGCTTGAGCCCCGCTACATTGTCGGCGCGGAATCACTTGACCAGTGAGCTATTACGCACTCTTTAAAGGGTGGCTGCTTCTAAGCCAACCTCCTGGTTGTCACAGCAACTCCACATCCTTTTCCACTTAGCACACGCTTAGGGACCTTAGCTGGTGATCTGGGCTGTTTCCCTCTCGACGACGAAGCTTATCCCCCGCCGTCTCACTGCCACGCTCTCACTTACCGGCATTCGGAGTTTGGTTGACGCCAGTAACCTGGTGAGGCCCATCAGCCATCCAGTAGCTCTACCTCCGGTAAGAAACACGTGACGCTGCACCTAAATGCATTTCGGGGAGAACCAGCTATCACGGAGTTTGATTGGCCTTTCACCCCTACCCACAGCTCATCCCCTCAGTTTTCAACCTAAGTGGGTTCGGTCCTCCACGCCGTCTTACCGGCGCTTCAACCTGGCCATGGGTAGATCACTCCGCTTCGGGTCTAGACCCAGCGACTCAAACGCCCTATTCGGACTCGCTTTCGCTACGGCTTCCCCACACGGGTTAACCTCGCCACTGAGCACTAACTCGCAGGCTCATTCTTCAAAAGGCACGCCATCACCGCACATGTCGGCTTTGACGGATTGTAAGCACACGGTTTCAGGTACTATTTCACTCCCCTCCCGGGGTACTTTTCACCTTTCCCTCACGGTACTTGTCCGCTATCGGTCACCAGGGAATATTTAGGCTTAGCAGGTGGTCCTGCCAGATTCACACGAGATTTCACGGGCCCCGTGCTACTCGGGTACCAGTCCAGACAGTCACACATGTTTCGGTTACGGGAGTCACACCCTCTACGCCGCACCATTCAAGATGCTTCACCTACACGCGCGATTTTTTACTGTCCTCCATCCTGTCAGAGATGAAAAAGACCGGCCCCACAACACCGCAGCTGCAACCCCTGACAGGTATCACACAACTACGGTTTAGCCTCTTCCGCTTTCGCTCGCCACTACTCACGGAATCACATGTTGTTTTCTCTTCCTGTGGGTACTGAGATGTTTCACTTCCCCACGTTCCCTCCACACACCCTATGAGTTCAGATGTGGGTACCACGACATATCTCGTGGTGGGTTCCCCCATTCGGAAACCCTCGGATCACAGCCTGGTTATCGGCTCCCCGAGGCTTATCGCAGATTCCTACGTCCTTCATCGGTTCCTGGTGCCAAGGCATCCACCGTGCGCCCTTAAAAACTTGAGCCACAAAAACAAAGATGCTCGCGTCCACTGTGTAATTCTCAAACAACACACACTCAACCGATCACGCACTCCGCACCTGCGGAGCCCGGACCTGAAGGTGCCACCTAACCAGAGAAAACAACGATCGTTTCCTCATAACCCCAACAGCGTGTCGACACTCCCGCCCAGCCCACTCGCACGCCTCCACACCACCGCCGGCCCCCGAAGGGAACAACGTTGGTAGTACTACGACACGAACGGCGCCAGAACAACAGCACCATGATTGATGATTCCACCCATGAGCACACCCGGTCACACATTCGGCGACCGCAGGTGTATTGCTCCTTAGAAAGGAGGTGATCCAGCCGCACCTTCCGGTACGGCTACCTTGTTACGACTTAGTCCCAATCGCCAATCCCACCTTCGACCACTCCCTCCACTTACGTGGTTAGGCCGTGGGCTTCGGGTGTTACCAACTTTCGTGACTTGACGGGCGGTGTGTACAAGGCCCGGGAACGTATTCACCGCAGCGTTGCTGATCTGCGATTACTAGCGACTCCGACTTCATGGGGTCGAGTTGCAGACCCCAATCCGAACTGAGACCAGCTTTAAGGGATTCGCTCCGCCTCGCGGCATCGCAACCCTCTGTACTAGCCATTGTAGCATGCGTGAAGCCCAAGACATAAGGGGCATGATGATTTGACCTCATCCCCACCTTCCTCCGAGTTGACCCCGGCAGTCTCCCATGAGTCCCCACCATTACGTGCTGGCAACATGGAACGAGGGTTGCGCTCGTTGCGGGACTTAACCCAACATCTCACGACACGAGCTGACGACAACCATGCACCACCTGTACACCAACCAAAAGGAAACAACATCTCTGCTGCGATCTGGTGTATGTCAAGCCTTGGTAAGGTTCTTCGCGTTGCATCGAATTAATCCGCATGCTCCGCCGCTTGTGCGGGCCCCCGTCAATTCCTTTGAGTTTTAGCCTTGCGGCCGTACTCCCCAGGCGGGGCGCTTAATGCGTTAGCTACGGCACAGACCTCGTGGAATGAGGCCCACACCTAGCGCCCAACGTTTACGGCATGGACTACCAGGGTATCTAATCCTGTTTGCTCCCCATGCTTTCGCTTCTCAGCGTCAGTAATGGCCCAGAGACCTGCCTTCGCCATCGGTGTTCCTCCTGATATCTGCGCATTTCACCGCTACACCAGGAATTCCAGTCTCCCCTACCACACTCTAGCCTGCCCGTACCCACTGCAGACCCGGAGTTAAGCCCCGGGCTTTCACAGCAGACGCGACAAACCGCCTACAAGCTCTTTACGCCCAATAATTCCGGACAACGCTCGCACCCTACGTATTACCGCGGCTGCTGGCACGTAGTTAGCCGGTGCTTCTTCTCCCGCTACCGTCACCCCGAAAGGCTTCGTCACGAGCGAAAGGAGTTTACAACCCGAAGGCCTTCATCCCCCACGCGGCGTCGCTGCATCAGGCTTTCGCCCATTGTGCAATATTCCCCACTGCTGCCTCCCGTAGGAGTCTGGGCCGTGTCTCAGTCCCAATGTGGCCGGTCACCCTCTCAGGCCGGCTAACCGTCATCGCCTTGGTAGGCCACAACCCCACCAACAAGCTGATAGTCCGCGAGTCCATCATCCACCACCCGTAAAGGCTTTCCACCCACCACCATGCGACGGTGAGTCATATCCAGTATTAGACCCCGTTTCCAAGGCTTATCCCAGAGTGAAAGGCAGGTTACTCACGTGTTACTCACCCGTTCGCCACTAATCCACCCACAGCAAGCTGTGAGCATCATCGTTCGACTTGCATGTGTTAAGCACGCCGCCAGCGTTCGTCCTGAGCCAGGATCAAACTCTCCAAAAAAACTTGCAAAATCCAATCCCAGCTGAAATCAACAGAAGATAAAACTTCGTCAACATCAACCAAACAAAAAATCTGGCATCAATCACTCGACACGCTGTTGAGTTATCAAGAAACGATC
>NZ_JAGEKR010000028.1 GCF_017565405.1 Allobranchiibius sp. CTAmp26
GGATCGATCCGGCGGTGCTCGATGTTCGTCTCAGCGGTCAGAAGCGGTGCGAGTAGCGCATCCGCAGCGGACGCCCGTCCGGGTCGTAGACGATCCGGTAGAGCGGCGTCGCCCACGCGAGGGTGCGGCGTGACAGGTGGGGGCGTTCATACGGCCGCAGCCGGCCGGGCGGCCGCTGTCCGACAGCCCCGCCGTCGTGCCACGCCTGCAGGCGCGCGGCACTCGTGGCGAACGCCTCGAACGCCCGCGCCGGATCGATCAGGGTGGTGTCGTCGTCGAGGTCCAGGTGCTCGCGGGCGAGTTCCAGTCGCAGTTCGCGGGCGAACCGGCGGGCTCCGTGACCGAAGCGGTCCAGGACCTGCGGCTCACGGACGTCGAGCGCTTCGTCGACCACCGCGCACGCGAGCTCGGAGTCGTGCGTCCAGGACCGGCGGTTGATGTTGTCCGAGCCGACGGACGCCCACACGTCGTCGACGACGCAGACCTTCGCGTGCACGTAGACCGGGGTCCCGGCGGGATTCTCGACTCCGTAGACCGCCACCCGGCCCGGGGCGGCGGCATACAGGGAGTTCAACGCCGCCTGGCGTCCGACGAGGTTGGGCGGCATCGACATCTTGCCGTCCTGATCGGGATAGTGCGGGATCACCGCGATGAGATGCAGCGACGGGGTGGACCGCAGCGCCTCGGCGAACCGGGCGACGACCTCGGCGTTCCACAGATACTGATCTTCGACGTAGATCAGCCGCTCGGCCCGTCCGATCACCTTGGTGTAGGCACGCGCGACGCTGCGTTCACCGTCCGGAGCGAACGGGTATCCCGGATGCCGGTTGCCGTACGTGCGGATCAGCTGGATGTTCGCGCTGCCGCGGGGCGCGGGATCGGGCTGCTGGGCCGGTAGCGGACCGGCGGTGCGGGCGTCGTGACGCAGACGTTCACTGAGGACATTGACGGGATTGCGACTGAGTGGGGCCGGGTCCTCCCAGCGCTCACGAAACGTGGTCTCCACATCGGCGACCGCCGGGCCGTGCACCATCAGCTGGATGTCGTGCCAGGGCGGACGCTCGCCGTAGATCGCCGCCATCGGCTGCTTCTGCGGATCACCCGCGTGCCGCGCGTCGTCGCGCCTGCTGTGGCACAGGTCGATGCCTCCGACGAACGCGACGTCGAGCTCGGGTCGACCGGGATGGCGCAGCACCACGAACTTCTGATGATGGGAGGCCCCCGGACGCACCCGCATGTCGAGAAGGCACTCACCGCCGGCGGCCTCGATCTCCTCCCCGAGGTGACGGTTCTGCTGTTCGCTGAACGAGAGCTTGTCCAAGTGCGAGCGCCAGACCAGTCCCTTGACCACCACGCCCCGGGCGGCCGCGTCGCAGAGGGCTGTCGTGACGTCCACACCATGTTCGTCGAGACGCTGGTCGGGGTCGCCGCGCCAGTCGGTGAACATCGCCAGGTCCCCCGGTCGCATCTCGGCGAGGGACCGCAACAGCCGATCGAAGTAGGCGGCGCCGTGCACGAGGGGGACGACCTCGTTACCGGAAGTCCACGGCTGCCCGTCGGGGTGCCGGCTGTCCAGACGGGTCGCAGGATTGCCGCGCTCGGCGGGGGTCAGGAACCAGTCGGCGACGCTCATTGCCCCATCCAACAGTGCCGCAGCGTGCGTGGGGGCATCCGGGCCGGAACCCGAGGGGTCACAGGCGATGACACATCAGCGCACGCCGTACGGGGCGTCACCACCACCACGGGTGACGCCCGCCCCACCCACGCTCTCAGCTCTTGAAGACGTCGAGCTTGTCGAACTTCTCCGCGAGCAGGTAGTAGACGGCAAGGCGCGGATTGGCTTTGCCGTCCTTCATCTGGGCCAGCACATCCTTGATGGCCGCGTCGAGTTCAGCGTCACTCTGCGTGAGGCCGAGCTTCTTCTTCAGGAAGTTCTCTCGGACCGTCTTCAACTCCGCCGGATCGCTGGCCGACACCAGTGACGCGTCTCGGTTACTCAGTACGAGGCGATACGTCGAGGCCATCTTGTCGATGACGGCCTTGTCGGCGTGCGGTGCATAGGCGTGAACGCTTTCGTGAGCAGTGGCCACAGCGATTCCTCCGTAGAAAGAGACCTAGTTCCTGCTTTGCGAGAGTAGCGCTGTTCTCGCAGCGCGAACATGGCTCGTGGGGGAATTCTCTCGAGCTGTACGGCTGCTGGATCCGCAATTGATTCCGAAAGTGCGGGAGGCCAGACGCCGCTCATCCCGCATGGATCACGCGTCAACGGCTGCTCCAAGAGCGCGCGGGTGACTCCCGGCGCGTTTCTTATCCGAGGAGCCGTGCCGGGCGCGGGAATCCGCGAACGAGATTCGACGCGGGCACCGCCCCGATTCCTTACGCCTGACTCGCGCCGCCTCGGCGTGCAACGCTGAGGACAGGCGAAGGAGATGTGACGATGATCGAACGCAGTGCTGAAGCGGACGCGTTCCTGGCGACGATCGACGCGACGGACCCTTCCGCGGTCAGTGCATGCGAGGGGTGGACCACACACGAGATCGCCGCACATGTGGCGGGGATCGCGGTGGAGGTCGTGCGGCATCTTCAGCCCTATCTGCAGGGCGACCCGGTCCCGCAGACGCGCAGCTTCGAAGAACGCGAGGCGCCGCTGCAGGCGATGACCCATGCGCAGCTGCTGTCCCGGCTGGATCGTGAAGAGGGTCGGATGCGGGCGGTCGTCGGTGACGTCCTCGACCGGGAGCCCGATGCGATGATCCCGTGGACGGGACGGCAGATGGCGGTGGCGAAGTTCGTGCCACACCTGCGGAACGAACATGCCCTGCACCGGTGGGATGTCGCGGGCGACGACGACGTGAGCCGCGGGCTGCTCGGCCAGCCCGATCTGGTCGAGCATTCCGTCGGCGAGCTGGGGCAGGTGCTCCTGGTGGCGGGCCGCACGCACGACCCCGATCCCGACGACGACTTCGCGGTCCGACTGCGGAGCCCGGGTCAGCGTGATCTTCGCGTGGTCATCTCCAGCGGAGAAGCGCGCCTCGTATGGGCCGAGGACGACCTGGACGAGCCGGCCGTGGACATCGACCACGGCGCGCGCCATGTGTTCATCTGGGGAAGACGCCCAGACGACCGTGGGCGGGTGCACAGCCATCTGACGCGTCCGGGACTTGCCCGTCTGCAAGCGCTGCTCTCGGGGTACTGACCGGCCGGCAGCTTCTCCCCGCTCCTCGCGTCCCGGATACGCGAAGCGGTCAGAACTCCTTGGCCATGTTGGTGAAGCGGCTGTAGTGGCCTTGGAACGCCAAGCCGATGGTGTCGGTGGGTCCGTTGCGGTGCTTGGCGACGATCAGGTCGGCCTCGCCGGGACGTTCGGAGTCGCGGTTGAAAGCGTCGTCGCGGTGCAGCAGGATCACCATGTCGGCGTCCTGCTCGATCGACCCGGACTCGCGCAGGTCGCTCATCATCGGCTTCTTGTCGGTGCGTTGCTCCGGGCCACGGTTCAGCTGCGAGATCGCGATCACCGGCACGCCGAGCTCCTTGGCGAGCAGCTTCAACGCACGCGAGAATTCCGAGACCTCCTGCTGGCGTGACTCGACGCGCTTACCGCTGCTCATCAGCTGCAGATAGTCGATCACCACGAGCCGCAGGTTCTCGCGCTCGCGCAGCCGCCGGCACTTGGAGCGAATCTCCATCAGCGACATGTTGGGGGAGTCGTCGATGAAGAGCGGCGCCTCGGCGATGCGACCCATCGTGGACGCCATCTTCGTCCAGTCCTCTTCGCGCATCGAACCCTTGCGCATGTGCTGCAGCTGGATATTGGCCTCGGCGGACAGCAACCGCATGGTGATCTCAGAGCGGCTCATCTCCAGGCTGAAGACGATCGAGGTCAGACCGTGTTTGATCGACGCGGCCCGAGCTATATCGAGCCCCAAGGTACTTTTGCCGACGGCGGGCCTCGCCGCGACGACGATCATCTGGCCGGCGTGCAGGCCGTTGGTGAGCTGGTCCAGCTCGGTGAACCCGGTCGGTACGCCGGTCATCTGGCCGGCGGTGCTGCTGGCCGCCTCGATCTCGTCGGCGGTCTCCTCGATGACGTCGCCGAGACGGACGTAGTCCTCTTTGTCCTTGGACCCGGTGACCTTGAAGATCTCCGCCTGCGCCTCGTTGATCACATCGACGACCGAGCCGCCACCGCTGGCGTAGCCCATCTGGGTGATGCGGGTGCCGGCCTCGACCAGGCGTCGCAGCACCGCCCGCTCGGCGACGATCGCGGCGTAGTACCCGGCGTTCGCCGCCGTGGGCACGGACTGGATCAACTCGTGCAGGTAGGCCTGGCCGCCGATCCGCGCGAGATCGCCGCGCTTGCCCAACTCATCGGCGACGGTGATCGCGTCGGCCGGCTCGCCCCGGCCGTACAGGTCGATCACGGCTTCGTAGATCGCCTCGTGCGCCGGCCGGTAGAAATCGACACCGCGGACCGCCTCGGCGGCGTCGGCGATCGCGTCCTTGCTGAGCATCATGCCGCCGAGCACCGACTGCTCGGCATGCACGTCCTGCGGCGGCAGCAGCGGGTCCCTCGACCCGCCCCCGAAGGCGCCCTCGAGCTCAGCGATCGACACGCGCATCCCCTTCTCTTTCGGACATACGTCGCACTCCATCACCGAGCACCGACAAGCACTGACGGACACCCACACCGACCAGCAGCGGCATCCCTACGACGACCCGCCAGGACCGCATCGACGGGCCGACAGGACAGACCGTGGCCGGGTCGGACGGGAGATGACGACGAGCGGAGTCCGTTCGGAACTGTCCACGCGAAACGTCGCCCGGCAGGGGCTGCGTGGACACCGTAGGACCCCCACGGGCGACACACCAAAGCGTCGTTCACCCACCCTCGGGACAACCTGTGGGAAAGGTGGGGAAAGCGCCGCGACGCTGTGTGCACAGGGTGTGGACAACGGTGTGGACAAGATCGGATGCGCCCCGGGAAACGCCTCTGACCAGCGCGGACGTCGTACACCGGATGTGGACGAAAAGTAATTCGCGTCGCTGTCCGCATGCTGGCGGCCGCTGCCGGGCCTCCGCCAGGTGCTACGCACCCGTGCCGCGGAGCGCCCTCTCGGCGCGATATGGAAACAGCGGCCGGGCACACCCGAAGGTGTGCCCGGCCGCTGGTCGCGACGTGCGAAGTGGAGAGGGTCAGCGCAAGGTGCCGAAGTTCGCGACGTTGATGTAGGTCTGGATCCGGACGACGGCACCAGGGTAGGGAGCCGCGATCATCTGGCCGTTCCCGATGTAGATCCCCACGTGGTACGCCGGCGTGCCGAAGAAGACCAGGTCACCGGGCAGCGGGGAGGACGTCTGCCGCATGTACGCCTGCTGCGCGGCAGCCGTACGCGGCAGGGTCAGGCCCGCGTGCGAATAGGAGTACTGGGTCAGCCCCGAGCAGTCGAAACCTGCAGGCGTCGAGCCTCCGTAGACGTACGGCACGCCCAGGTACTGCTTGGCGATGCTGACGACCTGGGTCAGTTTGGCGGCCGTCGTGGTCGGCGCCCCGCTGCCGCTGCCGCCACTCACCGGCGCCGTCGTGCCCGGAGGCGTCAGGCTGAGGCCGCAGGGCATGCCGCCCAGGGCGGCCCAGGTGGCGGGCCCCACGACGCCACGCCCGTCGGCGGTGATCCCGTGCAGGGACTGGAAACTCTGCACCGAGCCGAGGGTGTGCGGTCCGAAGTCACCGTCGGCGGTGATCCCCAGCTTCTGCTGCAGCGCGGCGACCAGCGAGCCGGTTGCGCCGTACCGCACCACCTTGACCGTGCAGTTCGGCGCCGGCGCCGAACCGGTGGCGGGATAACCGCCGAGCTTGGACCACGTCAACGGACCCACGATGCCGTCCTTGACCAGACCGTGGCGCCCCTGGAAGGTCTTGACCGCGAACTGCGTGCGCGGACCGAAGACGCCGTCGGCACTCACGCCGAGGCGCTGCTGAGCGACCTTCACGAGCGACCCGCTCGACCCGACCTTCAGGACGACGACCCTCGACCCGGCCGTCGCCGCCATGGCGGGAGCGGAGAGGGCGACCCCTCCGACCACGGCGGCGGTGCCGAGCGCGACACCGCCGATCACGACGGCGTTGCGGGATGTCAGGACCGGGCCGACCTTGGCGGTCATTCCCGGGCGTTGCCTCATGTGGCGCGGGCTGGTTGTCGTCGTCATCGGAGCCTCTCGGTGGCGTCGGGTCGCGACGGGCTGGAGAGCCCATCGCGGGTACACGGCAGATCAGTACGCGATGTCGCTCGACGTCCGCGGTCACGGCCCCGACCGCGACAGGAGGACTATGCACGTCATGTGGCCAATGTGAAAGGTGGGATTTCTGCGACTCGCCGGGAAGGTATTTGACAACCTGAATTGCACTCGTGTGACTTACATCTTTGTTGTTTCAGTCAAATTCGCGTCATTCCGCTCGATTCGGCGCACCACCTGTTCGCCGCCTCGGATGAAGTTGTTGAAATTTCGAACAACATGCCGAAAGAATTTCGATATCAAGGCTTGTCCACTATGTGAGATGCCCCTTGACGTTTCGCCCATCGGATAATCCGGGTTGAATGATGCAATCAATTCTCTGGGCATGCGAAAGGCCCGGCCCCCAGAGGGGACCGGGCCTTTCGGGAGCGACCGACCCTGACGTCAGGTCGGTCGCAGATCGCGCATCAGACGCGACCGAAGTAGTGCGCGCCCCAGATCGCGTGGATGTGGATGCGGGTGCCCGGCTTGGCCGAGTCGATCATGTTGCCGCCACCGACGTAGATGCCGACATGGTGCGCCGGCGAGCCGTAGAACACGAGGTCGCCGGGGCGCGGGGAGGACACCCGGCGCGTCGCGTTCGCCTGGGCAGCCGCCGTGCGGGGCAGGTTGTGCCCGACCTGCTTGTAGACGTAGGCGGTGAAGCCGGAGCAGTCGAAGCCGCGGGGGGTCGAGCCACCGTAGACGTAGGGCACGCCGGTGTAACGCTTCGCGATGGTGACCACGTTGGAGGTCGACTGCGACGACTTCGGCGCGGTCGAGCGGCCCGTCGGGAAGCCGCCGAGCGCACGCCAGGTCTGCGGGCCGACGTAGCCGTCGCGCTGCAGGTGCTTGATGCGCTGGAAGTTCTTCACCGCGTGCAGGGTGCGGGCGTCGAAGCGGGAGGTCTGCGGGATGTGCAGACGCTTCTGCACGACCTTGACGTACCAGCCCTTCGAACCCGAGTGCAGGACGACGACGTTGGCGCTCGAGGCGGAGGCGGTGGACGCGGAGGCGAGCTCGGTCGCCACCAGACCCGGTACGACGACCGCGGCACCGATGCCGACCGCGGCGCTGCGGCGACCGACGGAGGACAGCAGGCGATTCGGCTCGTGCTTGAGGTGGCGGGGGGTGTAGGAACCCATGAGGACGTAATCCTTCGACAGTCGGAAACAGGCTGACCGGACACGTCCGCGCGTCACTGCACGGGGAGCCCGACGTACCGCGGGCAGGACCCCCGTGCTGGTCCGCGGCAGGACGACTATGCCCTAGTTCAAGCGTTCACCAAATTCATTCGGCAGATTGCCGCCGGACTGGTCGGCGCCGACCGGGGCCGCGGACCCAGCTCGCGCTGTGATCGTTTCGTGACCTATCCGCGGAATGGCGGGCCAGGACGAGGTTTGAAGGGGCGCCTACGAACCCGCCGAATTGCGTTCATATTTCGAGATCGCTATGTCTCATATCGCGGACACGGGCCGTCGGTCGCGCCCTCTACCCTGTCCAGCATGGAGCGCAGCGACACCCGGATCATCCTGCGCCTCGCGATCCCGGCGCTGCTCTCCCTCGTCGCCGAGCCGCTCTTCCTCCTGGCGGATTCCGCCATCGTCGGACACCTGGGCGTGGCGCCCCTGGCGGGGCTCGGAGTCGCGAGCGCGGCCCTGCTCACCGCCGCGAACGTGTTCGTCTTCCTCGCCTACGGGACGACGTCTCTCGTCGCCCGCTGGGTGGGCGCGGGGCGGCAGGACGACGCGTTGGGTGCGGGCGTCGACGGCATGTGGCTCGCGGTCGGGGTGGGCGTCGTCACCGCCGCACTGGTGACCGTCTTCGCCACACCCGTCTGCCGCGTCTTCGGGGCCGAAGGGGAGGTGCTCGCCCAGGCGGGGGTCTACCTGCGCATCAGCGCCCTCGGTCTGCCGGCCATGTTGCTCGCGCTCGCCGCCACCGGTGTGCTGCGCGGGTTCCAGGACACCGTCACGCCCCTGGTCGCCACCACCGTCGGCTTCGCCGCGAATCTCGGGCTCAACCTCGTCCTGGTGTACGGCGTGCATCTCGGCATCGCGGGCTCGGCCTGGGGCACCGTGCTCGCCCAGTGGGGGATGGCGGCCGGGCTGGCGCTGGTCGTCGTGCGGCGCGCCCGGTCCGAGGGCGCCTCGCTTGCTCCGCGGCCGGCAGGGGTGTTGCGATCGGCCCGGCACGGCGTACCCCTGCTGGTGCGCACGGTGGCGTTGCGCGCCGTCCTGCTCCTCACCACCTGGTGCGCCACGGCTCTTGGTGACGTCCCGCTGGCGGCGCACCAGGTCGCGATGACGGTCTTCGGCTTCCTGAGCTTCGTGCTCGACGCGCTCGCGATCGCCGCGCAGTCACTCACCGGGACGGCCCTCGGCGCCGGGGACACGACCCTGGTGCGCTCGCGCACCCGGTTGATGCTCGGCTGGAGCCTGGGCGCCGGCGTGGCCATGGGCGTGCTGCTCGGCCTCGTGCACGCCGTCCTGCCCGTGGTGTTCACCCCGGACGCCGACGTCCGTCGCGCGCTCGCGGCCGCGCTGCTGATGATCGCCCTGCTGGCGCCCGTCGCCGGCGTCGTCTTCGTGCTCGACGGCGTGCTCATCGGTGCCGGCGACGGGCAGGCACTGGCGGTCGTGCAGACGGTGCTGCTGCTCCTCTACACACCCCTCGCGGTCGCGCTGCACGCGCACTCCGCCGACCTCGCCCGGCACGGTGCCCGCACGTCTGTGATGGTGCTGTGGGGCACCTTTGCGGCGTACATGGTGGCGCGAATGTTGTTGTTGTTGCTGCGTTCTCGTTCTGACCGCTGGCTCGTTCCCGGAGCGTGACGACGCCTCGGCGCACGCATCGGTGCTACCGCCTGAGGCACTCGGAAAGGGCGACTAGTGTGACGTCTTCCACACGGGTCGTGACACAGCGAGGAGTAGTACCGACGATGTCGATCTCACTGAACAAGGGCGGGGCGATCTCGCTCGCCAAGGAAGCTCCGACCCTGACCACAGTCATCGCCGGGCTGGGATGGGACCCCCGCACCACCACCGGTGCCGAGTTCGACCTCGACGCCTCCGTGATGGTCTGCGATGCCAGCGGGCGCTGCATCGACGACTCGTGGTTCGTCTTCTACGGCCAGCTGCGCTCCCCCGGCGACGCCGTCGTCCACCAGGGCGACAACCGCACCGGAGAGGGCGAGGGTGACGACGAGGTCATCACCGTCGAACTCCCCGCGCTCCCGCCGAACGCCGCCAAGCTGGTCTTCGTGGTGTCCATCCACGAGGCGGAGGCGCGCGGCCAGAACTTCGGACAGGTGCAGAACGCGTTCATCCGGATGGTCGACGCCAGGTCCGACCGGGAGATCGTGCGTTACGACCTCGCCGAGGACTACTCGACCGAGACGGCGATGCTGTTCGGGGAGCTGGTGCGCGAGGGCGCCGACTGGCAGTTCCGAGCGACCGGACAGGGGTACGCCGGCGGGTTGGCCGCGGTCATCCGCAGCTTCGGCCTGACGGTCGCCTGAGCGACCTCCGCTGCACGCGCGTCGCTGAGCGTCTCTGACGTCGTTTCGGGCCGAGCGGGCCCAAACGAGCTGTCAGGACGGTGTCCAGGCGCCGTTGGGGGCCGAGCGGGCCCAAACGAGCTGTCAAGACGGTGTCCAGGCGCCGTTGGGGGCCGAGCGGGCCCAAACGAATTGTCAGGACGGTGTCCAGGCGCCGTTGGGGACCGAGTGGGCCCAAACGAGCTGTCAGGACGGTGTCCAGGCGCCGTTCGGGGCCGAGCGGGCCCAAACGAGTTGTCAGGACGGTGTCCAGGCGCCGTTGGGGGCCGAGCGGGCCCAAACGAGTGGTTGGGGCAGGCGGGCGCACCGACGGCGGGACCCCGTTGAGGCACCGCGCGGGCCCTGACAAG
>NZ_JAGEKR010000029.1 GCF_017565405.1 Allobranchiibius sp. CTAmp26
CCGTGCACCATCACGCCCCTACAGTCTGCCATGAGTCCGAGTTGCGTAGCCTGCACGGCGCAAAACCCTCCCAGCTCTAGCGTGCCGATGTTGTGCTGTTTCCCGCCGGTCCCGGCCGATGAGGCCATCCACGGCAAGGGCACGGCGCTGCAGACTGCACCTTATGGCGCCTGTCCGTTGGCCGATCGATCTGCGGACGCCGTAAGACCGTGATTGATCATTGCGTCGGTCCCTGGCGCCGGTCGGGGGTGGGCTGGTCGTGGCCGCGCTTGTCGCGGTGGGCGGGCGTGTCACGGTCGGGCACTTCCGGGTCTGGGTCGGTGCTGGGGCGCAGCCCGGCGGATTCCTCCAACGCCTCCAGTGCGCGGCGGCGGGCGGCCTGGTGTGCGGCTGTGGTCTGGGTGATGGTCTGGTCGAGTGTGCGGCCGATCTGGTTCAGCGCGGCACGGACTTCGTCGCGTTTGGCGGCCGTCATCGGCTGGTCACCGACCTGGGTGAAGTCCGCACCGAGTTGCAAGATGGCGTACCAGAGCTGTTCCTGCTCGAACTGCCGGTCACCGGGACCGGTCTCGGCGAAGTCTCGGGACGCCCGCTCGATCAGGGTGTCCCAGGTGGTGACCGGTTGTGCGGCGATCACGTGGGCGATCTGCTTAGTAGCGCGGACCTTGTTGTAGACGTCGGCGCCGGGTCCGCCGACGTGATGGATCGCGGCGATGTGGGAGGCGAGGTCCTCGGCGGTGTTGGGCAGCTGCTCGTGCTGCGCCAGGGCGAGGGTGAGCAGGTCGCGGGTCTCGGGGTTGGCCCACATCGCGGCAGGGTCCTTGGCGCCGACGATCGGGACACTGCGGGTGGGGATGCCGCGGTGCAGCATGTCCCAGTAGGCCTTGGTAGTGGCGACCGCCCCAGCGTCGTCGCGGTCCAGGGCCAGGTATAGGGCTCCGGTGGTTCCGCGGGCCAAGTTGGCCAGTTCGGTGGCATGGGCTTGCGAGCAGGCCGTGCCACCGGTGGATACCCCGATCATGTGGCCCTTCCCGGCCAGGGTGAGGGCGATCGCATCGAGTGGTCCTTCGGCGCGGACGACACCCGGGCGTGTCCCAGCGCCGGCGACAGCACGGGTCTGCTCACGTCCTTCCCACTGCCCGAACAGCACGTTGCCCTTGGTGTAGGCGGCGGTGGTGGGGGTGTTGAGGTACTTCGGGGCCTGGTCGTCGCCGGACAGATCGCGTCCGTTGAAACCGACGAGCTGACCGTCCTTGTCGCGGATCCCGATCATTGCCCGGTCCCGGAACACGTCATACACGTTCTGGTCCCGGCCCCACCGCGCGAGGCCCGCGTCGACGAGCTCGGTGTTGCTGGCGCCGGTGGTGACTCGTAGGTGATCGACCAGGTGCCGGGTGGCCCATGCTCGGCCGGTCGCCGGCGGGGCGTATCCGAGCAGGTAGGGGCTGGTCGCGAGGTCCGGACCTAGGCGACCGCGCAGGTACTCCTGCGCGGGGGAAGCCGGGTACTGGTCGGCGTAGAACCGACCCGCGGCGGCGGTCAGCTCCAACACCCGCTCACGGCTGGTCTGATCCGGGCCGGGCCCGGGCTGGTCCGGTTCGTCATCACCCGGCTCAGGTGGGTCGGGACGCTCCGGGTCGACATGCGCGGCCGGGCCGGTGGCAATGAACGGTTCATCATCCGGGCCGTTGAAGATGCGGCGCGGGTCGTCGTTCTCGGCCGCCAGGTGCACCGCGAACGCGTCGGCTTCGACATCGAAGAAGTCCTCCTCGTCCAGGTAGGGCTCGGCATGCACAGCCGCGCCCGTGCGCGCGTCGGCACCCCCGGTGGGGTGGTCACGGGTGAGGTCATCGACGCGCCAGGCCAGGACGTGGGTCAGGTCCGCCAGGGCCACGCCGTGGTGCTCGGCCGGGTTGTGGGGGTTGGGCCGGTCCCCAGCAGGGATCATCTGCGCCGCGGTGGTGACCACCTGTGCTGGTGTCCACCCGGTGGTGGTCGCGGCGCTGGTGACGGCGGCGACCAGCGAGGGCCAGGCGGGATTGGCGATGACCCGCTCGCCCAGGTCCGGTCCAAGGGCTTCGACCAGTGCGCCGGACCACTGCGGTGCCAGTCGACCCTGGCCTGCTCTGGCGTGCACGTCGGCGGCGATGCTGGTTCCCAGGTGGGGAAGGAACCGTGACCACAGCGCGGCTGCGGGGTAGTCGTCCGGAAGCGGTTGGGTCTTGGCGCCGATGATCTGGTCCAGGATCGCGGGCACGTCGCGTCCTGCGGCGGAGGCCACGTCGAGTCGTTCGGCGATCCGTGACCATGCCGGGTCGGTCAGGACACGCGGCTCGGCGGCGCTGATCTGCTCGGCGAAAGCGGCGCCCGGTGCCCGGTCGGTGGCGCCGAGGTAACTATTGACCGTCTTGGTCAGCTGGTCTTGGTGGTGACGATCGCGCAGCGACATGCGTGGGGGACCGGTGGGGCTGGGCTCGGTGTCGGTGATGTTGTGCGCGGCGCGCCACACGGCCAGCTCGGCGTACAGGTCGTGGTTGTCCACGACCCGGCGTGCCCAGTCCGGTGCGCCGTCCGCTCCGGTGGCGTGAGCCCGGGCGCGCACGTCGGCGGCGTCGTGGGTGACCAGGTCTGCCCGCCCGACCAGCCACGGGCCGTAGGTGGGGTGCTCTGCAAGGGCTGCGGGGATCCCGTGCTGCCACGGCAACGGCCCGGGCGGCAGGTTGTGGTGGCCCGTGGAGTCCAGTCGCCAGTCCAGAACCGCGGCCGGGTCCTTGGCCCCGGACAGGTCGCGGATGGTCGCGGCCGCACGCAACGCGGCGATCGGGTCCTGCCCGTCCAGGCTCAGGGTCGCCAGGTGTGCCGCGAGGGTGTCCCACGCGGGTGCACCGGTTAGCCCGGGCACCAGCTGTTCGGCGTCGGCCCGCAGCTGCGCGACGACCTCGGCGCCCACCACGGTGGTGGCGGCGTACTCCAGTGCGTCTTCGTAGCGGGCGGTGGACTGTCCCAGCAACCGGGCCGGGTCGTGTTCGTCGCGCAGCATTGTGGTGGCCGCGACGGCGGCCCCGTCGCGGTGGATGATCCGCTCGAGGGTCTCCACTGCGGTCGGGGGCAGCACGTTGTCCGGGGTCAGCAGCTTGTGCTCGTCTCCGTCACCTCCGACCGGGACGAACAGCTGGTTGTGGTGTTTGCCGCGGGTGGCCGCCACGTAGGACAACTGCCGGTCCTCGTTGCCGGTCAGCAACGCGAACCCGGCATCTACGGATTGGCCCTGGGCGCCGTGCACGGTGCTGGCGTACCCGAGGTCGACTTGGTCACGGACGTAGTCGGCGGCCAGGGTCACGGTGCGGTCCAGACCGCGGTGGCGAGCCAGCAGGGAGCCGTCCGGGCGCACGTCCATGACGTCGAACCGGTCACCGTTCTTCACGAACGCAGCCCTGCCCAGCATCAGCTTCCGGTCGTTGCGGCGGGTCACGATCACGTCTCCGGCGCAGGCTTGCAACCCTGACCGTAGGACCACGCTGGGCCCGCGTTGACCACCGTCGTGTTCCAACCGGTCCGCTCGGGCGCGCCCGTTGAGGGCGTCGACGGTGGCGTTGGTGTGGGCGATCATGATCGCGTCCTGGCCCTGGCCGCGGGCACTGGACCACGCCTGGAAGACCAGGTCGGGCAGGCGGGTGGGGGAGGCTGCCGTGACGCGTCCACGGTCCAGGTAGAAGCCCAACCCCTGGGTGTCGCCGGCGCGCCATGCCAGGGAGGCGGCGCCCTCACCGGAGGTGGTGAACCGCACCACCTCCGAGAGGGTCAACGCCCCCACGTCGGTGGCGATGACCTGCAGCGCGCCGCCGGCGGCGGGGGAGGCCAGCTGCTGATCGTCTCCGATCAACCGGACGGATCCGCCCCGGGAGGTCACGTACTGCACTGCGGTCGCCAGCAGGTCTGTGGAGGCCATCCCGGCCTCGTCGATGACGACCAACGAGTCCGGCCCGATCGATCCGATCCAGTTCGGGACGATCCCGGGTCCACCGTTGATGTGGTGGACCAGCTTGCTGAGGGTGTCCGCTGTCGTGCCGATCGACTCACCGAGCACTTCCGCTGCGGCGGCCGACGGGGCCATGCCTACGACCGTTCCGCCGCTGGAGGTCCACGCCCGCGTCAGGCACGCCATGGCCGTGGTCTTGCCCGTGCCCGCAGGCGCCAACGCCAGTTGGACGCGGGCACCGCAGGTCAGCATGTCCCGCACCAGCTGCGCCTGGCCGGTGTTCAGCTCGACCCCGTTCGCGGCCTGCTCCAGCAACGCCACGTCCACGTCGGTCGCGCTGATGGTGCGCCCGCCGGTCTCCTGTGCGGCTGCCAAAAGCTGGTTCTCTGCGTCGATGACGGTGGTTGTCGTGTACTGCCGGGAGTAGGCCCGGTGGTACACCGACCGGCCCGCCTGGAGCAGATCGTCTGGTTCTTCGACGGGATCGTGGGGGTCCAATCGGATCGAGAACGTCTCGCTGGTCGCGGCCGCCACGATCGCCTCGACGGCTTCGTTCTGCGCAGTAAGAGTCAGCCGGCGGCCACGGACAGCGCGCTCGGCCTGGGCGTGCACGTGCCCTGCATCGAAGGTGGCGCGGCGCGCGGAGACTTCCTTGATCACCGCGCCGGCCAGGTCGTGCACCTCACTGAGCGGCATGTCGTTCCGCACCGGGACGTTGCCCACGGACGCCTCAGCGGCGGCCCGCGCGACCGCTGTCAACTGTTGGTGCCCGCGCCGGTCGAACCCGTCGACGTCGGCCAGGACGGCATCGACACGGGGCAGCCACTGATCTAGTTGCTCGGCGAACGAGCGTGGTTCGGCCTTGTCCTTGCGGGTCTCCTCGTGGGCGATCCGATGCAGCTTGTGTGCTTCCTTGGTGGTGGGTGGTCGCCCGTTGCGGTCCTCGAACGCCCCGGTCAGCTCGCCCATCTTCGCGGTGATGGCCGCGTCCCGGGAGGACATCTCCTTGATGAGCTCCACCGGCACGCCGACCACTTCACGGATCGCTCGTTTGCCGTCCAGACCAGTCCCGGACCGGTCATCGAACGCGTACCCCAACGCGCCCAGGTGGCCCTCCAGGGCCCGGTTGTACCGCTCCGAGGCGGGCACGTTGATCTTGTGGATGACCTGCCCATCCAACGCCAGCCAACTGCCGTCAGCGGCGTCCTGGACCTTGTTGCTGATCGCAACGTGGGTGTGCAAGTGCGGGTCGCCGTCCCGGTTGTCACGGTGATCGAACGCGGTCGCGATCAGGCCGGTGGTCTTGACCTGGCGCACCCCGCCCTTCCCGCGGCGGGTGTACACCCCGGTCTCCTGAACCCAGTCCAGCGCGTCGGTGATGGCTGCGTGGTGGGCGGCGTGGATGGCCGCCCGCTCCTGCGGGGAGGCCGCCGCCCACAGTACGGTGACTGACTTCGGCGCCGAGAACGTCAGGTCGTATCCGGCCACCGTGGCCTTCACCGGACGCGATTCGCGAGCAATGTGCCCTGCCAATTCACGCCCGTCTAACGGAGCCCGCCCGTACTTGTCCGCGAACGTTGCGCGCCCCACCTGGGTGCGGATGTCCTGGCGCACCTCATCCGGGATGGGGTCGTTGCGGGTCTGCCCGTGGGCGCTGGCGTACCGGTTGTACTCCCGGGTCACGCCCACCAGGAACGCCGTCGGCGTCGTGCTCACATCGGTGAACGGCTTACCCAACTGGCCCGCCTTCAAAGACGCCTGCGCGTCGTGACCGGCACCAATGGACGCCTCGGTGATGGCCGTGGCGTTGGGATGCAGGCCCTCCCCGAACAAGGCCTTCATCTGCTCTTCGGTGACCTGATCGCCCGCCTGCACCCCGTGAGGGCCGGCCAAACCCACCAGTCCCTGGCCCAACCAACGCCCCGGGGACTCACCCTTCTCGGTGTAGTAATCGGCCAGTGCCTGACCGCCGGTGTGGGTCATATCCGAGCGGGCGACCTGCTTGGTCAGATACGTGTACCCGCTGCCCGCGGACAGCTTGTGCATCGTCATGGTCATCGCGCGTCACCCACGCGATCGGGCTGCGACAGAGCCGAAAAGGGTTCGCGCGCGCCGCAAATGACCGGACCGAGCCGGTCCGCGCGGCGGGCTGCGTGCGCCGCGGTGAAGCCTGAAACAGCCACGGGAGCACTCCCATTCCTGGGCTCGTGCTCTCATCCCCAGCCCCAGAAAACCACACCCTTGTCTCAACGGCCAGCACCACAGGTCGCACGTCGACGCGCGCGGCGCGTCGGGCGGTCGCTTATCCGACTCACCGAGGGTGCATGAGGTCCGTACCAACAACAGCATTCCAAGAACGGGATACGTCGACGTGACAGTGGGTGAGGTGGGCGTCATCGGACTGACGGTTGGGCTCGCCAGTCCGATGACGGGGATTGCTCTGAGGGGACGGCGAGATGACTGCAGGGGTGGCAGCACACATGGTGACGGTGTAATGCTGTATGCCGGACAAGCCACGGTGACGGCACAGGACCCAGGCGTTGGGGATCCCTGGCAAGGCGTTAGATCCGCCTCAACATCCGAACACGACCTGCGGCGACCAAGGGTGGGTGAGGTTGCAAACCGTCCGAGGGCAAGCGGCACGGGCCTCCACGGAATCGGTTCGGTACGCGCTCAGCAGGCGGCCGGGCAGCTAGTGTGTGAAGCGGGGATGAGAGCACCCGGCGAGGTCACTATTGACCGTGTCGGGCCGTCACGAATCGTGAAGGGGCTCTGTCGATGAGTGCAGGAAAGAAGACCGGTCCGATCACTGCTCGCGCGAAGGCGCGGGAGCGTAAAGCGATGCTGGATGCGCATCGTGCGCAACGGGATCAGCGGATCGAAAAGCACGCGACGTCCTGGTACGAACAGCAGGACGCGATCGCTATCGCCAACGCCGCGATCGAGGCGGCGCGGGAGCGTCAGGTCCAGGCTGTCGGTGCTCTGCTCGATGCTGAGGACATGAGCATCGAAGATGCTGCCGCGCTGTTGGACGTCGACACCTCACAGGTGCGCACGCTGCGTAAGCACTACCGCGCCACCCAGGAAGCTGCGCCAGGCGCCGCTAACTCGAGCGGTGAGGACGAGGACGTCCTGCAGCCGCGCACCGCGGTCGCGTGAGCTTCCTAAACTGATGGTGGGGTTGAGCCCGGTAGCGCGGACAGTGGTGCGTGACGGCGTGATCGACCCGGCCGTCATTGCTCGCTACCGGGCCAAAGTCGCCTACGCCGGCCCGGGCGACTGCTGGCACTTCACCGGAGCGATCCACCCTCACGGGCACGGGCGCTTCTTCGTGGGGCAGTACACCCGCGTGGACACCGGTGACCGGCGCGATGTCGTGGTGATCGCCCACCGATTCGGTTGGGCGATCACCTACGGGCTCGGCTCCCTTGACCAGGTGCCAGTGCTGGCCCACGAGTGCGACGAAGCGGGATGCCAGAACACCGCGCATCTGGCCCCGGCGACGACGGCCAGCAACCATCGCGACTGGGACATTCGCCGTTGGCAGCTGGGATCACCCCTGCGCGATACCCGAGGCCCGGCCGGACGCGCCCGGGCCATCCGCGAGGCCATCCTCACCGGTGGCGATGTACAAGCCGCCAAGGACGCCGGTGTACGCCCGGTCGATCACGATCAGTTGCCGCTGTGGTGAACGGTCGCGTCACCGAGCTGGGCCACGCGACGATCCCAGGATGGGTGGGTAGGGAACAGCCACACCACGAAACGCTCACGCCGCGACCGTGGTGTCCACATCATCGCGGCGATGCGGGGCGTCAACGGGTGGCCATGCGCGGCTGCGAAATGGTCGGCGGCGTACTCCTGTGGTTGCTTCAACCTGGCCAGCAGCGGGCGTTGCAGACCGACCCACGCCAGCAGCGCCAACGGGACCAGAGCAACCCCTGGGGCACCTGTCGCGGCCGTCAGCAGCGCGGTGGCCACGACCAAGCACGCGGCGAGACTGCACAGGTAAATCGCCACGGTGCGGGCCCGGTGCTGCACATGACCCAGGGCCAGGTGACCGGCTTCGTGAACCGCGACGTAGGCCGCCAGGTTCGCATCGTGCAAGGTCTCATCGCTCAGCTGAAGAACGCACCGCCCGCGGCGACTCGTAGCCGCGCCGCCCACACCACGCCACGTCCACGCCACCTGGACATCCCGGCCCGGCAGCACGCCGCGCACCAGGTCCTCGATGTCATGTCGCTTCGCGATCTGAACCGGCACGCTCACCCCACCCATCCTGGCAATCACCGCCCAACCCTCACCCTGGACCCCTTCGGGACGACCCGTCAGACCGCGGACCGACCCCGGCCCCTTTGGTACGTGATCCGGTAGCATGAGGGTATGGAGCGGGTGCAGCCGATGGCCAGGATCGGGCCCACGACCACAGCGCATGCGCAGCGGTGGGCGGGCAACATGGTGAAGGCGGCCCGGGCCCGCACGGGGTTGACCCAGCGGGATGTTGCGGCGGCCGCGGGGGTGCCTGCCTCAACGATCGCGCAGATCGAGTCCGGCCGCCGGCAGCCCTCGTTCCCGTTGCTCTTCCGGATCCTGGTCGAAGGCACCGGTCTGGAGCCGCGGACCCGGTTGGAGCCGTTCGATGATCACGACACCGTGCTGGACGCCCTGGTGGTGACCGACCCGGCGGGCACGGCGACAGCACGCGAGGCGCAGCAGTCGTTCGAGCGGGCGGCGGGTCTGGGGTGAGCGGGGAACACTTTGCCCCGCACGAGATCCTGCAGGTGCTGGATCGCCATCGGGTGCAGTACGTCCTGGTCGGCGGTTACGCCGCCGAGCTGCATGGGGCCCAGCGCCCCACGATCGACATCGACCTCACACCCGCCACGACCGCTGAGAACCTGACCCGCGTCGTCGCAGCGCTGCGCGAGCTGCAGGCAGGTATTCGCGTCGACGCGTTACCGGAGCCGTTGCCGTTCGAGACCAGCGCGGCCGCGCTGGCAGACATGACGGCTCTGAATCTGCGCACTCCGCACGGGGATGTCGATCTGACGTTTCACCCCTCCGGCACCGAGGGGTATCCCGACCTGATCCGGGACGCCACCCCGCACCAGGTGGGAACCGTCACCCTGCAACTGGCGAGCCTGGCCGACATCATCCGTTCCAAAGAAGCCGCCGGGCGCACCAAGGACGCCGAAGCGCTCCCCGAGCTGTACCGGCTCGCGGGACGCACCCCACCCGACCCGGACAGCGCAGCTGCGACGCATGAGCCCAACGCGCGGTTGACCCCCCAGGAACGAATCGCTCGCGCGCGAGCACAGATCGAACAGTTCCGCAGTGACCGTGACCAGCGGAATCGCGTGGATGAGTACCGCCCGCACAGCCCCACCGAGCGTGGGCCGAGGTACTGACTCCCGGATGGGGCGCCACCACGGTGTCGTCGCGGCAGGGTCGTCGACGGCAGATTCAACCCTCGGCCTGAGGGTCTTTGCGGGTAGCTCGCCATTGGTCAACGGTGCTGGCGTCCCAGCCGTGGTTACGACCGATTCGGGCATCGGGCTCGGGGAGCATGCGCTTGCGGCGGTACCCCTTCATGGTGTTGAGGGTGTAGCCGCACCGCTGCGCGAATTCGCCGAGCGACAGGTAGCGGTGCACGTGGCGCAACGTAGCACCGACCAACCTGGCCCATAGACCGTTAAGGGTCTACGGTGTGGGCATGGTCGAGCAGGATGACAAAGCTCTTCAAACGCTTCTGGCGCACGTGGTGCGAGCGGCGGTGGTCCGCGATCGGGCGGCGCAGCGATACCGGCAGGCGTTGGTCGCGGGCAGGGTCGGGGGATTGTCGTATGCGCGGATGGCAGCGGCGACCGGTCAGGATCGTCAGACGATCCGGGAGTACGTGCTGCGTCAGCGACCGGACCTCGCACTGCCCGACGCTGGAGGCCTGTGTGGCGGTGATCGGTCGTGAGGTGCCATCGGTGGCATTCCCGTCCTGTGGTTCGCGGTGGTGACAGTGGACGCTGTCGGTGTGGTCATGCATCCTGTGCGTGGGGATGCATGACTAAGAGGAGCCCTTGGTGGCGACACGTCGTGGATCACGCCGCAGCGGAAGCCCGGCAGCAGCAGATCAGCTGTCGTTCGACCTCTGGGGCGACGGAGAGGCAGTCTCAGATGAACGAGTACGGGGTAACCGCGCAGAAGCACTGGAGGACGTTCCTGCCGAGCCAGTACGCCCAGTTGAGCGACCCGAGCAGGTTCTTCAGCGATCTGGGGACGCAGGCGACGGCGCAGGAAACCGCGATCGTGGCGCAGTTGCAAGCCCAGCACCGCGGCGAGCTGAACAGCTTGGACTATCTGGCTCGGGTGGGTCGGATCAACGCGATGCGGGGGCAGGCCAGGGAGATGGTGTTGGCCGAGTTGTTGCCGACCCCGGTGGAGAACCAGACCGACCTGGCGGTGCCGGACCCGTTGGCGGAGCTGATGGACCGCGACGGGATGCCGACCGATCACTCGCACCCGTTGTGGGCGATGGGGGAGGACCGGGACGTGACCGCGGCCCAGTGGGAGGCCGCTCGAGCGCAGTGGGAGAGCGGTCTGCGCCAGCAGATCTCCTCGAGGTAGCCGCCGAAGACGAGCAGGCGCCGTCGCCGGCGGCGACTACGCCCTCCTTCGCCCCCACAGACGTTGCGGGCGCAGACCGTGAAGTATCGGTTGCGGTGATGCCGCCGCGGGCCGAGCGGGCACGGGTCGAAGCCAACCTGGAGGCGTTACGCACGCTGCGGGCGGTCCAGGACCAGGAACGTCCGGCCACGGCCCCGGAGCGCGAGGTTCTGGCGCAGTGGAGCTCGTGGGGAGCTGTCCCGGCCGTGTTCGACGAGCGTGACGACCGGTTCGCTGCGCAACGCGAGCAACTGTCGCACCTGTTGGATGAGCAGGAGTGGGACGCCGCTCGGCGCACGACGATCAACGCGCACTACACCAATCCGACGTACGTGCAGGCGATGTGGGGCGGGCTGGGCGCCCTGGGGTTCACCGGCGGCACGGTGCTGGAGCCAGGCAGTGGGGCCGGCACTTTCATCGGCGCCGCACCGGACACGGCACGGATGGTCGGGGTCGAATTGGACCCGGTCACCGCCTCAATCAGCGCCCACCTGCACCCGGGCGCGACCATCCGCGCGGAGTCGTTCGCGGACTCACCATTCCCGGACGGTTCGTTCGACGCCGTCATCGGCAACGTGCCCTTCGCGGACGTGACGTTGCGCGATCCGCGTCACAACCAAGACGGGCACAGCCTGCACAACCACTTCATCCTCAAGTCGTTGGCGCTGACCCGACCCGGCGGCATGGTCGCGGTGCTGACCTCGCGGTACACGATGGACTCGAAGAACCCGGCCGCACGAGAGGCCATGTCGCAAATGGGCGACCTGGTCACCGCGGTCCGATTGCCCTCCGGTGCACACCAGCAGTACGCGGGCACCGAGGCCATCACCGACCTCTTGGTCTTCTTCCGACGCCCCGAGGGGGTTGCCTGCAGCGACACCTCATGGCTGGGCGTGCAGGAGCGAACGGTCCCGGTGGAGAACCCGGCGACGGGACTGGACCCGACCGGAACCATCAGCGTCAACACCTGGTGGAACCAGCATCCCGACCTGGTGATCGGCCAAGAAGTGCTGGGCCACGGAATGTACGGCCCCGGGCTCATCGTGCGACCCAACGACCGGTCACAGATCACCGAAGAGGTGTCGGTGGCTATCGCGGCCGCGATGCGTCACGCCGCCGACCACGAGGGGTGGACGTTCGGCGCCCCCAACGCGGGTTTCCAACAGCTCGACCCCACCCAAGTCACCACGCCCGTGGCGCGCACCGGAGACGTGCGCCAGTTCGCCGGTCACCTGCGGTACGACCCGGCCACCGATCGATGGAGTGAGCTGGCGGATGGGGTCGACCAGGAGATCACCGTCCCGGTCGCGCAACAGGCACAACTGCGGGCCTTGCTGCGGTTGCGTGACGACGTGACAACGGTGTTGTCCCTGGAGGCGGCCGACGCGCAGGACACTGCCGAGCTGGCCGCCGCACGAGCCGGGCTGAACACTCACTACGACGACTACGTGGACCGGTACGGCCCGATCAACACTGTGACGGTCACCGAGAGCACTCGGAACACCGCCGACGGCCCCAGCACCGTCACCCGCCGCAGGTACCCGCCAGCGGTCAAGACGTTCTCCAGCGACCCGCACGCCCCAGTTGTCGCCGCGTTGGAGGTGTACGACGAGACCACTAACACCGCGGTGAAGGCGGCCGTGTTCCAACGGCGAGTCGTGACCCCGCAGATCGTCCGGGATCACGCCGACACCCCGGCCGACGCCGTGGCGATCGCGCTGGACTCCGTAGGCGAGGTCCGGTTGCCGGACGTGGCTCGCCTGCTGGGAGTGGAGCAAGACCAGGCGCGGGATGCACTGGGAACGTTGGTGTTTGACGACCCAGCCGAACAGGGCAGGTTGATCCCCGCGGCGGAGTACCTGTCGGGCAATGTTCGCCGCGCGTTGCAGGTCGCCACCGAGGCAGCCACCGAGCGACCGCAGTTGCAGGTGAACGTGGACGCGTTGACCGCAGTGTTGCCGACCCCGCTGGAACCGGGGGACATCACGGTGCGTCTGGGCGCGGTGTGGGTGCCAGTCACGGACGTGCAGGACTTCATGCGCGAGACCCTGGGCGACGCCTCGGTGCAGGTGGAGCACGCGGGCGGCTCAACGTGGAAGGTCAGCGGCGCCCGGCACACGCAAGCGGCGACCTCGACGTGGGGTACCTCGCGGATGGACGCAGTGACGATCGCCGAGCGGTTGATGCAGCAGAAACGCATCGTGGTGACCGACACCGTAGAGAACGCCAACGGCAACGACGCCCAGGTGGTCAATCCGGTCGAGACCGAGGGCGCGAAAGCCAAGGCCGAGCAGCTCCAGGAGCGGTTCGGCGAATGGGTGTGGCAGGCCTCGGACCGGGCCACACGATTGGCGGACCTGTACAACGAGAAGTTCAACTCGATCGCGCTGCGGTCCTACACCGAGCAGGGGCAGCGGTTGAGCCTGCCGGGGCTGGCCGCCACCTTCACCCCGCACCCGCACCAGCGGGCCGCGGTTGCGCGGATGGTCGCTGAGCCCTCGGTGGGGCTGTATCACGCGGTCGGTGCGGGCAAGACCGCCGAGATGGTGATGGGCGCGACCGAGCTGCGCCGGCTGGGGCTGGTCAACAAACCGGCCATCGTGGTCCCGAACCACATGCTGGAGCAGTTCACCCGGGAGTGGCTGCAGCTCTACCCCCAGGCGATGATCCTTGCCACCAACAGTGAGGGCCTGCGGGGAGACAAACGGCGCCAGTTCGTGGCCCGCGCCGCGACGGGCGACTGGGACGGGGTGTTGCTGACCCAGGGCGCGTTCCAGGCGATCGCGGTATCGCAGGAGGCGCAGAAGGCGTACATGGCCACCGAACTGCGCACGCTGCGATCTCAGCTAAGCACCGCCCGGGAAGGCGGCTTCAGCCGGTCGATCAAGGACATCGAGCGGCGCATCATCCGGGAGGAGGAGAAGCTGGGCAAGGTGCTGGACAAGCCGCGCGACCCAGGGCTGACGTGGGAAGAGACCGGCATCGACTACCTGCTGGTCGATGAGCTGCACCTGTACAAGAACCTCACGATCGCCTCAAACATCACCGGGATGGGCCGGGAAGGCTCGCAACGGGCCACCGACCTAGACATGAAGCTGGCGTTGATGCGTGAGCGCGCAGGAGAACGCGGACGGGTCGTCACGGGCGCCACAGCGACACCGATCGCCAACAGCATGGCGGAGGCGTACGTGATGCAGCGGTACCTGCGCCCAGACCTGCTGGCCGATGCCGGGATCACGGACTTCGACGCGTGGGCTGCCACGTTCGGCACCACGACCGCCGCGTTGGAGATGGCCCCCCAGGGCGGATCGTTCCGGGTCGTCGAGCGGTTCGCCCGGTTCCAGAACCTGCCGGAGATGCTGCGGATGTGGCACGTGTCCGCCGATGTGCAGACCGCTGAGGACCTGGCGCTGCCGGTGCCGCTCCTGGCTGCCCGCCCCGACGGGCAGCGCGCCCCGGAGACGGTCGCGGTGGCCCCCAGCGAAGCCCAGCGGCGGTTCATGGCCGACATCGGTGAGCGGGCCAAAGCGGTCAAGAGCGGGCTGGTGACCCCGCAGGAGGACAACATGCTGAAGATCTCCGGCGACGGCCGCAAAGCCGCGCTGGATCTGCGGTTGATGGACGGGTGGGACAGCGAGGAGGCGCTGTTTCAGATGAACAAGCTCGACGTGGCGGCGACGCGCATCCACCGGATCTGGGCGCAGAACCGCGACCAGGTATTGCCCAGCGCGGACGGGGCCAGCACCAAGCAAGGGGCGTTGCAGATCGTGTTCTGTGACCTGGGCACACCACGGCCTGGGTGGAACGCCTACGACCAGTTGCGCGACAGCCTGACCGGGCACGGGATGGACCCGGCCCGGGTGGCGTTCGTGCACGACGCGGACACCGAGGCGAAGAAGGCGCGCCTGTTCGCGGCATGCCGTGACGGCGACGTCGACGTCATCATCGGGTCGACCGCCAAGATGGGGGTGGGGACCAACATCCAGACCCGGGCGGTGGCGTTGCACCACCTGGACTGCCCCTGGCGGCCAGCGGATGTGGAACAACGCGAAGGACGGATCATCCGCCAGGGCAACCAGAACCCCGAAGTGCAGATCCTGCGGTACGTCACCGAAGAGTCCTTCGACGCCTACTCCTGGCAGACGGTGGAACGCAAAGCCAAGTTCATCGACCAGGTGATGCACGGGTCGCTGGAGCAACGCGACGCCGACGACATCTCCTCCTCGGCAACACTGTCGTTCAACGAGATCGCAGCCCTGGCGGCCGCGAACCCGGTGCTGCTGGAAAAGGCCGGAGCAGAGACCGACCTGGCGAAACTTCAACGGCTGGACCTATCCCACCAACGCGATCAGGAGCAGCGGCACCGCTCGATCCGACAGTTGGAGAACCGGCAGGAATACCTGAGCGACCTCGGCCCTCGCGTACACGCAGCGATCCAGGCACGCACACCCACCACCGGTGACCGGTTCACCGCGACCGTCGCCGGTCAACGCTTCACCGACCGGGTCGACGCAGCCGAGCACCTGCGCGGGCAAGTGGGACCCGTTCTGGGCCGACTCGATCGGCACACCCGGCCGGAAATTCGCCTGGACAACCTCGTGCACGTCGGTGGCCACCAGGTCGACGCGGTCGTGCAGTACGGGCGCCTCGGCGCAGGCAACCTGGTCAGTCTGAGGCTGCACGATCTGCCGCAGGTGCGCGCCGACGTCGACGCCGGTGAAATCCACACCGGCGCTGGGCACGGACTGACGATACGGGTGGAGAACCTGCCCGCCCAGCTCGACCGGGTCCTGGCCAGCACCGCGGCCGAACTGAAACAGACCCGCGCCGAGCTGGCCGCAGCACGTGACGGGCTCGGCGCTCCGTTCCCGCAAGCTGCCGAGCTGGTCGCTGCTCGAGAGCGCGTCGCCGACCTGGAAGCCCAACTGCACCGGACATCCTCAGACGCCAACATTCCCTCAGCCCCCGATGTCGTAGCCGACCCAGCGGCGCCCGAGCGCGATGACACCTCGATCTCCCAGCAGCGGCAGGTCAATACCGAGGGAATGCGCAGGGTCCGCGAGCACATTGCTCAGCTCCGCGAGGGTCATGGGGGTTCGAGCACCCACGAGCGGCACGGGCACGACCATGATCAGCCGACCCGGTCCACCCACCACGGGCTCAACTGACCGGGCGCGTTCCTCGAGGTACCCACCCGCAGGGCCCCACCCCACTGACTTGGTCGGCACCACGCGGCGTGGAGTAGTCGCCTCTAGTGGGCCTGGTGGTAAGCGTCCTGTAGGGCCTGTGACACCCGGCCACGGTCACTGACCTGGTAGCCGTTGGCGCGACCCCACTCGCGCATCTTGTTCAGCTGCTCCCGGTCAATGGCCGCCTTACCGGTGCCTCCCGCAGCGCGTCGGCCCTGCCGGGCGCCCCCAACCTTGCGGGCATGTCCCACCCAGGTAGCCAGGTTCTCTCGCAACTGCGCCGCGTGTTCGCCGCTGAGGTCAATCTCATAAGCGACACCATCGAGGCCGAACTGCACCGTCTCAATGGCTTCAGTGCCATCGATGTCGTCTTCCAGCAAAATCTGAACTCGCTGAGCCACAAAAATCCCTTCATCGTGTAAATCGACCACAGTAGACGATCGCGCGATTGGTCCCCGCTGGTGTGTGCATGTGTCGGTATCGCGATCTATCTTCAAACGGTGCCCACCACGCGCACGATCGACGAACTGGGAGGTTGGTCATGGGGGCCGCTACCCGCGCACAGGTTGAGGAAGTCATCGCCAAACTCGTGCCCGTGCCCGTGCACGTCCGGTGGGTGCCTGGCAGCGCGGACAGCGGTGCGAACACCGATTGGCGAGGCCGTCACGTCATCAAATTCGGGGACTCGCTGCTGTGCAATGCCGACCAGGCGTTCTTCTTCGCCGCGCACGAGGCCGGGCATATAGCCCTGGGCCACACACGGTGGCAAACGAAGTTGACGACCATGCTGCTGTTCCTGAGTGGCGCTTCCGTGGTCTTACTAGCCGCGGGTTTGCTCGTGGCCCAGTTCAACCTGGCGGCAGGAAGCTGGGCGTGGTTAGGCCTACTGCTGGTGCTGCACCTCGTACTGCGACTTCGTTACCCCCACCGGGAACTCGACGCAGATGACTTCGCCCAAGACCACGGGCACAGCATCATCGGCATCACATCAGATGCTGCTCGAGGCTGGCAGCACGAGTTGCTTCTGACACACCCTCGCTGGGATCAGCGGCAGGCACACGCCCGACGCGTGACGCAGTAGGCAACTTGCCTGCCGCTCGAATACAAGGCCATCGGAAACGACTGGGCTGCTGGTAGTCGTCTACGTCGCATCAAGGAGACAAACGATGGAGCCCGCAACAGAGGTTGCTCTAGGAACCTTGAATTACTTCCACCAGCTGGGCTTGGACGCTTTCAAGGAGGCGCGGTCGCTTGTGCACCCAGGCAGCGACCTTGCCGTCGACGTTGCCGCTCTCAACGGCGTGACCGAGATCGACCTCGGAAAGCAAGCCTGGTACCCCCTACTGACCGCGTGTGAGGTCGCGGGCAACGTGCCGGTCCTCTTCGGCCCGCATGGGACGGACGTGCGACCGATGCCGTTGGCGGTGCTGATGCGGACCGTCCTCATAGGTGCAGCTAAGTCGATTTACGTGCTGGCCCCAGACGACAGCAGCGAACGTCAGCTGAGGCTGCTGCGTGTCGCCGACGTGGATCTCACTGACGAGGTGAGGAGCCTCACCGCTGCAGCATCCCTGACCGGTAGCGATCAGGTTCTCCTCTGGCACGTCTGATCCGACGCCCGCGTCGCTGCGGAGCCGTTCTGCCTACGATGCGACCGTGAGCAGAGGGATGGGATGGGCAATATTCGATGCTGGTCTAGCAATTTTCATTGTTGCGACGATTTTTGGAATCACATCTCATTGGACGGGGTCGTCTGGACCCTTCATGGCTGGTAGCCCAGCACTGATCATCGGCGGCTGGGTGATGATGCGTCGCCACCCCCGCTGATGCAGCCCTGCGGATCCGAGCATGGGTGGGGCGCCCGAGTGGATCGGAGCAGCTCTTCCGACTGCCTGCCTACTAGTTCACGATCTCCCCGAGAGATGCCAGAACGCTGTCGCTGTGGGCTGCTGGTAATCATCACCGGTCACGGATCGTCATTCGACCAACTCGGATCGCGGTCTGGGCGCCCTCAGACTGCGCGTTGCCGGCCCGTCTCGTAATCCAGGCGACCCGCGTGTTCCTGGTTAGTCAGCGCGTCGGCGACTGACTGCGCCTCAGCAGGTTCGCAACTCAGCCCGACAAGGGAGTCGGTCCAGCCCTCGATGAGGCACCCCATTGCCCCGAACTGCGCAACGACTTGGGGCAATGACGCTCCACCGTCGTGAAGGGCAACGCGGAACGTGAAGTGGCCCCCGTCTTCGAGGATTTCGGTGGCGACCAGGGGTCCCTCTAATGACGCAACCGCAGCAACTCGATCCCCAAAATTGAGGTCATAAGCGAACAGCGGCACCGCGCAGATCTTGTACGAGCCGTTCGGCTGCGTTGCGGCTCGTAATCCTTCCCATGTCTGCGTTCCGTCCTCGACCGGGAGCGCCAACCAAACGGTCACGTCCGCGAGCTCAGTCTCGGGAATCGGCACGAGCTGACCGCCGTGAATGCGCCCGGTTGGGCTCGGGTGTTCTACGTACCTTGCCGTCATAAACCCAGCGTATTCACCAGCGCCGCCGAGGCTAGCCCGGCACGATCGACTACCTTCAGCGGCGGCTTCTACGCCTCTGGCCGTCATGGCGATCGGTTCCTGGTAGGGGATCGCTATCGGCCAGGGTGGCTAGGCCGCCCAGGGGGGTGTGATGCGGGTGCCGTCGGCGGTGATTGCTTCGAGGCCAGGGGTCGTCGTGACCCAGGCGGCCGCGCCGTGTGGCCCGGCGTCGACCTGCAGTTCGCTGTGTGCGGGTACCAGGACGGCGTCACCTTTGTGCAGGGCGCAGTAAGCGCCGTCAAGGGTGATCTGCAATTCGCCGTCGAGCACGAATAGGACCTCTTCGCGGGTCGGTCGGTGTGCGACGCCGCGCAAGCCCGCCGGAACGGTGAGCTGCCAGGCGCACAGCTGGCTGCTGCCCTTGGACGGGCTGACGTAGGACAGGAACCGGCTGCCGTGCGTCTCGAAAGACTCGGCATCAGCGGGATGGACGATAGGCATCAGGAACTCCTAAATAGACAGGCGAGTTGACTACATGGTCAACCTGCCTGTCTGCTGTGTCAAGATACTGCGATGCCGGGAGATGAGTGGAGCACCGCCACCGCCGTGCTACGGCTTGGTTCCAAGCTGGTGGACGGCATCCAGCAGGGAGTCGCCGCGGCCGGCTTCCCTGACGTTCGCCCGGTGCACGGATTCGCGTTCGTCCGGTTAAGCGAAGCGCCCGCTACCACCGCCCAGCTCGCTCAACACCTAGGCATCACCAAGCAAGCCACCAGCGAGATAGCCCAGTATCTCGTCGACCGCGGTTACCTCACCCGCGTACCTGACCCCACTGACCGTCGGGCCCGCCTCCTGGTGCTCACTGACCGTGGCCGCAGCTGCACACGCGCGGCGCAGGCCGCTGCCTCACGCACCGTGCACAGCTGGGAACAAGACCTCACCGACGGCCAAAAAGCCGCACTGCGCGACGGCCTGGTCGCCGCCGCAGGTTCGGGACGCCTTCGTCCGGCGTGGTAACAACCTGGCCGACGTGAGCACACCCACGGTGTGCTAAGAGCGTCAACGATCGTGACTTGCAGGTTTCACCACCCGAAGTAACGGCTACCGATCCCGTTGTGGCACGCTCCGCGTGCCGATCGTGCCCCGGGAATTGATGGCCTCGATCTTGGTGATAGAGGTGTTCTGTCAGGGCAGCTGGCAATCAGTGCTCGACGGCGCCGGACGGGGAAGGACAGCGAGGGCGCTGTCGGCGATGCCGGCAAGGGTTCGCGGGTCGACGCCGGCTTTGCCCACCGCCTCGATGCCGCGCAGCACCGCCAGCAGGAGGGCAGCCAGCTGCGCTGGGTCCGCGTTGTTGTCGATGTCGCCGTGGCGCTGGCAGGCAAGGATTTCCTTGTGCAGCAGTGCCATGAGGGCGTTCATGGTCTCGGCGGACCGGCGGGCGATCACCGGGTCGTGCTGGGCGAGTTCGGCCGTGCCCTTGGCGAGCAGGCACCCGCGACGATCGGTGTCCTCGGCGGTGTTCTCCGCCACGAAGTGGACGTAGGTCGACAGCCGGGCGAACGCTTCCTCGTCCGAACCGCCGGTCAGCCTGAGCGCGGCTTGCCCAACGATCGCGGCGCTCCACTCGTCGAACACCCTGTGAAACAGGGCGCTCTTGTCGCCGAAGGCCCCGTAAAGGCTGCCCTTGCCCAGGCCGGTGCTCGCGGCGATCTGGTCCATCCGCGTGCCGGCGTAGCCGGTTGCCCAGAACTGCTCCCGGGCCAGCTCGAGGACCCGGCCCTCGTCGAAGCTCCGTGGTCGCGGCATACGAGCCACGATACCGCGTTCTTGACTAAAGAGTCCATAACGACCTAGGTTGTGGACGTTACGTTCCAAAACTCCCAGGCAGGCGTCCAGGCCGGCCCGTCTCCAGGAAGCAGGCACATCATGAGCATCAGCATCAGCATCATTGGCTTGGGGGGCATGGCCAGCACCCTGGCCGCCCGGGCGCTCAGCGGCGGCAACACCGTGGAGGTCATCGGCCGCGACCAGGCGAAGGCACAGGAGCTGGCGGCCGCGCTTGGCGACGGCGCCTCTGCCGGGATCTTTGGCGCTACCCCCGCCGGTGACCTCGTCATCCTTGCCGTGCCCTACGCCGGCGCCGTGCCAATCGTCGCCCAGTACGGCGAAGCGTTGGCTGGCAAGGTCGTCATCGACATCACCAACACCTCCAACGCCGAGGCCACCGGGCTGGTCACCCCCGACGGCACGTCCGGTGCGCAGGAGATCGCTAACGCCGTTCCGGGGAATGCGCAGGTGGTGAAGGCGTTCAACACCGTCTTCGGCCACGTCCTGGCCCAGGGCGGTTCGCTGGACGTGCTCTTGGCTGGAGACGACGCGGCCGCTAAGCAAAGTGTGTCCGCGCTCATCGAGAGCATGGGGCTGCGCCCGCTGGACGCTGGCAGCTTGCAGGTGGCGCGCTGGCTAGAGGGTGTCGGCGTACTGATGATCAGCCTCGCCGGCCACGGCGTGGGGGACTGGAACTTCTCTCTCGGGGTGAACCCTGCCGGCTGAGCGCACCCGCACCACCTCTGATCGCGTGCCAGAGCGCACAACCGATGCGGGCCGGAACGGCCCTCACCATTAAGGGAGTACTAGTGAAGGTCTTCATTACCGGCGGGACCGGCCATTCCGGTTCGTACATCGTCCCCGAGCTCATCGCCGCCGGGCACGAGGTCACCGGATTGGCCCGGTCGGATAGTGCCGCAGCGGCGCTGTCCGCGCTCGGCGCGAAGGTGCGTCGCGGCGACCTTCAGGACCTCGACGCTCTCGAGGAGGCGGCCGCGGACAGCGACGGCGTCATCCACGTCGCGCACCGGCAAGACCTGCTCCCGTCCGGTGGCATGAACGCCGTGGCCGCCGCGGAGCTGCCGATCATGCTCGCCTACGGCGAGGCACTCGCCGGGACCGGCAAGCCGTTGGTCGCAGCGGGAAGCATCGGTTCGTCCGGTCAACTGGGGCGCCCGGCAACTGAGCAGGACCCGGCGCTTCCCGTCGGCAAGGAGCACAGGGGCACCTTGCGGGTCCGCAACGTCGTCGAGACCGCCGTCACCGACCTCGCCGAGCAGGGAGTGCGATCCTCGGTCGTCCGGATCGCCAACATCGCGCACGGCACGACCGATCGTGTCGGCTTCCTGCCCACTCTGATCGCGTTAGCGAAGACCCAGGGCTTCGCCGGCTACCCCGGTGAGGGCACGAACCAGTGGAACGCCGTGCACATCCGCGACGTGGCCCCGTTGTTCCGCTTGGCGCTGGAGAACGGCCCAGCCGGCAGTTACTGGCACGCTGTCTCGGAGGAGGGCATCGCGTTCCGAGAGATCGCCGAGGCCATCGGTGGCCGCCTGGGTCTGCCGGCTGTGAGCGTCCCCCTGGACGAGCTGATGACCCCGGGGTACTTCGGGTTCCTCGCGAACATCGTCACGCAGAGCTACCCGGCATCCAATGCCATCACCCGCCAGAAACTCGGCTGGGAACCCAGGCAGCCCCGCCTGTTCGCGGACCTGGACAACGGCCACTACTTCCCCGCCAGCTGAAAGGCCCAGAAATATGACGACTGTGGCGCTCATCGGAAGCGGCAACATCGGCAGCACCATCGCGCGGCTCGCCGTCGGGGCCGGACACCAGGCGGTGCTCAGCAATTCGCGCGATCCCAGCACACTCGCTGACGCGGTCGCGGAACTAGGAGCTCAAGCATCCGCGGCAACAAGCACGCAGGCCGCAGCTGCCGGTGACATCATCGTGGTCACCGTGCCGGTGAAGGCGTTTACTGACCTGCCCGCCGCAGCGATGGCCGGGAAGACGGTCATCGACACCTGCAACTACGGGCCCGAGCGTGACGGGCACCTCCCCGAGCTCGACAACAACACGCTCACCTCGAGCGAGCTGCTGCAGCGGTACGTCCCGGACGCGGCAATCGTGAAGGCCTTCAACAACATCTTCTATCGGCACCTGCTGTCGCTGGGCCGCCCGGCCGAGGCAGCCGACCGCACGTACCTGCCGATCGCCGGGGACTCCACGCGGGCGAAAGCGGCGGTGACCGTCTTCCTCGACTCCCTCGGCTATGGGGTGGTCGACGCGGGAGCGCTGGCCGACGGCTGGCGGCAGGCGACGGGCACGCCGGTGTGGGGCACCCCGTATGGGCCGTACTCGGACGAGAACGGCCAGTCGGCCGGCGCCGACGCCATCCGCGCAGCACTGGCATCAGCAGTGCGGTAACCACCTCGTCAGCGCATCGTGACCCTGGATCTCGTGCGCCGGCTGCGGGCCCTTCTCGCAGCTGGGGGCCGCGGGCTGAACGATGCACCGCCACGTGCGGGGTGGCGGAACGGTGCGTGCGGCCTCCATGGATCGGCTAGCGGAGGGACACGTGCTGGGTGTCTCGTGCAGAAACCCGACGCGGGCACCTCGCCTGGAGTCCTTCGTGTCGATGCCTGGCAGCGGTCACAGTGCCGCCGTGGTGGTGAACCGGCGACGGCGCATCACGCGGTGATCATCAGTGCGTGGTGGCTTCAAAGGCAAGGTCGAAGCCGGCACCGTTGTTAGCCAGGCCGACCAGGAGGATGCCGGCCCATTCCAGGGCATATGTCGCCTCGAGCCCTCCTGCGTCGAGTGGGCGCATGCCCAGGCTCTCCAGGAACGTCGCGACCTGCGCCTTTGCGTCGGGATCACCGGCGAAGAACACGTCCAACGGCTTGTCGCGGGCAATGACGTGGCCGAACAGTGTGTTGAACGCCTTCACGACGTGCGCGCTGTCGGGGGCGGCGGCGGCGATTTCCTGGGAGACCGAGGCGCCCGGGCTGGTCACAACCCCGCTGGCATCGGCGTTGAACGGGTTGGTGATGTCGATGACGATCTTGCCGGCGAGCGAATCGCCGTAGTGCCTTACGACATCGACTGCGCCTGCATAGAGGACGGCCACGATCACAATGTCACCCGCCGGCGGCGCGCCGAACGTTCCCACGGTGACTGCGTCGCCGATCTGGTCAGCGACGGCCTGGGCCTTGGCGGCGTCGCGGCTCATGACCTCGATGGTGTGCCCGTGCTTAGCCGCCCGGGTGCCGATGGCCGTGGCCATGTTGCCCGAGCCGATGATGCTGATGGTGGTCATGGTGTGAGTTCTTTCGGAGTGTTTGAATCGGGGTTTGGTCATGGGCCGTGCTGGTGTGCGGATGTTGAAGTGGCCCGAGTGCTCGCTGCGCCGCCGACGCGGCGCTCAGATCACGGTGGTGCCGCCGTCGACGACCAACTCCCTGCCGTTGACGTAGCCGGAGTCGTCTGAGGCGAGGAACAACGCAGCCGACGCGATCTCCTCGGGGCGACCCATCGCCCGGCGTGGGATGACGGACTCGAACTGCGCCTTCATCTCTTCGGTCAGGACAGCCTCCATCATGGGTGTGGCGACCTGTCCGGGGGTCAGAACGTTGACCCGGATCTTGCGGTCTCGCAGTTCTGCGACCCAGACTCGCGCGTAGGCGGGCAGCACGGCCTTGCTTGCCGCATAGACGCTGAAATCGGGGTAGCCCCGCAACGATGCGTTCGACCCGGTCATCAGGATCGAACCGCCATCGTTGAACAGTGGTAGTGCTTTTTGAACCGTGAACAGCGTGCCGCGCGCGTTCACTGAGAAAGCGGCGTCGAAGTGCTCTTCGGTGATCTCACCGAGTTTGCTCGGCCCGCCCGCTCCGGCGCTGGCCCACAGCACGTCGAGCGCCCCCTTCTCCTGCTTGACCGTTTCGAACAATTTGTCCAGGTCAGCGAGGTTCGCCGAGTCGCCCTGCACGCCGGTCACGTTGTGCCCGATCACGTCGACGGCCTCGTCTAGCGCGTCCTTGCGTCGGCCGGTGATGAAAACGTGGGCCCCCTCCTCGACGAATAATTTCGCGCCGGCCAACGCCATCCCGCTCGTTCCGCCAGTGATAACCGCGACCTTGCCATCGAGCTTTCCCATGAGCACTACCTCCGATTGCTGCATCAGTGTTAGGTACACCGATCTGCGTGCTTAGAGCGTAACGACGTCGCTGCCTCGAAGCAACTAGGCACACCGATCGGTACCAATGCGAGCTAGACTGGGCACATGGACACCACGTTGGAGAAGGGGCCGCGGGGCCTGCGCCGCGGGAGGGGCGCACGGGAGCGGATCGTCAGCGCGTCGCAACGGCTGTTTCGTGAGCAGGGCATCAACAGCACCGGCATCGACCAGCTCTGCGCTGCGGCCGAGGTGTCCAAGCGAACGATGTACCAGCACTTCACCGGCAAGGACGAGTTGATCGCCGAAAGCCTGCGTCGGTTCGATCCAGACGTCCTGCCCGAAGTGTTCGACCGCGCAGACCTCACACCCCGCCAACGACTCCTCGCTGCCTTCGACATCCGCTCGCCGCTATGCCCGTTCATCGCCGCGGCCGTCGAGATCGCGGACCCGGCCCACCCGGCCCGCCTCTACGCCCGCGATTACAAAACAGCCTTCGCCGCCCGACTCACCGACACTGCCCGCGAAGCCGGCGCAACCGATCCCGAACAGCTCGGCGAACAACTCGCGCTGCTGCTCGACGGCGCCGCAGCGCGCAGCCGCGTCCTCAACACCGAAACCCTCGCTACGGCCGCCACCATCGCAGCTGTCCTCGTCGCTAACGCCATCCCCACGGACGGGACCAGCGCGCCCAAGGCTGCCCAACTGAGCAACCCCGGTCAGATCAGCAGCACTACGACACGTGTCGAATAGCGATCGGCACGCGGAGCGTGCCACAACCGGATCGGCACGCGGAGCGTGCCACAACCGGATCGGCCAACGGACAGGCGCC
>NZ_JAGEKR010000003.1 GCF_017565405.1 Allobranchiibius sp. CTAmp26
CCCCCGACCGCATGCGGTCGGGGGCCTTCGCATGTCCGCCCCCGTGGTGCGACGAGGTCGAGATCCCGATTCGGGAGGGTGACCCGACCCCCACACCCTCCTCGATCGGGATCTCAGGGAGCGTGGACCTCGCCCCGCTCCGCGGCCAGCGCGATGTCGGTGCGGTGCTGGCTGCCGCGCAGGTGGATGCCGTCGACGCATCGGTACGCCGCCGCGCGCGCCTGGGCCAGGGTGTCGGCGAGTGCGACGACCGACAGGACCCGTCCGCCGGAGGACACCAGCGACCCGCCGCGCCGCGACGTCCCCGCATGCAGCACCGCCACCCCGTCGGAGACCTCGATGCCGGTGATCTCGTCGCCGGTGACAGGGCTCGCGGGGTAGCTCTGCGCGGCGATCACGACCGTGACCGCGCTCTGCTCACGCCAGACGAGCGGGAGCTGGTCGGCCAGACTGCTGGTGGCGGCCGCGTACAGCAGCGCTCCGAGCGGGGTGCGCAACCGCGCGAGGACCACCTGGGTCTCGGGGTCGCCGAAGCGCGCGTTGAACTCGATGACCCGCGGTCCTGCGGCCGTGAGCGCCAATCCGACGTAGAGCACGCCGACGAACGGGGTGCCACGACGGCGCATCTCGTCGACGGTGGGCTGTGCGACGCGGCGTACGACGTCCTCGACCAGACCCTCCGGCGTCCAGTCCAGCGGCGAATAGGCCCCCATCCCACCGGTGTTGGGGCCCTGATCACCGTCGAGCGCGCGTTTGAAGTCCTGCGCGGGCGCAAGGGGGCGGACGGTTTCGCCGTCGGTGAGGCAGAAGAGCGACACCTCGGGGCCGGCGAGGAACTCCTCGACCACCACCTCGCTGCCGGCGGCCAGGCAGGCCCGGGCGTGATCGACCGCCGCGGACAGGTCGTCGGTCACCACGACGCCCTTCCCGGCCGCGAGCCCGTCGTCCTTCACGACGTACGGCGCGCCGGTGGCGTCGAGCGCGTCGCGCACCTGCTCCTCGGTGCGGCAGACGTGGCATCGCGCCGTCGGAACGTCGGCCGCGGCCATCACATCCTTGGCGAAGGCCTTGCTGCCCTCGAGTCGGGCAGCCTCGCCCGACGGGCCGAAGACGGCGAACCCGGCGTCCCGCAGGACGTCGGCCACCCCGGCGACGAGCGGCACCTCGGGCCCGATGACGACCAGATCCACGGCACCGTCGTCGGCGATGGCCCGGATCGCCTCGGCGTCGCGGACGTCGGGCAGATCACGGCATGGGGCGAGTTCGGCGATCCCGGGATTGCCCGGCGCGGCCAGCACCTGGGTCACGTCCGGATCGGCGACCAGCCCCCGGACGAGCGCGTGTTCACGGGCACCGGCACCGACCACGAGGACCTTCACGAGCACAGAGCCTAAGGCGACCGGGGCGGATGAGGATCATCGCGACCGATCGAGGGCGAGGGCGCCGCACGGGGGCCTGCTGCGAAGGGGGAAAGGTGGTGGGACCCTCCCGAAAGTCAGGGGGGAGGTCTTTCGGGAGGTTCCCACCGCGAGGAACGGTGGTCTGCCGAGGGGGGTCGGCGACGCTTCCGTGGCTCGCACAGCCCGAGGGCTGCAGGGATAACTATGCGGTCAGAGTCGCAACGATTCAAGTCGGCGGTTGTCGGATATCGTCATTGGCGAAGATCCGCCAACCGGCCGATCCGTTACCGCGCGGTACCCGACCGCGGGACGTCCGTGGAGGAACATTGCTGTCGTGACACCCGACGAGGAGCCCGGCGACACCTTCACCCCCACCGAGGCCGCCGGGGACGGCGCGCTGGAGGATCTGCTGGGCGATACGGACCTGACCGACATCTATCTCGCCGCGCTGGCGAAGCCACTGCTGCGGCGCGAGGACCTGCTGGCCGGCGGCTTCAACGAAGCCGACATCAACGACACCATCCCCCTGCTCGAGGCCCGCGGGATGATCCGTCGCCTCGACCGGTCCAGCTGGCGGGTGCTGCCACCCGACGTGGTGCTTCCGGCGTTTGCCGCCCGCCTGGAGGACCAGGCCCGGGCGGTCCGAGCCTCCGCCGCGGCGATGACGCGTGTCTTCCAGCAGAACCAGGAGCGGTCCCAGGACCGTGACCCGTTCGAAGGCGTGCAGATCATGACGTCGTTCGCGGAGATCTCGCAGGCGCTGACCCGACTGGTCGGCACGGCGCGCCACGAGGTGATGATGGTGTACGCCGACTCGCCGATGTCCCGGATGCTGCTCGCCCAGCCGATGGAGGGCCATCAACGCGACCTGGTGAACAGCGCGGGAGCGCCGATCCACGTGCAGGCCAACTACTCCGACACCCTGCTCGACCACCCGAACTTCCCCGAGATGCTGCGGCTGCGCGCCGCGAAGGGCGACGAGCAACGGATCACCCCGGGCATGCGACTGACCACCCTGGTCAACGACGAGGGGTTCGCGCTGGTCGACCTCGAGGACGACCAGGGCCAACCGCACGGCCTGGTCGTCACCGACAGCGCCTTCTCCACCGCGATCAAGGAGGTCTGCCGTTGGGGGTGGCAGATCGGGGTGCCCTGGCGGATGGGCGCCGACGGCACGAACGCGATGGGCGCCGCCGACCAGGAGCGCACGATCCTGCAGATGATGGCCGCGGGCGCCTCGGACGCCGCCATCGCCCGGCACATGAAACTGTCCCAGCGCACCGTCGAGCGGCGGGTGCGCGCGCTGATGGACCGCCTCAACGCCACCACGCGCTTCCAGGCGGGGGTGCTCGCCGTACGCCGCGACCTGCTCTGACCATCCGCAGCCCCGGTGGCGACGAACCGCTCACCTGGGATGACTAGAGTTGTCCGTCTTTGGCGTCGACGTCTACTGGAGCAACGTGAGCGTGACCCACCGTCCGGCCACCCCGCCGATCCCGCCGCAGGTGGCGGCCGAGATCGCGCACGAACAGGACCATGTCGACCGGGTGTACGTCGAGCTCGGCAAGGCCGGTGAGCGCGCCCGGCTCGTGGAGCTCGAGGGCCTCGGCCGCGGGTTCAGCGACCGCGGAGGAGCGATCCGGGACGACGAGGTGACCGGCCTCTTCCAGCGGGACGCACTGGTCTTCAACGCCGGTCGTCGGCGCCAGGCCCTGGAGACCCAGTACGAAGGTCTGGTCTTCGGCCGTCTGGACCTCGCGGACGAGGTGCGGTACGTCGGCCGGCTGGGCGTGCGCGACGACGAGTACGAGCCGTTGGTCATCGACTGGCGGGCGCCCGCGGCGTCCCCGTTCTACCGCGCCACCCCGGTGGAGCCGCACGGCGTCGTACGCCGCCGGGTGCTGCGGTGCCGCGACGCCCTGGTGCTCGGCGTCGAGGACGACCTGATGGTGCCCGAGGCGCCGGACGGCATGGTCGTGGTCGGCGACGGCGCGCTCATGGCGGCCCTCAGCCGCTCGCGGGGCGGCCGGATGCGCGACATCGTGGCGACCATCCAGCAGCACCAGGACGAGGCCATCCGGGCGAGCGCGCGTGGCGTCACCGAGATCACGGGTGGTCCCGGCACGGGCAAGACGGTCGTGGCCCTGCACCGCGCGGCATACCTGCTCTACTCCAACCGCCGGCGCTTCGAGAGCGGCGGGATCCTGGTCGTCGGCCCCTCCAGCTCCTACACGGCGTACATCGAGCGCGTGCTGCCCTCGCTCGGCGAGGACAGCGTCTCCCTGCGATCGCTCGGCGACGTCGTCGGTGGCGTCACGGCGTCCCGGCTCGACGACCCCGAGGCCGCCCGGGTCAAGGGTTCGCTCGCGATCCGTCAGGTGCTCGCGCGTGCGGCGCGCGACCTGGCGCCCGGCAGTCCCGATCAGCTGCGCACGATGGTCGCGGGGTCGCCCGTGCGCATCGAACGGGCGGCGCTGGACCGGATCCGACGCCAGGTGCTGCGCGGCCACCGGCACAACGCCGGACGCAAGGCGGCGCTGGAGGCGCTGACCGAGGCCGCGTGGGCGCAGGTGCGCACCGGGGAGCGGCCCGAGTTCGTCGAACAGTTCCAGGAGCACCGCGAGGTCGAGCTCTTCCTCGAGCGCTGGTGGGCGCCACTCGACCCGCGCGAGGTGCTGCTGTGGCTGGCCGAGCCCGAACGCCTGCGTCGGTACGCCGGCGACCTGCTGCCGACGTCCGACGTCGAGGTGCTCGGCGCCTCGATGGCCCGCGCCCTCGAGACCGGGCAGTGGTCGGTGGCCGACATCGCGCTGATCGACGACCTGGTGACCCGGCTGGACAGCCCGCCCGAGGCACCACAGGAGGAGCGCGGCTTCTACGAGGTCGAGGAGCTGGACGACGTACGCGGTCACGGCGTCGCCGAGCTCGGCACCGTCGGTGGGCCGGCCGGTGCCCAGCGGACGAGCCGGTCCGAACGGATCGCCGGCGACCCACGAGAGCGCCTGATGCGGGGGCGGATCGGCGAGGCCGACGAGTACGCCCACGTGCTGATCGACGAGGCGCAGGACCTCTCACCGATGCAGTGGCGGATGGTCGGGCGGCGCGGACGCTACGCGTCGTGGACCGTCGTGGGCGACGCGGCGCAGAGCTCCTGGCCGGTGCCGGAGGAGGCCGAGCGCGCCCGTGAGGACGCCTTCGGGACCGCGCCTCGACAGCGCTTCCACATGGACACCAACTACCGCAACGCGCGGGAGATCTTCGACTACGCAGCGTGCGTGGTCCGCGCCCAGGTCCCGGATGCCGACATCCCCGACGCCGTCCGCGAGACCGGCGTGGATCCGCTGGTCCTGCAGTCGGATCCGGCCGGGGTCGCCCCCTTGGTGGTCGACGCCGCGCGCACGTTGCTCAGCGAGGTCGACGGGTTGGTGGCCGTGGTGAGCCCCGCGGCGCACCACGCCGCTCTCTCGGCGGCGCTCACGCCGGACCCCCGCGTCGTCCTGGTCGACCCGATGTCGACGAAGGGTCTGGAGTACGACGCCACGGTGATCGTGGACCCCGCGGAGATCACCCGCGAGTCCCCCGGGGGCGTCCGCGTGCTCTACGTGGCGCTCACCCGTGCCGCGCACCGGATGACCATCGTCGACGTACCCGTGGATGGAGCGACCGATGACTGACGACGACGCCCTGCACGCCTCCACCGAGACGGCGGACGTGGCCTCGGACGGGGTCCTCACGTCGTACCGGCAGTCGATCGACAACATCGACGCGGCGCTGATCCACCTGCTCGCCGAGCGCTTCAAGATCACCCAGGCGGTCGGCCTCTACAAGGCCGAGCACGACCTGCCGCCGGCGGATCCCGCCCGGGAGCAGCGGCAGGTCGCGCGGCTGCGTGGCCTCGCCAGCGCATCGCAGCTCGACCCGGAGTTCAGCGAGAAGTTCCTGCGCTTCGTCATCGACGAGGTCATCCACCACCACGAGCGCCTGCGCGACGAGTAACCCGTACGCCGCATCGCGCCGTCTTCCATCGAGCTGAGGGGTCCCGCGTCGAGTGGACGGGATATAACCCCTCCGCTCCCTCGCGGACCCCTCCGCTCGATGCGAAGAACACGCTCCCTGCCTGTCAGGGGGCGAGCAGTGCGCGGACCCGCTCCGGGCCGATCGCGAGCAGCAGCGTGGGCAGCCGAGGACCGGTGTCCTTGCCGATGAGCAGGTTGTAGAGCAGCGTGAAGAACGCCCGCTGGGCCGCGCCGAGCTCCTTGTCGCCCTTGACGATCTGGTCGGCCGCGAGCCCGCGTTGCACCTTCGGTACGCCGTAGACCTGGTGGGTGAGGGTGTCCAACGACCACCCGTCCTCGAGGCGCCCGAGGTCGGCGCCGTTGCCGTCGAGCAGGATTCGCACCGCGTCGCGTTCCTGGTCGGTCAGGGTGGCGAGGTGGTCCAGGTCCGGTTCGCCGCGTACGACGGTGCGATCGGCCGCCGGCATCTGAGTGGCGACCCAGTGCTCCACGCAGTCGAGCCGCGGGCGCAGATCGTCCAGCGACGTGACCGACTGCGACGGGTCGAGCTGCGCGACGATCCGCAGGGTCTGCTCCTCGTCACCGGTCGTGATGTCCACGATCGAGGCGAGCGTCCGATAGGCGACCGGCACGGGGGTCTGCCTCAGCGTGCCCTCGGCAGTCGAGGTCGCCCGCGTCCACGCCGCCACGTCACCAGGCTGCCCCTTGCCGTCGGCGACCTTGCGGCACAACGCGTCCCACTCGTCGTACATCCGCTGCACATCGGCATCGAAGGCCACACTGAAGGACTGGTTCGGGCGACGCCGGGCATACAGCCAGCGCAGCAGCGCCGGCTCCATGATCTGCATGGCGTCCGAGGGAGTGGGCACGCCGCCACGCGAGGACGACATCTTGGCCATCCCCTTCATCCCGACGAAGGCGTACATCGGGCCGATCGGGCGCTCCCAGCCGAAGACGGGCGCGAGGTCCTTGCCGACGACGTACGACGACCCGGGCGACTGGTGGTCGACACCCGACGGCTCGAAGACGACCTTCTCGTAGGCCCAGCGCATCGGCCAGTCGACCTTCCACACCAGCTTGCCGTGGTGCTCGGTGTGCAGGTCGACGGTGTGCTCGTCGTCGCCGCTCCGGTAGGTCAGGGCGCCGGACGCCTCGTCATACGCGGTGACCGTGGTCTCGTCCGTGCCCGTGGTGGCGCTGTACGGGCGGTAGGGGAAGTACCCGGACCCGCTGGACCCGTCGTCCTCGGCGGCGGCACCGGAACCCGCTTCGGCCTCGGCCACCGCGGCGGCGTCGTCCTCGGAGATCTTCTGCTGGGACGGCTTCGGGTCGTCCTTGGCGGCCAGGGTGCGGTACTGCTCCAGCACCTTGTCGATCTGGTCACGGTGACTCATCGCGAAGAGCACCTGATCGGCGTACGCCCCGCTGGTGTACTGCGCGGTCTGGCTGATGCCCCGGTAGACGATCCCCAGTTGGGCCAGTCCCTCCTCGCACTGGGCGCGGAAGTGCTCGGCCCAGGAGGTGTACGGCGATCCGCTGGGCGGCGGGACCGAGGTCAGGGGCTTGCCGATGTGCTGAGCCCACGAGTCGTCGACACCGGGATAGTTCGGCACCTTGCGGAAGCGGTCGTAGTCGTCCCAGCTGATGATGTGCTCGCACTCGACGCCGCGCCGCTTCACCTCGTCTGCGACCAGGTGAGGGGTCATCACCTCGCGCAGGTTGCCCAGATGGATGGGGCCGGACGGCGACAGACCGGAGGCGCAGACGACCTTGGTGTCGCGTCGTCGTGCCTCCTCGATCACCTCATCGGCGAGGCGGGAGACCCAGTCGTCCAAACGTTCCGTCACGGGAGGCGAGTCTACGGGCGAGCGCCGCACCGGCCCTCCGCGAGTGTCCGCAATTGCGGGCCGACGCCTGCACGATTCTGCGGACACTCATGATGCGGCACCGCGGAAGGGAAGAGCGGCGCCGCCGAGTCGGTTACCCCTGACATGACTCAGGAGACGACACAGCGAGTGGCACTGATCGGTACAGGCGTGATGGGCACGGGGATGGCACACTCCCTGCGGCGCGCAGGGCACGACGTGGTGGTGTGGAACCGCACCCGTTCGAAGGCCGAGGCCGTCGCGACGGACGGCATCTCGGTGGCGGACACGGTCACCGACGCCGTCCGGGACGCCGACGTGGTGGTGACGATCCTCTTCGACGCCGAGGCGGTGATCGAGGTCGCACGCGAGCTGGTGCCCGCGCTGGGGGCTGACGCGGTCTGGCTGCAGAGCACGACGGTCGGCCCGGCGGGCATCGCACGGATCGCGACCGAGAGTGCCAGCGACCGGATCGTCGACGCACCGATGCTCGGCACCAAGGCGCCCGCGGAGCAGGGCAAGCTCGTGGCGCTCCTGTCCGGACCGGAAGCTCTGATCGACGCCGCGCGACCCGCCCTCGACGCGCTGACCGCCCGCACGGTCCTCGCGGGCGACACGCTCGGCAAGGCCAGCGCCCTGAAGCTGGTGTGCAACGCATGGATCGTGTCGATCACCTCGGCCACCGCCCAGTCGGTCGCCCTCGCCGAGAGCCTCGGGGTGGACCCGGCCCTGTTCCTCGCCTCGATCGAGGGAGGCCCGACCGACTCGGCGTACGCGCAGATGAAGGGCACGTCGATGATCGACGCCGACTACAGCCCGTCGTTCGCGCTCGACGGCGCACTGAAGGACGCCGGGCTGATCCGGGACGCCGTCGCCGGAGCGGGGCTGCGCACCGACCTGGTCGATGCGGTCCACGCCCTCTTCACGGAGGCGTCCGACGCCGGGCACGGGGACGACGACATGTCGGCGGTGCGCAAGGCGTTCTGACGTCGCCGGTGACCTGAGGGTTCGGCGGTGTGGCGTCTGCCTAGTGGCGTCGGCCTAGGTGCGCAGCCGGCGAACGCCGACGGTGTAGACGACGAGCGACACCGCCACCAGGATGGCTCCGATCCACCCGAGTGAGGGCACGGCGACCACGCCGAGCAGCCGGGATCCGATGAGTGCTCCGCCCGCGATCCCCAGGTTCGTCGTCGCGTTCACCAGCGAGGATGCGGCATCCGTCGCGTCTCCCGCAGCCCGCAACATGACCGTCTGGGTGAGGGTGGGGAAGGCTCCGAACGCCACCCCCCACACGGCGACGACCACGATGATGCCGCCCGTCGAGCCCACCACGGCCGCAAGCACCAGGCTGAGGCACATCAGCACGATGTCGGCGACCAGTGCCAGGCCAGGACGGCGACTGACCGCCCATCCCGCGGCGACCAACCCGACGACGCCGCCGCACCCGTAACCGAACAGGACGGCACCGACGTCGGGGCGGGTGATCCCGTCGTGCAGCAGCAGCGGGCTCACGTAGGTGTAGAGCGTGAAGTGTCCGAGCGCGAGCAGCGTGATGACCACGGCCATCACCATCACGGCCGGGCGCCGTACGCCGGTCATGACCGGCGTGCGCGCCGTCGCCCGCACGGGGTCGTACGCCGGGAGCACCCGCAGCACGGCGGCGGCGAGCCCAGCCAGCGCGACGGCGATGACCACGAACGCCCACCGCCAGCCGAGCGCCGTACCGAGCACCGTGCCGAGGGGCACTCCGAACACGAGGGCCAGCGCGTTGCCGGCCAACACCACTGCGATGGCCCGGCCAGAGGACGCGCCATCGACGAGGGACACCGCCGCGGCGATCGCCACCGCGAAGAACCCTGCGTGAGCCACACCGCCGATGACCCGAGCCACCATGGCGACGGCATCGCCGGGTGCGGCGGCGAAGATCAGGTTGCTCACCGCGTAGGTGCCGAGGAGGACCGCCAGCACGCGCCGGCGCGGCCACCGCTCCGCGAGCGCGGCGATCGGCACCGACATGATGGCGACGATGACGGCGTACGACGACACCAGGATCCCGGCGGCCGACGCCGAGATCCCGAGGCCCGACGCGATCTGAGGCAGCAGGCCGACCGGCAGCATCTCGGTGCAGATCGCGAAGAACACGCACGTCGCGAGCAGGGCGAGCGGCGCTTTCGGCAGGTCCCTCAATGGCATGAGGACGTCTCAGGTCACCTGGACGGCCCAGTAGAGCAGGAAGAGTCCGAACAGACCGGCGGGCACCCCGCCCACCAGAAGGCAGCCGGCCTGCGCGGCCCGACCCTGCTCGCGCTGCTCCTGCGACAGCGACCGCAGCTTCCAGCTGGCCACCAGGGCTGCCACCGCGATGACCAGGAAGACGACGGTCAGCACCCACAGCGTGATCAGGAAGCCCGTCGGTGGACGGTTGCCACTGACGGTCCTGGTGATCACCTGTTCTCCAGCAGGTCGTGCCGGACGACGACCTCGTCGCGCCCCGGTCCGACCCCGATCACGCTGATGCGGGCGCCGATCCGCGACTCCACGAACTCGACGTACTCCCGGCACGCCTCCGGCAGGTCCTCGTAGCGGCGGGCGTGCGAGATGTCCTCGAACCACCCGGTGAGCTCTTCGTAGATCGGCGTCGCGTGGTGGAAGTCGGACTGGGACACCGGCATCTCGTCGTGGCGAACGCCGTCCACGTCGTACGCCACGCACACCGGCACCCGCTCCAGGCCGGTCAGCACATCGAGCTTGGTCAGCACGAAATCGGTCACGCCGTTGACGCGGGCCGCGTAGCGCCCGATGACGGTGTCGATCCAGCCGCAACGTCGCGGTCGCCCCGTGGTCGTGCCGTACTCGGCACCGGTCTTGCGCAGGAACTCCCCACTGTCGTCGAGCAACTCGGTCGGGAAGGGACCTTCACCCACCCGCGTGGTGTACGCCTTGAGGACCGCGATGACCGAGTCGATCCGGGTCGGCGGGATGCCGGCGCCCGTGCAGGCGCCGGCGGAGATCGCGTTGGACGACGTCACGTAGGGGTAGGTGCCGTGGTCGACGTCGAGCAGCGTCGCCTGACCGGCCTCGCAGAGCACGGTGTCGCCGCGGTCGAGCGCCTGCGCGAGCTCCAGGGAGGTGTCGCGCACCATCGGACGCAGCCGCTCGACGTACTGCAGCAGCTCCTGCACGGTCTCGTCGACCTCGATCGCGCGCCGGTTGTACATCTTGACCAGCAGCTCGTTCTTCACATCGAGCGCGGCCTCGACCTTCTGCCGCAGGATCGACTCGTCGAACAGGTCCTGCACCCGGATGCCGATGCGGCTCATCTTGTCGGCGTACGTCGGTCCGATGCCCCGGCCGGTCGTGCCGATCCGTCGGGAGCCGAGGAAGCGCTCGGTGACCTTGTCGAGAGTCTTGTTGTAGCCCGCGATCACGTGCGCGTTGCTGCTCACGAGGAGGCGGGAGGTGTCGATCCCCCGCGCGTTGAGGCCGTCGATCTCCTCGAAGAGCACCGCCAGGTCGATGACCACGCCGTTGGCGATCACGGGCACCACACCGGGGGTGAGGATCCCGCTGGGGAGCAGATGCAGCGCGTACTTCTCGCGGCTGCCGTCGGGCTGCTCGATGACCACGGTGTGCCCGGCGTTGTTGCCGCCGTTGAACTTCACGACGTAGTCGATCCGGTTGCCCAGCAGGTCGGTGGCCTTGCCCTTGCCCTCGTCGCCCCACTGGGCGCCGACAAGCACGATCGCTGGCATCGCAGATTTCCCGTCCGTGGTCGGTCCTGGCCCTGGCGCCGCCAGGTGGCTGACGCGAGTGTGCGTGCGCCACACCGCAGGATGGCGGCGTGACCCACGCGACACCCGAGCCTAACGGAGCGGTACGACGGGTCCCGAACCGTGCGGGGCACGCACCCGATCAGTCGGCACGACCGCGGCGCTCCGCCAGCCGCAGCGCCAGCTGGAACCTGGTCTCCACGCCGTGTTCGGCCATCAGCGCTGCCACCCGTCGCCGCACGGTCCGCAGGGAGATGCCGAGCACTCGCGCGATCGCCTCGTCCTTCAACCCCTGCCGCATCAACTCGAGCAGCCCCTCGGGTTCATCCGCCCCCTGCTCCATCGCGGCCGAGGCCGACCACAGCCGGTCGAAGAGCTCGACGAACGCCGCGACCACCATCGGGTCGCGCAGCACCACGAAATCCCCGTCGGAGCGGCCCCACTCGGTGCTGCCGAGAGCGACGTCCGTGCCGAACACGGTGAAGTCCGAGGGCAGCGTCCGCGACACCCGCGCAGCCTCGCCGGCCTGCGCCCAGGCGGCACGCCAGGTCGCGCAGCGTTCCACCACGTCCGCGGCGTAGAGGGACCGCAGCTCGCGCCCCTCCACCACCTGATGGCGCAGCGTCGGGTACGCCGCGACGTCCTGACCCGGCGGCGTGCGGGCCGCCTGTCGCACGGTGCCGACGGTCGACGCGGCCAGGTGCTCGGAGACCGCGACCAGCTCGGCACGGTCCACCCGTTCGCGATCGGGCGCGGACGTCGACGACAGCTCGCGGCCGATGCGATGGTCGGCGGCGAACTGGTCGATCGAGTCGCGCACCCGCGCCAGATCCTGCCGCCGGGTGGCGAGCCGTGCCTCCTCGGCGCTCACCAGCCGCTCGAGAGCGGCACGCGGATGGTCGGTGACGAGTTCGCCGCCGGTGCCCACGCGTACGAGGCGCTGGGTCCGCAACTCCAGCAGCGCGGCCTCCCCTTCGGCGTCGGTCCAGCCGAGCCGGCTGCGGTGCGCCGCGAGTTCGAGCCGCGGCATCCGCAGGATGTTGCGGTAGAGCGCCTCGGCCTGATCCCCCACCCCGAGCACGGCCAGTCGCGCAGTCACCCGGCCACCGTATGCCGATCGCCGCGGAGCGTGCCGGGAGAGGTCGCGCGCAGCGGCCTGCCACCACGCGGGTGGCGCGGCCTACAGACCGAGGGCCCGCGCGCCCGTGGCGCTGGAGTCGTGCAGGAAGTCGGCGCACCGGCGCTGCTCGTCGGTCTCACCGATCACGCCGGCCGCTCGGGACAGCGCCGCGAGCGCCCGGAGGAATCCGCGGTTCGGCTCGTGCTCCCAGGGCACCGGACCCTGCCCGCGCCACCCCGACTTGCGCAGCGCGTCCAGTCCGCGGTGGTAGCCGGTGCGGGCGTACGCGTAGGCCTGCACCGGCTCGCCAGCTTCCAGCGCGGCCTCGGCGAGCTCGGCCCACGCCAGCGAAGACGTGGGGTGCTCCCTCGCGACCTGGGTGGGGTCGGCACCGCCGTCGAGCAGGGCGGCGGCGGGGTCGACGGGCAGACGGGTCTCGGGGATGCCGAGCAGGTTGTCACTCACCGGCCCATCATCGCTCAGCCCCGCTCCCGCGGCCCGGTCAGGCGTGCTTGCCCGCGGACCCGAGGCTCTCGCAGGCCTCGACGACCCGGGCGGTCATGCCCGCCTCGCCGGCCTTGCCCCAGGCGCGCGGGTCGTACTTCTTCTTGTCGCCGACCTCGCCGTCGACCTTCAGGACGCCCTCGTAGTTGCCGATCATCCAGCCCGCGACCGGCCGGGTGAACGCGTACTGGGTGTCGGTGTCGACGTTCATCTTCACCACGCCGTACGAGACCGCTTCCTTGATCTCGTCCGCACTCGAACCCGAACCCCCGTGGAAGACCAGGTGGAACGGCTTGTCGGTGTCGGTGTGGAACGCCTCGTGGACGGCGTCCTGGGCCTTCTTCAGCACCTCGGGGCGCAGCTTGACGTTGCCCGGCTTGTAGACGCCGTGCACGTTGCCGAAGGTCAGGGCGGTCATGAAGTAGCCGTTCTCGCCGGTGCCGAGCGCCTTCGCGGTCTCGATCGCGTCGTCGGTGGTGGAGTACAGCTGCTCACCGCCGCCGCCCTCGACGCCGTCCTCCTCGCCGCCCACGACACCCACCTCGATCTCGAGGATGATCTTCGCGGCCTTGCACTTCTCCAACAGGTCCTCGGCGATCTGCAGGTTCTCCTCCAGCGGCACGGCGGACCCGTCCCACATGTGCGACTGGAAGTACGGCAGGCCGCCGCCCTTCACCCGCTCCAGCGACGCCTGCAGGAGGGGCCGGACGAAACCGTCGAGCTTGTCCTTGGGGCAGTGGTCGGTGTGCAGGGCGATGTTCACGTCGTACTTCTTGGCGATCTCGTGCGCGAACGCCGACATCGCCAGGGACCCGGTGACCATCTCCTTGACGCCCTGCCCGGAGAAGTACTCCGCCCCGCCGGTGGACACCTGGATGATGCCGTCGCTGCCCGCGTCGGCGAAGCCCTTGATCGCGGCGTTCAGGGTCTGGCTGCTGGAGACGTTGATCGCCGGGAAGGCGTAGCCGTTCTTCTTCGCACGGTCCAGCATGTCGGCGTAGACCTCGGGCGTTGCGATGGGCATCTGCTCACTCCTTCGTGGGGAACGACGGCGCGTGGTGCGGGCCGCCGCGGTGGGTCCGTTCGTCGAGGGGGACCCGCTGCTGGCACTGTCCGGATTCGAGTGCAGTCTCGCACGCTCGAACGCTCAGGGGGACTGGTCGAAAACGTGCCTGCGGGTCCACGCGTGCATCGAGATCGCGGCCGCGGCACCCGCGTTGATCGACCGGGTCGAGCCGAACTGCTCGATGTGCAGCACCACCTCGCACTCCGTGCGCATCGCGTCACTGAGCCCCGGACCCTCCTGCCCGAAGACGAGCACGCAGGACCGCGGCAGGTCGAAGGTCTCCAGCGGGCGCGAGCCCGGCAGGTTGTCGATGCCGACGAGGGGTATGCCGCCCGTCTCCTGCCGCGCCCAGGTCGCGAGCGCCGCGGCGTCGACGTGGTGGTGCTCGTGCTGGTAGCGGTCGGTGACCATCGCGCCACGCCGGTTCCACCGTCGACGGCCCACGATGTGGAAGGCAGCGGCGTTGAACGCGTTCGCCGTCCGCACCACCGACCCGATGTTGAAGTCGTGGCCCCAGTTCTCGATGGCGACGTGAAAGTCGTGCCGACGGGTGTCCAGGTCGGCGACGATCGCGGCCATCGTCCAGTAGCGGTAGCGGTCCTGCACGTTGCGACGGTCGCCCTCGCGCAGCAGCTCGGCGTCGTACCGCGGATCGACGCCGCCGCCCGGCGCGACCGGCCACGGCCCGGGCCACGGTCCGACGCCGATCTCGTTCGCGGGAATCGGGTCGCTCACGGCACGAAGCGTGCCATGCTTCCCCGCGAAAACCGATGGAATCGTCCGGCCGCGGGATGCATCGGAGCACCGCGTACACGCCATCTCGAGAGGGACACGACATGAGCACGGACGACCCGTACGGCAGCGGCCGATCCCAGCCCGGCGACGGTCCCGACCTCGGCAAGCCCGGCCCCGACTCCGGCCAGGGACCCCAGCAAGGCGGGTGGGCCGGGCCGCGCCCGTCCGGCGGGTACGGCCAAGCTCCGCAGCAGGGTGGGTACGCCGGGCCGGCCGGGCCAGGGCAGTACGGCCAGGCACCCCAGCAGGGTGGTTACGGTTTCGCGCAGCCCGGCCTCGGTGACCAGTTCTTCGCGTTCGTGAACGGCGCGGAGCGGGGCCCGCTGACCCTCGCCGACTGCCAGCGGCTCGCGGCGGACGGCGCGCTGCACGGCGATACCCCGGTGCGCACCACGAGTGGACAGCACATCCTGGCCCGGCAGATCCCCGGTGCCTTCTCCCACCGCGAGTGGCTCACCACGCTGCTGCTGTCGATCTTCATCGGCAGCCTGGGCATCGATCGCTTCTACCTGGGCCAGACCGGTCTCGGCGTGGCCAAGCTGCTCACCTGCGGTGGCTGCGGGATCTGGCACATCATCGACATCATCCTCATCGCCACGCGCAAGCTGCCCGACGTCGACGGCAAGGCCCTCGCCTGACCCTCCCCGCGAATTTCGGTGGCGCTGGCGGGCGTTCGTCCGATGGGATGAGGCGGTGCCCACCCCGCGAACCGCCCGCCCGAAACGTCTGCCCGAACCGCCCCACCTCGCGCAGCCGCGGCTGACGCAGGTCACCGACCGCACCTGGCCCTCCTGGTACGACGCCGTCATGGCCGGGTTCCAGGAGACCGCGGACCCCGAGACCACCGCGCTCAGCCGCGACCTGTTCGGGCCGGCGGGCAGCTTCGGCCTGCGGGTGGGTCGTGACTGGGTGGCGACCGCGTCGAGCACCACGCGTTCCCTGTCGGTGCCCGGTGGCGGCGAGTTGCCGTGCGCGGCGGTCTCGGACGTGACGGTCGCGTCGGCGTACCGGCGCCGCGGTCTGCTGAGCCTGATGATGCGACACCAACTGGAGGACTTGACGAGCCAGGGCCTGCCGATGGCGGCGCTCTGGGCGAGCGAGTCGGGCATCTACGGCCGGTTCGGGTATGGCGTCGCCACCTGGTCGGCGTTGCTCGCCGGCTCGACGCGGGCGACCGCGTTCCTGCCCGAGATCGTCCCGCAGGGCTCGGTGGTCGAGGTCGCCGCCGACCAATGGCTCGCGGCGGCCCGACCGGTGCACGACGCCGTACGCGCCGAGCAGCCGGGGATGTTCGACCGCGCGGGCCGATGGTGGGAGCTGGAGACGATGGACCCGGAACGGTGGCGCGAGGGCCGCTCGGCGCGGCGCTATCTGGTGCACTTCGACACCGGCGGCGCGGTCGACGGCGTCGGCACCTACCGCTTCAAGGACGAGTGGGACCGCAAGGGTCCCGCCGGTCAGGTCAGCGTCGGCCCGATCCTCGCGCGCACGCCCTCGGCGTACGCCGGCCTGTGGCGCTACCTGCTCGACCTCGACCTGGCGCGCACCTTCGCCGCGTCCGGTGCCGCGGTGCAGGAGACCCTGCTGCACCTGCTCGCCGACCCGCGGGCCCTCGACATCCGCCCTGCCGACGGGCTCTACCTGCGGATCCTGGACGTCGTCGAGGCCCTGCGCTCCCGGCGCTACCTGACGGACGCCGAGCTGGTGCTCGACGTCGTCGACCCGGTGCTGGCGAGCGTCGCCGGGTGCTATTCGCTGCAGATCTCCGGTGGCCATGCCGAGGTCGCCCGCACCCGCGCGGCGCCCGACCTGACGCTCGCCGCGCGTGATCTGGCGGCGGTCTACCTGGGCGGCGTCTCGGTCGGCGATCTGCACCGTGCGGGACGGGTGCGTGAACACTCGGCGGGCGCGGTGTCGGCGATGTCCGGCGCGTTCGGATGGACTCGGTCACCGCACTGCGCCGACCACTTCTGAGCGCAACCGCCGACGACACTCGCGGTTTGCGTCGGTGGCCAGTGCTGCAGCCCTGGCCAGCGACGCAAACCGTCACCCAACCCAGCCCCGGCGCCCTTCGCGCACATCCGCGCACCGTCGTACGCGCGTCGCGGGTTGTCGCGGGTGGTCGCATTGGCCGCCCCGGCGGTTGGCACAGCATGCACTCAGCGGCTTCCCCGTAACCTGGGAGGGTGATGCACTCCCTCGGCCCGAGCTTCATGGACCCCAACTACCTGCTCGGACAGTTCGGTGGTGCGTTCTTCTGGTTCTCGATCCTGATCGTCTTCATCGAGTGCGGGGTGCTCTTCCCGTTCCTGCCCGGTGACTCGCTGCTGTTCTCGATCGGCCTCTTCACCGCGACGTCGAGCACCAGCGGCTTCCACATGCCGCTGTGGCAGACCATGCCGCTGCTGATGATCGCAGCGTTCGCGGGCAACGTCGCAGGGTACGAGATCGGCCGGCTCGCCGGTGGCCGGCTGTACGAGCGTGACGGCCGGGTCGTCAAGCGCAGCTACTTCGACAAGACCAGCGCTTTCTTCGACCATCACGGCAACAAGGCCCTGGTCATCGGCCGCTTCGTCCCGGTCGTGCGCACGTTCATCACCCTGGTGGCCGGTGCATCGCGGATGGACCGCAAGCGGTTCTTCACCTGGAGCGCCGTCGGTGCGGTGCTGTGGGTCGCGATCGTGATGCTCGCCGGGCTTGCGCTCGGCAAGACCTTCCCGGGCCTGGGCAAGAACATCGACGTGGTGATCCTGGCCGTCGTTCTGGTCTCGCTGCTGCCGGCCGTCTTCGAGTGGTGGCGTCACCGCAGGGCTACCGCGGACCTGATCGACGAGTCCACCGACGCCGCCAAAGAGGTCGCCCACCGCGACTGAGCACCCGCTCGACCGCAGGTTCCGACCCGACCCGACTCGCCGGTGGTCAGGACGCGGTGAGGACGCAGTCGCCGCACAGTGCCCGCGGCCGTGCCGCGCCCCCGACGCGGTAGATCAGGCAGCAACTGCGCCGCCGGAAATCCGGGGTGCCCGCCTGACCGGTATGTACGTCGGGCACGGGCAGCGCCGCCAGCAGCCCGTCGGCGACGATACGCAGCCGCGAAGCCGACTCCGGGTGCGCGGCCGAACCCGCGACGGCCGCGCCGTTCACCGCCGAGGCGGTGTTGCCCCACAGGACGGTCGGCGAACCGTGCACGGCATCCACCAGCGGCCGCAGCAGGTCGTGCACCAGCGCGTCCGCCCACACGGTGAGACTCACAGGGCGTTCTCGCGCGAACGCCTGCGGTGCGACCGCGAGCTCGAAACCCCCTCCCAGCGACGGGATCCACCACAGGTCGTCGACCTCCACCGGCAAGTGGACGCCGTCCCGGGCGGCCAGCCCCACCCACGGCGAGACCAGCCGCGCGACCAGCCCGAGGTGCATCACCGACGCGGCCACCCGCGGCTCGACCGCCGAAGGCGCGACGCCGACCCCCGCCGCGAGGTACGCGCGTACCTGCTCCACCCGCGCTGCCGGGTCGGCCAGCAGCTCGGCGACCGGTCTCCACGGCGCCGGCGGCTCCCCCTCCTGGTCGAGCACGGTCACGGCGAAGAACGGCCCCAGCTCCCCCAGTGTGCGCAGGGTTCCGGGGCCGATCGGTCGTGCGTCGGTCACCTCAGCGATGCCGGCGCCGCGTCTCGCCGGGCAGCCTCCGGACTGCTCAGGGGCGCCAGGACGCGCTCGGCCAGCGGTGCGAACACCAGCCCGATCGCGCCCCACAGGATGACCTGCGCGAGGAGGGAGTAGATCCGGAACGTCGCCAGCGTGTCCGCCGGGAAGCCGGGGTAGACGATGCGCCCCTGCGGGTCCCTGAGCGGCAGCGGTGTCTCGGTGGCGTGCCGTCCGAAGGTGTGCACGTTGGCCGCCAGCTCACCCAACGACGGCAGGAGAGCCATCACGATGCCGACCGCGACGACGTACGCCGCACCGGCCGCCAGGGCCGCGTTCCAGGTGCCGAGCCGCGCCTGCAACCACCGGCCGAGCAGCACCGCCCCGATCAGCAGCAGCACCGCAGCCAGAGTCATCGTCAGGTAGAGCACCGACCGGCTGCGGATGGTGTCCTCGTGCCCGATGGCCGGCGGGTTGGCGGGGTACTTGAGGAACGGGACGACGTACATCGACAGCAGTCCGCCCCCGGCGACGAGCAACGCCAGGGTGCGTGCCCGCACCCCGCCGGCGCGGCCGAGGCAGATCGTGTAGGTGACCGCGAAGAGCAGACCCATGGCGACGCCGAAGAAGACCATGCCGACGCCGATGCCGACGTTGGCCTGGATGGTCCGGCTGAAGATGTCCGGGCCCATCGCCGGGACAGCCTGTCCGGCCGCCTTGTCCAGCGCGTTCTGGGCCGCGTCGCGACCGCTCTCGTAGTTGATGGCCGCGGAGATCTGCGGCTCAGCGAAGATTCGTGCGAAGACGAAAGCCAGGAACCCGCCGACGGCGCCCGCGAGGGCACCGCGCAGGATCAGTGCGCGTTCCATATCGAGTTGTCCGTCCGGGCGGGATCAGTGGCAGGGGAACCCGAGGAAGTGACGCGAGTCGTGGACGAACTCGTGGATGTGGGTGTCGCTGCCGAAGACGGAGAACGCGCCCTGGTCGACGCCGATGAAGTAGTAGAGGGCCAGCGCGACGATGGCGGCGCCGAAGATCCACGCGAAGGCGCGCGCCTCGGAGGTGACGATCGGCGTGGCGGACGCGCGCGTCGTGGGTGCGGCGTTGGGAATGGTGCTCATGGTGATACCTCTCAGCAACGGGATCGTGCGTCCCTTGGCAGAAACAGAACAGCGACGGGTGAGTTCCTGACTGCGGGGACCGGGATCCCCTCTCACAGTGGCGCGACCGTGCCGGACTCACACCGGCTTCCTCGGTCCCGTCGCGGGGTCAGTCAACCACCCGCGCACCCCGGCGTCGAGATGCCCTCGCCGCACGCACCGCCGCGGCATCCGCGCGGCACGCGAACAGGGCCGGTGACGATGACGTCACCGGCCCTGCGCCCCCTCCCAGGGGCTGGTCAGCCGATCGGTCGCAGGTGCTCCTGCCCCGTCGGCTCGTCGGGGGTACGCCGGGCGACGGCCTGCGCGTACCGGGTGCCCGCGGCCAGCAGAAGCAGACCGACGGCCATGAACGATCCGGCCCGGACCAGGCCGTCGAGCGCGGCCAGGTCGTAGAGGAACAGCTTGGCGAGCGCGGCCGCCACCAGCCCCAGACCGGCGACCGTGAGGCCCGCGGTGTGGGTCGCGGACTTCAGACCCAGTGCCAAGGCCGCCATCGCCCCCGCCATCAGCGCGGCGGACACGATGAGTTGCGCCGCGTGGTATCCGTCCTTGCCGCCCACGCCGGCCCCGAAGGTGAGGACGGCGACCAGCAGGCTCCAGAACGCCGGAACCGGTGCGATCAGCAGCAGGGGCACCTGCGCCGCGCCACTCGTCACGCGCCGGGCCGACCACAGCGTGCCGAGGACGGCGGCCAGCACCACGAGGCCGGCCAGCGCGTCGGTCGTGCCGGTGGTGCGAGCCGCGTACGCCGCGTCCCACGCGACCGCGGGTTGCACCAGGTCGACCTGCACGCCGACCGCGAGGATCGCGAAGAAGGTGCCGATGGTCCAGACGGGCAGCGATCGCTGCTGGTGGGCGACGGCGAGCAGCCCGAGAGCGACGACGGCGATCAGGGCGGGGAGCAGGTGCCCACGAGTGGTGGTGACGCACACCTCCAGGCCCGCGATGCTCGCGACCACCGCGGCCGCCGACAAGGTGAAGGCGCCGACCGGCCGGGCGACGACCAGGGCGACCACGGTGACGGCTGCAAGGACCGCTGCCGCCAGGATGCTCCACGGTCGCTCGATCGCTGGGATCGCGACGAGGAGCGGCAGGGACGCCACGGCGTACACCAGCGCGCCGACCGGCTCGGCGCCCTTGCCCCGGGGCAGCAGCGCGGCCACCAGGCCGAGTGCGGCACAGGTCGCGGCGGCGCCGATCCGCAGCGTGACGTGGTCGCCGACGGGGAAGATCTCCGCGCCGAGCAACGCCAGGACGACGGGGATGGTGCGCACAGGGGCGACCGTCACCCAGCCGCGCAGCTTCTCCGGAAGGATGCCGGCGGCCTGCAGCAGCAGCAGGAAGCCGACGAGTTCGAGATTCACGTCGCGGGTGATAAAGGGGGCGAGGCCGGCGATCGCGAGGAACGCCAGGACGGTCATCGGCTGCGAGCGCCAGTACGTCGACAGGGCCACTGCCGCAGCCGCGACCGCCCCGGCGAGCGCGAGTCCGGCGACCGGGGCGAGCCAGCGGTAGTAGTCGGTCATCGTGACGACCACCATGAAGATGCCAGCGAAACCGGTGGTGGCGAGGGCGACAGCGCCGGTGCGCCCGCCGGTGCGCCCGAACAACCAGACACCCGCACCGATGAGGACCGCGGACAGGGCGCTGCCCGCACCGACCCGGGCCGCGGGGCCGAAGTAGCCGGCCTGGGCGGCCAGCACCAGCATCATCACGACGCCGATCAGGGTGATCAGGACTCCGAGTCCGGCGAGCAGCCGGCTGATGACGCCGTCCCGCTGCCACCACGGAGTGCGCGGCGGGCGCGGCACGTACGGCGGTGGCGGCGGGTAGCCGCCGCCCGGTTGCTCGGGGGCGGCGGCATACGGCTGCTGCGGCCCGGCGGCGTACGGCTGCTGCGGGCCGGCGTACGGCTCACCCGAGCTCGGCTCACCGACGTACGACTGAGCCCAGATCCCTCCCCCGGTGTTCAGGGGGAACGGTGCTCGCTGCTGGGTCGGGCCGGCGGTGGCGGCATGGAAAGCCGCCGGTGGGTGGTGGCCTGCCGGCGGTGTGGGATAGGCGTCTCGGGACGGGGAGGGGAACTGTGGCGTGGTCATGCGTCCAGCCTGCTGACCTGCGGCGATGCGCGGATCCGGGCGACTACGCAGGCCGGGTGGGTACTTCTACTCAGGCGACACCCCGGGTCAGTCGAGCCCCTGCTCCAGGGCGTAGCGCGCCAGCTCGACCCGATTGCCGAGGTGCAGCTTGCGCAGGGTCGCCTGCACGTGGTTCTCCACGGTGCGGTGACTGATCCCCAGGCGGGTCGCGACCTGTCGGGCGGACAGACCCTTGGCCACCAGCCGGAGCACCTCCGTCTCCCGGTCGGTGAGGGCGGGCAGACCGGGCGCCGCGTCGGTCGGTGCGGCGTTCGCCGTACGGCGGTATTCGCCGAGCACCAGCCCGGCCAGGCCGGCCGTGAAGACCGCCTGACCGTGGGCGGTGCGGGTCACGGCGTCGATCAGTTCCTCCGCGGACGCGCTCTTGACCAGATAGCCGCTGGCGCCGGCCTTCACGGCGTCGAGCACGTCGTCGCGTTCAGACGACGCCGACAGCACCAGCACGTGGGTCCGCGGTGACACCTCGCGCACCGCGGCGGTGGCCTCGACGCCGGTGCCGTCGGGCAGATGCATGTCCATCAGAACGACGTCAGGGACGGTCGCCGCCGCGCGGCGCCCCGCCGCGGCGACCGAGTCGGCGGTCGCCACGACCTCGAACCCGGCGTCGGCGAGATCGCGGCTCACGCCGTCACGCCACATCGGGTGGTCGTCGACCACCATCACCGTGATTGCGGCGGCCTCGCTCATCGCATCCCCTTGGCCAGGTGGATCTCCCACTCGGTGCCCGTGCCGGGGCCAGTCTCCAGCACGGCGGTGCCGCCGAGAGCGCGGACGCGGCCCTGGATGGAGTCGGCCACGCCCATCCGGCCCTGGGCGCGCGCCTGGTCCAGCCGGCCCGGCGGGATGCCCGGGCCGTCGTCGCGCACCGTCAGCACCACCTCGTCGCCGAGGTCCTCGAGCAGGACGTAGGAGGCCGCGCCCGGTCCGGCGTGCCGCTCGGTGTTGTGCAACGCGGCGCGCACGACGGCCACCAGCTCATCCGCCTGCTGCCGGGGCAGCTCGATCGGGTCCGCGGGGGCGGCGAACGTGGCGGTCGGCGGCAGCGCCGCGCGTACGGCCTCGCGCAGGTCGGTGCCGACGGCGGAGCGGTCGTCGGGCTGTGCGCGGGCCCGGCTCAGCAGCGCCCGCAGGGCATCCTCCTGCTCGCCCGCCAGCTCCGCGAGCCGGGCGCCCTCCCCGCCGACCTCGCGCCCGCGGCGACGTACGAGGGCGAGCACCTGCAGCACTCCGTCGTGCACCTCTCGCGCCAGTCGGTCGCGCTCGTCGGTCGCGGCCTGCATGCGGACCGCGGTCTGCAGCTCGGTGTGCGCCCGACGGGCGATCTGGGCGCTCGCGCCGATCGCCAGACCGACCGTGCCGAGGATCGGGAGGGTCGCGTCGAAGAACCACCGGCCGAGCTGGTCCAGCGCGCTCAGGCAGACCAGGCCGACGCCCAGCCCGGCGACCATTCCCGCGATCCGGCCGCGCAAGATCGCTACGGAGACAACGGCGTTCGCCACCCAGAAGGTGGTGGGCAGCGGCTGCTGGTGCACGTAGAAGTGGTGCGGCACGACGGTGAGCGTGCTGAGCACCAGAAGGAGCGTCACGACGACCTCGGCGACCACGAGCGGCGTACGCCGGGTGCGCGGGAACAGGTAGGCGACGCCGAGGTAGGTCGTCCAGGCCGACTGCACGGCGATGAGCACCCAGCTGAGGGCGACCCGGTCGTAGTGGCCGTGCTGCACGATCTGCACGCCGACGGCGTACCCCATGGTCGCCAGGCGGAATACCTGCGCGGCGCGCCAGATGGGCAGCGTGCCGTCGGCATCCGCGGTGCTGTCGATCCGGGGCGTGGAGCTCACGCACACGGTGTAGCACCTCGCGGTCGATCAGGGCGCCGGGACGGTCAGCGGCACGTCGACGGGTTGGTCGGGCAGCGTCTCGGTCGACGTACGCGCCAGGACCACGGCGCCGGTCGCCAGGACCACGAGGCCCGCGAGGCCGGACACCACGAAAGCGGGACGGATGCCCAGCAGGACCCCGAGCAGACCTCCCAGCGCGATGGCGGCGGTGGACGCGGCCTGCATGAGCCCGTTGACCGCGGCGGACACCCGGCCGCGCCGCTCCGACGGCGTGCGGGTGATGAAGAGCGCTCCGAAACTGGTGTTGGAGACGCCCACTCCGGCACCGACGACGACGAGCAGGCCGAAGTACGCCGGCACCGTGGTGGCCACGCCGAGGATTCCGAGCGCGGCGGCCGCGGCCGTCAACCCGAGGAGCATCGCCCACCCCCGGGTGCGCGCGCCCTCGATCCGTCCGGCGAGCGCCGCGCCGACGACCGTGCCCACGCCGGCGGCGATCTCCGAGCAGCCGAACTGCGCGGCGCTCACCCCGATGTCGTGTCGGGCCAGCGAGACCTCCAGCACATTGAGGCCTTGCAGCACAACGACCAGCGGCACCATGCACGACAGCAGGCACCAGATCAACCGGTCACCTTGCAGCGCGCCGAGATCGGGCGCAAGCAGCTGTCGCAGGCCGGATCGGTCGGCGCCGGCCGCGGCCACAACGGCTCGGCGGCGGACCTTCAGCCGCAGCGCGACCACGGCCAGGTAGAGGTAACAACCCGCGGCGCACAGCATCGCGCCGCCACCGCCGACGGAGCTGTAGAGGACTCCTCCGGCACCGGCTCCCAGGGGTGCCAGCGCCGCGGTGAGCGACTGTTGCCCACCGACGGCCGCGCCGACCCGGTCCTCCCCCACCACCATCGGGACCAGCACGCTCCACACCGGCGCGACCAGCGAGGTCCCGGCGCTGAGCAGGGCGATCGCCGCGCAGGTGACGGCGAAGTCGGGCGCCGTGGCCAGCACCAGGCAGGCTGCGACCTCCGCGGCGATGCCGAGCGTGAGCACCCCCCGCGAGTCGCGATGATCGGCGGCGCGCCCGATCAGACCGGCGCCGAGGATGACCGGGACGACCTCGGCGAAGAGCAGCATCATGATCCGGTCCGAGCCGGCGCCCTGCGCGCTCAGCCGGAGCAGCTGCACGATGAGCACCATCCCCGCCCCCGCGGCTGCGACAGAACGTCCGACGGCGAGCCGACGAAAGTCGCGCATCCGCCATACGGAGTCGTGAAAGGCTTGTTTCATATTGTGAAGCTACTGCTTCACACCGGGATCTGCAAGAGTTGCAGCCATGGACCTGCGCATCTTCACCGAACCCCAGCAAGGCGCGTCGTACGACGACGTGCTGCGCGTCGCCCGAGCCACCGAGGATCTGGGCTTCGACGCCTTCTTCCGCAGCGACCACTACCTGCGGATGGGCGACGGCAGCGGTGCGCCCGGCCCGACCGACGCCTGGATCACGCTGGCGGGGCTGGCACGCGAGACGTCTCGCATCCGCCTCGGCACACTGGTCACCTCGGCGACGTTCCGACACCCGGGCCCGCTCGCGATCTCGGTCGCCCAAGTGGACCAAATGAGCGGCGGAAGGGTCGAATTCGGCTATGGCGCAGGGTGGTTCGACGCCGAGCACAGGGCGTACGGGATCCCCTTCCCGCCGGTGAAGGAGCGGTTCGACTGGCTCGAGGAGCACCTGGCCGTCATCACCGGGCTGTGGTCGACGCCCGTGGGCGAGACGTTCTCCTACGACGGTGCGCACCTGCAGCTGCGCGACTCCCCCGCCCTGCCCAAGCCGGTGCAGGAGCGGGTGCCGGTCATCATCGGCGGCCACGGCAAGCGGCGTACGCCGGCGCTGGCAGCCCAGTACGCGACCGAGTTCAACGTGCCCTTCTCCAGCCTGGCGGACACCTCCACCATCTTCGAACGGGTGCGCGCCGCCTGCGTCGAGCGCGGTCGCGACGCGGACGAGCTCACCTGGTCGGCCGCTCAGGTGGTGTGTTGTGGCAGAAGTGAAGGCGACCTTTCACGCCGCGCCGCCGCCATCGGCCGCCCGGTGGCCGACCTGCGCGAGAACGGTCTGGCCGGTACGCCGGCCGAGGTGGTCGACACGCTCGGTCGGTTCGCCGACGCGGGGGTGCAGCGGGTCTACCTGCAGGTCCTCGACCTCGCCGACCTCGACCACCTGGAGCTCATCGCCTCCGACGTCCTGTCGCAGGTCGGCTGAGCGATGGCTCCCCGGGCGCGCACCGAGCGCACGCTCACCGATATCGGTGCGCTGCGCGCGCTCGCGCATCCGGTGCGCCAGCGCCTCCTCGAGGACGTGCTGAGCACCGACGAGCCGTTGACCGCGACCGAGGCCGCCGCCCGCTGCGGGATCACCCCGTCGGCGATGAGTTATCACCTGCGCGCGTTGCAGAAATGGGGGATGGTCGAGCGGGTCGACTCCGGCGACGGTCGCGAACGGCCCTGGCGCAAGACCGCGGACGGGTTCAAGATCGACAACTCCGATGGCACCCCGATGCCGCTCGCCGAACAGGAGACGGTCGTCACGGAGTTCCTGCGCTCCGCCACCCAGAACCTGGTGGCCGGGATGCGCGAGGACGACGACTCGCTGACCCTCTGGCGCTCGAGCCTGCTGCTCACCGAGCAGGAGACCAACGAGTTGGACGCCGACATCTCCCGGCTCCTCGACAGGTACCGGGACCTCCACGAGCCGGGCGATCCTGACGTGAAGCGGCGTCGTACGTTCTGGCTCAATTCCTCTGCGGAGCCACGCCCGACCGACTGACCGCTTCTCTTTCCATCGAGCGGAGGGGTCCGCCGTCGAGTGGAGGGGTCATTCCCCCGCCGCTCGAGCGCGGACCCCTCCGCTCGATGAAGAAGAAAGGGCGGAGCGGTAGCGGGCGATGGCCTGCTGCACCAGTCGCTCGTCGGCGCCGAGCGGCGCCGTCACGAGGTCGGCGCCCGCTTGCTGCAGCTTGTCGTGGAAGTGCCCGGGGCCGAGCAGGTACGCCGCGATGGCAACACGCTGCGCGCCACCGGCGCGCAGTCGCGCAACTGCCTCCGGGATGGTCGGCGAGCTCGCAGATCCGTAGCCCAGCAGCACGTCACCGGACCCTGCCCACCGTTCGATGAAGAGGGCGGCGGCCTGCTCGGCATCCCGCGCGGCCTGCGGACGACTCGAGCCCGCCGCCGCGAAGACCACCGCATCCCACGGCTCGACGCCCGCCTGTGTGCACCGGGCGACCATCGTGTCGGCAAGGAGCGGGGACGGGCCGAGCGCGGTCGTCGCCCGGGTGCCCGGGTACGCGCGGACGACCCGGTCGATGTCGACCTCGACGTGATAGCCGGTCGAGAGCAGCAGCGGCACGATCACTGGCGGGTCGGACGCTTCGTAGAGCTCGGCCACGACTTCGCCCGGACCGGGCTGCTGCACGTCGACGTACGCCGCCTCGACGCGTACGCCGGGCAGCTCTCGCCGCGTCGCGGCCAGCAGGTCCAGCACGACCTGCTGACCCGCCGGGTTGGCGGTGCCATGCGCGCAGAGGACGAGCGGCGGCATCCGGATCGGCTTGTCGCTCAGGAGATTCCGAGGTCGCCGGGGCCGTAGGCCCACAGGTAGGGCACGCCGCCGTCGGCTTGGATGCGCTCAGCCGCACCGGTCGCCCGGTCGGCGATCACCGCGACGGCGACGACCTCGGCGCCGGCCTCACGCGCGGCAGTGACCGCGTCGAGCGCGGACCCGCCGGTGGTCGAGGTGTCCTCGACGATCAGCACTCGGCGGCCCTGGATCGAGGGGCCCTCGACCCGCTGCTGCAACCCATGGGACTTGCCCTGTTTGCGCACGACGAACGCGTCCAGCGCTCGGCCGTCCGCGGCCGCCGCGTGCAGCATCGAGGTCGCGACGGGGTCGGCGCCCATCGTGAGCCCGCCGACGGCGTCGTACGCCAGGTCGCGGGTGAGGTCGAGCATGACCCGGCCGACCATGGGGGCGGCGAGCCCGGAGAGGGTGATCCGGCGCAGGTCGAGGTACCAGTCGGCCTCCTTGCCGGAGGAAAGCGTCACCCGGCCGTGCACGATCGCCCGCTCCTGGATCTGCTGGAGGAGGTTGCGGCGGTCGACTTCCACGGAGTGCGTCACGGCCGATGAGCCTAGCCGCGGTTACTTCTGCGGGCGGTGGGTGCTCGCCAGCCGGCCGCGGCGTACGAACGGGCGGGGCACGGTGCGCAGCGCGGTGGTGATGACCTTGTACTGCAGTCCGGGCACCGAGATGACCTTGCCCTTGTCGACGTCGGCCAGGCAGTCGCGCACCAGCCGGTCGGCCTGCAGCCAGAGGAACTCCGGCGAGCCCTTGTGGTTGATGCCGGCCCGCTCGTGGAACTCGGTGTGCGTGAAGCCCGGGCAGAGCGCCGTCACGGTCACGCCGGTGCCGGCCAATTCACCGGCAAGCGACTCGGAGAAGACGGTGACGTAGGACTTGGCCGCCGAATAGGTGCCCGAGGCCATGAAGCCCGCTACCGAGGACACGTTGACGATGGCGCCGTGGCCGCGTTCCTTCATCGCGAGCGCCGCGGCGTGCGAGAGCACCATGACGGTGCGCACGAGGATGTCGAGCGAGGCGATCTCGTCCTGCACGTCGTTCTGCAGGAAACGCTTCTTCAGTCCGTACCCGGCGTTGTTGACCAGCAGGTCGACGGGCCGCTGCGGTTCGCTGAGCCGCCACGCGACCTTCTGTACGTCGAGGGGGTCGGTGAGATCGGCGGTGAGCACCTCGACGGTGATGCCGTGCTTGGCCTCGAGATCGACCTTGAGCGCCTCCAGCCGATCGGTGGAGCGCGCGACGACCACCAGGTCGTAACCGCGTTCGGCGAGCTGAGCGCAGAACGTGGCACCGATGCCCGCGCTGGCTCCGGTGACGAGGGCGGTCTTCGCGGAGTTACTCATGGGTTCGGAGTGTAGGCAGCCCACCCGGGCGGCGGGTGGGCACCGGCCGTCACGAGCCGCGCGCCGATGTACGGATGGGTTCATGCATCGTTCACGCCGGGTTCAGCAACCGAGCCTGGCGGGCAGGAACTCACAGTCAGTACAAAGACCACTATGCGAATCCTCACGACAACAAGCCGGTGGAAGCGACGGGGCGTCACCGCGCTCGCCGCCACCGCGCTGGTCACCGGCGGGCTTGCCGCCACGTCCGCAGCATCCACCCCCACGGTCCGAAAGGGCCTCACGATCTCCAGCACGGGCCTGCGCCCCGGACAGATCAAGCACGTCTGGCTGATCATCCTGGAGAACAAGTCGTACGACGCGACGTTCACCGGCCTCAACCAGAACAGCTACCTGTGGAAGACCCTGCCGAGCCAGGGTGTGCTGCTCAAGAACTACTACGGCACCGGCCACTACAGCCAGGACAACTACATCTCGATGGTGTCCGGCCAGGCGCCCGAGCAGGACACCCAGTCCGACTGCAGTGTCAAGGACTTCGACTTCGGCACCAACAAGGACATCGTCAAGACCGGCGTGAACCGCGGCCAGGTGGCCTCACCGGCGAAGGCGAACGCCGCCAACGGTCTGAACGGATGCACCTACCCCCGCGACACCCCCACGCTCTTCAACCAGCTGGACGCGGCGCACGAGAGTTGGAAGGGCTACGCGCAGGACCTCGGCAACCAGGCCGGTCGTGAGGACTCTGCCTGCGGCGGCCCGGGCACGGCGGCGAACAACCCCACGACCAATCCTCGCTACATGAGCGCCGATCCGGCTCACCCGTTGCCTCCGGGAGTCACCAGCCTGACGGGAGCCCAGGCGAACGACCAGTACGTCGCCAAGCACTTCCCGTTCCCGTGGTTCCACGGCGTGACCGGCACCAAGAACGCCGACGGCAGCACCACCCCCGCGCTGACCACCCCGGCCGGCGGCGGATCGGACTGCGACGCCAAGCACATCGCGAACCTGGACAACTCCGGCACCGGGCTCTTCCACGACCTGCAGAAGTCCTCGACCACCCCGGCGTTCTCCTGGATCACCCCGAACAACTGCAGCGACGCGCACGACGCGATCTGCAAGGGCAACAACCTGTCCGGGTCGTTCTCCTCGACGGGCCAGCCGATCTACCAGTCGCCCACCCCGAACCCGGAGTCGACGACGCCGAAGAACTACACCGGCGGCCTCTACGCCTCGGACCTCTTCCTCAAGTACTACGTGTCGATGATCGAGAAGTCCCCGGCGTTCAAGGACGGCGGACTGATCGACGTCACGTTCGACGAGGCCAACCCGCCGTTCACCTATACCGGGAACAGCTTCAACAACGCCAACTCCTACGGCCCGACCCAGGGCGACCAGCCGAACGCGACGTCCGGCATCGCGGCGGACGCGGCCGGGCAGAACATCAACGGGCGCAACGTGAACACCGAGCCGACCGGCCCGAACTCCACGCTGAAGGCCGACGCCTCGGGCAACCAGCTCTTCCCCGGCCCCGGCGACAACGGCTTCATCGACCGGCCGCCGGCCTGCACCCAGACCGGTCCGACCCGGGTGCCGGCGAACTGCGTGCCGGGGATCGTGCGCGGCGGTTCGGGTGACACGCCCGGAGCGCGCACCGACAACGCGGCGGCGGGTGGCAACTCGTCGTACGTGCTGGACAGCTCGATCGTCGCCGACGACACCGGGCGCGAGGTCACCGACACGACCGACAAGACCGGTCCCGGTGGTACGAGTCCGATTCCGGCCGGCAGCTTCGTCGGCACGGTGAGCGACACCGGTCCGCAAGCGGCCGCCTCGCCCAAGGGTTCGGTCATCGACGGCTCCTTCCAGTTGGTGGACCAGAACGGCAAGCCGGTGACCCCCACCGGCGCGGTCAGCTCAGTCTCCCTCAGCGCCGAAGGGGCGCCTGGGCAGCTGGCCGCCGGCCAGACCGCCGACCCGTTGTACGACGCGAAGGACGCGACGCCGGGTGGCGGTGACACGGGCAGCGTGCTCATCAGCCCGTACATCAAGCCGGGCAGCTCGAGCACGACGTACTACAACCACTACAGCTGGCTGCGCACCATGGAGGACATCTTCGGAGTGGGCCAGGGCAAGGACCGTACGCCGCTGACTGCCGGCACCGTGTCCGGCGGGCTGGACGGCAAGGGCCACCTCGGCTTCGCCGCCCAGAGCGGTCTGACGCCGTTCGGTCGCGACGTCTTCAACAACGGCCGTCGCCCTTGGTGAACGACGCACCGGCCCGCCGGTACGACGCCTACGTGCGTCGTACCGGCGGGCCGCGCGTGGCCCTCGTGGTCGCGGGTGTCGCCCTCGTGGGGGCCGCGCTCGCCGGCTGCGGGGGCTCAGGCCATGCGGCGGCGTCCCGCTCGGCGGCGGCCCAGACCTACGGCAGCCTCCCGTCGTGGCTTCCGCCCGATCCCGTGCGGGCCGGCGACGTCGCGGTCGGAACGCCGGCGCGACCGGCGCTGGCCGCGCAGGGGCAGGCGGTCGACGTACGCCCCTCGACCGGTGGCACGGTGCGCGCCACCATCATCGGACCGGCCGTCCCGGCCGAGGGTCTGCCCTACAAGACGCCCTCCACGACCTGCACCTTTACGGTGACGCTGCGGGCCGGCACGAAACCGGTGCCGGTGCGGGTCACGGACTTCGGGACCAGCGACCACCTCGGAGCGACGTACGCCGTGCGCATGGTCGGCGCCACGCCGCCCGCGGTGCTGGCACCCGGCCGGTCCACGACGTTCCAGCTGCGCACCTCGATGCCCACGGGCGAGGGCATCGCGAAGTGGGCGCCCGACGGACACCGTGCCGCAGCGTCCTGGGATTTCGTGGTCGAGACCGACTGAGATCCCTCCCATCGGGGGGTGGAGGCATGAGCGAGGGGTGGGGATATATCCCCACCCCTCGCTCATTTGCCTACCCCCGACGAGGGTCATTTCCGGCGCCGTGCGATCCGTCGCGCGGCTACGCCCACGAACGGCAGGAGCGAACGTGCCGACCGGGGCCGGACGGCCGTGCTGCCGGTGACGACGCGGCCGATCACCGATCGCTCCCCGTCCCCGAGGCTGACGACCACGCCGCGCGGACCCTCGACATCGAGATGCACCCCGGCGTCCGCCATGGCGCGAGCCACCCGACCGATCGCCCGCGGACCCCTCACGTCTCCGATCGAGTCCGGCAGCGACGCCTGGGTCAGGGCCGACCACGTCGATTGAGGGTGTTCGCTGTGCAGGACGAGCCGCCGACCATCACCCGCGAGATGGGAGAAGACGCCATCGATCTCCACATCCAGATCGGCGGTCACCGAGAGCGCCTCCGAGGACGGCCGTTCGCGACTGCCCTCGGCGTCGGTCACTTCGCGGTGGCCTTCTCCGAGGTGGTGATGCGCAGGGTGCCGTTGAGCTTCCAGGACGCGCGGGCAGCGTCCGCGCCCGTGGTCTTCGGCACCTCGACGGTCATGTCGACGAACTGGTAGTCGATGGCTGCGCCGCGACCGGTGAGGTAGGACCACAGGTCCTTGCCCAGATCGGCGAAGCTGGTGACGTCCGTCGGCTGACCGGACGGCGGGGTCGTGTGCTGGCTCATGGGGATGCTCCGAACGCTGAAGGCTGGCGACAGCTGGGCTGTCGCACCGGCACTCGAACGGTGCCAGACAATTTGTACACTAACAGTCATTTCGTCCACTATTTAGTCATTCAAGTCATTAGCCCCTCCGAGAAGTAGTGCGAGCCCAGCCCGGCGGGCGGCGTAGACCTCACAGCGCCGGACTCACGGGGAGTGCCACGGGCGCAGCGTCGTTCGCAGGGCGCACGCGACGTGGTGCTGGCGGCTGCGAGCGCACCCCTCATCGGGCAGGTGCACCGATCAGATGCCGGACGTGGCGGGCGCGTGGGGGTCCCCGAATGCGGCCAATGACGTCGGCTGCCACTCGCGCCAGGTGCGCAGACGATCGGCGTAGTCCTGCTCGATTCCCTCGAGGGCGCGGCCGAACACGACTCGCTGCGGTGGTTCCTCGGCGTCGACGACGGCGAGCATCGCCTGCCGCGTCGCCGTCGGATCGCCCAGTGCCCAGCCACTGCGGTCGATGCCGTCGCGGACGGCGTCGTACTCGGCCATCGACGCGCTACGGCGCAGGCCGCTGCTTCCGAATCCGGTGGCGTACGGCCCGGGTTCGACGCAGGTCACGTGAATGCCGAACGCCGTCACCTCCAGTCGCAGCGACTGCGACAAGCCCTCGACCGCCCATTTGCTGGCGTGATAGGCGCCGAACTGCGCGAAGGCCGTGACACCACCTTCGCTGGTCACCTGCACGATGTGGCCGCTGCCCTGCGCGCGCAGGGCGGGCAAGACTGCCTGCGTCACCCACAGCGTGCCCAACAGATTGGCGTCGAGTATCGCCCGGATCTCCTCGGGACTGATCTCCTCGACCATTCCGAGCTGACCGAAGCCGGCGTTGTTGACGACGATGTCGAGATGTCCGAAGTGGCGCAATGCCTCGGCGACGGCGGCGGTCACTTCCTCTCGATCGGTGACGTCGAGCTTCAGCGCGAGCACCGAGTCGCCGTACAGCCGCGTCAGGTCGGCGAGTCGATCGACGGTCCGTGCCGTTGCGGCCACGCGATCACCGCGTTCGAGTGCTGCTTCGGTCCACTCCCGTCCGAATCCACCCGATGCTCCGGTGATGAACCAGGTCTTGGGACTTGGGTCGGTCATTGCGTCTCCTTGATCGGTTGGTCTCTCCACCATGCGTCATCAGTGCTCTGACCTGTAGCGATGGTTCAGCACGTCTGCTCTGCGTTGTGCGCATGGCAGGATCGACCGGTGATGGAGAACGTGACGTTGTTGGGCCTACGGGTCCTGCGGCAGGTGGCCGTGACCGGATCCTTCGCCGCCGCAGCCGCTGAGCTGGGCTACACCCAGTCGGCGGTGTCGCGGCAGATGGCAGCTCTGGAAAGCGCCGTGGGCGAGCAGTTGTTCGAGCGCGGGCGACGCGGGGTGACCCTGACACCGGCTGCAGAGATCGTGCTCTCGGGTGCCGGCCGCGCGCTGGTCGAACTCGAGACCGCTGGCCAGCAACTGGCCGGGCTTCGCGACCGGGTCGGGGGGCGGTTGGTGATCGGGGCATTTCCAACGGCTTGTTCCGTACTGGTACCTCGAGCGGTGGCAGCCCTGCTCGACGAGCATCCCGCCCTGACCGTGACCATCGACGAGGCGTCCACGCCGGTGTTGCTTCGCCGGATGTCAGCTGGACGGCTCGACGTGGCTCTCGTCGCGCTGAGCGCAGAATCGGCCGATCGCGACGTCAAGGACCTTGCGCGGTTCCCCCTGCCGATCGTGGGCATGCAGGTCGCCGTTCCGGCGGAACACCCTCTGGCGACGCGCCGGACGGTGCGTCCGGGCGATCTCGTCGACGAACCCTGGATAGTCGGGGTCGGCGGTTCGGGTGATCCTCAGTTCGGTCCATGGCCAGGTATCGCGAGTCCCCGTATCGCGTTCTCCGTCCGGCAGTGGACCACCCGACTGGGTCTCGTGGCGGCCGGCTTGGGCATCACTGTGTTGCCCGGAACGATGACAGTCGCCGTCCCGCCGGGCGTGCGTGCCATCCACGTGGAGGACCCGTCCTACGCCGACCGCAGCAGTGTGCTGCTCACACGCGCCGATGCCGGGCCCAGGACCCGCCTGGCTGTGGGGGCCCTGCTCGCCCAAGCCACCGCGTTGCGAGCCGAACTCGTTCACTGAGCCACCCGCGCCGACGCTGACGAGAGCGCTGCGATGTGCCCCGGCGGTTGTCGGAGCAGGTCATTAGGGTGGCTCGCGTGCGTATCGCGACCTGGAACGTCAACTCCGTCCGCTCCCGCATCGACCGTGTGATGGGGGTGCTGGAGCGTCACGACCTGGACGTGCTGATGCTCCAGGAGACCAAGTGCCGCGACGACCAGTTCCCGGCGATGCCGGTGCACGCGGCGGGCTACGAACTCGCGCACGTCGGCTACAACCAGTGGAACGGCGTGGCGGTCATCTCGCGCGTCGGCATCGAGGACGTGCAGGTCGGGTTCGAGGGGATGCCGATGTTCGGCGACCCCGCCGTGAGTGAAGCCCGCGCGCTCGGGGTGACCTGCGGCGGCGTACGCGTCTGGTCGCTCTATGTGCCGAACGGACGCGAGATCGGCAATCCGCACCTCGACTACAAACTCGACTGGCTGGAGCACCTGAGACTGGACGCGGTGAAATGGCTCGCCGACGACCCGCAGGCGCAGATCGCGCTGGCCGGCGACTGGAACATCGCACCCACCGATGCCGACGTCTGGGACACCGAGTTCTTCGAGGGACGCACGCATGTGACCCCACCCGAACGGGCCGCGTTCCAGGGCATCGTCGACGCCGGGTACGCCGACGTGGTGCGCCCGCACACCTCCGAGCCGCGCACCTTCACGTACTGGGACTACACGCAGCTGCGCTTCCCCAAGAAGCAGGGCATGCGGATCGACTTCGCGCTGTGCTCCCCCGCGCTCGCCGCCCGGGTGACCGGCGCCTCGATCGACCGTGAGGAGCGCAAGGGCAAGGGCGCGTCGGACCACGCGCCGGTGCTGGTCGACCTGGACTGAGCGCGGATCGCCGGGCGCGGTGGGCGCGGTGGGCGCCTAGGCTGGCCACATCCATCGGGCTCCAGGGGGAACGCAGTGACCGACGACGACCGCACACGGGGCATCCCGCTGACACCGCACACCGACCCGATCCCGCTGCGGAAACCGCAGCAGCAGCCGACCGATGGCACCTCCGGCGCCGTGGTCTTCGCGACCGGGACGGCTCAACCGCCGCAGGGATCGGCGCAGCAGGGCCACCAGGGGTACCCGGTGCAGGGGGCGCCGCCCGGTCACCAGTACCTGGCCCCGGGTTACGGCCCCGTCCAGGGGTACGCGCCGCCGCAGCCGTACCCGTACGGGGCGACCGCGATGGTGACCCGGCCCGCACCCAACGCCGCCCTCATCGTCGTCGCCTGGGTCATCGCGGTGATCACGTTCTTCTACATGCTGCCGTGGGCCGTGGCGGCGACGCGGGGCAAGTCCAACCAGCTGGCGATCGGCCTGGTGAACCTCCTGCTCGGGTGGTCCTTCATCGGCTGGGTCGTCGCGCTGGTGATGGCGTGCGGCGCCGAGCCGACCCCGACGGTCGTGATCCAGCAGAATCACTACGGGAGCGGTCCCTACCGCTACTGACGCGCCGCGCCCGGTCCGGAGGTCGCCGCCAGCACGGCGAACGACACCAGCCAGTGGGTCGACATGAAGTCGCCCGCCACGATCTCGCGTTCCACGTGTGCGACCTGCTGCGCGGTCGCCTCGGCAACCCGCCGCGACCGGTCCGGCGACAGCAGGCCCCGCACGCGACGAAGCTGCCAGGCACGCGAGAGGGCGAGCCCGAACAGATGCACCGCGTGCCCGTCGGAGCGGTCCCGCACCTCGGGCAGCTCCAGCAAGGGATCGTCCGCAGCGCCCAGCCCGGGCAGGAACGCCGCCAACCACCCGGCGTACTGCTGCGTCGTGAGCACCCGGCCCATCAGATCGGCTTCGCAGAGGGCGGGCGACAGGAAGTCGCTGCCGCTCGGCTCCCACGCGACCGGGTAGTCGGTGTCCTGCCCGAACCAGTCGCGCGCACGCTCGGCGATGGCATCGACCACGTCGGGACGCCCCAGCCGGGACGCGGCCTCGTGCACCAGCGCGAGGGCGAACGCCGTGTTGGCGTGCGTACCGTGCCGCACCGGATAGGCGAGTCGTGGCAGCCACGTCAACGCGAGGTCCGCGACCGTGTCGAAGAGGGGGCGGGTCGCGGCCGCCCAGGCGTCGGCACCGGGCGCCGACGACTCCTTGGCCGCGAGCGCGAGCGCGGCGGCCCAGCCCCACCCGTACGGCCGCTCGAAGCCGGGGCGGTCGCGCAGGTACGCCGCCTCCCGCTCGAGGTGCTCGCGGGTCAATCGAGCATCGAGGACGGCTCGCAGCCGATCACGACGCAGTAGACTCAGCTGGCCGGGCGCCAGAGTGAGCAGCCGCACCGCCGACCACTGCATGTGCACCGAGGAGTGCCAGTCGAGGCACCCGTGGAACGCCGGGTGCAGCAGGTCCGGCGTCACGTCGACGTCGTCCGGGGCGAGGGCCTGGTGCGCGGCGCCGTAGGGGAACGCCGTCGCCAGGACGGTCGGGATCGTGTCGGCCCAGTCGGAGGCGCAGCGCTCGCGCCAATCGGTGAGGTGGTCATCGGTCACGGGGATCGCACTCCTGGTGGGCGGGACCCGAACGTACCTCCGCGGCGTGCCGAAGGGCGCGGATGCCAACGACCAGGACGATCGGCGGGCGTGGGCTGTTAAGCCGGCAACCGCCCTTGCGGGCAACTAGATTCACGCCGTGCCCGACACGAACGCCCCGACACCGATCCCTGCCATGTCTGACAGCACATCGCGGTCGACGCGGCGCCGGTCGAAGAAGGCGATTGCCGCCGTGATCGCCTTCACCCTCGTCGTCTGCGCCGCCGCGACGATCGGTCTGGCGGTGGGTCTCGACCGGCGGTATGGGCGGATCCTTCAGCGGTCCGCTGTCGGAGCGAGGTCTGATCATCAGCAAGGACGGTTTCTCGTACCGCCTTGCCACGACGGCGGGCAGCACCGCGAAGATGGTCGCCGCCCTGGAGAATTCCGGGTCGCACGCGGTCCGGATCTCCTCCGTCGGCGCCGGGCCCGGGACGTCCGAGGTGCAGTGGTCGACCTACCGCACGGTGCCCGAGGGATCCACCTTCGGCGTCGATGCGCCCTGGCGTTCGTTCCCCGCGACCATCCCGCCGCACGGGACCATCCGGCTGCTGCTGACCGTGCGACGACCGGCCGACTGCCGCCAGTTCATCGCTCACTACGGCAACCCCACGGACGACGGTTCATTGGCAGTGCATTGGCGGTCGCTCCTGCACACCAACACGTCCTATCTCCAGGTCCTCCTCGTTCCCCTCACGATCTGCTGAGGGCGACCCTGTCGCGACGACGATGCGGACGGCCGATGGTGTCGGTGTCAGTCCAGATGCGGATGACCCGCACGGTCATTGTGCGCCTGGACGTCGGGTGACCCCGATCCCGCGGCGCCCAGGTGGTCCGACAACCAGGCGAGGGCGACCGCGCGTACGGACACATAGTCGTGGAAGTTGTGGCCACCGTTCTTGACCACGACCAGCCGCGCCGTCATCGGGGGCCGCACCAGGCCGATGAACCGTTGAGTGCCGGGCAGCCCCTCGATACCCGGCTCCAGGGAGCCGATCGTCGCGAGAATGGAGATCGCCGGGATGGGTAGGTGGGCCAGTCGCCAGTCCAGATCGTTGAGATCCTGCTGCCTCGTGCTCCCGCCCCACAGGTCTCCCGTCGTGGAGTCGTGACGAGCGTTGTAATAGCCGGACAGCGATACGGCCGTGCCGAATCGACGTGGCGCCAACATGGCCAGCTTCGCTGCGCAGTACCCGCCGGTCGACTGCCCCATGAGGCCCCAGCCGCTCGACGTGACGCGCAGATTGGCCTCGAGGTCGGCCGGCACGTCCTGGCTCAGGAACGTGACGACCTGCGGGCCGCCGGGGATGTTCGTGCACTCGGTGTCGCGGGGTAGCACCAACGACGGGTTCACCATCACCAGGATCATCGGACGCAGGCGATGCGCGCGGATCCCGTCGAGCACCGCGCCCGGGATGCCGAGGCGCGTGACCAACTGCCGCACGTCTCCCGGGTATCCCGGGAAGACCTCCACCACCGGGAATCGGGTGTGCGCATCCTGGAAGTACTGCGGCGGCAGATACACCAATGCGCGGGTCCGCTGACCGGAACGCCGCCCGGTCAGTTCCACGGACCCCAGCTCACCTCGTTGCGAGTACTGATTCGCCGCAGACCAATCGGTCGGCTGCAGAGACGGCGCGGACCCGACCGCACTCGCGGACTCGTGCGAACCCCAGCCGAAGCGTCCACCCGCGGTCGTCATGACCACCCCGTTGGATCCGCCGAACAGGTCGGACCACGACCCGTAGAAGGAACCCCAGTCGTTGAGCACGAGCGCCGCCATCACGAGGGCGACCAGCTGTGCTCCGCAGACCAGGACGAGGCGCTGCGCGACGCGGACCCATGGTGGTCCCCACCGGGGACCACCTACGACCGCCCCGGCTGTCGCGAAGACCAGGACGGTGCCGACGATGACCAGTAGGGGTCCCCCGACCAATGACACAGCCGAACCATAGATACCCAGCCTGGCAATACGTTCAGGTTCGGCTGAGAAATGCCGGCGCCCGATAGACGAGGGGGTCGCGCCGTCCCCGCGGCGCGGCGTACGCGTGGGTAGCCTGATCGGTCATGGACCCCATGCAGACCCCTGTCGATCACGACGTCGTCATCATCGGCAGCGGTTTCTCCGGCATCGGGATGGCGATCGCCCTCAAGAAAACGGGCCGCACGTTCACCGTGCTGGAGAAGGCGCACGACATCGGCGGCACCTGGCGGGACAACCTCTACCCCGGCTGCGCGTGCGATGTGCCGAGCCACCTCTACTCCTTCTCCTTCGAGCCGAACCCCTACTGGTCGCGCGCGTACGCCACCGCCGATGAGATCCAGGACTACCTGCTGTACGTCGTGGAGAAGTACGACGTGCGGGGGGATGTGCAGTTCGACGCCCAGGTGACCCGCGGCGTGTACGACGAGAGCCTGCGGGTGTGGCACCTGACCGTGCTCGGCTCCGACGGCGCGGAACGGCACCTCGTCGCCGGCGCCGTGGTGCTTGGGGTCGGTGCGCTGCACGAGCCGTCGCTGCCCGACATCCCCGGCCTGGAGACCTTCGCCGGCGAGGTGATGCACACGGCGTCGTGGGACCCGGGCGCCAGCATGTTCGGGCGTACGGTCGGCATCATCGGCACGGGCGCCAGTGCCGTGCAGGCGATCCCGTTGCTCGCGGAGGACGCCGACCACCTGACCGTCTTCCAGCGGACCCCCGCCTGGGTGCTGCCCAAGGTCGACCCGGAGTACCCGGACGGGCTGCAGGACGCCTACGACAAGCGGCCGTGGTTGATGAAGCTGCACCGCACCAAGATCAAGGCCGCCAACGAGCTCCGCGCGATCGCCTTCACCCGCGCGCCCGCGCTGCTGAAGGCCGCCTCACTCGGTGCGGCGGCCAACATCCGCCGGTCGGTGAAGGACCCCGAACTGCGTCGCAAGTTGATCCCCGACTACACCATGGGCTGCAAGCGGATCACCTTCTCCAACGCCTACTACCCGGCCCTCGCGCGTGAGGACGTACACGTGGAGACCGAGCACATCACCGGCGCGGACGCCCGCGGACTGACCACGGCCGACGGCGCGCGCCACGACCTGGACGTCCTCGTGCTCGCCACCGGTTTCGATGTCGCCGGCTCCTACCGGCACCTGAATTTCACCGGTACCCGCGGCCACGATCTGGGCGAGGACTGGGACGCCGGGATCACGTCGTACTACGGGGTGACGGTGCCGCACTTCCCCAACCTCTTCTTCCTGCTCGGCCCCAACACCGCCCTCGGGCACACCTCGGTCCTGATGATGATCGAGGCGCAGATCGCGCTGACGCTGCGACTGCTGGACGAGCGCGACCGGCGCAGGGCCGGCGCGGTGCAGGTGCGCGAAGCGGTGGCGCAGGCGCATATGGCGACCCTCGACCGGCGTACCCGCCGCACCGTGTGGATCGCGGGAGGGTGCGACAGCTGGTACCTGGACCAGTTCGGCCGCAACCGGGTGCTCTGGCCCGGCAGCGTGCCGGAGTACGAGCGCGCGACCCGGCGCACCGAGATGGTCGACTACGAATTCACCGGTTCCCGGGCGTCGGTGTCCTCGAGCAGGTGATGCACGGGGATCCGCCGGATCCCCAACGCAATCGCGATCAGGGCCGCCACGAAACCGGCGATGGCCGCGCCCAGGAAGATGGTCTGCACCTGGACCACGGCCGCGGCCGCGATCTGCCTGTCGGTGGCGTTCGGGATCTGCGCGACCCGGCCGTAGAACGCGTGCAGGCCGAGGGCTGTCAGCAGGCCGAGCCCCACGACCATGCCGATCATCCGGCTCACCACGACCAGCGCCGAGACGACGCCCTGCTGGTCGGGGGCGGCATCGTGCAGGGCGGCGTCGTTGATCGGCGCGATCGACAACCCGATGCCGAAGCCCACCGCGATGAGCACGAACCACGCGGGCAGACTCTCCAGCGACCCGTTGCCCCAGGTGGACATCACCAGCAGCCCGGCCGCCGCGACCGCGAGGCCGACGGGGGCGATCAGCCCGGGCCCGAACCGGCGTAGCAGCAGACCGCCCACGAGTGCGCCGACCGGCACGGCGACGAGAAAACGCAACAGGATGAGCGCGCCGTCGCGCTCGGTGCTGTGGGCAACTGTGAGCTGCGCGAGCAGCGGGACGTCGACGACGATCGACACGAGCGCGGTGCCCGCGAAGAGCGAGCACGCGAGCGCAGGCGTGAGCCGGCGGCGTACGACGCCGGGCGCGATGAGGGGGTCGGAGATGGTCCGCTGCCGCCAGACGAAGAGTCCGGCCGCGACGGCGGCGACGGGCAGCAGCCACAGGCCGAGCGGCCCGATCACCTGCTTGGACGGATCGGACGTGGCGAAGGTCAGGATGAGCGCGCCCAGGGCGAGGCCGATCAGTGCGGCGCCGGGCAGGTCGACCCGGGCGAACGTGCGCCACACGAGCGCCACGGTCAGCGCCAGCGTGACGGCGAGGGCGATCATGGCCCAGACCCCGATGGGCGTGATCATCCGCGAGGTATGTGTGCCGTACGGCACGAACGGCCCGCCCCAGCGGATCGAGGAGGTGAGCGCCGAGGGCGCGGTCAGGGCGAGCGTGAGCAGGACAGCGCCGACCACACCGGCGAGGGCGGTGAGCGCCGCGACGGGCCGCCACCACCGGGGGCTCGTCCCGAACGTCGGACGCACGGGGCCTCCGATGATGCGGACGGCAACGGCGAGCAGCAGCCCGGCGACGGCGTTCACCCAGAAGATCGCGCGCCAGTCCCAGATCGTCAGGATGAGCGCGCCGAGCAAGGGGCCCACCACGCTGCCGATCTCCTGGACGGCGCCGACCACCCCGAGCGGAGTTCCTCGCTTGCCGGGCGGCCACAGCTGCGCGACCAGGGCCAGCGTGGCGGGTACGAGGCCTCCGCCGCCGAGACCCTGCAGCACCCGGCCCACGACCAGCACGGACAGCTCCGGCGCCATGGCGGTGATCGCGGAGCCGACCACGAAGATCGCCAGGCAGCCGAGCAGGATGCGCTGGCGGTCGAGCAGGTCGGCGAGCCGCCCGATCAGCGGCAGAACCGCGACGTACCCCAGCAGGAAGCCGGAGATGATCGGCGTCGCCTTCTGCAATGAGTCGATGCCCACCCCGACGCCGGTCATCATGTCGGTGAGGGCGAGGACGACCACGTAGGTGTCGGCGGCGGCGAGCGCTACGGCGACCGACGCCACCCCGAGGAGCGCCTTCGGGCTCCGCGCGACGCTGGACCTACGAGGGCTTGCTGACATCGACTTTCTCGCCGTACTCGGTGAACCGGGTCAGGTACGACGTCGTGTCCCCGGCCGAGAAGAACGGGCCGGTCACACGTACCTGGCGCAGCTGGTTCGCGGTGGTGATCTCGTATTCGACGTTGTAGTTGAGACCCGTGGAGCTCTTGCCGAAACCGAGCGTCTTGCGCACCGCGGTGGACGGCAGGGTGCCGGTGATGGTCTGCACGGTCTCACTGCCGTCGCGCTTCTGCGCGCCGTACTTGGCACCCTGGGTGACCGGCAGGAGCGAGGACAGCCCGCCTGGGCCGGAGGAGAAGAGCACGTTGGGATTGGGCGCGCCGTACGTGCCGGGGTCGATCTTGGAGTAGCCGGTCTTGAAGGGCAGCTTGGCGTAGACGTCGTTCTTGACGGCGACGACGGGGACGTTCGCGCTGACCCCGGCGATCTGCACCTTGAGGCTGCCCTTGAACGCCGGGGCGTGCGAGCCGTCGCCGCTACCGGACAGCAGTCCGCTGGCCGACGAGGGGACGTTCGCCGAGGAGAGCTCGATGTGGAAGCCCGTCGCGGCGTCCACCACCTTCTTGACCGCCTGCAGACGCTGCACCGGGGTCTCGCCCGCGGTGGTCTTCGCCGCCGTCTTGCCGCCTGTGCTGCTGCAGCCGGTCAGGGTCAACGCACCGACCAGCAGCGTGGAGCCGGCGGCGGACAGCAGGGAGCGTCGTTGCATGCGGTCAACCTATACGCGCGAGTAGGAATTGCGGACGCTCGCTCCGGCGTACGGAAGGGTCGAACAGTCGGGCGCACCGTGGCGGCGCATGCCGTCCGCGAGCGCGCATGGTTGGCTGCCCCACGTGCCGACAACGACTTTCGCCCATCGCACCGTGACCACAGCGGACGGGGCACGCCTCGCGGCGTACGTCCGCGAACCCTCCGACCCCACCTCGGCCGCCACCGTGGTCCTCTCCCACGGGTGGACCCTCGCGCACGAGTCCTGGGATCTGGTGGCCGAGCGGCTGCCGCGGAGCGTGCGGGTCGTGACGTACGACCAGCGCGGCCACGGGCACTCGACGTTCGGGCGGGGCCGCAAGCGCCCGAAGGACGAGTCCGTGCGGCGCCTCGGATCCGACCTCGACGCCATCATCGACCGGTGTGTGCCCGACGGGTCGCCGCTGATCCTCGGCGGGCACTCGATGGGTGGGATGAGCGTGATGGCGTACGCCGGGGCGCACCCGCGCGCGTTCGACGGCCGGGTGCAGCGGGTGCTGCTGACCTCTACCGCCATCAGCGGCCTGACGGGTGCGGGCGTTCGCGGGGAGGCCGCGGCCATGCAGCTGCTCGCCCGCACGCCGGGCCGGATGGGCAAACTGGTGACGCTGAAGGGACAGCGCACGCTGTACGGCGCGAACCCGGACCCGCTGCTGCTGGAGGCCTCCCGGGCACTCACCGCGAAGACCTCGCTGCGCGCGTTCGGCGCGTTCCACGGTGCGCTAATGCTGCACGACGAGACCGCCGCGGCGGCGACGTTGGCGAAGGTGCCGGTGACCGTGGTGGTCGGCACCCGCGACCGCCTCACCTCCAAGCGGCTCGGCACCGCGCTGGCGAAGGAGATCCCCGGCGCGCGCCTGGAGGTGCTCGACGGCATCGGCCACATGACGCCGTACGAGGTGCCCGATCTGCTGACCGGCGTCCTGCTCGGCACCGCCTGACCCAACGCCACGCGGCGGTTGTCCGCAGTTCCGTGCCGACGGGTGCACGAAACTGCGGACAACCGACCGTCAGACCAGGGTGAGGCTCGACTCGCCCTCCGGCTTGTCGACCGTCACCGTGGCGCCGTCGAGCACGTCCCCGGCCAGGATTGCCTTCGCCAGCCGGTCGCCGATCTCCTTCTGCACCAGTCGTCGCAGCGGGCGCGCGCCGTACGCCGGGTCGTAGCCCTCGTCGGCCAGCCACTGCCGGGCCGCGTCGGTCACCTCCAGCCAGATGCGCCGATCCGACAGGCGCCGTCCGAGGGCGGCCACCTGCAGGTCGACGATCCGCGCCAGCTCGGCCCTGGACAGCGGGTCGAAGATGACGACCTCGTCGAGCCGGTTGAGGAACTCCGGCTTGAACGACGTGCGGACGGCGGTCATCACCGACTCCCGCTTGGCCTCCTGCGACAGCATCGGGTCGATCAGGAACTGCGAACCCAGGTTGCTGGTCATGATGAGGATGACGTTGCGGAAGTCGACCGTGCGGCCCTGCCCGTCGGTCAACCGACCGTCGTCGAGCACCTGCAGCAGGATGTCGAACGTCTCCGGGTGCGCCTTCTCGACCTCGTCCAGCAGCACCACGCAGTACGGCCGACGCCGCACCGCCTCGGTGAGCTGGCCGCCCTCCTCGTACCCGACGTATCCGGGCGGCGAACCGATCAGCCGCGCGACGGCGTGCCGCTCGGAGTACTCCGACATGTCCAGGCGCACCATCGCGCGTTCATCGTCGAAGAGGAAGTCGGCCAGCGACTTGGCCAGCTCGGTCTTGCCGACGCCGGTCGGCCCCAGGAAGAGGAACGACCCGGTCGGCCGGTCGGGGTCGGCGACGCCCGCACGCGACCGGCGTACGGCGTCCGACACCGACTGCACGGCCGCGGTCTGGCCGATCAGTCGCCGGCCGAGGAACTCCTCCATCCGCAACAGCTTCTCGGTCTCGCCCTCCAGCAGTCGCCCGGCGGGGATGCCGGTCCACGCGGAGATCACCTCGGCGATGTCGTCGGCACCGACCTCGTCCTTGACCATCAGCCCTTCGCCGGTCGCACCGGCCGTGGACGACGTCGCCTCCGCTGCCTGAGCGTGCTCGAGCTGATCCTCCAACGCCGGCAGGTCGCCGAAGCGGATCTTGGACGCCTCCCCGAGGTCGCCGTCGCGCTCCAATCGGTCTGCCTGCGTGCGCAACTCGTCGATCTGCGCCTTGAGGTCGCCGACCCGGTTGAGGCCCGCCTTCTCCGATTCCCAGCGGGCGTTGAGCGCCGCCAGCTGCTCCTGGCGGTCGGCCAGGTCGGCGCGCAATCGCTCGAGCCGGTCCTTGGAGGCGGCGTCGGTCTCGTTCTGCAGGTGCAACTCCTCCATCCGCAGCCGGTCGACCGTGCGCCGCAGCTCGTCGATCTCGACAGGTGAGGAGTCGATCTCCATCCGCAGCCGCGACGCCGCCTCGTCGATGAGGTCGATGGCCTTGTCCGGCAGCTGCCGCGCCGTGATGTACCGGTCCGAGAGGGACGCCGCCGCGACGAGCGCCGCATCCGCGATCGCCACCTTGTGGTGCGCCTCGTAACGCTCCTTCAGCCCGCGCAGGATCGCAATCGTGTCCTCGACGCTCGGCTCGCCGACGTAGACCTGCTGGAACCGGCGCTCCAGCGCGGGGTCCTTCTCGATGTGCTCGCGGAACTCGTCCAGCGTGGTCGCGCCGACGAGCCGGAGTTCCCCGCGTGCCAGCATCGGCTTGAGCATGTTGCTGGCGTCCATCGCGCCCTCGCCGGTCGCGCCCGCGCCGACGACGGTGTGCAGCTCGTCGATGAAGGTGACGACCTGGCCGCCGGCGTTCTTGATCTCCTCCAGCACGGCCTTCAGCCGCTCCTCGAACTCGCCACGGAACTTCGCCCCCGCGACCATCGCACCGAGGTCGAGGCTGACAAGACGCTTGTCGCGCAACGATTCCGGCACATCTCCGGCCACGATGCGCTGCGCCAGACCCTCGACGACGGCGGTCTTGCCGACGCCGGGCTCGCCGATGAGCACCGGGTTGTTCTTGGTGCGCCGGGACAGCACCTGCACGACGCGCCGGATCTCCGAGTCGCGCCCGATGACCGGGTCGAGCTTGCCCTCACGGGCGACGGCTGTCAGGTCGGTGCCGTACTTCTCCAGCGCGTCGAACATCCCCTCCGGCTGTGCGGACGTCACCTTGGCGCCGCGACGAGTCGCCGGTACGGCGGCCTGGATCGCGTCGGCGTCCAGGCCGAAGTCACCGGTGTGCGCGAGCGCGAGCAGCAGGTGGTCGGTGGAGGTGAAGGTGTCGGCCATCGCGGTCATGGCGGCGCGACCCTGCTCCAGCACGTTGACGAACGCTCGCGACATGCTCGGCTGCGCAACCGAGCTCCCGGTCGCGGCCGGGAGGCCGGCGATCGCCTTCCGCGCGGTGGCCGCCACCGCGGCGGCGGTCGTCCCGACGGCTTCCAGCAGTGGCGCGGTCGTCGTCTCGGTCTGCTCTGCGAGCGCGAGCAGCAGGTGCGCAGGCTCCACCTGCGGGTTGCCGGCGCTCGCCGCGCCCTGGACGGCGGTCGAGACCGCCTCCTGCGCCTTGGTAGTCAGTTGAAGGTCCACATGATCTCCCTGGTCGAACGGCTTGTGGAGGACGACCCGTTCCGAGCGTGCCACGCGCCCGCCGGCTCTGGGGTCGTCCTCTCTCATCTGCCGGGTACAACGCGGGACAAGTTGAGTCGATTCCACTCAACCTTCCCTTTCTCCTCCTCGTGCTGAGAGCAGATGCGGCGGCCGGTGGGGGTTTACGTCCGTGGCCAGTGCTGCAGCCCTGGCCACGGACGCAAACCGGCGGGGTCGGCGCACCACGCCCTCGGTGCATGGACGCCCGTCCTCGGTGCACGGCCCGGGGGCGGGGCGGGGGCGCGTGGACGGTGCGATGCTGGGTGGGAGCGCATCTCCCACCGTCCGCCAGGAGCACCGTGACCGACGTCGCCACCCCGAGCACCGCCCATCCGCTGGACCCCCTGTCGTCCGAGGAGTTCCGGGCCACGACCGCGATCCTGCGCCGCGACAAGGGATTCGGGCCGGGGTGGCGGGTCGCGTCCATCGAGCTGCGGGAGCCGGCCAAGGACCTCGTCCGCACGTTCGAGCAGGGGCAGGCGATCGCCCGCGAAGCGCGGGTCGTCGTCTGGGACAGGGCCGACGGCACGGCGTACAAGGGTGTCGTCTCGATCACCGGCGACCGGGTGCTCTCGTGGGAGGCCGTGCCCGGTCACCAGCCGAACGCCACCACCGACGAGTGGCACGACTGCGACCATGCGATGCGCGAAAACCCTTCTGTGGCAGCGGCACTCGCCGGGCGCGGCGTGACCGACATGTCGTTGGTGCTCATCGACCTGTGGACGTACGGCGGCTTCCTGATCCCCGAGCAGTACCGCGGCCGGCGGATCGGCTGGTGCGACGTGTGGGTGCGTGACGCGCCCACCTCCAACCCGTACGCGCACCCGGTCAGCGGCCTGAAGCTCATCGTGGACATGAACACGATGGAGCTGCTGGAGATCGAGGACACCGGCGCGCCCGCGTCGCTGCCCAGCGGGTTCGCACCGGTCGACGGCGAGTACGCACCCGAGCACATCCCCGACTACCGGGCTCGTAGCGACCGCGCACCGTTGGAGATCACCCAGCCCGACGGAGTCTGCTTCGAGCTGCGCGGCAACGAACTGCGTTGGCAACGCTGGAGATTGCGCCTCGGTTTCAACTACCGCGAGGGCCTGGTGCTGCACCGCGTGGGGTACGAGGACGGGGTCGACGAGGCCGGCCAGCCGCGGGTGCGGTCGATCGCCGACCGGTTGTCGTTCGCCGAGATGGTGGTGCCCTACCGCGACCCCACGCCGAATCACGTGCGCCGCACGGCGTACGACATCGGCGAGTGGGGACTGGGCTTCATGACCCGATCGTTGGAGCTCGGCTGCGACTGCCTGGGCGAGATCGTCTACGTCGACGCCACCCTGCACGACACCGCCGGCCAGCCGCGCGAGATCCCGCAGGCGATCTGTCTGCACGAGGAGGACGCCGCCGTGCTCTGGAAGCACGTCGACGAGCGGGCCGGCGCCGAGGTACGGCGGATGCGCCGCCTGGTCGTGTCGTTCCACGTCACCGTCGCCAACTACGAATACCTCGTCTACTGGCGCTTCTACGAGGACGGCAACATCGAGTGCGAGGTGCGCGCCACCGGGATCATGGTGACCACGCCGTACGACGGTGACACCCCGCCGCCGTACGGCACCGTCGTGGATCACCAGACGTACGCCCCGATCCACCAGCACTTCATCGTGGCGCGCCTCGATCTGGCCGTCGACGCCGACGGCGACCCGGGCACGGCGGGCAACACCGTGGTGATGTCCGAGACGCAGCGGCTGCCGACGGGTCCGGACAACCCGTACGGGCTCGCACTCACCCAACGCAGCGTGCCGCTGCGCACCGAGTCCGAAGGCCGACAGGACTACGAGTGGTCCACCCAGCGGTCCTGGAAGGTCACCAACCCCGGCCGCACCAACAAGGTCGGCGGACCGGTCGCGTACAAACTCGTGCCGGGCGCGGCGGTGCCGCCGATGTTCGACCCCCACTGCCCCGTGCTCGCACGGGCCGGCGTGCTCGAGCACACTCTGTGGGTGACGCCGTACACCGCCGAGGAGCGTTGGCCCTGCGGCGAATTCGTCAACCAGAGCACCAGCGACGAGGGGCTGCCCGCGTGGACGAGCGCGGACCGGTCGATCGAGGACACCGATGTCGTGCTCTGGTACACCTTCGGCATCCACCACGTGCCACGGATGGAGGAGTGGCCGGTGATGCCGGCCGACACGATCTCCTTCTGGCTGAAGCCCACCGGGTTCTTCGACCAGAACCCGGCGCTGGACGTCGCGCCGACGCCCGGAAAGGCCTGCCACTGAGACCGCACCGACGACGGCCGGTGCGCGCCCGGATCGCCGCCGCCGCATTGGTCCCGGCGTTGCTCGCCGGCTGCTCCGGCGGATCGCCGGCACCGTCGTCCTCCGCCGCCACGTCGACGTCACCGACGACCTCGACCGCACCGACCCCGACGTCCGGGACCCCCACGGTGCCTCCGGGCACGGGCACCGCGACGGGCACGAACTCCTACGTCGCACTGGGCGATTCGTACGCCGCGGGCGTGGGCTCCGGAGGGTCGACCGGCGTCTGTTACCGCTCGGCGCGGGGCTGGGCCCCGCTGGTGGCCGAGCGGTACGGCCTGGCCCTTAGCTACCAGGCGTGCAGCGGCGCGACCACGGCGACGACGAGCGAGCAGCAGCTCGGCACCCTGGGAGCGGGCACCTCACGGGTGTCGATCACGATCGGCGGCAACGACGTCGGGTTCGCGCTCGTGCTCTTCACCTGCGCCAGCCCGTCGTGGCTCAGCGACTGCACGGGCGCGATCGGCGCGGGACGCAGCATCCTGCGCACCCGACTGCCGGGGCGGCTGCGCGCGCTGTTCTCCCAGGTCCGCGGCCGGGCACCGCACGCGCAGGTGACGGTGGTCGGATACCCGCACGTGCTGGGCACCAGGGACTGCGACGCGCTCACCTTCTTCAGTGCCCAGGACCGCTCAGGTCTCGACGCGGGCACCGACGAACTGGACGCGCTCCTGCGCACGACGGCGGCGTCGTACGGCTTCTCCTTCGTCGATCCGCGCGCCCGCTTCAGCGGCCACGCCCCCTGCAGCTCGGCCCCGTGGATCAACGGTCTGAGCCTGCCGATCGGCGATTCCTTCCACCCGGACCGTTCCGGTCAGCAGGCGTACGCCGGTCTCGTGGGCCCCGTGCTCGACGCGGCCTCCGGCGCCTCCGCGCCCCGGGTCACCACGGCCGCGGCGACACCGGACCCGCGGGCGGCGGCGCGTGCCGTGCTCTCCATGCAGCTGGACCAGCCCGAGAACCTGCGCCAGGCGCAGGCCGCGGGCGTGTCCACGACCCTGATCAAGAGGTACGTCCAGGACCTGCGCTCGAGCGACACCGCCACCATCTCCGCCGGACTGGCGGGCCTGCGGTCGCTCGACCAGTCGCGGGCCGACCGCGTCTCTCGTTGATCCGCGCGCCGGAGCAGCCGCCTCGTCAGTCCCGTTGTGAGCCCGGGTTGGTGGTGAGATCGAGCCCGAACTCCGCATTGGGGAGTCCGATCGAGGTATGGACCTGCACGAGCCGCCACCGGCCGTTCTCGTACCGCACCACGCCCGTGACCCTCACCGGCGCCGACTCACCGTCGCTGAAAGTGACCAACGCCCGGTCCTCGAACCACCCGAACGAGCCGTCGCTGTACCCACGAGGCGCCCCGGCCTGGATCCTGAGGGGACCGGCCTCCTGGGTCTGCGTGACGAACCCGGCGACGGCGACGGCCCGATCGGTGTCCCATTCGTCCTCGTCGGTGCCGATCGCCACGGTCATATCCGTCGACAGGAGTTCCTCGGCGGACTGCAGGTCCGCGGACCGCATCACGTCGTAGAGCTTCTCGACCATGGCGCGTACTCCGGCGCTCTGTCTCATCCTCAGTCCTCACGTCGAACGGTGGTCCGGCCGGTGCGGATGGCCACCGAACGGGATGTGCAGGAGCGTCCGGTGCCAGGGAGCCTCGGTCGCGTCGATCAGGGTGCGGGATCTCGTCAGACGACGACCCATTCGGCGTAGAACAATCCGAGGCCCGCCGCCACACACAGCCCGCAGATGATCCAGAAGCGGATCGTGACGGTGACCTGCTCCCATCCGACCATCTCGAAGCTGTGGTGGATCGGTGTCATCTTGAACAGCCGCTTGCCGACGCCGCCGTTGGTCCGCTTGGTCGCCTTGAAGTACCCCACCTGCAGGATGACGGTCACCGTCTCGAAGACGAAGAGTCCGCCGAGGACGATCATCAGCAGTTCCGTGCGGGTCATGATCGCCAGTCCGGCGAGCGCCGCGCCCAGGCCGAGTGAGCCGGTGTCGCCCATGAAGATCTGCGCCGGTGAGGCGTTCCACCAGAGGAATCCGAAGCAGGCGCCCATCACGCAGGCGGCGACCACGGCCAGGTCGAGCGGGTCGCGTACGTCGTAGCACTTGGTCGAACTGACGAACCGGCAGTTCTGGTTGAACTGCCACACGCTGATCAGCACATAGGCACCGAACACCATGGCGCAGGCACCGGAGGCCTGACCGTCCAGGCCGTCGGTGAGGTTCACGCCGTTGCTCGTGCCGGCGATCATCAGGTTCGCCCAGAGCACGAAGAGGACGACCCCGATGACGGTGCCGTGCACGGCGAGGTCGAACCACGTGTCGCGCACGAACGAGATGCGGTAGCTCGCCGGGGTGATGCCGCCGCGGGCGAACCTGGTCGCCAGGATGGCGAAGACGACCGCGACGACGGTCTGACCGGCGAGCTTCTCGACCGACCGCAGGCCGAGCGATCGTTCGCGGGAGATCTTGGTCCAGTCGTCGAGGAAGCCGACGAACCCGATCCCGACCATCAGGAAGAGCACGAGCAGCCCGGACACGGTGGGCGCGGCCCAGGTGAGGAGGTGCGCCAGCGCGTACCCGCCTACCGAACCGGTGATGATCACGATGCCGCCCATCTGGGGCGTGCCGCGCTTGGTGTGGTGACTCGTCGGACCGTCGTCACGGACGAACTGCCCCCAGCCGTGGCGCCTGGCCAACGAGATGAAGTAGCGGGTGCCGACCAGGCTGGCGGCGAGCGCGACGAGCGCCCCGATGAGGATGAGTTTCATCGAGGGACCCCTCCCACGAGGGACCTACGCATGCCTCGGTCCATCGTCTTGAAATCCCACCCTGTTCGACAGTGACCGGCCCCCGCTGGTTCAGTCCTGACTCACGACGTACTCCGGAGGGTACGGCGTCCGCGGCGCCCCATGCCGCATGCGACCCGGCGTGCCCTGCGTGCGTCCGCCTCATGGCGTGCCGCTGAACCCCGCGCTCCCGGAGGGCGCACAGCTTGGCGACTCTGTGTCCTGACTCACATTCGGCGGTTACCGTGGTCTCGATGACCGCGACCGCGGTCGGACGAGGTGCGCCCATGACGCTGTTGAAGTTCCACGCCCCCGAAGTCGTCTTCGGGGCCGGATCGCTCGGCGAGGCCGGTTTCGCCGCCGGTCGGCTGGGTGCCAAGCGTCCGTTCGTGGTCACCGACGACGGCATCGTCGAGGCGGGATGGCTGGCCGAGCTGGAGGTCGTGCTGCGCGCCAGCGGCCTGGATCCGCAGGTCTACGAGAAGGTCAGCCCCAATCCCAAGGATCACGAGATCGCCGCTGCGCACGCGGCGTACGTCGCGTGCGACGCCGACGTGATCATCGGCCTCGGTGGCGGGTCCTGCATCGATGCAGCCAAGGGGGTCGCGGTGCTCGCGGGCAACGGCGGCGACATCCTCGACTATCGGGGGGTCGACCAGGTCGCGCTGCCGATCCCTCCCACGCTGATGATCCCCGCGACGTCGGGCACCGGCGCGGACGTGTCCCAGTTCTGCATCGTCACCGACACCCGGCGCTCGGTGAAGGTCACGATCATGGGCCGGGCCCTGGTCCCGGACATCTCCATCACCGACCCTCGCCTGCTGCACACCATGCCAGCCTGGCTCAACGCCGCCACCGGGCTCGACGCGCTCACCCACGGGGTCGAGGCGTTCGTCTCGCTGGCGCACAACCCCCTCGCGGACATGCACGCGCTGTGCGCCGTACGCCAGGTGGTCGGCCACCTGCGCACCACGATGGACCACCCTCACGACGGGGAGGCGCGTTCGGCGATGGCGGAGGCCAGCCTCAACGCCGGGCTGGCGTTCAGCAACGCGATCCTGGGCGCGACCCACGCCATGAGCCATCAGGTGGGCGGACTGCTGGACGCACCGCACGGCGTCATCAACGGGGTCCTGCTACCCCACGTGATCCGTTACAACGCCCAGTCGGCTCCCGAGCGTTTCATCGGGCTCGCCGACGCGGTCGGTCTAGACACCCACGGGTGGAGCGGCGAGCAGGCCGCGAACCAGCTCGCCGACCTCGCGCGACGGCTCGCGGACCAGGTCGGCGTCCCCAAGGGCCTCTCGGCGCTCGGCGTCACCGAGCAGGACTGCGACCGGCTCGCCGGCACCACCTTGGAGGACGCCTGCCTCACCACCAATCCCCGCAGCGCCTCCGTCGGCGACATCACGGCGCTCTTCAGGGCGGCCCTGTGACCGCCGATCCCCAGAGCACGGACGACGTCATCGACTCCCGTCGACCCGATCTGGCGTCGCTCACCGGTCTGCGTTCGGGCAAGCGGTCCTACTACCGCGAATACCGCGAGTCCGACGAACGATTGGCCCGCGCCGTGCGCGCCATGGACTCGATCTCCCGCGCGCTGGTGCGCACCGTGGAAGGACCGCGCGGGCTGCTCGAGGAGGTCGCGCGGACGGCGAGTGCCCACCTCAGCGCCCATTGGACCCTGCTCAGCCTCGCCGACGGTCAGCTGCCCGGCGCGCGACCGCGATTCGTCGTGGTCGACAGCGAGCGGCACGTCGTCGGCGACCGCGAACTGCCCCGCGCCGTACGTCGCGAGCTGGGCTCGTTGCGGGCCGGTCACCAGGCGCCCGTCGTCGACAGCCGCGGGTGGGTGCGGGTGCCGATGAATCTCGAGGGTGCGGCCGTCGGTGGGATCGCGCTGCTGCACGGACTCCCGAGCGACCCCGAGCCGGGTGACCTGTCGGTGCTACGCATCCTCGCCAATCAGGCGGCCGTGTCGCTGCACACCTCCGAGCAGTTCCAGGCCGGCACCGCCCTGCACCGGCGCGCCCAGCGGCTGCACGACGAGACCGCGGCCCAGGCCCGCGACCTCGCCGAGCGCACCGCCGCTCTGCAACGCGCCCGGGATCGATTGGTGGTCGCCGATCAGTGGCTGATCGTCGACGAGGAGCGGCACCGGATCGCCCGCGAACTGCACGACACCGTGGCCCAGCAGGTGCTGACCGTGGGCATGACCGTCGATCTCGCCGAACGGGACGCTGCGCAGTGGCAGGAGCAGCACGGCGCCAGCACCGCGCCCATCCGGCAGCAGCTGCGGGTGGCGCGGGACCTGTCGCGCGACGTGGTCGACCAGCTGCGGCAGGCGATCTACGCGCTGAGCCAGCACCGCGACGACACGGTGCGCAGCCTGCCGGAGCTGCTCTCAGAATTGGTGCGCCAGCACGACGGCAAGGTCAGCGTGCGGCTGCGGGTGCACGGCACGGAGATCGCGCTTCCCGAGAGCGTGCGGCACGAGCTGACTCGCGCCGTCGGCGAAGCGCTCTTCAACGTCAAGGTGCACTCGGGCGCCACCCGCGCGGTCGTGCGCGTGAACTATCGCCCCGAGCGCGTGATCGTGTCCGTCGCGGACGACGGCCACGGCGACCCCGCGCAGCTGCGTCGGGTGCTCAGAGTGACCATGGAGGCCACCGGCGACGGGCGCCACCGAGGCCTGGCCAACCTGCACGCCCGCATCACCTCCACCGGCGGAGACCTGCACTTCCGCCGGTCGCGGATGGGCGGCGTCGAGGTGCAGATGCGGCTGCCGCTCCCCCTGCCCGACGCACTCGATCCAGGCCTCATCGGGCACCTGCTGGATCCGCCGCACGTCGCGGGCGACACCCCCTCGACGATGCTCGTCACCGGGACGGTGCGAGCACTCCCGCACCGCGTACGGTCGCGATCATGAGCAGCACCACCGGACGCGACCAGGACACGCGGGCCTCGGATAACGACCCGAGATCGCCTTCGGCGGGCACGCCGTTGCGCGTGGTCCTGGTCGACGACCACGCGATCGTGCGACACGGCCTGCGGGCTGTGTTGTCCCGCGAGCCCGACCTGGAGGTCGTCGGCGAAGCAGCCACCCGCGACGAGGCGCGTGCCGTGATCGGGCACCTGAACCCGGACATCGTGCTGCTCGATCTCAAACTGTCGACGACGCACGAGGCCGAGGGGCTGGTGCTGTGCGAGCAGCTCACCGCGGCGTACCCCCGGATCGGGGTGCTGGTGCTCACCACGTTCATCGACGACGCGCTGGTGCTGCAGGCCGTCCGGGTCGGCGCGCGCGGCTACGTCGTCAAGGACGTCGACACCTCCGCCCTACTGCGGGCGATCCGCGACGTCGGGGCGGGCAAGAGCGCGTTCGACGCACACAGCGCCGCGGCGATGGTGCGGGGGCTGAATGCTCCCAGCCCGTCCTCGGACCAGCTGACCGACCGGGAGCGCGAGGTACTCGCTCTGCTGGCGCGGGGGCTGTCCAACCGGCAGATCGGCAGCCGCCTCTACGTCGCCGAGACCACCGCGAAGTTCCACGTCGGCAACATCCTGCGCAAGCTCGGGGTGTCCCGGCGTACCGAGGCGGTCTACGAGGCGAGCAAGCGCGGCGTCCTGTAATCGACCCTCACGGCGGGTGCCTAGCCGCTGAGGGCGGTGATGAGGCTGTAACCGGCGAGAGCGACCATCACGACCGCGGCGACGCGAGTGATCCACTTCAGGGGCAGGACGGTCAGCAGGGTCTTGCCGCCGAGGATGGCCAACAGTCCGACTGCCCAGAGGCCCAGGGTGGCGCCGATGGCGACCGAGATCGGGTCGTGGTACTTCGCGGCGAGGTTCGCGGTGAGGATCTGGGTCAGGTCACCCCATTCGGCCACGAAGATCACGCCGTACCCCAGCGACGCCACGCGCCAGAACCCGGCACCGTCGGGTGTCTGGGCGACCTCCTCCTCTTCCTCCTCTTCGGTGCCCTGACCTTCGCGCCACACCAGGACCGCACCGAGAAGGAAGAGGGCAGCGACCACGAATTCCACCGGCCTGCGCGGCAGCAGGGTCAAGAGCGAGCCCGCGGCGACAGCGATGACGACGTGGGTCAGGAAGGCCGCGGCCATCCCGACGAAGACCCACAACCAGGGAAAGCGGGTGCCGAGGACGAGACCCGCCACGGCGGTCTTGTCGGGCAGCTCGGCGACGAAGATGAGGCCGAAGACGATGGCGATGACGGATGCACTGAGCACTGAAAGTTCCTCGTGGATCGCGGCCGCGACCCAACCCTCCGGCGTAGAACAGGAGACGTCGGACCGGCAGCCAGGGGCTGATGGTGGTCCGAACGTCTCGTCCAGCCGGCATCACCGACCCTGGACACCGGGACGCGCGAGGCGGCCAGTATGTCGACATCCAGTCGAGGGACTACTCCCGTTCGTGGGCCAATCTAACGGCCCGGGCACATGGCTCCAACTCTCACGCGCCGCCGGCGCTGACGATGGCATCGGTGACGAAGCCGGCGAGCAGACCGACCAAGAGCCCGTAGGCCACCAGATCGGCGCGGCGGGCGCGAGCGGTCACGCCGAGGAGTTGGACGATGACGTAGACGATGGAGCCTGCGGCCAGGGTGAGGAACGCGACACTGACCGGCTCGGAGGTGAAGGTGTGCCCGACCGCGGTGCCGACGAAGGTGGGGCCCCCTCCGATGGCGGCCATAGCGAGGAGGAATCTCCAGCTGGGCCGGGTGGCGGGGTCCTCGAGACGGCGGTCGGCGGCCAGCGGCGCGACGATGCCGAATCCCTCGGTGGCGTTGTGCAGGGCGAAACCGATGACCAGCACGGTGGCCAGCGAGATGGCGTTGCTGGCGGCTGCCTGTCCGATGGCGAGACCCTCAGCGAAGTTGTGCAGGCCGATCCCGACGGCGATCAGCAGTGCCAGACGACGGCCCGCGGGCCACGTGCGGACACCCCGCGCCCGGGCGGAGCGATCGGTCGCAGCCATCGCGCCCGGCCCGCCGTGGCCGGTGGGATGGGCCGTGCGGGCCATGTAGCGGTCGTACGCGACCAGGCTGAGGAGTCCCGCGCTCAGGCCGGCGGCGAACAGCACGCCGTACCCGAACACCGGCCCCAGGCTGCCATTGCCGTCGTGCACCTTGCCGAGCGCTGAGTCGATGGGCTCCCACGCGGCCGCGAGCACGTCCCAGAACAGGAACAGCAGGACCCCCACCGCGGTCGCGTTCAGGAACACCCGCAGGCCCGGCGCGGGAGCGCGCATCCGCCCCAGGGGCAACCCGATAACGATGGTCACGCCGGCGATGAAGCCCAGCAGCAGGGTGCTTGTCAGGCTCATCGTGCGCCCTCCGAATTCCATCGAATCATTAGGTGAGGCTTGCCTAATACTTCGTCCGCGTCAACTCGCGGTCCCGGTCGGTGCGGGGGCCGGTCGGCTCATGCGGGAATCAGGGAGCGAGTGGGATGCTCGGGACATGGGGATTGATGAAGATGTCGAGCTCATCCTCGCCATTCTGCTGGTGGTGGGTTCCTTGCCGTTCGTGATGGCGTGGTTGGAGCGAACACTCGATCAGCCGGGCGAGTCCGACCACCGCCGGCGCCGCCGATTGCAGTGGCACCGAAGCCGATGAGCACCGCAGGCCCCAGACTCGGCCCACCCGGGCGTTCTCGGTGCGCGCTCGGTACCCGTCAGGTCAGGAAGCTGACGGGTTCTGCGGTCTCGCTTCCTCCGCGCTTCTGCAGGTAGAGAACCAGCGGTACACGTAGAGCATTGATTGATATACCATCGGTATATGCCGTCTGGACGGACCCGTCTTCTCGATGCCGCGACCGAACTGCTTGCCGCGCAGCCGTCGCACGAGCCGAGCACGCGCGAGTTGTATGAGGCGGCGGGCGTAGCAGCCCCGACGCTCTACCACCACTTCGGCACGAAAGAGGGCCTCCTCGACGCGGTCGTGGAGCGGGCGTTCGCCGACTACCTGCAGCGCAAGCACGGGATGCTCCGGACCGGCGATCTCGTCACCGACTTCTGCGCCGGATGGGACCTGCACGTCGAGTTCGGCGTCGCGAACCCGACCCTGTACGCCCTGATGTACTCGCCCGGCCGCGTGAGCGCCGCCGCCGCAACGGCGGACACGCATCTGCGCGCAGCCCTGGAGCGGATGCGTGACGCCGGCCTCTTGCGCGTCGACGTCGACACCGCGGCGGCGATGACGACCGGGATGGCGATCGGGTGCGTCACCCAGCTGAACCGGCAGCACCGACCGGTCGACAACCCTGCGGCGCTGGCGACCCGCGCCGCGTTGATCGAACAACTCACCGGGCAGTCCTCGGCGTCGACCTCGCCGGACCAGGCCGCGCGGGCGCTGCTTCGCGAACTGCCAGAGGTCGCAGCACGATTCACCTCCGCCGAATCGGCGCTCTTGACCCAGTGGCTGCGCGCCATTGCCGAGGAAGAGCGCGCAGCCGCACCCCCGAAAGGATCCCGACCATGACGAGCACAACACACGAGAGCCGCTTCGACCCGAGCCTGCAGATCGGCGACCTGATCGTTCCTCGCGTGGGGTACGGGGCCATGCAACTCGCCGGTGCGGGCGTCATCGGGCTACCCCAAGATCCGAACAACGCCATCGCGCTCCTCCAACATGCCGTCGAACAGGGCGTCCGATTCTTCGACACCGCGAACGCGTACGGCCCGCGGACGGTGAATCAGCTCATCGGCCGCGCCTTGGCGCCCTTCGGCGACGACATCATCATCGGCAACAAGGTCGGCGCGACCCGAGGGCCCCGAGGCGAGTGGGTCACTGACAGCAGACCGGACACGATCCGTTCCCAGGTCGAGGACGCTCTGTTCGACCTGCGCACCGAGCGCAGCAGCCTGACCTACCTGCGACTCTGGGGCGACAGCGAAGGTCGCGCCGGATCCATCGCGGAGGACGTGCCGCTGGAGGACTCTCTCGGCGCCCTGGTGGACATGCAGCGTGAAGGCAAGATCGACCGCATCGGGATCTCGGGAGCGAACTCCGAACTCCTCGCCCGCGCGCAGCAGGTCACCAAGATCGCTGCAGTGCAGAACCGGTACAACCTCATCGACCGATCAGGCGTCGAAGTTCTCGCCGCCTGCGAACGAGACAGCATCGCGTTCGTGCCGTACTTCCCGCTCGCCACCGGCGGCATCGCCGGCCTCGACGCCCTCACCGCGCCCGCCCGTCGGCTCCGCGTCTCCGAGCCGACCATCGCCCTCGCGTGGCTGCTGCGACGTTCCGCGGTCATCGTCCCGATCCCTGGAACCCAGAGGATCACGCACCTCGATGACAACCTTCACGCCGCCGAGATCGCCACGGACCTGACCAACGCGGAAGTCCAGGCCCTCACCGACACCGAGGACGAGAGCACTGCCGCGCTCACGCGGATGCCCACGCGCATGCTCGATGCGTTGCGGCGACCACGCAGCACCTGAATCCGGCCTGTCGCCAAAACTGATCCCTGTCGCCCGGCCGCAGCGCGCCCACTTGGATTGCCCGACTGCGTTCGGAGAGTGAGCGCGTCCAGCCAGCGGCTCTGGAGTCCGGCGGATGAACTACCTCGTGTGCCCGGACGACGGGGAGCAAGTGAAAGTCGTCCCAGGCCATCGGGACCCTGAGGCCGGGCTGGTTGTGTGCTGCCCCCGATGCGCCAGAGCGTTCAGGTTCGCCGTGGGCGCGCTCATTTCGATCGGGGATCCAGAGGCTCCGGAGACCCAATAATGCAGCGGGGCGGTCGGATCCGTACCTGATCAGCACCTGGATCTGGCGCCGGCGCTCAGACAGAGCAGTCGATGGTCAGCCAGCCGCCGTGGTGCTCGGCGACTTCGTACGGCCGGCCGCTGCGCCGGCCCCAGTCGTCCAGATCGGCCAGGTCGATGGTGCGCACGTGACCGAACGTCTCGTTGGCATCCTCCTCCAGCGGTACGGCGATCACGGCGCGGCGCCGGGCCAACCGCAACGCCTCGGCGATGGCGCGCTCACCCTGTTCGTCGTCCAGGTGCTCCAGCAGGTGCAGCATCAGGACGGTGTCGGCGCACCCGCTTGCGGCCGGCACGTGCGTCGCATCGGCCACCAGGGTGCGGATGCCGAGACCGAGGCGCGCCGCGACCGCGGACAGCAGCCCGACGGTGCCCGCCGAGACGTCCGAGGCCGTGGCGGCGATGCCGTCCCGGGCCAGCAGCAACGACAGGAATCCGAAGCAGCACCCCAGCTCCAGCACGCTGTCCCCGCACAACGCGCGCGCACGGGTGTAGACCGGGGCATAACCCTCGATGCCCTGAGGGCATCCGGAGCCGGTGAAGGTGTCGCCGACGCACTCGTCGAGCCGGCGGATGGTGTTGCGATAGAACGCCGTCCACGCATCGAGTGGGTCAGCGCACGTGGTCCGCACGACCCCGGTGACGATGCGCTCGAAGGAGTCGGCGCCGCGCACCCAGCCCGGCTCGAACAGTTCACTCCAGAGCAGCCCGGTGAGGTCTTCATCGATCGTGTCGGCGGTCAGCACGTGCCGCACGATCAGTTCAGGACCGCGCCCGGACAGGTCGAAGTGCTCGGTGCGCACGATGTGCCGGGCCCCCGGCGCCGGGCGCAGGGACTCCGGCGCGATGTCGACCGTGCCGTCGGCGTACCGGCCCTCTCGCAGCGGGCGGAACGGGTCGAGCGCCTCGGCGCCGCCCACCGCACTGACGCTCATCGCACCTCCTGGCCCAGCTCCAGGGAGACCGACTCGAGGGACTCCAGCCCGCGCACGACGTGGACCGCGTCGCAGTACTCGGCGTAAAGCGGCACGTCGCAGCGGCCGAGCCCCCAGGAGTAGCGCGGTTCCGGCGTCAGCCAGATGGTGTGGCGGGCACGCCGGGTCAACTCCTCGAAGGCTCGCATCCCGGGATCGTGACCGTTGCCCCGGCCGTCGCTCAGCACCACGAACGTCGTCCGGGAGTGCACGGCCGAGCCGTACTCCTCCAGGAACGTCGAGAACGCGCTTCCGCAGTCGGTGTCCGCGTCGACGTCGATCGGACCCCCGCCGACCGGGCCCGCCATGATCCGGGTGAGCGCCTCCTGCGGGCGCAGCTGATCGAACATGTCGGTGACCTCGGCGACCTGGTCGACGAAAACGAAACTGCGCACCGAGGACACCAGCGACGCCAGTCCCTGCACGAGGTGCAGGGTGAACTGGGCGGTCGAGCGGACCGACAGAGACACGTCGGCAAGCACCACGAGCCGGGGCCGGTCCGGCGTCTTGCGCACCGTCACCGGGCGGAACGGGATCGCGTCGTAGCGCATGTTGGCGCGCATCGTGCGTGCCCCGTCGACCGTGCCCGTCGAGGCGATCTGGCGCCGTGGACGCGGCGCGCCGTGCAGTCCGCGCACGATCCGGCGCAGCGACTGCTCCATGGTGAAGCGCTCCCACTGGTCGATCTGCTCGGCCTGGGCGATCTCGTGCTCACGCTGCTCCATGTCGACCTGCAGGTCGAGCATCTTCTGCAGATGGCGGCGCAGGCTGTCGGACAGCCCGTCGAGCAGGGGCGCGAGCTTCTGGCGCATCGCCTCCAGGTCGGCGTTCTCCTCGTCGTCGTCACCGTCGGGCAGGTCGGAGTCGGCGAGCCAGCCGAGCAGCGCCATCTCCTGCGCCACGGACAGGTCGGCGTCCACCTCGACACCGGGGGCTTTGGCGATGGTGCCGGGCAGTCCGGGGTTGTGCAGTCTGCGCACCGACAGCCGTACGCGGGCAGCCTCCACCAGGGCGTCGACCTTGTCCTTGGACAGCACCACCTCGTCGGTGCTGGAGGACATGTCGAGCTTGTTGGCCTCCTGGTGCAGGTTGAACTGCTGCACCAGGTCCTCGGGGCGGAAGTAGTCGCGGATGTCGTCCGGCTCGCCGTGGCTGTGTCCCTGCGACGGGGTGTCACCGGGCTCCTGGGACAGCGTGAACTGCTGCAGATCCCCCTCGTCGGACAGGTCGTCGTGCGCGTGGGAGTGCTCGTCCTCCTTGGCCAGCACGGGCAACAGGAAGAAGAACGCGTCGAAGACGGTCTCGAAGGTGGGCAGGTCGCGGCGATCCTTGATCAAGGTCACCGACAGAGCGGCGCGCAGCGACTCCCGGTCGCGCAGCAGACCCGGCGTGGCGGCGGCATGCATGGCGTCGAGGACCTCGCTCACGCTCACGCGTACGCCGTACAGCCGCAGCAGACGTACGAACCGGTGCAGTGCGGCTTCCATGGCCGGCTACAGCGGACGCTTGCGGGCGGCCGCGACGGGGTTGCGTCGGCCGGGCATCGGGGTGCGCACCCCTGCCGCACCGGCCTTGGCCGGCCCGGTGGACCCGTAGTACCCCTCGTCATGGCGCCCGGGCCGATCCTTCGCCGCGCGGCGCGCCACCCCCTCGGGATCCTTGGCGCCGACGGTCGGCTCCGGTGCGGGGTGGGTGTGGCCGTCATCCGGGTGATCGTGGGGGTGGTCGTGCCCGTGACCGTGGCTGTGGCCATGGCCGGGCAGCGCGTCCGGGACCTCGGCGTTCGGGTCGATCAACCGGGGCAGCGCGTTACGCGCGGTCTGCAGGTCCCGCTCGTACTTCACGACCACCGAGAGCGTCTCGGACAGCAGGGAGGCCGACAGCTCCTCGGCTCCCAGGACTGCCAGGGTGCGTGCCCAGTCGATGGTCTCGCTGACGCTCGGCGCCTTGCGCAGGTCCAGCTCACGCAGCCCGCGCACCACCTGCACCAGACCCTCCGCCAGGGCCGGCTCCAGACCGGTGTCCTTGGAGGCGATGATGTCCAGCTCGCGATCGGCCTCCGGATAGTCGAGGAACAGGTGCAGGCAGCGTCGTTTCAGTGCCGCGGACAGGTCACGGGAGTTGTTGCTGGTGAGGACGACGTACGGCTGATGCTTCGCCGACACGGTGCCGACCTCCGGGATGGAGATCTGGAACTCCGCGAGCGTCTCGAGCAGGACGGCCTCCAACGCCTCATCGGCCCGGTCCACCTCGTCGATCAGCAGCACCACCGGCTCCGGTGAGGTGAGCGCCTCGAGCAAGGGCCGCTGGGCGAGGAACCGTTCGGAGAAGAAGACGCTGTCCTGCTCGGAGATGCGATCGACGGCCTCACCGATGGTGCTGGTGTCCGCGACGATCTGCCCGATCTTCTCCCGCAGGATCTGGGTGTAGAGCAGCTGCTTGCCGTAGTCCCACTCGTAGAGGGCCTTGGACTCGTCCTGTCCCTCGTAGCACTGCAACCGCAGCAGCCGGCGGCCCGTGGCGGTCGCCAGACTCTGCGCTAGCTGCGTCTTGCCGACACCGGCCGGCCCCTCGATCAGCAGCGGCTTGTCCAGCCGGGTCTGCAGGAACACGGTGGTGGCGAGGCGGTCGTCGCTCAGATACCCGACCTCGCGCAACCTGGCCTTGGTGTCCTCGACGTCTGCGAAAGCGGGTACCTCGGGGGTCGTGTCGTCCACGTCGTCCTCTCTGACGATCCACTGCGTATTCGGTGGTGCGAGCTCGACGTGGCACACCCCTGACCTATGGGCGTGCCACGTCGAGTGTCCTGGTCAGCCGATCAGGTCGTCCAGGTCGCCGTTCATGCAGTGGTCGACGACCGGTGAGACCAGATCGAACGTGCACTCCCGGGCGTTGCCCGGGGTGCAGGCGTCGCCGAGGACGTGGTTGGTGATCCGCGCGACGTCTTCCTTGTCGCCGGAGATCACCTTGGCGTTCTCGTAGAACTTCGTCGGGCCCTGACCCAGCCGGTTCTTGGAGTAGCTGTCCTGAGTCACATCGGTGAACTTCTCCGGGATGCCCACGTCGCGCAGCAACCGGATGGACGCCGCCAGCGCGGCATCGGCCGCCTGTACGTCGGTCATCCCGTGGGTGTCCACGCCGAGCGCCACGGCCATCTCGGCGAAGCGCTTGTAGTTGGCCGGCATGTTGAACGCCCACACCCGCGGCAGTGCGATCGCGTTGTTCAACCCGTGGTGGGTGTCGTAGAACGCACTGATCGCGTGCGAGATGGAGTGGATGATGCCGAGACCACCGGAGTTGAACGCCTGGGCGGCGATGTACTGGGCGTACATCATGCCCTGGCGGCCGGCGAGGTCGTCACCGTTCCAGACCGCCTGGCGCAGGTTGTCGCTGGTCAGCTTGACGGCGTACAACGCACTCCCGAGCGACGGCGGGAAGTCCAGCCGCGAGACGTACGGCTCGCTGGCGTGCGCGAGCACGTCGAAGCCGCACTGCGCGGTGTAGTCCGTCGGACAGGTGTAGTAGAGCACCGGGTCGTCGATCGCGAGCGTCGTCACGGCGGCGTCGTCGAACGCGACGTACTTGTGCGGCTGGTCGGGGTCGGTCGTGGTGTCGGTGATGACGTAGGCCCACGAGGTCTCCGAGCCGGTGCCCGCCGTGGTGGACACCGCGATGTGCGGCGGGTTCTTCGGGTTCTCGGACTTGTTGAAGCCCTCGAACTCGTTGACGTTGCGTCCGTCGTGCGCCACGGAGATCCGAGCGCCCTTGCACGCGTCGTGCGCGGACCCACCACCGATCGACACGAAGGAGTCGCAGTCGTTCTCCTGGTACATCGCGACCGCGTCCATCGTGTTGTAGTCCTTGGGGTTGGACTCGACCTTGTCGTAGACCACCACCTCCAGACCGTGGTACTTCATCGACTCCACGATCTTGTGCACCGTGTCGGTGCCCCGCAGACCGGTGGTCATCACCAAGGTCTTCTTGAAGCCGAGCTTGAGTGCCTCCGGTCCGATCAGCTCGTGGGATCCGGGGCCCAGCAGCCCTCGGGGGAACGGGTGGAACTCTTTGATCGGAAACGGCTTGAGCAGCTCATCGACCTGCATCACGACCTCCTTGTCGAAGCGTTATTCGCCAGACAGTAGGAGCCGGGAGCACCGCGGCGACAGGCTCCGCGGCAAAGACTGATCCGAGCACGGGGGCATGCTGACCCAACGGTCACCGGTGCCCTGTCCGTTCGGACAGGGCCGGAAAGCACGGGCCCTGCGGTGGCACGGGGCGCGCGCGGAGAATCAGTGAAATCACCTGTTATACCTACCTGTTCGGGCAGGTTGCCCTCGACCAGCGAGCAGTGCGCCGGGCAGCGAGGCGGGCATAACGTGGTCGTCACAAGTGCATCCATCAGGGTGCGCGAGCCGGGAGGAGTTCGTGATGCCAGTTGACCTTGACCAGCAGGAGCAGGTCGCCGACACGCAGGTCGAGGACCGGGTGGACGAGGCTCCCGTCGAGGAGAGCCTGGTCGAGGACGTGTCGATCGACGGCATGTGCGGCGTCTACTGATGCTGCACGAACGCTGGGAGCTGAGCGGCTCGGTGGCCCTGCGCCCCGAGCCGTTCGGCGCCCTGGCCTACGACTTCGACAGTCGGCGCCTGACCTTCCTGAAGTCGCCCGGCCTCGTACGGGTGGTCCGCGCGCTGGGGGACGGCGGCGACGTACACGACGCACTGATCGCGGGCGGCGTACCGCAGGAGCAGTGGCCTCGCTACCTCGAGGCGCTCACCCGACTCGCGGAGCACCACATGCTGCGCCCGGCGGGGGTGGCGGCATGACGATGGTCGAACCACGCCTGGTCGAGCGATTCGAGCAGGGACTGGACGCACCGATCTGCCTCACGTGGGAGCTGACGTACGCCTGCAACCTGGCGTGCGTGCACTGCCTGTCCTCCTCCGGCCGCCGCGACCCGCGGGAGCTCAGCACCCAGGAGTGCATGGCGCTGATCGACGAGTTCAAGCGCATGCAGATCTTCTACGTGAACATCGGCGGCGGCGAGCCGACCGTGCGCCCGGACTTCTGGGAGCTGGTCGACTACGCGGTCGACAACTACGTGGGGGTCAAGTTCTCGACGAACGGTTTCCGGATCACCAAGGAGCGCGCGGAGCGTCTGGCGTCCACCGACTACCTCGACGTGCAGATCTCCCTCGATGGCGCGACGGCGGAGGTGAACGACGCCGTACGCGGCGCCGGCACCTACGACCGGGCGTTGCGTGCGCTCGGCTACCTGGCCGACGCCGGCATGAAGGACACCAAGATCTCGGTGGTCTGCACCCGAGAGAACATCCCCCAGCTGGACGAGTTCAAGGCCATCGCCGACCGGTACAACGCGCAGCTGCGACTGACCCGGTTGCGTCCGGCCGGCCGCGGCGCTGACACGTGGGGCGAACTGCACCCACTGCCCGACCAGCAGCGGCAGCTCTACGACTGGCTGGTCGCGCACGGCGAGGGGGTGCTGACCGGCGACTCGTTCTTCCACTTGTCGGCGTACGGCGAGGCCCTGCCCGGGCTCAACCTGTGCGGTGCCGGGCGGGTGGTGTGCCTGATCGACCCCGTCGGTGACGTCTACGCCTGCCCGTTCGCGATCCACGACCGCTTCCGTGCGGGCAACGTGCGGGAGGCCGGGTTCGCACCGGTCTGGCGGGAGTCGGAGCTGTTCACCGAGCTGCGGTCACCGCAGTCGGGCGGCGCGTGCACGCACTGCAGCGCGTACGACTCCTGCCGCGGGGGGTGCATGGCCGCGAAGTTCTTCACCGGTCTGCCCCTGGACGGCCCGGACCCGGAGTGCGTGAAGGGCAACGGAGCCGTGCCCGCGTCGGTGCGTCCGCAGCCGTCGCAGGACCACTCGCACCGCGGCCCCGTCCGCAACCAGCCCGTGCCGCTGACGTTGCAGACCCGTCGACCGGAGCGTGCCTGCGACGAGAACCCGCTCGCAGGTCTGCGGGGATGACCACGGGGCCGGGCGGACCGGGCGAGCGCGGTGCGCGTCGTACGACGCCCGGCCCGCCCGCGCCCGCCGACCAGCACCTGCCACTCGCGCAGTGGACGTCGCCGCAGGCCTGCGGGGGGCCGCTGCTGATCGTGCCGGTCGGCTCCCTGGAGCAGCACGGCCCGCACCTGCCGCTCGACACCGACAGCGCGGTCGCCACGGCGGTCGCGACCGCAGCCGCCGCACTCCTCACGACCGGTGGGGAGTCCGTCGCCGTGGCGCCGGTCGTCGCGTACGGCGCGTCGGGCGAGCACCAGGACTTCGCCGGGACCGTGTCGATCGGACGTGCAGCGCTCACCGCGCTGCTGGTCGAGATCGGTCGCAGCGCCGGCACCTGGGCCGCGCGCATGGTGTTCGTCAACGGACACGGCGGGAACGCCGCGGCCCTGCGCGATGCGGTGCGGCTCCTTCGCGCGGAGTCGCGGGACGCCTCGTGGGTCCCGGCCGGCGTACCGGGCGCCGACGCGCACGCGGGCCACGTCGAGACCAGCATCATGCTGCACCTGCGACCCGGTTCGGTGGACATGACGCGGGCGGTCTGCGGCACGACCACCGCCATCGAGCAGCTGCTGCCTGCCCTGCGCGAGAGCGGCGTACGGGCAGTGTCGCCGACAGGCATCCTCGGCGACCCCCGCGGCGCCGACGCCGCCCAGGGCGCGCGGCTGTGCGACCGGATCGCCGACGACGTGACCGACCGCATCCGGCGGGGCACCATCGACGACGACGGGCTGCTCGTCATCCAGACCCGCACCCTCGCGGCCCTCCCGCAGGCGCGCCGCGTACCGTCAGGGTCGCTGTGACGGCCCCGGCTGCCTTGGTCACCGGCGCCGCGCGGGGGATCGGTGCCGCCACCTGCCGCCGACTCGCGCAGCGCGGCCTGCACGTGATCGCGGTCGACGCCTGCCTCGGTGAGGAGCAGGGCCGGTTCGCCGGCGCCGAGCCCGCCGACCTGGACGCACTGCGCGCGGAGCTGGGAGACCGCGTCACGACGGTGCGCGCCGACGTACGCGACGCCACGGCTCTCGCGACCGGGATCGCCGACGCGCTGGCCGCCGCCGACGGGCTGCGCACCGTGGTGGCCGCCGCGGCCCTGATCGACGGCGGGGACGACCTGTGGAGTACCGATCCCGCTGTGCTGGAGGCGATGTGGCGCACCGACGTCGTCGGCGTGTGGAACACCGCGGCCGCGTGCGTGCCCGCGTTGCTTGCCACCGCCGACAGCGGGAACGGCGCCTCCTTCGTCGCGATCGCATCGGCGGCCGGCGACCGTGGCCTGTGGCACCTGGGGGCGTACTGCACGGTGAAGCACGCCGTGGTCGGGCTGGTGCGCGGACTGGCCGCCGATCTGCAGGGACGCGGCGTCGCGGTCAGCGGCGTCTCACCCGGGTCGACGGCGACGCCCATGCTCACGGCGACCGCGGCGATCTACGGCCTGCAGGACACCTCGGAGTTGGCCCGCGACATGACCGCTCGCGCACCGCTGGACCCCGACGACATCGCGCGAGTCATCGAGACTGCTTGTCTCGCCGGGGCGGTCACCCACGGCTCGATCTTCGATGCGACCGGAGGTCTGGGCGCATGACGACGGCCGAGGCCCTTGTGCCGGCGGGTGTGCGGGTGCGCCTCAGCGACGACGTCGTGCGCTGCGACGGCGGCAACACCCTCTTCGGCACCCGCAGCGGGCGGATCCTGCGGCTGGCGCCGGTCGCCGTACGGATGCTGCAGGACGGCGACTTCACCGTCGCCGACCGCACCGGCGCCGTGCTGTCGCGGGCGCTCTTCGACCGCGGGATGGCCGACCCGCTGTGGCCCGTGCGCGCCTCGGAGGCGGACCCTGCTGACGCACTGCGCGACGTCACGGTGGTGGTGCCGGTCCGCGATCGTCCCCGACCGCTGGCGACGCTCCTGGCGTCGCTCCCGCCGGTCGGTGACGTGCTGGTCGTCGACGACGGCTCACTCGATGCCGATGCCGTCACGGCGGTCTGCGCGGCGGCGGGAGCACGCGTCGTCCGCCACCCTGCCTCCCTGGGGCCGGCCGCCGCGCGCAACACCGGGATCGCCCGCTGCACAACGGAGTTCGTGGCCGTGATCGACTCCGACGTCGTCCCCGACGAGCACGCGCTGACGCACCTGCGCCGACACTTCGACGACCCGCTGGTCGGGGTGGTCGGCCCGCGCATCCTCGGCGTAGAGGGCGACGCCCCCGGATGGATCGCGCGGTACGAGGCGGCGTCCTCCTCCTTGGACCTCGGACCGGTCGCCGGTCCCGTTGCGCCGCTGACCCGGTTGTCCTACCTTCCGTCGGCCACCCTGATGCTGCGGGTCCGAGCGCTCGGGTCCGGTTTCGACGCGGACCTGCAGGTGGCGGAGGACGTCGACCTCGTATGGCGGATGGTCGCCGACGGCTGGCGGGCGCGCTACGCCCCCGAGGCGCAGGTGCGCCACGACCACCGCACCAGCGCGGGCGCCTGGATGTCGCGCAAGTCCTACTACGGCACCGGTGCCGCCCTGCTGGCGCAGCGCCACGGCGCGCTCGTCGCCCCGATGCGTCTGCATCCACTGAGCGCCGCCGTGGTCGCGCTGACCGCGACGCAACGTCGCTCGACCATGGCCGCGGCAGCCGGTCTGGCCACGGTGCAGGTACTGCTGACCGCTCAGCGGGTGCGCACCCAGCACCGGGACCATCCGCTCCGGCTCGGAGCCACCCTGACCGTGATGTCCCTGACTGCCGCCGCCGCACAGACCGGGGCCGCACTCACCCGTCACCACTGGCCGGTGGCGCTACTGCTCGCGACCCGCTCGCGGCGTACCCGCCGGATGCTCGTCGTCGCCGCCCTGACCTGCGGGGCTCGCGGTCACCGGTCGAGCGAGCTGGACCCGGTGCGCTACCTGCTCGCGCGACGCATCGACGACCTGGCATACGGGTTCGGACTCTGGCGCGGGGCCGTCACCGCCCGCTCGCCGCGGTGCCTCATGCCCACCTTCACCTCCCTGCGGCCCGCCCGGGCCGCCGCGCCGCCGGCCCACGGCGTACCCCTCACCCCTACGAGAGAAGGAACGCGCCATGGCTGAACATCGGTGGTTCGAGACGGTCGCGGTCGCGCAGGAACGCGCGAAGAAGCGACTCCCCCCGTCGGTCTACAAGGCGTTGCTCGCCGGCAGCGAGAAGGGGGTCACGTACGCCGACAACATGGCCGCCTTCGCCGAGTTGGGCTTCGCGCCGCACGTCGCGGGGCAGCCGGCGGACCGGTCGCTGGCGACCCGGGCGTTGCACCAGGACATGTCGATGCCGGTGATGATCTCGCCGACCGGTGTGCAGGCGGTGCACCCCGAGGGAGAGGTCGCGGTCGCCCGTGCGGCGGCGGCCCGCGGGGTGGCGATGGGACTCAGCTCCTTCGCCAGCAAACCCGTCGAGGAGGTCGTCGCCGCGAACCCGCAGACCTTCTTCCAGATGTACTGGATGGGCGGTCGGGACGCGATGGCCGCCCGGATGGAGCGGGCCCGTGCGGCCGGCGTGGTCGGCGTGATCGCCACGACCGACTGGTCGTTCTCCAACGGCCGGGACTGGGGCAGCCCGATCATCCCGGCCCGGATGGACCTGCGCACCATGCTGACCCGCGCCCCCGAGGCCCTGCGCCGCCCCGGTTGGTTCCTCGACTTCGCCAAGACCGGGCGACCGCCGGCGCTGACCGCCCCGAACCTCGGGCCGGAAGGCGGCGAGGCACCCGGGTTCTTCGAGGCGTACGGCGAGTGGATGCAGACCCCGCCGCCCAGCTGGGACGACATCGCCTGGATGGTGAAGGAGTGGGGCGGCACCTTCGTCCTCAAGGGAGTGTGTCGGGTCGACGACGCGCGGCGCGCCGTCGATGCCGGGGTGAGTGCCATCTCGGTCTCCAACCACGGCGGCAACAACCTGGACAGCACCCCGGCGAGCATCCGGTGCCTGCCTGCGGTCGCCGAAGCGGTCGGCGAGCAGATCGACGTAGTCCTGGACGGTGGGGTGCGGCGCGGGAGCGACGTCGTGAAGGCCGTCGCGCTCGGCGCGAAGGCGGCCCTCATCGGGCGTGCCTATCTGTGGGGTCTCGCGGCCGGTGGCCAACCGGGCGTCGAGAACGTGCTCGACGTGCTGCGCGGCGGGATCGACTCGGCGCTGCGTGGGATCGGCAAGGCCGACGTGCACGACCTCACTCCGGACGACGTCCTGATCCCGGACGGCTTCCTCCGCGCGTTGGGTGCGTCGGACCCGTCATATGCGGTGCACTGAGACATAATTTGTCATCATGTCCCGCGTGCCGGCGACATCTGGGACATGCCGTGAGGCGAGAAAGAGGGGCCGTCTCTTGACCTGATCTATAGCTGCTCCTTGTTGCCCACCCGAGGGACCGTGGGCAGGGTGAGTGCCATGAGAACCCCCGCCCGCCTGTCGACCCTCGCGGGCGCACTGGCCACCACCCTGACCCTCGCCGCGCTCGGCGCCACCTCCGCTCAAGCGGTCACGAAAACATACGTAGCACTGGGCGATTCGTATTCCGCGGGAGTCGGAAGCGGTGGTTCGACCGACAGCACCTGCTATCGCTCGCCGTACGGTTACGCGCCTCTGATCGCCAAGCAGCGCGGCCTGACGCTCAGCTACCGGGCGTGCAGCGGCGCCACCACCGCAGACGTCACGACGAAACAACTGGGCGCGCTCACGAGCGGTACGTCCTACGTCTCGATGACCATCGGCGGCAACGACGTCGGGTTCGCGAACACCATCACCGAATGCGCGAAGCCGGCGTGGGCGAGCGACTGCGCGGGCTCCATCAGCGCCGGGCGCACCATCCTCACCACTTCGATGCCGGGACGGTACGCCGCGCTCTTCTCCGCGATCGCCGGCCGCGCCACCACCGCGAGGGTCGCCATCGGCGGATATCCGCACATCTTCCAGGGCGAGGACTGTAACCTCGCGACCTTCTTCTCCCCGCAGGACGAACAGGGCATCAACTCCGCGACCGATGACCTGGACACCCTGATCAGCACCAAGGCCCGCGCCGCCGGCTTCACCTACGTCGATCCGCGCGCTGCGTTCACCGGTCACGCCGTCTGCGACACCCCCGAATGGATCAACGGGTTGTCCTACCCGATCGTCGATTCCTACCACCCGAACAAGGCCGGGAATGTCGGCTACGCAACGCTGTTCAGCCCCGCGCTCACCGGATCGACGTACACCGCGGTGCGCGCGGCCGCGACCGCATCCTCCGGGTCGTACGCGTCCGGTCCGACCCTGCGCGCGCAGGCCGACAGGGTGCTCGCCATGGGTCTCACCGCACCAGCCACCCAGCGCCGTGCGCGTGCCGCCGGCGTCGACCCGGCCGAGGTGACCCGGCTGATGGCGGCGCTGCACTCCAGCGACACCCGCACGGTCGGCGACGCGCTGGTCCGGCTGCACGCCCTCGACCGGCACGCCACCGCCGTGCTCGCCGCGCGCTCCTAGCCCTCGACGATGGACACGCGTTGCGCTCGGCAGATCGGCGAGTAATGGTGGGGTCATGAGCGATGACAAGAAAATCGTGGTCCAACGACAGATCGACGAGCCCGCGCAGGTGATCTTCGACGTGCTCACCGATCCACGCCGCCACAAGGAACTGGACGGATCCGGTTTCGTGCGGGGCGTCGACAATCCGCAGCGCCTCACCAAGGTCGGCGACGTCTTCACCGTCGACATGGAAGGCGACCACATGGGCGGTGAGTACCAGACCGACAACCACGTGACCGGCTTCGTCGACGACAAGCTGATCGCCTGGAAGACCGCTCCGGCCGGCACCGAGCCGCCCGGGTGGGAGTGGATGTGGGAGCTCGAGCCGCAGGGCCCGGACTCCACCAACGTCACCCTCACCTACGACTGGAGCAAGGTGACCGACAAGGACCTGCTCTCCAAGATCACCTTCCCGCTGGTCCCGGAGAAGGACCTGGAGGCCTCGCTCGGCAACCTCGCCTCCGCGGTCTCGGACGTCAAACGCGCCTGACGGCTCTTTCACAGGAAATGGTGCCCGCGCCTCCCAGGCGCGGGCACTAGCGTGCCCGGGTGCCGTCGATGCAACTCGCGATCGCCACTGTGATCGGCGTGATCGTCCCCGCCCTCCCACCGGGCGCGCTCTTCGCGCCGCCTGCCCAGTCCGACCAGCCGCACTCGATCAGCGTGCGCGCCTCACCCACCGTCGCGGCCGTCTTCACCGGTGGCGACCTCGGCGAGAATCACACCTGCACGGCCAGCGTCGTCGCCAGCAGTACCGGTGACCTCCTGGTCACCGCGGCCCATTGCCTGTCCGGGGACGGCAAGGGCATGAAGGTCGTGCCCGGTTACGACGCCGGCCATACGCCTTACGGTGTCTGGCCCGTGACCGCGGTCTTCGTCGACAGCGCCTGGCGTGCGAACACGACCGAAGCCGACGATGTCGCCTTCCTGCGGGTGGCCCCCACGGAGGTGGACGGCAAGACCCAAAGACTGCAGGACGTGACGGGCGCGAACACGTTGGGCGACACCCCCGCACCGTCGACGAGCGTCACCGTGGAGGGGTTCAACGTCGGGCGCACCGATCACGCGGTGTCGTGCACGGTGGGTCTGGACATGACCGTCACCGACCCGACGTTCCGCTGCGGCGGCTACGTGTCCGGGTCCAGCGGGAGTCCATGGCTGGTCACCGGGTCCGACGGCATCACCCGGGTCACCGGCGTCATCGGCGGCCCGGACGAGGGGGGCTGCACCGACGCCACGTCGTACAGCGCGGTCTTCGCCGCACCGACGGCCGCCCTGCTTGCGCGGGCGGAACGCTCGGGCAACGACGGTGACACGGCACCGGCGGCCGGACCGGCGCCCGGCTGCAGCTCGTCGGACGACGGCTGAGACGCCTGCTCAGACGCGCTCGTCCAGCCACCCGTCGTGCTCTTCGGCCAGGGCGGTGAACCGTTCGACCAGCGCACGCGCCGGGGCCGAGGCCGGATCGTCGATGGTGTCGAGACCGACGTAGACGGCCCACTCATGCGACTCCGCGTCGTCCTCCCCCGCGAGGGCTTCGCGGGTGACTCGCACCTGACTGAAGGTCTCCTCGGCGCGCAGCTCCTCCGCCACGTCCTCGGCGTCCTCGCGCTCGGGAAAGATCAGCAGGTACTCGATCACGAGACCACCTTGCCAAACCACAGCGCCGCCGGTGGCGCGACACCCTGACGTCGCCGTACAGACCGGCCGGTCAGAAGCGCCAGTCCTGTGCGCCGACGTGCTGCACGGCCGTGGCCCCGGCTCGCACCCCTGCAGCGAGCGCCGTACGCCGGTCCGCTCCCCCGGCGAGCGCCGCGGCCAGGGCGCCCGCGAACGCGTCGCCGGCACCCGTCGTGTCGACGGGGTCGACCCGGTCCGCCGGCACCACGACGTCACCCCAGCGCACGTCCCCGGATCCGGCGGTGATGACGGCACGCGACATGTCGAAGCCGGTGCCACGCAGCTGGTCCGCCTCGACGGCGTTGACGATCAGCGCGTCGCACGCATCGAGAAGTTCGTCCTCCAGGTGGCGGTACGGGGAGGGATTGAGCAGGACAGCGCTCCCGACCGATCGGGCCCGGCGTACCGCGTCCAGCACGGTATCGAGGGGCACCTCCAGCTGGAGGAGCAGGACGTCGACGGCGCTCAGCCGAAGGGCGTCGACGTCCCTCCGACCGACGTGGTCGTTGGCCCCCGGGACGACCACGATCGTGTTCTCACCGGCGTCGTCGACCGTCACGAACGCGTGCCCTGAGGCGACGTCCACGGCCACGCGGACACCGCTCACGTCCACCCCGCGCTGAGCGAGCGCGGTGAGGTAGGAACGGCCTTCGTCGCCCTCCCCGACGCAGCCGACCAGTCGGGTGTGCGCTCCGGCACGTGCCGCGGCGGCGGCCTGATTGGCGCCTTTGCCACCGGGCCGGCGTTCGACGTGGGCGCCGACGACGGTCTGCCCGGGTGTCGGAAGCCGCGGCGCCCGCACGACCACATCGACGTTGAGCGACCCCAGCACGACCACGTCTCCCATGCCGTCGATCCCACCACAGCAGGCTGCCGTCCGCGAGACGCCCTGCGGCCTACGCGGTCTTGCCCCCGTCGACCGACAGGGTGGTGCCCGTGACGTATCCGGCCTCGGGGGACGCGAGCCAGGTGACGGCGTTCGCGACCTCCTGGGCGGATCCCATCCGACCCAGCGGTGTGTACCCGCCGACGCGTTCGCGCACGGCGGGGCTCTGGGCCATGATCGGCCCGGATTCGATGGGACCCGGAGCGACCGCGTTGACGCGGATCCCGCGCTCGCCGTAGTCGATGGCGGCGGTGTGGGTCAGGCCGATGACGCCGTACTTGGCCGCGGCGTAGGCCGACATCCCCGGCGTTCCGGACAGGCCTGCGCTCGAGGCGACGTTGACGATCGCCGCGCCGGACCCCATATGACCCAGTTCGAACTTCATCGCCGCGGCGACCGCGCGCAGCGTCGTGGCGATGACCCGGTCGAACTCGTCGAGGCCGAGCTCGCCGAGGGGCGTCGGCCGGTGACTGAGCCCGATGTTGTTCACCGCCACCTGGAGTCCGCCGTCGGCAGCGGCTTGCCCGATGGCGTCCTGCAATGCCGCGTCGTCGGTCGCGTCCAGGGGTACGGCGGTGATCCGGCCCGAGGTGGAGGTCGCGAGTCGCTGCAGCGCGGAGGCGTCACGGCCCACCACCCACACCGCGTGGTGCCGGGCCAAAGAGCGCGTGACGGCATTACCGATCAGGCCGTTCGCGCCCACGACGATGGCGCTCATGCGGTCGCTCCCGCCTCGGTCGTGGGGCGCGACGCGGGGAGCATGTAACCGGCCACGACGAGCCACAGCAATCCGCCGAACCGGCCGATCGGGAAGAGGAACTGGACCGGCTGCACGACCATCGCCACGAAGCTGAGCTCGCAGCACACGGCGACGACCAGGCCGATCCAGGTCAGCCACCTCGGAAGTAGCCGCAGCAGATGCGCGGGGACCGCGACTCCGGCGACGAGCAGCCCCATGCCGAGGACGAACCCGACGCTGCCGGTGATGAAGGACAGGAAAGTCAGCGCGTGCAGCACCGACGGATCCGCCGCCAGTTCGTGACGGCTCGCGACCCAGCCGATCAGACCCGACACCATGAGCATCGTGGAGGCGAGGAAGCCGCCGTACACACCGATCACCGGCCCGGGCACCTGCACGCGCAGCCGAAGTTGGCGCACATAGAGCGTCGCGGTGAGGATCCCGAGCGGCACCGCCGAGCCGACCTGTATCCATGCCATGACCCGGGTCGCTGACCGGTAGTGGTCGATCCGATCGGCGATCCTGGCCGATGAGGTGAACGGCGACTCGAGCGCGTGACCCTTCGACATCGCGGCGCCCACGATCAGTCCCAGCAGCGTGAGCAGCAGTGCGACGAGCGCCACCACCCCTGGGTGGGGACCGCCCGGACGCCGGCTGCCCGGCGAGGGGGTCGCCGGCGCGAGAGTTTGAGTCATATTCAGAATCATTCATTGGCAGAATGATTCTGTCAATGTCGATATACTCGTGAGGTGCCCGGCCCTTCACGAACCGCCCTCCATCTGTCCCAGCTGGGGAACCTTGCCGCCGCCCGGTTCGCCGAGCTCACCCGATCCGTCGGCCTGACGCCGAGCGATGCGGGGGTGCTGCGGCTATTGGGACGCCAGCCGGGCATCAGTCAGCGCGTCCTCGCGGACCGCCTCGGCGCCGTCCCCAGCCGCGTGGTGGTGCTGCTCGACTCGATGGAGCAGCGCGGTCTGGTGACGCGCACCCGGAGCCGCACCGACCGGCGTACCCAGGAACTCACCCTCACCGAGGAGGGACAGCGAGCGCTCGGCGAGCTGCGGGGACTCGCAGAGCGACATGACGCGGACGTCCTCGCCCCGCTCACGCAGGACGAGCGGAATCAGCTCGGCGCGCTGCTCGCCAAACTGTCCGAGGGCCACCGCCTGGACCCGGACGTGCACCCCGGATACCGCGACAGCGCCTGAGAACTCAGCGGTCGTTCGGCCCGGAGCAGCCTTCGCCGGCGAGAGCGAGTACGTCGGCCGCCAGCCGGTCGGCATCCGCCTGGTCGGTGGGGTGCCCCATCAGCACGCGGCCGTAGAGCGGCATCACGAGGTGGTCGATGATCTGTGCCACGCTCGGCGCCCGCTCGCCGCGGGCTTCGCTGCGCTCGATGAGCTCGGCCGCCATCACCCGGCGCTGGGCCAGGCACGGACAGTCCGGGGCCAGACCGTCCCGCGCGGCGACCATCGCGCGCAGATAGCGGGTGCGCTTCGGGGTGCCGATGTCCTCCAGCACGATGCGGGCCCACGCCTGCAGATCTCCGCCGAGCGAACCGGTGTCCGGCGCGCGGTCGCCGTCCTGGGTGAGCGCCGCGACGGCGACCTCCTCCAGCAACTCGTCGATGTCGCCCCACCGGCGATAGATGCTCGTGGGGTTGACGCCGGCCCGTTCGGCGACGACGGGGATGGTCAGCTTGTCGGGCTTGCCCTCGCCCATCAGCTGCCCGACCGCTGTGTAGATGGCATCGAGCACGCGGGCGCTGCGGCCACCAGTGCGACGGATTGGTGCGACGGACGTCATACGGGCATTATTGCAAAGATCTTTTGCTTAAGCCGCCGCCCCTGCTATCGTCGGCTAAAGCCAATACCGTTGCGTTAGCACTCGAGGTCTCGATGTTCTCTCCCCTGCACCGTCCCGCGGCCTTCGTCGTCGCCGGCGCGGCCGCCACCGCGATCTTCGCCGGTTCCGGCGCACCGTCGCCGATCTATCCGCTCTACCAACAGCTCTGGCACTTCACGCCCTCCACCTTGACCTTCATCTTCGCGGTGTACGTCTTCGCCCTGCTCGCAGCGCTTCTCACGGTGGGGTCGTTGTCCGATCACATCGGACGGCGCCCCGTCGCCGTCGCCGGCCTCCTGGTGTTGGCCGTGAGCATGGGGCTCTTCATCGACGCCCATGGCACTGGCGGGCTGATCGCCGCGCGCATCGTCCAGGGCCTGGCGACCGGGGCGACGATGGGCGCGATCAGCGCACTCATCGTCGACCAGCAGGCCACTGCCCGCCACGGCTCGGTCGTCACGTCGTCCGCACCGGTGGCCGGTATCGCCCTCGGGTCAGCGTTCGCCGGAGCGCTGGTGCAGTGGGCCCCCGCGCCCCGGCTGCTCGTCTACTGGGTGCTGCTCGTGTTCTATCTCGCGCTGGCGTTGCTGCTGCTGCGGATCCCGGATGCGCCGCGCACCCCCGACTCCGCGCGCCCGTCGGTATGGCGCACGCTCCGACCGAGCGTCGGCGTCCCCGGCGCGCTGCGATCGACCTTCCTGGCCGCGGTGCCGATGCTCTGCGCCACGTGGGCGCTCGGGGGCCTCTATCTCTCGCTCGGCTCGTCCGTCGTGGCGCGCATCCTCGGGGTGCAGAACCACTTCGTCGCCGGACTGGTCGTCGCCACCAACTTCGCCGCCGGTGCGATCGGCGCGGCACTCGTCTCGAAGCTGCCACAGCATCGGCGGGAGCTCGTCGGGTTCCTCACGCTCAGTGGTGGACTCGTGCTCACCATCGTCGCGATCCTGCTGGAGTCGCTACCCCTCTACGTGGTCGGCGCCGCGATCGGCGGCCTCGGTTTCGGCAGCTCGTTCCTGCTGATCCTGTCGGGGTTCGCTGCCCGGACGGAGCCGGAGCACCGTAGCCAGGTCTTCTCGGCGACGTACATCGTGAGCTATGTGGCGTTCAGCATCCCGGCCGTCGTGGCAGGTTTCGCGAGCCAGTCGTTCGGGTTGCGCCCGACGGTGCTCGTCTACGCCGCCGTGGTGCTGGGCCTCGTGCTGCTCGCGGCGGTGCTGGCGCGGCGGACCCACCTCGTGGGAGTGGCCGCCGAGCGCGCGGCGGCTGTCGAAGCCCGGCCGGTGCAGGTGGCCGCCTGTTCGCGCGACGCTGCGCGACCAGCCGACTGACCCACTCACCGCCACCCGCGGGTCAGTGCTGCGCCAGGAAGGTGAGCGCAGCGGGCAAGTGAGCCGCCCAGAACGAGTTGTCATGCGCGCCTGGCGCGAATCCTCCTGCGGGAGAGGGCTTCAGGCGGTTCCTGAGCGTGTGGGTGGCGGCCACGAAGGGGTCGGAGTCGCCGCAGTCGATGCGCAGCGGGACCCGCTCCAGGGCGGGGATGCGGCGGAAGATCGTGTTCCGGTCGAAGTCGGCGGCATCGTCGAACGCTCCCGCCGGTGTCTGCCCCGCGGACAGCCAGATCGCCGGTGACGCCGCGGCGACGGCATGCACCTGCGTGGGGAATCGCGTGGCGAGCAGCATCGCGCCGTACCCGCCCATCGACAGGCCGTAGAGGCCTACCCGGCCTGTCGACATCCCGCGCTTCGCGAGATGCGGCAGCAGCTCCTGCATGACCATGGCACCGGCGTCGGTGCCATCCGCGCGGCGGTGGAAGTAGTTGCTCTCGCCGCAGTCGACGGTGACCAGCGCCAATGGCCGTCCGCTCGCGACGGATGCGGAGTCGACGGCTCCTTGAGCCTGCAGGCCGATGATGGCCCTGTGGCTGCCGCCACGGCCGTGCAGACCGATGGCCACGCTCGCCGAAGCGATGGAGGTCAGGGTCGAGGGGAGGACGATCTGATAGGTCGGGGTCGCCTTGAGGTAGGTCGAGGTGAATCGGCCCTGCAGCGCGAACGACGTCCGGCCCGCGCCACTGCCGACCACTCGCGAAGTCGGCGCAGGCCCGGTCGCTGCGGACGAGCACCCGGCGAGCGCCGCCACCGCGGCGCCACCCAGCAGACCGCGTCGAGTGAAGCGGGACGATAGGTGTGCGGGCGCCGGCATGCCCGCATTCTGCGCCAGGAGAACCGCGTGGACACGACTTGTGGCGTGCCGACGTCGCCGCGATGCGACGGCGACCCGTCAGGTGCGCTGGCCCCACACGACAAGTGAGGTGCCCGCGCGTGGCCGGTCGGCCCGCTGCCCTGGCCGCAGGGCGACGATCTGACCGTCCGGACCGACTGCGAAGGTGCGTGCCTGCGCCACGATCCGCGCTTCGTCCAGACGCGCGGTGAGTTGCTCGACCTGCGCCTGCAACGTCTCGACCTGCTCTTCCAGCTCCAGGATCCGGGCGATGCCCGCGAGGCTGATGCCCTCCTCCTGTGAGAGCCGCTGCACCTCGCGCAGCAGCGCCACGTCGCGGCTGGAGTAGCGACGGCCGCCCCCACCGGTGCGCGAGGGCGTCACCAGACCGAGCCGGTCGTACTGGCGCAGCGTCTGCGCATGCATCCCGGCCAGCTCGGCGGCGACCGAGATGACGTAGACCGGGGTGTCCTCACCCGGGCGGGCGGATGCCATGCGGTTAGCCGCGGGCCTTCGCGAACAACTCCGCGCGCGGGTCACCCTCGGCGTCCGCGGCCAGCGTCTCGATGGCCGAGCGGGTCTCGTCCGTCAGTGTCGTCGGTACGACGACCGACACCGTCGCGATCAGATCGCCGGTCGCGGAGGAGGTCTTGACGCCGCGGCCCTTGACCCGCAGCTTGCGTCCGGACGGCGTGCCCGCGGCGACCTTGACCTTCACCGGCGCCCCCTCCAGCGTCGGGACGGAGACCGTGGCGCCCAGGGCGGCCTCGGCGAAGGTGACCGGCAGCTCCACGGTCAGGTTGTTGCCGTCACGGCCGAAGACGGGATGCGGCTCGACGGTGACCCGTAGCAGCAGGTCACCGGCACCGGCCTCCCCCGGCTGCCCCTTGCCGCGCACCCGGATGGTCTGGCCGTCCTTGACCCCGGCGGGGATCCGCGTCTTGATGGTGGTCCCGTCAGCGGCCTGCAGCGAGACGGTCTGGCCCTCGGCCGCGGACCGGAAGCTGAGCGTCGTACGCGCCTCGAGGTCCGCGCCGCGGCTGGGCGCACCGAATCCGCCGTACCCGCCGGAGCCCGTGCCGCCGCCGAAGGGCGATCCGCCGCCCCCGCCGAACCGACCCAGGATGTCGTCGAGGTTGATCTGCTGGCCCCCGGCGCCGCCGGTGGAGTAGCGGGCGCCGCCCGAGCGTGCGCCGCCGAACTGGGAGAAGAGGTCCTCGAAGCCGCCCGCGCCGCCGCCGGGCATCCCGCCCGGGCCGCCGGCCGTGAAGCGCGCACCGCCGCCGACCATCTGGCGCAGCTGGTCGTACTCCTTGCGACGCTCGGCGTCGGACAGCACCGAGTTGGCCTCGCCGATGTCCTTGAACTTCTGCTCCGCGGCGACGTCGCCGGGGTTCTGGTCCGGGTGCCACGTGCGCGCCAGCTTGCGGTACGCCTTCTTGATCTCTGCGTCCGACGCGTCCTGCGAGACGCCGAGAATCGCGTAGAAGTCCTTCTCCAGCCAGTCCTGACTTGCCATCCTCAGCGCTCTCCTTCCGTTGCTTGCTTCATCGAGCGGAGGGGTCCGGTCCCGAGTGGAGGGGTCGTTACCCCTCCGCCCGAGTGTGGACCCCTCCGCTCGACGGGGTGGGTGGTACCTACTGCGGGTCGGCGACGGCGACCCGGGCCGGCCGGACGACGCGGTCGCCGATCCGGTAGCCGGGCTGCATCACCTGGACGACGGTGGTGGCCGTGGTGCCGTCCGGAAGGTCGGCCTCCACGTTCATCAACGCCTCGTGCTGCGCCGGGTCGAACGCCTCGCCGGGCTCTCCGAAGCGCTCCAGGCCGTGCCGGCCCAGGGTCGTCTCCAGCTTGTCGGCGATCTTCTCGAACGGCGTACCGGCCAGGTCACCGTGCTCGCGCGCCAGGTGGAAGTCGTCGAGCACCGGCAGCAGGGACTCCACGATCCGGGCGGTCTGCGCGTCCCGTTGGGTCTCGCGGTCCCGGTCGACCCGTCGCTTGTAGTTGACGTACTCCGCCTGGACCCGCCGGACGTCCTCCAACCGCTCCCGCGCGAGCACCGTGTCCGGGTGCTCGTCGGTCAGGGACGAGGCGTCGTCCGGCACCACGATCGAGGGCTCCGACGGCACGTCCGCCTCCTGCGGGGACGACGGCTGCTTGCCCCCGGGCAGGTCGCCGCCGACCGCGCCGCCGAAGGCACTGTCGCCGCCAGCAGTCTCTTCCGGGTCGTTACTCACTGAATCTCCTTGCGATTGCTGAACGTTGCGCACCTCCCCCGTCTGCGGGTCGAAGCGACGCTTGTCGCGGATGACGACCGGCTCGTCCGGTCCGTCCTCCTTGTCGGAGGACGAACCGGGACGATGCTGGTCGGTCACTTGGTCTCCTCGTCGTCGACGACCTCGGCGTCCACGACGTCGTCGTCGGCGCTGCTCGCACCACCGGCGGCACCCGTGGCACCGGCACCCTCGGCACCGGTCGCGCCCTCGGCGCCCTCGGCCTGCGACGCGGCGTACATCGCCGCACCCATCTTCTGGGAGACCTCGGAGACCTTGGCGCTCTTGGCCGAGATGTCCTCAGCCGAGGCGTACTCGTCCTTCAGCGCGGCCTTGAGCTCGTCGTTGGCCTCGGTGACCTCGGTCTTGGTCTCGGCCGGGATCTTGTCGTCGTTGTCGGCGAGGAACTTCTCGGTGGAGTAGACCAGCTGCTCCGCGGTGTTGCGGGCCTCGGTCTCCTCACGCCGCTTCTTGTCCTCGGCGGCGTGCTCCTCGGCCTCCTTGACCATCCGCTCGATGTCCTCCTTCGGCAGGGCGGACCCGCCGGAGATGGTCATCGACTGCTCCTTGTTCGTGCCGCGGTCCTTGGCGGACACGTGCACGATGCCGTTGGCGTCGATGTCGAAGGTGACCTCGATCTGCGGCACGCCGCGGGGCGCCGGAGCGATGCCGGACAGCTCGAAGTTGCCGAGCGGCTTGTTGGCCTTCGCGATCTCGCGCTCGCCCTGGTAGACCTGGATCTCCACCGACGGCTGGTTGTCCTCAGCCGTGCTGAAGACCTCCGAGCGCTTGGTCGGGATCGCGGTGTTGCGCTCGATCAGCTTGGTGAACAGCCCGCCCTTGGTCTCGATGCCGAGGGACAGCGGCGTCACGTCGATGAGCAGGACGTCCTTGCGGTCGCCCTTCAGCACACCGGCCTGCAGCGCCGCGCCGACCGCGACGACCTCGTCGGGGTTGACGGTCTTGTTCGGCTCTTTGCCACCGGTCAGGTCCTTCACGACGCCGGCCACGGCCGGCATACGGGTCGAACCACCGACGAGCACCACGTGGTCGATGTCGGAGATGGAGACCCCGGCGTCCTTGATCACGTTGTTGAACGGCGCCTTGGTGCGCTCCAGCAGGTCCTTGGTCATCTGCTCGAACTGCGCGCGGGTGATGGTCTCGTCCAGGTGGATCGGACCGTTCTCGCCCATGCTCAGGTACTGCAGGGAGACGTTGGTGCTGGTCGAGGAGGAGAGCTCCTTCTTGGCCTGCTCCGCCGCGTCACGCAGCCGCTGCATGGCGATCTTGTCCTTGGCCAGGTCGACACCGGTGGTGTTCTTCACCGTGGTCAGCAGGTGCTCGACGATGCGCTGGTCCCAGTCGTCACCACCGAGCTTGTTGTCACCGCTGGTCGCGCGGACCTGGATGGTGGAGAAGCCGTCCTCGGGGTCCTTGCCGACCTCGAGCAGGGAGACGTCGAACGTGCCACCACCGAGGTCAAAGACCAGGATGAGCTCGTCCTCCTTGCCCTTGTCCAGGCCGTACGCAAGCGCCGCGGCGGTCGGCTCGTTGACGATGCGCAGCACGTTGAGGCCCGCGATCTCGCCGGCCTCCTTGGTGGCCTGACGCTCGGCGTCGTCGAAGTACGCCGGCACGGTGATGACCGCGTCGGTGACGTCCTCACCGAGGTAGGACTCCGCGTCCCGCTTCAGCTTCTGCAGGATGCGCGCAGAGATCTCCTGCGGCGTGTAGGTCTTGCCGTCGATCTCGGTGGACCAGTCGGTGCCCATGTGGCGCTTGACCGAACGGATGGTCCGGTCGACGTTGGTGACGGCCTGGCGCTTGGCGATCTCGCCGACCAGCACGTCGCCGTTCTTGGCGAACGCGACGACCGACGGCGTCGTACGCCCGCCCTCTGCGTTCGCGATGATCTCCGGGTCGTTGCCCTCCAGGACGGCGACCGCGGAGTTGGTGGTGCCCAGGTCGATACCTACCGCACGTGCCATGTTTGGGTGCTCCTCGTTGCTCGGTGCGACCGGTTCTTCCAGCGGTCGCGGGTTGTCTCATGCGCCGGGTGCCCGGCTAACGCTCAGCCCACCGGACCCGGTGAGTTGACTGCCTCAGACTCAACTCCGAGGCATGGCCTCTTGTCAATTCGAGGCTGCGCTAAGTTGCGTCTACATGGCTCAACTCTCGGGCGTCGCTCGATGTTCCCGTCAGCGACCGCGTTCTGGCGCGCGGTCGAGCTCAGCCGGCGGTCGGGGACTCCGACGCGAGATAGCCGGTGATGCCGTCGACGAGCCGATCCACGTCGTTCTCGTCGGTGTACGGCGCCAGCCCGATCCGCAGGCCACCGGCGGAGCCGAGCCCGAGATGGTGCGAGGCCTCCCACGCATAGAACGAGCCGGCCGGCGCACTCACGCCGAGCCCCGCCAGATGGGTGCTGATCCGTGTGCAGTCGTGGCCGGCGAAGGTGACGAGCAGCGTCGGTGTACGCCGCGCGGCCCTGGAGTGGATCGTGACCCCCGGCAACTCGCTCAACGCGGCTTCGAGCACGCCTCGCAGGCGGTCCTCGTGCCCCTCCATGGCGTGGGCGCTGCGGGCCAGCGCTTCGCGCCGGGTGCCCTCACCAGGCACCACACCGGCGATGAAGTCGAGCGCGGCCGTCGTGCCCGCCATCAGCTCGTAGGGCAGCGTGCCCAGCTCGAAGCGCTCGGGGACCTGATCGGCCGACGGCAGGAGCTTGTCCGGGTGCAGGCCTGCCAGCAGATCGGCCCGCCCGGTCAGCGCGCCGCAGTGCGGCCCGAAGAACTTGTACGGCGAGCACGCGAAGAAATCCGCACCGAGGGCCTGCACGTCCACGAAGGAGTGCGCGGCGTAGTGGACCCCGTCGACGTAGAGCAGGGCACCGGCCGCGTGCACCAGCGCTGCGATCGCGGGCACGTCGGGCATCGTCCCGATCAGGTTGGACGCCGCGGTCACCGCCACCAGCCGCGTACGGGAGCTGAGCAGTGCACCGACCGCATCAGGGTCGAGCTCCCCTGTGGCCGGGTCGAATTCAACCCATCGGACGGTCACGCCGGCAGCTGCGGCCGCGAGCACCCACGGCCGGATGTTGGCGTCGTGATCGAGCCGGCTGACGATGATCTCGTCCCCCGGCGACCACGTGGCGGCCAGCGTCCGGGCCATCTCGAAGGTCAGTGCCGTCATGCTGCGCCCGAAGATCACAGTGTCGGCGGCGACCCCCATCAGGTCGCCGAGCGCGCTCCGGCACTCCTGCACCACCCGATCGGCGTTCCGCTCGGCGTCGGTGTTGACGCCGCGGTTGGAGATGTCGCTGAGCATGGTGCTCGCGACGGCACGACCGACGGCCTCCGGCGTCTGGGACCCGCCGGGGCCGTCGAAGTGCGCCGTGCCCGCCCGTAGGGACGGGAAGTGCGCGCGCAGCGCGGATACGTCGAGGTCTGTCGCGGTGGTCGTCACCGTCGCCACGCTAGCGAGCCACCCGGCGTACGGGTGGCGCACCGCCCGAGATCCGGGTTCGGGAGGGTGTCACGCTTCGGACACCGTCCCGAACCCGGATCTCACGGCGCGCCGCCGCACGAGTCAGTGACGCGTGGCGCGCTCGATGAGCTTCGTGAACTCCACGATGTCGGCGTCGGTCAGCCGGGTCACCGCGTACTCGGTCGGCCAGACGTGGCCGTCGTCGAGGGTGGCGACGTCGCTGAAGCCGAACGTCGCGTAGCGCGCGCCGAACTTCTCGGCCGGTTTGAAGAAGCAGATGACCTTGCCGTCGCGCGCGTACGCCGGCATGCCGTACCAGGTCTTCGAGTCCAGGTCGGGGGCCACCTCGGCGACGATCGCGTGGATGCGCTCGGCCAGCGACCGGTCGTCCGGGCCCATCTCGGCGATCTTGTCCAGGCAGGCCTGCGCCTCGTCGGCCTTCTTCTCGCCCTTGCGGCCGCTCGACCGTAGCTCCGCAGAGCGTTCCTTCATGGCGGCGCGCTCGGCCGCGGTGAAGCCTGACGTGCTCCTCTTGGTCGAGTCGGCCTTCTTCGTAGCTGCGGTCCCGTCGGCCATGCCGGCTCTCCTCGAATCTCGTTGTGATGGTGAGGATCACGCTACTCAGCCGCGCGCCGCATGCTTCTCGATTCCTGACCACTTCCCGAGAAGCCCTGGGCGGTCGTCCGGCGGTCGTCCACGGCGCGGAGGTGCCCTGCGCGAGGAGCCGGTGCCTCACGGCGGTCGAAATAGGGCCGATTCGAGCCTTCGCTCCTCCGGCAGGCGACGAGCATGGCTACCTTCGACCTATGCCCCATGCCGCCGACGCCCGAGCAGCCGACCTCACCGAGATCGATGGGCTCGCCGGGGCCTTCTTCGAGGCGTTCACCTCGGGGCCCGACGTCGCGGAGCGGCTGGACAGGATGCGCGCTTCGTTCCTCTCCGGGGCGGTCATCGTGCGGACCTGCGGAGGGTCACCGACGGTGTACGACGTCGACGGGTTCATCGCCCCTCGCCAGGAGCTGCTGACGGGCGGTTCGCTGGTGGACTTCCGCGAGTGGGAGCTGTCCGCCCGCACCGAGATCTTCGGCGACGTCGCCCAACGATGGAGCACCTACGCCAAGTCGGGGGTGCAGGACGGCAAACCGTTCGCCGGGCGTGGAGCCAAGACGACGCAGTACGTCCGGACACCGCAGGGTTGGCGGATCAGCGCACTCGCGTGGGACGACGAACGGGACGGGCTTTCGTTCGAGGACCAGGAATGACCGTGGACGCGCAGGTGACCCTCACCTCGACGTCCCCGACCTTCGACCCTCAGGTCCTGGCCGACCTGCGCGACCGCCTGGACCGCACGCGGCGCCCGACCGGACCGGACGAGGACTGGGCGCGCGGCGTACCGGGCGCGTGGCTGGACGACCTGCTGGCCGACTGGCGCGACTTCGATGTGCCCGCGCTGCAGGAGCGCCTGTCGCGGGCGCGACACCTGCGTGCCGACATCGACGGTCGTGGCGTGCACGTGGTGATAGCCGAGGGTCGCGGACCGGATCCGCTACCGCTGCTGCTGTGCAACGGGTGGCCCAGCTCGTTCCTGGAATACCTCGACGCCCTCCCCCTGCTCACCGACCCCGGTGCGCACGGTGGCGATCCGAGCGACGCGTTCACCGTCATCGCGCCGGCGCTGCCCGGCTTCGGCCTCTCCGACGCGCCTCCCCCCGGCGGCTTGGGTCAGGCGCAGGTCGCGCGGCTCTGGCACGACCTGATGAGCGTGGGTTTCGGCCATCAGCGGTACGTCGCGCACGGCAGCGACCTGGGTGCCGGCATCGTCATGCAACTCGCGCGCGCCCAACCGGATGCCGTCGCCGGCATCCACCTGGCGACGCCCGGGCTGCCGCTGCCACCGCGACCGTGGACGGACGCCGAGGCGGCGTACGCGCGCGCCGTCGACTCGTGGACCGCCGCGGAGGGCAGTTACGCCCACCAGCACGCCACCAAGCCCAACACCGCTGCGGCCGCACTGCAGGACTCACCTGCCGGCTTGGCTGCCTGGGTCGCGGAGAAGGTCGTGGCCTGGAGTCCGCAGACGGACACCGGCGACACGACGTTCCCCAGAGACGTTCTGCTGGCGACCCTGACGCTCTACTGGGCCACCGGCACCATCGGCACCTCGATGCTGCCGTACTGGAACTTCGGCCACGGCGGCCGCGAGCTGCCCGATCCACGGCAACGCCCCGCGGTCCCGACGGCCATCACCAACTTCGGTGGCGAACGCATTCCGTTGCCCCCGGCCCCGAGAGATCTCGCGGAGCGATACGTGCAGGTCTCCGACTGGCACGAGTACGACCGGGGTGGGCACTTCCCCGCCGCCTGCGAGCCGCAACTGTTCGCCGAGACTCTGCGCGCGGTGTTCCGCCCGGCGCGCGGAAACATCTCGTCGGCCGATGCCCCGCCCTGACGCTCGATCCGTCATTTGTTTGCGAACCATCCGACTCGGATACCTCTCACACACACCCCCGAGCTTCAAGGAGCACCCATGGCCATCGTCTCGTCCACCGGTTTCGCCCACGTCCGTCTCACCGTCACCGATATCGCGCGCTCGAAGGCTTTCTACGACAGCGTTTTCGGGTGGCCGGTCGCGGCGGACCAGTCGGACAAGGTGGACGAGCCGGGTGTCCGAGACTCCCAGGAGCAGATCTACGGGGGCACCGTCTACCAGACCCCGTCGGGCGCCCTCCTCGGACTTCGCCCGGTCGCGGCGGCCGGTGACACCTTCGATTCCGAGCGGACCGGGCTGGACCACGTCAGCTTCGCGGTCGGTTCGCGCGCGGAGCTCGTCGCGGCGCGGGACGCGCTCGAGGAGATGGGCGCCCCGCACGGCGAGGTCACCGATCTGTCCGACTTCGGCCTGGCGATCCTGTCCTTCTCCGACCCGGACGGCGTGCATCTGGAACTGACCGCCGAACTCTGAGCGGACCTCCGCTCGCCGCTCAGTCGGTCTGGATCCACGGGTGCGGATCGTCCCGCATCCGGCGAGCGAACCGTCCCCGCGTGCCGGGCGGATCCGGCAGCTCGGCCCAGCCGTTCATCTCCGGTTCGCCACCATCCATGCTCACGGTCCCGAAGTGGGCGCCCTGGGGCGGGCGCAGCTCGGGTGGCACCCGCAGCAGCCAGTTCTCGTCGATCTGCGCCGGTACGTCGGTCGGTGCGTGGCCGGTCGCGCGCCAGAGCCGTGCCCGCTGCGGTGACAGGCCCGCGGCGGTCCACGCGATCGCGTCGTCTGCCGAGAACCCGTGGTAGATCCAGTCGCACCGGTCCGCGCGGACCGTGGCGTCGTCGAAAGCACGGGCCTGCGCGACGGTCAGGTCGGGATCGCAGCGCAGCAGTTCGTAGGTGTCCTGGGCGGAGAACCCGGCGCCCCGCCACGCGTCCGCCCGCCCGACCCCGACGTACTCGAGCATGCCGGCGTCGTACAGATCGAAACCGGCGTCGAGGAAACGGCGCACCTCCGCCAGATCGCGGTCGACGAAGGCCGCTGCGTCGGAGGGTGGGTCGCCCGGCAACGCGTGGCGATGCCAGTCGCGCACGAAGTCGACGATGTCCTCGTCGAACAGCTCCGCCGATGACATCCACGCGACGAGCGCCCGCGACGACAGCCCGGTCTGCTCACACCACCGATCGAGCTCGGCAGGCTCGATCTCCCATTCGTCCAACAGCCGAGCGGCCCGGTCTGCACCGACGGATCGGACCGGATCGACCGGCAATTCGCGACGGATCGCGTCGGCGACCTGCTCCTGCGACATCGCCATGACGTCGCAGCCCGTCCGGTAGTAGTCCGGCGGACTCATCCGCCTGCGACCGTCGGCACGGCGGGTGATCAGGCGCAGCACGTCCCCGGTGTGGATGCCGTGCCACGGCGATCGCACCAGCCATACGCGTCCACCTGGCGGCGGTGGCAGGCCGGCACTGCGCGCCTCGGCAGCAACGTCCTCGTCCCGGGACCACGCCCGCGGGCCGCTCGTCTCGCGCGGGCGGATCCAGCGGTAGTACTCCGATGTCGACCGGCCCGGATCCCAGGTGGGCGGCGTACGGTCCGCCACCCAGCACCGGTGTTCGGCGGGCCACAGCGCGGGCACCAGGTATTCGCTCGGCGCATCCGACAGGCGGGTCCACCCCTGATCGATCAGTGCCTCGACCTCGGGCAACTCTTCCGGTTCGACGTAGTCGGCGTCGACCCGCAGGGGGACACCGGTGCGCACCACCTCGGCGTGCGCGGCGAGTCCGCTCGGCAGCGGCGGCTGCCGAGTCGTTGCGGCCGGTTGGTCGACACCCCAGGGATCCTCCACGCCCACATCCTGGCGCGTAGGCGTCGACGAGGCGGTCGATTCGACCCGAGCAGGTGCGATCCCCGATGTACGCCGCTGCGGGCCTCAGGCGGGTGGGTGGCCCTCCAGATACTCGCGCCGCACGTTGTCGGTGACCTGCTCCTCGACCGTGACCGTCCCGACCCCGATGCGGACGGTCTCGACCGGCCGGGTCTGCATGGTCACCACGGGCACCTCCTCGTGCAGCACGATCTCGTGCGGGGTGCTCGCGAGCGGGTGGGCCTCCAGTTTTCCCTGCTGGCCGCCGCGGGTCTGGTCGGTTGCGCGCTCGGGCGCGGGCTGGTGCTCCACGACGAGCTCCTCCCGACGAACGGTGACCGTGATCGTCCGCTCTTCGGTCACAACCCTTTTGGTGAACCGGGTCGTGCCGGACACCCGCACCCGCGTGCCGGCGACGAGGCGTTCCTCGTACAACGTCACGGGCTCGGGCTCTGGCTCGGGCTCGGCAGGGGGCGTGGCGACGTCGTCGGTCGCAGGGGCGGCGGCTGTCTTGGGCAGTCGTGCGCGCATGGATGCTTCCGATGGGCCGCCCGCCGCCACCGCAGCGGAGGAATCGTCCGCGTTCTCGCCCCGCGCATCAGATTCCCTGAGCGAATCCGCTTGTCCGCTGGGCCCTTCGGGCGCTTCGGTGCCTCCGGGGGGAGGCCCGTCGTCGTACTCGACCCCGTAGTGGTCGTAGAGCCGACGCTCCTGCTCGACGTCGAGATGCTCACCGGGGGCCAGTTTGGGCGCGCGGGCGATCTGGTCACGGGTGTAGGGGAAGGTGACCTCGCCGGCCGCCATCCATGCCTCATGGAGGGGCAGGAATTGCGCGCCCGAGGCCAGCCCGGTCAACACCGCCACCCACGTCGGCGTCCCGGTCCGGTCGTCGAGATAGACCTGGTCGACCTCGCCCACGAGGCGCCCGTCGCGGTCGACGGCGTCGCTGCCGTCCAGTGCCTGCACGTCGTCGTCAGTGATCATGGCCGTCGATTCTCCGAAGGTGCCGCGAGCGCCGCCCGATCGGCGACCTGCGTCCACCCTCACCTGCGCTTGTCACACCGTCAACTAGTTCGCGTCATCGTCTGCAAAATACGATGCGCGCAACCGGCCGTGCGGACCCTTCGCGTCCTTATGTTCTGGACATGCCCGCCTTCGAAGACGCCGTGACCCGCCGCAGCGCCCTGGCATTGGCCGGTGCCGGTGCGCTCACCGCCGCCGGGACGCCGGCCGCCCTCGCTGCCAGTACGTCGCTGCGTGGCCGCGAGGCCCCTCCCGTCACCGACCCGGGCATCTGGCACGGCGACCTCTGGTACCCCTACGTCGGCAACGGCACCGTCTTCACGCGCAGCGTGGCTTCGATGCCCCTGGCGACCAACTCGGCGGCAATGGCCACCCGGATGCCGACCCTGCCCAACAACCCCTACGGCGTGATCACGTCGCTCAACACCACGTCGTACAACATCCCCACCTACGTCGTGGACTCCACGGTGGCCGGATGTCCCTTCACCACGATGACGGCCAGCAATGCCGCAGCCGGTAGCACCCTGGCAGCTCATGTGAATGGCCGGATTCCGTTGCCTCCGTACGCAACTCCGGCAGGTGGCGGTGACAGCTCGATGGCCGTCTACGACCGTGGCAGCGGCATCATGCGCGAGTACTTCCTGTGCCGCAAGCAGTCCGACGGTACGTGGACCGCGGCGACGGGCGGTTACTACGTGGCCGCGCCGCGCTTCACCAACCTGCCCACCGCCAACTACTCGATGGAGCTCACCGAGGGGTCGTCGGCGGTCGTGGCCATGCTCAACCCGCTGCTGCAGGTCGGGATCAGCGAGGCCCGCCGCGGCGAGATCGGCCACGCACTGGACTTCACCATCAGCAACGCGCGCAGCGGCGTCGTCTCCTGGCCCGCCAAGCAGTCCGACGGGACCGACTCCAACGTCAACACGCCGGCCGAGGGTCAGTGGTTCCGCTTCCCGCCCACGCTCAACCTCGACACCCTCGGGTTGCGCCCGTTCACCCTGTTGTTGGCCCGCGCCGTGCAGAAGTACGGCGGGATGGCCGGTGACAAGAACCTCTTCTGCCACGCCTTCAACGTCGAGCACCCGGCCACCGAGATCCAGCGAACGGGCAGCAACCCGTGGGAGACCGACATCAAAGCCAAGTACGGCTCTCTCGACGTCGGCGACTTCCCCTGGGCGCGCACCCAGTGGGCACCGGTCAGCTGGGGCAAGCCCGCCTGACCCTCGGTCCACAGGTCAGTCGTCGGTCCGCCACCCGGGGTGCTCACGCCCCAGCACCACGCGCAGGTCGCGCCAGCCGGCCGCGTCCGCCGTACGCAGTGGGAGCAGTCCTGCGGGTCGCCCACCCACGAGTCGGTACCCCCACTGGAAGCCGCCGAGCGGTTGCAGACGCCGGGTGCGGCTGACGTCCGGTAGCTGCACCAGGAAGGTGTCGGCGCTCCAGGTCACGTCCCGGTCGCCGGGGTTCGCGGGGGCGTCCAGGAACGTCGGGAGGTAGCCGAACGCGCACAGCGGCGCCATCCAGTCGACGGCGTCGATCGCCCGGTGGATCTCGCCGCGCTCGAGCCGCTGGGTCACCAGCTGCACCCATCCGAAGACCCCTGCGGGCCCCACCACGTCCAGGTGCACCGATGCAGTGACGACCGGGAACCCCTGGAGCGCAACGGGTTCCACGTCGGGCAGAAGGCGTGCGTGACCGGAGGCCACGGGATCCTGGTTCGGGTGGACGCCGACCTCGATCGAACCGTCCCGGCCGTGCGAGGTGAACGGCACGGTGAGTCGGGAACCGGTGACCTCGTAGTCGTTCACGACCCCAGCGTAGGCAGCGACGTTGCCGGCCCGTTATCGGAAAGGAACGCCGCCGAAACACGCCGCCGCCATAGTCTCGTAGGTCTGACTTCAGGCCCGACCGAGCAGGTTGTCGCAGCGGAAAGAGGAACCGATGTCGATACGGACGACGCAGAAGACGGTGGACCCGGTCGACGAGGTGCTGCCCGCGCCGCGCCTGATCGTGCTGGGGCTGCAGCACCTCTTCATCATGTACGCCGGTGCGGTGGCCGTGCCGATCATCGTCGGTGCGGCCCTGGGGCTCAGCAAGACCGACATCGCCATCCTCATCAACGCCGACCTGCTGGTCTCGGGCATCGCGACCATCATCCAGTCGGTCGGCATCTCCAAGATCCTCGGCGTGCGGCTGCCGGTGGTGGCCGGCGCGACGTTCACCGTGCTCAACCCGATGATCATCATCGCGACCCAGTACGGCACCAAGCCCGGCGCGGACGGCCACATCAAGGGCCTGCAGGTCGTGTACGGCGCGCTGCTGGCCGCCGGCGTCTTCGCACTGATCATCGCGAAACCGTTCTCGATGCTGGTGCGGTTCTTCCCGCCTCTGGTCACCGGCACCGTGATCACGGTGATCGGGTTGTCGCTGATCGGCGCGGACGCGTCCCTCATCACCGGCAAGAGCCCGACGACGCTGCCGTTCGGCGGCGACGGGGCGGGCATCACCGTCACCGACAAGGCCGAGGGGTTCACCGCCACGACGAAGGCCGGCTCGCAGGTCGTCGTACAGAACGGTGACTACGGCAAGGTCTCGCACATCCTGCTGGCCGGCCTGGTCGTGCTGGTGATCGTGTTGGTATCCCGCTTCTTCAAGGGTTTCGTCGGCCAGATCGCGGTGCTGCTGGGCGTGGTCGCCGGCACGCTCGTCGCGTGGCCGATGGGACTGCTGGACTTCTCCGGCGTGGGCTCCGCCGACTGGGCCGGGGTGTCCGAGCCGTTCCACTTCGGGCCGCCGCAGTTCGCTGCAGCCGCGATCGTGTCGATGTGCATCGTGATGCTCGTGACCTACACCGAGTCCACCGCCGACATGCTCGCCGTGTCGGAGATGGTCGACCGCCCGCTGTCCTCCAACGACGTGGCGCGCGGCCTCGCCACCGACGGCCTCTCAGCGGTGCTGGCCGGCTTCATGAACTCCTTCCCGGACACGGCGTACGCCGAGAACGTCGGCCTTGTGGAGATCACCAAGATCAAGAGCCGCTGGGTGGTCGCGGTCTGCGGCGGGTTCCTCGTGCTGCTCGGGCTGATCCCCAAGATGGGGCAGCTCGTCGCGGCGCTGCCCGGCCCGGTCATCGGCGGCGCCGGCACGGTGATGTTCGCGATGGTGACCGCGGTCGGCATCCGCACGCTGGCGAAGGTGTCGTTCGTGGACAACCAGAACCTCCTGATCATCGCGGTGTCGCTGTCGATCGGGCTGCTGCCGGTCATCGCGCCGGACTTCTACCGCAACTTCCCCGACTCGTTCCAGACCATCTTCGGGTCGGCCATCACCTCGACGGTGATCGTGGTCTTCGCGCTCAACCTGATCTTCAACGAGTTCGGCGCGGGCGGCAAAGGCCGGCAGCACGACCTGACCGGTGCGGCGGTGGACGCGGGTGCCGTCAGCAACCAGCCGTCCGACGGCGAGCCGCTGCGGGCCTCGAGCGAGGACGAGGACATACGCCGCTGAGACCCCGCGGTTGTCAGCGGATCCGTGGCGCCAGCGTCAGGAATCCGCTGACAACCGAGCGACGCGACGCTGCCACTGCACCCAGCCGAGCAGCACCGCCGTGCACAGCACGAAACCGAAACCGAAGTCCTCGATCGGGATGCCGGGCGGGCAGCGGATGCCGAGGTTCTGCGAATCGTCGTACGCCACAACGGGTCTCGACCCTCTGGTGAGCAGTCCGTCGACGAGCACCTGGAAGCCCAGCACGATCGCCATGCTCACCCAGTAGCGCGCCGACCGGAAGATCCCTGTGCGCAGCCACGCCAGCTCCAGCACCACCACGACGACCAGCCCGACCACGACGGACACGGTGTACTCAGGCATCGCGACCAGCGCCCACCCGGTCGGCCGACCTTGCGCCGCGGTCGCGCAGCAGTCGCCCGCAGATGCCCACCGCCTCGAAGGTCAGCAGCGCGCACAGCGGCACCACGAGGAAGAAGAGCACCTCCTCCAACGGCAAGGACCCGAGGCGTACGCCGATCAGGTACCGCCCGCCGTACGTCCACCACCCGCGCGCCACGCCGATCAGGTCCCAGACGATGAAGACCAGCGCCGGCGGCACGATGGCGAGCGCCGCGAGCCGGGGCCGACGCCACACCCGGGCGCCGATCACGAACTCCAGCGGCAGGGTCAGCACGACGCATCCCAGCAGGATCAGCAGATAGGTGAGGTGCCGCACCGGCTCACCCTCTCAGGATCACCGCGAGTGTCCGCAATATCGTGCACACGCCCATACGAATCTGCGGACATTCGCGCTCCGACTCGGCGGGTCAGCGGAGCAACGCGGCCGGCGTCACCAGCAACCGTGCCGCGAGGCCCGCCTTACGCCAGGTGGGCAGCCGCACGCGGGCCGAGAACACGTCGTAGTCGGCGTCCTCGATCAGATCGAGGATCCGTGCGTAGAGCCGCCGCGCGATGACCACGCAGCGGGCGGATGCCGGTGGCAGATACCGCATCCCGGTGTCGGCGTGCGCGTAGAGCTCACGGGTGCGCTGGATCTCGAAGCGCATCAACGCTTTCCACTCATCCGTGGCGCGCCGCTGGTCGGGATCGACCCCGAAACGCTCCAGGTCCTCCAGCGGGAGGTAGTGCCGATCGCGGTCGAGGTCCTCGTCGACGTCGCGCAGGAAGTTGGTGAGCTGGAAGGCGAGCCCGAGGTCACGCGCCGGCGAGTACGCGCGGGGGTCGGTGGGTTCGAGCACCGGCAGCATCATCTCGCCGATCACCGCGGCGGAGCCTTCCATGTAACCCAGCAGATCGTCGTACGTCGGGTACGACGTGACCGTCAGGTCGCTCGCCATCGCCGAGAAGAAGCGTTCGAAGCACTCCTGGGGGATGCCGCGGCGTTCCGCGGTGTCGGCCACCGCGGTGAGCACCGGATCCTCGACGGCGCCGGCCCGATGCGCGCGGAAGGACGCGGCGAAATCGGCCAGGTGCCTGCCGGTCTTCGCACGGTGCGCTCCGTCGGTGGCGTGCGGCGCGTCGACGATGTCGTCGGCGAGACGGCACAGCGCGTAGACGGAGTACACATCGCGGCGCTGGTCGGCCGGCAGCGTGCGGGCACCCCAGTAGTAGGTCGTGCCGTAGTCGCGGGTCAGCACGGCGCTGCGCGCGTATCCCTCCCGAAGGACGGCCGGGTCGGCACTCATCTCGACTCCTTGCTCAGGTATGCCAGGGCGCGTTGCGCGGCGAGCTTGCCGCTGACCAGGACCATCGGCACGCCCACACCTGGCGTCGTACCCGCACCAGCGAAGACCAAACCGGGCGCGTCCCGCGCGACGTTGACCGGGCGGAACGGCCCGGACTGGAAGAAGGTGTGCGCGAGCGCGAACGGCGTGCCGGCCGTCAGCCCCTGGTCGGCCCAGTCGCCGGGGGTGACCAGGTGCTCGCTCACGATGTCCGTCGGATACCCGCTGGCCGCAAGGAAACCCGTCAGGCGTTCCTTCATGGGCTCCCGCATCGTCGCCCAATCCAGCGGGCCACCCAGGTGCGGCGCGGGCTCGAGCACGTACATGGCGGCGCCGCCCGGCCGGGCACGGGACGGGTCGGTCACCGACGGCACCGACACCAGCCGGGACGGATCGCGCATGAGCACCCGCTCGTCGAGCAGCTCGTCGAAAGAGCTGGCCCACTCCCGTCCGAAGTGGATGTTGTGGTGCCGCACGTCGTCCGGTGCGGGGTCGGCCGTACCGACGTGCCACACGACCGCCGAGGGCGAGTAACGCGGACGGCGCAGCGGCAGCGGGCGACGGGCCCCGGGCAGCAGTACGTCGTACATCGTGGGCAGATCACCCGTTGCGATCACCACGTCGGCGGCCACCACCTCGTCACCGGCAACGACCCCGCTGACGGCACCGGTCGACGTACGCCGCAGCCCTGTGACGTCCTGCCGCAACCGGATCTGCACCCCGGCGGCTTCGGCGGAGCGGGCCAGTGCACGGGGTACGTCGTGGATCCCGCCCTCGGGGAAGAAGACTCCACGCACGCTGTCCATGTAGGTGATGACCGCGAAGATGCCCATCGCCTGCTGCGGCGAGACCCCGGCGTAGAGCGCCTGGAAGGTGAAGAGCCGGTGCAGCCGCTCGTCGTCGAACCGACTGCGGATCAACGGATCGAGGCGGCGTAGACCGCCCATCCGCAAAAGCCGCGCGGCGGGGCCCGGCGGGCGGGCGATCTGCCAGGGTCGGTCGAAGTTGCGGTCGATGAAGCGGGGCATCTCCAGCTCGTAGAGCGCGCGCAACCACACGACGAAGGTCTCGTACGCCGCCGCGTCGTGCGCGCCGCACGCCTCCCGGATCTGTGCGGTCATCGCCTCGTGATCCGCGAGCACATCGAGAGTCGAACCGTCCGCGAACCGGGCGCGGTACGCCGGGTCGAGCTGTCGCAGCGTGAGCTCGTCCTGCAGGCTGGTGCCGGCCGCCTGCAGCGCCTCGTCGATGAGATCCGGCATGGTCAGCACGGTCGGCCCGAGGTCGAAGGTGTAGCCGGTGTCGTGTCTGGTGGCAGCCAGACCCCCGACCTGCTCACCGCGCTCGAGCACCACCACCTCGTGGCCGCTGCGCGCCAGGTGGCAGGCCGCGGACAGCCCCGCCAGACCGGCTCCGACGATCACGATTCTGCGCGTCATGAGCGCACCGCACCCGCGCGTGCTGCAGGGGCGGGCCGGGTGTGCGCGTCACGCCGCACCGCGCGGATGGTCCACGGAATGCTTGCGATCCACGTCGAGACGAGCACGATCCGCACGCGTTCGACGAGTCCGATGTCAGTGTTCGCGAGCAGCAGCGCAACATCGGCCAGCCCGCACATCCCGATCCCCGCGGCGAGGACGATGTGCACGCGCAGCCAGCCCGTGTGCGCCGGCCAACTGGCGCGCGCGCAGCATGCGGCGCCGAGGCCCGCCGCGGCGAAACCCACCAGGCCGCTCAGCGTGTGCCCGACGACCAGCTGGTGCAGCAGGCCGAGGACGCTGTGGTCGCCGAGGTCGCAGGTCCCTCGGGCGCCTGCGGCACAGTCCATCGACGTGCTTCCGTCCAGCAGGGATCCGGCGCCGACCAGCGCTGCCATGACGCACGCCCACCGCACCGCGACCCGTCCCCCGCCTGCCGGTCGGCACAACCACGCGAGCGTCAGCAGGGCCAGGCCCGCGAGCACGTCCGAGGCGCGGTACCACCCGGCGTACGGCGCTCCGGGGAGCTCCAGCTGGCTGACGAAGTCGGCCCGTTGTCCGCTCCCCACGGCGTAGGAGAACAGGAACGAGCTGTAGAGCACGGCGGCGCCCAGGGCGAGCACGGCCTCGGACGCCCGCCGGGTCATGCCGCTACCAGCTCGAGACGCTGCGGGCCGGCCGGACTCAACGTGACGCCGGCGCGCATCGTGTCGTCGCCGTCGTGGAAGAGCAGCCGGCGATCGGCGAGCACCCGCAGCACGACGTGCAACAGCAGGGTGGCGTAATGGCGACCCAGGCAGGTGCGCGGGCCCGCGGCGAACGGGAGGTAGCCCCAGGCCGGCACCTTGTCGGCGAACCGCTCGGGGCAGAACTCCTGCGGCCGCTCCCACAGGGACGGGTCGCGGTGGGTCAGGAACGGGCTGTACATCACCAGGCTGCGGGCCGGGATGGTGCGCCCCTCGAACTCGGCCGCGCGACGGGTCACCCGGCTGCCCAGCCAGCCCGCGGGATAGAGCCGCAGCACCTCGCGGACGACGTGGTCGTGCCGCTCGGGCGCGAGGAGGATGGGATCGAGCGCCACGTGCCGCAGCAGCCAGGCCAGCGTGTGCGCCGTCGTGTCGTAACCGGCGCCGAGCGCGACCCGCATCTCCGGCACACCGCCGTGCGCTGCGAAGACCGCTGCGAGGGAGTCGCTCTCGGCATCGCGCAGTCGTTCGGCCAGCACGGCGTCCATCCGCCGGAAGCGCCTCGGTCGCGGCAGGAACGGCTGTGGCAGCGGCCGGCTCATCGGGTCCAGGAAGTCGTCCAGCACCGGGTGGGTGCCGCCCGTGCCGAGGAAGGTGCGTGAGAGCACGGCACGCACCAGCCGCGAGGACCACGCGACGGCGTCGAACCGACCGGCCGGCAGCAGGGTGCGGACGACCTGCTCCATCTGTTCGGCGAGCAGCGCCACCGCCGCCCGCGAGAACCCCGGGTTGAGTGCGGCGCGACGGTCGGCGTGATCGGGGAAATCGGTCTGCACGATGCCGTCGCTGAGGTACGGCGACAGGCGGCTCATCCCACCGCGGCTGCGGAACGTGTCCAGGTCACTCAGCACCAGCCGATTCCACCCGGGGCTGAACCCGACGTACGCCGTGCGCCACAACCGCAGCCGGAAGACCGGCCCGAGCGCGGCGCCCTCCTGCATCAGAGCCAGCGGGTCCGTGCCCCACCGGCCGAGATGCCCGGCGACCGGCTCGGTGCGTGGCTGCGGGAAGGCACTCACGGGTAGACCCGGCCCTTCCAGTGCTTGGTACGACGCACGGCCACGGCGGCGACAGGAATCGCGTAGAGCGGGGTGAGCGGCATGGTGAGCGACTGCCACCACTTCCGACGACCGGTGGTGGCTTCCACGACCAGACGTTCCGCGACGGCCAGCGCCCACGGGATCAGCCACGCGGGCCGACGGCGGATCAGGAGCGGCGGCGCGGTGTAGGCGATCAGGTGCCACGCCGTGAAGACGACGAGGAGGGGCCGGTTGCCCATCACCGCGAGCAGTCCCTTGCCGAGGCCGGCGACGAGCTCGTCGTAGCCCTCGTACATCCGGGTGCTGATCAGATCGCCGCCGAGTGCGAGACCCAGCCGGTGCCCGGTGCGGCGGGTGTGCCGGGCCATCGCCAGGTCCTCCACGATCTCGGTGCGGACGGCGGCGAAGCCTCCGAGCGCGTCGTACGACGCCCGAGGGAAGGCCATGATCGAGCCGTTGGCGGCGGCCGCACCCTTCGCCCGTGGTTGCTCCAGCAGTTGGAAGGGCAGTCCGGTCAGCAGCAGGTCGTCGATCAGCGGCATGGTGACGTGCTCGGCGAAGGTCTCGGTCACCTGGCGCGGGAAGACCGACATCAGGTCCGCGCGCTGCGCGCGCAGCTGGGTGAGAACGGCACCGATCGCCCCGTCACCCAGCGCGATGTCCGCGTCGCAGAACACCAGGACGTCACCGTGTGCGGCGTCGGCGCCTTGGGCGCACGCCCAGGTCTTGCCGACCCAGCCCTTCGGCATGGGTCGTCCGCTGACGACGCGCACGTGCGGGTGCTCGGCGGCGACCTGATGCAGCATCTGCGTGGTGCCGTCGGTCGAGCAGTCGTCGAGGAAGATCAGCTCCTGCACCTGCTGCGCGAGCATCCCCGGCAGACGCGGGGGCAGCCTGTGCAGCTCGTTGCGCACCGGGACGATGAGCGACACATCGTCACCGGCGTCCGCCGGCGACGGGTCGTGGCCGAGGACCGGGAAGGACCGCGAGTTCGACAGAGCCACAGCGGTCTTCACCGTGATGTACGCCGTCACCACCGCGAGCAGTGCCTTCAACGCTGCACCTTCTCGGCGAGCTGGCCGATCCGTTCGTCGAACGACCTGCGGCCGGAGAGCACCTGGCGGAAGCCCGGCAGCGGCTCGCGCGGGTCGGCGGTGGCGATGAGGGCGTCTAGACCGGTGAGCTGCGCGGCCATCGCCGGCGCGAGGTCGGCCCCCTGCACCGGCTCTCCCAGGTCGACCAGTGCCTCGGGGTGCTGGTGACCGCGGATGACGACGCGTAGGGAGACGGGCACCAACGGCGCCGTCGTCTGCTCGGCGTACCAGCCGGCGCCACGGTGCAGCGGACGCATTGGGCCGGGCCCGAGCAGTTCGCCCTCGGGGAGGATGACCAGGGTGCGCCCCTCCCGCAACGCGGTGAGACCGGCGCGCGGGCGGTCGCTCGGCACCAGCCCGAGCGGTTTCAGGAAACCGAAGGACGCGAGGTTCTCCGCGTCCATCACCAGGGTCGCGGCATGGTGCTCGTGCCGCAGCACCGCAGAGGCCACGAACGCGTCCCACCACGAGTGGTGGTTGCCGGCCCAGATCACCGGCGCGGGCGGCAGGCTGCCACGGACGCTGACCGAGCGCAGGTTGGAGCGGACGAGCTGGTCGAAGCCGGCCAGCAGCATCCGCGCCGACAGCGGGGACACATCCGCGCGCGACGGGATCCTCACCAGCGAACCGCTGCGGGCAGGAGCGCCGGTGGGGCGTCGGGCCAGCGCTCAGGGCTGTCGCCGAGAGCGCCCAGAGCATCCACCTGTGCACGGCACCACGGTGAGACGGTGCGTTCGCCGTCGGCCACCTGTGTCGCGAACCGGCTCCACGGGGCCCACTCCATGTCGGCGACCTCGTCCGGGTCGGGGCTCAGCGTGCTGCCCAGAGCATGGGCAACCAGGACAGGGCACAGTTCGTTCTCGGCCACCGAGTTCATCGAGGCGTAATAGGAGAAGTCCGCCAACACCAGGCGCGGCAGCCCGATCGCCAGCCCGAGCTCACGGCGTACGCGCCGCATCACCGCCGCGCGCAGGGGCTCGCCGGGCGCCGGGTGGCCGCAGACCGAGTTGGTCCAGACCCCGCCGAAGGTGCGCTTGTGCAGGGCCCGCCGGGTCACCAGCAGCCGGCCCCGGTCATCGAAGATGTAGCAGGAGAAGCCGAGGTGCAACGGAGTGTCCGCGCCGTGCACCGTGCGTTTGTCCTGGGCGCCGATCGCCCGCCCCGCCGGGTCGAGCAGCACCACCTGCTCATTCGGCGGGCTCGCCACCGCACCGCGTCCGCCATCGTGCTCTCGGACATCCATGAATGCATCGCGCACTGCTCACGCCGCTCTCCGGAGAGTGATCCGCCTGGTCTCATCGACGTTACCAACGGGCAGGTGCCCACGCCCGGCGGCCCGTCGCCCACCCGGGCTCGTCGCTTCCTGAACGAGCCCGCCCCTCGATGCTTACCCGTTGGGGCGCAATCCATTCAGAGGCCTCAGCGTCCGCCGCTGCGGCATCATGCGCGGGTGGTCATCGACATCGGACAGGGTCTGGGAATCGACGAGGAGACGTTGACGACGGTCGTGATCGACGCCCACGTCGTACGCCGGGAACTGATCGAGTCGAGCGACCCGGCGGACCGGATCGTGGCGGCACTCGCAATGGGTCAGGCGTCATTGGCTGCGTCGATGCTGGACTCCCTGGAGGACCGAGGCTTCCGTGCCACTGCCTTGCGCGCCGAACTCGCTCAAGTGCAGGGGCGGTACGTCGACGCGACCCGGATCTACACGGAGCTCCTGCGCGACAGTGAGTTGAGCGACGGCAGGCGCGCGATGGCGTTGCAACACCTGGGCAAGGCCCAACTGCGTTCGGGACACACGCAGGGAGCGGCGGCATCGCTGAGCGCAGCACTCGACCTGCGGCGAGCAATCGGCGCTCCGCCCGACCAGATCAGGTCCTCGGAAGTGGCGTTGGCACACGTTCTCGAACGTCGCCGTCCGAGATGACCTGATGCGCTCAGGCCGATCCGCATCGATTTCTCAGTATCGTCTCAGGTTGAGGCCGCGACCGTTGGGGTACCTGCTTCGGTAACGGCCATCGCCAGCACCCCAGGGTGACGGTAGGCCGACATTGCGTCCGCTCGTGGCGTCCCCTGATCCACTCATCCTTCCGGAGGTCTTCGATGTCCGCTCCCACACGTTCGGCTACACCCGACTCCGTCACCCACCACCGCGTCTTCGCCGCCCTCGTCGGGGTGGTGGCGGTGATCGTGCTCTTCCAGGGCGTGTGGGCCGGGATCTTCATCCGCGAGGCCAAGGAGAACAACAGCACCTGGGTGCAGGTGCATGCCCGGGGCGCCGACCTCGCGATCCTGCTCGCGATCATCGCGGTGGTCTGGGCGGTCCTGCGGCTGCGCGCACGCAAGGATCTGCTGTTCGGCAGCATCGCACTGGCCGTGATCCTGGTCGTCGAGGCCTACATCGGCGGGATCATCGGCGACAGCCCCGGCGCTCAGGCCGTGCACTTCCCGCTGGCCATGGCCCTGATGGGTCTGTGCGTCTGGCTTCCGTTCCGCGCCTCGCAGCGCTGACCATCGGGCGCGCGCCCGGCTCGCCGAGCCGGGCGCGTCCGTCTCACTCGAACCGCCTCTGCCGTCCATCGGCGGGAATCTCCCGAGACCGATGGGCGTGAAACTCAGCCCCGGCCCGCCTGCGCGGCGTGACGCCACTGCTCGGCGGTGATCTCGTAGACGACTTCGCCCTCCTCGGCACCCGGCAGCGGGTCGTCCCACACGCGTACGTCGGTCCGGACGTGCCGCATGCCCAGGCGCCGCATCACGCCCCGTGAACCGGCGTTGACCGCCATCGTCTCGGCCCACACCCGCTCCAATCCCACTGCTTCGAAGGCGTGCCGGAGCAATTCCGCGGCGCCTTCACTCGCCAGCCCCTGACGCCAGTGGCGTCGCTCCAGGCGCCATCCGATCTCGGCGTCGGCGAGACCCCCCCCCGGCGAGCCCGGCGCCGAGTCGCTGCGCCCGAGGTCCCACCACCCGAGGAACTCCTCGTTGCGGAACCCCACCCACCAGCCGAGTCCCACCTGGTCGGCCACCGTGTCAGCGCAGCGCGGTGCCCAGAATGCATCGATCTCCGCCGGCGTGCGGGCCCGCCCGAGCAGGTGGCGCATCACTTCCGGGTCCGCGTCCAGCCGGTGCAGCAGGGGCAGGTGATCGATGGTCATGGGGCGCAGTTCGATCCGTGGGGTGTGCAGTACCGGGCGGGTCATGGCCGCGATCCTGCCTCCCCAGGGCCGGTTCCGGTATCTTCGCGAGCGCGGGCCCATCCCCGGACCGGCGGTGGGAGGGGCCATGAGCACCGACGAACCCGGACCCGGCGCCACCCGTCAGCCGCCGCCGACCGGTCCCCGGGCGGGGTACGAACGCAGCGTCGACGAATCGGTCCGAGGGCGGCTGCGCGAGGTGCTGGGGCCGCGCAGCGTCGGGGTCATCGTCGCCGTGCTGATGGTCCAGCTGCTCTTCATCGCCTCGTACGTCGGCGCATTCCACAAACCGCAACCCCACGCGATCACCGTCGACGTCGTCTCGAACAACGGCTGGCAGGGTTACGTCGCCAACAAGCTGAACGCCATCGACGGAAAACCGGTCGCGGCCTTCGCCTCGAGCGACCGCGCGGAGTCCACGAAGGAGCTGCGCGAGGGGCGTCGCCAGGCCGTCTACCTCTTCAACCCCAAGGGCACCCAGGACACTCTGCTGGTCAACTCGGCCGAGGGGTCCTCGATCACCGCGGCCGTCGACGCGATCTTCTCCCAGGTCGCCTCGAGCCAGAAGCGCACTCTCAAGACCCAGGACGTCGTGCCGGTGCAGGCCGGGGACAGCCGCGGCCTCACCAGCTTCTATCTGGTCGTCGGTTGGCTGGTGGGCGGCTATCTGCTCGCGTCGCTCCTCGGCGTCCGGGGTGGCATGCGGGCGCGCAACTTCCGCCGGATGCTGTGGCGGCTGGCGGGCTGCGCGGCGTACGCCGTCGTCTCCGGCATCGGCGGCGCGCTCGTCGTGGGACCGCTGATCGGCGCCCTGAACGGACACTTCTGGGCGGTGGCCGGTGTCGGCATGCTGGTCTCGCTGACCGCATCGGTCTTCACGATGGGGATGGAGGCACTCTTCGGCATCGTCGGGATCGGTGTGTCGATCCTGCTCTTCGTGGTGCTCGGCAACCCCAGCGCGGGCGGTGCGTACGGGTACGAGCTGCTGCCCACCCTCTGGCGCGTCGTCGGGCGCTGGCTGCCGAACGGCGCCGGCGTGGACTCCATCCGCAGCATCGTCTACCTGGGCGGCGACTCCCTCGGGCTGCACCTCGGGGTGCTCGCGTGGTGGTTGCTGCTGGGACTGCTGAGCTTCTTCCTGGTCAGCAACAACACCTACTGGGGGTTCCGGCGCGACGACGCATCACCGACGGCCGGGCAGGACACCCTTCCCGAGGCAGGACGACATGGTGCGCAGCGCTGAGAGGTCAGGCCCCGCAGGGCATCGAGGCCGCCGCGTCGTCGCCGCCCGTGCATGCTGTGCCCTCACTGCCTTCACCGCCCAGTCGACCGAGCAGGGTGGCGGTGATGTGGTCCAGTTGAGCGATCTCCTCGGGGGTGAGCGCGTCGAACATCGCAGCTCGCACCTCACGGACATGACCGGGCGCAGCGCCCTCGAGAGCGGTCAGCCCGGCCGGCGTCAGTGCCACGAACGCGCCGCGCCGATCCTGCGGGCACTCCTCACGCGTGACCAGGTCGCGTTTCTCCATCCGGGTCAGGTGATGCGACAGGCGGCTGCGCTCCCATCGGATGCTGTCGGCCAGCGCGACCACGCGCATCCGTCGTTCGGGGGTCTCGCTCAACGTCACCAGCACCTCGAAGTCCGGGAGGGACAGTCCCGATTCGTCCAGCATCTGGCGTGCGAGGTGGGCGGTGAGCCGTGAGTTCGTGTGCAACCACTGACGCCACACGCGCTGTTCTTCGTCGTCGAGCCATCGCACTCCGGTTGTCATGCAGCACACTTTACCCGAATAGTTGACACATCACCCAATCTTGAGCAAAGTAGTCACCAGCACGTCGTCCACACGTGAACATCTCGCTGAGGAGCACTCATGAGCACGACCCTGAAAGAACTGAACGGCACCTACACCCTGGACCCGGCGCACTCCGAGGTCGGCTTCGTCGCCCGGCACGCCATGGTCACCAAGGTCCGCGGCTCGTTCAAGGACATCGAGGGCACCGCGTCGACCTCCACCGGACTGCAGGACGCCAAGATCAACCTCACGATCCAGGTCGCCAGCGTCGACACGCGTGACGAGAACCGCGACGGTCACCTGCGCACCAACGACTTCTTCGACGCCGAGAAGTTCCCGACCATCACCTTCAACTCCACCGAGGTCAGCGCAGCCGACGACGACACGCTGCGCGTGGTCGGCGACCTGACCATCAAGGAGACCACCAAGTCGGTCACCATCGACTTCGACTACAACGGCGCCGCCAAGGACCCGTTCGGCAACGAGCGGATCGGCTTCGAGGGCTCCACCACGCTCACCCGCTCCGAGTACGGCGTGAACTTCAACGCCGCGCTCGAGACCGGTGGCGTGCTCGTCTCCGACAAGATCACCCTGCAGATCGAGATCTCGGCCATCAAGCAGGCCTGAGTCCGACCCTGCCTCCAGTGAACGGAGGGGTACGCCGCGCGGCGTACCCCTCCGTTTCTGCGTGTCCGGACGCGACGCACACCGCAGGCTGACGGCGTTCACGCCGGTTGACGGCGTTCGAACGGCGTCAACGGTCGCGAACGCCGTCAACGTCAGGCGTCCACGCCCCAGATCTTCGCCATCTCCAGGAAGTTGCGGGCCTCGGCGTGCCGCGACTGGCGCTGCAGCGTGCGGCCGAGCAGCAGCGCGGCGTACCCCTCCGTAGGGGCGACGGCGAGTACGGCGCGCGCCTCGCGTTCGGCGTTGGCCAGCTGCGCGGAGTGGAAGTAGGAGCGGGCGAGCAGCAGGCGCGCATCGGTCGTCCCGTGCGCGACATCCGAGTTCGCCAGCAGCTTCTCCAGCACCAGGGCGGCCTCGGCATAGTCCTTCTGCTCGTAGAGGCTCTCGGCGTACTGCAGCTGGGAGTAGTCGGGACTGTGCATCTGGGACATCTGGGGCCTCCTGCCTCGATTGTGCAACGGGGACGTGGCGACCCGCTCACCCCCGCTGCGGCTCGACGCGCGGGGCGGCGGCATCGGCCACCTGCACCACGACCACGTCCTGACCCTCCACAACGACCGTGGCCTCGATCTTCATCCCGCTGCGTAGCGAGCGGGCGATGAAGCACTCCCGGTGCGCGATCTCGACCAGCCGTTGCATCCGGTCGGTACGACTACCCGGGGCGAGCTCGATGCGCGGACGCAACTCGATCGATTCCACCCACGCCGGCCCGTCCCCCTCGGTCATCAACCCGACCGCGTCGTCGTCGTACGCGACGACATCGAGTCGCGCTCGGGCGGCCACGGCCAGGAACGACAGCAGCTGGCAGCTGCTGGCCGCCATCACGAGCAGCTGCTCGGGGTTGCGCGACTCCGGGTCACCGCCGAAGTGCGGGTCGCTGCTCATCCGCAGCGGATCGCCGGCGACGACCACTTGGTGCTCGCGGGGGTAGTGGTCGTACCCGATCCCGGTCGACCCCGCCCAGCTCAGCCGCGCGGCGTACCGGTGCTCCGTCACCATCGACCCAGGCTAAGCGGCAGTCGACCCGTTGGAACGCGCGCGCCAGAGAGCGCGCGCCCTCCTTACAACGCCGGATCCACCTCGATGGGCAGGGGCTCGGTGGCGGCGTCGGGATCGATCTGCGCCAGGATCCGCCCGAGCGCCGCATGCAGGGCCTGCACGTCACCGGCCTCCAGGGGATCGAAGACGGCGGCCCGCACGGTCTGTACGTGCAGCGGCGCCGCAGTCATGGTCAGGTCGAGGCCGGCGTCGGTCAGCCGCACCAGGGTGCCCCGGCCGTCCTCCGGGTCGGGGAGTCGCAGCAGCAGCCCGCGGTGCTCCAGGCGGCGTACGACGTTGGACAGCCGGGTCGCCGAGGAGTTGACGACGCGGGCGAGGTCGCTGGCACGCAGGGTGCGGGACCGGCGTTCGGACAGCATCGCCAGGACCATGTACTCGAAGTAGCTCAGGCCGGCGTCGCGGCCGAGCTGCGCGTCGAGCACCGTCGGCAGCTTCACGACGGTGCGCACGATGTTCAGCCACGCGGCTCGCTCGTGCTCGTCGAGCCAGCGGATGTCGTCCTCTGCGGTCCCCATACCGTCTATGGTATTTTATTCAAGCTTGAACTTTCTTGAGATAGAGGACCCATGGACACGCCCACCCTCCCCGGCGCGGCATTCGACCGATTCCTGGCCACCACTGCCGCCCAGAGCACGTCCCGTCGGCCTTGGACGCCGGCGGACGGCGCCCTGCCCGGGCTCTACCTCAGCCACGGCGCACCGCCCCTCTTCGACAACGCGCGGTGGATCGACCAGCTCTTCACCTGGGCGCAGGCCCTGCCGACCCCTCGCGCCATCCTGATCGTGAGCGCGCACTGGGAGTCCGCGCCGCTCACCATCTCAGCCAGCGCCGCGAACACCCCGTTGGTCTACGACTTCGGCGGTTTCGCGCAGCGGTTCTTCGAGATGACGTATGCGACGCCGGACGCGAGTGCGCTCGCTACGCGAGTGGCCGCGCTCATGCCGGACTCTGAGCCGGTCCATCAGGACACCCGCCGCGGGCTGGACCACGGAGCCTGGGTGCCCCTCAAGGTGATGTACCCCGACGGCGACGTGCCGGTGCTGCAGATGTCGATGCCGACCCACGACCCGCAGCGGCTCATGGACCTGGGCAGGCGACTGCGCCCGTTGCGCGAAGAGGGCGTGCTCGTGATCGGGTCCGGGTTCATGACCCACGGGCTGCCCTACCTCACCCGCGAGGCCTTCTTCGACAACCAGGTGCCGAGTTGGTCCCGCGACTTCGACGAGTGGGCCGCCGACGCGTTGGCCCGTGGCGACGTCGATCTGCTGTCGGCGTACCGCGACCGCGCTCCGGGTCTGCGATTCGCGCACCCCACGGTGGAGCACTACACCCCGCTCTTCGTCACCCTCGGCGCGGCGACCGAAGCCGACGCACCCGTGCAGACCACCATCGAGGGCTACGAGTTCGGGCTCTCGAAGCGTTCGTTCCAGGTCGCCTGATACCTCCGGCGCGCCCGGCTCAGCCGTTCTCGAGCCGGGCGAGCAGCGCGTCGCCGACCGGCACCCCGAGACCGGTGCAGGCGTCCCAACCCTGCTTGGCCTTGTACGCACCGTTCTTGCCGCTCGTGATGTCACGGAAGCCCACCGGCACGACACCGGCGACCGCACCGGTGTAGAGCGTGGTGTGGACGTCGGTGAACCGGTGTCCGGTCGCCTGCACCAGGCGCGCGGTGAGCGCCGCCCACAGTGGAGCGACCGCGCTGGTGCCGCCGATGACCGTGTCGGTGCCGTCGATCCGCACCTGGTATCCGGTGGCGGGATCGGCCACGCCGGCGACATCCGGTACGCCGCGTCCGGTGCCCCCGCCCTTGCGGGACGGGACTCCGACGTTCGCCTGGTAGGCCGGCACCGGGAACGCGTCCGAGACACCGCCACCCGTGGCGCCGCCGCCGGTGCCGTTGTTCCACACCGTCTCGGAACTGACGGTGGTGTCGGTGGCCTGCAGGGAGGTGCCGCCGCAGGAGAGGGCGTGCGGGCTGGAGCTCGGGAAGTCGCAGTGCACCCCGACCCCGCTGTCGGAGGATCCGCTGTCACCCGCCGCGGTGGTGACCACGACACCGAGAGCGCCGGCGTCCGCGAAGGCGGCGTCCATCGCGGTCCTCGCCTGCGCGGTCCACTGGTCCTCGCTCTGACCCCAGCTGATGCTGACGGCTGCCGGCGCAGGCGTCGCGTGCACCGCTTCGGTCACCGCGTCGAGGAACCCGGCATCGGTGTTGGGCGCGAAGTAGACCTTGATCTGCGACTTGGGCGCCAGGGCACCCACCACCTCGATGTCGAGCAGGACCTCGCCGTCCGGCCCGTTGGCGTCGCCGGTCGGCGCGTTCGCTGCTCCGTCGACACCCACGGCGGAGACGGCGGGCGACCCCACTCCGAGCTTGGTGAAGTACGCGTCGAGGTCGGCCTGCTGGTACCCGCCGCCCAGTTCGATGATGGCGACCACCTGATCGGTGCCGTCGGTGCCCGCGGGGAAGTGGTAGATCTCGCCGAGCTGGACCGGAGTGTACGACGTCGCGGCAGCACTGGCGTGCACGAACCGCTCGCGCGCCTGGTCACGATCGTCCAACCCCAGCACCGCGGTCACCGCGCCCGCGAACCCTGGGGGGACGGTCACCTCGCCCGTTCGCATCCGGAACGATCCGTGCTCCCCGTGCGCCACACTCAGTTCGACGTCGAACAGCTTCTTGAGCACGGCGTACGTGCCCCGCACGACCACGAGGCGACCCGCGGGATTCTCCGAGACCACCTGCGCACCGGCGGCGGTCACGACCGAACGCACGGCCTCGAGGTCGGCCGGATCCGCGCCGTACCGCTCACCGAGCTCGGCGGTGTCGATCGGGTCGGAGGCATGGCCGGCCGCCGGCAGTTCCGCACGTCGACGCAGTACCAACGTCACGTCGATCTCCTGGTCATCGGGGACCGGGCCGGACGTGGTCACCCCCTCCACGGCATCTCGACCGCTGCCCTGCACCGTGGACCGGTCGCCAGATTGGTTCGCCATCGCGCCCTCCAGAGTCTTGAGATCGGGGTATCCATAGTGCCCCCGATCACCGACGGCCGGAGGCCGTTCCGTCAGCTCGGGCGGGCGTTCACGACCGATCAGTTCCGCTCACCCGGTGCCACCAGCCCCGGCGTCCGCGTCGGCGGGCACCTTCGTCGCGACGTGGACCACTACCCCGCGCTCCCGGAAGGCGGCCACGTCCGCACGATCCGCTCGCCAGTCCGTGACGAGATGGGTGATCCGATCGGTGTCCAGGGTTCGACACATCGTGTCGACCCCCAGCTTGGTGTGGTCGGCGAGGACGACGGCCTCGGACGCCGCGCGCACGATGGCCCGGTCCGAGCTCGCCACCTGCACGTTCGGGGTCGAGAGGCCATGATCGACGCTCAGACCGTTGCCCGAGAGGAACGCGCGGTGCAGGCGCAGGTCGGCGAGGCTGCGCTCGGTCTCGGCGCCGACCAGAGCGAACGTCGACCCTCGAAGGGTGCCTCCCGTCACGATCACCTCGACCGAACTTCCGGCCAGTTTCTCTGCGACCAGAAGGGAATTGGTGACCACCGTCAGGTCACGGAAGCCGGTCAGCTGCTGCGCGAGCGCCTGCGTCGTACTCCCGGCACCGAGCAGGATCGCGTCGCCCTCCTGGACCAGGCCTGCCGCCGCGACGGCGATGGCCACCTTCTCGTCGGCGGCGACGGAGAACTTCTGCAGATAGGACAGTTCGTGGGTGAGCCCCCCGGGCAGCACCGCGCCGCCGTGGCTGCGGTTCAGCAGGTTCTCCTGCTCCAGCGATCGCAGATCACGCCGGATGGTGACCTCGGAGGAGCCCGTCGTCTCGACCAGGGCGCGCAGCGAGACCACGCCCCGGGACCGCACGATCTCCAGGATGGCCGCACGCCGCTCCGCTGCAATCACTGCCCATCACCACCTCTCGGACGCCGGATGAGCCGCACGGTACCGGAACCCGTCCCTCAAGACGGTTCTTGATCGTATTCGATCGCAATGGAAAGCGCAGCCATCGTCGCCGTACGACACTCGTACAGCGACCTGGGCGAGGTCCGGTGCATCGCAAATCCGGAGTTTCGCATCGTTAGGTGATCGTTATTGACCGCTCTCGTTCGGGCGAGTTAGATGAAGGCCACGCCGCGACGTGACGGCGATCACATTGGAAGAGGTGTGCACGATGGTTCGACTGGTTGGACTCGGCCCACGGAATCTGAGGTCCGCAGGGGTGGCGGCAGTGGCGGCGGCGATGGTCCTCGGCACCGCCGGCTGCACCAAGAGCAGCAGTTCGGGGAATTCGTCGTCGGCCGGGAGCAGCAGCAGCGGTTCCTCGTCGTCGAGCAGCGGTGGCGGTCAGCAGCAGGTGCAGACCGCGGCAGGAGGTTCCGGGCCCGCCTGCACCTCGACCAAGTACGGCGCCCCCAAACTCGATCTCACCAAGGTCACGGTGGGCTTCTCCCAATCCGAGTCCACCAGCAACCCGTTCCGGGCGACCGAGACCAAGTCGATCACCGACGAGGCCAAGCGCCTCGGCATCAAGCTGATCCAGCGCAACGCCAACGCCAATGTGTCGCAACAGAACACCGACATCCAGGACATGATCTCCCAGGGTGCCAAGGTGCTGATCGTGGCTCCGGAGAACTCCGACGGCCTGACCCCGGCGCTGACGGCGGCCAAGGCCAAGCACATCCCCGTCCTCACCATCGACCGCACGGTCAAGGGCACCGCCTGCAGCGACTTCATCGGCTTCATCGGCTCCAACTTCTACAAGCAGGCGCAGATCTCGGCCGACGATCTCGCCGGCGGGATGGGCGGCAAGGGCGAGGTGGCGGTGCTGCAGGGCACCTCCGGCAACAACGTCGCGACCGACCGCACCAATGGATTCACGAGCCAGATCAAGGCCAAGTACCCGAACATCAAGGTCGTCGCGTCGCAGACCGCCAACTTCGACCAGGCCACCGGTCAGAAGGTGATGGAGCAGATCCTGCAGAGCCACCCGAAGCTGACCGGCGTCTACGCCGAGAACGACACGATGGCCCTCGGTGCGATCCAGGCCATCCGTGCCGCGGGCAAGACGCCCGGCAAGGACATCAAGGTCGTCGCGATCGACGGCACGCAGCAGTGCGTGCAGGACGTTGCGAACGGCGTGATGGTCGCCGACGTGGAGACCAACCCGCGCTTCGGGCCGCTGGCGTTCTCGTCGCTGCAGAAGTTCTACGGCTCGACCGGCACCTCGACGAAGGTCATCATCGCCGACCACCACTTCACCAAGGACAACGCCAAGGCCGCGCTCTCCAACGGCGACGTGTACTGATCCTCGACCACGGAGCGATGGGGCGCGGGATCCTGAGGTGCCCCGCCCCATCGCTGCGCGAAAGGTTCTGATGTCCGACTCATCCGGCGTCGTGCTCCGTCTGGACGGCGTCAGCAAGTCCTTCCCCGGCGTCCGCGCGCTGCGCGACGTCTCCCTCGAACTGCGGGCCGGCGAGGTGCACGCCCTCGTCGGCGAGAACGGCGCCGGCAAGTCCACGCTCATCAAGATCTCGACCGGCGTCTACACCGCGGACGAGGGCGAGGTGCGGCTGCTCGACGCACCCGTCAGCTTCACCGACCCGTTGCAGGCCCAGGCGGCCGGCATCTCGACCATCTATCAAGAGGTCAACCTCATCCCGCTGATGAGCGTGGCCCGCAACCTCTACCTCGGCCGCGAACCGCGCCGGTTCGGCCTGGTCGACACCGCGCGGATGAACCGTGACGCCCGGGCCCGGTTGCGCGAGTTCGGGATCGACGTCAACCCCGCGCGGCCGCTGCGGTCGTTAGCGCTCGGCGCGCAGCAGATGGTCTCGATCGCCCGAGCCGTCGAGATCGATGCCCGGGTCGTCATCATGGACGAGCCCACGTCGTCGCTGGAGAAGCGCGAGGTGGAGACGCTCTTCACCGTGATCGAGCGGCTGGCCGCCTCCGGGATCGCGATCCTCTACGTGAGCCACCGGATGGAGGAGCTCTACCGGATCTGCGACCGGGTCACCGTGATGCGCGACGGTCAGGTCGTCGGGTCGAGCGCGATGGCGGACATCGACCGGCTGCAGCTGGTGTCGATGATGCTGGGGCGCGACGCGAGCGATCTGCGTCAGCACGGCAGCACCGCGTTCGCCGAGGGCCGTGACGTCGAGGACGACGTCGTCCTGCGCACGCAGGGGCTCAACGTGCGCCACACGCTGGAGGACGTGTCGCTCGACATACGGCGCGGCGAGGTCGTCGGGCTGGGTGGCCTGCTGGGCGCGGGCCGCAGCGAGACCGCCCGGGCGATCGTGGGCGCTCTGCACGCGGAGTCCGGCGAGGTCGCCGTCAACGGCAAGCGGCTGCGGCGCCGTTCGCCGGCCGCTGCGATCCGCGCGGGCATCGCGATGCTGCCCGAGGACCGCAAACTCGATGGCATCGTGCCCGGCCTGTCGGTGCGGGAGAACATCGTGCTCGCGGCCCTCCCGCGGCTGTCCCGGATGGGTCTGGTGCAGCGCTCCAAGCAGGACGAGATCGTCTCGTTCTTCATCGATCGGCTGCAGATCAAGGTCTCCAGCCCCGCCCAGCGGGTCTCGGATCTGTCCGGCGGCAATCAGCAGAAGGTGCTGCTCGCCCGCTGGCTGTGCCTGCACCCCAAGGCCCTGCTCCTGGACGAGCCGACCCGCGGGATCGACGTCGGCGCCAAGGCCGAGGTGCAGGGGCTCATCGAGGAGCTCGCGCGGGACGGGCTCGCGGTGCTGCTGATCTCCTCCGACCTTGAGGAGTTGATCGAGGGTTCGGACCGGATCGTGGTCCTACGGGAGGGGAAGGTCGTGGACAACCTCACCGGGGACGCCGTCACCGACGACAACCTCATGCGTGCTCTCGCCGCTGACCCCTCCAGATCCGATGACGCGCAACCGGCGAAGGACTCCTCATGACCGCCACCCTGACCTCGACGAAGGCCGAGCAGCCCGTGGGGCGCAGGCGGTGGGCCGGACCCGTGGCCAAGTACGCCGTCTACGCCGGCATCGTCGTCCTCATCGTCGTCAACGCCGTGATGAGCTCCACGTTCCTCAGCCTAGACAACCTGCGCGTGCAGCTCTACCAGGCCGTGCCGGTGCTGATTGTCGCGCTCGGCATGGCGTTGGTGATCGGCACGGAGGGCATCGACCTGTCGGTGGGCGGCGTCATCGCGCTCACCTCGGCGGTGCTGCCGCTCTACCTCGGCTACGGGGTGTGGGTCGCGATCGCCCTCGCGATCCTGGCCGGCGGGGTCTGCGGCGCGATCTCCGGGAGTCTGGTCGCCTTCGCCCGCGTGCAACCGATCGTCGCGACGCTGTCCCTGATGATCGGGTTACGCGGGCTGGCGGTGATCATGAACGGCGCCACGGCCAAGCCGATCAACGACTCCACCCTGCTCAACCTCGGCCTCACCGGGTGGTTCGGGCTGCCGCAGATGGCCTACATCGGCGCCGGGCTCGTGGCGGTCATCGCCTTCGTGGTCCGGCGCACGACGCTGGGCCGCAACCTGGTGGCCGTCGGCGACAACGCGTCGGCGAGCTTCCTGGCCGGGCTGCCGGTGCGCCGCATCCTGCTCTCGGTCTACGTGATCTCCGGGATGCTCGCCGCCGTCGCCGGCGTCCTGATCGCGGGTCACGGCGCGTACGCCGACCCGGCCAACTACGGGCTCAACTACGAGCTGCTCGCGATCACCGCCGTCGTGGTGGGCGGAACTCCGTTGAGCGGCGGCCAGATCCGCGTGATCGGCACCGTCGCCGGCACGATCTTCATGCAGTTGGTCTCCGCGACCCTGATCCAGAACAACGTCAAGAACTCCTACGAGCAGATGATCGAGGCCGTCATCATCTGCATCGCCGTGTTCATCGCCCGGGAGAGTGCGAACCGATGAGCAGTCAGACGACCGCACCCGCCGAGGATGTGGCCGGCGGGGTGACGGAGACACCCCGCGAGCGGGTGTTCGCGCTGCTGCAGCGCCAGGGCGGCCCGGTGGTGCTGGTGCTCGTGGTGCTGCTGGCGAGCATCTTCTCCTCGGGCTTCGCCTCGAGCGGCAACTTCTCCACGATCCTGGTGGGCAACGCGTACATCTCCCTGCTGGCGCTCGCCGAGACCTTCGTCATCATCTCCGGCGGGATCGACCTGTCCGTCGGGTCGATGTTCGCGCTCGGCGGTGTGCTCGCCGCCTGGGGGATGAACCACGGCGGCAGCGGGGTGGCGGTCCTGCTGCCGATCGCGGTGGGTCTGGTCGTCGGTGTCGTCCAGGGGTCCCTCATCGCGTACGCGCGGCTCGCGCCGTTCATCGTGACCCTCGCCGGGTTGCTCTTCGCCCGCGGCCTGCTGCAGGCGATCAGCAACGAGGGGTCGACGACCTACCTCGTGCCGGGTCACTCCGTCTTCGCCTTCCTGGGCGACGGCACGTGGCGGCCGATCCTCACCGCCGTGGCCCTCTTCGCGATCGCCGCGGTGGTGCTGGTGCGCACCCGTTTCGGGCAGGCGCTCTTCGCCATCGGCGGCAGCGAGAACGCCGCCCTGCTGATGGGCGTGCGGGTACGCCGCACGAAGGTCTTCGTCTACATGCTCTCCGGGACGCTCGCCGCGGTCGCAGGGATGCTCAACGCGTCGCGGCTGCAATCTGGCGTGACCAACATCGGGGTGGGGTACGAGCTCACCGCGATCGCCGCGGTAGTCATCGGCGGCACGATCCTGACCGGCGGCTCAGGCTCCATCTACGGCACCGCGGCCGGCGTCCTGCTGCTCGCGGTCATCCAGAACCTCATCGGCGTGCATCTGTCCCAGTACGGCTCGTCCGCCTCGGACCTGGTCAACGGCGCGTTCCTGGCCGTGGTCGTGGTGCTGCAGTCGTTCCTGGCGCGGCGACGGGCGCTGTGACCGGTCAGCCGCTCACGGGCTGCGGCGTCGCCGCGCCCTGCACGACCCGATAGCGCACGAACGCCGGTACCAGCAGCGCCGCGACGACCACCAGGATCACCACGAGCACCCCACCTCCGGCGGCTGCGGCCGACGTACCGACAACGGCGGCCGCGCCTCCGTGCGCGACATCGGCCAGCCGCGGACCGCCCGCGACCACCACGGTGAAGACCCCCTGCAGCCGGCCGCGTACGTCGTCGCTGGCGGCGGTCTGCAGCATGGTCGAGCGGAACGCCGCGGACGCCATGTCGGCGGCTCCGGAGACGGCCAGCGCCAGGATCGCGACGATCAGCAGGGTCGTGGCGTGACTGCCGTGCGCGAAACCGACGGCCAGACCGAAGACCACGATCCCGAGGCCCCAGACCACGATGGCGACGATGACGGCGTACCCCTGACGCTCGGTGCGGGAGACCCACCCGGAGAAGACACCGCCGAGGACGGCACCCGCGGGGATGGCGGCGAACAGCAGCGCGAACACCAGGCCGCCCTCGGCCGGGCCCCCGAACGACTCGTGGGCGATCTGCGGGAAGAGGGCGCGCGGCATCCCGAAGAGCATCGCGATGATGTCGACAAGGAACGACATGAGCAGGATCCTGTGGTCCCGCAGGTAGGCGAATCCGTCGAGGACGGAGCGCAGTCCTGCCTTGGGTGCGTTGCCGTCCGGAGGGAGCGGCGGCAGCGCGATGACGGCCCACAGAGTGGCGACCAGGGACAGGGTGTCGAGCAGGTAGAGCCAGGAGAACCCGAAGACCGGCAGCAGTGCGCCCCCGACGAGCGGTCCGGCGATGGCACCGAACTGCATCACCGTCATGTTCAGGGAGTTGGCGGCCGGGAGCTCCTCCTTGGGCAGGATGCGCGGCAGCACGGCCGACCGCGTCGGCTGGTTGACCGCGAAGAACGCCTGCTGCACCGAGAAGAGGACGAGCAGCAGCCACACGTTGCGCAGGCCAAGCAGCGCCTGTACCCAGAAGAGGCCGCTGCTCAGGATCAGGCCGACCGTGGTGATGCGCAGCAAGGTCCGCCGGTCCATCACATCGGCCAACGAGCCGCCGTACAGCCCGAACACCACCAGCGGGACGAGCCCGAAGATCCCGGTCAGCCCGACGTACGCCGAACTGCGGGTCAGCACGTAGATCTGCGCCGGGACCGCCACGACCGTCAGCTGCGCGCCGATCAGGGTGACGATGCCCGCGGTCCAGAGCCGACGGAACTCAGGCGTGCGCAGCGGCCTGGTATCGGCCATCAGGGCGCGCATGTTCGCCACGCAGACTCCTGCCTCGGGTAGGTGATAGCCAATCTATGTGGCGCGCCGGACTCAGGTTCACCGTGCCCCTATGGGCCTAGATTGACCTCTCGTGATCGATCCCCGTCGTACCCCCGAGCGGTCGATGCGACGGTGGCCGATCTCCGCCGCCGTCGCCCTCGTGCTCGTACTGCAACTCTTCCTGCCCCGACAGGCCGCGATCGGGCCGGCCTGGCTGATGCCGGTGGCGCAGGCGCTGCTGCTCGTCCCGCTCGTGCTGTCGGACCCGGTGCGGTTGCGACGGGAGGACCCGGTCTTCCGGCGGGTCTCACTGGCCTCGGCGCTCGGCGTGCTGCTCGTGAACGGGCTCGACCTCGCGCACCTGGTCATCGGGATCGCCACCGGCGGCAAGGTGTCCGCCCGCGAGATGATCGTCGCCGCCGTCGTCATCGAGGTCACGAACATCGTGGCGAACACGACGATCTTCTGGGAGATCGACCGCGGTGGGCCGTTCGCGCGCAACCCCGAGCATCCGCGCCCGTCCGAGCACCCCGACCTGCTCTTCCCCCAGATGGCGAACGTGCACGACGCATCGTTCCTGCCGTGCGTCACCGACTATCTCTTCACGGCGTTCACCCTTGCCACGGCATTCAGTCCGACCGACACGATGCCGGTGAGCCCGCGCAGCAAGATGCTCTTCATGCTCGGCGGGACGGTGTCGGTGCTCTCGCTCACCCTGGTCGCCGCCCGCGCCGTCAACCTCTTCTGACGCGGCACTCGACCCTCGACGCAGGACGTCGCCCAACCGTTCGAGCGTCCCGCACGTCATGACAGGTAGACCCGCGGCACTGAGCCGCTGGTGCCCGCGCCGTGTCGGTGTCACCGGCTGACACCAGTCCTCCTCATCGGGGGGTGAGGAAAGCGACGAGGGGTGGGGCTATAGCCCCACCCCTCGTTCGTTTCTCCACCCCCCGACAGGAGCGGGGCTTCAGCGCAGAGTGCGAAAGCGCCGTAGTCGCAACGAGTTGAGCACCACGAAGACCGAGGACAGCGCCATCGCGAGCCCGGCGACCATGGGTCCGAGCCGCCCGCTGACGGCCAGCGGGATCGCCGCGACGTTGTAAGCGAACGCCCACACCAGATTCTGCTTGATCACCCGAAGAGTCCTACGGGACAACCGGATCGCGTCGGCGACCGCGAGAGGGTCGCTGGATGCCACCGTGATGTCGCCGGCCTCGATCGCGGCGTCGGTGCCACCGCCCATCGCGATGCCGAGATCGGCCTGCGCGAGCGCCGGCGCGTCGTTCACGCCGTCGCCCACCATCGCGACCGCGTGCCCCTGCTCCTGCAGCTCGCGCACTGCCGTCACCTTGTCCTGCGGCAGGACGCCGGCGATGACCTGCTCGATCCCCACCTCCGCGGCGACCCGGGCGGCCGCCCCGGCGTTGTCGCCGGTCAGCAGCACCGGGTGCAGACCGAGCGAGCGCAGCCGGCGTACGGCGTCCGCGGACGTGGGGCGCACCGTGTCGGCGACCGCGATGACACCACGTGCAGACCCGCCCCAGGCCACGAGCACCGCTGTGGCGCCGTCGTTCTCGAGGCGTCGAAGCTGCTCGGTCAGCCGATCGGGCACAGCCACCGAGTGCTGTTCGAGCAACGCGGGACGGCCGACCAAGACCGTCGTGTCGTCGACCATTCCGGTCACGCCGAGTCCGCCGACGTCCTTGATGCAGTGGGCATCGGCCCGGCCCGGGGCGGCCGTGCTGATGGCGCGGGCGATGGGGTGCGTGAAGGACTGCTCGACCGACCCGGCCCGGCGCAACAGCTCGTCGCGGTCGACACCGTCCATCACCACCACCTCGCGCACCGTCATGACGCCGGTGGTGAGGGTGCCGGTCTTGTCCAGCAGCACCGTGTCCAGCGTGCGAGAGCTCTCCAGCACCTCGGGGCCCTTGATCAGCAGACCGGACCGGGCACCACGCCCGGTGCCGACGAGCAGCGCCATCGGGGTCGCGAGCCCGAGCGCGCACGGGCACGCGACGACGAGTACGGCGACGGCGGCCGTGAACGCCGCGGTGACGTTGCCGTCGACCGCGAGCCAGCCGATCAGCGTGGCCAGGGCGATGAGAAGGACGACCGGGACGAAGATGCCCGCGACCTTGTCGGCGAGCCGCTGGACCGCTGCCTTTCCGGACTGGGCGTCCTCGACCAGCTGGGCCATCTGGGCCAGCGCCGTGTCGGCGCCGACCCGGGTCGCGCGGACGACCAGCCGACCTTCGACGGCGAGCGTCCCGCCGGCGACCGAATCGCCCTCGCCGACCTCCATGGGGAGCGACTCCCCGGTCATCGTGGAGGTGTCGACCGCCGAACGCCCCTCGGTGACAACGCCGTCCGTGGCGATCTTGTCGCCGGGGCGGACGACGAAGGTGTCACCGACGGCGAGGTCACCGATCGGCACACGGTGCTCACGATCGCCTCGCAGCACCGCCACGTCACGCGAGCCGAGGTCGAGCAGCGCCCGCAGAGCCGCGCCGGCGGCCCGCTTGGAGCGTGCTTCGACGTAGCGGCCGGTGAGCAGGAAGGCGGTCACGCCGGCCGCGGCCTCCAGGTAGATGGAGTCCGTCGCGCTGGACGCGGGCACGGTGAGCTGGAAGCCGTGGTGCATGCCCGGCATGCCGGCATCGCCGACGAAGAGTGCGTAGAGCGACCATCCGAACGCCGCGAGGGTGCCGAGCGAGACCAGGGTGTCCATGGTCGCGACGCGGTGCCGGGCATTCGCCCATGCCGCGACGTGGAAGGGCCGGCCACCCCAGACGACGACGGGCGCGGTCAGCACCAGGGAGAGCCACTGCCAGTTGCGGAACTGCGCGGCGGGGACCATCGCCAGAACGATCACCGGCACGGTGAGGATCCAGGTGACGATCAACCGCTGCCGCAGGGAGGCGACGTGGTCCGGGGCGTCCGGCGCGGTCGGCGCGTCGACGGCCACCGGGAGCTGCGCTTCGTACCCCGCGTCCTGGACCGCCCGCACCAGCTCCGCACCCGAGACGGCCGGGTCGTGCTGCACCCGCGCCTTCTCCGTGGCGTAGTTGACCTGCGCATCCACCCCGTCGAGCGCGTTGAGACTCTTCTCGATGTGCATGGCGCACGAGGCACAGGTCATCCCGGTGATGACCAGTTCGGTCTCGGCGAGCGCCGTCGCGCCCGGGCGGGTCGTCAGAGTCACCGGCGTGGTGGTCGTGGACATGGAACCTCCTGGATTGCCTCGTACAATACCCCTAGGGGGTATAACTGGAGCAATGTGGGGGTCCTTCCTCGCTCATCCTTGGCGAGCCCTGCGCGGGAGTCAGGTGAGGGTGAGACGCTGATCACATGAAGAGCACCATGCAGACCACGCCTCTGCTCATCTCCCAACTCCTGCGCTACGGAACCACGGTCCACCGGGACAGCACCGTCTCGACCTGGACCGCAGACGGGGCGCGCACCACGACGTACGCCGAGGTCGGCCAGGACGCCGCGCGGCTCGCGAATGCGTTGCGCGGCATGGGGATCACCGGCGACCAGCGGGTCGGCACGTTCATGTGGAACAACACCGAGCACCTGGTCACCTACCTCGCGGTGCCCTCGATGGGCGCAGTCCTGCACGCGATCAACATCCGCCTCTTCCCCGAGCAACTGATCTACACGGCGGTGCACGGAGGCAGCGAGGTCGTGGTCGTCGACGACAGCCTGGCCGAGGCGTTCTCCAACGTGCTGCCGAAGCTGCCCGCCGTGCGGCACGTGATCATCAACGGCGACGCGGTCAGCGACGAGGTCCGCACGACGATCGCGCAGACCGAACACGTCGAGAGCGTGCGCGGCTGGCGCGAACTGCTCGACGAGCAGCAGGACACCTTCGCCTGGCCGGAGGATCTGGACGAGAACAGCGCGTCCTCGATGTGCTACACCTCCGGCACCACGGGCAACCCCAAGGGCGTCGCCTACTCCCACCGCAGCAACTACCTGCACGCCACCGGCGTGGTGTCCGGCCTCGCGATGCGCCAGGCGGAGAACTTCCTGGTGGTCGTGCCGCTCTTCCACGCCAACGCGTGGGGGTACCCGTACTGCGCGATGGTGTCCGGGGCGTCCCTGGTGATGCCCGACAAGTACCTGCAGCCCGAGCCGCTCGCCGAGATGATCGAGCAGTTGAAGGTGACCACCGGCGCCGGCGTCCCCACCGTGTGGAACGCCCTGCTGCAGTACCTCGACGCGCACGAGGACGCGGACGTCTCCAGCTGCCGGATGCTGATGGTCGGCGGATCGGCGGTGCCCCTATCGATGATGCGGGCCTTCCAGGACCGGCACGGCATCGAGATCATCCAGGGCTGGGGCATGACCGAGACCTCCCCAGTCGGCAGCCTGGCGGTCCCGCCGGGTTCCGCCGAGGAGGGCTCGGACGAGTACTGGCACTACCGCGCCGCGGCCGGGCGGCTGCTGTGCGGCATCGAAGCGCGCATCATCGGCCCCGACGGTGACGAGAAGCCGTGGGACGGCGAGAGCGTCGGCGAGATCGAGGTGCGCGGACCCTGGGTGACCGGCGCCTACCACTCCAACGGCACCGAGTCCGCACAGCAACTCGACGACGCGGCGGCCAAGTTCGACGACGGGTGGCTGCGCACCGGCGACGTCGGGCTGCTCACCCACGACGGGTTCCTGGTGCTGACCGACCGGTCCAAGGACGTCATCAAGTCCGGTGGCGAGTGGATCAGCTCGGTCGACCTGGAGAACCACATCATGGGTCACCCGGACGTCGTCGAGGCCTCCGTGGTCGGCGTACCCGACGACAAGTGGGACGAGCGACCGTTGGCGGCCGTCGTACTCCGCTCGGGCGCGTCACCGTCCGCTGACGACCTACGCGACTTCCTCTCCGACAAGGTCGCGAAGTGGCAGCTGCCCGAGCACTGGACCTTCATCGACGAGGTGCCCAAGACCAGCGTCGGCAAGTTCGACAAGAAGGTGCTGCGCCAGCGGTACGCCGATGGCGACCTCGAGGTCAGCACCGTCGGCTGATCATCCGGCCCACCGCGGTTGTCCGCATTTTCGTGCCGACGGGGTCACGAAAGTGCGGACAACCGAATGCTCACGCAGCGCGCAGTTCCGCCAGATCGTTTTGGACATGCACGGCGAGGCAGATGTGCCCCGTCGTGCATGTCCAAAACCTGGTGTCAGCGCCCGCGTTCCGGCAGGCCGGCCGCCCACAGAGCTGCCGCGATGAGGGCGGGCTGTCCGAAGAGCCGAAGAAGCCGCTTCATGTCGGTGTCGAGCCCGAACCCGTCGGTGCGCTCGACGTACTGGCCGATGTTGCCGGGGAAGATCGCCACGTAGAACGCGGCCAGCGTCAGCCCCGTGGTGCGCCGCTGCCGCGGTAGGAGCAGCGTCGATAAGCCGAGCCCCATCTCGACCACTCCCGACGCCAGCACCACGAGATCGGTGTCGACGGTAACCCAGCTGGGCACCTGTGCCCTGAACTCCTTCCGTGCGAACGTCAGATGCGACGCCCCCGCGAACGTCATCAACCCGCCCAGCACCTGCCTCGTGATCGCTTGAGAACGAGGGGGCGTCGATGCGTTCGCGAGGTGGCTCATCCGTTCAGCGTATGGCGATCCACGCCCGCCGCGCAGACCTCGTTACGCCCGATGGTCGCCTGGCCACGGAGACCACAACGCCCCGGGACCTCGACGCTGCTGGCGCGAGATCCCGGGGCGTGTGTGCCTTCGTTCAGACCGGTGTGGTCCTACGGTCGGACGGGCGGCTCACCCGTGTCCTCGTCTGCGAGGTGGCCGGGCTCCCCCGGTGTCTGCTGTCTGAAGTGGGTGCGCTCACCCGACGCCTGTGTCTCCTCGTCCGCGACCGGAGCCTGTTCTCCCCCGCTCGCCTCCGTCAGGTGCGTGGGCTCACCGGTCCCGGAATCCCCGTAAGGGGTCCGTGCACCGGTCCCGTCATCCCGGACGACATGGGACGGCTGGGCAGTGCCTTCTTCGCCGAAGGCGGTGCGCTCGCCCGGGCCCTGATCCTGGGTGTGCGACGGCTGGGCAGTGCCCTGCTCGCCCTGGTCGCCGTAGTGGGTCCGCTCGCCCGTCCCGTCATCCCGGACGAAGTGCGAGGGCTCACCCGTCCCCTGGTCCTGGACGCGCGACGGCTGGGCAGTGCCCTCTTCGCCGAAAGCAGTGCGCTCACCCGTCCCCTGATCCTGGAGGTGCGACGGCTGCGAAACGCCCTGCTCGCCCTGGTCGCCGTAGTGGGTCCGCTCACCGGTCCCGTCATCCCGAACGAAGTGCGAGGGCTCACCCGTGCCCTGATCCTGGACGTGCGACGGCTGCGCGGTGCCCTGCTCGCCCTGGTCGCCGTAAATGGCCGGCTCGCCCGTCCCCTCGTCCCGGAGGCCGGTGCGGTCTCCCGCGACTCGGTCGTCGTCGTGGGCGGGAAGGCGCGCACCCTCGGCGTCCGCAGCGTCGGCATGAGCTGGGCCGCCGGTCGCCGTCGCCCCGCGACCGTCGGCGTCCGTCTGGTGCACCGCCGCGTCGTCGGCGGGCGTCTGCCCGGCCACGGCGGCCGAGGTGCCGGCATCGCGCGTGGCATTCTCGTCGCGGGTCTTGCTGCCGCCCACGCGGTTGCCGGCCCGGTCGGTCTCTACGTCGGGGTCGACCTTGTCGGCCTTGCGCAGCGTCTCGTCGTGTTCACGTCGTATCGCGGCCGCGGCCTCCTGCTCGTGCTGCGCCTCGGTCTCCAGCTCTTGGGCGTGCTGCTCTTGTGCGTCCGCCGTGGCGCGGGCCTCCTGCGCGGACTCGGTCGCGGTCTGCGCCCGATCATCGGCCCTCTCGACCGTCGCCTGCCCACGCTCTGCACGGTCCCGCAGGTGATGTGCTTCGCGCCGGTGCGCTCGCTTGCGCGACCTGCTCATGATCGCGCCGACCAGGGCAACCAGAATGACCACCACGACCACCGCAATGATGATCCACCAGATCTTCGAGTTCATATTGAGTGATCCTCCTAGGTAGGGGTCTTCGGGCTTGCCGTTCGAAACTAGCGGGTAGGCGACCCCTTGCGCACTCCCGTGCTCGAAGCAGTCGCCACCATCACCCGTTCCGAAACAGCACGACGCCCCGCGATCGACGTACGACCGCGGGGCGAAGTGAGTGGATCAGAAAGCGGATGTGCCGTTCGGGGTGCCGAGGCCGGTCGGGCCGTCGTAACCGCTGCCCGCGGTGCAGAAGTACGAGCACGACCCGTTGCTACCGCTGGTCACGTCGAACAGACCGGACGTGTTGGCGTAGGGGAGCGTGTTCGCGTAGCCCGCGGTGTTGCCGGACAAGGCGTAGACCGAGGCGACGATCGGCGACGAGAGCGAGGTGCCGCCGTACTGCGCCCAGGACGACGAGCTCGCCGTGGTGGGCGCGTAGACCGCGAGGCCCGTGTTCGGGTCGGCATCCGCCGAGACGTCCGCCATGGAACGGCCGGAGCAGTGCGTGACGGCCGAGCTCTGGCCGGCGGGCGCGGTGTTGAGCGTCGTGCAGCCCGATCCCGAGCCGCTCCAGGCGGTTTCGGTCCAGCCACGCGTGTTGGACGCGGTGTTCAGCGACGTGCCACCGACCGCGGTGACGTAGTGGGAGGACGCCGGGTAGCTCGCGCCCTGGTAGCCGTTGTCACCCGTGGAGGCCGTGACCGCGATGCCGGGGTGGTTGTAGTAGGTGCCGTAGGTAGAGTCCGCGCTGTCGCCGCCGCCGTAGCTGTTGGAGATCGCGACCACACCGGCCTTCTTCGCAGCGGTGTTGACTGCCGTGCCGAGGTTGACGTTGGAGGCCGTCTTGGCCTGCACGAGGAGGATCTTGCAGTCGGGGCACGCGGCCGATACGGCGTCGAGGTCGAGGGCCTGCTCCTGGTCCCAGCCCACGTTCGTGGTCGGGAGGGAGGTCGTGCTGCCCGACTGGTTCTCGATGGTGAGGCAGCCGTTGGCCACAGTGCAGGCCGACAGACCGAACTGGCTGCGGTAGACGCCCAGGTCGCGCTCGGCGTTCGGGTACCCGTACGCGTCCACGATGGCTACGGTCCGTCCGCCCGAGTTCAGACCGGTGAGCTTGTACGCGCTGCGGATGTCGGTCGGGGTCTTGCCGGAGATCGCCCTCGGGGTGATCGACTTGCCGGCGGCGCTGACCGCGGCACCCTTGGTGTTCTCCAACTTCACCGCGAAGCAGGTGGCGTAGCCCTTCGAGACCTTCTGCGCACACGAATGTGCTTGCTGCACACCAGATCCGGCGGCAGAAGCAGACGGGGTGAGGGCGCCGGTGAGCGCCGAGGCCGAAGCCAGGGCGAGCGCGGCGATAACGGGGGACTTGCGCATTCGGGATCTCCTTGTTGCGAGGCCGTGCCGGGAAATGTCCGGCGAGCCGCAGCCTCTCCGGCGGCTCCTCCGAGAACAAGAGCGTGCTACATCTCTGCACACTACTTAGACAACCTCTTGACCGGATCCATAGGGAATTCCCAGGAAAGGCATCGATCTGCTCCAATGGTGAAGCAGATCGGCCTTCTTCGCCGCCCGCCGGGAACCGCCGGGAGTCGTCTCGTACCGTGCCCCGTATGACGTCCGCCTCCTCGGTGCCTGCCTTCTACACATCCCTCGGGGCGGGGCACTACCGGCCGAGCATCTCTGTGCAGGGAGCATGGCGGCCGGATGAGCAGCACATGGCGCCGGTCAGCGGGCTGATCACCGAGGCGCTGGTGCGGCACGAGCACCGCGCAGGCATGCGCATCGCACGGCTCAGTTTCGAGATCCTCGGCCTGATACCCCTGGAAGACCTGCACATCGCGGTGCGCACGCTGCGCCCGGGACGCACCATCGAACTGTTGGAGGCCGACCTGACGATCGGCAGCAGGACGATCGTGCGGGCGCGGGCGTGGCGCCTGCAGCTCAGCGACACCACCGACGTACAGGGCAACGAGCTGCCCACGATGCCGCCTCCGCAGGACTGCCTGGACTATCCCGAGGGAGGCACCGAGTGGCAGGGCGCGTTCATCGCGTCCCTGGAGTGGCGTACGGCGCCCGGTGGCCGGGAGGGCCGCCGCGGGGTGTGGGTGCGCAGCGCCGCCGCCCTCCTGGAGGACGAACCGGCCGACCCGATCTCGTCATTCGTGATGCTGGTCGACGCCGCCAACGGCAGCGCCACCCGGATGCGGCCGACTCAGATGATGTTCCCGAACGTCGACCTGGGCATCCACCTCGTGCGCGCTCCCGATCCCGCCTGGGTCGGACTGGACACCGCGGTGACCTTCGGAGCCGACGGTGTGGGGCTGACCTCCACGACGCTGAACGACGTAGGCGGACCGGTGGGTCGCGCTGAACAGATCCTCACGGTGCGGCACTTCGCGAGCTGACTCCGCCCGCCGGAGCCGTGCACGGCGCAGCAACCGCCATCCGGCCAGCACGCAGACCGCGAAGAACGCGCCCGCCAGCTCATCGATCACGTAGTGCTCGCCGCCGTAGACGAGCGAGACCGCCATCAGCAGCGGGTAACAGGCCAGCAGGCACTTGACCCACCACCGAGCGCCGAACCAGAAGAACCCGGCGATGAGCACGGTGAAGGCCTCGTGCAGAGAGGGCATGGCGGCGACCAGGTTGGCCTTGGCCTGCCCCACGGTGATGGTCCGAGCAGCGAAACTCAGGTGCAGGTAGTCCCATCCCTCTGAGCTGTAACGGCCGATGGGTGCACCGGAGACGTATCCCTGCCCGGAGGCCAGCCACGGGGGCGACATCGGGAAGAGGAAGTAGGTCACCAATCCTATGAGCGTCATCGCGAGCACGCAGTAGACCCACGCACGGAACCGGTCGCGCCACCAGATCCACAGAGCGACCGCGATGAGCGGAGTGATGAGGAAATGGCTGGTGTAGCTGAGGCTGAAGAGCACGGTGTACCAGCGGGCACCCCCCGGATGGTGCAGGTGGGCCTGGAGCCACTGGGTCGGCAGCGTGCCATCGAAGAGGAAGCGGTCGGCGTCGATCGGGAAGACGGTGTGCAGGGGGACGCCGATGATGTTGCGGGCGCCGTCACGCGGAGCCGCACCGTCCGTGTCGTACTGGCCGGCGAAACCCCGGCTGAAGTCGTAGGCGAGGAGCAGTGCCTGGAACGGCAGCCAGTCCAGCATCAACCTGCCCCACGCGCGCCATCCTTTGCCGACGACGGCGCATGAGAGCCCCCCGAAGATCCACAGCATGATGCCGAGCCTGTCCAGGGGCACCCCGAACAACGCGAGATAGCCGATCAGCACCACGAGGTATCCGACGACAGCGACTCGTCGCCACCACACCCAGTCGATCGGCTGCGCTGTGAGGCTGTCCTCGGCCGCTGCCATAGGCGAACAGAGTATGGACTCAATCTGTCCGGGAGATGACCGACCTCCCGATGTCGGGCAGCGCCGCGACCGACGACGGCTGCACGCGCAACCGCACCCGGGCACCCGCCGGGGGCGCTGTCTCGTCGTCGGTGACGGCCGGCAGGGCGCCGAGACCCTCCACCTGCACCTCGAGTCGTACGCCGTCGGGGCCCGCTGCGCTCGAGATCACCGTGGCCACGATCGGCCCGGTCGAATCGACACGAAGCGCGTTGCGGCGCAGTGCTGTCGAGCGACCGGGGTGGCCCAGGGACAGTCCCGCTTCGGGGGGCAGCACGGTCCGGTAGCCGAGGAAGCGTGCCGCGTCTGCATCGATCGGCGCACGCCAGACATCCAGAGCGGGACCGTGCTGGACCACGCGGCCGTCGCGTAGGAGGGCCACGTCGTCCGCGACCGCGAACGCCTCCTCTTGATCGTGGGTGACCATGATGGCCGTCGTCCCTGTCGCGCGCAGCACATCGCGCAGCTGCGTCGCGAGCTGCTCGCGCAAGGTGGCGTCGAGGGCCGACAGCGGCTCGTCCAGCAGCAGCAGCCGCGGTTCGGCGGCGAGGGCGCGCGCCAACGCGACCCGCTGCTGCTGCCCACCCGAGAGCGAGCCGGGCCGCCGATCCTCCAGCCCGGCGAGCCCCACCAGGTCCAGCAGGTCTGCGACCCGGGCCCGCACGACCCGTCGCGACAGCCGACGACGGCGTAGGGCGTAGCCGACGTTCTGTGCGACGTCGAGGTGGGCGAAGAGCTGGCCGTCCTGGAACATCAGGGCGAATCCCCTGCGATGGGTGGGTGTCTCCGTCAGATCCACGCCGTCGAAGACCACCCGCCCACGGTCGGGCCGCTGCAGGCCCGCGACGATCCGCAGGAGGGTCGACTTGCCGCACCCGGACGGCCCGAGCACCGCCAGCGTGTGGCCGGCGGCCACCGTCAAATCGACCCCGTCGACTGCGGCCTTGCCGCCGAAACCGACGCTGACACCCTCCATCCGCAATTCACCCATCAGAACCGGCCCACCGATCCGACGCGCAGACTCTCCACCCCGGCCATCACGGCAGCGGTCATGAGAGCGAGCAGGACCGACGCCGCGAGCGCCATCCCGAAGTTGTCGCCGCCCGGGTGCCCGATGAGCTGATAGATGACCACCGGGAGTGTCGGGTGATCCGGCCGCGCCAGGAAGCTGGTGGCCCCGAACTCCCCCAGCGACACCGCGAATGCGAACCCGGTCGCGGCGAGCAGGGGGCGCCATACGACGGGGAGGTCGACGGTGCGCACGACCTGCCATCGACCGGCACCCAGGCTCGCGGCCGCCTGCCGTTGCCGGTCGTCGATGCCGACGAGCGCGGGCGCGACCGTGCGCACGACGAGGGGAAGCGCCACCAACGCCTGGGCGATGGGGATCAGGATCTGCGAGTCGCGCAGATCGAGCGGCGGCCGGTTGAGCGTGACGATGAAGCCGAATCCGACTGTCACCGCGGAGATCCCGAGCGGCAACATGAAGACGGCGTCGAGGACGGCGAGTCGCCGGGGACGACCTGACCGACCGTTCGGTCGGTGGGCGACGGTCACCGCGACGGCTAGCCCCAGGATCACCGACAACAACGTCGCGTCGACGGCGATACGCCACGAGCTGGCGATGGCGTCGCCGACCGGGACCAGCAGGGCGCCGCCGTCACCTGCCGTGCCCAGTCGGCGGTAGTTCTGCAGGCTCCATCCACCGTCGGCGTGCAGGGAGCGCGCGACCAGGCTCGCGAGCGGCAGCACCAGGAAGATCACCACGGCGGCGGTGACGGCGAGGACGGGCAGATCCTGCCGAGCGGGACGGCGTCGTCGCCCGACGCCCGCGCCGGCCGGTTGCGGTCGTACCCCGCTGCGGGCGCGTTCGACGACGACCAGCAGCAGGACGACCACCACGAACTGGGCGATCGAGAGCACAGCGGCCGTGCGCAGGTCGAGCACGTCGGTCGTCTGCTGGTAGATCTCGGTCTCGATGGTGCTGTAGCGCAGTCCGCCCATTGTGAGGACGACACCGAAGGCCGTCGCGCAGAAGAGGAAGACGATCGTCACGGCCGACAGAATCGTCGGCGCGAGGGCAGGGAGCGTGACGGTCCTGAACACCCGCACCGGCCCGGCTCCCAGGGCGGCGGCCGCCTCCTGCGGGCGCGGATCGAGTGCAGCCCAGGCGCTGCCGACGGTGCGCACGACGACCGACAGGTTGAAGAAGACCAACGCCAGTGCGATCGCCACCCAGGTGCCGTCGAGGCCGAGAAAACCGAGGGGCCCGGAGCTCACCAGCAGGGTGCGGAAAGCGACACCGACCACGACGGTCGGCAGCACGAACGGCGTGGCGACCAGGGCCCGCAGCACCCCGGCCCCGGGGATGCGCAACCGGTAGAGCGCGTACGCGACCGGCAGGCCGAGCACGGTGGTCACCGCGGTGCCGAGCGTGGCGATGCCAAGCGTGAAGAGGACGACCCGACGCTCCCGCGGGCGCCCGAACACTCGGGCGGCGTCCGCCAGCGCCCAGTGGCCGTCCGGATGCAGCCCGCGCGCGAGCATGCCGGCCACCGGGAGCACGAAGAACACTCCGAGGAAGGCGAGCGGGACCAGGGCGACCGCCGCAGGCCACCATCGGCCCAGTCCGTTGACTCTCATGTGTCGTCGGCTAGGACGTGACGTCCTGCCACTGGCTGATCCACCGGTCGCGCTGAGCGCTGATCTGCGTCGCCGGCAGGTTGAGCGGCTTGCTCGGGGTCTTCACGAAGGACGTCCAGTCGGCCGGCACGGGTACGCCGCGATCGACGGGGAAGACGTACATGCTGGCCGGCATCGAACTCTGGAAGGTGCGACCCAGCATGAAGCGGATGAAAGCCTCGGCCCCGGCCGTGTTCTTGGCACCCTTGAGCACGCCGGCGTACTCCTGCTCCTGGAAGCAGCTGTCCATCAGCGCCGTCGTCGTCGACTTGCCCGCGGTGACCGTGTCCGCAGGAGATGTGTTGTAGGACAGGACGATCGGGCGATCTCCCTTGCCGCCACCGGCCGTGTAGTCGACACCCCACGCGTCGCTCCAGCCGCTGGTGAGCTTGGCGCCGTTGGCCATCAGCTTCTTCCAGTACCCCTGCCAGCCGTCCTGTCCGTACTTCGCGACGGTGGCGAGCAAGAACGCCAGGCCCGGTGAGGACGTGGCCGCGCCCGGGCTCACGAACAGCCCCTTGTACGCCGGGCTGGTCAAATCGCCCATGCTGCGCGGCGCGGTGCGGTGGTGCTTGGCGAACCAGGCGTCGTCGACGTTCACGCAGACGTCGCTGTAGTCGATCGGCGTGAGCATCGTGGCCGGTGCGCCGCTCAAGGCGTACTTGGCTGCGCCCGCCGGCAGCGAAGGCGAATACGCCTGCAGTGCGCCCGAATTCGCCACTCGTGAGGCGAAGGTGTTGTCGATGCCGAAGGTGACGTCGCCGGTCGGGTCGCCCTTGGTGAGCACCAGGGAGTTCGCGAGCTGCCCGGCGTCGCCGGAGGCCTGCACCTTGACCTGGTAGCCCGTCGTCTTGGTGAATTGCGCGAGCACGGTCTTGGGCACGGCCCACGAGTCGTGCGTGACCAGCACGACCTGGCGGTTGGCTGTCGAGCTGCCATGCGACGTACCAGCGGCGTCGCTGCCACTCACGGCGCAGCCGGCCAGGGCGGGCAGCGTGATCAGCGCGCAGACGGACATGGTCGTGAACTTCATCGGATTCGACCTCCTCGTAATGAGGGGCCTCAACTTCCTACACCGGTACTAACCGGATCAGGTTCGAGGGTCTGCGGCCGATCCGCACTCTCAGCGCTGCTGCGCTCCCCTGTCGTATCCGTCGCTCACGATACGCGCGCCGGACAGACCCCCACGCCCGCAGGGTAGGTTTGACGAAGGTTTGCGATTCGTCTTCGAAAGGTGGGCTCATGGGTTCGATTGCGTGGAAGGTGCTCTCCGTAGCGACCCGATTGGCGTCCACCCGGGTCGCGACGAAGGTCACCCAGACCGGGTGGAGAGCCGCGACCGGCAAGAAGGCACCGACCGATCGTTACGAGCCCGAGCGTTCGCATGCGGAGGCCACCGCGTTCGCCGTCGTGTCGGCCGCGATGCTCGCGGGCGCCACGACCTTCGTCGAGCGCAAGGTCGCCGACTACTACACGCGCTCCACCGGCGAACTCGCTCCGCCCATGCAGAAGGCGATCGAGAAGCGCGAGAAGAAGTTGCAGAAGGAAGCCGACAAGCACTGATCGACGAGTGTCCGCAGTTCCGTGCGCAGGTGCGCGCGGAACTGCGGACATCCGCGAGCGGGTCACAGAACGGTCAAGCGGCGGCGTCCTCCGCATCGCGCAAGCCCGCCATCGCCCAGTTGATCGTGGCGACACTCAGCGTGCCCGCGATGGTGTCCGCCCGGCGTGCGAGGTCGAGGCCGGACTGTCCGAGGGCGCGCCGCGCCCAGTTGGGCAGCGCCGCCACGCCGCCGCGGGCGACGAGGCCGTAGACGGGCTTGGCCGCGCGGGGAAGCGGCGGCTCGCGCAGCAGGAAGTGACAGGCGTCGACCGCGGCCGGCGTCGATCGCAGCACCGCGCGGTAGGACTGCAGTCGCTCGCGAAGCTCGGTGACGTCGGCCGGCAGATCACGGGCGCCGAGCAGGGTGGACGCCGTACGGGCCTGGGAGACATAGGTATCGGACTCCTGTGGCGTGAGCCGATCGCCGGAGTACATCTGGTACGCGGCGAGGAAGCTGTGCACCTCGGCGACGTGCACCCAGCTCAGCAGGTCCGGATCGGACGCGGCGTACGGCGCTCCGTCGTCTCGGCGGCCGCGGACCCGCTCGTGGATCGAGGCGACCTGGGCGATGACCTCCTCGGCATGCTCGATCGTGCCGAAGGTCGTGGCGGCGATGTAGTAGCTGGTGCGCTGCAACCGGCCCCAGGGGTCACCGCGGAACCCGCTGTGACCGGCGACGCCGGCCATCGCCGATGGGTGCAGCGACTGCAACAACAGCGCCGCCACACCGCCGGGGAACATCGCGGCGTGCTGGTGGACACGCCAGATGGGGTCCTCGGGGGTGAACCAACGCGGCCCCTCGGCCTCCCAGATGCCCTTCGCCTTGGCGGGAGCGTCGTCCCCGGCCACCTTCGAGCGCAGGAGCTGACCGAGCGCGCGCTGTGCGCCGGTGGCGGGGACTCGTACGAAGGGGATCATCACTTCGAGTATGCGGTCCCGTGGAATCGAGCCCTTCGCCGACCGGCTCGACGCCTGCATCCGCCCCGTCAGCGAGGGAGGAGTGCTGCCGCTGCGGTGACGAAGTTGAAGACGGAGGAGTAGTCGTCGGCATCGATGGTGCCGTTGGAGACCGAGCGACATCCGGTCTCGTTCGCCCACAGGGACGCATCCCTTCCGTCGGCGTAGATGAGCGCGATGACGGTGACGGATCCGTCGTCCATGGGGCAACTGGTGACGCCGCCATCGGTGTGAGCGAGGTCGATCGCGGTCGCGCTGCGCGCCAGCCGACCCGCCTGAGCGGTGCCCAGCCGGGCCTGGGACCGCAGCGCGGACGCTGCACCGTTGAGCCCGTTGTAGGAGCAGATCAATCCGGCTGTCGGCGACCCCGCGGGCAGCAATGAAGTTGCCGGTCCGCGTGTGACGTTGATGGCGCCTCTGTCACTGCCAGGGCAGCCGCCCGCCACCGTGACAGCGAGTCGTCTGCCGCCGACGGGTGCGGTTGCCGGGGTGGGATCCATCCAGAGCGCGATCCCGTCGGCGCGCCATACGCTGCCGTTCACGCCGTCCGGTGCGATCCCGATGTCGAGCATCGCGTTCTGCCAGGCCGTGCTCCGCCGATCGTCGGCGTAGCTCCACCCCATGCTGGTGACGACGGAGCCGGTGGTGGAGTTCCCCGAACCGGTCGCGGTCAGTCCGCGCGGCGCGTGCGCGGCGAGCCAGGTCGCGGACTGCCCCATCGTCATCGGCACCCGCCACAACCGCGACGTATCGACGAGAGACGCCGACATCTGAGCGCCCATCGCCGGACCGCGCAGCATCTCGGGCGCCGTGGTCAGCGGGGATGCCCCGGCCGGGACCGTGACGAGGTCGATCAAGCGGCGCGTTTCGGTCGACGTCTGCGTCTTGTGCGTCGACGCCAGGACCTGCGAGACCTTGCTCGGGGTCGTGACGTGCCCCGGACGGGGTGCCGGTGCCGAGCCGCATGCCGCCAGCGCCGCGCACCCGACGCCCGCCGCCACCCAGGCCGTGACCGTCCGGCGACGGGTCCGGGTCGGACGAAGACTGCTCACGTTTCTGAGACGCCCCGACACGCAGTTCGGTTGATCGAGATCAGTCCTGCGCGTCGTCGGGTTCGGCGATCCACGCGGCGAAGACGGGGAGCCCCTGCCACGGATCGCCCGGTGTGGACCCCAGGGCGGTGGCCACGACGGCGTACGGGTGGCCGAACCGGAGGGTGGCGGTGCGATAAGGACCCGACGGCCTGGCCACGCGGCCACTTGCAGGAATTCCGAGGACTGTCACCGCTGCGGCTTCGAACCCCCGCCGGCCGTACCGGGCGACCGCACTCTGCACGGCCTTCGCTGGGTGAGGGAGGCCGGCGAGCTGCTGCAGCGCGTCCCCCGCCGCCACGAAACCGAGCGAAGCCTCCGTGAGCAGATCGTGTTCGCTGCTGGCGCTCCAGGCAGGGAGCAGGGCATCCACGCGTTCGCCGCGTTCCTCGGCGCGTTCCTCGGTGATCGTCCACTGGGCGTTCTCGCCGATCGGGAGGTCGAAGAGCGAGACGGCTCCGGGACCCGCGCGGGCGTGGCCCTCCGCAGCCGCGATCTCGTGGGCGGCGGCGAGGACGTCGGCCGCTGCCACGGCGGGGTCGGCGATGACGGACGTGACCTCCAGGTCGTCGGCCAGCGCGCTGTGGACGGCGACGAGCCCCGCCCGTTCGGTGTTGGCAATGAACGCCGTGTGGCCGAGCAAGCGAGATGCGCGCAGCACCCGATGCAGGGTGGTGCTCCACGGACCCAACAGATCAGCTGCGTCGGCGATCTCGAACGGCGTCGCCCAGGTGACCCGGGCGGCCAGCGCCGACGCGAGCAGGACGGCGGATTCCTCGGTGTTCAGGGGGAATCGGTGGATGAGTCCGAGGGTGTGGTCGCGCGCCCACGCATCGGCCTGATCCTGGGTGGGGACGCCGCCCGTCTCGACCTCGGCGGGCAGGGTGGCCAGCCACTGGTCCAGTCCAGGCGGGCCGTCTCTCCTCCAGGCAGCCGCCGCCGCGGACACCGCCGGATGCGGGTGGGCGAGCAGCTCGCTCGCCGCGTGATGTGCGGTGTCGACGTCGGCGCCGAGGGCGTCAGCTATTTCATCCGCCAGCTCGCCGGACGCCGCGGGCGCCGCGAGGGCGAGCACCAGCCACGCGCCCAATGGTGACCCGACGTGGTGCTTGCCGGAACTCAGGGCGGCGAAGCGGTCTGCGTAGCGACACATCAGGGCGGGGAGTTCCATGCCCGTCACTGTGCCCGCTCACGCGATCAGATGCGCGGCAATTGATTCGTGTAGCCGCGCTGCGTCCGACAGTGCGTGCGGTCGTAACCGCAACGCACGCATCGTCGGCCGAGCGCGCGAATTGTCGGCGGTGCGGTCACTTTCCGACGCGCGCACCACCGCTCAGCCCATGTTGTCGGCCACACGGTCACTTCCCCACGCGGTCGCCGTACGCGGCCGGGTCGCTCAGCGCAGCAGGTCGCCCTGGCCGAAGAGTTCGGCGGTCTGGGCGGCCGACGGGCTGCCGGCGTCGACGTCGGCGCCGGCCTCGAGCAGCACCCAGACGATGGTGTCCTCACCCTTGAACACGGCACCGGCCAACGGGGACTGACCCCGGTCGTTGAGCCGGTTGACGTCGGCGCCACGCTCGATCAGGGCCTTCACCGCGGAGGCGTGCCCGTGGTAGGCCGCGAGCATCAGCAGGCTGTTGCCGGAGGCGTCGGTGAGGTCGACGGGCACGCCACGGTCGACGTACGCGGCGAGCCGGGTGGCGTCGCCGGTCCGGGCGAAGTCCGCGCAGGCATGACCGATCTCCACCAGGGCGGGGTCGGGAGAGGCATCGGTCACGAAGGTAAGGCTAACCCGCGCTCAGGTCCCGTCCAGAATCACGTGAGCCAACGGGACACCGGGCCGGTACGGCAGGTGCCGATAGCTGGGGGCGTCCAGCGCGGTGAGATCGGCCCGGGCACCGACCCGGAGCACGCCGATGTCGTCCCGTCGCAGCGCATGGGCACTCCCGGAGGTGGCCGCGCGGACCGCCTGCGCCGGGGTCATGCCCATCTCGCGCACCGCGAGCGCGATGACGAACGGCATCGAGCTGGAATAGCAGGTGCCGGGGTTGCAGTCGGTCGCGAGGGCGACCCGCACGCCGGCGTCGAGGAGCGCGCCCCCGTCGGGATACGGGGAACGCGTGGAGAACTCCACCCCAGGCAGCAGGGTCGCCACGGTGTCGGACCCGGCGAGGGCGTCGACGTCGTCGCCGGTCAGATAGGTGCAGTGGTCGACGCTCGCCGCACCGACCTCGACGGCGAGCCGCACTCCGGGACCCCGGCCGAGCTGGTTGCCGTGCACGCGCGCGAGCAAGCCCGCGTCCTGGCCCGCGCGCAGCACCCGCCGCGACTCCTCCTCGGTGAAGGCGTGCGGGCTGTGCGGTTCGCAGAAGACGTCGATCCACCGGGCGTACGGCGCGCAGGCGGCCAGCATGTCCCCGGTCACCAGGTCGAGGTACGCGGCGCGGTCGTCGCGTGCGTCGGGCGGGATGACGTGTGCGCCCAGATAGGTGGTCTCGGCGGTGAACTCGCTCGCGATCCGCAGCGCCCGTGCCTCATCGTGCGGGGTGAGTCCGTACCCGCTCTTGATCTCCACGGTGGTCGTGCCCTGCGCGCGCATCTCCGCCACCCGGCGGCCTACGAGGGCCCGCAGCTCATCATCGGTCGCGGCGCGGGTGGCCGCCATCGTGAGCGCGATGCCGCCCCCGTCGTACGGCGTGCCGGTCATCCGGGCCTCGAACTCCGCCGACCGGTCGCCGGCGAAGACGAGGTGCGAATGGCTGTCGACGAATCCCGGCAGCACACAACGGCATTCGACGTCGATCGACCGGTCGGCAGCGGGTGCGGCGGCCGCTGATCCGATCCACTCGATCCGGCCGTCGGTCGCCACCAGGGCCGCATCGGGCACGATGCCGAGCTCGTCGCCGCGGGTGTCGTCGACAGTGACGAGCTCGCCGATGTTCGTGACGACGGTGCTGGTCATCGTGCGTCCTCCCAGAGCGGGTCGATGGCGTCGGTCAGCAGGGTGCCGACATCGCCCAGGACGTGTCGCCCGCCCTCGACGACCAGATCGCCGTCGCGGATCACTGTGTGCACGTCGCCCGCCGTGGCGGCGTAGAAGATCTGGGCCGGGGCGGAACCCGCCGTGGTCACCGAGTCGGTCGACACCGCAACGAGATCCGCTCGTGACCCCTGCGCAAGTGCCCCCGCATCGGGCCAGGCCAGACTGCCGTGGGCGGTGAGCGCCTGGTGCAGCCCCGTCAGAGTGAAACGACCGCGCTCGTGAGACGTGAGGCGCTCGTGCATCTCCAGCGCCCGCGCCTCCTCGAAGAGGTCGATCACCGCGTGCTGGTCGCTGCCGAGGCTGAGATGGGCGCCCGCGTCGCTCAGCCTGCGGGCCGGCCCGATGCCGTCGGCGAGGTCGCGCTCGGTGGTCGGGCAGAAGCACGCGGTCGTCTCGGCCCGACCCAGCAGGCCGATGTCGTCCTGGGTGAGGTGGGTGGCGTGCACAGCGGTGGTGCGCGCCGTCAGCGCGCCACCGTCCTGTAGCAGCCGAGTCGGCGTGACGCCGTAATACCGCACGCACGTGTCGTTCTCGGCGCGTTGCTCGGACAGGTGCACGTGCAGCGGCCGCTCACCGGTGGCGGCCACCACTGTCGGGATGGCTTCGCGGGGCACGGCGCGGACGGAGTGGATGGCGGACCCGATCCGGGTGGTGTCGTCCTCCCGCAGCGCCTGCATGCGATCGACCCAGGCGTCGACGTCGACGTCGCCGAAGCGCAACTGCTCGGCGTTCAGCGGCTCGTGTCCGTCGTCGGTCAGTCCGCCCGCGAGGTAACAGGTGTCCAGCAGCGTGAGGCGCACCCCGGCGTCGCGGGCGGCCTGTCGTAGCGCCTCACCCATCGCGTTCGGATCGTCGTACGGGCGGCCGCCCGGCGCGTGGTGCAGGTAGTGGAACTCCCCCACGCTGGTGATCCCGGCCAGGGCCATCTCTGCGTACGTCGCCCGCGCAAGCCGCAGGTAGCTGTCCGGATCCAGTTGCGCCGCAACGTCGTACATGCCATCGCGCCAGGTCCAGAACGTCCCGCCGCCGGCATGGGTACGCCCTCGCAGCGCCCGATGGAACGCGTGGCTGTGGCAGTTGGCCAAGCCCGGCAGCACGACGCCGGGCAGCCGGTGCGCGTCACCCTGCGGCTGCCCGGGCCGCACCGACGTAAAGCGGCCGCCGTCGATCTCGAAGCGAACGTCTGTGGCGATCCCGGTCGGCAGCAGGGCGTGCGCTGCCCAGTAGGCGGTCATCCGGCCAGGTCCCGCAGGACGGCGGTGAGTGCGCGTACGCCGGCATGGCAGTCGGCCTGCTCCGCGAACTCCTCGGGTGAATGCGAGACGCCGGTGGGGTTGCGTACGAAGAGCATCGCGGTGCTGACGCCCGCGTTCGAGAGGATGCCCGCGTCGTGTCCGGCACCGGTGCCGAGCATGGGCACGTCACCCAGGACCGTCTGCAATCGAGCGGCCAGTGACGTGTCGAACGCGGTCGTCGGAGTCCACGACTCGCGGCTCACGTCGGCCGCCGCGCGCTCCGAGAGTTCCTCGACCATCGCGAGCACAGCCGCCTCGTCGGCTCCCCGTGCGTCGAGCCACGCGGTGACGTGCGACGGGATGGCGTTCACCCCATTGGGTTCGACCTGCAGCTTGCCGACCGTCGCCACGCACCCGTGCTTGTCTGCCAGACCGCGCGCCTCGGCGACCGCCACCGCACAGGCGAGCATCGCGTCGTGCCGGTCCTCCAGTCGCGTCGTGCCCGCGTGATTGGCCACCCCCGCGAAATCGAGTCGCCAGCGACCGTGCGGCCAGATGTCGGTGCCGATCGCCACCGCCGCGCCGTCCTGGGCGTAGCGGTCGGCGTCCGCCATCGCACGGCCCTGTTCGACGTGCAGCTCGACGAAGCTGGCGATCCGGCTCACGGTGTCCTCGTCCGTGCCGATGGTGGTGGGGCGTCCCGCTCGCTGGAGCGCTTCGCCCATCGTGACGCCGTCGGCGTCGGTGAGACCGAGCGCGCGGTCGGCGTCGAGCTCCCCGGTGATCACCCGTGAGCCGGCGCAGGCCACCCCGAAGCGGGCACCCTCCTCGTCGCCGAAGTTGACCACTCCGATCGGGCGTTCGGGCCGGAATCCGCTGTCCCGCAGAGCATCCACCGCGGCAAGCGCGCTCACCACACCGAGCGGACCGTCGTACGCACCGCCGTCCGGCACGGAGTCCAGGTGCGATCCTGCGACCACTCCGGGCGCGACGTCCGGGTCGCCCCACCACGCCCACTGGTTGCCCATCCGGTCCTCGACGAGGTCCAGGCCGCGCGCAGAGCACTCCCCGGCGAACCACTCGCGCAGGGTGTGGTCCTCGCGGGTCCACGCGAACCGCCGGTAGCCGCCGGAGGCAACGCGGCCGACCGGCTGCAGGTCAGCCCACATCCGGTCGAAACCGGCGTACGACGTGTCCGTCGGCACCGCTCAGCCCTCGCGCATCGGCACGCGCACTCCGCGGGCCTCCGCGACCTCTTCCGCGCGGTCGTATCCCGCGTCGACGTGCCGGATGACGCCCATGCCCGGGTCGTTGGTGAGCACCCGACGCAGCTTCTCAGCCGCCAGCGCAGTGCCGTCGGCGACGGTGACCTGACCGGCGTGCTGCGAGCGGCCGATGCCGACGCCACCACCGTGATGGATGGACACCCAGCTGGCGCCGGACGCGGTGTTGACCATGGCGTTCAGCAGCGGCCAGTCCGCGATCGCGTCGGATCCGTCTGCCATCGCTTCGGTTTCGCGATACGGCGACGCGACCGAGCCGCAGTCGAGATGGTCGCGCCCGATGACGATCGGGGCGGATACCTCGCCGCTGGCGACCAGGTCGTTGATGGCGAGGCCGGCCTTGTCGCGCTCGCCGTAGCCCAGCCAGCAGATCCGTGCCGGCAGCCCCTGGAAGGCGATCTTCTCCTTGGCGCCGCGCATCCACTTCTGCAGGCGATCGTTGTCGGGGAAGAGGTCCATCACGGCCTTGTCGGTCGCGTAGATGTCCTTCGGGTCGCCGCTGAGCGCCACCCAGCGGAAGGGGCCCTTGCCCTCGCAGAAGAGCGGCCGGATGTACGCAGGCACGAAGCCCGGGAATTCGAACGCCCGGTCGTACCCGCCGTGTCGGGCCTCATCGCGGATCGAGTTGCCGTAGTCGAAGACCTCGGCGCCCGCGTCCTGGAACTCCACCATGGCCTTGACCTGGCGTGCCATCGACGCGCGGGCGCGGTCGGTGAAGTCCTCCGGCTTCTTGTCGGCGTAGTCGTGCCAGTCGCCGAGATCGACGTCGTCCGGGAGGTAGGAGAGCGGATCGTGAGCGCTCGTCTGGTCGGTGACGATGTCGATCTCCACGCCACGACGGAGCAGCTCGGGGAAGACCACCGCCGCGTTGCCCACCACACCGACGGAGTACGCGCGGCGGGCTCGCTTGGCGGCCAACGCCTTCGCGACCGCGTCGTCGAGGTCGTCGGCGACCTCGTCGAGGTAACGGTGGTCGACACGGCGCCGCAGGCGCGTCTCGTCGACGTCGACGATCAGACAGACGCCATCGTTCAATGTGACAGCCAGTGGCTGAGCGCCACCCATCCCACCGCAGCCGCCCGTCAAGGTCAGCGTGCCCGCAAGGGTGCCGCCGAAACGCTTCTCGGCCACGGCCGCGAACGTCTCGTACGTGCCCTGCACGATGCCCTGGGTGCCGATGTAGATCCACGAACCCGCGGTCATCTGCCCGTACATCGTCAGGCCGAGGTGCTCCAGCCGCCGGAACTCCGGCCAGGTCGCCCAGTCGGGCACGAGGTTGGAGTTGGCGATGAGCACCCGCGGCGCCCACTCGTGGGTCTGCATGACTCCGACCGGCCGGCCGGACTGCACGAGCATGGTCTCGTCCTCGCGCAACGTCTGCAGGGTGCGCACGATGGCGTCGAAGGACCGCCAGTCGCGGGCGGCGCGACCGGTGCCGCCGTAGACGACCAGATCGTCGGGGCGTTCGGCCACCTCCGGGTCGAGGTTGTTCATGAGCATCCGCATGGGTGCCTCGGTCGACCAGGACCGTGCGGAGAGAGTCGTGCCGCGGGGTGCGCGGACCGGGCGTGCGCCTTCCATCATTTCCTCCGTGCCGTGGTGGTGTGGTTCATCTTCGCGTCCTGCCGGGGTGGTGTCATGAGAGTCGTCCGACGACACCCTCGGCGTGCCGCACGGCGTCGCCGGAGGCGACCAGCTGCACGGCGGCCTCGATGTCGGGGGCCAGGAAGCGGTCGGGTCCGGGGCCGGGGAGCGCGCGCACGACTGCTGCCGTGCCGGGCGACGAAGCGAGCGGCGCCCGCAGCGCGATTCCCCGTGCGGCAGTGAGCATCTCGATCGCCAGCACCCGCGTGAGGCCGTCGACCGTGCGCCGCAGCTTGCGCCCGGCGGACCACCCCATCGATACGTGGTCCTCCTGCATGGCGCTCGACGGGATCGAATCGACACTGGCCGGCGCCGCGAGGCGCTTCAGCTCGGAGACGATCGCGGCCTGGGTGTACTGGGCGATCATGTAGCCGGAGTCCACGCCGGGGTCATCGGCCAGGAACGCGTGCAGGCCGGCGTTGCGCGCCGGGTCCAGGAACCGGTCGGTACGTCGTTCGCTCATCGAGGCGACGTCGGCCGCCACGATCGCCAGGAAGTCCAGCACGTAGGCGACCGGAGCGCCGTGGAAGTTGCCGTTGGACTCCACGCGGCCGTCCGTGGTCACGACCGGGTTGTCGACCGCCGCGGCGAGTTCGCGCGACGCGATCAGCTCGGCGTGCGCCAGGGTGTCACGCGCCGCCCCGGCCACCTGCGGCGCGCAGCGCAGCGAGTACGCGTCCTGCACCCTCGTGCAGGCTGCCGGGTCGCGATGGCTCTCTCGGATCTCGCTGTCGGCCAGCACGATCCGCAGATTCGCGGCGCTCAGCGCCTGCCCGGTGTGCGGGCGCAGCGCGTGCAGATCGGCCGCGAAGACGTCGTCGGTGCCGAGCAGCCCTTCGACGCTCATCGCGGCCGAGATGTCGACGGTGGTGAGCAGCAGGCGCAGGTCGACGATGGCCATGCACAGCATCCCGAGCATTCCGTCGGTGCCGTTGATGAGCGCGAGTCCCTCCTTCTCCTGCAGCTCGACCGGGTCGATCCCGGCCTCGGCGAGCGCCTCACCGGCCTCCTTCACGGCGCCGGCTGCATTCCGCACCGGGCCCTCCCCCATCAGGGCGAGAGCGCAGTGTGCGAGCGGCGCGAGGTCGCCGGAGCAGCCGAGCGAGCCGTACTCGTGCACGACGGGCGTGATCCCGGCGTTCAGCATCGCGACGTACGCCGCCAACGTCTCCTCACGAATGCCCGTGCGGCCGGTCGCGAGGGTGGAGATGCGCAGCAGCATCGTGGCGCGCACGACCTCGCGCTCGACCTCTGGGCCGGACCCTGCCGCATGCGAGCGGATCAGGCTGCGCTGCAGCTGCTTCCGCTGCTCCAACGGGATGTGCTTGGTCGCGAGCGCACCGAAGCCGGTGGAGATGCCGTAGTGCGGGATCGCGTCGTCGGCCAGGCGGTCGATGATTCGGCGGCTGTTGCGCACCTCGGCCAGCGACTCCTCGCTGAGCCGGATGGAGGCACCCCCTCGCGCCACGTCGACGACCTGCTCGATGGTGAGCGGTCCGATGCCGACCTCCACCTCGTTCTGGGTGCCCTGCTCGACTGCGGTCTGCGTCATGCCCCCATTGCACCGCGCCCGCGGTGGTGAGCACTACGACCGGGAGGCATATCGTGTCTCGTATCCGAGACAAGCCCGTCGCGGCGCGTCCCCGGAGAGGTCGGTACGACGGTGGCCAGCGACAACGCCCCGGCGGCTGGGCAGGTGCTCGCCATCCTGCAGGCCATGGCCGGGCACGCGGAGCCGGTGCCCGCGGCCACGCTCGCGCGCGAGGTCGGGCTGCCCCGGTCCACGACCTATCACCTGCTCGCGACTCTGCGTGAGCGCGGTTTCGTCACCCACCTCACCGAGGAGAAACGCTGGGGTCTGGGCGTGTCCGCGTTCGAGCTGGGGTCGGCGTACAACCGGCAGGCGCCGTTGCAGCGCATCGCCCGCGTGGGCCTCACCCGCCTGGTCGACACCACGACGCACACGGCACACCTCGTGGTGCTGCACGGGCGCGACGTGCTCTACGTCATCGAGGAGCGGGCGCCCGGCCGGCCGTCACTGGTGACCGATGTGGGGGTACGGCTGCCGGCCCAACTCACCGCGTCGGGTCTGGCGATGCTCGCGGCTCTGCCCGCAGCGCAGGTGCGGGCGCTCTATCCGGACCGCGCGGCGTTCGTGCAGCGCGCGGCACGGGGCGCGACGTCGCTAACCGCGCTGCGTTCCGAGCTCTCGCAGGTGCGCCAGCGGGGGTACGCCGTCGAGAAGGACTCCGTCACGCGGGGGTTCGCGTCCGTCGCGGCCGCCGTGCTCGACCACAACGCGCATCCCGTTGCGGGTGTCGCGGTCACCTATCCGCACGACCACTTCGGCGGTGGGACCGTCGACGCACTGGCGACGGCGACGGTGCGAGCGGCCGCCGACCTGTCCTACCGGCTCGGCCACCGCCCCTGACCCGCCGAGTGGCATACATATGTATCCAGTGGCGTAGGTACGAGTGCGCCGCTCGATGGATATGTGCGCCACTCGACGGAAGGTGGGCTGCCTAGTCCTCGACGGAGATGTCCACCCGATCGGGGTAGAACGCCATGTGGCCCTCGATCTCGGCGACCGCGTCGTGCGGGTGCTCGTAGACCCAGATGGCGTCGTGCACCGTGCCGGTGTCCGTCTGGATGTCGCGGTACGTCGCATCCCCCTTGTACGGGCAGTGGCTGGTGGTGTCGCTCGCGCGCAACAGCAGCGGGTCGACATCGCTGGGCGGTAGGTAGTACGCCGGGGGGTAGGTCGATTCCTGCAGCACCAGTGCCGACCGGGTGTCGGCCACCACGGTGTCCCCCACGCGTACGACGACGTGGCGGGTGGTCGGCTCCACAGTGATGGGGTGGTCCGGGCCGGGGATCAGTACATCGGGCATGAGGCGCTCCGTTTCGTGAGACCAGCTGATATCTCCGACGCTAGACCCGTGCCGTGCCGGCTTCCGCGAGACCCTTCAGATTGAGCAGTTGGCGACGCGCCATCACCAGGTCGCCGACCGATACGAGCGGCGCGATCAGGCGGCCGCGCGCCATGACCACCTTGAGCAGCAACCGGGTCGACCCGTCGATCGGCACCAGGACGTACGACATCACCGCGCCCATGATCTGCGCGGTCAGCTGCTGATCGGGTACGACGGACAGGATCCGTCCCTGCGGCCGCCCGGCCACCGCGGTGAAGTGTTCGCCGACCACCGGCGCCGGCAGGTCACTCAACCGGTCAGGCGAGCGCCGACCCGCGTTGTCGATCCAGTCGTAGGAGTACGGCGCCAGCCTGATCTGCCCGATCCACGACCACACCCGCCCCGCCGGGGCATGCACCGTCACCCCTCGCCAGGCCTGCAGGACCGGATCCGGCACCACGGCGTCACAGGGGAAGGCGCGGGCGACCTCCTCGTCGGTCACGCCCCAGCGGTCACCGATCACGACGTCCCCTTCCCCGCCGAGTGGCGTACCTATGTATCCAGTGGCATACCAACGAGTGCGCCACTCGAAACATATGTCTGCCACTCGGGGTGGGAGCAGAGCGGGGGACAGACTGGGCGCATGGACCTCACGGCGATCGTGCTCTGCGGCGGCCGGTCCTCCCGTTTCGGCTCCGACAAGACCCGCGCGCCGCTCGACGGGCGACCGCTGCTCGACCACGTGCTGGACACCCTGCCGCCCGACTGGCCGATCGTGGCCGTGGGTCCGCGCCGAACGACGGCCCGAACGGTCACCTGGGTGCGCGAGGAACCGGCGTTCGCGGGTCCGCTCGCCGCGCTGGCCGCCGGACTCGCGTCGCTCGCCACTCCCACTTTCGTCCTCGTCGGCGCCGACATGCCGTACGCCGCGGGCACCGCCGTCGCGCTCACCGAGCAACTGTCCCGCGCACCCGAGGATGTCGACGCCGTCGTCGGGCGGACGCCGGACGGGCGCATGCAGCCGTTGCTGCTGGCCTGCCGAACCGCCGCGGCACGGTCGGCGCTGCCACCGGACCCGGTAGGCGCGTCGCTGATGAGCTGGGTACGCCGGCTGCGCAGCTCGGCGTACGACGTCACCGCCACGGCGGCCCACGACGTGGACACCCCGGGCGATCTGACCGGACCGCCCGGCACCAGCTGAAGGAGCGGCTCGATGAGGCGCCCTGCACGCGGCAGCTCATTGCACCAGTGCCGCCGCCCGACGCACCCGGTCGGGCCATGACTACGGTCGAGGGATGAAGGCCATCACGCTCCCGGAATTCGGCGACGAAGACGTCATGACGCTCGCCGACGTGCCCGACCCCACCCCCGGCGCCGGTGAAGTCGTCGTCGAGGTCGCCGCCGCGGGCGTCAACCGCGCCGACCTGATGCAGCGCCAGGGTTTCTATCCGCCGCCGCCGGGTGAGTCCGAGATCGTCGGTCTCGAGGTGAGCGGGCGGATTGCCGAGGTCGGCGACGGGGTCGAGGGCTGGCGGGTCGGGGACGAGGTGTGCGCGCTGCTGGCCGGTGGCGGTTACGCCGAGCGGGTCGTCGTCCCGGCCGGACAGCTCCTGCCCATCCCGTCCGGTGTGAGCGTCGTCGACGCCGCCGCACTGCCGGAGGTCGTGTGCACCGTGTGGTCCAACGTCTTCATGGTCGGAGGTCTGAAGGAGTCCGAGACCCTTCTGGTGCACGGCGGTTCGAGCGGTATCGGCACCATGGCGATCCAGCTGGGGCATGCGTTCGGCGCGCGGGTCGCCACCACGGCCGGCTCCCCGGACAAGCTGGCAGCCTGCCGTGCACTCGGCGCGGACATCCTCATCAACTACCGCGACCAGGACTTCGCCGACGAACTCGACCACTCCACCGACGGCCACGGCGCCGACGTGATCCTGGACGGCATCGGCGCCAAGTACCTCCCGCAGAACGTCCGCGCGCTCGCCCCGCACGGCCGTCTGGTGACGATCGGGATGCTGGGCGGCGCCACGGGCGAGCTCGACCTCAGTGCGCTGCTGCGCAAGTGGGGCACCGTGACGGCCACCGGTCTGCGGGCCCGCCCGCGCGACGAGAAGGCCGAGATCGTCACTGCCGTACGCGAGCAGGTCTGGCCGCTGATCGCCGACGGCCGCGTCCGGCCGATCGTGCACGAGCGGCTGCCGTTGGCCGAGGCTCCGCGGGCGCACCGGATCCTGGGCGAGTCCAGCCAGATCGGCAAGGTCCTCCTCACGACCTGATCACGCCCCATCCGTCGAGCGGAGGGGTCCGCGCTCGAGTGGAGGTGATATCTCCCCTCCACTCGTCGGGGGACCCCTCCACTCGATGGCAAGGAACCGAGCGCGGTCAGTCGCCTGCCACCAGGCTCCCCGGCTGCGGCGTCGTACGCGCGTGGACGGCCCCCTGCAAGATCCGTCGGGTGGACTCGTCGGCCTCGCCCTGGGGCCAGTCGTCCGGGTCGACCCACTCGTATCCGATGGCTTCGCTCGCGACGCGCACCTTCGGTTCGCGGTCGCACTGCACCCGGTAGATCACGTCGGCAACGCGCGATCGGTGATCGAAGACGGTGGTGAAGGCGTCACCGGGCGTGATGCGCAGCCCCGTCTCCTCCCAGACCTCGCGGATCACGGCCTCGGCCGGCTGCTCCCCGCGATCGACGTGGCCACCGGGCAGCGACAGCCCGGAGCGGTGGATCTGTCGCAGCGCGAGCACCCGACCGTCGTACTCGATGAACGCGACCGCGCCGAGCCCCCACGTCGGCAGGACCACCCGGGTCGCCAGGTGACTCGGCCCGGCGGGCAGCACCCGGTACGCGCGCAACGCCAGCCGCCGCAGCGGTCCGGGGTACGCGTGCGACATCGCTCAGACCTCCTGCGAGTCGGGCGAGCGACCGTTGCGGATGGCTTTGACGCCGTTGTTGAGGACTGCGACGAGCGGCACGCCCACAAAGGCGCCGAACGCCCCGGCGAGCAGCGTGCCGGCGGTGACGGTGACCAGGATCGCCAGCGGATGCAGGTCGACGGCCTTGCCCAGGATGATCGGGTTGAGCAGGTTGCCGAACAGCTGCACGATGAGCACCAGCACCACGGCCATCACGATCGCGGTGGCGACGCCCTTGGTCACCAGGGCGATGAGGCAGACGATGACCCCGGCGACGATCACCCCGATCAGCGGCACCAGCGAACCGAGGAAGATCAGCACCGCCAGCGGCGCGACCAGGGGCAGACCGGCGATCCACATGGCCGGCACCATCGCCAGCGCGTTGATGCCGCCGAGCAGCACCAGGCTGCGCATGTACGCCGTGAGCGTGCGCCAGGCGGCCGCCCCGGCGGTCGCCACGTGAGCGCGGCTGTGGACCGGCGCGAGACGCACCACCCACCGCCACATCGAGCCGTTGTCGAGCAGCATGAAGAGCGTCGCGAAGAGGCAGAGCACCGCGCCGGACAGGATGCCGAGCGCTCCGCTGGCCTGCGAGGCGACCCCGGAGAGGATGTTGCCCTGGTTCTGCGCCAGCGTGTCGCCGAGGTTGGTCGTGTACTTGTCCGCCTGCGCGGGCGCGACGTGCAGCGGTCCGTGGACCAGCCAGTGCCGGATCGTGTCCGCAGCGTCCTGCACCTGGGTGATCAGGACGTCCTTGGCAGCCGCGATCTGCGAGAGGGCGTACCAGGTGAGGAAGGCGATCGCCGCGATGCCGAGCACGAAGACGAGCAGGGCGGCGAGCGGACGCGGCAGCCCGAACCCGCGCAGGATGCGCACGGCGGGCTCGAGCAGCGCGCACAGCATCACGGCGATCGTGATGGTCACCGTGACGAGGTAGACGTGCGAGAGCAACGCACCGAGCGCGGTAATGGCCGCCAGGATGAGCAGCACGCAGATCGACCACCAGGCCGCCACCTGCACACCGAAGCTGACGTCGTCGATCGGGCGTTTGGGACCCTCGTCCGCGGCGGTCGAGCCTCGTGACAGCTGCTCACCCATGTCGGCGGGCTCCGCGGGTCGGGACGGTTCTTCGTCACCCCGCGCCCACGGCGTGGCCCAGCGCGTCGTCATAGCGGGAGCATCCCACGCGTCGTCGGCGTCACCCGACGGCAGCCGCCGCGGCGCGCCCGGCGGCGCGTCCGGAGAAGATGCATCCACCGAGGAAGGTGCCCTCCAGGGAGTTGTACCCGTGCACACCGCCGCCGCCGAACCCGGCGGCCTCGCCTGCGGCGTACAGCCCCGGCACGGGAGCGCCGTCGTGACCGAGCGCCCGCGACGAGAGGTCGGTCTGGATCCCACCGAGCGACTTGCGGGTGAGGATGTGCAGTTTGACGCCGATGAGCGGGCCCGCGGCCGGGTCGAGGATCCGGTGCGGCGCGACGACGCGCGCGATACGGTCGCCGCGGTAGCGACGGGCGGCGTGGATCGCCGTGACCTGAGCGTCCTTGGCGTACTTGTTCGCCACCTCGCGGTCCCGCGCCACCAGCTGCCGCTCGATCAGGTCGTGCTCCAGCAGCGGCTCGTCGGTGAGCTTGTTCATGCCGTCGACCAGCTCGCGCAGGCCGTCGGCGACCACGAAGTCGGGACCCTTGTCCATGAACGCCTGCACCGGCGGCGGAGCCGCAGAGGTGACCCGGGAGGCCAGCGCACGCAGGTCGCGGTCGGTGATGTCCGGGTTCTGCTCCGAGCCGGACAGACCGAACTCCTTGGCGATGATCTTCTGGGTCACGATGAACCACGAATGGTCGTGCTCGGCGAGGTCCGGCGTCGTCCGCAGATGACGCAGGGTGGACAGCGTGTCGTAGCCCGGCCAGCACGGCATCGGCAGCCGCCGTCCGAGCGCGTCGAACCACATCGGCGACGGGCCGGGCAGGATGCGGATCGCGTGCTGCGGCCAGACGGGCGCGTAGTTGGCGATGCCTTCGGTGTAGTGCCACATCCGGTCGCGGTTGACCGTGCGGGCACCGGCGTCCTCGGCGACCTTGATCATCGCGCCGTCGACGTACGCCGGCACGCCGGTCAGCATGTGCTTCGGCGCGGACCCGAGCCGCTGCGGCCACCACTCGCGAACCATGTCGTGGTTGCCGCCGATGCCGCCGGTCGTGACCACGACGGCCTGCGCGGTGAGTTCGAAGTCGCCCACGACGTCCCGGGTGCTAGGGGCACCGCGCAGGGCGTCGTCGGGCGCCAGCACGTCACCGCGTACGCCGGTCACCACACCTGCCTGGGTGACCAGTTCGGTCACCCGGTGCCGGTGGTGGAAGGTGAGCCGCCCGGCCTCGGCAGCCTGCAGCGCCGCGTCGACGAACGGCTTCACCACGCCGGTGCCGGTCCCCCAGGTGACGTGGAAACGCGGCACCGAGTTGCCATGGCCGTCGGCGCGTCCGTCGCCACGCTCGGCCCACCCGACCAGCGCGAGCCAGCTCATCCCCTTGTCCTTCAACCACGAGCGCTTCTCCCCCGCGGCGAAGTCGACGTACGCGCGGGCCCACTTCTGCGCCCAGGAGTCCTCGTCACCCAGCCGGTCGAACGCAGCGCTGCCCTGCCAGTCCTGCCACGCCAGATCCGCCGAGTCGTGCACGCCCATCCGGCGCTGTTCGGGAGTGTCGATCAGGAACAGCCCCCCGAACGACCACCACGCCTGGCCACCGAGGTTCGCGGCGTTCTCCTGCTCCACGACGGCGACCCGCTTGCCCGCCTCGACCAGCTCACCGGCAGCCACCAGGCCCGCGAGCCCGGCTCCGACGACGATGACATCTGCATCCATGCGGCAAACCTACGTCCCGTATGGCGCTCACTACCGGTTTTGCCCGCGCTCGGTGAGCGAACGTCGCCCGGCCGGGCCGCCGCAGGAGCGAAGATGGGCGCGTGGTCGCCCAGACGCTCCCCGACGCCGTCGCCCAGCTGTACGCCGGGGCGCCCGCCGACTTCGTGCGCTCCCGCGGCACGCTGGAGGCTGCGGCCAAGAAGGACGGCGACAGCGCCCTCGCCGCGCAGATCAAGGCGCTGCGCAAGCCGAGCGCCGCCGCTCACCTGATCAACCGGCTGAGCACGACCGGCGACCTGCGGGAGCTGCAGTCGCTCGGCGAGCGGCTGCGGACCGCCCAGTCGCAGCTCGACGCTCCGGCCATGAAGTCCCTGGGCGCCGAGCGACACCAGCTGATCGACGACCTCACCGAGCGCGCGTGCGCCGATGAGTCCGGCGTGACGGCAGCCGTCCGCGAACAGCTGCGCGCCACCTTCACGGCCGCGCTCGCCGACCCGCAGGCGCAGCAGGCCGTCCAGAGCGGGGCGCTGGTCACGGCCCTGAGCTACAGCGGATTCGGCGAGGTCGACCTGTCCGACGCTCTGGCAACGCCGCTGACCCTCCTGCAGGGCGGCAAAGCCACCGAGAGGTCCGACAACGACCGGACCGCGGACGACGACCGGCGCCGGACCGCGCAACGGGACGCGGCTCGTCGCGCCGCAGCCGCCCGCTCCGCGCGTGAGCAGGCTCGGCTGGAGCGCGCGGACGACGCGGTCGACGCAGCGCAGCAGTCCGTGGAGCGTGCGCAGGCACGACTGGACGAGGCACGTGCGGCCGTCCGCGCGGCGAAGACGACGCTGGATCAGGCGCAGGCCGACCGGCGTACGGCGCAGGACCGGGTCGCGAAGGTGGAGCAGGAGGGCGACGAGCCGGACCGGCACTGACCGAAGATCCGGCCGGCCCGTCGACCCCTCAGCAGGTGACCGTCAGGTAGAACGGGACGTCGCCGAAGGTCATGCCCGCTTCGGCGTAGACGCCCCCACCCTGTCGAGGCAGGGGTTCGGGTCAGCTGACGACCTTGCCCTGGCAGTAGCTGGCGAGGGCCTTGCTGTCGCGGCTGAGCGCGACACCGGAGGCAGTCCTGCCGGCGGAGCTCTGCGCGGCCAGGGTCTCCATGTCCTTGGCGACAGCGCCGATGTGCGTGGTGTAGGTCTTGTCCGCGGCGCCCTTGGTCGTCGTCCGGATCGAGGCGGCCGTGGTGCGGTAGTTGTCGGCGGCGGGCCGGATCACACTGGTCTTCTTGGTCAGCAGTGCGGCGTTCCACCGGATGGTGGCGGCGGCGACTCGCGCTGTCGAACCGAGGCACGCCTTGCTGAGCGCGGTGTTGGCGGTCGAGGTCGGGCTGGGGCTCGTCGTGGAGCTGCTGGGGGTCGGGCTCGCCGAGCTGCTCACCGACGTCGTCGTCGAGCTCGGGGTGCTGGTCGAACTGCTGCCGGCGGTGCTGCCACCGTCGTTGCACGCGGACAGGACGAGCGTTCCGGCAAGGGCAGCGAGGGGCAGGGCAGGCACAGCGATGGTGCGTCGCAGGGATCGGGACATGCCTCCACTGTGCACAGACGTGTCGTACGCCGCCAAATCCGCGGCCTCAGCCCCGGGCGAGCACTCCCAGCCCCGGACGGGCGTCCAGCCAACGCAGGATCTGTCCGGCGGTCCAGTCCGGAAAGTCGAACATCGGTGTGTGCCCGATGCCTTCGCCCTCGACGTAGGTCCACGACGGGTTGCGCTTGGCGAGGGCGCGCGCGGAGCGCACATTGATGAGTTTGTCGCGGTCGCCGTGCAGCAGCAAGACCGGTCTGGCGATCCGTCCGACGACGCCGTAGTAGCGCTTGCGATGGCCGAGCATGGTGAGCAGCGACCGGCCGGCGACCTCGAAACTCGCGCCCGTGCCGCGCTGCGACATCCGCTGCTCGGACAATCGCACGTGCCGCTCGATCAGGTCGGGATCGATGTCGTCGTAGCGGGTGGTCACCATCCGGATGGTGCGCTCGACCTCGTCACGCACCGTGCTGGCCGCCAGCCGCTTGGCCGCGATCCTGGACAGCCCGGGCAGCGTGGTCATGGCGAAGTCCCGCACCACGTCCCGGTGCGGATATCCCCGGAACACCAGCGGGATCGCCGGATCGATGAGAACTGCGCCCGCCACCGCCTCGGGGTCGCGGGCCGTGAGCTGAGCCGTCAGCAGCCCGCCCATCGAGTTACCGGCGACGATGGCCGGCCGACCGACCATCTCGGCGGTGAACCGTTGCAAAAGCTTCAGATTCGCCGGTACGGAGGCATCCCGGGGGTGCACCTGGGTGAGGCCGAAGCCACCGAGGTCGAGGCTGAGGACCGTCCCACGTGCCGCGAGCATCGGCGCGACCGCCCCCCAGTTGTCCAGAGAGCCACCCAGCCCGTGCACGAGCACGAACGCCGGCCCATCCGCCGGTCCCTCGTGCCGCTCGTAGTGCACCCGTGTGCCATCGATATCCACATAGTCATCGCTGCCCGTCACCCGACCCATCTAACCGGCATACTCCCGGCATGGCTGAAGTCACCTGCACCGCAGACCTTTTCGACGAGCGTGGCGACGAGCTGGATTCGTGCGAACTGCAGCTGCGCCAGTACGGCGGGCGGGCGGCGTTCGCCGGCACCGTGGTCACCATCCGGTGCCTGGAGGACAACGCGCTGGTGAAGTCGATGCTGGCGACACCCGGCGAAGGAAAGGTGCTGGTCATCGACGGCGCAGGTTCGCTGCGCACCGCCCTGATGGGCGATGTCATCGCCGGATCCGCCCTCGAGAACGGCTGGTCGGGGGTGGTCGTCCACGGGTGCGTCCGCGACGTGGCGGCGCTCCGGGCGCTGGATCTGGGGGTCAAAGCGCTCGGCAGCAATCCGCGCAAGAGCGCCAAGACCGGTGCCGGCGAGGTCGATGTGCCGGTGTCGTTCGGCGGCATCACGTTCCACCCCGGCGCACAGCTCTGGAGCGACGAGGACGGGATCCTGGTCACCCGACCGCCGGTGGGCCGGTAGCAGGCTCGCACCCGACCGCGGTTGTCCGCGGTTTTGTGGTGCCGGCGCCACAGATCCGCTGACAACCGGCAACGGCTGGTGCTCAGCCGGCGCCGGTGGGGTCGGCCTGCGCGGTCTCGGGCAGGTCGTCCTCCAGCCCGCCGGCCGGCGCGTTGTTCCACGAGACCAGCCGCCATCCGGAGGTCTGGTCGCCCTCCAGCGTGACGATGCCGGTGTTGTCGAGCGACTCGGCCGCGAGCTGGCCAGTGCCCGCGCACCGCAACCCCGACCAGGTGCGGATGAGCGCGCCGTGACTGACGAGCACCGCTGCGTCCAGCCCGCGGTCGCAGATCGCGTCGACAGCAGCATCGACCCGTTTCAGCATCTGATGCCCGTCCTCGCCACCGGGTGTGGACGCGTCCAGATCGCCCTCCCGCCACAGCCGCAGCGTCGTGATGTACGCCGTGATGCTGGTCTCGTCGGTACGCCGCTCCAGCGCGCCCGCCTGCACCTCGTACACCCCCGGCAGCACCTCGACCGGCAGGCCGCGTGCTGCCGCCAGCGGCTCCGCGGTGAGCTGCGCGCGGGTCGCCTCGGAGGCGAACACGGCCTGCACCTCACGCTCGGCCAGCGCGTCGACCAACGCGGACGCCTGCCGCGCACCGAGATCGGTCAGGCCCGGACCGGGCAGGAAGGTGTCGAGGGAGCCCTCGACGTTCGCGGGGGTCTGTCCGTGCCGTATCAGCATCAACCGCATGCGCTCATCGTCGCAGGCCGGCGGTCCCGACCCCGCCGTGGACCACCCACGCGACTCCGATCCGTTTGATCGACAACGAGATTGCGCATCATCGCCGCCTCACCGGAATGGCACAGCAACCCCATAGACGACGCCGTCACTCTCTCCTCATGACTACTTCTCCCGCCGCCAGCGCCCCCATCGACTCCCGTCCGTCACACCGGCTGCGTCGTACGCTCGCCGCTGTCTGCGCCGGCGCCGGCGTCGCCGTCGTGGGGGTGTCCGCGATGCCCGGCACCGCGCAGGCCGCCGGTGTCGCGACCGGCTACCGCTACCTCCCGACGTCCTCTGCCGCGACCGGATCGTCCCTCTCGCCGACCTCACTGCCGGTCCACAACCTGGAGAGCTCGGCCGTCCTGCGCTACACGGTCGCCGCGGACGGATCCCTGCGGAGCATCTGACCCCCCGTCGACGGCACGGCCCGGGTGTCCGCGGCGGCTGCCGGACCTCCCAGTGCGATCATCGCCGTATGACGCGCTCGGTCTTCCTGGTCCGCCACGGACAGGCGTCGTTCGGCAAGGCCGACTACGACCAGCTCTCGCCGATCGGTCGCCAACAGGCACGCGCGCTCGGCGAATCCTTCCAGCGGCGCGAGTGGCGCCCGGACCGGATCCTGTGCGGCTCGATGAAACGCCACCAGCAGACCGTCGCCGAGATCATGGCCGGCGCACAGCTGGACGACCTCGAGGTCGACAGCGACCCGGCGTGGAACGAGTTGGACCACGTGGAGGTCATCACCGGCTACAAGCCGGCGTACCGCAACATGCTGGTGCTCAAGGCCGACATGGTCCGCACGCTGCGACCACGTGCGGCGTTCGAGGACATGTTCGTCAACGCCATCCTGCGCTGGGCCGGAGGGGAGCACGACGAGGACTACCGCGAGACGTTCGCGGCCTTCACCGATCGGGTCACGCGCGCGCTCGACGGACTGGTGGCCGCCACGCAGGAGGGTGAACGCACGCTGGTCGTGTCGTCCATCGGGGTGATCGCCTGGGTGGTCACCCGACTGCTCGGAGGGCAGACCGACCCGACCTGGCGCGAGTTGTCGATGGCCGGTTACAACACCGGGGTGACGCGGCTGCAGGTCGACAAGTCGGGCCCGCACCTGCTGACCTTCAACGAGATCAGCCACCTGGAGATCGCGCGGCTGCTCACCCACCGCTGACCACCACGCATCGAGCGGAGGCGTCCGCGGCCGAGCGGAGGTGAAATCACCCCTCCACTCGAGCGCGGACCCCTCCGCTCGATCGTGAAAGCGCTAGGCTCAGCGGTAGCTGGGTGCCTTGCCCGCGGCGACCTCGTCGGCGTAGCCATCGTAGAGCGGCACGTACTCGGCCTTGGCGAGCACGAAGACCTCGTCCCCACCGGCGTCCTGGAATCCCTGATCGCGCAACTCGACCTTGCGGCTCTTGAAGGTGCTGGTGTGCTCCAGGGTCGCGACGAGCCGGATGAAGAGCGGGACGGCGTACGTCGGCAGGCTGTCGATGAGGTGGTCGGCCATCACCCGACCGTCGAAGCTCGCGCCCTCGACGAGCTGTACGGCGGCCATGCCGGCCTTGCCGTCGGTGCCTGCCACCTCGACGCCGTAGACCGTGCAGTCCTCGACGTCGTGGGCGTGCCCGAGCGCCGCCTCGACCTGGGTGGTGGCGACGTTCTCGCCCTTCCAGCGGAACGTGTCACCGACCCGGTCGACGAACGCCACGTGCTGCATGCCCTGCTTGCGCACGAGGTCACCGGTGTTGAACCAGCAGTCGCCGCTCTTGAAACCGTTGCGCACCAGCTTCCGCTCGGAGGCGTCGTCGTCGGTGTAGCCGTCGAACGGCTGGCGGTCGGTCACCTTGGCCAGGAGCAGCCCGACCTCGCCGACCCGGACCGTCTCCAACCGGCCGCGGGCATTGCGGCGGGGCTCACCCGTCTCGTCGTCGTAGGCCACCACCTTGTGCGGCAGCGGGCACATGCCGGCGGTCTCGTCGACGTCGAGCGCGTTGATAAAGGCGATGTTGCATTCGCTGGCGCCGTAGAACTCGGCAATCCGCTTGACGGCGAACCGCTCCTGGAACTCCTTCCAGATGTCCGCGCGCAGTCCGTTGCCGACGATGACGCGGATCCCGTGCCGGGTGTCGTCCGGGGACGGCTTCTGCGCGAGCAGGTAGCGGCACAGCTCGCCGATGTAGACGAACGAGGTCGCGTCGTAGTGACGTACGTCGTCCCAGAACTTGCTCGCCGAGAACTTCGGCGCCACCGCCATGGCCGCTCCCCCGTGCAGGACGGCGCCGAGCGCGACCGTCACGGAGTTGTTGTGGTACAGCGGCAGGGAGCAGTAGAGGGTGTCCTCACCGTTCAGCCGGACGCCGAGCGCGCCGAGACCGCCGTACGACTTCAGCCACCGGAAGTGGCTCATCACCGACGCCTTGGGCATGCCCGTGGTCCCCGACGTGAAGATGAAGTACGCGCGCTCGTTCGCGACGATCTGCGCGGTGACCTTCGGGTCCTCGCTCGACGCCCCGAGCGACATCTGCTTCAGCTCCGACATGGTCAGCACGTGCTGGGAGGTGACGATGTCGCCCGCGCTCGCGAGGTCGTCGCCCAGGTCGTCACCGATCACGACCGCGCGGGCACCGAGGATCCCGATGCTGTGGGCGAGCACCTCGCCGCGCTGGTTGTAGTTGAGCAGCCCGGCGACCGCGCCGAGCTTGACCACCGCGAGCATCACCAGGAGGTTCTCGATGTCGTTGGCGGCCATCAGGCCGACCACGTCGCCGCGCTGCACCCCCTCACCGATCAGCGTGTACGCGTACCGGTTGATCTGCGCGTTCGCCTCGCCGTAGGTGATGACGCGGTCGCCGCCCTTGAGGAACGGGCGGTCCGGATGCGCGGCCGCTTCCTCCTGGAACACCGACCCGATGGACATCACGGCCGTGGGCTTGAGGGTGAGACCCGGGCCCTTCGTGATGGTGTGACGTAGCTCGGGAAGCGCACGCAGGCTGCCCTTGGCGAAGTCGAGGAGGGTGACACGCTGACGAGTGGTGGTGCTCATGAAATTCCTTCGCGAGACGCGGGGCAGGGTGCATGTTACGGATCGGTAACCTAGCCGATGTTAGCTGGATCACTCTGTCATGGCGACCTGTCTCCAACCCCGGAGTCGGGCGTTCTGGTCGGGGCGGCCCGAAACTCCAGGTTCTGCTTTCCCGCTGCACGACGCCCTCGGGGTGACCCCACCTGCTCTGAGCTGCCGACTGCGCTGGCGCCGTCACTCCACGGTGACGGACTTGGCCAGGTTGCGGGGTCGGTCGATGTCGCGTCCCAGCGCCGCGGCCGCGTGATAGGCGAGCAGCTGCAGCGGGATCGTCAGCACGATCGGGTCCAGCTCGACCTCGCCGTGCGGTACGACGATTCGCTCGGCCGCGAGGTCGCCGAACTCCACACCGGGATGGGTGACGGCGATGACGGGTCCGGTGCGGGCAGCGATCTCGTGCAGGGCGCCCAGGTTGCGCTCCACCAGTTCGTCGTCCGGCACGATCGCCACCGTCGGCATCTGAGGTGAGATCAGCGCGAGCGGTCCGTGCTTCAACTCACTCGCCTGGTAGGCCTCGGCGTGCTGGTAGCTGATCTCCTTCAGCTTCTGGGCGCCCTCGCGCGCGACGGCATACCCGCGCACCCGCCCGATGAAGAACGACGACGGAGCCTGCGCCAACCCCTTGGCGACGACGGCGATCTCGGCCTCGTTATTTAGCACCTGCTGCACCTGACCGGGCAGCGCGCGCAGCCCCGCCACGATCCGCGCGCCGTCGGCGTACGACAGATCGTGCACCCGGCCGAGCAGCAGCGCGAGCAGCGCGAACCCGACACCCATGTGGGTGAGGACCTTCGTGGACGCGACGCTGACCTCGGGCCCGGCGTGCAGATAGATGCCACCGTCGCACTCGCGCGCGATCGACGAGCCGACCACATTGACCAGCCCCACGACCCGGCCGCCCTTGCGCTGGATCTCGCGCACGGCAAACAGGGTGTCGGCGGTCTCACCGGACTGGCTCACCGCGACGTACAAGGTGTCCGACTCCACGATCGGATTGCGATAGCGGAACTCCGAGGCTGCCTCGGCGTCCGCCGGAATGCGCGCGAGGTCCTCGATCATCGAGGCGCCGAGCTGGCCGATGTAGAACGAACTGCCGCAACCGATCGCCTTGACCCGCTTGAACCCGCGCAACTCGCGCGCGTCGATCCCGAGCCCGTCCAGCCGGGCCGTGGCGAACCGGTCGTCGAGACGCCCGGACAGCATCCGCTCCAGCGAGGTCGGCTGCTCGTGGATCTCCTTGTGCAGGAACGTGTCGTGGCCTTCCAGCTGCAGTTCGTCGGCCTGCAGGGTCAACATCTCGGGCTGCTTCGACGTGCGCGCGAGGTCGGCGGTGAAGGTCTCATAACCACCGGCGGTGACGATCGCGAGCTCTCCGTCGTCCAGATGCACGACCCGCGAGGTATGCCGCACGAGCGCCGAGGCATCGGAACCCACGAACATCTCCCGGTCGCCGATGCCGATGATCAGCGGTGAGCCCTGCCGGGCGACCACGATCCGGTCCGGCAGCTGCGCGTCCAGGACCGCGACGGCGTAGGTGCCGGTGATCCGGCGCAACGCCTCGATCACCCGGTCCTCGAGTGCGGACGCCGTGGACCGGCCGATCAGCTGCGCGAGCACCTCCGTGTCGGTGTCGGAGGCGAAGTGCACTCCGTCCGCTTCGAGTTCGGCGCGCAACGGCGTGGCGTTGTCGATGATCCCGTTGTGCACGAGCATGATCCGGCCGTCCGCGCTGCGGTGGGGGTGCGCGTTCGCCTCAGTGGCCGGACCGTGGGTGGCCCAACGGGTGTGACCGATCCCGACCTTGCCGGACAGCCGCTTGGGTAGCGCCGCTTGCAGATCACGCACCCGGCCCACGGCGTGCACGACCTTCGGGCCGGACCCGGTCAGGACCGCGATGCCCGCCGAGTCGTAGCCGCGGTACTCCAGCCGCGTCAGGCCCTCCAGCAGGATCGGCGCGGCCTGCTCCGAGCCGATGTATCCGACGATTCCGCACATGGTTCTGGTCCTATCCGTAGATCATCCGGCGCAACTGCCGGACTGAGAGTGAGGGTGGTGCGACGTTCCGGTCCGCGAGCTCGGCGGCGATCAGCTCGAAGATCTCGTCGTTGCGTCGGCCGTAGGTCTGGTGGTGCGCATGTCGGCGCCGGACGAAGTCGTCCACCGGTTCGGCGTACCAGGCAACGACGTCGTCGACGACCCGCGCCGCCTCGGACGGCGCGAGACCTGTGGACTCGGCGACACGACGTACGAGCTCGGCATCGGGCACGTCGAGCATCATGGACCCATCTGCGTGCGTAATGCACGTATCTGCCCGCTATCGGGCAGATGCGTGACGTTCACTGCTCATTTCATTGTCCCGCACCTCGCCATTGCTCTTCAGATTCACTCGCCGACTGCGCAGGTCGCGGCGGCAGAACGCCTGGAATCGCGCGCGACATGCGCAGTCGGCGAGGTGGGCAGGGCTAGGTTCGGCAGGTATGGCGAGCAAGGGCAGTCCCGCGGTCGAACTCGAGGTGGGCGACCGGACCGTCCGCATCTCCAACCCCGACCGGGTGTACTTCCCCGCACGCGGTGAGACCAAGCTCGACCTGGCGAACTACTACCTGTCCGTGGGCGACGGGATCGTGCGTGCACTGCGTGACCGGCCGTGCATGCTCCACCGGTTCCCGACGGGGGTCGAGGGCGAGAAGGTGCACCAGAAGCGGGTGCCGCGGGGCGCACCGGATTGGCTGGAGACGGTGCGGATCCACTTCCCCCGGTGGAACCGCACAGCCGACGAGCTGTGCGTCACCGAGCTCGCCAGCGTGGTGTGGGCGGTGCAGATGTCGACGGTGGAGTTCCACCCGTGGAACTCCCGGCGCGCCGACACCGAGCGACCGGACGAGTGGCGCATCGACCTCGACCCGATGCCGCAGGCGTCGTTCAGCGCCGTCCGCCGCACCGCGCACACGGCGCACGAGGTGCTCGACGAACTCGGGATCCGCGGCTTCCCCAAGACTTCCGGCGGCGACGGGCTGCACGTCTACGTGCGGATCGAGCCCCGGTGGGAGTTCGCGGAGGTACGGCGCGCGGCGTTCGCCTTCGCGCGCGAGATCGAACGGCGGATGCCGCAGGAGGTGACCACCACCTGGTGGCGCCGGGACCGCGACCCGGAGGCCGTCTTCGTCGACTACAACCAGAACGCCCGGGACCACACGATCGCCAGCGCGTACTCGGTGCGCGGCAATCCGGACGCCACCGTCTCCGCGCCGATCGAGTGGGATGAGATCGACGATGTCGAACCCGGCGACATGACGATCGCCACCGTCCCCGATCGGTTCGCGCGCCTGGGCGACCTGCACGCTGAGATCGACGACACGGCGTACGGCCTGGAGACGCTGCTGGAGTGGGCCGACCGCGACGACCAGGCGCCCCCGGAGAATCCGGAGGGCACGGAGAGCACGGAGGGCACAGAGGGCACCGACTGATCCGCCGACTGCGCATGTCACGGCCCGGATCGGGCGATCGCACCCCCCCGACATGCGCAGTCGGCGAATCTCAGCCGGCCTGCGGGAGCTGGTCCTCGAGCCCCGGCAGACTCACCCGCCCGCGCCCCATCCGGGCGCGGATCCCGGCGAGCCGGGTGTCGTACGCGGCGCGGCTGCGGCGCATTCGGCGTACGCCGCGCAGGTCGTCCAGCGCTGTACTGACCACGTCGACGCGGCTGTCGGGGTCGTCGTACCAGTCGACCGGCACCTCGTGGATGCGCAGACCGGCCCGCTCGGCGAGCACGAGCAGCTCGGTGTCGAAGAACCACGTGTCGTCCTCCACCAACGGCAGCAACTCACGCGCGACGTCGCCTCGGATCGCCTTGAACCCGCACTGCGCGTCGGTGAAGCCGACCCGCAGCGAGACCCGCAGGAGCCGGTTGTAGCTGCGGGAGATGAGGTCGCGCTTGAGGCCGCGTACGACGTGTGCGCCGTGCGCGAGGCGACTGCCGATGGCGAGATCGGAATGGCCCGACATCAGCGATGCCACCAACGGTGACAGCGCATCCAGGTCGGTGGACAGATCCACGTCCATGTACGCCAGCACGAGCGCGTCCGAGGCCAACCACGTCGCCCGCAGCGCCCGACCGCGACCCTTCTGGTCCAGGTGGATGACCCGGACCCCGGCGACGTCCTGCTCCAGCCTGCGTGCCACCGCCAGGGTGGCGTCGGTGGAGGCGTTGTCGGCCACGGTGATGCGGAACGCGTAGGGGAAGTGCTCCCCCAGGTACGCGTGCACCGTCTGGACGCAGGCCGCGAGCGACTCCTGCTCGTTGTAGACCGGGATGACGACGTCGAGCACGGTCGTCGGTTGTCCGACCGAATTGCGCTGTCGTGTCGCGTATTCCGGGAGATAAGTCGTCATATCAGTGTCCTGTCTTCAGTGTCTTCAATGCCCACACGTCGTTGTCAGCTCGCGCTGACGGGCTCGGTCAGGTCGTAGAAGGTCGTGCTGCCGATCGTGACCTTCTTGTAGTGGGCCTCGACCCAGGAGGTGATCGAGCTGCCGGCACCGGAGGATCCGCCCATCCCACCGCCACTGCTGGCGAGGAAGTAGTGGATCTTTCCGGCCTTCGCGTAGGCCTGGAACTGCGCCAGGGTCGGCGAGGGGTCGCTGCCGTTGAAGCCACCGATGGCCATCACCGGCTCACCGCTGCCGAGCTGCAGGCCCGCGGCGTTCTGACTTCCGATGGCCGCCGCCGCCCAGGTGTACTTCGAGGCGTTCGACTGCAGCGCCGCGACCACCTCGGTGTTCGGCGTCGAGGAGTTCAGCAGGCCGCCCATCCCGCCGGCTGCGCGCCTGGCACCCGTCGTGGTGCCACCGGTCGTGGTGCCGCCGGGCGCCTGGCCCGTGGTCGCACCGCCGGGTGCCCCGCCCGTCGTTCCGCCCGGCGCGCCACCAGCGCGTACCGCACCGCGCGCGCCACCCGGGAAGCCTCCGCCCATGCCCGATCCGCTCGGCCCGGCCACCACGATCGAACCGGTGTGCCCGACCTTGAGGGTGGAGACGGTGTACGCGGTGGGTCCGGCGAGACCGGCTACGAGCGCCGCAGCGACCACGAAGGGCACGAACCGTGCGTGCATCCAGCGAATCGCGAGCATTAGGAACGCCGCTGCCATGCCGACTGCCAGGATCGAGACACGCAGCCAGTCGCCGTACGCCGTCACCCGGCTCAGCAGGATGAACGACCATGTCGCGGCAGCGGCGGTCGCCACGGCCATCGTGACGGTGCCGAGCGAGGTGTGCCGTCGCTGCCACATCTCGATGGCGCCCGCGCCGACGATGGTGGCGACGGCCGGCGCCAGTGCGACGGTGTAGTACTGATGGAAGATCCCGGCCATGAAGGAGAAGGTCAACCCGGTGACGATCAGCCAGCCGCCCCACACGAGGTAGAACGCACGGCGCAGGTCGGTACGGGGCCGCCGGCCGCGCACGACGAGGCCGACACCGAGCAGGATCAGCGCGGTCGGGATCAACCAGGAGATCTGGGCGCCGACCTCGCTGCCGAACATCCGGGTGATCCCTGTCGTGCCCCACTGGCCGCCGGCGTTCCCGCCTCCGCCGCCGCCGACCGATCCGGTCTCATTGCCGGACAGCCGACCGAAGCCGTTGTAGCCGAAGGTGAGGTTCCAGAACGAGTTGTCCTGGCTGCCCCCGACGTACGGCCGCATGCTCGCCGGGGTGAGGGAGACGATCGCGACCCACCATCCTGCGGATACCACCATCGCGGCGAGACCCGCTGCGGCGCCGAGGATCCGGCGGCGCACGGTGGTGTTCGCGGCCACCAGGTAGGCGATGCCGAAGAACGGGACCACCAGGAAGACCTGGAACGTCTTGGTGAGGAAGCCGAAGCCGATGAATGCGCCGACGGCGATCATCCACCTGGCCGAGCCCTTCTCGATGGCGCGCATGGTCGCCCAGCCCCCGAGAGCCATCAGCAAGGTGAGGAGCGCGTCCGGGTTGTTGAAGCGGAACATCAGCACGGCGACCGGTGTCAGGGCGAGCACCGCACCTGCGATGAGCCCGCCAGCGGCGCTGAAGTAGCGCTTGACCGTGGCGTAGACGACCGCGACCGCTCCGACGCCCATCAGTACCTGGGGCATCAGGATCGCGAACGAGTTGAGTCCGAAGACGCGCACCGACAAGGCCATCAGCCAGAGTGCGGCCGGCGGCTTGTCGACGGTGATCGAGTTCGCGGCATCGGAGCTGCCGAAGAGGAACGCTTCCCAATTGACCGAGCCCGCCTGCGCTGCAGCCGAATAGAACGAGTTGGCCCAGCCGCTCGCGGTCAAGTTGTAGAAGTAGGCGGCCGCCGTGACGATCAGGAGGCCGAAGAGTGCCGGTCGCGCCCACGAAGGGTCACCGTCCGGGCCGCGCCACACCTGCTTGAGGCGGTCGGTGGCGAGGGATGAGCGAGACGCACCTGCACCGGGCCGGCCGGTCGGGGCGTTCACCGCGTCGGAGGAGCGCAGGTGCGCTGTTGCGGGGTTCATGGGAGGAACCGTGGCGGGATGCTCTGTGCGGTTGCTGTGGCAGGACCCTTACCCCCCGATGTGAGTGGAGCCACGGCTGTCCGAGCACGTCAACCCACGTGCAGCATCTAGATCGTCGTCGCGAATCACCGTGTCCGCACGTCGAATCCGGTGCACGGCGCTGGCATAGCTGCGGCACAGGCACCCCGGTCACGATCTGCGCGGACCACCTCATGAAACAGACAAGGAGTGTGCGATGCCGCACGAGGATCATCAGCCCGCCGACTCACCCCGAGCCGACCCGACCCGACCGATCCACCAGCAGGCGCCCGAGCAGTTCGGGGCCGAGCACCGACCGGCGCCGCATGCGCAGTTCCGACAGGCGCAGCCGGGCGTAGGGCCGATGTCGCCGCTCGCGGCATCCGAGGCGGACACCGAGGGAACGTCGCCCGCGTTGCGACGACCTCGCTGGTCCGGCAAGAAGACAGCGGTGGTCGCGGCCGTTGCCATCGGTCTGTCGTCGGCCGGCGCGATCGGCGCGGCAGCGGCGTCACCTGCGGGCCAGTCCGGTGGGGGCGGGTTCGGCCAGAACGCACCTGGGAGGTTCGGTGGGGCGGGCACCCAGCGTGGGACCGGCACCCAGAGCGGTACCGGAACCGGCGCCCAGGGGAGTGCCGGAACCGAGGGCGGTACCGGCGCGCAGGTCGGGCCGGGCGGCTCCGGGCTGTCCGTGCCGCCGGGCGCTGGCACTCGCGGTCAGGGCACGACGTCCAGCCAAGGCACCACGAACGGCACGACCACCTGAGACCGTGCGGACGGCCCGGGACTCCGTCGGGGGAAGCACCGGGCCGCCGCACCTTCACTTGGAGCGCTGCGCCATCCTCGCTTGCAGTTTGGCCACGAGCGGCGGTATGGCCGGGCCACCCTTCGCGAGGCTCTTCCCCGCGCGCTTCATCGTCGCCGTATAGATCGGGCGACTGAATCGCTTGCTGTTGTAAGCGATCCGACCATCGGGATCGGTCAGCACGATGAACTTGCCCGCCTTCATCCCGGCGTACGCCGCGGCGGCGACCTCACCCGCGCCACGCGGAGCCTTGTTGATCAGGTCCACCGCCGTCTCCTCCATCTCGACGTCCTTGCCCTGCAGTGACGACGCGAGATTGGTCCGGAAGAAGCTCGGGCAGATCACCGAGACCGTGATGTCCCATGGTGACAGTTCGTGCAACAACGTCTCGGATAGGGCGACCACGCCGGCCTTGACTGCGTTGTACGACGCCATGGCCGGCGAGTGCACCAGGCCGGCGAGCGACGCGGTGTTCACGATCTGCCCGCCGCGCTGTTCCTTCAACATCGGGGTGAAGGTGCGGCACCCCCGGACGACACCCAGCAGGTTGATGTCGACGATCCACTTCCAGTCGTCCATCGACGTCACGTCGATGCGGCCACCCGCCGCCACGCCGGCGTTGTTGACCAGCAGGTCCAGCCCCTGCCAGTTCGACTCCACCCAGACCCGGGCCTCGTCCCATTGCTCGTCGGAGCGGATGTCGAGCCGGCGGTACTCGACCTCCGGCGGCAGCACGCCCACCGGTGCCTGGTCGTGCACGTCACCGACCAGGACCCGGGCGCCATCGGCGACGAGCAGCTTGACCAGTTCCAGACCCAGGCCACTGCACCCGCCGGTCACCAGCGCCCGCTGGCCGGCGTACGAACGGGGACTCGCGTGTGAAGATCTCATGGCGGCGACCCTACTCGCGCGTAACCTGGATCACACCCACCGACCGGAACGTACCTGGACGGCCACCTCGAAGTGCGCCGAGTCGCCGTCGCCCAGGCCCTCCGCCTCGCGGACCGCCGACTTGAGCGGCAGCGCGTACCGACCGTCTCTGGGGAAGAGCGATGTCTCCCACGAGGTGTCTCCGATCCGCGCATGGACCGGGATCATCCCCCACCCGTAGCTGACCTCCTTGGCCAGCTCGCGCAGCTCGGCGCAGTCCGGCTCGGGAAGGTTCACGAAGTAGAACGGTGCCGGTCCACGCCAGTACCAGATCTCTGCATCGAAGCTCGATTTCATCGCAAAGACAACGCCTTTCACTCCAAGAGGGAGGCGATGTCCGCGGCCGTCACGGCGCCCGCGACCGCACCTCCGGAATCCATCACGGAGGCGAACAGATCCCGCTTGCGCTCCTGCAACGCCACCACCTTCTCCTCCACGGTGCCCTGCGAGACCATCCGATAGACCGTCACCGGTCGTTCCTGCCCGATGCGGTGCACCCGGTCGATCGCCTGTGCCTCGGTGGCCGGGTTCCACCAGGGATCGAGCAGGTAGACGTAGTCGGCCTCGGTGAGGGTGAGCCCCACACCGCCGGCCTTGAGCGAGATCAGGAACGCCGTCTGGTCGCCGGACCGGAACCCGTCGATGACATCCTGCCTGCCCCGGGTGGATCCGTCGAGGTACGACGTGCGCACCCCGGCCGCGTCGAGCGCATCACGCGCGAGCGCCAGATACGACGTGAACTGGCTGAAGACCAGGGCGCGGTGCCCTTCGTCGGCCAGTTCCGTGAGGTGCTGCGCGAGGAGGGTCAGCTTGGCGGACTGCTCGGCCGCGGGATAGTCGTCGTCGACCAGCCGCGGGTCGAGCGCGAGCTGCCGCAGCCGGGTGAGGGAGGCGAGGATCGCGACGCGGTTGGTGTCGGCGTCCTCCAACAGCCCGAGGATCCGCTGGCGTTCACGCTGCAGGTGGCGGCGGTAGGTCGCCTCGTGACGGGCGGACGGCTCGACGTGCAGGAGCTGGATCTGCTTCGCGGGCAGGTCGGCGGCCACGGCCTCCTTGGTACGCCGCAGCATCAGGGGGCGGATCCGACGACGTAGCTGCTCCAGCAGCTCGGGCGCCTTCCCGCTCTCGATGGGGCGGCGGTAGCGCTGGGCGAAGACCTCGGGATCGGGATAGAGGCCCGGCGCGGCGAGCGCGAACATCGACCACAGGTCCATCAGCGAGTTCTCCAGCGGGGTGCCGGTGATCGCCAGCGTGAACGGCGCACCGAGTCGCTTGGCCACCTGGAAGGTCTTGGACCGGTGATTCTTCACCCACTGTGCCTCGTCGAGGATCAGCCCGCTCCACGCCTGGGAATGGAAGTTGTCGGCGTCGAGGCGCAGCACGGCGTACGACGTCACGACGATCCGCGCGTCACCGACGGTCTCGGCGAGCGACCGGCCGCGCTTACCGGACGTCTGTGGCAGCGCCACGATCGGGATGTCGGGCGCGAACCGGGCGGCCTCACCGACCCACGTGCCGACGACCGAGGACGGTGCCACGACGAGGACGGGCTCGGTGAGGTCGCCGCGCTCATGCGCGCGCGCCAGCATCGCCAACGTCTGCACCGTCTTGCCGAGGCCCATGTCGTCGGCCAGCACGCCGCCGAGACGGGCGTCCCAGAGTGTGCTCAGCCAGGCGAACCCGTCGCGCTGGTAGGGCCGCAGCTCGGCGCGGAAGCTGCTCGGCAGCTTCGGTGGCTCGATCCGCCCGACGTCGCGCAGTCCGCTGACCGCCTCCGCCCACCGGGTCGACTGCCTCCCGGGCACCCCGAGGGCGACCAGCTCGTCGTAGAAGCCGACCTGGAAGCGGCCCACCCGCAGCCCCTCCCCGGGCTCCCGGTCGACCAGGTCACGGGCCTCCTCGATCAGCTCGCGCAAGCGATGCAGCGAGGGGTCGTCAAGGGTGAACCAGGTGCCGGACTGCAGCAGCATGCTCTCGTCGCCGCGTACAAGCGCCGCGAAGAGCGGCTCGAACGGGACCTCTTCGCCGCCGACGGTCACGCTGACCCGCAGGTCGAACCAGTCGGTGCCGTCCTCCCGGTCGTCGGTGCCGATCTCGATCAGCGGGGTGTCCGTGACCTGCTCGTACGCCGGCAGCTCGCCCTCGACGATCACCTGCAGGTCGTCGTGCTCGCTCCACTGCGGAAGCGTGTCCGCGAGCCGGACGGCCTCCCAGCCGGCCAGCGTGTGCTCCGCGCGCGGCCACCACCCGAGGCCGCCGACGGCCTCGAGCAGACCGGCCGACCGCAGCAGCGGGCCGACCCGCTCCACCAGCTCCCGCTCGGCGATGCGGTCGCGGCCGGCCTGTGACCAGCCGAGCGCGACAGGGTGCAGCCGACGCGCGTCGTACCGGAACGCCGCCCGCACCCGGATCTGCTGGTCGGCGGGACTGTCGAGCGTCAGCTGCAGGCGCAGAGGGTCGACCGGGGCGGTGGCTCGAGGCAGCTGGGGCAGTTGTCCGCTGTCGGTGAGCCGGGGCAGAGCCTCGGCCTCGAACTCCGCAGCGTCCTCGGCGGGCACCCGCAGTCCGCCCGACCGCAACAACTCCTCCATGGCGGGACGCGCCGGTGCGGCGAACCCGGCCAGTGTCATCGCACCGCCACGCTCGATCACGGCGACGCCGTGGGCCGGTGAACCGATGAAGATCCGCTCCCCGTCGGGCAGTTCGGGCAGCGCGGGTGCCAGCAGGAGGTCACCGTTGTCGCCGTCCTGCAGCACCTGCAGCGACGGGGTGATCGGGTAGGGCGCGACCTCCAGCCCCGCCGACACGCTGAACCCCTGCATGATTGCTATTCCCGCGTCGGAGGCCTGGGCGAGCGCAGGCCACAGCGTCGGCGCGAACTGGTCCAGATACAGCTCGCTCGGCAGCAGGCCCCCGTCGGCGATCCGGTGCAGCGCCGCCAGTGCTCGGTGCTGCGCGGGATCCCAGGGACGCAGCGGACTGTCGTAGAGCACGTCGTGCCAGGCGGCCTCCTTCACCCAGCGCCCCGTCTTGCCCAGGTAGGTCGGCACGATCGCGATGCGCCGCGCAGGCGTGCTGTCGTGAATCGTCGACGGGCGGGTGACCGGCATCATCCGCAGGCCCAGGCGGCGGGATGCCGCGGTCGGCTCGGCGTACTCCTGCACGAACCGGCGCCACGCCGCCGAACGGTCGACCTCGACGGCGCCGCCGAGCGACTCGCGCGCGACGAGCAGGAGGGTGGCCACGTGCTTGCACCGCGCCTGCATCGGGCAGGAACACCGCGAGGTCCACTGCGGGCGCGGGCCGGTGTCCTTGGTGCGGGTGACCAGCGTCGTGTAGTCGTGGTCGCGGCTGCCGCCGATGACCCCGAGCAGCATCCGGCCCTGGTCGCCGGTGTTGATCGAGATGACCCGCTCGGCGTCGACGTAACCGAGCGCGCGCTCGTAGGCCTTGTCGCCGACGTAGGCCTCGACATCGGCGTCGGAGACCTCGCGCAGCCACTCGGCACCGCGCACCTGGAAGGCGTGCGAGTGCTCGTACGGCGACTGGTCACCGGCGCGTGCGCCATACCCTCCGCTCACAGCCACGACGCTACCGGCCGGGTCCGACAACGCCGGTCACCCTATGGACCAATCCGCGGGGAAGCGTTGCCCACCATGGCGCAGGTAAGCCCGAGGGACACAGGTCTACCTGCGTCCCTCGGGCTTACCTGCGTCACGGTCACATCTTGGTGGTGTGGAACGGAACGCCGTGCTGCTCACAGACGGTACGCAGCCGCTCGGCGATGCCGTCGCCGTCCGGCTTGTCGAAGACCACGAGGGCGACGAACCCCGTGTCGAAGGGGTCGCCGTCCCGGCTCACCTCGACGTGCGCCACCGGCCGGGCGAACGCCGAGCGGGGGCGCACGAACTCCACGCCCGTCATCTGCGACCAGGCCGCGGTGCGCGATCCGCCACCGTGGGAGCCGACGAGCCCTTCGGACGTCGCTCGCAGGTCACGGCGCGCTCCGGATCGGCGCAGGTCCCACACCACCAGCGCGATCAGGGCGGCGGCGACCACCAGGATCCACCACAGCCTGAAGACGATGCCCGTGCCGACCGCGGCGACCAGGATCAGGGCCACGCGCGGCCAGACACCCAGCGGCACCCCACCCCGCGGCGCCGCGATGACCGAGAAGCCGGCGTCCGCGGTCGGGGCGACCTCAGGCGTCGGGGACATTGCGGCGCAGCTCCTCCAGCCACACGGTGGCGTTGCCGTCGGAGGGTGCCCGCCAGTCACCGCGTGGCGAGAGTGCGCCGCCCGCAACGACTTTCGGGCCGTTGGGCAGAGCCGAGCGCTTGAACTGGCTGAAGCCGAAGAAGCGCTCCAGGAAGACCTCCAGCCAGTGCCGGATCTGACCCAGGTCGTATGCCGTCCTGTCGCCCTCGGGGTACCCCGTCGGCCACTCGCCCCGGGCCACGTCCGACCACGCGTGCAGCGCCAGGAAGGCGATCTTGGACGGCGCGAAGCCGTAGCGCAGCACGTGGAAGAGGGTGAAGTCCTGCAGTTCGTACGGTCCGATGACCGCCTGCGTCGACTGGGGCCTGGCGCCCTCAGCGGCCGGCACCAGCTCGGGGCTGATCTCGGTGGTGAGGATCGAGGACAGAGTCGACTCCACGGCCGGCTCGAACTGCTCCGAGCTCACGACCCAGCGGATCACGTGCTGTATCAACGTCTTCGGGATACCTGCGTTGACGTTGTAGTGCGACATCTGGTCGCCGACGCCGTAGGTGCACCAGCCGAGCGCCAGCTCCGACAGATCGCCGGTGCCGAGCACGATGCCGCCCTCGTGGTTGGCGATGCGGAAGAGGTAGTCGTAGCGCAGCCCGGCCTGCACGTTCTCGAACGTCACGTCGTAGACCGGCTCTCCGCGCCCGGCGGGGTGGCCGAGATCGCGCAGCATCTGGGTGGCAGCGGGCCGGATGTCCAGCTCGGAGAACGTGACTCCGAGCTGATCGGCGAGCGCGATGGCGTTCGCCTTGGTCTCGTCACTCGTGGCGAACCCGGGCATCGTGTACGCGAGGACGTCGCTGCGCGGCCGCCCGAGACGGTCCATGGTGCGCGCCGCGATGATCAGCGCGTGCGTGGAGTCCAGGCCGCCGGACACCCCGATGACGATCTTCGGCTGGCGGATCGCGCGCAACCGTTGCATCAGGCCGGATACCTGGATGTTCCACGCCTCGTAGCAGTCCTGCGCGAGGCGCGCGGGATCGTCTGGCACGAAAGGGAACCGGTCGACCGGGCGGCGCAGCCCGATGTCGCGGGTCGGTGCGTCGAGTGTGAAGGGGATGGTGCGGAGCGTGCCGACCCGGTCGTCGTACGTGCGGGCGTTGTCGTCGAGCGATCCGTCCCGCTGCCGGTCCTGGCGCAGCCGGTCCAGATCGACGTCGGCGACAGTACGACGCGCACCGTCCGGGAAGCGCTCGCCCGCGGCGAGCAGCCGCCCGCCCTCGTAGACCATCGTCATGCCGTCCCATGACAGGTCGGTGGTCGACTCGCCCTGCCCGGCCGCGGCATAAACGTACGCCGCGAGGCAGCGTGAGGACTGCGCCTGCGCCAGCATCCGGCGGTCGTTCTCCCGGCCGACGGTGATGGGGCTGCCGGAGATGTTGAGCAGCACGGTCGCCCCCGCGAGCGCGGCCAGCGAACTCGGCGGCACGGGCACCCACATGTCCTCGCACACCTCGACGTGCACCGCGAGGCCGCGCACGTCGGTCGCGTCGAAGACCAGGTCAGGACCGAACGGAATCTGCTTGTCCCCCAGCGTGATCCACTCACCCGACTGGTCGTCGCCGGCGGCGAAGTAGCGTTTGTCATAGAACTCCCGGTACGTCGGCAGGTACGCCTTGGGAGCCACGCCCAGGATCCGCCCGCGGTGCACGACGACCGCACAGTTGTAGACGCGATGCCCCTTGCGTAGCGGCGCACCGACCACGACGAGCGGCAGCAGGTCGGAGGTGGCGGCCACGACGCGGTCGAGCGCGACGAGCACTGCGTCGAGCACGGTGTCCTGCAGGACGAGGTCGTCGATCGCGTAGCCCGTGAGGCACATCTCCGGGAACGCCGCCACCGCCACCGCGTCGTCGTGACAGCCGCGGAGCTGCTCGATCAGGGTGTCTGCGTTGGTGATCGGGTCGGCGATCGAGGTGGGCACGGTGCACGCCGCGACCCGCGCGAAACCGTGTGCGTACGCCGAGGGGAAGTCCACGGCGTCAGTCTCCCAGACCGCACCCTCCGCACCGGCCGATCCGCTCGCGCCGAGTCACGGCCGCGCGCGCGACGGATCGCCGGTTGTGACCTGCACCACTATCCGGAGGAAGCACTCCGGTTATGCCGTAGGCTTTCAGGCGGAGTGTTCACTCCTCTTACTTCACAGCCTTGGAAACCGGAGATATTCGATGTCAGTCGCACCTGTGCCACAGCGCGCGCACCACCAGGTGACGTTCGCCGTGCTCGCAGTCGGCGTGGCGGCGTACGCGCTGTTGCAGTCGCTGGTCACCCCCGTCCTGCCCACGATCCAGCACGCCCTGGGGACGTCTCAGACCAATGTGACCTGGGTGCTCACGGCGTACCTGTTGTCGGCGTCGATCTTCACCCCGATCCTCGGACGCCTCGGCGACATGAGCGGCAAGAAGCGGATGTTCGTCGTCGCGCTGGTCGCTCTGGCCCTCGGCTCCCTGCTGTCCGCGGTCGCCTCGTCGCTGGCGATCATGATCATCGGCCGAGTCATCCAGGGCATCGGTGGTGGTGTCCTGCCGCTGGCGTTCGGCATCATCCGCGACGAGTTCCCGAGCGAGAAGGTGCCCGGCGCGGTCGGGATCATCGCCGCGCTGACCGCCGTCGGCGCAGGCCTCGGCATCGTGCTGGCCGGCCCGATCGTGGACGTCCTCAACTACCACTGGCTCTTCTGGATCCCGCTCATCATGATCACGGCCGCCGCACTCGCCGCCCACTTCCTCGTGCCCGAGTCCGAGTCGACGTCCGAGGGACGGATCAACTGGCTCGCGGCGCTGCTGCTGTCCGGATGGCTGGTCGCGCTGCTGCTGGCCGCGAGCCAGGCCCCGACCTGGGGCTGGGGCTCCGGCAAGGTGATCGGACTGCTCGTCGCCAGCGTCGTCCTCGCCGCGCTCTGGGTGACCGTCGAGTCGCGCTCGGACCACCCGCTGATCGACATGAAGATGATGCGCATCCGCGCGGTGTGGACGGTCAACCTGGTGGCCCTGCTCTTCGGTGTCGGGATGTACGCGATGTTCGCGTTCCTGCCCGAGTTCCTGCAGACCCCCAGCGCCGCCGGCTACGGCTTCGGCTCGTCCATCACCGAGTCCGGTCTGATGATCCTGCCGCAGGCGGTCGCGATGTTCGTCGTCGGCCTGTTCGCCGGTCGGCTGGCCGAGCGCTTCGGCGCCAAGAGCCTGGTCGTGCTGGGGTCGCTGATCAGCGTCGGCGCGTTCGCCCTGCTCGCCGTCTCGCACGGGCAGAAGCTCGACGTCTACGTGACCAGTGCGATCCTCGGGGTCGGCTTCGGCCTGGCCTTCGCATCGATGTCCAACCTGATCGTGGCCGCCGTGCCGCCGGCGCAGACCGGAGTGGCCAGCGGGATGAACGCCAACATCCGCACCATCGGCGGTTCGCTCGGCGCTGCCTTCATGGCGAGCATCGTCACTTCGGGAGCCGCCCCCAGCGGGGTGCCCAAGGAGAGCGGCTACACCAACGGGTTCCTGATGCTGGGCGGGGCGCTGCTGCTCGCGGCCGTCGCCGGGCTGCTCATCCCGACCGCACGCCGCGCCGCGCGTCACCTGCGGGTCGAGACCGACCTGCCCCACGCGGAGCTGGCCATGGTCGCCGGTGGCACGGTCCTCGGTGACCAGTCGGAATGATCCCCGCCGACCGCCGTACGGCGGATAGCGTCGAGTCCATGGCGGCGACGCGGGATGCAGAGGTCAGACCGCTGCGTCGCGATGCGGCCGACAACCGGCGACGGCTGCTGGCCGCCGCCGAGACCGTCTTCGCCGCCCACGGGCTCGACGCGCCGGTCGAGGAGATCGCCCGGGTCGCCGGGGTCGGGATGGGCACGCTCTACCGACGCTTCCCCACCAAGGACGCGCTGATCACCGAGCTGGTCCGAGAGCTGCTCACCGACGTGCTCCGTGCCGCCCGCGAGGCGCTGGCCGTCCCTGGCGGCGACGGCCTCGAACAGTTCCTGGGTGCGGCCGCCGAGTCCCACATCGCGCACCGCGGGTGCCTGCCCCGACTCTGGAGCAGCCCGGACACCGACGCCCTCCGCCAGGAGGTGCGCGAGGTCATGCTGCAGCTGTTCCTCGACGCCCAGGAGCACCGCCGCGTCCGCGCCGACGCCGACATCAGCGACGTCGACCTGGTGCTGTGGTCTCTGAGCGGTGTCATCGAGACCACCCACGGACAGAGCGAAACCGCGTGGCGCCGCGGTCTGGCGATCATCGTCGCCGGGCTGCGACCCGCGGGAGGGGCCCTGACCGAGCCGGCGTTGAGCCCGAGCGCCCTGCAGGAGATCAGAGGTCGCACGCCGACGGGCTGAGCACCACTCGCAGACGAAAAGGACATGCCGGGCAGGGCAGTCGGCCCCGCCCGGCATGTCCCCGGGTGGTGAGAGATCAGGCCTGCGCGGACCCGGTGCCGTCCTCGGGCGCGTCGGCCTTCGCCGCCTCGGCGGAGGCGACGGCCTTGCTCCGGCGGTTGATGACGAACGCGGCGGCGGGCACGACGGCCGCCATCGCCACGGCGCGCATCCACGGACGGTTCAGAGTGTGCCCCAGCGCGTGGTCGAGCGAGAGGGACCCGGGCCCGGTGAGGGCGAGCGTCGTGGCGATCAGGCCGACCGTGGCGGGCAGCTCGTAGCCGCCGTTCTGGCCGAAGAACCCGTTCGAGGCGTGCACGGAGCCCGCGACGGCCATGGTCCCGGTGACCGCACCGGCTGCCGCCGGGGTCGCGAGGCCGAGCGCGAGCAGCGCGCCGCCACCGGCCTCGCCGAGGCCCGCCGCGTAGGCGTTCGCCTTGCCCGGCTTGAAGCCCATCTGGTCGAAGAAGGCGCCGGTGCCCTCGATGCCGCCGCCACCGAATGCGCCGAAGAGCTTCTGGCTGCCGTGGGCGGCGAGAGCACCCCCGACGCCGAGTCGAAGGGCGAGCAGGCCGATGTCGCGTGAGGAAGTCATGAGCATCATCATATCGGTGACACGTCACCATTGTCGCTAGGGTGGCATGTGACCTACGTCCCGCACGTCGCACGAGAGGACCATCATGCAAACCCGCACTCTGGGCACCGAAGGACTCACCGTCTCCGCCGAAGGTCTCGGCTGCATGGGCATGAGCGCCTTCTACGGCGCACACGACGACACCGAGTCCACGGCCACCATCCACCGCGCGTTGGACCTGGGGGTCACCTTCCTGGACACGGCAGACGCGTACGGGCCGTTCACCAACGAGGTCCTGGTCGGCAAGGCCGTCGGCTCGAGACGCGAGTCCGTGCAGATCGCAACGAAGTTCGGCAACGAGCTCGACGCAGACGGGACGCGCACGGGTCGGGTCAACGGCCACCCGGACTACCTGCGCGCCTCGGTCGAGGGATCGCTGCAGCGGCTCGGCGTCGAGGTCATCGACCTCTACTACCAGCATCGCGTCGACCCCCAGGTGCCCGTCGAGGAGACCTTCGGTGCCCTCGGTGAGCTCGTCGCGGCGGGCAAGCTGCGCTACCTCGGGATCAGCGAGGCCGCACCCGAGACCATCCGGCGCGCCCACGCGACCGCCCCCCTGTCGGCGGTGCAGACCGAGTACTCCCTCTTCACCCGCGACGTCGAGGACAACGGCGTCCTGGAGGTGTGTCGCGAGCTCCGGATCGGGTTCGTGCCCTACTCGCCGCTGGGTCGCGGCTTCCTGTCGGGCAAGATCCGCTCCATCGACGACTTCGCGGAGGACGACTTCCGACGTACCTCCCCCCGGTTCCAGGGCGAGAACTTCCAGCGCAACCTCGACGTCCTGGACAAGGTGGTCCAGATCGCCGACGACAAGGGCGTGACGCCCAGCCAGTTGGCGCTCGCGTGGTTGCTGGCCCACGGCGAGCAGATCGTGCCGATCCCCGGGACCCGCCGGATCGAGAACCTCGAGGAGAACGTGGCCGCCGCCGACCTCACGCTGACCCAGCAGGACCTGGACGCGATCGAGGCGGTCTCCCCCGCCGGTGTCGCGGCGGGTGAGCGGTACAGCGAGCAGGGGATGGCCACCCTGCACCACTGACGGGTCGGTCGATACCGGCCGATATCGGCGGCCGCTGCACACAGGGTGTCCGTCACCGGGCACGCTGTGTGCATGCGCCTGCTCACCCGTAACCCCTGGATGCGGGTGGCGCTCATGCTGTTCGCCGTCGGTTGGGGCGCCAACCAGTTCGCCCCGCTGCTGCTCGTCTACGAGGCACACGAGCACTTGAGCGAGCAGGTCACGACGGCGATGTTCGCGGCGTACGTCATCGGGCTGATGCCGGCGCTGCTGCTCTCGGCGCGGCTGGCCGGGCACTTCGGCCACCGCGCGATCATCCGGCCGGTGATGCTCCTCGCGATGGTGTCCTCCGGGGTGCTGCTCCTCGGCCACTGGAGCGAGGCGGCGCTCTTCGTGGGTCGGGTGCTCTACGGCGTGGCCACGGGTGCCGCGATGGCGCCGGGCACGACGTGGGTCAAGGAACTGTCGGCCGACGCCGCCCCCGGCACCGGCGCGCGCCGGGCCGCCATGTCGTTGTCCGCGGGGTTCATGGGCGGTCCGCTCGCCAGCGGACTGGTGGCGCAGTGGCTCCCGGCGCCGGAGGTCCTCGCGTACGCCGTGCACATCGCGTTGATGGCAGGCGTCACCGTGCTCGCCTGGACCACCCCGCAGACCGGCTCGACCACCGATGCCGGCGACCGGCACGAGCATCCGGCGACCGGTCGGCACACGGCGCTCAGCGGTGCCTTCTGGGGCGGCATCGCGCCCGCCGCGCCGTGGGTCTTCACCTGCGCGTCCATCAGCCTGGTCGTGCTCCCGAACATCGTGCGCGGCTCGGTCAGCGGCTGGCAGGTGGCGTTCAGCGGGATCATGGCCGGGCTCACGCTGGGCACGGGCGTCCTCATCCAGCAGCCCGCGCGCGGGTGGGAGGCACGCCGACCCGGCATCACCACGCTCGCGGGCATGGGGTGTGCGATCGCCGGTACCGTGCTCGCCGTCCTGGTCGCCCAGGTCGACGGATGGGCGCTGGTCCCGGTCGCCGGCATCGTGCTGGGCGCGGGATACGGGCTGGTGCTCGTCGGCGGTCTCACCGCCGTCGAACGCCTCGCTCCGCCGCACCAGCTGGCCATGACGAATGCGGTCTTCTACTGCCTGACCTACGTCGGCTTCTTCATGCCGACGGTCACCGCAACGCTGGTGAAGCATTTCGCGATCACCGACGTGCTCGCGATCTTCGTGTTCCTGGCCGTGGTCACCACCGTGTGGGTGGTCGTCCGTGGGCGCCGTGACGCCGCCGCGGCCGACGCTGCCCCCTCCATGACGTCGCCCTGACCGACGGGGAGTCATCGCGACCGGTGAGACTGTGGGGATGGGTGTCCTCCTTCGGCCGCAGCTCGCCGCTGACCTCCCGTTGCTGGCCGGCGGCGAGAGCCCGTACGACGACTTCGGGCCACGTGGGGCGCGCACGTCGCCGAGACCACCCGAGCTGGACGAACCGGGCGGGCTGTCGATCGTCACGGACGACGGATCACTCGCGGGCACGGTGAGTTGGATCTGGCAGCACTGGGGACCGAACGCCGGGTCACGCTGCCCGATGATCGGCATCTGGTTGCGCCCGGACCACCGCGGCCGGGGCATCGGACGCGATGCGCAGGCGCAGCTCGTGGACCTCTTCTTCCGGCACACCACCGCCCATCGCGTCGAAGCGCACACCGACGTGGAGAACATCGCCGAGCAACGCGCCCTGCAGGCAGCCGGTTTCCTGCGCGAGGGAGTGACCCGGGGCGCACAGTGGCGCAACGGCGGGTACCACGACGGTGTGCTCTACGCGATCCTGCGCGCCGACCCGCGCCCGGACCCGGTGGTCACGCCGGCACGGTCCTAGCCCCCTGCGCACGGCGCCTGCCCGACCGCCCGCCGGGATCGGCGACGCCGTTACGAGGGGCGGATGCCGCGGCGGTGCAGATCGGCGTACATGAGCGCGGCCACGCTTTCGCCGTCGGTGATCTCCCCGGCCGCCACGAGCTCCAGAGCCCGCGACCACGGCACCGAGACCATTTCGTGGATGCCCTCCTCGGCGCGGCCGCCGAGATCGCCTATCTGGGTGAGTCCTGTTGCCAGATAGACATGTTCGGGGGCACGGCAGATCCCGTTGAGCGCGTTCATTCGCCCGATGGCGGTCCACTCCCGCGCCCGTAGGCCCGTCTCCTCGCGCAGTTCCCGTTGCGCGGCTACCAGCGGCGCCTGGTCGTCGCACGCACCGGCCGGCACCTCCAGCGAGGGTCCCGTGGTGTAGCGGGTCATGCGGACGAGCACGACCTTGTCGGCATCGTCGATCGCGATCACGAAGACCGCGGGCTGGCGCACCTGCACCACGCCGTAGATCCCGCGCTCCCCGTCGGGTCGGACGACCTGGTCCTCGCTCACCTCGATCCAGCGGTTGCGGTAGACGGTCCGCGAGGAGAGCTGCTGCCAGCTCATCGGCCCCGCGGCAGGTAGGCCGGAGTCTCGCGGGCGAACGCCGCCGTTCGGGCGATCTTGAAGTTGCGGCCGGCCATCAACCGCACCTGCTCGATGCGTTCGCGGGCGAAGGTACGGCGGGGGCCGGCGTTCCAGCGCGTCTCGAAGAGGCGCTTCGCAGCTGCCAGCGCGTCGGGCGAGCGGGTGGCGAGCTCGCCCGCGAGGATCTGCGCCTCGGCGTACGGATCGGCGCCGACGGCTCCCACCAGCCCGATCTCGTGAGCGCGCTCGCCGGAGAAGACCTGCGCGGTCATGGTGAGCCGCTTGGCCTGCTCGATGCCGACCAGCTGGGCCAGCGAGCGGATGCCGCTCATGTCGGGGATCAGTCCCCACTTGCCCTCCAGCACCGACCATTTCGCGTCGGGAGCGGTGATGCGGAAGTCAGCACCCAGAGCGATCTGCACCCCTCCGCCGTAGCAGTGCCCGTGCACGGCCGCGATGACCGGCACCGGCAACCGGCGCCAGACCCAGCACGCCTCCTGGAAGGTGTTGGTGCCCCGCCAGGGACGTGGCACCACCGCCTTGGCCACCGCGCCGGCCTGACCGAACGCCTCGGCGAAATCCAGCCCGGCACAGAACGACTCGCCCTCGCCGGAGATCACCACGGCGCGCACGGACGTGTCCGACCGCAGCGCGTGGGCGGCGTCGATCAGGCCCTCCAGCATCGGCAGCGTCAGGGCGTTCAGCTTGTCGGGGCGGGCGAGGCGTACGTCGGCGATCCCGTCGGCGACGTTGCAGGTGACGGCCATGCCATCACCCTACGGACGCGCGCGAGCCACGCCGCATACCCGGCATCTCGAAACCGGCCACCGTCACGAACGGCGACAGCATCACCACCAGCACGCATGCCGCGAGGTCCACGTGCGCGGCCGCCAGCGCCACCGCGAGCGCCAAGACCGCGAGGCTCGCCACCAGCAGGGCGAGGTCGCCCTGCGACGAGCCGAGGAGGTACGCCCGGATCGACCAGAGCACCACGAGGAAGACGGCCACCGGGACGGCGACGACCGCCAGCGCGGTCGTCGCGCCGACGGCACGGGTACCACCGGTGTGCTCGGCGAGCTGCGAGCCCGCCACGTGCAGCCCGGCTCCCGTGGCGGCGATCGCGGCGAAGAGCGGCACGTGACCGTAGCCGAAGACGAACTGTCCCGCGGGACGCCCGCGCAGCCGGCCGGCCACGTCCGCAGCGAAGTAGATCCACCACATCGCGAAGGTGAGCCCGATGCCCGCGACCACGACCGCGACCGCCTGCCAGGTCCACCCGGCGACCCCCGGACGGTGCAGGGCGAGCGACGACGAAGCCACCGTCCCGACGACGGCTTCACCCAGGGTGATGATCACGAAGAGCCCGTAGCGCTCGGCGATGTGGGCGGCGTGCCACGGGGTGACCGACCGGCGCTCCACCAGCACCGGGATCCCCACCTCGAGCAGGCCGAGCAGCACGAACACCGGCCCGGCGATGGCCCAGGGAGGCGAGAGCAGTGCGAAAACGACCCAGCACACCTGGGCCAGCACGATCAGAATGGCGTAGCGGCGTGCCTTCGAGCGCTCTGTCGCAGATTGACGGCCAGCCCTGATCCACTGCGCCACCAACGCGATTCGCATCACGACGTACCCCGCGACCACTCCCGGTCCGTGGAAGGACCCCTCACGGGTGACCGACTCGAAGAACCGCGGGATCCCCAGCGCGAGGACGACGACCCCGATCATCTGCACCATCGTCAGGATCCGGTAGAGCCAGTCGTCGGTGTCGAACGCCGAGGCGAACCACGTGAAGTTGATCCAGGCGAGCGCGGTCGCGAACATCGCCATCACGAACGCGCAGAGCCCGGTGAGCAGGTGCGCCTCATCCACGCTCGTGGCCAGGTACCCCGCGGCGTTGCCGACGGCGATCACGAAGGTGAGGTCGAAGAGCAGCTCCAGTGGCGACGACACGCGTTCGCGCTCGTCGGGGTCGCGCCCGGTCATCCGGGTGAGGGGGTGGGCGCGCGCGACCCGGACGTCGGGGGTGCTCGCCTGCGTCATCGCCTCAGTGTCGCAGCGGCCGGGGCGGGGGACGGTGGCTTCAGGTGACGATCGGTTCGGGGCGCCCGGCACGCCATACGTGTGGCGTCATCTCCGACAGGCCTGGGGAGTACGCGTGCACGGTGAGCGCCAGCTCGTCGCCGATGTTGGTCATGTTGTGCACCAGACCCGGGTTGAAACTGAACTCCTCCCCCGCGTGCAGGTCACTCTCGGCGAGCCGGCCGCCGCGCCACGTCTCCTGGGTGAGCTCGCCTCGTACGACGTGGAACGCGCCGCTGGCGCCGCCGTGGTCGTGCCATCCGGTCGTGGTGCCCGCGGGCCACACCATCAGCCAGACCTCGAGATAGGCGGTGGTGTCCAGCTCGATGCGCGTGCGTTCGGTGACGTCGGGGTCGACGCGGGTGAGCAGGTCGTCGTTACCTGCGAAGAGCCGGGTGATGCGTGACAACTGTTCGTCGCTGAACGTGCGGATGCCTAAGGAGGCGGTCATCTGGTGTCTCCGGACGGGAAGGGGGCCGGCGGTGACCGGCGGCTGACGGGCTGGGTGAACGGGTGGGTTCAGGCGCGACAGCGATGCCACATCGCCGGGCGCGTGGTGCGGCGCGTCGGCTGATGAATGGCGGTGTGGAACATGGCTTCACTACATCACGGCGGGGCTGGGAGCGACAAATAGTTTGGCTGTGCGCTCGCTGTCTCCTCCGCGGTCGTACGACGTCCCGACCGCTCAGTGGGTGGGGCGCACGGGCAGCGGCTCACCGAAGCGGGTCCCGAAGGCGAGCTCCGACAGCGGTTTACGTCGACGCTCCCGCAGCTCGCGCTCGGCGGTGGAGGGATCGACCCCCGTGCGTTCGTCCACCGGCCAGGGCCGTCCGACGGCCACACCGGAGACGACCGACCACTCGTCCGGCACCTCGTAGGCAGCGGCCAGGGCGTCGTGGTCGAATCCCCCGAACTGGTGCACGCCCAGCCCCATCGACGCCGCCTGAACGCACAGGTGCGCCACGGCCTGACCGAGGTCGTAGCGCGCGTAATCGGCGAGCGCGGGCTTGTGCTCGGGGGTCGTGCGCGCCAGCGTCACGAGGACGACGCTCGCGGGCGGCAACCACCCGGAGTTGCCACGGCTGAGTGCACCCACCAGGACCCCGTGCGCCGCGTCGCCGCGTCGAGCCACCACGAACGCCCACGGTTGCGCGTTGCCGTTCGAGGGCGCCCAGCGGGCCGCCTCCAGGAGGGACGCGAGCTGATCGTCGGACAGCTCGTGCGCCGGGTCGAAGACGGAGGGCGACCGGCGCTCGCGCAGCACGTCGAGGATCAGCGGCGGGGTCGTGGGATCCGTCATTGCAGAAGCCTAGGCGCCCACCTCCAGGCGCTCCCGCAGGAACGTCAGCACCGCGTCGACGCCCTCCTGCTGACGGTGCGCGGTCAGGGTCGCGTGCTTCGCGCCCGGGAACTCCACCGCGGTGAAGGCATCGCCCAACTCGCGCCGAAGCGTCGCGAAACGGGTGCCGGTCGCCCGGTCACCGGCGTACCGCAACCCCAGCACCGGGCAGCCGGCGGCGGCGCGTGCCTTGACGGTCGCGAGATCGGCCGGACTCAGCGCGAGGTCGGCGCCGCGGCGGCGACCGACGGCGAACGGCGTCGAGGGCTGGGCGACGACGGGCGCCGCGACCGAATCGTCGACCATCATGGCGAGCGCGAACCCACCGGTGAAGCACATGCCGACGACGCCGACGCCGGGCCCGCCGAGTTCGTCGTGCAGCGAGCGGGACAGCGACCGCAGCCATCCGGCGATCGGGCTGGTGCGACCGGTCGCGAAGGTGGTGAACTCCTTGCTGACACACAGCTGCGGCACGATGGCGGCGACGTACCCGACACTCACGTCGCGTCCCGGGTCGCCGAACAGATGCGGCATCACCACGGTGCACCCCGCCGCGACGACGTCCTCGGCGAACCGGATCACCTCCGGCGTCATCCCCGGGATCTCGTGGATCACGATCACCCCCGGGCCGGTGCCCTTGCGGTAGATGTCGTGGCTGCGGCCGTCGGCGTCGTACTCCGCCCGGGTCCAGCCGTCGAGGGGGGAACCGGTCTGCGCGAGGGTCGACATCACGCCATCATCGCGGCCTGGACCAGCCGGCGACAGGCCCCCTGACGCCGATCCCGGGAGGTCGGGTCGGAATCTTCCGGGCTCCGCGTGCGCTGACAGGGGTGAAGACCCGATCGACACACCGCAAGGAGCGCCATGAGCACCCAGACCCTGACCACCGAGACCTTCACCGACGCCGTCAAGAACGACGGCATCGTGCTGGTCGACTTCTGGGCCGACTGGTGCGGCCCGTGCAAGCAGTTCGGCCCGATCTTCGAGCAGACCTCCGGTGAGCACGAGGACATCACCTTCGCCAAGGTCGACACCGACGCCGAGCCGGCCCTCGGGCAGGCCCTGAACATCAGCTCGATCCCGACGGTGATGGCCTTCCGGGACGGCGTGATGGTGTTCGCGCAGCCCGGTGCGCTCAGCAAGCCGATGCTGTCGGACCTGATCCAGCAGGTGCGCGACCTGAAGATGGACGAGGTGCGCGCCAAGCTCGCGCAGAGCTGACCCCGGTAGCCGTGTGCCCCGCGGGGCACACGGCTAGGTGGTCGGCAGCTTCAGATCCGGCTCGTCGCGGACCAGCGTCGGGGTGTCGCGGTTGAGCGTACGGCCCTTGAAGAACGCCGGGATCGTGCGCATCAGCACGAGCATGATGATGACTCCGACGATCATCGTGCCGACCCCGAGGGCGAACGCGCCTCCCATCTGCACATGGGTCCCGGGCACCGTGAACGTCGTGTAGCTGGCGGCCGTGCTGCTCTTCAACGGGTTCAGCCAGTCGTCGTGCAGGCTCCACGCCAGCGCGAAGTACATGATGATGCCGCCGAGGGTGGGGATGATCCCGCGCATCCACAGGTCGCGAGCGGAGTTGGTGAGCGTCTTGCGGTAGTACCAGGCGCATGCGAAGCCGGTGAGGCCGTAGTAGAACGCGATCATCATGCCGAGCGCCGTGACGCAGTCCGCGATGACGTTGGCGGCGTTCGACGTGTAGTTGAGGATCGCGTAGAGCACGATCGAGATGCCGCCGAAGCCCAGCGTGGCCACGGTGGGTGTACGGAAGCGCGGGTGCACCTCGGCGAACCTGCTCGGCAGCGCGCGGTAGACGCCCATCGACAGCGCGGTGCGTGCCGTCGGCAGGATGGTGGTCTGCGTGGAAGCGGCCGCGGAGGTCAGCACCATGAAGATCAGCAGGTGCGACATGAAGCCGCCGACGAACCCACCGCCGAAGACCGCCTTGCCGAGCACGGAGATGACGTCACTGGAGTTGTCACCGTTGCCGAGGCCGATGCCCTTGCTCCCCACGCCGGCGAACGACTGCGCCGCGATGGTGACCAGCGTGTAGGTGACCACGAGCATCACCGTGGAGATGATCGCAGCGCGGCCCGGCGTACGCCCCGGGTCCGCGGTCTCCTCGTTGACCGACACGGCGCTGTCCCAGCCCCAGTAGATGAAGAGCATCAGCAGCAGGCCGCGGAAGAAGGTCGAGAAGCTGTCGATCTGCAGCGGGTTGAACCAGGACCAGTCCAGGTGGATGGAGCTGGCGGCGCCGTGCCCGGAGTAGACCCGGATCAGCGCGACGGCGGAGAAGACGAGCAGCACGAAGAGCTCGACGGAGAGCAGCACCTGCTGCAGGCGGGCGGACAACTCCACGCCGACGTAGCAGATCGCCGTCATGACCACGATCCAGAGCACCCCGACGAGCAGCACCCAGCCGCTCGTGGAGTTCGACCCGATGCTGTCGGCACCGACCAGCAGGAAGACGTACTGCCCGGCCACCTGTGCCAGGCTCGCCATCACCAGGATGTCGGCGGCGATGATCCCCCAGCCACCGATCCAGCCGGTCTTGGGCCCGAACGCCCGCGTGGCCCAGGTGAACGTCGTACCGCAGTCCGGGTCGGCCTTGTTGAGCTCCTGGTAGCCGATCGCCGTGAAGAGCATCGGCACGAAGGCCAGGATCACGATGATCGGCGACTGCAGGCCGACACCGGCCACGATGAAGCCCAGGGTCGCTGCCAGGCTGTAGGCGGGGGCGGTCGACGCCACCCCGATCACGACGCTGGCGATGATCCCGAGTGCGCCGCCGCGCAGACCCTTGTCGGCGGACTGCGACTCTGCGGTGGGTGCGGTGCTGGTCATCTGCTGCCTCTCGTTCGTGCGGTGAACGCACTCAAACTAGGGCACATGCAAGCGAATCGGTAGAAGATCGCCCCATCTCCACGGAATCCGATGACTACTGCGCGTCACACTTCGGATTCCGCAGGCGAGGGGAGGGGGCTGCTGCGGCCTCTCACAACAGCAGCACCCGCGCATCGGAGGCGATGCGCGGGTGCTGCTGTGTTGGGGGACTCTGTGCTCAGCCCAACGCGTCGATGATCGCCGGGACGAAGTCGCCGAGGTCGTCGGGGTCACGCGAGGTGATCAACGTCCAGTTCTCGGTCGGGCAGACCTTGACGGACTCGTCGACCCAGGTACCGCCGGCGTTTCGTACGTCGGTCTGCAGCGAGGGGAACGACGTCAGGGTCTTGCCCTGCAACACGCCCGCCTCGACCAGCACCCACGGCGCGTGGCAGATCGCCGCGACGGTCTTGCCGGCGGCGGCGAACGCCTTGGCGAGATCGGTCGCCTTGTCCTCGGTCCGCAGCGTGTCGGCGTTGATGGTGCCGCCGGCGATCAGCAACGCGTCGTAGTCGGCGGCGTTCGCGTCGGCGAGCGCGATGTCGGCCTCGACGTCCTTGCCGGGATCCTTGTCGCCGACGAGGGTCTTGATCGTGTCCTTCTCGACGGCGGCGATGGTGACCTGGGCACCCGCCTCCTTCAGCTTCTCGACCGGGACGACCAGCTCGTCCTGCTCGATGCCGTAGTTCGTGACGATCGCGAGGACCTTCTTGCCTTCGATGCCTGCCATGGGCTCTCACCTCGTTGTGATAGGACGGGTTCGGGTACCGGACTGATACCCCAACGGTGCGCCGGTCATGCGGTGGGCGTCATTCTCCCAGTGCGGGCGGGGCACTGCGGTAGGTCGCAGGGGTCGCGGACAGACCGATGGGGTTGGCGACCTGGCGTCCTCCGGCGCAGTCGACGACGGCCGACAGGCCCAGCCGGTCGGCGTACGCGAACGCCTCGGCGAGGTCGTTGACCGGACCGGCCGGTACGCCGACCGCGGCCATCCGCTCGCACCACTCCTGCGCGTCCGCGGAAGCCAGCAGGTCCTCGATGATCGGCACGAGCTCCTCCCGGTGCGCGACCCGCCGCGGATTGGTGGCGTAACGCTCGTCGTCGGCCAACGCTCGCTGTCCGAGCACCCCTGCCAGCGCGCGGAACTGACGATCGTTGCCGCACGCGATGACGAGGGGCTTGTCGCGCGCCTGGAAGACCTCGTACGGGACGAGCGACGGGTGCCGGTTGCCCATCGCCTGCGGGACGACGTCCGCGAGCAGGTATCCGCTGGACTGGTTGACCAGGCTGGACAGCAGGCACGACATGAGGTCGACCTCGACCCGCTGCCCCTCACCGGTGCGGTCGCGGTGCCGCAGCGCCGCGAGGATGCCGACCGCGGCATGCAGGCCCGTGAGGACGTCCACGACCGCCACCCCCGCGCGGGTCGGCTCCCCCGGCGCCGGACCGGTCATCGACATCAACCCGCCCACCGCCTGCACGACCAGGTCGTAGCCGGGCAGCGAGCTGCCACGGCCGAATCCGGTGACGCTGCAATAGATCACGCCGGGATTGGTCGTGCGTACGTCGTCGTACCCGAGCCCCAGGCGGTCCATCCCACCCGGCAGGAAGTTCTCGACCACCACGTCGGCACGCGCCACGAGGTCGACGGCACGCGCGCGATCGGCTGCGTCGCGTAGGTCGAGGGCGACACTGCGCTTGTTGCGATTGACCGCCTGGTAGTAGGTCGCGACACCCTCCGCGTCGAACGGCGGTCCCCACTGGCGGGTGTCGTCACCGGACCCAGGCCGTTCGATCTTCACCACGTCCGCGCCCAGGTCGGCCAGTAGCATCGTGGCGTACGGACCGGCGAGCACCCGCCCGAAGTCGGCGATGAGCAGTCCGTCCAGGGCACCCGTCATGCCGCAGACGCTATCGGCGCGGAACGGGCGCTCATTCCTCGGGACCGCCGGGGTTGCAGCGGGTGTCGAACATCGTCTGTGCGCTCACCACCGGGCGCCAGGTCTCCAGGTTCCACGACGGTTTCGAGGGGTCGGCGATGCGTGCGTAGCTCCAGTGGCAGTCGAACTGGGCGTGCATGGTGACGGTGTTCGCCGCTGGGGCGACGTGCACGACCTGACGCCAGGCCGTCGTACGGGCGGCCGGGTCCTGCGTCGTCCGGGCAGCCGCGGTCGGGTAGACGCGCAGACTTCTGCCCCGCGCGTCGGGCACCCACCGCACCCGCGCGACGTACGCCGGGATGCGGGTAGGAATGGCGGACGGATTCGTCACCACAGCCGTCGAGGTCGTCGGCCCGGCGTAGTCGACCACCGTGTGCGCGGTCTCCCCCGCCACCCGTGAACACCCCGTCAGCGCAACGGCGCCCGCGAGGACTAGGGCGCTAGCCGCGACGCAGCACGCGGAGCGAGCCATGCTCGGCCACCTGCTCGAAACCGTCGGCGAGCGCTGCCTGGACGACGTGCCACGGTGCCTGCCCGCCGTCGGCCGGATCGGGGAAGACGTCGTGCACGAGCAGCAGTCCGCCCGCCGCCACGTGCGGTGCGAACGCGCGATAGTCGTGCTGCGCGGTCTCCTCCGTGTGGTTGCCGTCGAGGAAGAGCAACCGCAGTGGGGTCGCCCACCACTGCGCCACGACCTCGGTGCGTGCCACGACGGCCGAGCACACGTCGGCCAGGTCGTCGAGCACCGGTCGGAAATGCGGCAGCGTGTCCAGCCGACCGCTGCGCGGGTCGACCATCGAGGTGTCGTGCCACTCCCACCCCGGCTGGTTCTCCTCCGACCCGTGGTGGTGGTCGACGGTGACCACGCGAGCGCCGGCCGTGCGGGCCGCGTTCCCGAGCAGGTACGTCGACTTGCCGCAGTAGGTGCCGATCTCCAGCCAGGTGCCGGGTCCGGCGGCGCAGGCGACGTCGTACAACGCCGCGCCCTCGTCCACCGGCAGGAAGCCGGTGATCTCCGCGACGCGCATCGCCACGTCCGCCGGCACGGCCATCAGCACACCACCATCGGGGGGTAGGGGTGACGCCGAAGGGTGGGGTTATAAGGCCACCTCTCGATGACTTCGCTACCCGCCGACGGGAGAGGCACGGGCATCAGCTCGCCGCCCCGTCCGCGACGCCGTCCCGTATGAGGCAGGAGCCCGCGTCCCGGAAGATCCCGGCGCCGCCCGTGGTCTGGGTCAGCGCGTCGGCGGCCAGCAGCACCGCAGCGGCCGACCAACCGGTCTGCTCGACGGGGTAGACCGCGTCGTTCGGGATGTTCTTGCCGGTCCAGTAGCCGCCCGAGTCCTCATCGCGCAGGAACTGCACCTGCTCGAACATCGCGAACGCGGCGGAGCGGTCGCCGAGCGCGTCCAGGGCGGCGATGAGCTCGGCGGTCTCCGCAGCGGTGACCCACGGCTCGTCGGCGACGCACCGGCACCCGCGCTCGTCCCACACGAACCGGTCGGATGAGCCTCGGAGCCGGGCCCGACCCTCGTCGCCGCGGAAGACGCCGCACAGGATCGGGTAGTACCAGTCCATCGAGTAGCGCTCGCGGTCGGCGAACGCATCCGGCTGCTCCCGGAGGGCACGGTGGATGCCGTCACGCGCCCATCGCCAGCGCGGCAGGTCGTGCCCGAGCCGTTCGGCGATCAGGACCGCGCACTCCAGCGACTGCGCGGCGCTGGAGCTCCCGGTGACGAGTGCGAAGTCCTGCACGGCACCGCTCTCGGAGACCGCCCACGCGAGCGCTCCGGACGGGAGCATCGCCGTCAGCGCGAACCGCACCGCCCGCTCGACCGTGGGCCAGAAACGCGCGAGGACGTCCGTCTGCCCGGTCACCAGGTAGTGGTGCCACACCCCGGTCGCCACGTAGAGGCACTGGTTGGTGTCGGCGGCGGCCTCCTCGACGCGCGCACCGCGCACCACCATGGGCCAGGAACCGTCGGCCCGCTGGGTACGCGCCAGATAGTCGTAGGCCGCGACGGCACCCGCGTGGTGACCGGTCACCGACAGCCCCATCGCCGACTCGACGTGGTCCCACGGGTCCAGATGGCTGCCGACGAACCAGGGGATCGCGCCGTCGGCTGCCTGCTGGCGTGCGATGAACTGCCCTGTCCTCGCTACCTGTTCGACCGAGAGGACATCGGGCACGGCGAGGCGCGCGAGCGTCATACCGGCTTGCGCAGGTAGACCACGAAACTCTTGCCCATCACCGGGTTCAGAGCGCGCTCGGCCAGCCGGGTCACCGCGGGCGCCCGCATCATGTCCCACACCAGGAGTCGGTGGTAGCCGCGGGTGAGGACGTTCTCGCGCTCCGTACCCGATGCGCACTTGATCCACCAGTACGGCGAGTGCAGGGCGTGCGCATGGTGCTGACCGACCGGTTCGAGACCGGCCGCGGTCAGACGCCGGACCAGGTCGGTCGCCTTGAAGATGCGCACGTGGCCACCCTCGACCTCGTGGTACTCGTCCGACAGCTTCCAGCAGATCTGCTCGGGCCAGTTGCGCGGCACGGTCACGGCGACCAGCCCGCCGGGCTTGGCGATCCGCGCGATCTCGGCGATCGCGGCGTCGACGTCCGGGATGTGCTCGAGGATCTCCGAGGCCAGCACGCGGTCGAAGCTGTCGTCCGGGAACGGCATCTGCGTCACGTCGCCGTGCTGCACCTGCGCCGATCCGCCCGGGCCGCCCTGACCCTCGGCCTCCATCGCTCCGAACATCGTCTTGACGTCCGCCAGGTCGGATTCGCTCAGGTCGAACGCCGTGACCTGCGCCCCCCGGCGGTAGGCCTCGTACGAATGACGCCCCTGACCGCACCCGACGTCGATGAACGACATGCCCGCACGAACGTCGAAGGTGTCGAACCTGATGGTGATCATGCTGCATTCTCCTTGGCACGCAGCCGCGTCGCGCCACGGGCCGCGAGCACCTGCTCGTAGACCTCGACGGTGGCCTCGGCCACTGCACGCCAGCTGTACGTCGACACCGCGCGCTCGCGCCCGGCAGCGCCCATCCGGTTACGTCGCCCGGGTGCCGCGAGTACGTCGGTCAGCGCCCGCCCCAGCGCGGCGGCGTCCCCGGGCTCGACGAGCACCCCTGCGTCGGTCCCGACGAGCTCCGGCAACGCCCCGACGCTGGAGGCGACGATCGGAGTACCGCACGCCATCGCCTCGACCGCCGGCAACGAGAACCCCTCGTAGAGAGAGGGAATCGCGTGCACCTCGGCCGACGCGACCAGCCCCGCCAGCTCGGCGTCGCTGAGATCGTGCCGGAAGTGCACCCGGTGCAGCAGTCCCGCCTGCGCCAGCGCCTTGCTCGTACGGTCCGAGGCACGACCGACGACGACCAGCTCTCCCCACGCTGCCGGGTCCATCCCCGCCAGGGCGCGGGTCAGCACGTCGAGACCCTTGAGCGGCACGTCCGCGCTGGCGATCGTCACGATCCGCCCCGGCACGCGCGCCTGCGCCGGAGGGACGAAGGTCGCGACGTCGACACCGACCGGCACGACGGCGAGGCGCGCGGAGGGCACCTTGAAGTCCCGTTCGATGTCGGCGGCGGAGTTGCGGGAGACGGTGAGCAGGTGGGCGCTGCGCCGCGCGACCCGCGCCTGCATCTGCACGAAGCCGTACCAGCGTCGTTTGGTCACCCGCTGCAGACCCCGCGCCGCCGCCAACTCCAGCCGTCGGTCACGACTGATCGGGTGGTGGATCGTGGTGAGCAGCGGGAGACCGCGGCGCTCCAGGTCGAGGATGCCGGGGGCGAGCGTCTGGTTGTCGTGCAGGATGTCGAACTCGCCGATCCGGTCGCGCAGCAACCGGGACAGTCGCGCGCCGAAGATGCGCGGCTCGGGGAATCCGCTCGTGCACATCGTCAGGTACTCCAGCACGTCCAGATCGGTACGGAATTCCGACGGCCGGGGGTGGTGGAAGCGGTCCGGGTGGCGGTAGAGATCCAGGCTGGGGAGCCGGGTCAGGGCGACGCCGGGGTCCAAGTCGGGGTACGGCGGCCCGCTGAAGACGTGCACGTCGTGCCCCAGAGCGACCAGCTCACGCGACAGGTTGCGGACGTAGACGCCCTGGCCGCCCGAGTGCGGCTTGGAGCGGTACGACGAGAGCGCGACGCGCACGTCAGACCTCCGGCCGCGCTGCGGTTGCCGACGCCTTCGCCGCACACGATGCGCGGTATCGCTGAACCCCGCAGGTTCGTTCGCCTTCGTCACAACTCAGCGTGAGCACGACCCGCAATGCCTCTGGCGGCTCCGGTCGGCGCGCTTCGCTGCGGGCGCGGCCTCGCTGCGCTCGGCCACACCCTCCGCCACGCACTTCTCCCTGCGCCGCAACCTGCGCTGCGCGGGTCACGCTGCGCCGGAAGACGGGTGCAGGTCGCGGTTCGGGGTCCGCACATCTCCCACCGGCACGTACGTCATGTCCTGGGTGAGGTCGGCCCGCTTGGTGTCCCGGTTGTCGAGCACGTAGTTCTGTCGCAGGAACCACGGCCGCCGATCCCCCTGCATGGGGAAGTCGGCGATCGAGCGCTGCACGTACCCCGACTGCAGGTCGATCGCGGGCCGGCTGCGCATCGCCTCGTGGGCGGTGGGGTAGCCGTACGCCGAGCCCGAGGTGCGCACGTGGTTGACGAACTTACAGAAGTACTGCGCCGACAGATCGGCCCGCAGCGTCCACGACGCGTTCGTGTAGCCGATGCAGATGGCGGCGTTCGGGACACCCTCGACCATCATCCCGCGGTAGATGTAGCGCTCGCCGAACTCGACCTTCTCGCCGTCGACGGTGAGCTGCGCGCCGCCGGCCGCGAGCATGTTCAGCCCGGTCGCGGTGACGATGATGTCGGCAGGGAGCACCCGACCGGACGACAGCTTCACGCCCTCGGGGGTCCACCGGTCGATGGTGTCCGTGACGATGTCGGCGGTGTGATCCCGCAGCGCCTTGAAGAGGTCGCCGCGCGGCACGACGCACAGCCGCTCGTCCCACGGGTTGTACTTCGGCTGGAAGTTCTCGATGCCGACGCCGCTGCCCTTGAGCTGCGACTCGGTGGCCTTGCGCAGCGCCTTCTTGGCGGTCTTCGGCATCCGGCGGCAGAACTGGTAGAAGCCCTGCGTCGCCAGCACGTACCTCCAGCGGGTGATGCTGTGCGCGCGCTCGGCGGACAGCCGCTTGCGCAGCTTGGCAGCGGAGCTGTCGCGGTCGGGCTGGGCGATGACGTACGACGGGGAGCGCTGCAGCATGGTGGGCCGCGCACCGAGCTCGACCAAGGACGGGACGAGGGTCACGGCGGTCGCACCGGACCCGATGACCACGACGTCCTTACCGTTCACGTCCAGGTCCTCGGGCCAGAACTGCGGGTGCACCACCTGGCCGGCGAAGTCCTCGCGCCCCGGGAACTGCGGGGTGTAGCCCTGCTCGTAGTTGTAGTAGCCCGAGCACATGTAGACGAAGTTCGCGGTGACCTCGCGGGCGCCCTGCGCGGTTTGGACGGTGAGGGTCCAGCGGGCGTCCTCACTGCTCCAGTCCGCGTCCGTCAGCTTGGAGTCGTAGGAGATGCGCTCGTCGATACCGTACTTGGCGGCCGTCGACTTGAGGTAGTCCAGGATGTCGGCCGCATCGGCGATCGACTTGTCACCCGTCCACGGCTCGAAGGGGAAGCCGAGCGTGTACATGTCCGAATCCGACCGCACACCAGGGTATTTGAACAGATCCCAGGTGCCCCCCAGACCGTGCCGCGCCTCCAGGATGACGTAGTCGGTGCCTGGGCACATCGTCTGCAGCCGGTAGCCCGCGTCGATCCCGGACAGGCCGGCGCCGACCACGACGACGTCATAGTGATCCTTCAGGTCTGGCATCGATCCTCCACTACAGCTGTTGGCTACCTGCGAGTAACCATATTCGACGAGTCACGCGCGCGTCCGGGGTTGCCTCGTCATTCTGCCCGTCGCCGTTCGTCGCGGTGGCCGACCCGGGTCTCGGACGCCCCAGCCGACGGCGCACCGCCGGGTGTCGCCCGGCAGACTGACCCGATGCCGTACGACGTGATCGTGGTGGGCGCGGGACCGGCCGGTTCGAGCGCGGCGCATGCAGCTGCCCGCGCAGGCGCCCAGGTGCTCTTGGTAGATCGGGCGACGTTCCCCCGCTACAAGACCTGTGGTGGCGGCCTCATCGGCCCGACGCTTGCGGCACTCCCCGAGGAATTCCAGGTGCCTGCGCGCGCCGAGATCCATCGCGCGACGCTCACGCTCGACGGCGGTCGCTGGGCGGATCGCCGCAGCGACCGCCGATTGTTACGACTCGTGGACCGGGCCTCCTTCGACCAAGCGCTCCTCCGCTGTGCCCAGGACGCCGGCGCGCAGTTCCGCGATGGCGTGACGGTCACCGGCGTGGGCCAGGACGACGACCTCGTGACCCTGCAGACGTCGGACGGCACGATGAGTGCGCGCTATGTCATCGGGGCCGACGGGTCGGCGAGCCGGGTCGCCCGGCATGTCGGAGTGACGACGGACGCTGTCGATCTGGGCCTGGAGGTCGAGCTGGAGATCGGCGATCAGGCGCACCGGTGGGACGGCCGCGTGCATCTGGACTGGGGCGCCGATCCGGGCACCTACGCCTGGGTGTTCCCCAAGGGTGACAGCTTGACGGTGGGCGTCATCCAGTCTCGCGGCCACGCAGCGGCCACCCGTGCCTACCTAGCGAAGTTCGTCGCGGAGATGGGCCTGTCGGGGCTCCGCGAGATCCACTCGTCCGGCCACCTCACCCGCTGCCGGTCAGTGGGTTCGCCGCTCTCACGCGGCCGGGTGCTCGTCGCCGGTGACGCCGCCGGTCTGCTGGAGCCCTGGACGCGCGAGGGGATCTCGTACGCCGTGCGATCCGGCCGCCTCGCGGGCGAGAGCGTGGCTTCGGGTGGCTCGGGAGACACAGCAGACGCGGAGGTGGCGACGGTGCGGTCGGCGTACGACGCCGGGATCGCCGGCACGCTCGCGCGGGAGATGGCAGCCGGACGGATCGCGCTGCGGGCGTTCGAACGCTCGCCGGCGCTGATGCACCACATCGTCGCCCGCACCGGACGCGGCTGGCGGGAGTTCGCCCGTCTCACCGGTGGCGACGCCACCCTGGCCGATGCGCTGGAGCACCGCTCTGTGCGCTGGGGCCTGCGCGCCGTCGGCCGGTGAAGCGCGACGGCGGGGGTCAGATCCGGATGCCCGTCTCGCCCGCGAGTACGCGGCCGACGGTGCCCCCCGCGGTGGTTCCGAGGAGCGTGGCCGTCGTGAAATCGGTTGCCAGTCGCTCGAATTCGCTTCCGTGGCGCAGCATCGCGTGCTTGCCTCCGTTGATCGTCACGTAGCCCACCTCTCCCGATTTCGCCATGGTCGCCGCGACCGCCGCGGAGCTCGACGGCTTGGCTACCCGGTCGCGCGCGCCGTGCACGAAGAGGATCCGTCGCCCGGTGACATCGAGACCCAACGCATCGTTGGGGTAGACCCAGGGCGCCAGCGCGACGACGCTGCGTACGCCGTCCGCCCCTGCCGACAAGAGCGCGGCGCGACCGCCGAGAGAGTGCCCGATCAGGCAGATCGGCACCTGGGCACCGAACCGCTCCCGCAGCTCCCCCAGCGCCCACTGCACGTCCTGAACCGGGGTGTGCTGGGTGTCCCAGCCCCGGTAGGAGTTCAGCAGGCGGAAGACGGCGAGTCGGCCGTCGCCCTCGCGTGCCACGCGCGCTGCGATGGGGATCATCCGCACCACCGACAACTGGGTCGGGCTGACCGCCGCCTCACCGCGACGGGCCGCACCCCCATGCAGGACAAGCACCAGCCCCGCCGGATCCTGCGGGGCGGCGCTCTGGATCAGGCGAGGTCGGAGCAGCACCGCTTCATCCTCGCTGGTGGCCGTGGGCCGGTCTCACCGACCGCCTGTTCAGGCGCGGGATGGGGTAGAGGCATACGCAGGTGTCGCGGGGCGTGTCCGATGCTCGACGGGGATCAGCGGGCGACGGAATACTTCGCTTCCGATGAAGCTTGCCCATTCCATGACCACCATCGGATTCATCGGAAGCGGCAACATCGGCGGCACCGTCGCCAAGCTGGCAGTCGACGCGGGCTACGACGTCGTCGTCTCCAACTCACGGGGTCCGGAGACCCTCGCCGATCTTGTGCAGAGTCTCGGGCCGAGGGCACGCGCCGCTACCTCGGCGCAGGCCGCAGCTGCCGGCGACATCGTCGTCGTCACCATCCCCCTCGGCAAGATCGACGACGTGCCGGCGCAGCCCCTGGCCGGCAAGGTCGTGATCGACACCTGCAACTACTACCCCGAGCGTGACGGCGCGATCGCCGCTCTCGATGAGAAGCAGACAACGACCAGCGGGCTCGTTCAGCAGCACCTGGCGTCTGCACGGGTCGTGAAGGCCTTCAACAACATCTATTTCGGGCACCTCGGCTCGATGCAGCGCCCTCGCGGCGCAGCTGATCGCAACACGCTGATGATCGCCGGTGACGACGCTTCCGCCAAGCAGACCGCTACCGATTTCATCGACGCGATCGGTTACGACGTCTTCGACACCGGCAGCCTGGCCGACAGTTGGCGCTTCCAGCGTGATCAGCCCGCGTACGCCGGCGCCTACGCCGAGGGTGGAGATTTCGCCAAGCCCAAGCGAGCAGACCGTTCGGAGTTGCAGGCGCTGCTCGACCAGGCGGACGCAACCATCCGATAGGTCTCACGACACCCCTGCGCGATGCCGCAGCGCACGCCGGTGGTGATGGCGCGGCGTACAGGAGACGATCCCTTCTGCGGATAGGGATCGTGCGGATGGCGCGACCTCGTGCGGATGTCTCTTGGTGGATCGAGATGTGTCTCATACGTTGAGGCGATGCCGGATGCGATCTTCGCTGACCCTCGCCTTGCCCGGCTCTACGACGCGTTTGAACACCCACGCACTGATCTGGTGCCCTACCTCGCCATCGCGAGGGAGTTGCACGCCACCACCGTGGTGGACATCGGTTGCGGAACGGGAGCGTTCGCGTTGCTCGCTAGCGACGACGGCCTGCAAGCAACCGGGGTCGACCCGGCCTCAGCATCGCTGGACGTGGCATGAGTCAAGCCCGGCGCCGACCGCATCACGTGGCACCTCAGTGACGCCACGACGTTGCCGGCGATGCGGGCCGATCTCGTTGTGATGACCGGCAACGTGGCCCAGGTCTTCGTCACCGACGACTCGTGGAACGCGACGCTCGCAGCAGTCCACGCATCTCTGGTCCCCGGTGGCCATTTCGTCTACGAAACGCGCCAGCTCGGCGACCGCGCCTGGGAGCGGTGGGCCAACAGCAGCGCCCCGGCCGTGCGGTACGTCGACGGCGTCGGTGACGTCGTCCGGAGCACCGTCGTCGACCACGTCGACCTGCCGTTCGTCACGTTCCGGCACGTATACGACTTTCCCATCGGTGAACGGGTCGTCTCCACCTCCACGCTGCGCTTCCGCAACGATCAGGAGTACCGCGCCGCACTCCAGCGTGCGGGGTTCTCGATCGACGACGTCCGCGAAGCTCCCGATCGGCCCGGCCGCGAGAACGTCTACGTCACATCCACGCCGGGCTGAACATCCAACACGATCACCGGGCTGGGAGGTCGTCCACCAGGGCGCCCAGTGCGGCATTTGCGGGGTCTTGGCGCGCATCGAGTTCCAATGAGACTTGGATTCGGTGGTCGGTGTCGCTTGGAAGGCGAGGTCCGCGACCTTGGCAAGTCCCAGCCCCTTGCGAAGGGTCGCCCCGCCTTGGGAGCGACCCTTCACGATGTCCAGTCAGTCAGAGATTCAGCGTTGTGAGGTGGGGCTGATGACACCGAAGATGTAGGGCTGTTCGGTGTAGACGGCCCGGTAGTCCCGGGTAGCGGTGCTGGTGTAGCTGTAGGACGTTGCGCCGGCGGAGTTGGTGGTGAAGTCCTTCAGGTTCGTCCAAGTGCTCGCACCTTTGGCCCGGTACTGGATGACGCCGGTCTCGCTCGCCCAGGGGATGTTCTTGTCCAGGCTGTAGGCGTACCGCACGGCACGGGTGTTGATGGTGACCTTGTTGCCGGAACGGGAGGTCTGCAGCCCGGCCCAGGAGCCGACCTTGACGGTGGTCACGGGAGAGTTCTGGGTGTACGTGTGGCCCTGGTCGTCGAACGCGAACCGGCCCTTCCAGGTCATCACCCCGACGTAGGCCAGGTTTTCGGATTCGTCGATGATGTTGGTGTCGAAGAGCACCACGTAGGCGGCGTCGGAGACGTTGTCGCCGCCGGCGTACCAGGAGGCCGTCACGACTCCGTGCAGCACGCATCCGCCGGTCAGCGAGGGCAGGCTCGACATGTCGGGGCTGGAGGTGAGCCGGATCGTGCTGGGCACGACCAGCTTGCAGGTTCCGTACGGCGTCCCGGACGTAGCCGGATGCACCCGGGCGAGGTCCCGGATCATCGCCTGACGGCTGACGTGATGGACCGTTCTCGTGCTGGTCGCGGCGCTGGCAGGCACCGTCACGGCAACCCCCAAAGCTGCGATGGCGGGCACTGCGCCCAGGGCGGTGAGACGACGGATCATGGATGGGCCTGCTTTCGCGCGGTTGGCGTGGTCCCCCAAGTCGGCCACACCCGAGCGCAGCCTAGGGGTCACCCACGTCCCGCGGGGTCGATTTACCGCGCACAGCTCCCGTGGGCGTCCTTGATCGGGAATGGGCCGCTGGACGCGAAGACTGACCTATTGGATGTGTGCCGAGACCGCCGTTACCGGTCAGCGGTCCGCGGGCGCCAGGGCGGGTCCGCGGCCAACCATCGCTGGACGCGGGGCGAAACATGACCCTCCCTAGGGGGGTAGTGGCACCTCCCTATAGGTGCCATTCTCAGAAGCAGGTCGTACTCAAATCGTGCATGCCCCATCGACCTACTTCGATACCTACCGTTTTCCCACCTCGAGGAGTCACCATGGTTGTACTAGGAATTGTTTTGCTGGTCTTGGGCCTGCTTGTCGCCAGCCTGCACGTCCTACTCTGGATCGGCATCGTGTTGCTCGTCGTCGGCCTCGTCATCAACTTGGTTCCGATCGGCGGATCCAGGCGTCGGATCTACTGACCTGGCGCCTGCACCGAACTGCGACACAACAACCGTGGTCGGAGGGACAGCAGCTTCAGCCTGGCACCAGCTGTGGTGTTAGCTGACAAGCCCTGACCCGTTTCCGACGACGAGTTGGTGTCGTCCGCTCGACCTGAAATGTGCCCAACACTGAGGGGCCTATCCCGTTCCGATCTTCACAGCACCTGGTGCCCGGGGTCTCGCGGCGTACGCCTCCGCCCTGTGTCAGCGATGAAAGACATCACCCATGAGCGCTGCATTTGAGGAATCCTTACCTGCCCAGCGCCAGCTGCACCGTGCTCTGCGCACCGTGCGGATGGCGGATGGGCACATACCCTGCGAGACAAACCCATCCTTGTGGACTAGTAACGATGAGGCGGAACGTGAAGCAGCCGCCTTCCGCTGCCAAGGCTGCCCCGTGCGGCAAGAATGCGCAGAAGCCAGCGGCGTGGAGCGGCTAGGCGTCTGGGGAGCCCACATACGCCTCGCAGGGTCAACACAGTGGTAGCACCAATTGTCGAGACCCCCGTTGGCGACCTACACCAAGCAGAGACCCGACTCTCGGGCTCGGTGCCAGCAGACTTATAGCCCGTCACCAAGCGGCCCACTCATGACTCTTCAGGACCAGGTCGCCGCGCTATAAGCGACCCCGTAGAGCGATCCGGTTGTGGCAGGGCCTGTCCGATGAACGGTGTTTCTGGCGTTCATTGTTAGAGGTTCTCCGCGGCTGGCATGCGGTCGGCGAAGGTGATGGCGAACGCGTTCAGGGCTGGCTTCCACCGCATCGCCCATCGTGCCTGTCCGGTGCCCTTGGGGTCCAGGCCTCGGGTGACCAGGTAGAGCGTCGTGAGCGCGGCCTGTTCGGTGGGGAAA
>NZ_JAGEKR010000030.1 GCF_017565405.1 Allobranchiibius sp. CTAmp26
GGTCGATCAGCCGGAACTCCGGTGCCAGTCCACGTCTTGGCCCGCTCGGCCCCGAACACACCCCCGCCACCCAGCACCCCCCCACGCCGTGGCCCGCCCGGCCCCGAACACACCCCCCCCCCCCACCCCCCCCCCCCCCCCCCCCCCCCGGGGGCGCCAATATTGGCGACATCGACGACCTGCAGGTGCAGGCGCCCATTCTGACCACCGGGCCAGGGGCGCGCAGGTTCAACCTGCACGACGGGTCCCTGAAGGAGGCCTCGTTCCATTTGATCAAGACGACTGGCGACGGGCATTGGCATCCAAGTCTCCAAACCAGTGGGAACCCTGACCGTCCACGACGATGTCGAGACCACCGGTGGGGAGGGATGACCATCGGCGGGTCGCTGCGCACCCGAGGGGACAACGTGACCACCCTTGAGGTCAACCACGGCGGGTCCATCCAACAGATGACGTTCGGCGGCAGCCTTGAAGCACTGGGTGGCGGCTCAACGAAGACCTTGAATCGAAGGTAACGCCCCCGCGCTCTGACACCTCCGGAATGCCCAGCCACACCTCGTCATCAACAAGCGCAGTGCCGCAGCCGATCGGCACGCGGAGCGTGCCACAACCCGATCGCTGACCGGCAATCCCACGACGACCGAGTTCACTGGGCGGGCCCTCATGCACGCAAGTCGCACCGCTGATCATCGCGCCGTGGTTCGCGAATCGGCCCTATCCGGCTGGGGCAGTACTCTCAAGCGCCCCGGGGTTCGCGGTCCAACCTCACACTCCAAGGCGAAACGAGATCTGATGGGTGCACTGCCGTCGGGGCCCTCTGGAACACGTCTTGAGTCTGATCCATCTGTCTTCCTGAGCTCCCGCCACACCGTCGCGGTCCCGTTCTTGGCTCTACTCGTCGCGTCTGCAATCTTTGCGCTGATCGGGTGGGGCCGAGCAGCAGAAACCTGCCTCGCCCTCATCTGTGCATTCGCGTTGGCCTGGGTGGCGCGAATGGGTGGGGCCATCTTTGCCCTCAAGAATTTCGTTGAGGTTGACGGCACAGTGCTGCGAACACGACGCGGTCCGTACACTAAAGAGTTGGAATTAAGCGAAATTGCGGAAGTCGAGTTCGAACAGCCAGTCACGGGACGTCGCCCTGAGCTGGAGTGGCCCGCCCCGTCATGGATGGCAGTCCGGATACGCAGAGTGGGCCAGCGATGGAAGCACACGCGCACCACAATCGTGATCATGACCTACGACACCAAGCGCACGCGGCCGTTGATCCGGGAGCTTGAAGCAAACGGGATCAAGTCCAACCATCCGTAGAAGGCCGCTAGTGGACCATCCCGCGGCTGCGCTCCGCTCGCCGATTGCGTCTGGGCAATGATCCAATCCTGGTCGCGGACGACTAGCCGAATCGTCACAGGTACGGTCCCTGGCATGACGCCTTTCGAGCAGGTGATCGTCCAAGGCCCCGACGGTCAGCTTCGGGTTGACGTGAAACCTTCGGGGGTCATTGGTTGGAACTACGACGCGCCCGATAGTGGCAGCAGAATCGAACTGGTCTTGTTACTCGCAGCCTTCCTGGCGAACTGCGTCGGTCGGCTTGCTCATCGCGGCGGGTCGACGGTCTGGGTCTACGGGGTGGACGGCCGGCGCAAGCACAAGCAGAGGTTCCCTCGCACAGCTGCAGCGGAAGAAGCACAACTCGCACTTATCCCGGTGCTTACCGAGCGCGGATTTGCAGCTTTGGAGTCGTGAGGCTGACGCGCGGGGCCCGGTGGTGCGACTCATTTGATCTGGGCGCCTCCCGGTTGCCCCGTTCCTGGATCGGCGATCGGTGTGCCGAACACCAGTCGCGGTCTGCATCGATCGCTATATCGAGAAGCCTCGCGCGTTGGTCTTGCTGAGCAGATCGTGGATGGCTTCGGTTGCCGCTTTGCCAGCGGCGCTCCGGTCCGCTGACAATATCGCGCCCGACGTCTGTAGGCGCAGCCTCGTGCCGCCCTTCATGCGAATGACCCATAGGCCGTTGTTCCCGTTGTAGGAATATCGCTTGACTTCCGTCGTATCAACGTTCAGCCGCTGACTTGAATCAACCCCAGTGATGTGAAGGACGCCTCCCTGGATGTCGAGCGATCCCTTCCACCCTCCGAAGACGAGCGAGGTACGCAGAACCTTCACGGTTGCAGTCATGCAGCGGACGGTAGCAACGGACCTACCATGCCTCGCTCATCACCCACGCTCCTGCCACAATCTGCGCCGAAGAGAGCCGCCATCGCAGCTGTGGGCGTGCACTTACCGAGGAGTGATGTGACGATCTTGAGCTCGCTGCCGCAACTTGGGAAGTCTCCGATTATCGAACCCTCCTCCGACACCCAGCCCGCCAACTCGCTGCCACCTGATCCGTTGTCACTTCGTGACGGAGCCTGCCATGCGCGTCAGCACCCCCTCGACGAAGCCAGCCCCCATCAGGCCGCCCTTCGGACCCTGCTCAGCCGGCCCTGAAGGCACCCGTATCTCGCGGAGCACTCTGCTGGGGTCATCATCGTCATAGAAGACCTGGAAGGTCCTCCCTGATAGTTCCTCGTAGCGGATGAACGCCGGCATAGCCCACTGCGACCGATCCCAGTTCGGCAGCTGTCCAATCATGGGCCACGTGCCCTGGGCCAAACCCAAGTGCCCAAATCTGCCCACGAGCAGGGCATCTGCTGCTCTTAACCCCACCAGATCACTCTGGACAGGCACCGCCCGACGGGCCGGACCGAAGAAATAACCCACCAATACCCCCTCAGGATTGGACCGCGCAACGACACCGGCCGCATATCCACCATCCCGTAGAGGCACCGCGAAACAGTCACCTTCCTGTGCCGCACTTGTGCTCACGAGAAACAACGTAACGCCGACCATGCCCGCTGATCGTGGTGAGGCACCGGAACACCACTGCTGGCAGAGGTAACCGCCAACCCCGGCCATATCTCCGCAAGCCGAACCACGTCTGGCGTCCCCGACAAGCGTCGGGCGTGGTCGGAGGCGTCCCGAGCTGACGTGTCCGCACGGGTGCTCCATACGGGACACCCATCTGCTGGCCGCCCGGAAGCCGATCGCCGACCGGTCACGTTTCCCCACACGCGGTAGATGGTCCGGTTGCGGTCAGACGGGTCAGAGAGAGCTGGTCCGATCAGCGGCGGCCCAAGATGTGCAGGAGGCCGGCTCGACGCCGTGCACTTCTTTCGCGTCGAGCTCGTCGAGAGGG
>NZ_JAGEKR010000031.1 GCF_017565405.1 Allobranchiibius sp. CTAmp26
GGGACACGCTGGTAGTGACCAAACTGGACCGGCTTGCCCGATCTTTACCCGATGCGCGGGAGATCGCGGACGAGCTCACCCATCGCTCAGTCAAGCTGAGCCTGGGCGGGTCCGTGTACGACCCGAACGATGCAGTCGGACGATTGCTCTTCAACGTGCTGGCCATGGTCGCGGAGTTCGAGAGCGACCTGATACGCCTGCGCACCACCGAGGGCATGAAGGTCGCCAAGGCCAAGGGTCACCTGCGTGGCAAGCAGCCCAAACTGACCCGCCGCCAGGAAGCACACTTGGTCTCGTTGCTGCAAACTGGCGAGTACAGCACCGCCGAGGCGGCCGAACTCTTCAGCGTGGGTCGCTCCACCGTCTATCGCGCGATCCAGCGCCAGCGAGCAGACGACCAAGCCAGAACAGATGCCGCCGCCTCATAGGCGCGTCCGCATCCACCCGCGACAGCTGGTCCCGCACGGCACACCCCGTACGGGACGAGCTGCCCCGAACGCGAATCAAAGCCCAAATCGTCCCTCGCGCGTCGTATCCCGTTCCGCTTGCGGGCGGCTCGCGTGAGCCGCGTGCGGGCGTCCAGACCCTGGGGGCGCTGGACCCGATACGAGCCAGACAGGTGAGGTAACCCCTCGTTGCCTGGTGCTGACCTCTTCAAACTACTTGGTTGCACCAGCCGCCCGTACCGAATGAGCCACCACACCTAAGTCTCATACCGGTACTCCTGGGGCGGGTCGTAAATTTTCCTAGGGGAAGACCCCTCAGCGCTGATCGAGTGCAACTCACGCGCGTCTTTAATTACATTGAAGCACTCCCAGCATAAAGCCTCTTCGTGGCCGTCGACCGTTGTAATGAAGTAAGAGGAAGCCGTCGCATCATGGAATATTGAAAGGCCGCCTGACCGCACCCCATTGCATTTAGGTAGAAAAATTCGTGATAGCCACCAAAATACCAACGGAAGTTCTTTTCCTTTTCGTGCACGCTTTCGGCGGCGAGAGCCAAGGTCGGGTCCCGCCGCATACTGCATCCGGCCACGACCGTCCGTATTGTCTAGCCAGCATGCAAGTACGTTCGGATCGTCTGTATACACGCCCGGCCCGGGAGTCTCGCGTGCCCACAACCGCCACCAAGTGTGGTTCGAGGAGTCGCCGTAAGCGATGACGATCCGCGCCTGCGTGAGGTGGTCTCGAAAAGATCTGAGCCCGCGCAAGTCGGATCGTGGCGTGAATGGTACCGCCAGCGAAGATTTCGGTGGTATTGCGTCCAGTGTCATAGGGTCTGAGCGGGCGCTAGAACTTCGTCCGTACCATGTAAGCTTTGCACCAATGAGTGGTGAGTCTATTTGGTTGTAGATGAACGCGACCGGGAAACGTCCGTCGGCCGACGAGAGCAGTTCCCCTACATCACGCGGAACGCGTGGGATTCGCTTCACAGTGTCTGTCACGGAGTCGTATTCAACCATGACATTCGGATTAGCGCGGGGGCCACTTCTGGTCGCGCCTTTTGCGTATAGCTCAATCGTTGATAGGGGCACCAGACGAACTGTAATTAGCAGATTCTTGATGTCCGACTGTGCCTCTACCAGGCGTCGCCACTCTTCGTTTTTTGCGCTGCGATGATTTGCTCGTAACGATGCGAGGAGCGCAATGAATGCGATAAATGGACCCGCTCCATAGCGCACGAGATCCAACTGCGTTCCGGTCAGTCCCATGTGATTTAGCGTACGGGAGCCGTTGTCGCGATGGGTGCTGATCGCGCAAGCCGCGTTGTCGTGCAAGGGCGAATATTGAATGCCGAGTGAACCATCGCTTCCGCGTGCCGATCGTCACGCTGGGGGTTATCGACCGAGGTCGTGCTCTGAGCCGCGTTCGTGGTTGAGAGTCGCTCTCGCGGGTGCGTCGTCGTTAGCGCGTGAGGCACTGCGGGCGTGGCGGGCGAGCATGTCGTCGGTGGGCCGGGAGAACCCGGCTGGTTTGACCCCGTCGTCGTCCAGGCGGCGATACGGCCCCGATGAGCGATCCGGTTGTGGCACGCTCCGCGTGCCGATCCGGTTGTGGCACGCTCTCGTCCCTGGGCCGCCCTGGATGCTGTCAGCGAGAGATAGCGTTCATGCTCGTGGGGTTGCTACCGGTACTGGCACAGCGATTCAGTCCGCGGGAGTTCGACCGGCAACACATCATCGGCGGCAAAGACGTTGAAGTCCTGCTCGAAGCGGCGCGGTGGGCGCCTTCCGCAGGCAACTCCCAGCCGTGGGCCTTCCACACGGCTCGACGCGATGAGGGCGACTGGGCCCAGCTAGTTACACACCTCGCGGGCAGTTCCCGCTCGTGGGCAACTCAAGCCAGTGTGCTGATCGTCAACCTTGCCCACGTGCATGTGGAAGACACCGACTGGGAGTACAGCGAATTTTCCGTGTACGACCTCGGTCAGGCTGTCGCGCACCTGACGATCCAGGCCCACAGCATGGGCCTGAGCTGTCGTCAGTTTCGTGCCTTCAACAAAGACTCCCTGACCCAGCACCTCGCCGTACCGGCGCACTGGGAGGTCATGACCATGACAGCGATCGGCCGCGCCTCCGGCGGGGCCGATCGCCACGCCGGGGCAGCCACCCGCGATGCCGTCATCACCTGGCCCCGCCCACCGGGTTAAACCCCGCGCTGGAACGCCACAAGGAGCAGCTGAGGTTCCCGCGTGCCGATCCGCTTATGGCGATGGAGGGCGAGTTCACTTCGGCGGCCTGGGATCCGCTATGACGAACGATCGGGCAGTGCCGCCGCGAAGAGGATGAGCGAGGCGGTGCAGCCACCGTTGGGGACGGGTCTTACCGAGATGAGCGTCGCGCAGGTCTCGGTCGCTGCCCCACGCGGTCGAGTCGCGGCGAGCATCAGTGAGCAGGATGCTCGCCCGGCCTTGGTCCTCGTTCAAGAACGTGGTGTCAACACTCCACGTGCCGTCCGCATCAGGGCGGTAGCCGAGCATGTCCAGCTCTGGCAGGTCCACCGTGGTGCGCACTGAGAGGTAGCCCGCTTCCCCGGCGCAATGGCCGGCCAGGTGGGCCAGGCTGAGGGCGACCGTGCGAGGTACCGCGTCCTGGCTCAGCTGCAACATTTGCAGGACCGCAGGTTCACCGCGGTGGCCAGTGATGACCGCCTGGCCCACGTACGGCCCACCGTGCCGGTTGTTTTCGTAAGCAAGGACCCACGTCACCAGTGACCCGGCACTGGCGCTAGCCAACGCGACAGCCGGGTTCATCCCATCTGTACGCGTCCCAGACGCCAATGTCCGGAGCTGATCGCTATCTGGATATATGACCTGTTCGGCGAACCGGTGGTCAACGGGCCAGTCCGGCACGGACAGCTCGATGTAATCTCCCGCAAGCCGCCGCCGAGCCCGGGACACCAGACCAGTTCCCAACTCCTCCATGAGGAAAATTTCGATCTCGGAAAGATGTTCCTCGATGCTCTCGCTGGCCCCGCTGTAGATGGTGCCTGCTTCATCCAGCGAGATCGGGACGCCGTAGGTGTTCGGGTCGCGAGCCCATCGCAGCAACACCACAGCGTCGCTACCGGTAGCGCGTACCTCCACCACGATGCCGGAATCCCCTACCGGGCTCCCCGGTGGCATCGCCTGCTGGAGGTCGGCCACCAGCTGCGAAGCAGATGGACGGGGGCTCATGTCCCGCAGCGTGTCAGTACAGCGATTCGCTGTCGAACTGTTTGCAGCAGGCCACCGCTCACACGCACTGCTGCCTGTGAACCACGGCGCCATCGCCGTCCGATAATCCCGTCCCAGTCATCGATCCTCGACCGGCTTCGGATGGACTGCTACCTGGTCGTGACGTGGATGACGCTTCCGCCTATGAGAGTTCCCCCGCCCTCCTTGATTGAGGCTTGCAGGTCGTAAAAGCCCTCGCGTGCGGTGGAGGGGATCACGAGGCGCGAGACGGGTGCACCTTGGGCTTGATCAGTGGTGTGTATGGGCGTGGTCTCCGCGACGGGAGAGGAGGGACCCGCAGACACTCCGCCTTTGAGTTGTGTCACGGAGTCGTAGGGCCCGCCAAGTGTGACGGCCAGTGTCACCGGGATGGGGCGAGCGGACTCGGAAGTAGCGCCGGAGGAAGTGGTCCAGTGCAGGAGAACCACGTCGCCAGGATGCCGTAGCGGGTCAACGTCTGCGGCCCGACAACAGGTGTAGGTCACGGTGGCTCGTTGAACCGTCGTCCGGTGCGTGTCGCCGCTACTGCAGGCGGCGGTCATCAAAGCGACGGTAAGCAGCAGGCCGCCGAGAACGGCGCAGTTGTGACGTCGAGCCACTGGCGTCCCCCCTCGTCAGTGCGTTTCCACACAGACCACATGCAAGGCGACAGATCGTATCGGCTTCAGGGATTGGAGAGGGTGCTGTTCTGTGTGCGCGTCACTGGGCGGGCCACATCAACATTCCTGAGGATGGACCCCTTCTCGGAGATGACCGCACACAGCGCCCTTGGACAGCACCGTTGGCGCCGCGAACAGTGATCCCCCGGAGAGGGATCGATGACCGGGCAGTAGCTAGCCGGTCGTCAGCGATGTGAGCTCAGCGCCGCCGGGTTTATGAGCAGCCAGGAGTACATGTACATGTCACGTCGGTGGCCACCCACGGGGATCGCCCCCCGCCGCGCGCAGCCGGAGAGCGCACTGCTCCTGGCCTGAGCGGATCAATGCGTATTGGGCCTGCGCTGTCGTCTGCGCACCGCGACGGTCGCTGCAAGCGTCACGATGCCAACAAGAATCAGCGCCAGGCCGACGACAACTGCTGGAACAGTCCAGGGTGGTTGGTATCGCGTCCAGCCCGGCGGAAGGTTACGACCTGACAGCAGTTCAAGGACGCCCGCGGCAGAAACCGTCAAACCAATCATGAGAGCGCTCACGCCTACGGCCACCAGGAACGCGAACCCCCGCGGGTGTTGCATCGCGCGTGTCGGGGCGGCGTACACAACGTCCACTATCGGCTCCAGGCCCAGGGTGAAATGCGGTGACACCACTCTGGCACATTTTGAGCACCTGCTCAGGTTGTTCGGGGCCGGCAACCAACGCCGCCGGCCCGCCCGTCCACTCCGCGGAGGGGCGCGGGGCGGGACTCACGGCGACGCCACAACACACTCGAGACGCGGCAGCCGCACTGCGGGAGGACTTAGCGACGTTCCCGTCTCGGTGAACGATCCGCGTGCGCGTCGCCTCAGACGATTGGATGGGCATAAGTGCAGCACCGACACTTGCGGGTATGGGTACCGATCATGACTGGGTGGCGATCCGTGGAGTCGTCGAGGCCGGCTTGCGCGATGCGGAACTACTCGCGTCACCGCCGGTCACGACCGAGGAAGAACTTGGGAACGTGGCGGACACCGTGACCGACCATCTCGCGGCTGCACTAGCCAGTGGAGCCCTGGTCAAACGTCCGAGATGGTGGCGCCGACACCCGCCGCTCGGGTAGCCGATCGTTCATGGGCCTCGGGGAGCACTCAGAAATCAGCGGAGTGATCAGACCAGCGACCCAATACTGAGGTCGTGGTGTTTTCCGGAGACTGGCCCCGTGATCCCAGGCTGGATCAATTCCGAGATGCAGTGTGGGAGTTGAGTCGTAACGGACGTGCCGAGGCGTTCCTGACGACCACGGTGAGCCGGATGCGCGGTTTTCCATTCTTCTGGGTGAAGCGGGAGTGGCTTTGGTACCAGGTCAACTGGCTGGACGGTCGGCGTGATGACCCGGATGAGGACTACGGGCCCGGTTGGCGTGTGGTAGCGGAGCTGGAGCAGGGCAGGTTCGAGCACGACGATGTCGACGGGCCCGTGTTGGACGCCAAACTGGTCGGGACAGCGGAGCGCGACGATTTGTGGCAGAGGTACGGGCCGCCATGAGCGCGGACATGACCGTGTCAGCCGGCAGTGTCGATGAACGATCGTCTCCCGGACGGCACCGAGTCGGGTGTCCCGTGTAGGACACCGATCCAGACAGGTCCTCCCGTGGCTCCGGCGACGACGTCTGAGGCGCGTTTCGTCGCCGGCCGCGGTTCGGCTACCGGACCATCGAATTCTGGCCGCGTGGCGATGCGACGTGATGCTCGGCTAATCGGGGAGGTCGTCTCAGACGAACGTCGTGGTGGGCAGCTAGCAACCTGTGATGGGGTGGGTAGCTGCAGGGACGGTCGCCTTGAAATCCCAGGGAGAGGGCGGCTCGTCGCTGGGTCCACCCAGCAATTGGATTGATGCTTCCGATCCGTTCGACAGCTTCCGATTCCAGTACCAGGCCCCCTCTGACGAGGCACTGTCAGGAACCCAACCCAGTTTGTGCAGCGACGCGTTCATGGCGGACACCGTCTGGTCCGGCGACTTGACGTGATCGAACTCCTCGGTCACGGTCACGTCGTCCCATCCGTACGTCGACTTCACTCCGTCGCACGAATCCCAAGTTGGCGGGAAGAACTGTTGACCGAAGGTGCGTACCGTCGCCGGGATAGCCGACAGGGTGGGTTTCAACTGCGCCATTAACCGCCCGCGGGGGTCCGGGTTTCCAGTTGCTTTGGGTGGACTGTCACCACAGGCGCTCAGCGCAACCGTCACCAACAAGACAACGCAGCCGCCTCCAACCAGCCTGCGCCCCATGCCTCGACGTTCCCCCATGGGCACATCCTGACACCCGTCCGCACGACATCGTGTCCTTGTCGCACGGACGGGGGTGTCGACTATGCAGGCCGACCGCGGTCAAGGTGCCTTCCAGACCTACACCACATCCGAGCACCACCCGTGTCGCGTCGAACGATCGCGATCGGGGACTGCTGGGCGCAGAATGCGGTGTGCGTACCAGGAGCGTCTTGACGATCGCCGTGCTGGCCGGCTGCCTGCTCAGTGCCTGCACCGCCGACGTTGCAGGCAGCAACGATCTTGGCCGACCGCTCCGAGTGAGCGGCAACTGCACCGACGACGCTCTCGACCTTCAACCCGGCCAAACGAGATACAGCAGCTTTTACAACGACAACACCTGTGATGTCTATGACGGTCGCAGCTTTACCTATCTGGGGTGCCTTGTCATACCCGATGGTGCGGATAGCTTCGTGATGTCTCGCTACTTCGATGCCCATCGCACGCAGCGCTCTTGTGACAACGCTTCCTAGCATCGGTGATCCGGAGGACCGACGAGAGTGGCGCCAGGCTGAGCGGAACGACTCTCCGCAGTAAGTGCCCGCGTGCCGATCCGGTTGTGGCACGCTCCGCGTTCCGATCCCGCTACGGCCCTCCTGGCCTGCAAGTCCGCTGCGGTTACTGTTGACGGAGCCCATTCGGTTCGCAAGTCCTAGCACTGGTTGCTGGCAGTGATCCTGGCCAAGGTCTGACGTGTCACGGCGATCTGACGGCGGTCGATGTGTAGGCATCCGAGGAGTCCGTGGAGGCCATCACCGTCATCGACGCGACACTGAGATCCGCCGTGGACCCAGTTGGACGACTCGCCCGGTGCGAGTGACACCGGATCGTCCACGCACTCACCGGTCAGTCGAATGTACTGATTCGTCCTGTTGACCACCGTGGTGGTCCCGTCTGGCATCTCACCGCACCCCGAAATTGCCGCGGACACTCCAACGACCGCTATCAGTGACAGCACCGCGCCCCTCATGCGATGAGTATCGCCCGCGCCCTGCCGGGCCGCTGCACCTTCGGAAGCCGCGCCGCCCACAACGGGATCGACTTCCGGACGGCCACGTGCCGGGCTTCCCTTATATGGCCCCGACGCGGTCCCATCCTCTGGCGACCCCGGGGACAACGCCGGGCGGGTGTTGTAGCGCCCGCTTCACATTCGCCCGGGTTCTCGCGTGCCAGCAGCGACATGACCAACGACACCCAGGGCCCGGGTCAGGCCGCTAAACCCGCTCGTGCAGCCACCGGCACCGACACGCCAATGACAAGAGTCAACGCCCCTAGTACGCCCTGAAAGCGCAGTGGCTAGCTGTAGTCGGCGTACAGCGTGCTGGTGTGCCCATCCACGGTCATCCGGCCGCCGTACGGGACGATCCACTGCGGGCGGGTGTGGCCGAACGGTGGTCCGATCACGACAACAGCATCCGGGTTGTACCTGCCAACTACGGCCAGAGCAGTGTCGCGCTGCTCCTCTCGCTTCGCTTTCCGCTCCGCTAGGGAGGGTTGGACGGTGAACGTTGACGTCGGTGGCCGTGCGACCACGATCGCGTCGACCGCCGCCAGGACGCCGCGCTCACCCAGGGAACGCATGATCCACCCGAACTCCTGCGCCGGGATCAACTCCTCAGAGGTCTCGACCAGAAGAACCCCACCTTCAAGAATCGCAGGGTCCGCCGGGAAGCGTCCGGCGGTCAAAATCCACTGCAGGACCTCGATACATCCACCCCAGGTACGCCCGGTGACCGACCGCGCCGGCCCGGCCCACGCCCAGGGCTCGGTCGGTTCACGGCTGCCGAACTCGGTCAGCGCCCGCGGGTCGTTCCAATCGTGGCCAACATCCTGTGACTCCCCAGGTTCGGTCACTTCAAGGTGCTCACCGGTCACCAACGCGGCGCGTAGCGATGACTGGTGGATGGGGTCGACCCGTGGCCCCGGGCCAAGCTGTACCTGGGTCGATCCGCCGTAGAAACCAGGCACACCATGGGTCCACAACCAATTCAAGATGTTCGTGTTGTCGCTGTAGCCAACGAACGGTTTCGGATCGGCCACGACAACGCGCGGATCCAGGTGTGGAATCACCGTTATTTGATCTTCGCCACCAATCGTCGCCACGACGGCGCGGATCTCAGGGTCTGCGAACGCCGCATTCAGGTCCGCTGCACGCTCCTCGGCGGACGCGCCCAGTTGGCGGGTCGTCGGATACTCCACCGGGACCAGACCAGTCACGGCGGCAAGCCTGGTCATCGCCTGCTCGTGGACCGCTGCCGCAACAGCCGGCGCCGCGAAGGACGGTGACACCACAGCGACCTTTTCACCCGTCCGAGCCTTCGGAACCGTGACGAACTCCATGCGCCGACCCTAAAGGCCTCGTCCCCCGCCCGCGGCATCGATTACGACCGGTACGACCTCGAGAATCAAGTAGGGGCTGAGATCGCTGGTGTCGATCCCGTAGGACGATCGTCGAGTGACTCGAAAGTCCACCCAATATTTGCCGGTCGCAAAGATGTTGGCGCCGGCGCAGAGTTCGTCAGCGCTGACCCGGGTTGACGCTGAGCAGCCTGGTCTTCTGCGTATCGAACTCGTCCGAAGTGAGGACACCGGAGTCACGCAGAGCCGCCAGCTTGGTGAGCTCGTCCGCAACGCTCACTACCGGCTGCGCGGGTGCGGCAACGTCAGGGCGTGTCGTCGAAGACGGCACAGCCGGGATCCTTTGTGCAGCTAGGACGCGGTTGCGTTCAGCTTCCTTCGCGCCCTTAGCCTCGTCGCGGGCCGTCTGCGCTGCTCGACGCTGCGCGGTGGCCTCCTGCTTCGCGGCGGCCTTCTGAAGTTTGAGCATCTTCTGGTTGGCCTTGGCCGATCGCTCGTTGGCCTTCGCCGAGCGCGCCTTCTTCGAGTTGGGGTTGAGGACAGGTCGCGCCGTGCCCATCGAAGCTACGATCGCTGTTTTGCGTAGGATCCCCATGTCATCTGCCTCTCGTATAGATCGCGATGAGCCTATCGGGGAAGCGATTTCTGGTGCGTGAATTGCAGATGGCGGACCGTAATGTGGGCGGCAGCTGAGCGGTGTCGATCCTCGTTCAGCAACGTCTCTGCCCCGCCCGATCCCGGACAGGGACACTGTCGCTATGGATGGCGACGCGCTGCTGGGTCAGGTCCGCTCGGCCTATGACGCGGTGGCTGATGACTATGCGTCTCGCTTCGCTGGAACCGAACCGGAGCAGCCGGTTGACCTGGCACTGATTGACCACTTTGTGGCCCTCTCGGCCGGCCACAGGTCCGAGGTGTTAGACGCTGGCTGCGGTACCGGTCGCATCTGCCGGTATTTGGTGGACCGAGGGTGCACCGTCCACGGGGTGGATCTATCGCCCGGGATGATTGCGATGGCCCAACGGGATCATCCGGATGTTCCGACCCAGGTTGCACAGCTCACGGATCTGCCGTTCCCGGGCGACCGCTTTGATGGGGTTCTGTTTTGGTACTCAATCATTCACGTCGCTGACTCCGACCTGCCGGCCGTGTTTGCAGAGGCCCGGCGGGTTCTGCGGCCGGGCGGGGTCATGCTAGTGGCCTTCCAAGCAGGTGAAGGGGTCTCAGATGTCGGCGCCGGCTACCGCAAGCTCGGTTACGACATCTCGCTTACTCGTTTCCAACGCACTGCCGACCAGGTCTGGCGCCAGCTAGCTCTGGCCGGGTTCGCCGAAGAGGTGCGGCTCGTGCGTCGACCGGTCACCGAGAAATCTGACCAGGCGTTCCTCATCGTGCGGACGATGCGGTGCGACCGGTCGTAGACCGATCCTCATCCGGCGCAGCCAGAGCTCGAGCCTTCAATTTGTGGACTTCCTACTAGGAGCTGGAGTCCGGTCCAAATCCGATCATGTCTGGACCAGGCGGCAGTCCTTGTGGGAAGACGACAAGGAGGGGACCGCGCGGTGCTGGTTGCGGCTACGGTGCCCGCCGCACGGGCCGGTGCTGGGTCGTTGCCTTGGCGGTTTGCCCCTGATGCTGTCTAGGAAAGCGATACTCTTCAGCGCCAATTGGTCGATCCGCTCCAGGGGGATGGTGTGCCTCATAGTCTTGTTACTGCCTCGCACAGTGTGCGAGTTACCGGCCTGCCCGCGTTGCTGATTATCTTGGTCATCGTCGCGCTGCTAGTGATTGGTGTGGTCACCGTCGTCCGAACCATCTCTGGGCGGCGCCGATGAACGACCTAACCGACCTTGCGAGCAAAGGGGGTGGACACACAAGTGTCGGCTTCTGGGTTGTGATGGCCTTCATTGTCTTGGTGGGCTTGCCCCTGACCTTGTGGCGGCTGCGCCGCGGTGGCCCTGGCCCGGCGATGAACTGGATCCCCCGATCGATGCGCGGCAGAGCCAACAGGCGGTATCGCGAGCACGGGTGGCAGGAACCCTTCGATGACAACGGTGACCGCAACCCCGATCGCTCGCAGCTGTAGGGCTGGACGCGTGAGATGCGGGGGCCAGATCCGAATTCCTATCGAAACGGGACCTAGGGTGCCCGAGCGACCAGCCGCCGGGGAACTGACTGTGCCGGGGCAGCTGGCCCGGACACGTTGCTGATGGATTGCCCGGCCGGTACAGCTTTCGAACCCTGGCAGACCGTTAGTCGGGCCAAGAGCTTGATCCTCCAGGACACGTCAGACGGGTCACCGGCACCGAGTCTTAGGAGTGGGGCCGAGCTGCAATGAGTCGCGACCAACAGGCCACCCCACCCATGAGCCGAGACGCCGTCGGGCGCAGGGCTCAGAGCCGTTGGTCCGTGCGGATGGTCGTTATCGCCATCCTGGTCCCGGTGGTAGTGCTGGTGCTGAACTCCACAATTCTGCGGGAGAACCACCACACGAATAGTGCTCATCACACTCATCCCCGTTGGGTCAGCGTGATCGTGCTGATCGTGGCAATCCTGTTCATGTGCGGCTTCACCTTCCTGGTGATCCGCAGGGGCCGACGCACACCGAACAGTCTGTTCGCGCCGCCCCTGGTCGCGGGGCTGCCGCGCCCTCAACGCAGGTCGACGATGCGCAACATCCGGCGTGGCACACCCAGCTCAGACCCCACCCAAGCCCAGGTCGAACGAGAAGTCGCCCAGACGATGGTGCGCTCCAGGCGACGCACGCTGATCATCTTCGGAATCTTCCTCATCCTCGAGCTGGTGGAGTCAGTCACCCGGCGCAGCACCCCAGCACGTATCTTCTTTGCCGCCGCAGCAGTGCTGTTCGCCTCCCTCCTCGTCATGACGTTGCTGCAGCTACGTGGCGCACGCGTCTACCTCGCGAACACCCCGGAACCACCCGCACCACAAACGTGAACCTGCTCGAAAGTCGCCATGATCGGACATTTCGAGCCGCGTCGGCACTGAGCAGGGCTTTCGCGCAGCAGTTTTCGCGGATCTCGTCGTGCGGCTGGAGGGACGCGCCCCTCCTCGAAAACCATCGTCCCGTTTGTCCAACCATCGCCGGCGACCAAACGAGCGCTGGGCGTGGGCGGAGGCGTCTGGAGCTGACGCGTCCGGATCGATGTCCTACGGGGCACCTACTCGCTGGCCGCCCGGAAGCCGATCCGCTTGCGGACTCGGTCACAGCAACCGTGTTCCGTAGGGGACACCGTCGCCTGCAAGTCTTGTAAATATGATCTTTAGTCGTGTATATATGACACATGCAAAGCGTCTACGGTGCCTAAAAATTTCCGCTTGAGGTCAGCGCGGGCCGCCCTTGGGTGGTCACAGGCCGAACTGGCGAAGCGCACCGGGGTGACCCGTCAGACCATCAATTTGGTGGAGTCCGGGGACTACAACCCGACCATTGCCCTGTGCATCGCTATCTGTCACGCGCTTGGTAAAACGCTGGACCAACTCTTCTGGGAGGACTCTGATGAGTCGTTCGTTGCTCGATGAGCGGCAGGTCGCCGTTCGCAACCGCATCACCATCAGCAGCTTCGCCCTCACGCTGATCCTGATGCTCCTGAACGGTTTCTTCACTGACGTCTACCGCGTCTGGGGCTCTGGGATCGACCAGGCGATGGCGCTGGTCTGGGTTGCGATGGTCGCTGTGACCGTGCAGTCGGTGTGGCAAGGCGCCTACTTCACCTCAGCGACGCACCGGCGACAAATCATGGTCACGATGGGCGTGCTGATCGTGCTCTTCCTGGCGGCCACGGTCCGCGATCTGGCTCAGCACCGTCTCTCCGTATGGACTAACGGCCACGCCGGAAGTGACTTCGTGAAGCTCCTCATCTTGGCCTACCTGCTGATCACCGTCGCGACCACAGCAGCTCGAACAGGAATCGACCGGCGTTACGAACGCGACGAATGATCCTGACTGATAGCCCGGTGGTGGATCGGCTGTCGACCACTGCAATGTTGCAGTTGAGATACTGCGGCTCGTGGACGATTCGTGCGTGTTTTGCGGCTTGCTGGGGGGAGATGGTCCGGCCGTGTGGATCTGGCGCGGTGAGGCTGCCTCAGCCCTGGTTCCGAAGCACTCGGATTGGACCGGTCACACGCTCGTGATTTCAAACGAGCACGCCGTCGGGGTGCAGGATGCCTCGCCCAGTGCCATGCATGCGGTCGCTGGTCTTGTCCAGCAAGTTGCGCAGCGAATGGGCGATGCCTTCCACTGCACGGGGGTCAACATCCTGAACGCCAGCGGCCCAGGGTCGGGCCAATCCGTGGATCATCTGCACTTTCACGTCGTACCCAAGTGGGGTGACGACGGGATGGATTTGTGGCCGCATAGCCAGCAGTCGTCGCATGAACTAGACGGTGAATGGTCAGATCTGCTGCGCGCTGAGCTCGCGCGCTGACCCGACCCCCGGTTGCGGATGGCTATCGGGGCAGTCGATCCAGGACATCTATTGGTGTCAGGTCAAATCCGGCCACTCGTGTGCCGGACCAATTGAGACCGACGAGAAGCCCATGGCGAGATGCGCCTGGCAACCATCGGTGTTCGAACTCAGATCTTGGGATCTCCCGTGTTCGAAAGCCGTCATACTCTGGCGCGCGGTTGATGATGCGCTCGGCCCTGGACTGCAGGGACCAAAACGGCATTGCTCGGTGTCCGTCTGTCCCGCGAGGTGCGGGCACACCGTCGTCATCCTCGATGGTCCAGACAGAGCCGTCGGCGCCAATCTCGCGAAAGAACATCGCCATCTGTGCCGCACTCGTGCTCACGAGGAACAACGTAACGCCGAGTAACCGCGCTGATCGTGATGAGTTGCGAGAGCGCCAGTGAATGGCCAAGCTCGGTGAGAACCCCAGTCCTTGCTTCGCAAGGGGAACCGCTGCCGGCGACGAAACGTGCACCAGGCGTCGTCGAGTGCCCGGAACGATCTGCCCGCATCGGTGTCCTATGCGGGACACCCGACGCGCGTGCCGTCCGTAGACCGATCCTGGATCAGGGTGAGCCCTCAGGTCTGCGTACGCGGGTGTCTCTGCTTGTCAGTCAAGACGTCGAGGCCCTGCTGAGAGTCATCGACCAGATGCCGATCGGCCGGTCCGGCGGGTCGATCGTCTCCCGCTCCAGCTGCATGCCGACCTTCTCCGCAACCCGCTGTGAAGGACGGTTGCGATGAAAGATGTTGCTGGTTAGCCGAGTGACTCCACGTGAACGGGCAAACTCTCGGCAGGCGATCGCAGCCTCCGTTGCCAGACCTCGCCCTTGAAACTGTGGCAGCACGTGGTACCCGACTTCGAGGTCGGTGATGTCGTCCATTGTCTGCCACGTCAGGCCGCATTCACCCACGAATCTGTCGTGCTCGTCGTGCAGCAGCCACAGTCCGTAGCCATCGCGCGCGTAGTTGGCTTTGCTCCATTCGATCCAGCTTGCAGCCTCAGCGCGCGTCTTGGGACGTGCGTAGTAGCGCATCACTTGCGGTGATCCGAGCAGCACCGTCATCTCGTCCAAGTCCGCATTAGTCATCTGCCGAAAACTCAACGAATCGCAGGTCGGCAGCAATGCAGGTTTCACGTGGGGATGCTAACTGCACTATGCCGCCCGAACCGCGCATGCAGAGGTGGGTGTCATTGAAGATCACGACCGCGGGGGCGCCCCGGAGAGGAACCACCACTGACTCCACGACCGTCGCCAGACATCGGCGCAGAGAGCTCGAGGCGAGTGGCCGCGTCGGGGTCTTCTGCGGAACACCCGGCACAGAGCCGACCGGTGGCCGATCGGTCTGTGGGAGGACTTGACCTCAGGAGTCGTGGGTGGACCGCTCGATGATGCAAAAGGGGTGGCCTGCCGGGTCTGTGAGGACGACGAGGTCCTGGCCTGAGGGGTTTCGCGCTGAAGGTTTGGTGGCACCGAGCTGCAGCAGTCGGGTCTCCACCTGATGCAGGTCCTCGACGAAGATCTCAAGGTGCATCTGGATGTTCGATCCAGGCCAAGTGGGCGGGGTCCAGCCGTCCAGCTCGCGGAAGAGGATGAGTAGACCGTCGACGCGGACGCCGTCAACATTCGGAAAATCGGGATCCGCCCTACCGCCGAATGCGTCTGTGTAGAACCGCACCATCGCCTTGGCGTCGGAGCAGTCAACGGTGAGTGCGGCGATCGCTGAAGCTGGCTGCGGCGGCATGACCCGCAGCCTTGCACGCAGTCCCGTGAGTCGATCCGGTTGTGGCACGCTCCGCGTGCCGATCGGTCTGCGGGTGGATGGTCTCGCACACTTGGGGTGGACGGATAAGGGTGCTCAGGCCCGGGAGTGCTCTACCGGTGGGTGCGGTCGCGGAGGTAGGTGCCAATGATTTCGGCACATCGGTCGCGTTGCAGTACTGGCCCGTGTCCGGAGTAGACGCAGTCGATGTCCAGGTCTTGTAGTCGCCGCATGCTGGCGATGTAGTCGTCGATGTTGGAGCCGTGCAGGTCATCGAGGAGTTGTTCGTCGGTGTCGAGGTCGTAGATGACGTCGCCAGAGAACAGGCTCCGGTTGCTTTGGTCGTAGAGCGCGATGCTGCCGGGGCTGTGGCCGGGCAGGTGCAGGACGGTCAGTTCGCGGTCGCCGAGATCGATGGTCTGACCGTCGGTCAGGCTGCGAGAGGCGCGTGCGGGGCGCAGCGTGTAGTCCTGTGGCCGGTACCCGGGGTGGGGCAGTGCTTTAATCATCCATTCTGGGACGGGTTGGGCGCTGTTGAGTCCGAGCTGGTCGGCCAATTCGCGTCCGCGCAAGGTGTTCCCGCCGACTGGGTTCGTGATGTGTTCCAGAGGGTGTGCATGGCACTGGTCGAATTCGTGTGCGCCGCCGGAGTGGTCCAGGTGGGCGTGGGTAATGACCACCAGCGGGTCGCGTTCGAAGAGGGTCGGCAGGTGTGTGCGCAGGCTTGCCACGCCCAGTCCTGTGTCCACGATCAGGTCCCGATCGCGGCCTCGCAGGTGCCAGATGTTGGCGCGTAGCAAGAAGTGCATGCTCGGCTCGACGATGATGCTCAAGTGGTCGCGGACCTGCGTCTTGACGAACCATCGATCAGCAACCGGCATGTCAGGGACACCCGAACGAGCGGGCAGCATCTCAGGTACTTCTCCCGGCCGGATCCTTCAGCAGACACTCCGGCGGCCGGACCGTCTCGGTCGCGACGGTACTCATGCCATCACATCGATGCTCAGCCCACAGTCCGATCTTCATTGGGTGATCACCGTGAGTGGGCCTTCATGGGTGGTGGGTGGCTCGAAGTGGTCGAAGTAGTGCGCGGCCAACTCTGCAGAGACAACGACGTCATCAGCGTGGCGGCCGCGTCGTGATCGGACCCGTGCCAGGACGGTCTCTCGCTCGGTGGCTAGGTAGACGGTCTCGGGGACGACGCCGGTGGGTTCCAGCATTCGCCGGTAGTCCTCGCGCATCTGTCGGGACCAGAACGAAAGGTCGAGCACCACGTCACGTCCGGCCGCGACCAGCTCGAGCAGCGCGGAACGTAACTCCTCTTCGACGTCGACTTCATCGCTGCGCCGGACTACAGATGAGGCCTCCCGTCGCCATCTGAGCACGTCCAGAGACAGACGAGCCATGCCCTGCTGTTCGAGACCGCGCGCGTACATCGACTTGCCTGAACCAGCCGGCCCGCACATGAAGACCACTCGACTCATGACCTGAGGCTCTCACCACCCGGAGACGGATCGGCTTGCGGGCGGTGTTCCTCGTGACCTCGCGCCGAAGTGCCCGCCGCCGAAGATCATCTATGCCAGACAGGCGGACTTTCGGTGGGGCTGTCGAAATGGGAGGCGAGCGCCGAGGCGATTGATGAAGACTGCGGCCATGTCGACTGCGGTCCTGTTCTCGCTGGTGGCGTCCGCGCTCACGGCGGCTTGTTCAGTCCCGCAGCTCTACCTGGCGTTGCGGTCGACGTTAGGCGTGTCGGTTTCCGCTTGGGCGCAGAGCTTCGCGCTCGGGTTTACCTGGGCCTCGTACGGTTTGGCGACACGGCAATGGGTGCTGTTGGCTAGCGAGGGCGCGTTCGCGCTCGGCAGCTTGGCAATCGCCTCCCGACTGCTGTCCTTGCGTCGGACCGCAGGTTGCACTGCGGGCTGCGTCGTCGTCGTGATCGGCGCATTTGCCGTGTTTGGGCCAGGCCCCTGTGTGCTGGCCGCGTCGCTGGGTTCGGTGACGGTCCGCGTGGCTCAAATTCGCGGCGTCGTGAGATCCGGAACGGCCGGCGGAGTCTCGATCTCGACCTGGCTGGTCCTTGCCGCATCCAACTTCGCCTGGACAGCCGCAGGAGTGGCCAACTCCGACACCTTCTTCGCGTGGTCAGCAGCGTTCGGAGGGGTCTCGTCGCTCGCCGTTGTTGCGACCTGCGCCTGGTACAGGCGTCAGCCAGCCTTTGCCTCGCGAGAGCCGTAGACGGATCCGGTTGTGGCACGCTCCGGGTGCCGATCCGGTTGTGGCACGCTCCGCGTGCCGATCGGTGACCGGAAGGACCCGCTCGATGGCGAAATATCTAGAGCGACCCCACTGCCAGCGTGCGGGATGATGCGCAGATGTCATCTCCGGCAGACCTCATCTCGCTCGCCAACGAGCTCGGCGACGCGCTCAATGGGGAGTCAGTCGAGAAAGTGCCTGGGGCTTTGCCCCGGCTCGCAGAAATGCTGGAGCACGAGGCCGACGCGGAGGTCATCGCCGCGATCGTAGACGCGCTGGGATACGCCTGGGACTCAAAGGCCGCCCGCATCGTCTTGGACCACGTCGCCGTCGACCATCCCGACGCTGATGTCCGACTCGCTGTTGCGCAATCTCTTCCCGGCGGCGTTGACGCGGACGAACCCGTACGAGATGCCGTCATCGAGGCGCTAACCGCCTTGACCCGTGATGATGAGACCGCTATTCGGGACTGGGCCTGCTTCGGCCTCGGACAGGTACGTGCGACCACGCCAGCAGCAATCGAAGCACTCGCTGCCCGGCTAGACGATGCCGACGACGACACCCGCTGCGAGGCACTCCTTGCTCTTGCCCAAACCGGTGACGACCGCGCGACCATCAGCCTCCGGCGCCGCCTCACGCTCACCGACGAGATGGTTTGCCTGCTGGAAATCAGGGCCGCCGCCGAGCTCGCCGACCCCCAGCTATATCCCCTGCTCGAAGGCCTAGGCAACGAATGGGCCGGGGACAACGACGAATTCACCACTGCACTCGCCCACGCGACCAGCCGATGCCGACCCGAAGCCAGAGCGCAGGCGGCAACGGTGGAACGCGCATTGCTCGCGCGAGTCGGCACACTGCTCACGGGGCAACCAATCACTGCAGTCCTCGTAGGGCACTACCCACGCACCGCCCTCTCATTCCAGCCGATCGACAATGCGAGCCCGCCGCCTGCCCACGACGCGATCTGGCCCGATCAAGATCCTTGGAACTACCCCCTCGAGCAAGAAGCCCAAAGTCTCGTTATGACCTATGCCCGTGGCGGCACGATCAACTGACGGCGCGGCGATACCCACAGCGACTCACCAGACAGCGATCGGCGATTGGCGATCGCCACACCGGTATCGCTGCACGGTGGTCGCTTGTGGGCTGCGACGATGCGGGGATGACTACCCCGCGCGCTGTTTTCGACGACGCGACGATCATGGGCGACGGATTCGCGTTGCGCGTTCCGTGCGTGGACGACGTCGACGCGATCACGGCGGCATGCCAAGACCTGGTCACCCAGCGCTGGTTGCCCCTGCCGGTGCCCTACGAGCGAGAGCACGCCCTGTCTTTCGTCACGGACATCGCACCCGCGCAGCACCGCAGCGGCGCTGGGCTCGTACGGGTCATCGAGGTGGCAGGTCAAGTGGGTGGAGTCATCGACCTGAAGCAGACGGACTGGCGAGCTCAGGTCACCGAGATCGGCTATTGGGTCGCACCCACCCATCGAGGCCATGGCCTCGCCGGACGGGCCACCGAGCTGCTCTCGCGGTGGGCGATGGGTGACCAGGGCATGGAACGCGTCGAGATCGCTGCAGCTGCTGGCAACACCGCCTCGCAGCGTGCGGCCGAACGCGCTGGATTTGCCCGCGAGGGTCTGTGCCGATCCGCCGGCTACATCCATGCTGGTCGGATCGACCTAGTGCTGTACGCGCGTATTCGAGCCGACCTCGATCACGACAACGCGGCACTCTGACCCTGAGGTAGCCGCGGAACCAAGGTCACGCCACACCAGCAGCTCCAAGCCGCGCCCGTACGACGATCGGCGACCGGGACGGGGTCCTCGCCCAACAGGCAAGCACGACTGATGGAATCAACGCTGGCTCGCCGTAGCGTGATGCTCCAGTGGTGGTGGTGGTGATGATGGCGGACCTGCTGCTGGCTGACTACGAGCTGGCGGCACCTATCGTGAGCGTGGTGTGGATCCGTTCGGCGAGGGCGTGCACCGCGGCCCAAATCGCGTCGCCACTGGCGATGACGGCTTTGCCTATTGGACGGGTGATCACTACGAATCGTTCCTGGTGTTCCGGGGGTCGCGTCAATGAGTGACCCTCTTGTGCTGATGAAGGTGCAGCCCCATCTGCACCCATTGCTGCTGGAAGGTGATGCGCAGTCGATCGGGGATGCGGTAAGCGGTTGGGTGGAGTCGGGCTTGACGGCCCGGGTTGTCCGCGGCCGCAAGATGCGCACCGTTCGCGGCGTGCTGGACGAGTTCGCAGCCGCACTCCAGTTCCCCCTCTACTTCGGCGAAAACACGAATGCGTTCAACGAGTGCATTGCGGATTTGGACACACTTGCCGCCGGCGAGGGGTACGTAGTGACGATGATGGAGCCCGAGCAGGTTCTTGCCGATGAGGACACGGCGGCGCTCAAGTGGCTAGCTCGGGCCTTGGTGTCTGCCGCCGAGCAATGGGCTCAGCCAGTTGACCTTGGCGAGTGGTGGGATCGGCCGGCGGTCCCGTTCCACGTGGTCATGGCAGGGGAACGGGGGCAACTCGAGAGCGCCGCTGGTCGGTGGTCCAGTGCGGGCGTGACACCGTTGCCGTTCGGGGGGAGCGATGGAGGCTGACTGCGTCACTGCAAATAGGAGCTCGGGCCGGATGCTTCAGCTAACTGGTGATGTGAAGTGTTAACGCGCCTCTCAGTAACCGCCGCTGCAACGAGATTTGGTAGGTGGATGGTGCGGTCTGCGAAGGCCCGTGGAGGGGGTCGGGCAGCCCTGCAGCGTGACCCACCGATGCCCGTCCCCTACTGAACACGGTCGCTGTGATCATGTCCGCAGGTGGATCGGCTACTGGGCCTGGACTGACGGACTGACCGAGCCGTCAGAGCTACTGGTTGCCGGATGATGACTAGCCTTGCGCGGGTGGATTCAGGGATCCAAGTAAGGCCAGCGGTGGAGCAGGACGCGCCGGCGATGGCGCGGGTGCATGTGGACTCCTGGCGTCAGACGTACCGGGGACTGATGGCCGACACGGTGCTCGATGACCCTGATCTTCTTGATCAACGTGGGAAATTCTGGGCAGCGGTACTGACTGATCCGAGGTACTCGATGCAGCGAGTCGCGGTCGCCGAGCACGAGTCAGAGTTGGTGGGGATTGCGATGGCAGGGCCGTCCCGCGAGCCGGATGTGGACTGGTTAGAGCAACTCTTCGTCTTGTATACCTACGCCGCAATCCACGGGCGTGGAGCTGGGGCGGCACTGCTCGATGCCGTCGTCGAACCCACCTCAGTCGTCGGACTCTGGGTTGCAGACCCCAACCCTCGGGCGCAAGCGTTCTACCGTAAGCACGGCTTCCTACCCGACGGTGCCTGTTCAGCGGAAGACGGCATCGACGAGATCCGAATGGTCCGGCACTGACACGTCGACCGTGCGAGGCCACTTCAGGATCGGCAACCGGGCAGAGCTGAAACACTGCTCTGCGTGCGACACGAAGCAACAATCAGAGCAGCTGAACTTGAACTCATGACGCTCTCCACGAGAAGCAACGGTCTACGCGTGCGGGAACTACTGCACGAGGACTTCGTAGAGATCGGACGGTCTGGCCGCCGCTGGACCCGCGATGAGCTGATGGCCTCGATCGCTGAGGATGGTGAGTACGAGGCGCCTGGCGTGAGTGAGTGGGTATTTGTGCAGATGTCCAGAGAGTTGATGCTTGTTACCTATCTCGCCACCGCTGCCAATCAGAAGAGCCGACACGCATCGCTCTGGGATATCGGTGCCGAGTCGCCCCAGATGCGCTTCCACCAGGGCACCATCGTCCCCGGTGGCCAACCCGCCCAGTAGGCGATCGGCAACCGGGCAGAGCTGAAACACTGCTCTGCGTGCGACACGAAGCAACAATCAGAGCAGCTGAACTTGAACTCATGACGCTCTCCACGAGAAGCAACGGTCTACGCGTGCGGGAACTACTGCACGAGGACTTCGTAGAGATCGGACGGTCTGGCCGCCGCTGGACCCGCGATGAGCTGATGGCCTCGATCGCTGAGGATGGTGAGTACGAGGCGCCTGGCGTGAGTGAGTGGGTATTTGTGCAGATGTCCAGAGAGTTGATGCTTGTTACCTATCTCGCCACCGCTGCCAATCAGAAGAGCCGACACGCATCGCTCTGGGATATCGGTGCCGAGTCGCCCCAGATGCGCTTCCACCAGGGCACCATCGTCCCCGGTGGCCAACCCGCCCAGTAGGCGATCGGCACGCGGAGCGTGCCACAACAGGATCGGCACGCGGAGCGTGCCACAACCGAATCCCGTTGCGGGATGCGCGGTCCTTGCCGCGCGATGCGGTAACACGCCGCGGCACTCGTGGAAGAGTTCTATCCCATGATCGACGATGCGAAGGCCAATCTGCACAGCTACCTCAAGTACGAACGTGAGGCCGTGCTGGCCAAGCTCGACGGGCTCTCTGAGTACGACGTTCGACGCCCATTGACCTTGACCGGGACTAATTTGCTGGGCCTGGTGAAGCACCTAGGGACGTGGGAGGCCAGATACCTCGGTGAAGTCTTCAGCCGTCCCTTCCCCGAGCCTTTACCGCGGTGGGACGTTAGGGCTGAGCTCCTGGCCGACATGTGGGCGACGGAGCACGAGTCCCGCAGCGCCATCATCGACCGTTACCGGCGCGTGTGGGAACACAGCGACGCAACCGTGGAAGCTCTCGCTCTGGATGCCACGGGTCGGGTGGCTTGGTGGCAGGACGCCGAGGTGCCGTTGTTCAACATCCTCGTCCACCTACTTGCCGAGACCAGTCGGCATGCAGGCCACGCTGACATCCTGCGTGAAGAGCTTGATGGGGCCGTGGGAATCGACGCGGAGGGGATGGCAACCCAGCGGCACGATGTGGCGTTTTGGACGGCGCGCCGCGAGGAGATTGAGAGGGCCGCCAGGTCCGCCAGTTGACCTAGGGCTCTTGACGCAGAACTATTTTCGCGACGAACGCCCGGTTACCGATCGGTCATCGGGGTGGCGGCCTTGATCTCCTAGGAGATTGCTTCCGTCGCGTTCCCGGTGGTTCCGTGTAGTCCCACGATGGCGATGGCCGCTGCGATGGCGATGACGGGAAGGATTGCGTTTGCGGTGGTGCGCAGTCCCAGGGTGTCGGCCAGCAGGCCACCCACCGCAGAGCCTGCGACTGTCGCGGTGCTCTCGATGGTGGTGAACGCTGACAGCGTGCGGCCTAGGAGGTGGGTCGAGGTTCGTCGTTGAATTTGCACTTGGATGAGCAGCAGGATGGTGCCTCCGGGGATGCCCGCGAGCCCGATGCAGACGACCGCCGTAACCAGGGTTGTGCTGTTGAAAAGCCCGGCAAAGCAGATGGTCACGGCGACCAAGGCGGCAGTAATCCCTGATCGCAATGTGATGTGACGGGATACATAGGCGCCCAGTGGGGCGCTGAGCAGGTACCCCGCTCCGAGCGCTGTGAACAGAAGGCCCACTTCTGGCCCGCCTCCGCCAAGGTCGTGAACGACGTAGGGGACAACGAGCACGTTTAGGACCCCGTTGGCCAGCAAGAAGGTCGCCGACACCGCCAGCAGCGACCGCAGGATCCTGTGCTGGAACAGGAACACGGCACCTTCGCCGATATCTCGCGTGGCCCGTCTTAGCGCCGATGAGACGGGATCAGCCGCGAAGCGCCCTGCGGCACCGCGGCCGACAGGGTCGAGGTGCAGCAGCGCGGTGAGCACGGCGGCGATCAGGTACGTCGCCGCGTTCACCAGGACGGCGGCCTGGAAACCGGCTAGTGCGTACAACGCTCCCCCGAGTGGTGCTCCGACCAGACGGACCGCGCCACCGGCGGCGGTGTTCCAGGCGTTCGCCACCTCCAGCGCGGCGCCTCGCCCGACGATGGCGGGGATCAGGGAACGCTGCGCGGGGATCGCGACCTGGGTGACCGCGTTCTCGACGAAGATCAACCCAAACAGCAGCCACAAGGTCCCCTCGTCGGTGACCAGCAGCATCGCGACCACGGTGGCGCCGCGGACCAGGTGACAGGCCAGGTCCAGAAGGCCGCGGTTGACTCGATCGGCCACGAGGCCTGCGATGGGTGAGATGAGCACGCCGGGCACAGCCTCGGCGATTACTGCCACGCTGGTGGCCCCCGCAGAACCGGTGAGGTCGTAGACGTACACCGGCACTGCGACGATCAAGAACCAGGAACCGAGGTTGGCGACCGCCGAACCGCTGAACAGGCACCAGAAGTTTTTGCCAAGGTGTCGTCGCACCCAGCCGACTATCCTCTAAAGATAGTCGAGCGGCAAAAGTATTCTGAGGGGGCACGATGGATAACGCTGACCTGGGGTCCGCACTGCGCAGCAGGCGGGCTGCTGCGGGTAGGACTATTGCCTCCGTCGCCATGGACGCCGGCTTGTCGGTGACCTACATCGCGAACCTGGAGAACGGTCGAGGCAACCCCACGGTAGGAGCCTTGGACGCCCTGACCAGCGCCCTCGGTGGGCGCCTGCAAGTCACCCTGAGCGATGACCAGGAGCCGACCAACCCCTCAGCCGAGGACCTGATCCGAGTGGATCAATTCCTGCGGCACCCCCGGCTGACCGCAGAAGCCCGACGCCTTGCCGCCACCACCGGTCGCCCACTGCCCCAGGTCCGAGAACATTTCCTGCACCTGCTGGCGGCTCTGAGCCGACTCGCGACCGAACCCCTAACCACCCTGGACGTAGACCGCCTCGTCGATCTAGTAATCCTCACAACTCGACGACCTAGGAGTTAACCAACGCGCCTGAGTCGCGGAGCCAGCAGCTGTGCCCAGCCATCGCCGTACCGCGAACGATGACCGATCGGCGATGGGTCTCCGGGACTCGTCAGCAAGGAGAATGAGTAGCGTGGCGACTCCACCCTCCCTATCACTCTCAGCTCTGCCGCTGGCTGGTCTGCGCCTTGTCCTGGAGCCGTTGCGAGTCGAGCACGCGCAGGAAATGGCCCCGCTGTTGGATGATGCTGGACTGCATGTCTTCATCGGTGGGCGGCCTGCGAGCAGGCGGGAGTTGCAGGAGCAGTACCGGAGTCAGGTCGTGGGCCGTTCACCGAACGGGTTGCAGTGCTGGTTGAACTGGGTGCTGCGCCGCCGCGAGGATGGTCGCGCGGTCGGCACGGTGCAGGCCACGGTCACCGAGGAGCAGGACGAGCCAGTCGCTGAGGTCGCCTGGGTAGTTGCTGCACCCTTCCAAAGTCGCGGCTACGCCCGCGAGGGTGCGCAGCTGATAGTCGCCTGGCTACGCGACCAAGGCGTCGTCACGGTTCGGGCCCATGTGCACCCCGAGCACGCAGCGTCTCAGGGCGTGGCGCAGGCAGTCGGGCTGGTCAAGACCTCGACAGTGGTCGACGGTGAGGTTCGCTGGGAGGCCTGATACCCGCTCACCGATCGCCCTTCGGGCAGGTTTTGCTCCCAACGAGCTGCGCCAGATGCAGGACGAAGACCTACCGCAACTGACCGTCGGTGTCCGCGGATAGCTTCTTCGCATGAGCACCTCAGTCTCGATCGCGACTGCGGCTCTCGTCCAAGACGGTCGCGTGCTGATGGTCCATCGGCACCCTCAGCGCCAGGCGTACCCAGGCAGTTGGGGTCTTCCTGGCGGGCACCTTGAGCCGGGCGAGCTGTCCCGCGACGCTGTCAGTCGAGAGTGCTTCGAAGAGATCGGTGTCCACGTCCACGACCCGGTGCCCATTCCGATGGTGCTCGCCGACACCAACCTCGACATGCACGCATTCCTCGTCACGCACTGGACCGGAACACCCACGAACGCCGCTCCGCACGAGCACGATGATCTTCGCTGGTTCAGCGCTAGCGAACTCCCACAGCTGAAGCTCGCCCACCCGGAAAGCCTGCCGAACATTTTGATCGCCATCCAGACCGCCGCCGAGGTCCCAGGCGCATCTCAGCCCGGCCGGTAAACGATCCCTCTAGGGAACGTCGAGGGTCCGGTCGGCGAACGCTAATCGCGTCGTGCCGTCACTGGGGTCGACGTGGGGACCGTAGTTGGTCAGGCCGACTCGCTCGGCGACTCGACGTGATGCAGAGTGGCTTTCCAGGATCCAAGCAATGACCGCTACGGAGTTGTCCTTGGCGTGTGCGGTTGCCAGCGCTGATCGGCTCAGCTCGGTGGCGAAGCCGCGTCCCCATGTGTGGGGTGTCAGGCGGTAGTAGAGGTTCCAGTTGCCGGTGGTCTGGCGCTGGACTCCTCCGACGCCGACCGCCTCGCCGGTTTCGCGTAGCCGAATGATCCAGTAGCTCAGGCCGTCGGAATCCCATCGATCAGCGGCCTTCGTGAGCCAATCGCGGGTGGTTTGCCGGTCTCGATGTCGACCGTCGGGGGCGTGCTGCCAAGTGTCGGGATCAGAGGTGATGGGGAACAGCGCATCTACGTCGTCGGTGCTCGCCGCGCGCAAGGTGAGGCGAGCAGTAGTCACGACGTCGAAGGTGTCGCTCACGTCGAGAGACTGTAGTCACAGAGATCTCCCGGAGCGGCACTCGGCCGGCGTGCCGATCGGTCTACGGACTGAAGGCGAGTCGGGTGTCCCGCATAAGACGCCGATCCGGGCAGGTCGTTCTGTGGTCTCGACGGAGGCGCCTGGCGCAGGTTCTAGCACCGGCAAAGGTTCGGCTTCCGGGACGTATCCACTGATGCGGATTGGGCCTCAGCCCTTAATAAGGGTTTCGCCGGGCACGAAGGGTGTGAAGCCGGCTTTTTGGTAGGCGCGGTAGGGGCCGGGGTAGCTGTTGGAAGACCCGGTGTTGATGAACACGTGATGGCCTCCGGCTGCGGCCGTGCGTGTCGCGATTTCGGCGCAGAGTGCGGCGGCCAGTCCGAACCGGCGGTGGGCGGGCACGACGCCGAGTGGTTCGATCTCGGTCCATCCGGTGGTGGCGTCGAACCAACCGATGCAACAGCCCGCAAGAGAACCATCGGGCGCCTTCACGATCAAGTCGAACTGTGTGTCGTACAGGTGGGTGTCTTGCACTCGGCGGTAGGCATCGAGGCTGAACGAGCTCGACCACGATTCGTCAAGGTGAGGGTCATGGTCGGGATGAAAGGGAAGGTCGACCGGCTTCCACGACGCGCGATGCACAGCGACCCGGGCATCCACCTCATCGGAGCGGACACTGCGGATCGCGTATCCCGCTGGGACCGCGCCTGAGACAGCATCGGTCGGCGCGCCCAGCCCTGGCTCGTTCATGGCGTAAAAGCCGAACGGCGGCGTCGCGCGCTCGAACCCCGCCTGGGTGAACATTTTCCTGGACTGCTCATCGAACACGGTGACACTCAACGTTGGACCCTCAGCGGTGCGCAGAAGCCACCCGAAGAGTGCGTGGGCGGCGTCGGGTCTGTCATGCGCGACTTGGAGCATCAGCGAGTCCGGCTGACCGACCGCTGCCCACCCCTCCACCTCGCCTTCGGCGCCTTCAACCACGACGATCTGGTCACCAACCTGACCTGTAGCTTGGGACCACCCCAACCCACCGGGATGCAACCCGCGGGGCCAACAACGACTAGCGAGCCGCTGCATCGCCGTCGTATCACTGGTACCCGACCAGCCACGAATATCCATCTTCACCGCTTGAGCATGCGTGGTGCCCGCCAGAACCGCACCCGAATTACCGTCAGTCACGAATCAACGAGGTCGTCCCAGATGAACGTGGTGGTGTGTCCGCTTTCCCAATCGCGGCGAAGGATGCTGTACGCCACCGAGGCCATTGGCGCGCCCCCTGCCACTGGCCAGCCGTCCCGGTAGTGCGCTTCCTTTAGCCAGCCGCACCGCACGAAGGTCTTGCGCATCGCAATGTTGTCCTCACGAGTTTGGCCCTCAAAACGGGTGACGTCCGGCATCGTGTCGAACACGTACGTGGTGGCCGCGCGAAGGATCTCAACGCCCAGGCCACGGCCTCGGACGGGGCCATCGAGTCGCAGGTCGAATAGTGGTGATCGGTCACTGAGGTCTTCGAGGCGCAAGAACCCAATCCGGCCGAGTTCAGAGTGATCGACCCAGAACGAGTCGTTGTCCTCGTCCCGATAGGCACCCTCGGAGATCGACGTGGCGACGTCTGCTGCTGTGGGATGCGGGCGGCCGTGAAACAAGAACTCGTTGCGCGTCATGAAATCGATGAGAGCGTGCCGATCCTGCCCAGCGGGGTTCAGTCGAGTGAAGGTGGTGGCCACGGGACCAAATTTACTGGCGACCCAATGGAACATTGTCTGGATCAGCCTGGTTGGCCAGCTCAGCAACGATCCCGCACCGCCCACCGATCGCCTCCCGGTGCAAGACGTCGAGCTTGGGCGATGATGCGTCGATGCGGCTCATCCGTTACTCCCACTCATGCGTCCGGCTTGAGATGGGCGAGAGCACCATTGTGATCGACCCGGGGATCTGGAGTGAGCCGCAGTCGCTGCGCGGCGCGGACGCGGTCCTAGTCACCCATCAGCACGCAGATCATGCCGATCAGGCGCGCCTGGCACACCTCTCGTGTCCCATCTTTGCGCCCGCATCGGCCTCGCTTGAACAGATCTCATTCGAGCCGGTTCATCCCGGAGAGTCAATCGCGGTGGCGGGCCACGCAGTGAGGGTCGTTGGAGGGCGGCACGCGCCCGTGCTTCCCGTTCAAGAGGTGTGCGCGAACGTCGGGTACTTGATCGGGGACACCTACCACCCCGGTGACGCCCTGGTCCCACCACCTATTCCAGTGGACACACTCTTGGTGCCGATGCAGGCCTCCTGGATGAAGGTCTCCGAAGGGGTTCAGTTCCTACGCAACAGTCGCTACGAGCGCGCAATCGGCATCCACGACGGACAGATCAACGACCGCGCCATTGCCAGCATCAACCACTGGTACGCAATCGGTTCCTCTGGTCGCTATCGCTACCTGACCCCCGGTTCCGCGATCTGAGCACCTTCCTACGCATGGGCAGCGTCGTGCTGGCCCGAACGACGATCGGCGTCCGGACGGCCGGCGAGTGTGTGTCCCGTATGGAACACCGATTCGGACGCGTCAGCTCCGGACGTCTCTGACCACAGCCAACGCTCGCTGAGACGCCGTCGATCGTTCCACGCGGGATGTGCGGAGTTTCATTGTGATCCAATCCATCATTCGGGTCGTGCCGAATCACGAAGGTGTTCGTTCGACATGACGGACACCCTTCCGGGTAGGTCGCGGCAGTCGCCGCACTCCTCTCGAGGAGCGTGGCGACCGCCCGCGGGTACAGCCCCGATGCCGGCGAAGGTGTCGAGTTGGTAACTGGCGCTTCTTGTTTACATCGGTTGCTGGTCATGTCGTAGCGTGCGAAGTCGGCGGTGGGGCAAACGCCTGATCGTTTCGTGTGAAAGAAAGAAGTGAGTCGTGCAGAAGAAAAACAAGGTTTTGCTGTCTGCTGTGCCGATCGCGGCGTGTGTTGCCGCCCTGGGCGCGGGTGCACCTGCTGCGCATGCTGCAAGCGGCACGACGTACCGGGCCACGTTGGCTGCGGTGCCGCTGAACACCCCGTCGGGGGCAGCGTCCGGGACGATCACGGTCACCCTCAACGGCAACCAGGCCACCATCAGCGAGCACGTCAGTGGCTTGGCGACCAAGCTGCCCACAGACAAGAAGACGTTGGACGCGTTGGGGATCCCGGCAGCCTTTGCCGGTGCACCGTTCCCGCACGTGCAGCACATCCACGGCCCGGACGCCGCGCTGGGTGCCGGCGGGGCGGGTACGTGCCCGACCTCCGCTGCTGACAGCAACCACGATGGGCTGATCACCACCGGCGAAGCCGGAGACAACTACGGCCCCATCCTGAGCACGCTGTCCACGGCGCCGGGTGGCACGGGCGATGAGAAGTCAGCCGATGCGACCAACGTCAAGATCGCACCGGGCGGCGGCAGCTTCACCTACAACCGGACCATCACCTTGTCCTCGGCCTCCCAGGCGGCCATCACCTCGGGTAAAGCCGTGATCGTGGTGCACGGGCTGAACCCGGCCAACGCGCCGAAGGCGTCGCTGACCGTGCCGAACGACGTCGGGCTCACCCTGCCCGGTGCCAGCAAGCCGGTCGCGGCGATCGCGACCTCACCCGCGCTGTGCGGGGTCCTGCAGGCCTCCCAGATGAGCACGATGCCCGGTGGTGGCGTGAACACCGGCTTCGCCTCGACCAAGTCGACGACCAACACCACCGCGATGGCGGGCGGCGCTGCGGCGATCGCTCTTGGTGGCGCGGGTGTGGTGCTGATGCGTCGCCGCAAGCACACCACCGTCTGATCGAACAGGTCTGACACGGAGTATCTAAGGACCACATGAAGAACCGGACACGCGCACAGACCATCGCTATCAGCGTGCTGTGCGCGTGTCTGGTCCTTGGTGGCATCGTCGCCATCGTCTGGGGCATGCACCGACCCGCCCACACCGCTGCCATCCCGTTGCCGTCATCCCAGACGAGCAGCTCCAGCACCTCCACCGGCTCCTCGACCAGCGCCTCCGCGACATCCCCCTCGTCGTCCTCCTCGGCGAACAGTCCTGCGGCGGCGCCACTGTCGCCGCCCAGCAAGATCAGGATCGCGAGCCTGAACGAGGGGTCACCGCTCCTGACGCTCGGCGCGACCGCCAACCGGGAGATCGTCGTGCCCACTGACCAGCAGGCCGACCAGGCCGGCTGGTTCAACGGATCACCGACCCCCGGGGCCGTAGGGCCGGCGACCATCGTCGGGCACGTCACCAGTTCCCGTGGCGGGGCGGTCTTCTACCACCTGGCGCAGATCAAGGACGGCGCGGTGGTGCAGGTGACCTTGAAGGACGGAAAGGTCCTGACGTACGACGTGTACCGCGTCGCCAGCTTCCCCAAGGACGCCTTCCCGACCCAGGCGGTCTACGGCAACACCAGCGGTCCTGAACTGCGCCTGATCACCTGCGGCGGCACCTTCGACACCGCGACCGGCCACTTCCGCAACAACACCGTCGTCTACGCCCGACTCGCCGCTTAGGGAGAACTCGCCACGATGACCGGCGCGCGCTTGTCACAAAACAGAACCACGGGCAGTACCAGCTCCGACGACGATGGACGGGCATCGGAGCGCTGGCGGGGGGTACTGACCTGCCTGCTGGGTGTCGCGTGGCTGGTGGACGCGGCATTGCAGTACCAGCACTACATGTTCACCCAGGCCTTTCCCCGGGAGACCATTCGGCCCACAGCGGCCGGCAACCCCGGTTGGGTGCACGACCCCATCGAGTGGTCCGCGACGCTGATGTCGCATCACCTCATCCTGCTGAACGGGGTCTTCGCGACCGTGCAGTTGCTCATTGCCGGTGGACTCTTGTGGCACCGGACCCGCAAGCCCGCGTTGGTGTTGTCGGCGATCTGGGGCCTGCTCGTGTGGTGGATGGGCGAGGGCCTGGGCGGCATCCTGACCGGTCCGGTCTCCCTGCTGGGCGGCCTACCCGGCGCCGCCCTGCTGTACGTCGTGATCGCCGTCCTGCTCTGGCCCCGCCGGGGCGTGCCGCGGGATCGGTCTCAGCGCAGCGTCGCCGCTGCCGGACCGTTGGGGAGGGTCGCCGCGCTCGGGTTGTGGATGGCTCTGTGGATCTGGTTCGCGATCGAGACACTGCTGCCCGCCAACCGGACCGCCAGTGCGATGCACGACACGGTGGCCGGGATGGCCGACGGCGAACCGCACTGGATCCGCAGCATCAACACGTGGGCTGCCGAGCTGCTCGCCGGCCGCGGTCTGGTGGTATCGGTCGTGCTCGCCGCCTGCCTGGTGCTCATCGCGCTGTGCGTGTTTCTCCCCTCGACGACACGCCCCGGGCTGATCCTGGCCATCGTCGTGTCACTGGCGATCTGGGTCATCGCGCAGGACTTCGGTCAGATCGCCACCGGGACCGCGACCGACCTGAACACCGGTCCCCTACTGGCGCTGCTCGCTCTGTGCTACTGGCCGGTCAAGCCCCAAACGCACAGCATGTCTCCGACGTGTAGGTAGGCCGGACCGATCCGTGGCCCCGGATGGACGATGCGTTGTCGACGACGCGCGCTTCGAAACCACAGCCCCTATCAATCTGACCACCTCACATGTATCGCAGCGCGATCGTCTTGCGGGTACGGCGATGCCCGCACGTCCGAGACGCCACCGCCCGCCAGGAGCCGGTGACCACAAGTGCTCCCGAAAACTTACTTACATTTCTGTTGCAGGGGTGATGCCCGAGTACTGTCGAAATTCAACGACAAACGCCCTGCACGGCTAGTCGGCCAGTGGGTTTTCGAACTGCTCGGCTCCGGGACATCATCTCCCGGAGCCGAGCACATCCGATTCGCGAGTTATGAGAAGCAACCCGCGGTGTAGTTTCCGAGCAGGTCGCCACTGAAAGCACCCATGTGCGACCTGGTCGGGTCACTGAGTTGATAGATATCGACCGACATGCAGGTTCGGCCTTCGGCCGACACCATGGCCGTCCAGGTCGTCTGGTCGTATCCGGCACCAGATGACCCGTTCACATACCCCCGCGGCCAGTCGCTAGTGCCATCTCGCCAGATCCACGGCATTCCGGAAACGGTGGAGCCTGCGAAAACGCCCAGCCTTGGACCCCAGGGGGTGAACCGCACCCAGTTGGAATCACAGTTTCGTGAGTACCGCATCTCGAGCACGCCGTAGTTCGCCCCGGCGTCACCGGTGGTTACTGCGGCACGTTCGTAAATAGTGACTGCGTCGTCGACGCAGTTCGTTGTGCTCGGATCCTTGTCGGTACAGCTGGCGCCGTAGCAACTCGGGGCCGAGGTGTCTGCGTGCGCAGCGGCAGCCGCCCACGATGAGCCCAGACCGACGGACAAGAGCCCGATCAGTCCGATACGAGTAAGCATCTTTCGCATCACGAGGTTCCTCTCTCGATCTCACTCCGCGCCTCGCGTGCTCTGCTGGCCACGATCGAGGCCAGTAGAGCAACCCGGGCACCTGTAGGTGTCCACACCCTCTGTCCAAAACAGAGCGTTAAACGTGTACACAGAGCAATGCTAGCATCCTCTTGTACACAACAACAGCCGTGTTTTGCCAGAGGGAGAGAGATGCCGAGACCGTCGAGACAGAACGAGATCGCCGAGGTATGCCGCCTCTCAGGCGCCAGTCCCGATTCGGTGAAGAACTTCTTCAGCCGACCGGGCCGACTGTCCCCGGAACTACGGCAGTCGATCGCCGAGGCTGTCGCACAAGTCGGTTACCGCCCGATCCGTCGACCATCCGGCGCCCTCAAGGGGATCCGCGTCGGCTACCAGATGCCCCGGTCGTGGAGCCGACCGTCTTCGGTCATGCAGTCCCAGCTGACAGAGTTGGTTCGCGCCGTGCAAACCGCTGGCGGGTTGCTCGTCCCCTTCGTTGTCGACGTGGAAGTTCCAGGAGTGGTCGACGTCATCGGCGGCACGCCCGCGGAACGCGCTGACCGCACCCTAGGTCTTGAAGCGTGGCACCGGGAGTACGCCGCGGGTCGAACGATCCCTACGTACCACGACATGATCCGCACTCACGGCGTGAACGCCTTCGTGGTCAACGACTTGGCCGGTGACGACCCCCGGTTGAACACGCTGCGCGCCGAGCAGGTCCCGTATGTCGCCTTGGGCCGACCGCAGGAGACCTCACCAAGACCCGCCGGATCAGCGCACCCCTATGTCGAAACCGACAACGCACTAGGTATCGCGCGAGAAGTGCTCCTACTGTGGCAGCGGACGGGATGCCGAACGTTCGGGCACGTGGGTTTCGCAGAAGACGGGAGCGGCGTGCCTGCCCAACGAACACTGGACACACGGGTGGCTGTGCAAGGCGCAGCGGCCAGGGCCGGTATCGTCGCGGCAGAGGTTCCCAAGCTGGCTGTGGCGTACTCGCACTCCCGGGCTTCGTCGACGTCCACCTTGGGACGGATCCTCGAGTGGCTCGAAAGCCATCAAGACCTCGATGCCGTTGTCTGCGATAGCGATCACATCGCCTATCTCGTCCACGAAGCCGCCAGCCGCGGAGGACGTGCATTAATGCTCACCGGCAACGACGACGATCCCATCAGACGCACGGTCTTCCCCGAAGCCCAGCGATGGATGACGCTCCGCGGCGACCAGCCAAGCGCTATGCGCGCCGCGATTGATCTGCTCGCTCAGATACGCGCAGGGCAGACACCCTCACACCGCGCGGTGCCTCCAAACATCATCGGCGCACCCGGAACACCCTGGGATGCGACCACGAGCATCGACTAACCGCCACGCTGAAAACTAGGATTGCGGCCGAAGTAGCACCACCTAAGGACTTAGAACGGCTGGCGGCGACGGCAAGCAGCCCGCAACACCTCGTCGACTCACGGTAGGAATCGGTGACCTCGGACGACGGATCTGTGACCTTCCTTGTACAACCTCGACCCCGGGTACTCCGCGCCGTCGCTAGGCCCCCCAAGCCCTTCGTTAAACGGTTCGCGCCCCCGGTGATCTGAGACCAGGTCCCGGGGCTCTAATCGGTGGTCGGCGTCTTAGGGCTGGGTGGGTTGGACTTCATCGAGAGGACCTGTTTGCGCAGGATCAGCGAACCGCCGAGCAAGCCGATCAACGCGGAGCACAGCAGTGCGCTGCGTAGTCCGATCCAGGTAGCGAGTAGTCCGCCGGCGACGGCGCCGATGGGGCGTACTCCCTGATTGATGGTCCGGAAGACGCCGTTGACCCGGGAGCGGATGTCATCGGCGACTTCAATGGCGAGGATGGTGCCAAGTGCGATGTCGGCCCAGACCGCGGTGACCGCGGCGATGAATTCACCGGCTGCCAAAGTGCTCGCCGCCAGTAGTGCAGGTCCCCTGGCCGCGGGGTAGAAGAGCAGACCGGCGGGGTAGATCAGCGAGGAGAAGGCCAGGAGTCGTCCCAAGCCGAGCCGTGTCTCAACACGTGCGCAGGTGGCTGCGCCGATGAATGCGCCGACAGCGCCGGCGCCAAGAGCCACACCGATTGCTGTTGGTGTCAGGTGCAGGGTGCGTATCGCGTACAGAGTGAGGACGCCGGTGCTCATGAAGACAGCCAGGTTCGTCAGCCCTGAGGAGGTCAACACCGCCCGCATGAGCGCGGACCGGTAAACCCATCGCAGGCCCTCGCCCACTCCTTGGCCGTGAGCAGATTTCGCTGACCCCGGCTCCGCGGGGTGGATCCGCGCCAGCTGTGCCCCGCTGATGGCGAAGCTGGCCGCGTTGAACACCAGCGCGACGGGTGCTGTGAGCACGCTGACGAGCACCCCACCCAGCGTCAGACCGACCGTTTGGGTGACAGCCTCACTGCCGCGTAACCAGCTACTGGCCGCCACGTACTGGTCGCGTCGAACCATCGAGATCAAGACGGCTTGGTAGGCCACACCGAAGAACACGTCGAAGACGCCGACTAGGAACGCGACGAGGTAGAGCTGGATGAGCGTGAGGCCACCGAAGGCGTACGCGATCGGGATGGACAACACTGCAGCAGCGCGGGAGAAGTCGGCCACCAGCATCACGACCCGGCGATGCCCGTGTCGGTCGATCCAGGCCCCGGCCCACACGGATAACAACAGGCTCGGGGCGACCCCCGCGGCCGTCAGCACGCCCACTTGGGTCGCTCCCGCCCCGACCGTCAAGATCGCAGCGAGAGGGACCGCGAGAACCGCGAACTGATCACCCAGCAGGGAAACGGACTGGCCAATGAAGAACCGCCGAAAGCCAACTTGCCTCAACAGCGCCGGCGACCTCACCCAACCCCTCCCTCGCGCCCCAACATGGCTGTCTTCAGATCATTACGCGAAGAGCAGGCGAACTAAGCAGAATCGCGGGCTGGACCGGTGCCAGCACCCTACGACCCGTTCCGGCCGTCAGAACTCCGTCATAGACGCCGAGCACTGAGAAGGGCGCCGCTAATCGATGGTGAGCTCATCGCTGACAGAATCGGGATATGAGATTCGACGACTTCTTCGCTGAGGTTCTCGATGCGTCAAGCCCGTGGGGATCGTCCAGTACAACGGGGATCAGGATCGACTTGGTGCGCCAGCTCGAAAATGGTCCGCTGGCTGGCGATGATCCGTTGGCTACCGCGATCGCGCTCACCCAGTTCGTACGCGGCCAGTACAACTCCTACGGCACTGACGGCAAACAACAGATCAATGATGTGGAATCGCGCGAGGTCTTCAGATCATTACGGGCGGTGCTGCGGCGTCAGGGAGTCGATTTCGATCCGCAGTGGAGCGACTTTCCTTCGTTCCGCACCTACTGGAACGCGCACGAGGGCCGAGGTAGCTGGCAAGCCCGCCGCGACATGTTGGCCAACCTGTTCGATCCGGTGCTTGAAGCGCTCGAAACCGCTCAGGACAGGGCTTCGGAGAATCAGATCGTCCGATCCGTGTCCCCACGTAGCGAACTTGGCTGGCCCGCTGTCGATGAGCACATCGAGCAGCTCCGACAACGGTTCGCGACCGCATCCACGCACGTTGACTACAAGGACGTCGGCAACCGCTGTGTCGGTGTCCTCGAAGCGCTCAGCGCCGTCGTCTACGACCCCGCCGTGCACTGCCCAGAGGGCAAACCACCACCCCCAGTGGACAGGACCGACATTCGCATCGGTGCGTACATCGACCAGCGACTCCCAGGGTCCTCGAACGAAGAGCTGCGTGGCCTCGTGAAGAAAGCTTCGGCGCTTTCCCACAAGATGAAACACTCCCCTCGTGCTGACCGGACCACGACCGGCATCGCCGCCGACGCAGTGATCTTGCTCGCCAACATCCTGCGCCGTCTGCGCTAGGAGTCACAAGCGGATGGGTGAGCGGTCATCTCGCGCGCGGGAGACGCCATCGCATCGCACCAGGGTGGGGTCTGCGCCAATTCGATCAGCTTCAGGCTCTCTTGGTGGCGACTTGCCATACCCCAACTGCGAACTCATCAGAGCAGCGAAGACAACCCGGTCTACAGCGAAGCCGCAGGTGAGTGAGCACCTTGGACACACTCCAACCGTCGACGCCCACCGATAGCGTGCCGACCGTGAAACTGCATCTCCTTGCGAGGACGCCCACTATGCCGCCAGCTCGCGACTTGGGGCCCGTCGTAGCAGTGTGGGCAGGCAGCGTTAAGGCGATGTTTGCAGGGTTGGCCGTCGGACTGGCAGGCACGGCATTCCTGGGTGCGTTCGCGGCGGATACCTCCTTAGGCTTGGCGAGCTTCATCGGAACCTTCACAGTCCTCGGCTACATGGTCGCGCTCTGCATGCGGCGTTGGTACTGGGCCGTCGGCACGGACTGGGTTTACGTCCGTCGCTCTTCGTTCCGCCGGGGTCGATGGGCCCCTCTGTCGCAGATCACATCAGTCTCGATCGTGACTGTCAGCAACTCGCCCTACCTGCGAGTTCGCGCTGGCCGGCACAAGATCTTCGACGCCCGAACCGGATCCGGATGGGCCTCCAAGTCACCATTCTTCCCGGCCCTGGGACAGGCATTGCTTCAACTGCCACTACCCCTGGATGACCCCACCCGCCACGCCCTCACGCAATGGGCTGACTTCTCCCTGTCCACGCCCACACCTGAAGCACACTGATCCACCGAGCTGCTGCATCCTCAATCGAGACGTCGCGGTTGCCGCTTAACGATCGATGACCGGACCAGCGTCCGCGTCATCGACGGATGGGCGTCAGAGGAGTCCGGTCGCTCGAAACGCGCGGTCGTAGATCGCGCGAATCACCGGCTCCTTGCGGGCGTTGTACTCCGTGACATGTTCTCCGGCCGCGACGGAATCGCTGGCCGCGGCTACTTTCGCGGCGCTGTAGAGCGCCAGATCGTCGGGGTGTTGGCGCAGCCAGTCCCGGAAAATGCGGTGCCGTACCGGCTCGGGGCTCTGCGGGCCGAACACGTGAACGTTGCAACGGGGAGATCCGAACACCACCACCCGATGCTCGTGCCACCAAGGCTCCCGGATCACCAGCTCGAAACCCGCTGTCTCCAGCGGAGGCAGCCAGTCCTGCTCATCTGCCGGATCGGCCACTATCAGGTCGATATCGATGACCGGTTTGGCGGCCAAACCGGGTACGGACGTCGACCCGACGTGTTCCACGAGCAGCGCCCGCTGGCCCAAAGCATTGGTGATCCGCTGCGCCAACCAGGTGAAGTCGCCCGGCCACCGCGGATCGGACTCAACGACCTTGATATCCCTGCGCGGGCCTCGACCCGGCACCCACGAGTTTTGCCCCGCCGGCGGAGCCGCATCGTGGTGCCCGGTGACCTCGAACGGAGTCGGCATACCCGGGATCATCCCGCACAACCATCGCGATTCGTGACAGCTCGCGGGTGCCAGGATGGCGCAGGTGTCGAACGAGCTGCAGCTGCCGCATCTCAGGGACGCGCCGCTGGTGTTGCGGGCGTTTGCCGCTGCAGATGCCGCATTGGTGATGGAGGCCGGTGCTGATCCGTTGATCCCGCTGATCACCACCGTGCCGAAGGGGCCCGTTGAGCCTGCCGCGGCGCAGGCCTTCATCGAGCGGCAACACCGGCGTGCCAGGACCGGGCAGGGGTACTCCTTCGTCATCGCTGACGCCGAGACCGACAGGGGGCTGGGGCAGATTGGGTTGTGGCCGATCGGGCACGGTCGGGCCAGCGTCGGGTACTGGGTTGCACCCGCTGCTCGTCGTCGAGGGGTAGCCCAGCACGCGTTGCAGATTGTGTCGACCTGGGGACTGTCCCTGCCCGACATGCACCGGTTGGAGCTCTATGTAGAACCGTGGAACGAGGGGTCCTGGCGCGCTGCGGAACGAGCCGGCTATCTCCGCGAGGGACTGCTACGAAACTGGCAACCCGTCGGTGGCCAGCGGCGCGACATGTTCATGTACTCCCGGCTTCCAGCCGACCCCGACATTCCAGCCGACCCCGACACCTGACGAGCCCACCGCTCACCACCGATTAGCGCCGGCTCGATCATCGACCCGCACGAGGATCGGCGACCGTTTGCTTTCGCCGCAGCCCCCTTGGACGGGTCGATAGCTACTCGCTGAGCGCTGCTCGCGCCCGATCCTACGAATGCTCAACGCTCCACGAAGAGGGGCAGGCACGACTCCAGGTCCCGAGGTCGACGGATGAACAGCACCGGCGGCCCCTCCACTGCATCGGCCCACGCGCGTATTCGATCACGCTTGCGCGCGAAGCTCTTGAAGTGCCAGCGCACGATGGAGTGCTTCCCGTACAGGCCGCGCCATGACTGCGTGTTCCCGTTGCAGATGGTTTGCTGGTCGATCGCCCGCAACAGGGTCCGGCGGAGCAGCCGCTGCAAGGAGAACCACCTCGGGTAGTTAAGGGCGATGATCAACTGAGCCCGAGGCACCACCAGGTCGAGCCACGCCCCGTACGCGGTGTCCAGAACCCACCGATCTTTCGAGGCAATCTCCGCGATCAGGTATCGCTGCTGATCCTCGGCCACCGGCACCCACCCAGGCATCCACGTCAGCTCATCGACCAAGGTCACCGGCAGCCCCGTGCGCGCTGCGATTCGCTTAGCCGCGGTGCTCTTTCCGCTGCCCGTGACCCCGTAAATCAGGATGCGACACGCGGCTGACGGGTCGGTGGTCACGGGCACCTCATCAACCTAGGAGACAACGCTCTCGTACGCGCAGGCTAGATAGGCGCATCCCGCAGGCCGAACGGGATACGACGCGCCAGGGACGATCTGGACCTTGATTCGCGTCCTGGGCAGCTCGTCCCGTACGGGGTGTGCCGTGCGGGACCAGCTGTCGCGGGTGGATGCGGACGCGCCTATGAGGCGGCCGCATCCGCCTTGGCTTGGTCTTCTGCTCGCTGGCGCTGGATCGCGCGATAGACGGTAGAGCGACCCACGCTGAAGAGTTCGGCCGCCTCGGCGGTGCTGTACTCGCCAGTTTGCAGCAACGAGACCAAGTGTGCTTCCTGGCGGCGGGTCAGTTTGGGCTGCTTGCCACGCAGGTGACCCTTGGCCTTGGCAACCTTCATGCCCTCGGTGGTGCGCAGGCGAATCAGGTCGCTCTCGAACTCAGCGACCATGGCCAGCACATTAAAGAGCAATCGGCCGACTGCATCGTTCGGGTCGTACACGGACCCGCCCAGGCTCAGCTTGACTGAGCGATGGGTGAGCTCGTCCGCGATCTCCCGCGCATCGGGTAAAGATCGGGCAAGCCGGTCCAGCTTGGTCACTACCAGCGTGTCCC
>NZ_JAGEKR010000032.1 GCF_017565405.1 Allobranchiibius sp. CTAmp26
CGGGTAAAGATCGGGCAAGCCGGTCCAGCTTGGTCACTACCAGCGTGTCCCCGGCACGGCAGGCAGCCAGCGCCTCCCGCAAGCCGGGTCGCTGCCGGTTGGTTCCGGTCAACCCGTGGTCTACGTAGATCCGGTCCGGCGTGACGCCGAGCCCGGTCAACCCATTGCGTTGCACCGTCAGATCCTGGTTGTCGGTGGAGCATCGGGCATATCCGATCAGCAGTCCGTTCATGACGCGTCCCTCAGAGAGGCCAGCCCGCCGTCTTCATGAGGACGGGTCCGGCGCCGGCGTGTGGGCCAGTGGTATCAGGACACCACCAATTTCTACGCATTGCGATACGATGCGATACGCGATGGGATCTATGGTGGCGCCTGCGGGACGCGTCCTACATCCGAGATTGCGCCAGCCGGTATCCCGGCGCGACGGGGATCGAGCCCGACTGGTCGGGTACTCCCTGTTGGCCGGGTTCGTCATCACCGTGATCCTCACCCCCACCGACCACGCCGGGGTGACCGCGTGGAAGGCCTGCGGAGCCGACCTGCGCGCCTACGAAGAACAGGAGCGGCCATGACACCCAGCGGCGAGAACTCCCAGCGGGTCGCCGACCAAGTCGACGCGATCCGGGCCGAATACGCCGACGAGGAAGCAGAAGCCGCCGAAGTCGAGATCGCCGAACGCAACGCGGCCTTGGACATTCCCCTGAACCTGCGTATCGACAAGGACCTCGATACCCAGTTGCGCCACCGCGCGGCCGAAGCCCAGGTCCCCGTCTCTGCGCTCGTGCGCCGCCTGCTGCGAGAAGCGACCTCCCACCCCGAAACACAGACCCTGACCGTGGAACAGGTCGAACAGATCGCCCGCCGCGTCCTCAACGAAGCTAGCTGAACCCCTCACCCACGGGTCAGCCTTCCGCGTGCCGATCCTTCTACCGAGTCGACCAGCCCTGTCGAGTTGCAGCCTTTGGTCTACCGCCGGCGGCATTTACGTTATACGATATTTGCATGGTGAGCGATGAGCAGATCCAGCAGTGGGCCGACGAGGCCGAGGCGGGCTATGACGTCCGGGAGTTGAAGCGTCGCGGGCGGGGTCGTCCCGGGCGTGGAGCCGAGCCGATGCAGGTAGTGGCGGTGCGTCTCACGGCGGAGGAGGTCGCTGCGTTGGATGAGGTTGCCGAGCGGGAACACCTGTCCCGTTCTGAGGCGATCAGGCGGGCGCTGGCCGACTTCGCCGCGTGAAGGTTCACCGCAGCGCGCTCAAGCATGGAGTGTCGAGCGAAGACGCGATGCAGGCCGCCGGCTGGTCGCAGTGGATCGAGCCTCTCGGTGACGACGACTGGCCCCACCGTGAGTTGCGGCTTGGCTTCGACACACAAGGACGGCTGCTCGAGACAGTCGTGCTGATCTTTGCCAGCGGCGATGAATTGGTCATCCATGCCATGCCTGCGCGAAAGCAGTTCTGGGAACTGCTGCCCTAGGGCACGCAGGCCCCCGCCTCACGCAACCGCAGCAGTCCGGAGGATTGCCGTACGAGGATCGCTCTCCGGACGGCCGCGTGCAGTCGAGGCAGGTGTCAAAGAAATCGGCTGCTGTTGGCGTCGGTCTTGGCAGTGGTGGGTCCGATCCGGTCGAGGATGTGTTGGGTGGTGCCGACAAGGTCACGGGAGTGGTCTAGGACCTCGTCCGGCACGCCGAGAAGGTCATGGTCGAGATACCAGCTGCGCAGCTGATCCGGTTCAACCTCGGCCCGCATCGGCCGGCCTTCGTGACGACGCAAGGTCTCCTCGAGAGGCACATCGAGGTAGAACACGTGAGCAGGACCAGTATGGGTGTCGATCAGTTCGAGCAGCATGTCGCCGTAGTGACCTGAGAAGAAGATGCCCTCGACGATCACGTGATAGCCCAACCCCAGGCAATACCTGACGGTGCTGGCGATGAGGCCGATGTTGTCCCCACCGACCACGTCGTGCTCGCGGAGCACGATGCGGCGCAAGTGGTCCTGGCCAATATTCGCGGTGCCGCGCCCCATGGCAAGCTGCAACTGCTGCGCGAGGGGCGTCTTGCCGGCCCCGGAGTTCCCCCGCAGGATGATCAACTGCTGACCCGTCATGACCGAACTATGTAGCAGCTCCGGTTGCGCGGCGCCCTCACCTCGCTCCGGTGCGTCCCGGATAGGGGATCGCTTTGCAGACCAGCTTGAGAACGACTGGCGCACGCCGTCCCCGTCACGCATCGGCCGTCGAAGTCTTCTCAGTCTTTGTGCACCGACGGGCTCGTGGAGATGCACAACGTCGAGACGCTGAGATGCACGGTGGCACCCAGGATGGTCCTCAGGGCGGTGAACAGCCGTCGGCGCTCCTCTGGGTCGGCCACGGCGTACTGAGAAGTGGTGGCCAGCAGGCTCAAGTAGCTTTCGACCGGTAGCGCCTGGTTCCAGGAGTAGGTTCTCTCTAATGCAGCCCTGAGGGCGGGCTCGGCGGCAATCTCATCGGCGGAGCGGCCGTTTCCTGCGCGGTCATGCTCGATGTCCGGGGTCAGATTCGGACCGTGGCGACGGTAGGCGTCGCGCACGTCGTTGAGCTGATGATGGATGGGGTCGAGGTACCAGTTGTTCCAGAACAGGAACGCAATGCCATCGTGGTCGAGGAGTGTCGCGAGCCTGGCCCATCGGGTGCGCGGGTCCGTCCAGTGGAACGATTGCGCGGCCACGACGACCCCGTAAGGACCCTCAGCGGGGTCGATGTCCTCGAAGGTCGCCTGCCGCAACGTGACTGAGTCCTGCAGGTTCTCCTCGGTCAGTCGTTGTTCCAGGACGTGCAGCATGTCGCCGGAGGGCTCAACGGCTTGTACCTGAGCGCCGCGGCGAGCCAATGGCACCGTCGCGCGCCCAGTTCCAGCCCCTACCTCTAAGACACCTTGCTGTACCCGTGTCCCCGCCGCAGCAAACAGATCGTCAAACAGGGCCCCAGGGAACTGCAGCCGGTACCGCTCGTAAGCAGCGGCGCCGGCCTCGAATGATTTGGCCAGCCTCAGCATCGCGTCGTCAACCACAGTGTGATCCTGCACGACGTTCGCCGATCGGGCCCTGCACGGTTCACAACGGGATCGGCGCGCGGAGCGTGCCACAACGGGATTGCCGCGAAGATCAATAGAACCCGCTCGCTCCCAGCGTCCGTGGCTAGGGTCCAGCTTGTGCACACTCTGGTCGTGATCGTGGTCCTGATAGTCGCAGTACCAGTGATGTGGTTCGTCAACCCGGTTCGAGCAAACCGCAAGGGCAACGAATGGGCGCAACGCCGCAACGCCGAAGGGCGGGGAAACTTCCTCACTAAACCCTTGTGGGGCAAGAATCGGAACCAGCCGCAGCAGCCCGGCCCTGATCAATCCACCAACCGCCGAACCTAGCAACTCCATGACATTCGTCCGTGGCTAGACAACGCCAATGAGCACAACAACGGGGCCGCGAGCCGCGTCACAAGTGATAGGACCGTGATGGTGCTGCACCAGTTCTACGTCGAGACCATGTCCATGCGAAAAGGAACACCCGGGGGTTGGATCGCCACAGGCGTCCTAGCCGCGGTCTGCATACCCATCGCGATCTGGAAGAACATGCGCCGGAAGTAACCGTGCCACTCTCCGTGATGGGGTTCGTGGTGAGTCGGCGCCCTGTCGGCGCGAGCACTGTCGTGCGCTGTCGACCAGGTCGCCTATTTCGTTTGCCGAACGGGATGCGGCGACCAGCCGGGCCCCATCTGCGGGACCGTCCCTCGCGGGTGCTCCACACGGAACGCAGGTGTCCGCTGGCGGATCCCATGCGGGCACTCGTGATCATCTCAGCGGACCTGCAGAGGCGACCGCGGCGCAGGCCTGGGAAGCGCCCGCAGCCGGGTCCCCTTACGAAACGGCGGATCTCACGGGCGCGGTCATGGCTGTCGCTTCAGCGCGGGCGCGCCTCGCGCCGTGCGCTTCAGCTGTTGAGGAAGCCTCGAATGGTAGCGCCGGCTCTCGGGTCGAAGGTGACGGTGGAGTGGCCTCGGCGTGGGCGGGTGTAGAGCTGGCTGCGCGGGATCAGCTGCTCGGTCTCGTTGAACAGTGCGCGGCTGTAGAAGCGGTCGCGGCCGCCGGCGACGATGAGGGTCGGCGCGCGGATGCTGCCGTTGCAGCTGGCCAGGTCGAAGCCGTCCTCGGCATCGAGCGTGGCGAGTAGGTCGTCGGCGCTTTGAGTGGAGCTGAGCACTCGGTTCGCGCTCAACCAGCCGACGGCCCCGCCCAGCGGCCGAAGCAGACGCGGCGCCAGGCTTGCTCCGGCTGAACGGCAGGCCGCACGGGCCGAGCCTGTACGCAGCAGTCCGGCCACCCGCGCCTGGTCGCGGCGCCCCAGCGGGCCGAGCCGGCACGCCGCACTGAGCAGGACCAGCTTGCGCACCACGTCGGGATATTCGACCGCCATCTGTTGGGCGATGCTCCCGCCCGTCGACGTCCCCAACACGTCCACTGATTCTCCGGGAAACCCCGCCCGGATGGCGTCCGCATGCCCGCGCGCGAGGGCGGCCATCGTCAAATCGCGGGGAAGGTTGGGCCAACGGTTGAGGACCACCAACCGGCGCCGATCCGCCAACCTCTGGACCGGCGCCATACTGCCTCGCACGAGCTGGTCACTCTCGACGCCGGTCATGGGAGACAAACCTGGAAGCACGACCAGCGGCCGACCCGCGCCGGCGGATGCGAACGGGACACCCGCCAACTCGCCCCGCTCGAGCATCAGCGCCACGAAGTGAAGGGTAAAACCCGCGAAGTACTTTTGCCGGAAGCTGACCGCTCGGCGGCATCGTTGTATCAGTGCATTCGGGCCCGGTCAGCAATCGTTCAGCGCGACGGTCGCGGCCCGAGGAGATCCCATCGGTTGCCAGCCACGTCGAGGAAGACGACGACCTGCCCGTAGGGCTCCTGTCGCGGCTCCGCGATGAACTCGACGCCCATGCTGCGCAACCGGTCGTATGCAACGGTGAAGTTGTCAACGCGCAGAAACAATCCGACGCGACCTGCGAACTGGTCGCCAGCCGCACGCGCTTGTCGCTCACCGTCGGCCTTCGCGAGCAGCAGCGCGGTCGCCGTGCCCGGTGGCCGGACGACGACCCACCGCTTCGGGCGGCCGTCTTTCGTGAGCGATGGCGAATCCTCGACGAGCTCGAAGCCGAGGACGTCGACGAAGAACCGGATGGCGTCGTCGTAGTCGTCCACGATGAGCGCGACCTGCTCCAGGTACATGGGCGCCAGATAATCACAGCGGCTCGACTATGGACCTCCTGATGGCGGGCCCGGCCAGCGATCCTCTGCGGACGACGGCTCGGCTCGTCTGATCCTCGGCGGTAACGCAGCGACGACGGAAATCAGTGCCCGCAGGCAGGTCCGCTTGCGGGTTTGCAACACTGAGGTTGCGCTGGGTCTCGTCGTCCGTTTCGGCGGCTGCACAGACCGCTGCGCCGCCGATGACGACATCGCTTGCGGACTGTGGCTAGGCGCGCCACAGGTGTTTCCGGGTGGCGGCGAGGACCTCGTCGGAGAGTGTGGAGTCGGAACGGGCGACCGCTCGGGCGATGATCTGCGCGCCGACCAGCTGGCTGAATATTGCGATCGCTTCCTGACGCGCTTTGGCGAGGTCGAGCTTCGTGCCGGTTTGGGTTGCGGCAGCCAGGAGTAGGTCGGTGATGGCGGCGAGGTAACCGTCTAGGCCGCGCTGATACTCGGTTTGGGTCTGGACGCCGTGCCGTGCGGCGTCGACAGCCAGGGCAGCGGAGGCGCAGCCGAGCTCGGGGTGGTCGCGGTGATCGGTGCTCAAATAGGTGTCAAGGATGGCCTGTAGGCCTGCGCGGGCCGAGCGAGGGTGGGCTTCGACGATGCGCGCGAGGTCGCGGAGGGAGTCGGCGAAACCCTGATGCAGCACCTCTAGGGCGAGGTCTTCCTTCGAGCCGAAGTGGTTGTAGAAACCGCCGTGGGTCATCCCGGCTGTTTTCATCAGCTCGTCGATGCCGACCCCGTCGAGTCCGCGGGCCCGGAATCCTTCGCTGGCGGCCGCGACGATCCGTGCCCGGTTGAGCTCCTTGTGCTGCTGGGAGATGCGCGGCATCTGCGGAGTCCTCTCTAAACCCGGGGGGGGGGGGGCTTGCTGAGCCGACCGGATTTTCTGGCGCTGGAACTACGATGATATTCGTCATCAAATACGCACCGTAGCGCGTTCCCGCTCTCACGGTGCGCGTTGCCGGGGCAGCTTGGCGCTTTCGCGTGGCCGGCTTGACCTTATTGATGACGCACGACACCATTGACCTTGGTTGATGACGGTCGTCAGCAATCAGGGCGCGAACGGACGGACGACCTGTGAACTTCGGAACCATTGGCGCCGGCACCGTCGCGCAGGCCGTGGCCGGCCATCTTGTCTCGGCGGGTCAGCAGGTGGTGTTGAGCAACAGCCGGGGTCCAGACACGTTGGGCGACGTCACTGCCGGGCTGGGTCCGTTGGCGTCTGCCGGCACGGTCGAGCAGGCTGCGGCCGCGGACATGGTGTTCCTCACGGTGATGTGGTCCGACATCCCCGCCGCCCTGGCCGATCTGCCGCCGTGGGACGGCCGCGTGCTGGTCGACACCACCAACCAGTTCGCGAGTGCCGACCCGATCGAGGTCGCCGATCTCGGGGATCAGACCGGCAGCGATTCGTGGCCGACCACGCCCCGGGTGCCCGCGTGGTCAAGGCGTTCAACACCCGGTTTGCCAGCTACATCGCTCCGGACCCGCGCCACCCGGCCGGCCGGCAGGTCCTCATCTACGCCGGCGACAACGCCGAAGCCAAAACCAGCTTCCACCAGGTGTTCGACGATGTCGGCTTCGCTCCAATCGACATCGGCGGGCTACGCGACGGGGGCCGGCTGATGCAGGTCGGCGGCGGGCCACTTTCGGCTCTGCGCGCCCTTAAACAGGACTGACCCGCGCCCCGCATACGCCATCACCTACGAGCTGGACTCCTTGGAGGAACATCGTGACTCACGCCGACCCGACGACCGCCTCTCACATGCCAGGCCGCTGTACCCGTCCGGCCCGACCGCGACCAGGTCGGAGCAACCGGGGCGAGGTGATCTGGTGAAGGCGCTGGCCTACGAGACCGCGCACGCCCTGGACGCGTTCGCTATCGACCTGGTCGAGGTCGCCAAGCCGCAGCTACGCGACGGTGACATGCTGGTCGAGATCCGGGCGATCGGCGTCAATCCCGGTGAGGCCACGATCAGGTCGATGCGCAGCGCCGAGCCCGGCGGTCGGGTGATCCTGGGCTGGGAGTTCGCCGGCGTGGTGGCCGAGACCGGTCCCGCTGTCACCGGGTTCGCGGTCGGTGACCGGGTGATGGGCACCGGCGACATGACCCGCGACGGCTGCTGGGCACAGCAACTCGCCGTCGACCATCGGGTCATCGCCGCCATCCCCGACCAGTTGTCATTCACCGAGGCCGCGTCGCTGCCCATCGGCAGCCTCACCGCGTGGGAAGCCATGTTCGGCGACCAACCCGTGTTGCCGGACCGAGTTAGCACGATCCTGATCGTGGGCGGGGCCGGCGGGGTGGGCTCCATGGCGATCCAGCTGCTCAAAGCCAGGACTGGCGCCTTCGTGATCAGCACTGCGTCGCGACCGCAGTCGCGGCAGTGGTGCCAGCAGATGGGCGCCGATCTGGTCATCGACCACACCGCCAACGTCATCGAGCAGCTGCACCAGGCGGGCACCGAGGCAGTCGACATGGTGCTGTCCACCGCCGGCACCGCAGACAACTTGCCTTGGATCGCCGCGGTGCTGCGCCCCTTCGGTCACCTGTCAGCCACCGACCTGGGTGGCCGGCTGAACCTCGACCCGCTCGTGCAGAAATCGATCTCCCTGCACACCGAGATGGTGTTCGCCGAGATCATGGCGGGTGCCGACCCGAGCCGTCAGCAACTAATTCTGCAGACCATCGGCGAACACGTTGCGGCCGGCGAGGTGCGCCCCATCGACACCACCCGGCTCCGAGGCCTCACCGTCGACAGCATGAGAACCGCGCACGAACTGCTCGAAACCCGTCGCACCGTCGGCAAGACCGTGATCGAACTCTGACAATCGACCACGTGAACATGAAGGGACATTCGATGATCATCGCTGCCGGCCACGTCTACATCGACCCCGCCGACGCCGAAGAGTTCGTCGCCGACGTGCGCGCCACATACCCGGTTGTCCGAGCCAACCCCGGCAACATCCTCATCTCCTTCTGCATCGACGATCCAGCGGCAGGAAGGATCACAGTCCTCGAACAATGGGACTCACGCGAAGCACTCGAACGCCACTCCTTGACGTCTGAAGTCAGAGCGCTCTCGCGCAAGTGGGGCTCCCGCATACGCGACGAGACGCACACGTTCCACGTCACCGACGAACACGACCCCAGCGAGGAACCGCCAACGCCAACCCACCTGCGCCGTCCGTAGGGTCCGGTCCCGTTTGGCTCTCCCAACCGGAACGGTGTCCCTCCCCCGTCCGGGTCGAGGCCGCCGTCGCCCGCAGGGCAGACGTCGTGCCGCTGGCGGGCCCGCATCCGGCACGCCGTGTCTGCCAGGTTCTTGACTCAAGACACGGCTGTTGTGCCTCAGCGATATCTGGTTCGTCACCCGTCTACGGGTGGGTAGACCTCGGAAGAAAGCATGACGGTCAGTATTGATATCGCAGGAGCTCGGACGGACCGGAACCATTATCGACCGCGATGCAACGCGGGCAGTGGTTCGAGGCGGGCGAATCTAACGACGCGCGGCGTGTTCGTCGAGGCCGGCGGAGACAACGGGCGCGCCGTCGGGATGCACAAGTTGCTGCCGGACCTCGGCGACCAGCATGGCCATGACGGCCTCCAGGGAGGCGACGTCGCCGGTGAGCTCGGCCATTAGTAGGCCACCCTGTAGGCCAGCAAGCAAGGCCTTCGCCATCGAGGCGGTGGCTGCATCCGCTTTGAGCCGGCCACGCTGTTGCATCGTCATCAGTCCACCGTGGATGCGGGCGCCCCACGCATCCATGTGGGCGATCACCCGCTGCGCCAAAATCGGGTCTACGTCCACCAGCTCGGCCGCAAGCGAACCCAGCGGACAACCTGGGCAGTTGGCTGAGCGTTGATAGTCGATTTCCATTGCGGCCCACGACTCGAACGCTTCGATAGAGTCGAGGTGGTCGAGGTAGGGTTGCTGGCCCTGCATGACCCTGTCGGCGGTGCGGTCGATGACCGCGGCGACGAGTTCACGTTTGTCCGTGAAGTAGTGCGCCATCTGCGACCCGCTCACGGTCGCAGCGCGGCGAACGTCCTCGATCGTGGTGCCGACCGCGCCGTTCGCCGCGATGAGCTCTGCGGCGCGGTCGATGATGCGGTCTCGCGTCGCCTGCCCCTTACGAGTGAAGCGGGGGGTTGCTGAACGGTTCTCGCCAGTCGGCATGGTTCTCACTGTAGTGGGACGGCTATGCCCAGTCTGTTAGTTTGGGTATGACCATCCCAATCTAGGAGAACGATGTCACCCGAGTTTGCAGATCAAACCGTCCTCGTCACCGGGGCTACGTCCGGAATCGGCCTCGCCGCCGCCCGTCAGTTCGCCGCTTGCGGCGCCGTTGTGTTGGTCCATGGACGTGATCAGGAACGTGGCCGCGAGGTAGTCGCATCGATTACGGAGGCCGGCGGCACCGCGCGTTTCGTCGCCGCGGATCTAGCCGATGCCGACGACGTGAAACGGCTGGCGGCCGAGGCTGGACCAGTCGACGTCCTGGTCAACAACGCCGGGATCTATGTATTCGCCGGCACAACCGAGACGAGCGCCGAAACTTTCGACCGGCACATGGCTGTCAATGCACGCGCTCCATTTTTGCTCACCGCAGCGTTGGCTCCCGGGATGCAGCAGCGAGGTCACGGAGTCGTAGTCAACGTGTCCACCGTGGCCGTGAAACACCCCGCGCCGGGAACCGCGGCCTACGGAGCTTCCAAGGCGGCAGTAGAGGCGTTAACCCGCTCCTGGGCCGACGAATTCGGCGAGGGCGGAGTCCGCGTGGTGGGTGTCTCGCCTGGCCCGACACGCACGGGGGGCACCGCCGAATTTGGTGCTGTGCTCGACGGGCTCGGGGACGCCACAACGCTCAAGCGTGTGGCCGAAGCCGAGGAAATCGCCCAGGTCATCGTGTTCGCCGCCTCACCGCAGGCTGCCTACATCAGCGGCACTGTGATTGACGTCGATGGTGGGCGCAGCAGCGCCAAGGCGGCGTGATGGCCGAGCAATCAAGCGAGGTCATCGTCGTGGCCACCTTCACCGCTCTGGCCGGCAAAGAGGAGGACGGCGCTCGGTTCCTGAGTCAGATTGTCGCGCCGTCGCACGACAACGCTGACTGCCTTCTCCTAGCGTTGCACCGCGATTTCGACAATGCGGGCCGGTTCACGTTCATTGAACGATGGGTGTCGCGCGAACGTCTCGAGGCCAGCTACGAGACAGAAGAGTTCAAGGAGTTCATCAACGGTTCTCTGGCCTACTTCGACGGGCCACCGGCGATCACGTTGAACGAGGCGTTGCCGTACGGCGAGCAAAGCAAAGGATCACTCGCGGGCGCGAGCTTGTAAAAGCGTAGAGGGGCCGACGGGCAGCCCTGGCATCACGTTAGGGCTGCCCATCGTCCCAGGTTCGCTGCCGCTAAATCTCCCCTGCGAGCCGACATGCCGACCGGCGGACAGTTCGCCATGATCCTCGCCGCTCATGCCTTGGGGCTCGCGCCGGTGTTCCTCGGCGCAGTCACCCAGCAAGGACAGCAAGATTGGCCGCTCGTGCCGCGTAGAGCGCTACCGCGCTGACATGCCGCGTTCAGCACGCGTCTAATTGGTTGGGGATCGACCTCCGGGCCTGGCGGCACCCGCAGTAACAACTTGCACTTAAGGCTTTCCAGTGCAACACTGCACTATGTGACAATAGGTGCAATCAGCGTGCGGGAGCGGCGTCGCGCCGAGACGGCGTCGGGATTGGCTCATGTCACGCGGCGTATGACGGCTGAGCGCGGCCTGTCGGGTTTTACGGTTGATGAGGTTTGTCGCGAGGTCGGTGTCTCTCGCCGCACATTCTTCAACTACTTCGCGTCGAAGGAAGATGCGATCTTCGGTATCGCGGTCCGTAGCGACGACGACTATCGGGACGTGGTGTTTCTGGGCGCCCGCCAGGAACACCAGGCAGACAGCGCCTCGCTGGTGGCTGACTACGTGGGCCTGGTCTTGTCCCGGTCCATCTTCGAGGACTGGACGCCGGAGAGCACCCGACAACTGATCGCGGCGGTGCGCCGTGAGCCCCGGCTGATGACCCACATGCTCGATCGGGCCCGGGCCCGCAGCCTGGACGACATTGCCCTGATCGAGCGTACTGAGGGCTACCCGGCGGGCGATCCGAGGGCCTCGACACTTGTGCACGTCGTCGGCGCACTGGTCAGCGTCGCCGGTGAGGACATTCTGACCGGCGCAACGGCGGAGCCTTTTGATGTGCTCGTGCGAGAACGGGTGGCCGTCGTCGGTGACCTTTTCACTGTGCGCAAGGGCGTCGTCACGTGAGTACGACTGTCGCTGGTCCGTTGCTGCTGACTCAGCGGCGGATCTGGATCATCTACAGCTCGCTGATCGCGGGGATGCTGGTCTCGAGCCTGGATCAGACGATCGTGTCCACGGCGATGCCGACGATCGTCGGGCACCTGGGCGGGGTCGAGCACCAGCTGTGGATCACGACCGCTTATCTGTTGGCGACCACGATCGTGATGCCGATCTACGGCAAGTTCGGTGACGTGTTCGGTCGGCGGCGGCTGTTTCTGGCCGCAATCGCAATCTTCACGCTGGCCTCGGTCGGCTGCGCGTTCGCGACCAGCTTCTGGGCGTTCGTGATCTTCCGCGCCATCCAAGGGCTGGGTGGGGGCGGGCTGATGATCCTGGCTCAGGCGATTATCGCCGACATCGTCCCGGCCAAGGACCGCGGCAAATATATCGGCCCGATCGGGGCCGTCTTCGGGTTGTCCACGATCGGTGGCCCGCTGCTGGGCGGGTTGTTCGTCGACCACCTGACCTGGCGGTGGGCGTTCTACATCAACATCCCGATCGGCGTCGCCACCTTCGTGATCGCCCTGCTGGCCCTGACCCTGCCCAACAAGACGGCGGTCGCCCGGCTGGACGTCCGCGGTGTCGCGTTCCTGTCGGCCGCGACGACGTGCCTGATCTTCTTCACCAACTTCGGCGGCGACGCCAGCCACGGCTGGGCCGCGCCGGCGACCTGGCTGTGGGCGGCCGGCCTGGTCGCGGCCGTGGCCGGGTTCGTGATCACCGAACGAACCGCTGCGGATCCGATCATCCCGCTGAGCCTGTTCCGGAACCGGGTGTTCGTTAACGCCACCGCGATCGGGCTGATGATCGGGCTGGGGATGTATGCCGCGCTGGGGTTCCTGCCGACGTTCCTGCAGATGTCATCGGGCACGTCGGCGGCCGGTTCCGGGCTGCTGCTGGCGCCGATGATGGTCGGGCTGCTGGCGACGTCGATCTACTCCGGGCTCAGGATCTCGCGCACCGGCAACTACAGACCGTTCCCGATCCTGGGCACCCTGATCGCCGCCGCCGCCCTGGTCGCGATGACCACGCTCACCGCGACCACGCCGTTGTGGCTGATCTGCGTGTTCGTGTTCGTCTTCGGCGCCGGTCTGGGCCTGGTCATGCAAGTCGTCGTGCTGGTCGCCCAGAACGCCGTCGCGCCCGGGCAGATCGGCACCGCCACCAGCACGACCAACTACTTCCGCGAGATCGGCGGCTCCCTCGGCACCGCCGTGTTCGGCACAATCTTCACCACCCGGCTCACCGGCAACCTGACCCACGTCTTCACCGGGGCCGGCGACTCCGCCTCCTCAGCCGCGACCTCGACTGCGACCCTGAGCCCGCAAACCCTGCGCCAGCTCCCCGAGTCCGTGCGCCACGGGGTCGTGGCCGCCTACGCCGACGCTCTCGCCCCGGTGTTCTGGTACCTGCTGCCCTTCCTGGGCCTCGCGTTCCTGTTCGCCCTGGTCCTCAAGCGGATTCCGCTGTCGGGCGTGGCCGGCATGATCGCCCGCGGCGAGGCCGTCGGCGGACCCGACGCCGAAGAACTCGAAGCCCTCCACCGCGCCACCCGGCGAAAGACCACGACACCCGTGGACCAGGCCTCCGAACGTAATCAGCTGCCAGGACACAGCAACCGCGCCGACCCGACATCGCTGCCGCGATGATCACCCAGCCACCCGCACCGGACAGCGGTGCGCCTAGACCGCGCTGCGCCCGCAGCACGGTCCCGCTCGTCCCGCACGTCCCGCACGTTGCTCCGCCAACACTGCCCCCAGCCCACCACCATCGGAGACACACCAGATGACCCACACCCTGGGGCTCATCGGCAGCGGCATGATCGGCAGCGCGCTGGCCCGCCTCGCGGTCGCCGCCGGCCTGGACGTGGTGGTGAGCAACTCCCGCGGCCCGGACAGCCTCGCCGAGCTGGTCAGCAAACTCGGCGGCCAGACGCGGGCCGCGACACCAGCCGACGCGGCGCAGGCCGGCGACCTGGTCGTGGCGACGCTTCCACTCAGCGCCTACCGGCACCTGCCCGTCGCGGCGCTGGCCGGCAAGACGGTCATCGATACCATGAACTACTACCCCGACCGCGACGGCCGCATCGCCGAACTCGACGACGGTTCGACAGCAGGTCCCGCGCTGACCTCCAGCACTCTGATCCAGCAACACTTGCCCGAGTCCCGGGTGGTGAAGGCGTTCAACAGCATCGACTTCCACCGCCTGGCCGGCCTGGCCCGGCCCAGCGGAGCGCTGGACCGCAGCGCCCTGCCCATCGCCGGCAACCACCCCGAAGCCACGAGCCAGGTGACGCGGCTGCTGAACACCCTGGGGTATGACGCCGTGGACCTCGGGAGCTTGGCTGAAAGTTGGCGCAGCCAACCCGGCGCCCCGGTCTACGTCACGCCCTACCTCGGCCCGCAACCGCACGGCCTGACCCAGGAGCAGACGCAGGGCTGGTTCTTCGACACCCCCGGCGTCCCGGTCCCGGCCGGACTGGTGGAACAACTGCTCGCCGCCGCCGCTGCCGCGCGACTGCCCCAGCCCCCGCTCCCGGCGCGTAGGGGCGACCAGCATGTTTGAGGCATTGGGTCGGGTTGTGGTCCGTCGGCCGTGGTGGGTGATCGCCGGGTGGGTGCTGCTGGCGGTCATCGTGGTCGCCACCGCCCCGAAACTGAAGTCAACCAGCGACGAGGCGTCGTTCCTGCCCAATCATTACGAGTCGATCCAGGCGATGAACCTGCAGAAGTCAGCGTTTCCGCAGGCCGCGACCCCGGCCGCGATCATCGTCGTCGAACGCGCCGACGGCAAGGCCCTGACCGGGGCCGACTCGGCCAAGGTCACCGCGATCGGGGCCACGCTGACCGCTGCGCGGGTGCCGCACGTGACCGGCATCCAGGTCGGGCCACCGTCACCCAACAAGCTGGTACAAACCATCGCGGTGCAGATGCCGACACCGACCGGCGCCAACGACAAGACCCAACCCGACGCGGTCAAAGTCCTGCGCGTCGACCTGCAACACCAGCTCACGGGCACCGACCTGAAGGGCGGGATCACCGGCACCGCCGCGCAGACCCTGGACTCGCAGAAATCCGGCGACCGGGCCCAGGCGATCATCGGGGTCGCGACCATCGGGCTGATCATCGTGCTGCTGGTGGTGATCTTCCGCAGCCCGATCATCGCGCTGTTGCCGATCGTCACCATCGGAGTGGTGTCCCAGATCGCAGACGGGTTCATCGGCTGGGCCAATAAGGCCTTCAACCTCAAGACCGACAGCTCGGTCACCGCGCTGCTGATCGTGGTGCTGTTCGGGGTCGGGACCGACTACATCCTGTTTCTGATGTTTCGCTACCGCGAACGCCTCCGGGCCGGGGAGGACTCCAAGACGGCGATGATCTCGGCCGTGGCTCGGGTCGGGGAGGCGATCGCCTCGGCCGCCGGCGCGGTCATCATCGCCTTCCTGGCGCTGGCCCTGTCGACGCTGGGGTTGTTCAAATCCCTCGGCCCGGCGCTGGCGATCGCGGTCGCGGTCACCCTCATCGCGGGCCTGACGCTGATCCCGGCCATAGTCTCCCTGCTGGGCACCCGGGTGTTCTGGCCGTCCAAGTCGTGGCGGCGCGAACCCACCGGCGCCCGGTTCGCCGTCATCGGGGCCGCGCTGGGTCGGCACCCGGCCCGGTTCGCGATCGCCTCCGGCGGGATCATGGTGCTGCTCGCCGTCGCCGCGCTCGGCTTCCACCCGAACTTCGACCTCACCGGCGGCTCCACCTCCACCAGCTCAGAGTCCACCGTTTACAGCAAGGAGTTGCTGAAGGGCTTACCTGCGGGGGCGACCGAACCCACCCAGGTCTACCTGCGCTCGACCACCCACAGCCCGCTGCCCGCGAGCGAGGTCGCCGACTACCGCAGCACGCTCAACACCGTGCGCGGGGTGGGACAGGTCGCGGCCGCGACCCTGTCCCCGGACAGGACGGTCGCCTACTACCAGGTCACCCTGACCGAGAAACCCGAATCCGCGGCTGCGATCGCTACCGTCCGCGGCACGCTGCGCAGCACCGCCCATCACGACGCGCCGACCAGGACCACCGCGCTAGTCGGGGGCATCACCGCCGTGTACGCCGACATCGGCAAAGCCGTCAACCACGACTACACCGTCGTGTTCCCCGTCGCCGCGATCCTGATCCTGCTCATCCTCGGGTTGCTGCTGCGCAGCGTCGTCGCGCCCTGGTACCTAATGGCCTCCGTCGGGCTCGGCTTCGCCGCCACCCTCGGCACCACCGTGCTCCTGTTCCAACACGCCGCCGGGCAACCCGGACTGATCTTCCTGCTCCCAATCATCATGTACCTGTTCGTCGTCGCCCTGGGCACCGACTACAACATCCTCATGATCGCCCGGCTGCGCGAGGAAGCCCGCGAAGGCCGCACCCCACACGACGCCGCCGCCATGGCCGTACGCCACACCGGCCCCACCGTCGCCGCCGCCGGCGTCATCCTCGCCGGCACCTTCGCCTCCCTCACCCTGGCCGGCAGCTCCACCCTCGTCCAAATGGGCTTCGCCATCTCCTTCGGCATCGCCGTCGCCGCCTTCGTCATGGCCCTGTTCTTCACCCCGGCCCTCACCGCCCTCATCGGACACCGCGCCTGGTGGCCCGGCCACGCCGACACAGGCCCAGCCACCCCCACCGAGCCCCAAACCGTGCCCGCCACGGCAGCGGGGCCCTAACACATGACACCTGAGATCCAGCGGCCGCGACGAGGAAGACGCGCTCGAAGCCATTAATACCTCGATGCCAGGTCAGCCCATGGCTGCAATGGCGGCTAAGAACCGCTCGGTGATGATGCGCAGCTGCGTCGTGTCGGCTCCAGCGAGGGGGCTGTGCGGGCGTGTGGACCGGATGGTGAGCAACCCAACCACGACGGCGAGAACGAGGTCTCCGCGAAGCGCAGTGCCGCTCCCGTTGCCTCCCGGCGACGCCGTTCGCTCGGTGAAGAAGTTGGCGATGTTGTCCAGTAAGCGACGCCGAAGCTCGTTGACCTTCTCCTCCTCCAGGCCGCGGACGAGCAGCAGCAGTGGGTGCTCACCGCCGAATTCCAGCCACTGGTCGCGACTGAGACCGTCGACGATCGACGTGACAAGGTCGCCGTCATCGAGCGATCGCAGCTTGTCCAGCGCGTGAGCCGACTCGCGCAGGACCTCGGCAAACAGCCCCTCCTTGGAACCGAAGTACCTGGCGAGCAGTGAGATGTTGGCGCCCGCGTCCCTGGCGATGTCGCGTGTCGTCGTGCGCTCGTACCCCAAGAGGGTGAAGCGTTTCGTCGCGGCCTCGAGCAGCGCGGCGCGAGTGGCTTCGGCATTACGGGCCCGAGGCGACCTGTTCTCCTTCGTGGTCATGCCTGCACGATACGCGATGTAATCAAGCGATTGACAAGGTGGCGCCGGGCTTCTACCGTGATAAGTAATCGTTTGATTACAGCTTGGGAGCTTGCCATGACCGATTACCAGAGCACGAGCGCCGCGTCGTCCACCCGAGCCAATCTGCAGACTGCGGCCATCGGGCTGGGCGCCCTCATGGCGGCCTTGGCGCAGACGCTGATCCTGCCGCTGCTCCCGACCATCAGCGCCGAGATCGGCGCGTCGGGCACGCAGTCGTCGTGGCTGCTCACCTCCACGTTGCTGGTCGCGGCGGTGTCGGTGCCGATCGTCAGCCGGCTCGCCGACATGTTCGGCCGGCGGTTGATGCTGCAGGTCAGCCTGGCCGCGCTCGCGGGCGGCTCGGTGATCGCCGCGCTGACGGACAACGTCACCATCATGATCGCCGGACGAGCGCTGCAGGGCATGTCCGCGGCCGCTATTCCGTTGGGCATCAGCCTGCTGGCCGTCACCCTGCCGGAGCATCGCCGCGGCTCGGCCACCGCGATGGTCAGCGCCATGCTCGGTGTCGGCGGCGCCCTCGGCCTACCGCTCGCCGGCTTGATCGGTGAGCACTTCGACTACCACGTCCTGTACTGGATCGCTGCGGTCGGTGCCGTGGTCAGCCTCGGGCTCGTGAGCGTCCTGGTCCAGGAGTCCGAGAACAGCGGCGAGACGAGGATCGACGCCGCTGGCGTCGCGTTGCTGGCCGGCGGCCTGGTCTGCCTCGTGCTGCCGCTGGCGCAGGGCTCGGCTTGGGGATGGGGATCGCTACGCGTGCTCGGGCTGTTCACCGCGTCCGTGCTGCTGCTCGGGCTGCTGGTCGTGGTGGAGCGCCGTGCGACCGCGCCGCTGGTCGACATGACCGCGCTGTCGAACCCACCCGTCGCGCTGACCAACATTGCATCGGTGTTCATCGGGTTCGCCTTGTTCGCGAGCTTCGTCGGCACCTCCAACTACGTCCAAGCACCGAGAGCGAGCGGTTACGGCTTCGACGCCTCGGTACTCACCGCCGGGCTGACGCTGCTGCCCAGCGGCCTGCTCATGCTGGCCCTCTCACCCGTCGCCTCGAAACTAATCAGCGCGTGGGGGCCCGCGAGGGTGCTCTCGCTAGCCGGGGTGATCATCGCGGCCGGGTTGGTCATGCGCATCCTCGTCACCGGCTCGCTCTGGCAGATCATCGTCGGCTCGGCCATCGTCGGCGTCGGCACCGGAATCGGCTACGCCGCACTGCCCTCGCTGATCAACGCCCACAGCCCAGCCCAAGAGCTCGCCGCCGCCAACGGCATCAACGCGCTGGCCCGTTCGCTGGGCAGCTCGCTGGCCAGCGCGGTCGGCGGCAGCATCCTCGCCGCGATCACCATCAACCTGGCCGGCCACGGCGTCGCCTCACTCACCGGCTACCGCGTCCTATTCGCCATCTGCGCCGGCGCCGCCCTCACCGCGGCCCTGTCCGGCCTGCTCATCGACCGGATAGGCCAAACCCGGTCCGACCCACGCGAGGCCGAACAGGCTCAAACCCCGGCGACTGCACGGTGAGGCGCGCTTTGGTCAACCTAAGGCCGCACACCACCAGTTCGGTGCCGGACCGACGCCACTCTATGCCGGACGCCCCCCAATCACCGGCGCCCGAGGACATCACCCGGTAACCCCGACCCCAGCGAAAGGCCGACGTTCATGACGACCAACCAACTCGACACATCCACCGCGCTCGTCGCCGTGGACCTGCAACACGCGACCATCAACGTGCCGTCCGCGCTCGACATGCCCTGCGTCGTCGCGAACGCAGCCCGGCTGGCCGCGGCATTCCGCCAGCGTGGTCGACTCGTGGTGCTCACCGAAACCGACCTGAACAACCCGCCGCCCGGTGACACAGCGGTGTCGGACCGGCCCCGACCAAACGTCCCCGCCGCCGCCTTGAACCTTGCACCCGAACTGGACCTCAGCGCAGACGACATCGTGCTGACCAAACGTGGGTGGAGCGCGTTCGCAGGGACCGGCCTCGACGGTCTGCTCCGCGACCGCAACATCACCCACGTCCTGCTCGTCGGACTCGCCACCAACTACGGCATCGAGTCGACCGCACGGCAGGCCTACGACCTCGGCTACAACGTCGTCATCGCCATCGACGCCATCAACAACCCACAAATCGAGGGACACGAACACGCCCTGTCCCGAGTGCTTCCAGCCCTCTCCCGGCTCAGCACGACCGACAAACTCATCGAGCAGGTCCTTGGTGGTCCGTGATCACAATTCCCGAAGGAGGCGCAACGTTCAGGACACTGCCCGGCCACCGATCCGCATCCGGACGACGGGGCCTGTCCGATGAACGGTGTTTCTGGCGTTCATTGTTAGAGGTTCTCCGCGGCTGGCATGCGGTCGGCGAAGGTGATGGCGAACGCGTTCAGGGCTGGCTTCCACCGCATCGCCCATCGTGCCTGTCCGGTGCCCTTGGGGTCCAGGCCTCGGGTGACCAGGTAGAGCGTCTTGAGCGCGGCCTGTTCGGCGCGG
>NZ_JAGEKR010000033.1 GCF_017565405.1 Allobranchiibius sp. CTAmp26
CGACCCGGTCATCACCATTACTTCCAGCACGCTTTCGGTGCCTGTGTCCCAGCTGTTATGGCTGTCAACGTCGCGGCTAAAGCTGGTGCGAGCGCCTGTTCAGGTCACCCCGCCGCGCCCGCGGCTGCGTCACTTCACCCCAAGTGCCCTGCGCAGGAACCACCGGGCCTGTCCGATGAACGGTGTTTCTGGCGTTCATTGTTAGAGGTTCTCCGCGGCTGGCATGCGGTCGGCGAAGGTGATGGCGAACGCGTTCAGGGCTGGCTTCCACCGCATCGCCCATCGTGCCTGTCCGGTGCCCTTGGGGTCCAGGCCTCGGGTGACCAGGTAGAGCGTCTTGAGCGCGGCCTGTTCGGTGGGGAAATGGCCGCGGGCACCGACCGCGCGCCGGTAACGGGAGTTCAGCGACTCGATCGCGTTGGTAGAGAACAACACCCGGCGTATCTCCACGTCGTAGGCCAGGAACGGTGTGAACTCCTCCCACGCGGCCCGCCACAGTTTCGGGATCGCCGGGTAAGGCTTGCCCCACTTCTCCTCCAGCTCTTCGAAGCCGGCCCAGGCGGCCTCGACGGTGGGCGCGGTGTAGATCGCTTTGAGGTCCCGGGCCAGCTGGTCCCAGTACTTGCGCGAGGCGTACCGCAGCGTTGCTCGGATCAGGTGGATCACGCAGGCCTGCACGATCGCCAGCGGGAACACGCTGTTGACCGCGTCCGGCAGCCCCTTCAACCCGTCGCACACGACGAAGAAGATGTCGCCCACGCCGCGGTTCTTCAGGTCGGTCAGTACCCCCATCCAATACTTCGCTGACTCCCCGCCACCGGCGGTGCCGGCCCACAGCCCCAGCACGTCGCGGTGCCCGGCCAGGTCGACTCCGATCGCGGCGTAGAACGGCCGGTTCCCGACCTGCCCATCACGGACCTTGACGTAGATCGCGTCGATGAACACCGCGGCGTAGATCCCCAGCAGCGGGCGGGCGCACCAGGCCTGCATCTCCTCCACGACCTTGTCAGTGATCCGCGAGACGGTGTCCTTGGAGATGGACGCGCCGTACACCTCGGCGAAATGCGCAGAGATCTCTCCGGTCGTTAATCCCTTGGCGTACAACGAGATCGCGACCGCGTCGACGTCCGTCAGCCGACGTTGCCGCTTCGCCACGATGACCGGTTCGAACGTGCCGGCACGGTCCCGGGGCACCTCGATGTCGACCTCGCCCGCGGCATCGGTCAACACCGTCTTGGCCCTGGTCCCGTTGCGAATGTTGCCCGCGCCACCCTCAGGGGCGTGGTGCTTGGCGTGCCCGAGGTGGTCGGTCATCTCCTCCTCGAGCGCAGTTTCCAGCACCGTGGCAGTGATCGACTTCAGCAGCCCGTCCGGGCCAGTGATGTCCTCACCCCGCGCCCGCGCCGCCTTGACCAACTGCGCGACCGCGGCCCGCTCCACCGCGGTCGCACGCGAGGAGCGTTCCTTCTTCGGTTCCTTCGGCATCGAGCTCATACCCGTGATTGTCTCGGTCATCAGTGACCAACCTTCCCGCCAACCGCAGCCGGCGCGTCAGGCCAGAAACACCGTTTGCCGGACAGTCCCGGACGACGAGGCCAGACCGTTTGGTTGCTTCAAAAGCGGCGCTTGCCGCGGCGGAATCCTTCAGCTCAATGATGTGCACGCTGCCGGTCGGCGTCTGGTCGTCGCGAAACGTCGGTCCTCGCGCAATGAGCTGCGCAGCGAACCGGTCCATGTAGGACCAGTGCGCCTCGCTCAAGTTATCGCGCAGAACCGCGGAGCCGACCCGATCGCGG
>NZ_JAGEKR010000004.1 GCF_017565405.1 Allobranchiibius sp. CTAmp26
TGCCCCGGTGTGCATGTCCAATTCTTTGGCCCCGTCCACACCCCTTGATTGACGAGGGCCTTGTCCACAGCGAGGTGCTCGGACCGCTCGCGGAGGCGTCCGTCGACGTGCGATGGGTCTATGACCGCCACCGACGAGGGCCTCGCGTCGAGGCAGTCCGCCGCTGGTACGCCGAGTCGGCGCAGCCTGCGGGCGGCCGCGTTCGCACGAGTCGCCGCTGATCACGCAGGGGTCGCTCATCGAGCGGTCCTGCTGCGCGAAGGAGTGACCCGCGCGGACCTGCGCACCGAGATCCGGGCCGGCCGGTGGCGGCTCGTCGGACGTCATACGGTGCTGCTGGCCGGAGCCGAACTCGCAGACGAGTGCCGATGGTGGAGCGCGGTGTGGGAGAGCGGACCAGGTGCCGTGCTCGACGGTGTCACCGCTCTCACCGCGGCCGGGCTGCGGAAGTTCGAGGAGGAGACGGTGCACGTCAGCGTCCCGTCGTCGAACCGGGTGCATCGGTCGCCCGGGGTCACCGTGCACCGACCGAACACCGTGGGACCGGTGATCTATTCATCGGTGCCGCGGGTCCGACCGGAACTCGCCTGCCTGCGCGCCGCCGCCTGGGCACGCACGGATCGCACGGCTGCCCTGCTCGTGTCGATGAGCGTGCAGCAGCGGATCGTCGATCGCGGACGACTCATCGCGACCTGGGACGGGATCACGTATTCGGCGAAGCGCAGCCTGCTCGATCAGGTGATCCGGGACGTCTGCGATGGCGCCGAATCTCTTGGCGAACTCGATTTCGGCGCGCTGTGCGCGGCGTACGGTCTGCCTCGACCGAACCGGCAGATCCGGCGAGTGCGACCGAGTGGAGTGGCGTACGTCGATGCAGGCTGGGAGTCGGTCGGGCTCCTCGTCGAGATCGACGGTGTGCACCATCTCGACGAGGACGCGGTCATGGACGACGCGCTGCGGCAGAACGACCTCGTGCTGGGCCGCGAGCGGGTGCTGCGCATCCCGCTGATGGGGCTACGGACCGAGCCGGCGCGGTTCATGCGCCAGGTGGTCCGGGCCTACCGCCAGGCTCCGGCGATGTGACCATGCACGGCGGGGCATATCTGCCCCGCCGTGCATGTCCAAAACGAGGGAGGATCAGGCGGGCTCGACGATGAAGACGGGGATCTCCCGGTCGGTCTTGGTCTGGTATTCGGCGTACGGCGGGTAGGCGGCGACCGCGCGCTCCCACCACTCGGCTCGCTCCGCACCCTCGATGCGACGCGCGACGCCGTCGTGGTGCGCGGTGCCGTCGAAGACCTCGACCTGCGGGTTGGCCACGAAGTTGTAGTACCAGGCGGGGTGCTTCGGCGCGCCGCCGTATGACGCCACCGCGGCGTACGCACCGTCGTGCTCGACCCGCATCAGCGGCACTCGGCGCAGCTTGCCGGTCTTGGCGCTGCGCACCGTGTAGACGACGACCGCCATGCCCTGCACCCCGACGACCTCGGTGGTGCCGGCGTCGTCGATCTTGGCCAGCTGATCCCTGACCCACTCGGTCTTCTCTTCGGCGTACTCACCCGTGAGGGGCATGCGTTTCTCCTCGTTCGTGGACGTGTATGACCTTCAACAGCGGAAGGGTCGGGCATCATTCCGCGATGCGTGCGAGCCCTTCGACGATCTGAGCGCCCGGCAGCGCCGCGAGGACGGCGCCGGGCAGCTCCAGTTTGCCGCGACGTAGGCCCGATCCGATCATCACCGGGTCGGTGTGCGCAACGGCCGCGTCGACGTAGATCGGCCACTCCGGCGGCAGGCCCAGCGGGGTGATGCCGCCGTACTCCATCCCGGTGCGTTCGACCGCGGCGTCCTGGGACATGAACGACAGCTTGCGCACGTCGAGGGTGCGGCGCACGACGCCGTTGACGTCGGCGCGGGTGTGCGCCAGGACCACGAGCGCGGCGATCCGCTCCATGCCATCCCGCTTGCCGGCGACGATGACGCAGTTGGCGCACTGCTCCAACGGGTACCCGGACGTCGCGACTAGCGTTGCGGTGTCGGCGATGTCGGGGTCGATCGAGCACGCGCGGACGGCGTCACGGTCGGCGAGGTCGACCAGGGCCAGCCGTGTGGGGTCGGCCATCAGCTCCGGGTGGTCGGTGGCCGGTTCCCAGATCAGGAATTCGCTCGTCATACCTCCACCAATACCGCAAGCAGCCGGGCCAGCTCGGCTGCGGGGTCGGTCGTGAGGCCACCGTGGCCGGGGCCGGGGCGCAGCACCGTGGAGCGCGGAGCCGCCAGCCAACCGAAGCGAGGCCCGAGCCCGGCGAGGTCAGGGCGCCCCTCGACGGCGCCGTCGCGGCAGGTGGCCTCGACTGTCGCCAGGGCAGCGCGCACCTCCGCCGGGTCGAGGGTCGGCGAGAACGCCCGCAGGCGCGCGTCGTCCACCGACCAGGCGACGTGCAGGAACGCAGCCTGCTGGCAGTAGAGGACGACGCCGACGTTGAGGAACTCCTCGCGCACCGCCGACGGGACGCAGCGCAGCACGACGTACTGGTAGCCGAGCAGTGCACTCACGACGGATCCTGCGGCAGCCACGGCCCGGGCGACGCGAGACGAGCGAGCAGGTGCTCGACGTACGCCGATCGCACCGCTGCGGGATCGAGCAACCCGGGCGCGGGTTCGAGCCACTCGTCGGGCACGAGGTCGAGGACGGCGTGCAGCGCCGGGGCGGTGACGTGCGCGGCCAGGCGCTCGTGCGTCTGCGCCAGGTCGCGCGCGACCGGCCGCAGCACGTGCGTCGAGGCGTCGAAGGGCTGCGCCGCGAAGCGCGCCGCATCAGCGCCGCGGGAGGGCCAGGAATGGTGGAAGTAGAGCGCCGCGCCGTGGTCGATGCACCAGGTGTTGCGGTGCCACCGCAGCAGATTGGGGTTGTGCGGCGTGCGATCGATGTTCGCGGTGTACGCGTCCAGCCACAGGATCGCAGCGGCTTCGTCGGCCGACGGCGGGTATGCCGGGTCGTAGTTGAACGCTCCGGGCAGCAGATCGACGCCCAGGTTGAGGCCCACGCTCGCGGTGAGCAGGTCCTGCACCTCCTCGTCCGCCTCGTACCGGGCGATCTGGGCGGGGAGCTCGACGGCCTTCAGCATGGGGACCCGGATCCCGAGGGTGCGGCCCAACTCACCGACGACGACCTCGGCGACCAGCGCCTTCACGCCCTGTCCGGCACCGCGGAACTTCAGCACCCAGGTGCCCTCGTCGTCGGCCTCGACGACGCCCGGCAGTGACCCGCCCTCCCGCAGCGGGACGACGTACCGGATGGCACGGGCGGTGGGGAGCACGAGGCGAGGCTATCGAGTCCCGCGGTTGTCAGCGGATTCCTGGTGTCGGCATCACGAGGACGCTGACAATCGACCGCGCGACCGTCACCCACCCGCGCCGCCTAGGATCGAGCGCATGCCAGAGGTGGAGGACCAGCGCGAATTCGCCCGCGTGCCGGACGGTTTCGAGCGGCTCTGGACGCCCCACCGGATGGCCTACATCCGAGAGGACAAGCCGGCGGACGACGACGACGCCGGCTGCCCGTTCTGCTCAGCCCCCGGCAAGAGCGACGCCGACGGGCTGATCGTGCACCGCGGCCGCACCTGCTACGTCGTGATGAACCTCTTCCCGTACAACCCCGGGCACCTGCTCGTATGCCCCTACCGGCACGTGCCGCTCTACGTCGACCTCACCGCCGAGGAGACCCTGGAGTTCGGGGAGCTGACCAAGGCCGCGATCCGGACGATCACGCAGGTCTCGCAGCCGCACGGCTTCAACATCGGGATGAACCAGGGCGCGGTCGCCGGTGCCGGCGTGGCCGCGCACCTGCACCAGCACGTCGTACCCAGGTGGGGCGGTGATGCGAACTTCCTGCCGATCATCGGGCAGACGAAGGCCCTTCCGGAGTTGCTGGAGGACACCCGCAGTCGGCTCGCCGCCGCGTGGGGGCAGGAGCAGGGCGCCGACCCCCGGTAGTCTCGGCGCCACCATGCTCAACCGATTCGCGCGCGCCTTCTTCACCAAACTCCTCACTCCCACCGCACGCTTCTTCATCAAGTGCGGCATCAGCCCGGACGTCATCACCATCGTCGGCACGCTCGGCGTCATGGTCGGTGCGCTCGTCTTCTACCCGATCGGGCAGTTCTTCTGGGGCACGCTGTTCATCACGGCGTTCGTGTTCTCGGATCTGATCGACGGCAACATGGCCCGCCAGCTCGGCCGGTCGAGCAACTGGGGCGCCTACCTCGACTCCACGCTCGACCGCTTCGGCGACGCCGCGATCTTTGGCGGACTGGTGCTCTACTACGCCGATCGCGGAGACAACATCCTCATCGCGACGCTGGCACTGGCCTGTCTGATCCTCGGCAGTGTCGTGTCCTATTCCAAGGCCCGCGCCGAGGGACTCGGGATGACCGCGAACGTCGGCATCGCCGAACGCGCCGACCGGCTGGTCGCAATCCTGGTGGTCACCGGCCTGGTCGGCATCGGCAACCTGATCAAGGACGGCAACGCCGTCGGAAACTGGGTCGAGGGCATCACACTCGCGGTGCTCGCCGTGCTCAGCTTCGTCACGGTGCTGCAGCGGATGCTGACGGTGCGCACCCAGGCGCTCTCCGCCGAGGGCACGCGCGACGCGGCCGCCGCCCGCGCCACCGGGGAGAGCAGCACCCCGGGCGTGGAGTGAACCTCGCCGACCAGCTCACCCTGGCGGGGTTCCGCACCGGGTGGGCGCTCGTACGACGGCTGCCCGAGCGGGCGGCGTACGCCATGTTCGAGCGCATCGCCGACCGTCTCACCGCCCGTGGCGGCAAGGACGTGCAGCGGATGCGCGCCAACTACGCCCGGGTCCGCCCCGAGCTGGACGACGTCCAGCTCGACGAGCTCGTGCGGCAGGGCATGCGGTCCTACCTGCGCTACTGGTGCGACGCGTTCCGCCTCGAGCAGGTCGCCGGCAGCGACGACATCGACCAGATGCTGCGGCTGGCGGGAAACGGCCCGGAGGCCAAGGAGCTCCTCGACGGCGGCGACGCGGTGATCCTCTTCCTCGGCCATCTGGGCAACTGGGACATGTGCGGGGCCTGGGCCACCCGCAACTTCGCCCGGGTCACCACTGTTGCCGAGCGCCTCAAGCCGGAGGCGCTCTTCCAGCAGTTCGTGGACTACCGCGCCAGCCTCGGCATCCGGATCCTGCCGCTGACCGGCGGTGCCGAGCCCTACCCGGAGCTGGTCGCCGCCGTACGCGCGGGCGGGTTCGTGCCGCTGCTGTCCGACCGCGACCTCACCTCGCGTGGCGTGCAGGTGCAGTTGTGCGGGCATCCCGCGCGCATGGCGGCCGGGCCCGCACGGCTGGCCTTGGAGACCGGTGCCGCGCTCTACCCGTTGAGCGTGACCTACGAGAAGCTGCCCGGCCGCGCCATCCAGCGCGTGGTCGCCGACTTCGGACCCCGCGTGATCGTCCCCGCCGAGGGCACCGATCGCGAGAAGATCGCCGCCATGACCCAGCAGTGCGCGGACGCCTTGGGCGACACGATCCGCACCCACACGCAGGACTGGCACATGATGCAGCGGGTCTTCGTGGAGGACCTGGGCACGGCGGCGTCGTCGTGAGGATCGGGATGGTCAGCCCCTACTCCTTCGACGTGCCCGGGGGAGTGCAGCTGCACATCCGCGACCTGGCGGAGTTCTACCTGGCCCAGGGGCACGGGGTGAGCGTGCTGGCGCCGGCCGACGAGGACACCCCGCTGCCGGCGTACGTCACCGGGGCCGGGCGCGCGGTGCCGGTGCCCTACAACGGGTCGGTCGCCCGCCTGCTCTTCGGCCCGGTGACCGCCTCCCGGGTCGCGAAGTGGGTCGAGCGGGGGGAGTTCGACGTGATCCACGTGCACGAACCGGTCAGCCCCAGTCTCTCGATGCTGACGATGTGGGCGGCCGAGCAACCCCTCGTGGCGACGTTCCACACCGCCACCATGCGTTCGCGCGTCATGCATGCCGCCCAACCGATCCTCCAGCCCGGGCTGGAGAAGGTGGTCGGCCGGATCGCGGTGTCGCAGGAGGCCCGCGACACCGTGCGCCGCCACCTGGGCGGTGATGCGGTCGTCATCCCGAACGGCGTGTACGTCGAGCCGTTCGCCGCCGCGGCACGTGCACCCTGGTGGCAGGGCACGCCGGAGCGCCCGACGCTGGCCTTCCTCGGCCGGATCAACGAACCCCGCAAGGGCCTGCCGGTACTGCTCGACGCGATGCCGCGGCTGCTGGACGCGCGCCCGGGGCTGCGGCTGCTGATCGCCGGGCCGGGCGATGCCCGCGAGGCGCTGCACGGCGTACCGGACCGGGTCGCCACCGCCGTCGAGATGCTCGGTGCCGTCACCGACCAGGAGAAGGCGAGCCTGCTCGCCTCGGCCGACGCCTACGTCGCGCCGAACACCGGCGGCGAGAGCTTCGGGATCATCCTGATCGAGGCGATGAGTGCCGGCGCCCCCGTCCTCGCCAGCGACCTCGAGGCGTTCCGCGCGGTGCTCCGCGACGGGGCCGACGGCCGGCTCTTCCGGTCCGCGGACCCCGAAGACCTGGCACGACAGGCGCTCTCGCTGCTCGCCGACACCGACGCGCGCCACGCCTACCGCACCGCGGGGATGGCGCGCGCGCAGGAGTTCGACTGGTCGCGGGTGGCGTCTCAGGTGATGAACGTCTACGAGACCGTCGTGTCGGCCGGGGTCCCGGTCAGTGCCCCGCGACGCCTGGTCGCCCGCCGTCGAGGAGTGCGTTGATGTATCCGTGGGGCTGGGTCGCGTTCGCGGTCGCCGTGCTCGCGCTGGTCTCGTGGTACCTGTCCTACAGCGCGGCACGATTGGACCGGCTGCACGGCCGGGTGGAGGGGTCGCTCTCGGCCTTGGACGCCCAGCTCGTACGCCGCGCCGAGACCAGCATGGAGCTGGCCAACTCCGGTCTGCTCGACCCGGCGAGCTCGATGCTGCTGGCGGACGCCGCGGGCTCGTCGCTCGACGCGTCGGACGCGACCGAGGTGCGCTCGGAGGTGCAGGAGCACGGAGTCGACCACGAGCGTGCCGCCATCGAGTCGGATCTCACGACGACGCTGCTCGCCGTACTGACACCCGAAACCGTTGCGCAAGAGGGTGTTGCGGAGTACGCGCATCTGGTGCAGCAGGCCGGTGCCCGGGTTAAGCTCGCCCGCCGCTTCCACGACGACGCCGTGCGCGACGTGCGCCGGGTACGCGGCAAGCCCGTCGTGCGACTCTTCCGGCTCGCCGGGCGCACCCACCTGCCGCAGATGGTCCAGTTCGACGACCGCATCCCACAGGCCGACTGAGCCCACGCGCATCGGGAGTACGCGCGTGCTCGATGGAGCGCGCAGATACTCCCGTTGTGTGCAGCCACCGTGCTGACCGCAACCTGTCGTGACCGATAGAGGCCAACAACGCCGGCGTGGCACTTTGCGGCCGTGCGGCGCTTGTACGCTGGTCGGAGACCGTTCGTCGTACCCGTTCAAGGAGCCCGCCATGACCTCGCAGACCACCGACGCCCAGCCCCAGGGTGGCGGCCGCACCGGCACCGCCCACGTCAAGCGCGGGATGGCCGAGATGCTCAAGGGCGGCGTGATCATGGACGTGGTCACCGCCGAGCAGGCGAAGATCGCCGAGGACGCCGGTGCCGTCGCGGTGATGGCGCTGGAGCGGGTGCCCGCCGACATCCGCGCGCAGGGCGGGGTGTCCCGTGCGTCCGACCCGGACATGATCGACAGCATCATCGAGACCGTGTCGATCCCGGTGATGGCCAAGGCGCGGATCGGCCACTTCGTCGAGGCGCAGGTGTTGCAGAGCCTCGGCGTGGACTACATCGACGAGTCCGAGGTGCTGACCCCGGCCGACTACGCGAACCACATCGACAAGTGGGAGTTCACCGCGCCGTTCGTCTGCGGTGCGACCAACCTGGGCGAGGCACTGCGCCGCATCACCGAGGGCGCGGCGATGATCCGCTCCAAGGGTGAGGCCGGCACCGGTGACGTCTCCAACGCCACCACGCACATGCGCACCATCCGCGCCGAGATCCGCCGCCTGACCACGTTGGCCGACGACGAGCTCTACGTCGCCGCGAAGGAGCTGCAGGCGCCGTACGAGCTGGTCAAGGAGGTCGCGGGCCTCGGCAAGCTGCCCGTCGTCCTCTTCACCGCCGGTGGCATCGCGACCCCCGCGGACGCCGCCATGATGATGCAGCTGGGCGCCGAGGGTGTCTTCGTCGGCTCGGGCATCTTCAAGTCGGGCAACCCGGTCCAGCGCGCGGAGGCCATCGTGAAGGCCACCACCTTCTACGACGACCCCGACATGATCGCCAAGGTCTCCCGCGGTCTCGGCGAGGCCATGGTCGGCATCAACGTCGACGAGATCCCCGAGCCGCACCGGCTGGCCGAACGCGGCTGGTAACCGCTCACATCCCCACCGAGCGGAGGGGTCCGCGCGCGAGCGGAGGGGAAACAACCCCTCCGCTCGACGCCGGACCCCTCCGCTCGATGTAAGGAACGGTCAGGGCCGGGGGAGTACGACGCCCGTGGGGACCCGTTCGCCCGGTTCGGGGCCGTGGCCCGCTTCGACCAGAGCGTCGTCGCCGATCACGTTGTCCTGCAGGATGATCGGGCTCTCAACCTGCGCGCGCTGCCCGACCACCGACTGCTGCACCACGACTCCCGCGCCGACGTGGGCGTCGGCCATCACGATGCTCCCGTCGACCACGGCGGCGGCTCCGATCTGCGCGCCCGGCCCGACGTAGGAGCCGCCGAGCACGGAGGCCGTCGGGTCGACCGACGCGCCGGGGTCGATCAGTGCCGGCCCGGAGCGCAGCACCGCGTCCCGCGAGGCCGCCACCAGGGTCTCCGGGGTGCCGACGTCCACGCCGTACGCGTCCTGCACGTACGCCGTCACCATGGCGCCGTTGCGCAGCAGCGCCGGCATCACGTCACGCTCGAAACTGACCACCTCGCCGCGCGGCACGTCGCGCAGGCAGGCGGGGTCGAGCACGTAGGTGCCAGCGTTGACGATGCCGGCGACCGGGTCCGGACCGAGGGGCTTCTCCTCGAACGCGAGCACCCGGTCGTGCGCATCCAGCGAGAGCAGGCCGTACGCGCGTGCGTCGTCGACCGGCCGCGCGTGGATGCTGGCGACACACCCCTGCGCGGACCGCGCGTCCTGGAAGAGAAAGAGCTGACGCCGTACGTCGTGACCGGTGAGCTGGTCGCCGTTGAGCACCAGCAGCGTCTCACCCGGCGCGGGCGCCAGCCGGTCGACCGCCGCCACCAGCGCACCGCCGGTGCCGAGCGGGTGCTCCTCGTGACAGTAGGTGAGGTGCACGCCGTACGCCGACCCGTCGCCGAGCGTGGGCGCGAACTGCTCCGCCCGGTAGGACGTGGTGAGCACGACCCGGGTGACCCCGGCGGCGGCGAGCCACCGCAGCTGGTGGGCCACCACCGGCTCACCGGCGACGGGCAGCAGCGGTTTGGGGGTGTTGTCGGTGAGCGGCGCGAGCCGGGTGCCGAGACCGCCCGCCAGGACGACGGCGGAGGTGCGGGCCGGTGAAGAGACGGCAGCCACGGCCGGACCGCTCATCGGCTGGGCGACGTCTGCAGGCTGTGCGAACCAGGCTGGATCCAGGGCATCGCGCTCGGCGTCACATCCCCGTCGTTCAGCTCCTGCGGCACACGCGCTCCCTTGGAAATCGACGGTCATCGAATGCGCCGTCGAGTATAGATACCCGTTGGTAACCAGGTGACGTGCAGCACAGCTACTATTCCCGACATGCCATCCGAGTCCGGTCAGACCCGCACCGTGTACGTCCCCCGCACCGGCACGAAGGTGACGCTGCTGGTGGGGCTCGCGCTGATCATCGCCGCCATCTACGTCGCCGTCGTGCCGCTCAGCGTGACGTCGAAGTCGGGCCCGAACTTCGGCTGCGGCACGGCCGTCAGTCCCAACAACGACTCATTCGGCAAGACCTACTGCTCCGCGGTCGACAGCGGCGCCCGGTACCGGGCCGTTGCCCTCGGAGCCGGCGGCCTGGTGCTGGCCGGCGTGGGCGCCGCCCTCTTCGGCTTCGACACCTCGACCCGTACGCGCACACCCCGCCCCGGGTTCGACGACGGGTACGACGACGACGCCGACGACCTGCCGTCGCGGGGCAGTCGGGGCGGTCGCCGAACTGACAGCGGTGCTTCGGACCACGAAGCGCAAGCCGATCCCGCCGGGGTCGGCGGCGAACGGACCCCGGTGCGCGCGGCGCCCGCCCGCACCTCACCCGCTCGTGTCGGCGGGGCGTCGCCCGCTCCCCGGCGGGCGGAATCCGCCGGTGAAGGCCGGTCGGCGGTCGACACCGCACCCGCCCACGCTGCGCACGAAGACGCGGCCGACGACGGTTCGGCCGAGGAGGAGCCGCGCAGTTCGCTGCGGCGTCCCTTCGGCGACCGTCTCAGCCAGCGCGCCCGGCCCCGCGTCGACGACGACGTCTTCGACGGTGAGTACGACGAACCGGAGGGTCCGCGCAGCCGTCGCTGACGCTGCCGGCTGCGGGCCTGTGTCCGCCGCACCCACCCTCATGGCCTCTGCCTCCTGATGCCCCGTCGCACGCTCTATCGCTATTCGCCCGCCCTCGACGGCGTCCGCGGCACCGCGATGGTGCTCTTCATGGCGTTCCACTTCGGTGCGACGTTCCTGCAGGGCGCCTGGGTGGGCATCAACCTCTTCTTCGTCCTCTCGGCCTACCTGATCACCCGGCTGCTCATCGAGGAGCACGCACGGTCGGGGCGGCTGGACGTGCTGGGCTTTTACCGGCGCAGGGCGCGGCGGTTGCTGCCCGGCCTGTTCCTGCTGCTGGTCGCACTGGGCGCCTACGGCACCTTCATCGCGCCGGACGAGGTGCGCACGCCGTTGCGCAGCGACATCCTGGCCACCTTGTTCTACGTCCAGAACTGGCACCTGATCCTGCGTCAGGACCAGTACTTCGGGGTGTTCAACCCCTCCTTCCTGCGGCACGCCTGGACCCTGTCGGTCGAGGAGCAGTTCTACTTCTTCGTGCCCTTGGTGGTGCTCCTGCTGGTGCGATGGGTACGCAGCCGCGAGGTGCAGGCGGGCGTGCTGCTCGCGCTGGCGTCGGTGAGCGCGGTGTGGACCGCACATATCGGCGTCGCCACCGAGGCGGCTCAGACCCACGCCTACTACGGCACCGACACCCGCGCTCAGGCGCTGTGCGTCGGAGCCGCCCTCGCGTTCGCGACCGGTCTGCGTCGTCGCCGGGCCGAGGAGGTGCGCTTGCCCGCCCCTCTCGTCGCGGTGCTCGGGTGGGGCGGCCTCGCGGCGATGGTCTACGCCTACCTCGGCGTCTCCTCCTTCCAGCCCTTCATGTATGACGACGGCGGCATCCTCCTGTTCGCGCTCGCGTCCGCCGCACTGGTCCTGGCCTGCGCGGACGGCAGGCGGTCCCTGTTGCGTACCGTGCTCGGCTGGCGGCCGTTCGCCTACCTCGGACGCATCTCCTACGGGCTCTACCTGTGGCACTGGCCGGTGCTGCTGTGGTTGCAGCGGGCCCGCCCCGGGATCGGCGCCGCGCCGACCCTGCTGTTCGGGATGAGCCTGACGCTTGCGCTGGCCGCGACGTCGTACCGCTTCGTCGAACGCCCCGTCCTCCGCGGCGGGGTGCGCGCCCTCGTCCCGTCGCTGCGGACCTCGCGCGCGGTGGTCGCCGGTGCGCTGGCCGCGGTCGTCGTGCTCGCGTTCACCGCGGGCGCTGCACCTGCCTCCGGCAACGGGCCGGTGCCGATGCTCGTGGCGGGCACCCCGACGTACCGGCCGGCCGCCACGACCACGAGAGTGGCGATCTTCGGCGACTCGGTGCCCGATCTGCTGGTGCAGCAGAAGCGCCCGGGCACCTATCCGGACCTGCAGCTCACCAACCTCGCCTCGCCGGGGTGTGACCTGGTCGATGCGCGGTATGCCGATCGGGCCGTCTCGGTGCAGCCTGCGCAGTGCACCTCCACCAAACGCGACCTGGCGACGCTGCTGAAGCGCTCGGGGTCCTCCGAGCTGGTCATCTTCGGCGGCCTGACGCTGGCCCTGCCGCACAGCGGGCCGTCCGGGGCCGCGGTCGACCTGAACGACGCGTCCTACCGTGCATCCGTCGATGCGGCGCTGTCCGCCTACCGGGCCGCCGCGCTCGCGGCGGGTGTGCGCAGCGTCAGCGTCGTGACGGTCCCGTGCCGGCAACCGGACGTGAGCCGGTGGCCCACCGACTTCGAGCCGTGGTTCGAGCACTCCCAGCAGACCGCCCGGCAGGTGACGCGACCCGTCGCGCTCAACGCGCTGATCACAGCGTGGGCCGCGCGCAACGGGGCCCACGTCATCGACCTGTACGGCGCGTTGTGCGGGGACGGCTTCCAGCCGGAACTGAACGGCACGACGCTCTATCGGGACCAGGTGCACTTCACCGCGGCGGCGGCGCCGATGATCTGGACCTGGCTCGCGCCGCAGATCCGCGCGGCAGCCGGTGCCTCCGGGAGCGGGGGATAGGGATGGTCGCTCTGACCGACTCCCGGGTGATGCGCACCGTCCGCGCCGCCCTGAGCACGGATCTCGACCGGCGCGGCCGCGGCTACCGGCGGGCGATCGACGGGTACCGCGGTCTGTTCATCCTGCTCGTCGTCGCCTACCACTTCGGCGTCACCGGGCTGGTCGGCGGTTGGATCGGCATCAACCACTTCTTCGTCTTCTCCGGCTTCCTGATCGCCACGATGCTCATCAAGGAGCGGGAGCGGACGGGCGCGCTCGATGCGTGGACCTTCTACGTGCGTCGCGCGCGACGGATCGTGCCGGCCATGACCGTCCTGGTTCTGGCGGTGCTCGTGCACGCTGCGCTCGACGGGAGCGAGACCCACCGGGCGAGGACCGCAGGTGACGCGTTCGCGACCGCGACGTTCTGGCTGAACTGGCGCCTGATCGCCCGCAACGACCAGTACTTCGACCTCTTCGACGCACCGTCGCCGCTGCGGCACGTCTGGACGCTGGCGGTGGAGGAGCAGTTCTATCTGTTCGTCCCGGCCCTGATCGGGCTCCTGTATCTGATCTCGCGCCGCAAGATGGTGCGGGCCGCCGTCGTCGCCGCCCTGGCGGTCCTCGGCGCCGGGTGGACGGCGTATCTGGTCGGCACGTCGACGGCCACCTTCAGCAGGCTCTACTACGGCACCGACGTGCGATCCCAGGCGCTGCTGGTCGGCGTCGCCGTCGCGTTCCTGCACACCAAGGTGCGCGGCGTACGACGTCGCGAGATCCCTCTCGCGGTCGCCAACACCTTCGGGATCATCGGCACGATCGCCTCGGTGTCGGCGTTCTTCGTGCTGGGCGACGCGAGCGTGTGGGTGTTCCGCGACGGCGGTCTGCTTGTCTTCGCGATCCTCGCGGCACTGATGGGCGTCAGCGCGCTGGACAGCCGCGACCTGCTGATCAACCGCATCGTGGGCAACCGGGTCCTCGTGCACTTCGGTCAGATCTCCTACGGCATGTACCTCTACCACTGGCCCATCAGCCTGTGGCTGCACGTCCCGCACGCCCCCGTCGTCGTGCAGGGTGCGGTGCAGTTCCTGGTGACCTGGTGCGTCTCGGTCGCCTCCTACCGGCTGCTGGAGATCCCGGTGATGCAGGACGGGTTCGGCGCGCTGATCCGCCGCGGCCGCAGCTGGGCGGGGCCGGCGGTCGTCGGCTCGGTCGCGGTCCTCGCCCTGGTCGCCCAGTTCGTCCTGCCCCCGGCCGACGCCTCCACCTGGAACGGCAGACCACTGGACCGGCAGGTGACCTACGTCGCGCCGCCGCGACCGGTCAAGGTGGCCATCGTCGGGGACTCCATCCCGGCCTCGATTGCGGACGGTTTCGACAGCGCCCGATACGCCGGCTTCGACCTGCTGCGCTACGCCGCGTACGGCGGCTGCGACTTCACGGCGGCGACGGTCGTGTTCGGCAGCCGTGTCATCGCCGAGGATCCGCACTGTCCGGCGTGGCGTCGGCAATGGCCGGGGCAGGTCCGGTCCGCGGGAGCCGATGTCGTGCTGGCCCCCGCCGGGCTCGCGTTCACCCTGCCGCTGCAGATCGACGGCCGGAAGGCTCCACCCCGTTCGCCGCAGCTACGACGCGCCGTGCTGGGCAGCCTCGACGCGCTGCTCGCTTCGTACGAGCGGACGGGCGCGAGGGAGCTGGACCTGATGAACGTCCCGTGTCGCGTGCTGCACCTGGAGACGCTGCCCGTCGCGGCGCAACAGAACCTCGGCAGCACGCCGATCGTGCTGGACACGACGTGGATCAACGGCGTCATCTCCGGATGGGTCGCCCAGCACGCAGCCCAGGGTGTGCACCTGCTGGACCTGGACTCCCGGCTGTGCGCCACCGGCTACCACCCCGTGATGAACGGGACCGCGCTCTACCAGGACGGCGTCCACTTCACCCAGGGCGGTGCGCAACTGATCTGGAGCTGGCTGGCTCCGGCCATCGTCGACGACCTGCGCTGACCTCGCGCATCACGACCCGCATGGCTCCACGCCGCGGGTGCGGCTCAGACACGCGTGGTCGTCGTACGCTGCACCGGTGGCGAGCATGGGGGGCCCTCGCGCCGACGTGGGCGACGGTGTGACCGACTCATCGGCTCCGCGTCCGCGACGGTCCGGGATACGACGCGCGGCTCTCCTCTCCCGCGAGAACGAAGGTCGCCGGGTCATCGTCGGCATAGCCCTGCTCTGTCTTCCGCTCCTGTACTTCGTGGTGACCGTGCTGGCGCACGGATGGGTACCCCAGGGCGATGAAGCGCTCGTGGCGGTGCGGATCCACGACGTCTGGTCCGCCCACCCGCCGCTGGTCGGGATGCGCTCGACGAGCAACGTGAGCAGTCCGGGCGTGTACGCCCATCACCCGGGTCCGATGGAGTTCTATCTCCTCGCCGTCCCTTACGCCGTGACCGGCTTCGCCGGGTGGTCGATCATCGTGGGCGACGCGATCGTCGCGTGTTCCTTCGTCGCGATCGCGGTCTGGCACGCGTACCGGGCCGTCGGGCTCAACGGCGCCTGGATCGCCGGCGCGCTGGTGTTGCTGACCGAACGATCGTTCGGTCACGTGCTGGTCCAGCCGCTCAACACCTGGCCTGCCGTGCTCGCCCTGGTGGCAGCGCTCGTGCTGGCCTGGCGTCTGGTGCTCGGGCAGTACAAGGCCATGCCCTGGTACGTCGGGTGCGCCACCTACGCCGCGCAGGCCCAGGTCATCGACTTCTCGGTCGTCGCGGTGCTTTCGGCGTTCCTCGCGATGCTCGGACTGCTGCGCTGGTGGGATCGTCGAGGCGCTGTCTGGCCCATCCCGGGCCCGGGCCAGGACAGGTCCCGTGCGCTGTGGTGGCGCCGGCCGGGCTGGATCAGTGTCGGCCTGCTCGTCGTGCTGTGGTTTCCCCCGATGGTCGATGTCGTCGTCGACCATCCGAACAATCTGTCCGAGCTCATCAGCACCTTCAGCGGTGCGCACAGCGGGCCCATGGTCGGTGTCTGGACCTCGATGCAGGACGTCGCCGCTCTCGTCGTGCCCGTCGGGGGCCATCTGCGCCATACGGGGGCGTCGACCCCCGGTGCGGCGGGCGCGGTGGCGGCACTTCTCGTCGTCGCGGTGCTGTTCCACGCGATCTGGACCGGTCGGGGCGTCTTTCGACAGGGCAGTGGTCGCGACGGGGCGGTGGCCTCGGCGGCGGCCGTCGGCCTCGTCCTCACCGGCGCTCTGGTGTGGACCGGGTCCCACGCGGTCTACCCCCTGCAACTGCTCTACCTGGACCTCGTGCAGCCCGCGGCCCTGTTCGCCTCGATGATCGCGATATGGGCGGTGTGCCGACGTGTGGTGCGGCTGCTGGTGAGGACGAGACGGCTACCGGCGTGGCGCGGGACCGCGGGCGCGGTCGTCGCCGTGGTGGCCGTCGCGGTAGCGGTCACGATCGCCCTCCTCCCCGCCGTTCACAACGTGACTCGGCAGTCGCAGGACGATCAGCGGCTGGCGGGTCGGGTGGTCGCTGCCGCCGGCAACCTGCTCGGCGCTCACGGTGGGCTGCGCCGACCCATCGTCGTCCAGGGATACGGACTCACCTCCTACAGCAGTCTGAGTCCCGCGGTCTGCGCAGCGCTCGTCGCCGGCGGCGAGAAGGTCTACTTCGACTCTGTCTGGCCGCTGCCTCAGGATGACGACTTCCGGCGCTCCCGCAATGCACCCCGCTCCTCGTGGCGGCTCGTCCTGCGCGAGCGCACGGGCACGGGTCCCTGGTCGCTTCCCGTGGTCCCGGGGAGGACCGTGGCCACGACCACTGTGGTCCCTCACCCCGGCGGGTCGCAGGTGACGGTGCAGCTCCTGCTGATCGCGTGAGCCGCACCGCCGCGCGGACACGCGGGAGTCGGGCCGGACAAGGCGCCAGATCCTGCTGCTCCGGGTTATCTTCCTACCCACCAGTACAGTGAGCGCCCTCACAGCCTGCGGCGCCAGCGTCGCTCTCAGTCGAAAGCAGTCGATGGATACCACCGCGTTCTTCACCCAGCTCGAGCACGCCTTCCCCGGTGACCCCCAGGACACCGACCCGATCGACCCGCGGTGGGCGCAGATCGCGCAGGACGTCACCGGGTTCACCGGGCCGAACGAGCTGGCGGTGCTCAACGTCGCGGCGTCCGTCCTGCCGCAGGACGAGGCCTACCTCGAGGTCGGCACCTTCAAGGGCAGGTCGCTGTGCGCGGCCGTGCAGGACAACGGTTCCAAGGACTTCTTCGTGATGGAGAACTTCATGGAGTTCGGGATGGCCGGTCAGGAGGCTCGCACCGAGCTGGAGGACAACCTGCGTCGGTACGCCGGGGACGCGGCGGTGCACCTGCTGGAGGGCGACTGCTTCAAACTCATGGCGCAGCTCGGCACCGTCACCAAGCCGGTCGGCGTGTACTTCTACGACGGCGAGCACACCCTCCTCGCGCACTATCTCGCCCTCGCGGTGGTCGAGCCGCTGCTGGCCGACGAAGCCCTCGTGCTCGTGGACGACGCGAGCTGGCCGGTGGTCCAGCGGGCGCACCGGCTCTTCCTGCGGCGGCACCCCGGTTGGAGCATCGCCGCGACCTGGGATGCGGCGCACGCCGACGATCCGCGGTGGTCCAACGGGCTGCACGCGCTGGTCTTCAAACGCACCGTTGCGGCCCACGGTCTCTCCCGGTCCGACGAGACGTTGCGCACCTACCAGACGCAGGTGCAGGAGAAGCTCAACGCGACCCTGTGGAAGGCGGCGGGAGTCTTCCCGGGGCCGCTCAAGGCCGTGGCGAAGGTCGTGCTCTCACGCTCCCGCGCGATCGGCGGCAAGAACGACTGAGCCTTCCGCCGGTGGTGGCTGCCTCCCGACGTCCGCTCGGCTGAGAGGCCGGTCGAGGTCGCGGTGTCAGGCGCGCGTGCCGTCGGCGACGAGCACAGCCGAGCCCTCGTCGAGGGGCGGTAGTCGCCGCTGGTGTCGCGCCAGCACGCGCACGAGTCCTGCAACGGCGATGGCCGCCGCACACACCGTGCACACCGTGACGATCTGTACGGCGCTGCCGTGCCACAGCAGGGCGATGGCCAAGGCCTCGACGACCACGGCGCCCCAGGTGAGCGCGCCGAGCAGGTGCTCGCCGGCACCCATCTCGGAGAAGAGCCAGATCTGCGCGAGGGCCCACGCGATGCCGAGCACCACGCAGGCCTGCGCGACGTGCCCGTAGTCGGCGTACTCGCCGCCGCCGGCGACCCGCACCCAGAACGACGGGCTGATGCTCACCACCCCCAGGCCGACCAGGCCGATGCCGAGCACGAGCCCGCTGGCTTTCAGCAGCGTGCGGGTGGCGCCTGCGCCGCGCATCCGTGGCACCACGATGAGCGCGATGAACTGGGTGCCCCAGCAGATCGCCCGCCCGAAGGTGGAGGCCAGCGCGTACCCGCCGGAGTTGTGCGGTGACAGGTAGTGCCGGGCCAGGAGCACGTCGATGCTGGTGAGCGCGATGAGCGCGGCCAGGGTGGAATTGGAGCGCAGCATCTCCGCTGCCAGGCCGTGGCCGCCACCGGCGATGCGGCGTACCTCGGTGCGGCAGAGCGCGGCGCCGACGAGCGCGGTCGCGATCGCGGCCAGCAGCATCACCGCGAACACCTCCACGACGGAGAAGCCGGCGACGGTCGCGACCACCGCGGCGGCCAGCCGCGTCAACGCGGTCACCACATAGAGCAGCGACAGCGCGCGCAACCGGTGGGCGCCGAGCAGGACACCCTGGAAGCAACCCGTCAGTGTCATCGGAAGGAGCGTCGCCCCCATCAGCACCGGGGACCACGCCGAGCTGAGGTGGAACGCGTCGCGCAGGCCTGCCGAGCCGAGCGCGGTTGCGGCGAAGAGCACCACGGACACCCCGGACGCGAGGCGCAGCCCGGTCGTGACCTCGTGCCGCGCGCTAGCCGCGACGCGACGCGCGATGACGACCTGGAAGGCGCCCGCGGGGATCGCGAGCAGCACGCCGAACGTGCTGAGCGCGGAGTATCCGCCGAAGTCCTCCGGGCCGAGGGTGCGCGAGAGCATGAGGACCAGCAGGTAGCCCAGCGCGTTGGAGACACCCATCGCCACCCCGAGCAGCGCACCGAGCACCGCGCCCGCCCCGGCGGCCGGCTGCTGGGTCCCCAGCGCGCCCTGCCCGTCGCGACCGTCGCGCGCGTCGGACGTACTGGCATCGATTGTCACAAGTGGGGGCCTTCGGGCGGGGGAGTGGCGTGCGGCGCGCCGCAGCGCACGTGACCCAGGTTACCCACGGGTTATATTTGCTCGCAGCCCGAACGGCCGCGCACCGCCGCACCCCGTGAAGTCCGGTGCGCCCGGCCAGATCCGAAGCTCGCCCCTCGTCCGCGAAAGTTCCCACCCCGTGCGCCGACCCGCTGTGCCCGTCATGTTGCGCACCGCCGAACGGTCGGACGTGAAGTACGCCGTCTCGGTCGCGGCGCTCCTGCTGGTCCTCGCGGTCGTGGTCTTCCTCAACGGGTACGGCCACTTCTACACCGACATCAAGCCCGAGGTCTATCTCGCGCCGTGGTCGATGGTGCACCAGTACCTGTCCTCCTGGACCGGCACGCCGTACCTCGGCGCACCGAACTTCAACGTCGGGCTCGTCCCGGTGCTGGGTGTGCTCGCCCCGCTGCGGGCGATCGGTCTCAGCGCGGGCACGACGTTCCGGATCTTCCACTTCGCGCTCTGGGCGCTCACGGCGTGGGGCGCCAGTCGACTGCTGCGCTCCCTGTCGCCCCGTGCCGATCGCTGGGCCGGGCTCGCCGCGGGTGTCCTGTACGTCGCGAATCCCTATACGGTCCAGGCCGGTTCGACCCTGGCGATCGCGCTTCCCATGGCTTTGCTGCCCTGGATGATGCTGGCTTTCGTCCGTGCGCTGCGGGCGCCTCGCGGGTGGCGCTGGCCGGCGGTCTTCGGGCTGATCTTCTTCGCGATGAGCGGCATGAACGTCGCTGTCGTGCCGATCCTGCAGCTGTTCGCGCTGCTGCCGCTGATGGTGTTCGCCCGCCGCAGCTGGCAGATCGGCTGGCGCGACATCCTGCGGGTGCTCGCCAAGTGCGCGCTCTTCGTCGTGGGCCTGTCCGTCTACTGGCTGGTGCCGGCCGCCGCCGCCCTGTCGACCGGGTCGCAGATCGTCGACAGTTCCGAGACCATCACCGGCATCGCCAAGGTCGGGTCGTTCCCGGAGGTCCTGCGCGGTCTCGGCCTGTGGCCGCTCTACGGGCACGACGCGAACGGGCCGTGGGAGGGCCAGTACGCGTCGTACCTCACCAGCCCGTACATCATCGTGTTGACAGCACTCTGGCCGGTGCTCGGCCTGCTCGCGCTGCGCTGGTGCCGCGGTCTGCTGCGCGGACTGGTGATCGGTCTCGCGGCCGTCGCCGCGATCATCGAGGTCGGGGCGTTCCCGGCGCAGGCTGCTCCCGCCTCGCCGTTCGGGCATGTCGTCGTCGGTTTCCTGCAACTGCCCGGTATGTCGGCGTTCCGCACGACGAACAAGATCGGCGCCCTGCTGGCGCTGGGCTTCGCGCTCGCGCTCGGTTTCGCGGCGCGGACGGTGTGGCGCAAGATCGCCCACCTGGACTTCTGGGCACCGCTCGCGGCGGTGCTGGCCGTGATCCTGGTCACCGGCTGGATCTCGCCGGCTCTCACCAACCGGCTCTATCTGTCACCGATGGACATCCCCGACTACTGGCATCAGGCCGCGGCCGCGATCGACAAGGGCGACTCGAACGCCTCGGTGCTGTTCCTGCCCGGCCAGACGCGGCCGTCGTACCGCTGGACGGTGCAGCGACCCGACGACGTCGCCAACTCCCTCTTCCGTCGTGACGTGATCATCCCCGAGACGACCCCGAACGCCTCGGCACCCGGCGCCAACTACCTCACCGCGCTGAACGACACCCTGCAGAACGGCGTGGTGCCGCCCGCGGCGATGTCGGCGTACGCGCGGTACCTGGGCGCCGACACGATCCTGCTGCGCCACGACATCGACTGGGAGGACGCCGGTGGCGCCCGTCCCGCGGTCACCGCCAGGATCCTGGCGAGCGATCCCGGGCTGTTCGGCGCAGGGAACTTCGGCTTCGACGGTGAGTACACGCTGGGCACGGGCACCAACCCGGAGGCGTACGGCGAGGACCAGCTGCCGCCGCTGCAGCGGTACGACGTCACCGACCCGCTCAACTCGGTGCGGGCCGAACGCACCGACAACTCGCTGCTCGTCGCAGGTGACGGGTCCGGGGTCGCGCAGATGTCCGCGGCCGGGCTGCTGCGCACGTCGCCGTCGTTCCAGTACGCGCAGGATGTCGACACCCACGCCCTGACCTCGCTCCTCGGGGGCGCCCACCGACTCGTCCTCACCGACACCAACGCGCGCCGGGCGGCCATCACCAACCGGCTGAGCAACGGCGAAGGGCCCCTGCTCACGGCCGCGCAGACGCCGAAGAGCACCCACGCCCTCGGCACCGACCCCGACGACCAGACCGTGATGGTGCCCTCGGGTGCCCAGGTGAGCGCGACGTCGGAGGGCGGGGCGTTCTTCGACCTGCCGTACGCCAGCCCGCAGAACGCCCTGGATGGCGACCCCTCGACCGCATGGCTGTTCGGCGACTTCGGGCGCGCGAAGGGTCAGAGCCTGACCATCACCGAGCCCACCCCGGTGGCGCTCGGCACCGTCCGGATCGAGCAGGCCTCGGTCGGCCGTTCCAAGATCGACCGGCTGACCGTGACCGCGGGCGGTCGCTCGGTGACCCGGCGGATGCCCGATACCGGGTACGCGTCCTTCCCGATGGGCAACGTCCCGGTCAGCAGCGTGAAGGTCACGGCCGACTCCCAGCGCGGTGGTGGATACAACCTTGTCGGCATCGCCGACATCCGGATGCCGGGGCCGCTCGCCGTCCGCACCGCTCGCACGCCCACGACGTTCTTGAACGAGTACGCGAAGCTCGACGCGGCCGGGCGCGCGGCATTCGACAAGACGCCGATGTCGGTGCTGCTCACCCGCCTGCAGGGCACCCCGTCGACGGCCGACGACGAGGAGACCGGCCTGCGGCGCATCGTCACCCTGCCCGACGCGCGCACCTTCACCAGCGCCGCCGACGTGCGGGTGGATGGACCGATCGAGCCGGTGTACGACCGGGTGGCGGGCTACTCCACCGCGGTGCAGGCGAGGTCGTCGGCCTTCTACTTCGACAACCCGGCGCAGCGGGCGTCGATGGCGGCCGACACCGGTGCGAAGGCAGGCAGCACGGCCTGGGTGCCGGGCGACGGCGTCCGCAACTCCTGGTGGCAGATCGCCGGACCCACCCGCTCGATCGACAGCGTCTCGGTCCGGCAGAGCCCGGCGGCCGACGACCACACCGAGGGCGCGGCACGCACCCAGTGGGCCACCAGCGCGGTCGTCACTGTGGACGGCAAGCGGGTCGCGACCACGAAGCTGACCCGGAACGGCACCACGAATCTGACCTTCCCGCAGGTCACCGGCCGCACTGTCCGGGTCACCTTCACCGGTGCCACGACGCCGGTGCGGGGCCTGCCGGCCCGTTTCCCCAGCATCGACACGGGGATCTCGATGCGCACCGCCAGCGCCGGACCGTTGGACCAGGTCGGTGGCGAGGGTGCCCGGTGCCTCACCGTCGCCACCATCGACGGCCAGCCGATCCGGATGCGCCCCACGACCTCCACCCTCGCCGGCGCCTCCGACGAGGGGACCCGGTGGACCGGGTGCGCGCGGACGTCGCTGCAGGCCGGGTCCCGGCGCATCGAGCAGGCGCCCGGGTTCACCCTCGACTCGGTCGCCCTCACCGACACCCGCACCGTCACGGGCGCGGTTCCGGCCGCGCCGGTGGTCACCGACGTCCACAACTCGGCCCCCGCCAAATCGCTGAAGGTGCGTTCCGGCGGGGCGTTCGCCGTGGTGATCAGCCAGAGCTTCGACCCCCGGTGGCACGCGACCGCCAACGGCAAGGACCTCGGGGCGCCCGTGGTGCTCGACGGGTACTCGGTCGGGTGGGAGCTGCCGGCCGGCGGCAGCTACGACATCGAGATCCGGTACGGGCCGCAGCGTGCCTCGGACATCGCGCTGGCAGTCTCCGGGATCGTGCTCTTGATCGCGATCGCGCTCGGCACCGGAGTGTGGCGTCCCGTGCGGCGTCGCATCGCCGCGAGCCGGACCGGTCGCGACGACGACCATGACGATGACCGTGTCGACGACGACGCCACCCCAGGGGCCGGCCGCGAGACCGTGCTGCCGGCCCGCCGGGGTCGGCCGTTGCTCCGCCGGCGGCCGAAGCATCTGTCCGAGCCGGAGCCGGAGCCCGAGCAGGCGGACGCACCGACCCACTCCGAGGCCTCGGCTGCCGTGCCGCACGGCGATGCCGGACCGTGGCCCGGTCCGATGCGCAGGATCGCCGTCGAGATCGCCCTCGTGCTGGCCGCGACCTTCTTCCTGGGGTATGCCGGGCTGGTCACCGCACTGCTCCTGGTCGCCCTGCTGCGCTGGGCGCCGTTGCCGTCGGAGTGGCTCATCACCGCCGGGGTGTGCCTGATCGGCGCCTCCGTGGTGGTCTATCTGATCGTGCTGTGGGCCAACGGCCTCACCGGACAGGTCAGCGCGGACTCCGTGGCAGCCAGTCTGTGGCCGCACTACCTCGGCGCGGCCGGGCTGCTGGTCGCGCTCGTCGGGGCGCTGCGCGACTACCTGCCGCCGGCACCGACGCCTGCCCAGACGCCCCACGACCCAGCCCAGGACAAGGAACCGGAGTACGCCGGTGAACACCACCACTGAGCACGACGACGGACTCGTCTCCGTCGTCGTCCCCACCCGCGACAACGAGCGCACCATCGACGCCTGCCTGGCGTCGGTGCGGTCGCAGACCCACGGCGACCTCGAGCTGATCGTCGTCGACAACCACAGCACCGACGCCACCCCTCGGATCGCCGGCCGGTACGCCGATCGCGTCATCACCGCGGGCCCGGAGCGGTCCGCGCAGCGCAACACCGGCATCGCGGCGGCCCGAGGGGAGTGGGTGCTGTGGCTGGACAGCGACATGATCCTGCCCCCGGCCAGCATCGCGGCAGCCCTGCGGACGGCCCGCGACACCGGAGCGGTCGGGGTCGCGCTGCCCGAACGCACCATCGGCGACGGCTTCTGGACCGCGTGCCGGGCCCTGGAGCGCGAGTGCTACCTGACCCAGCCCTGGCTGCACAACCCGCGGCTGGTGCGGCGCGACTTCCTGGTCGGTGACGGCGGTTTCCGGCTCGACATGTCCGGCCCGGAGGACGCCGACCTGCGGTTGCGGATGCACGCCGCGGGTGCCCGTATCGAGCTGGCGGACATCCTGGTCGACCACGACGAGGGCCACCTCACCGTGCCGGACGTGCTGCGCAAGCGCTACTACTACGGGCGCAGCATCCCCGCACTGCAGGGCCAGCACGGCGGCGCCGTCGGTGCCCAGGGACGGGCGTTGGTCAAGTCGTACGTCGACGCCCGCGGCCTGCTCGCCCGCGACCCCGCGCATGCAGCCGGGATGGTCCTGCTGCGCGGGCTGGAGGTCGTCGGCTACACCCTCGGCGCGCGCCGGGGGCGCCGCGACCGGCGTACGGCGTCCACCGAGGGCCCCGCGAAGGCGACCACGTGAGCCGTCGGCTGCTGTGGGTCTCGCTGCCCGACCAGCGGGCACGGCGTGAGCTGTACTGGATGTCCCGGATGCCGCAGACGCAGGTCACCGCGCTCGCCGCACAGCAGCCGGTCGGGGACATCGAGTGGGTGCCCAGCGCGTACCGGCGTCCGGTGAAACGCTTCGTGGAGGCGGGCGCGCTGGCCTGGGTGCAGGGGCTGGGCGACCAGGACCCCGCGGCGTACGACTGGGTGGCGAGCCTGGAACTGTGCTCCCTCGTCACCGGGCAGGCCGCACGATGGCGCTCACGCGGCACGCGGCGCCCGCTACAGGCCGTCATCACGTGGGAGAACCTGCCGAATCAGCCGCTCTACAAGATCCCGCCGTACCGCCAGGCCGTGCACGCCAGCCGGGGCGCCGACCTGCTGCTGTGCATGGTCGACGCCGCGCGAGATCACCTGCTGGAGAACGGTTTCGACGAGCAGCGCATCCGCGTGGTGAAGCCCGGCGTCGACACCGCGCTCTTCACCCCGGCGCCGACCCCGGCGACCGAACCGGTGGTGGTCTTCACCTCACCGCTCGCGCAGAACAAGGGCATCGACCGGGTCCTCGACGCGATGGCGCTCGTACGCCGCAGCGTCCCCGAGGCACGGCTGGTCGTGGCGGGCAACGGACCGCTGCGCGACCGCGTCGAGCGGGAGGCACGCGAGCACCCCGGACAGGTCGAGCTGCGCGGCAGCCTGGACGCCGCCGGCGTCGCGGACCTGCTGCGCTCGGCCGCGGTCTTCTGCACCGCGCCTCGCGCGACCTGGAAGTGGACCGAGCAGTTGGGGCTCGCCTATCTGGAGGCGCAGTCCTGCGGGCTGCCGGTCGTGACCACCCGGTGCGGCACCAACGACGAGGCGGTGCAGCCGCCGAACCTGCTGGTCGACGACGACGTGGAGCAGCTCGCGCAGGGTCTGCTGCACTTCCTCACCGACCTGCCGCACGCCCGCGAGGTCGGAGCCGCCAACCGGGCCCGGATGCTGGCCGAGCACGACCTGCCGACGCAGTGTGCCCGGATGGGGGAGGCGTTCGCCTCGGTCGAGGCGCAGCACCGGTGACCACGACCGCGATGGCGACGCGCCCACGCCTCGGCGTTCGCGGTGTCGGTGCGCTCGTCGGCCTGCTGAGCGGCGTCCTCGCGCTGGGCCCCGCGCTGCGACCGGGCTACCTCCTCTTCTACGACATGGTCTTCGTGCCGCGGCTGGACCTGTCCGACCGCACCCTGGGCGTCGACGGCAGCGTCCCGCGCGCCGTCCCCAACGACCTGGTCGTCGCGCTCGCCTCCCACGTCGTGCCCGGCTGGGTCGTGCAGAAGGCGTTGCTGCTGCTGGTCTTCGTGGGGGTCGGCGCGGGCGTCGGCGGTCTGATGTCCTCGCGGCTCGGTGCGGGCGCCGCCGCGCTCTTCGCGAGCTGGAACGCCTACCTCGCCGAGCGTCTCGCCATCGGTCACTGGGGCTTCCTGCTCGGGTACGCCGCTCTGCCGTTCCTGGTGGCGGCGGCCTCGGACGTGCACCTCGGCCGCGCTCGCGGTCGGCTGCGGCTCGGCGTCTGGACCGTCGTCACCGCCCTGACCGGATCGACCGGCGCGATCCTCGGTCTGATCGTGACGCTGGCGGTGCTCCTGGTGCCCACGCGGTCTCAGCCGTCGGGTCTGCGTCGTGTTCGTCTCGGGCGTGAGATCGGCTGGGCTCTGCTCGTCTTCGTGTTCGCGAACGCGCCGTGGTGGTTCCCCTTCCTGTTCGTCGCCCCCTCGGCCTCCACGGGCGCCGGGGACTCGGCGGGAGTGACGGCGTTCATGTCGCGCGCGGACACGTCGTGGGGGGTGCTCGGTTCGCTGCTCACCGGTGGCGGCATCTGGAACGCCGGCACCTGGACCCCCGGCCGTTCCTCGGCGGTGGTCAGTGGTGTCGCGCTCCTCGTGGTGCTGGGTTGTGTCGGGTACGCCGGGTGGGCCCGCGCGTGGCGACGTTCGCCGGCGTACGCCGGGCTCGCCGTCGCCGGTGTCGTCAGCCTGATCATCGCCGGTGCCAGTGCGGTGCCGGGCGGTCGGCAGCTGGTGACCGCCGTGGTCACGGACCTGCCCGGTGGCGGCCTGCTGCGCGACTCGCAGAAGTTCGTGGCGGTGTGGGTGCTCCTCGTGGCCGTGTGCGCGGGCCTGCTCGTGGAGAAGGTCCGCGACCTCGGGCGGAAGGTCGGCGCGGATCGCACGGCTGCGGTCGGGGTCGGGCTGCTGGTGGCGCTGTGGCCGCTGGTGGTGCTCACCGGTCTGGCCTGGGGTGAGGGCGGGCGGTGGTCCGCCGTGACGTACCCGACGTCGTACACCGCCGTGCGGGACCGGGTCGCGGCGCTGCCGCCCGGCGCGGTCGCCGTCTTCCCCTGGACGCTCTACCGGCGGTACGCGTTCGACCACGACCAGGTGGTGCTCGATCCGTGGCAGCGGCTGCTGGACCGGCGGGTGGTGGTCAACGACGACCTGCCGCTGTCCTCGCAGGTGGTGCGCGGCGAGAGCACCGACGCCGCCCGCATCACCACGGCGCTGGAGAGACGCACCGACGTACGCGCGGCGCTGCAGGCCGCGGGGGTGCGGTACGTCCTGGTCGAGACCGACCAGCCGAGCGACCCGGCGACCGCGTTGCCGTCGGCGCTGCGCGCGAATCCGGTCGCTCGCGAAGCCGGGCTGACGCTGTACGACCTCGGCCCGGCGCCTCGGCTGCCTGCCGGCCCCGGTCCGTGGCGCTACCTCGGCCTGGTGGGACTCGCGGTGACGCCGTTGCTGCTGGTGAGGGAGGTGACCGCGACGCGCCGAAACGTGGTTACCGAAGAGTTACCTGCGTGAGCGGTCTGTGGTTATGATGAGCGCAGACTTCCTGCGAGGCACTGGTGCAGGACCGAGACGTCAGAAGGAATGACACACGACATGGACCCGACGAACCTGAAGCTCGCCTACAACATCGGCGGCGGACTGCTCGGCGTGATCCTGGCGTTGCTCGCCATCTTCGGACTCGTCGCCCAGCAGAACTCGGTGACCCAGCCGCAGAAGTACAGCTCGCAGATCAACTACGACAGTTCGAACTGACCCGAGCCCCACAGTTCTCACGCGAGAGCGGCCGATCCCTCCAGGGGTCGGCCGCTTTCTGCATGCTCAGCTCGCACGCTCGACGATGGCGCACCTATGGCCGAGTGACACAGGTAGGCCTGCGTCACTCGGGCACAGCTGCGTCACCGTGGAGGTCGGCGAGCGGTACGCCGCCGTCAGCGGGGGACGGTGGCCGGCTCGTCGACGGGGTCCGCGTCCACGTCTACGTCCACGGTCGGCACACACGCGCGATCGGTGTCGTCGAGTCGGCTATCACCGGAGATGAGCGCAGCGACCGTGACGGGCGCTGAGCCGTGCATGCCGTGCACCTGCTGCAGGTCCACCGACGCCGGGCCCAGGGTGGCCGGCTGATCGGGCCGCGCCCGGTGACCGAGCACGGAGTGCAAGGTGTGCTCGAGGCGTTCGGCGGCCGACCACCAGCTGAAGCTGTGCGCGTGGTCGCGGGCCGCGGCGCCCAACTGACCGCGCAGACCGTCGTCCTGCAGGATCCGGCGCGCCTGGGCGCGCATGTCGGCGTAGTCCTTGGACAGCAGACCGGTCAGCCCGTGCAGGATCGACTCGCTCGGGCCGCCGGCCTCGGCGAAGGCGATGCTCGGGGTGGCGTGCAGGCCGGCCTCGACGATGATCAGCCCCCAGCCCTCCTTGTGCGAGGGCACCAGCATCAACCAGGACCGAGCCAGCAGGGTGTGCTTGGTCGTTTCTTCCACGAACCCGTGGAAGTGCACCCGGTCGGCGACACCCCGCTGCGCGGCGTGCTCGCGCAACTGCGGTTCCCAGTAGCCCGATCCGACGATGTCCAGCGACAGCGTGGGCAGCACGTCGGTCAGGTCGGCGACCACGTCGATCGCCAGCTCGACCTGCTTGTGCGGGACCAGACGGCCGAGCACGGTCATCGACGGCTCGGCCGACCGGGCCACGGAGCGGTAGGAGTCCAGATCGGCCGGGTGGTCGTTGCCGGAGTAGACCAGGTCGACCCGCTCGGGCTCGATGCCCAGGGAGGCCAGATCGGCGCGGGTGGCCTGGGAGACGGTGACGTAGCGCGAGTGCCGGTAGACCCGCGGCGCGACCTTGCTCTCCAGGAACCACCCCACCGCGGCGATGGGGCCCGGGAAGAGCGAGCGCCACTGGTCGCGGTGCACGTGGTGGGTGATGTTGACGACCGGGTTCCGCGCGAGCAGCGGCGCCCAGAACGGCACCCCGTTCTGCACGTCGAGGACCACGTCGTAGTCGCCGCGGTGCCGGGCGGCGTACAGCAGTCCCCGTAGGTAGCAGGTGAACCGTCCTCCGCGGCGTACGACGTCGACGTCGCCGTGCCGATCGACGGCGCGGGCACCGGGGAATCGGCTGGTGAAGATGGTGACGCGGTGACCGCGTTCGGTGAGGATCTGCGCGGTCCGCTCGGTGAAGGTCTCCGCGCCGCCCGCCTCAGGGTTCTCCCGGTCGCGCCACGAGAGGTAGAGAATGCGCATCGGCACGTTGCTGGCCGATGTCGTGTCAGCGTTGCCGCTCACCTGCACTCGTGTACTCCTCGTGGAATCGGGCGTCCGCGTCGGCAGGCGATGCCGGCGGCCTGGTGCGCCGTGCCGTCCACCGGGTCGTGCGCGCACCGACGGATAGGGTAACGCCGAAGTTACTCCTAGGTAGAACTTGTAGGTAAGAACGGGAAGGAACATCAGCCGAGATGGCCGCCACCGGGGTCGCCGCGATCCGCGAGGACTGCGAGATCTGCCGTGCCCGGATGCGACCGTTCGCGCTGCGTGGTGGCGGGGAGCTCGCCCGCTGTGAGCGATGCGGCCATCTCCTGCGCGATCTGGACGAGGCACCCGGTGCGCATCGCGACCTGGCGTACGGCGGTGAGCCCACCCTCGATCGGATCCGTCTCGACCTGACCTACCGGGCGATGCGGCGGGCCGCGCCGGGCGGGACGCCGCGGTCGGTGTTCGAGGTGGGGTACGGGAGCGGGTCGATGCTGCGGCGCTTCCTCGACGGCGGTGCCTCGATCGCGGGGGCCGACCCCGACCAGCTGCGGATCGACGTGGACCCGCGCGTGGTGGCCCAGGGCAGGTTGTCCGGTGGGGCCGTGGAGGACGTGCCGCGCGACGGTGCGGACCCGGTCGATCTCGTCTACGGGATCCACGTGCTCGAACACGTGGTGGATCCGGTGGCGACCCTGGCCGTCGCGTTCGAGTTGGTGCGTCCCGGGGGGACGGTGCAGTTCTTCACCCCGGCGGGTGACAGCGACGGCGTACGCCTCTACGGAGCGGCCTGGTGGATGCTCGAGGACCCCACCCATGTGCGGTTCTTCACGGCCGACAGCCTCGCGCGCGCCGCGACGGACGCCGGGTTCGTCGACGTCGAGGTCCGGCGACCGGTCCTGGACAGTCTGACGACCGACGCCGCGAGCGCCGTACGCCGCTGGCGCCCGGCGTCTCGCCCGCGCGGCGTCCTCGCCTCCCGGGGTGTCATCGCGACCGGGCTCGCTTCGGCGCCACTGGTGCTGGCGGCCCGTGCGGTCCGGCCGGGCCTGCGACCGACTCTGCACCTGATCGCCCGGCGGCCGGCATGAGCGCGCAGCGTCGCGGTCTCGCGCGGTCCGCCCGTCTCTTCCACGCGTTCACCCTGGAGCAGACTCGGCCCGATGTGTTCTACGGCGCGCTGGCGGCCGACTCGATCGAGCTGCTGCAGGAGCTCACCGACCTGCGGGGTGCGTCCGTGCTCGACGTGGGCGCGGGCCCGGCCGAGTTCGCCAGCGCGTTCCGGGCAGCCGGTGCGCGCTACGTGCCGGTCGACCACGACCCAGCCGTCTCCTCGGTGCACGACGGGGGGCTGGTCGCGACCGCGGCGGCCCTGCCGGTGGCCGACCGCAGCGTCGACCTGGTCTTCAGCAGCAACCTGTGGGAGCACGTCCAGCACCCCGAGCAGGTCGCCGACGAGATGGTGCGGGTCGTGCGCCCGGGCGGGTTGGTCTTCCTCTCCTACACCAACTGGCTCTCGCCGTGGGGCGGGCACGAGACGTCGCCGTGGCACTGGCTGGGCGGTGAGCGCGCCGCGCGCCGGTACACCCGCAAGCACGGGCACCCGCCGAAGAACACGGTCGACCACACGCTCTACCGGATCAGCGTCGCGCAGGGCCTGCGATGGGCGCAGCGTCACCCCGAGGTCGAGGTGCTGGTGGCCCGCCCGCGGTACCTGCCCGACGTGGCCCGGCATCTGCTGAAGGTGCCCGGGCTGCGGGAGCTGCTGACGTGGAACCTCCTGCTCGTGCTGCGTCGACGGTGATGTCCGGCGACGCGCGGACCCTCCGCGTCGTGGACCGGGTCACTCGCGAGCAGCCGGACGGCGCTCTGCCGGACCGGGCACGCGTCGTCCGCGTCCTGGCCGTCCTCGCCATGGCCCTGCTGCCGTGGCTCGTCGCGCCGGGACAGGTGCAGCCCGACACCAAGATCGACCTGACGCTCTCCCCATGGACGTATCTGGCCCGCTCGGTCGACGCCTGGAACGGCCACGCGGGCCTGGGCGAGCTGCAGAACCAGGCGTACGGCTACCTCTTCCCGATGGGCCCCGTCTTCGGCATCGGCCATTCCCTGGGTCTGCCGGCGTGGGCGTGCCAGCGCGTCTGGTGGACGATCCTGCTGCTGGTCGCCTTCCTGGGCGTCGCCCGGCTGGTGCGCGAGCTGCGGCTCGCCGGACCGTCCGTCGCGCTGCTGGCGGCTGCGGCGTACGCGCTGTGTCCCCGGGTGCTCACGCTCCTCGCCGAGAACTCCAGCGAGGCGTGGCCGATGGCGGTGGCGCCGTGGCTGGTGCTCGCCGCCAGGCCGCTCGTGCGCGCAGACCTCGACCGGCGCGGCGTGCTGCGCGCGGTCGCGGTCGGCGGATTGCTGGCCGCGGCGCTGGGTGGGGTCAACGCCGCCGCGTCCGGGCTGATGCTGGTCGTGCCGTTCCTGTTCCTGATCACCCACCCGCGGGGGCGTCGCCGCATCGGGTGGTGGGCGGTCGGCGTCCTGGCCGGTGCGTCGTGGTGGCTGCTGCCGCTGCTGGTGCTCGGCGGGTACGGGTACCCGTTCCTGGACTTCATCGAGACCGCGTCGATGACCACGGCGGTCACGTCCACGCCGAACGTGCTGCGGGGCGACTCCGACTGGATCGCCTACATCCTGGACTCCGCCGGGCACCCCACCTGGCAGGCGGGCTGGACCAGCGCGCAGTCGCTGGTGTCGATCCTCGCGACCAGTGCGGTGGCGGGCGTCGGGCTCGTCGGCGTCGCCCGGCTGCGCTCGCACCTCGGCCGGTTCGCGGTGCTGAGCGTCCTCGTCGGCACCGTGTTCATGACGGTCGGGCACCACGGGGTCGTCGGTAGTCCGGTCGCGGTGCAGGTGCGCGCGCTGCTGGACGGATCACTGGCGCCGCTGCGCAACGTCCACAAGGCCGACGCGCTCATCCGGCTGCCCGTGGTGCTCGGACTGGCCGTGGTGCTGGACCGGTTGCGCCGCTCGCGTGAGGTGGCCGCGCGCCTCGTGGCCGCCGCTCTCGTCGTCCTCGTCGCAGCGGCCATGACCCCGATCTGGCAGGGCCGGCTGGCTGATTCCGGCGGCTACCGCGCTGTCCCCGCCTCGTGGTCGGCGATGGCACACCGCATCGACGCGGCGGCCGAGCGAGCCGGTGGGAGCACCCTGCTCTTCCCCAACGCGCGCACCGCGACCTACGACTGGGGCACCACGAGCGACGACCCGATGAGCGCGCTCGCGGCCTCCCCGCTGGTGTTCCGGGCCGCAGCGCCGCTCGGCGAGCCGGGTGCGACCCGGATGCTCGACACCGCCGACCAGCTCGCCGCCTCCGGCCAGGTGCAGCCGGGCCTCGCGGCGGGTCTGGCACGGATGGGCATCGCGCGCGTCGTGGTGCGCCACTCCATCGCCTCCACCGTGGGGGCGCAGCCGTGGTCGCTGGTCGAGGCCACCCTGCGCCGGTCGCCCGGATTCGCGTACGCCGGATCCACCGGCACCGGCACCGGCACCGACCGCCTCACGCTGTGGACGGTCGGCGGATCGCAGACCGTCGCGGCGTACCCGCAGGGCCACGACCTGCGGGTCGTCGGCGGCCCGGAGTCCGTCTTCGACCTGTCGACCGTGGGCGCGCTCTCCCCGAACGACTGGACGCAGGTGGTGGGAGGTACGACGGGCGCGGGCGGCGCCGTTCCGGACGTCGTGACCGACTCCCTGCGGTGGCGCTCGTACAACAACGGTGTCTCCGCGACCGACGGCTACAGCCCGACGCTGACCCGTGACGACACCACGCCGGACCACATCGGCGCCCGCGACCTGCCGCCCGGCGGCGACCCCGCGAGCCAGCCGGTGCGCGCGCTGATCGGGATGACCTCGTGGTCGGCCTCGTCCTCCGGCGCGGACCCGACCGCTGCGACGTACGCCGGGCCCGGAGCCGGCATCGCGGCCGCCTTCGACGACGACCCGGCGACCGCCTGGCGCACCGGCGATCACGAGGCGACCGCGAGCCTGTCGTTCACCCCCAGCGCGCGAACGCCGCTGCGCGAGGTCGACGTCGACCTCGCCTCCGGCCCCGGGCTGGACCGGATCGGTTCCCTGCGCCTGTCAGTGGGCGCGGTGCGCGGTCCGACGGTGCAGGTGGCGCGGGGGCAGACGGCCGTGCGCCTGCAGCTACCGCGCGCCGCGACCGGCACCGTCCGCGTCGAACTGCACGTCGCCGGCGTCCCCACCGACCCGGTCATGGGTCTGACGGGGGTGTCCGTGCCCGGGCAGCGCCTCGGCAGCGTGATCGCACTTCCGGGCCGCGTCGACCCGACCCGGACGTCGGTCCTGTTGCGGCGCGATCCGCGCGAGCGCAGCACCGCGGCCGCCCAGGGCGAGGACCCCGCGCTGCTGGCTCGCCGGGTCACGTTCTCCCGGTCGGGTCCGGTCGCGCCGAGCGTCTGGGTGCGATCCGAAGGCGGGCACGCCGGTGGACTGCAGCTCGCCTGCGGCGCGGCCGGTGTGCTGCACGTCGGGACGACGTCGGTGCCGTTGCGGCTGACCGCCTCCGCAGCGCAGATCGCGCAGGGAGCGCTCCTGCACGCGGCGCCGTGCACGACATCGGCGGCCGTCGCTGCCGGCCCCCAGACGGTGTCGGTCACCCCCGGCAGCGGGGTGCGCGCCGAACTGGTCTACCTGCAGCCTCGGTCGGCGGCGGGCGTTGGCACGGCGACCGATCGGACCTCCGTGTCCGCGCGCGCGTCCGGGGCGCTGCGGTCAGGAGACGGAACCGTCCGTGTCGATGGGGGAGGCACCCGGGTCGTGGCACTGACCGAGGGCTACAACCGCGGGTGGCACGCCTCGCTCGCGGGCCGCTCGCTCCCGACGGTGCGGGTGGACGGCTGGCGACAGGGGTTCGTGGTGCCACCCGGACCGGCGGCGACGGTGCACGTGACGTTCGGGCCCACGCGGTGGCAGCGCGCGGGCCTGCTGGTGGGCGCGCTGGCAGTCCTGGCGCTCGCCGCGCTGGCCGTCGCGACCCGCCGACGCACGCGACGGGTCCCCGCGCATGAGATCGACCCGACGGACGTCGAGAACGAGACCGGTGGGGGCGTCGTCGTCGCCGCGGTGCTGTCCGTCGGCGTGGGGGTGTTGATGAGCGGCCCGGCCGGTGCGGTCGTCGGCGTGCTCTGCATGCTGGTGCCGCGGCGGCTGCTGGGCTGGGGGATCGGCGGGTCGATGGCGCTCGCCGGGGTGCTGCTCGCCGGGCTCGGTGTGGTCGACCAGCGGTCGGCCGGGGCGATCCTCGGTCAGCTCGCCGGGACGGTCACCGCGTGCCTGCTGGCACGGTGTCCTCCGCGGCGGCGGACCGGGTCCGCTGATGGGCCCGCGCCAGCACCGGACGCTCCACCAGGCTCACCGACATCCTCGCCACCACCACCGACAGCGCCGTCACCGCGACCAGCGTCGTCGTGAACGCTCCGGTGAAGAGTCCGCGCGAGGTCACCAGGTAGACCACCTGCAGGGCCAGCACGTGCCAGAGGAAGACCGGGTACGACGCGTCGCCCAGCCAGCGCGCGGCCGGCGATCCGGCGGCAGCCCGCGCCACGGCGCCGCGCACCGGGCTGGTCGCCGCCAGCACCAGGAGCCCGGCGATGGCCGTGTAGAGGAGTTCCTTCACGACGGCCTGCGCGGGCGTCGGCGACTGCAGGTCGACCGGGCCGGCCAGGGGAGTGGCGGCGAGCAGATAGAGCAGCGCGGCGCCAAGCACGACGACGCCGGGGTTGGTGCGCGCGAAGTCCAGCCACCGGCCCGCCGTCGTCGACACCGCAATCGACCCGGTCTCGGAGAGGACGGCGAGCGCGGCGCCCGCCGCGAACCATCCCGCGTGACCGAGCACCGAGGTCGCCAGCACCCCGGCGCCGGAGTGCGGATCCACCCCGGTCCAAGCAGCCGAGGCACCCTGGGCGACCAGCCCGAGCAGCAGCGCGCCGCCGAGGACCGGCCACACCCTGCGCGGGCGCTGGGCCAGGCGTCCGAGAGCTGTGCCGATGACGGGCACCAGCACGTAGAACGTCACCTCGGTCGTGAGACTCCAGGTCTGCGAGAACGACTGGTACGAGTGGCCGGAATACCCCTGCAGCACCACCACGTGCAGGGCGATGTCGACGGGCGACCCGACCCCACCGGTGCGCACCGGTGCGAGCGCCGCGACCGCGAGCACGGCGGCCAGCGCGACCCAGTAGGCGGGCAGGATGCGCGCCGCGCGGCGTACGGCGTAGCGGCGCAGGTCGGGCCTGGGTCGGCCCGCCAGCCCGGCACGCAGGAAGGGGCGCAGCAGCAGGAACGCCGAGATGGCGAAGAACACCGCGACCCCTGCGTCACCGCGTGCGAGCAGCGGCCCGGAGACGTCCAGGTGGTCGGCGCCGGTCCAGAACGCGACATGGGTGAGGAGCACGAGGGTGGCAGCGAGCGCGCGGAGCAGATCGAGCATGGAGTAGCGGCGCACGCGTTCTGTGACCCCCGTTACTCTCCAGTAGTCTGCACGGACGCCTGCGGTGGACGACGTCGCACGAGATCCCTGATCCGCCGGGCGCGTCCCCGCTCCTACCTCGGGCCCGGGGTCCACCACGTTCAGGAGGCTAGCCGCCGATGACTGCCGAGGGGGTCGCCCCCACCGATCCGTCGGTGCTCGACGCGACCCGACCGGTGTTGCGGGCGCGCGCCCCTCTGCGGATCTCCTTCGCCGGGGGTGGCACCGACGTCTCGCCGTTCCCCGAGCGCGAGGGCGGCGCCGTCCTCTCCGCCACGATCTCCAGCTTCGCCTACGCGACGTTGCGACCACGCCGGGACGGCCGGATCACCGTGCAGTCGCTGGACTTCGGCACCTCGATCGGCTTCGACGTCGACGATCCCGTGGAGTTCGACGGTGAGCTGGACCTGCCGAAGGCGGCCATCGCGCGGGTCCGATCGATGGGCGGCGCGATGCCCACCGGGGGCTTCGACCTCTTCCTGCACACCCAGGCGCCGCCGGGGTCCGGCCTCGGCTCCTCCAGCGCGGTGATGGTCGCAGTGATCGATCTGGTCGCCCAGCACTGCGGGGTGGACCTCACGCCGTACGAGATCGCCGAGCTGGCCTATCGGCTCGAACGCGAGGACCTCGCCATCCCGGGCGGGTCGCAGGACCAGTACGCCGCGTCGTTCGGGGGGTTCAACTACATCGAGTTCCGGCCCGACGAAGTGATCGTCAACCCGCTGCGGGTGCGCGACGCCACGGTGCACGAGCTGGAGCACAACATGCTGCTGGCGTTCACCGGTCGCACCCGGGTCAGCGACCACATCATCGCCGACCAGCGCAGCCGCTACGAGACCGGGAACGCCGACGCGCTCGAGGGTCTGCGGGCGCAGAAGGAGCTGGCCGAGCGGATGAAGGTCGCCCTGGTGCGCGGCGAGGTCGACCGGTTCGGGCGGCTGCTCGGCCAGGCCTGGCAGGAGAAGCGCAAGATGTCGTCGCGGATCAGCACCCCGCTCATCGACGAGGCCGTCACCGCCGCGTTGGGATGCGGTGCGCTCGGCGGCAAGGTCACCGGCGCCGGCGGCGGCGGCCACCTCATCTTCGTCTGCGAGTTCGAGCGCAAGCACGTGGTCGCGGACACGCTCCTCGAGATGGGTCTGACCCTCTCGGAGATCACCTTCAGCAAGGACGGCGTGACGACGTGGAGAGGCCAGCACTGATGGACGACGGACAGCATCGCGCGGCGCACCCGCTGCACGAGGCGAGCGAGCACGACGTACGGGCCGCCGTGCAACGCCGCCTCGGCGAAGGCACCGACGCGTGGGCGGCGCTGGCCGTCGCGCTGCGGGACCCGGCGCTGGAGACGGAGGTGCAGGCGGCGGGTACAGCGCTCGTACAGGCCCTCGTCGCCGGCGGCACGCTGCTGGTGGCCGGCAACGGCGGCAGCGCCGCGATCGCCAGCCACGTCGCCGCGGAGTTCATCGGCAAGTGCATCCACGACCGAGAGCCGCTCCCGGCGGTGAACCTGGCGGAGTCCCTGTCCTCTGTCACCGCCGTCGGCAACGACTACGGCTTCGACCAGATCTTCCGTCGCGGGGTCGCGGCCCTCGGCCGGCGCGGCGACGTACTGCTCGCGATGAGCACCAGCGGCACGAGCCCGAACGTGCTGCAGGCGTTGCTTCTGGCGCGCGAGCGGGGCCTGCTCACGGTGGCCCTCACCGGCGCCAAGGGCGAGGGCCTGCGGGGAGCGGCCGACCATGTGCTCGTCGTACCGTCCGCGGACACGCCGCGTATCCAAGAAGTGCACATGCTGTGGACCCACGCCTGGTGCGAAGCGGTCGACGTGCTGGCGAATCCGCAGTCGGCACACTGACTCACGGGCACCCGCCGCGCGATGGCGGAACGTGTGACACACCTCGCATTTTTCCTGCTACTCTCCGGTAAGTTTTGTCAGCCCCTGCCACGGAGGTCCTCGTGCGGAAGTCCGCCATTGTCATCGGTTTCGGAGCGTTCTTCCTGACCCTGGCGCTGCTCTTGCAGTTCTACGCGTTCGAGAAGTTGACCGTCATCCCGGCGGACACCAACACCCAGCAGGTCCTCTCGGACAACAACGCCAAGTTCTTCGACGCGGACACCCTGAGCTTCAAGCAGGGTCTGGTGACCACCCGGCAGACGGTCGTGGCCGACAAGAAGGCCTCCGATGCGGAGGGCAAGAACTCCATCGTCCTCAACATCAACCAGTCGACGGACAACAACAACCAGGCGCCTCCGATCGACGCGTTCACCGCGCACCTCGCGCTGGACCGCCACACCGGCAAGGTCATCGACTGCTGCAACGACAACATGAACGGCAAGCCCGTGCAGCACCAGGGCTACACGGTGAAGTTCCCGTTCGGCGCCGGCAAGGGCAGCTACCCGTACTGGGACAACACGCTGCAGAAGCCGATGACGATGAAGTTCGCCGGCACCGACAAGATCCGTGGATTGTCGGTCTACCGCTACCACGGTGTGGTGCCCCAGACGACGTACACCAAGCAGGCCATCCCCGGCTTCGTCTTCGGCGGTGCCAAGGACAGCCCCGGTGTGACCGCGGACCGTGCCTACGCCAACGACCGCACCATCTGGGTCGAGCCGCAGACCGGCGCCTTCATCAAGGTGGAGGAGAAGGAGGTCGTGACGCTCACCGACCCCGCGAACGGCAAGTCCGTCAAGGGCATCGACACCGACCAGGTGATGAACGACGCCACGGTCAAGGCCAACGTCGATGAGTACAAGGGCAAGGCCAGCCAGCTGAAGCTGCTGAAGCTCATGCCGTACGTGCTGGGAATCCTCGGTCTGATCCTGCTGGTCGTGGGGGTCGTGCTGCTGCTGGCCGCCGGCCGCCGTGACCGCACGGGGCGGGCGGACGACACCGATGTCGACAACGACACCCGCCGCGGCGCTCGGCACGCCGAGGGCGACGGCGACGACTACGCGAGGGCCTGATCGCACCGATGCGGGCTGTCGTCACCGGCGGAGCCGGCTTCCTGGGATCACACCTCTGTGAGGCCCTCCTGGCCGACGGCGCCGAGGTCGTCGCGGTCGACAACCTCTGCACCGGGCGCGCGGCGAACGTCGAGCACCTGCACGCGACCGGCCGGTTCACCCTGCTGGAGCGGGACGTCAGCCACGGGTTCGAGGTCGACGGTCCGGTCGACCTGGTGCTGCACTTCGCCAGCCCGGCGTCGCCGATCGACTACCTGCGGATGCCGATCGAGACGCTGCTGGTCGGTTCGCACGGCACTCAGCACGCCCTTGAGCTGGCCCGGGACAAGTCGGCGCGGCTGATCCTCGCCTCCACCTCAGAGGTGTACGGCGACCCGTTGGTGCATCCGCAGCGCGAGGACTACTGGGGGCACGTCAACCCGGTCGGTCCGCGCGGCGTGTACGACGAGGCGAAGCGGTTCGGGGAGGCGCTCACCCTCGCCTACCGGCAGACCTACGGCGTCAACACCGGGATCGTGCGCATCTTCAACACCTTCGGCCCGCGGATGCGGCCCGACGACGGGCGCGCGATTCCCAACTTCGTCCGCCAGTCGTTGGCCGGCGAGCCGGTGACCGTCTCCGGTGACGGGTTGCAGACCCGGTCGATCTGCTACGTCGACGACCTGGTCGCCGGCATCCTGGCGATGGCCCGCAGCGACCACTCGGGGCCGATTAACATCGGCAACCCGCACGAGATCTCCATGGTGGACCTGGCGAACTGGATCGTGAAGCTCGCGGAGTCCGAGTCCCAGGTGGTGCACATCGCGCGACCGGTCGACGACCCGACGGTGCGTCGTCCGGACACCACGATGGCCGAGGAGATCCTGGGCTGGTCGCCGCAGGTGCCGATCGAGGACGCCCTGCAGCGCACCATCGCCTGGTTCCGCGCTCACGCGACCGCCACTCCGCCTCTGTCGGCCGAGGCCACCCAGGAGATCCTCGCCGGGCCGGAGCACCCCACCACCTGACCCCGGCGTCGGTTGTCGGCGCTGCGGTCACTTTCCTGCGGTGGCGTACGGCGGCCAAGTGGGTTGTCGGCGCTGCGGTCACTTTCCCGCGGCGGATGCCGGTTTTCAGGCGGCCTGGACGAGGGGCGCTCCCGTCGGCTTGCGCAAGTTATGGCACCGCCCGCACAAGGGCCCGCGCGGTGCCCTCCCGCTGGTCCGCGCGACGGCACCGCCGCACAAGGGCCCGCGCGGTGCCCTCATCGTTCGCTGCCGGGTGGGTTGTCGGCGCTGCGGTCACTTTCCGACGCGGGAGGTGACGGGGGGCGGTGGCCGAAGCGAGCGAGTCCCTTCCAGGCGCCTGAGGACCAGACCGAACAGCGGCCATCGACACGGCACGAGCCTTCGACCCGGCCACAGGACTCACGCCCGTGGGAGACGCGCCACGAAGATCGCCGTGCCCGGAAGGATGGCCCCGCGGGTCGGGCTCCACCCGCCCCACACCTGCCGGTTGTCCTCCGGCCATTCCGGCTCGATCAGGTCCTCGAGCACCAGACCGGCGGCGTGCAGTTCGCGCACCCGGTCACCCAGCGTGCGGTGGTGCTCGGCGTACGTCGCCGTGCCGTCCTCGGACATCTCGACGTACGGCGTGCGGTCGAAGTAGGAGCGATCCGCCCGCAGGCCCTCGGGGCCGGGCACGTCCGGGAAGGCCCAGCGCACCGGGTGGGTGGTCGAGAAGACGAACCGGCCGCCTGGTCGCACCACCCGCGCCGCCTCGTGCATCACCGCCTGGGAGTCGGCCACGAACGGCACCACCCCGTACGCCGTGAAGACCAGATCGAACGACGCGTCGGCGAAGGGGAGCGCGGTGCCGTCGCACAGCACCAGCGGGAGCGGCACACCGTGCTCTTCGTTCAGGGTGGCGGCCCGTGCCAGCATCCCGGCGGACAGGTCGGACGCGACCACGCGCGCGGCGTACCGGTTGGCCCAGCGCGCGCCCTGCGCGGCGCCTGCGCCGATCTCGAGCAGGTCGGCGTCCGCGAGCGCAGCGGGGTCGCCGAAGATCCGCAGGTCGCTCTCGCTCCAGCCCTCCGGCCCCCACACCAGGTCGGTGTCGCCGAGGAACGCGCCGTGCTCCGCGTAGTAGGCCTCGGCCTCGTCGTCCCACCATCCGCGGTTGGCGCGATTGTGGTCCGCGACCTCGGAGTCGGCAGGCCCCCCGTTTTGACCGGTCTGTGCGCTGCTCGATAGAGTGTTAGAGCGCATGACTGTGCCGCGCGCCGTACCTTCGCCAGACCGATCCATCGCGTCGCCGGGAGCGATCCCGGAAGTCACCGGATCTCCTTCTGACCCAGGCGTCTCGCGTCCGTTCGTGTTCGTGTCTTCACCGTTCGTCCGCACACTCCGACTATCACCCACCCGAAGGTTTCCTACTACATGACTGCCACCACCACCTCCCCGATCGCGATCAACGACATCGGATCGGAAGAGGAGCTGCTCGCCGCGATCGACGCGACGATCAAGCACTTCAATGACGGAGACATCGTCGAGGGTGTCATCGTCAAGGTCGACCGGGACGAGGTCCTGCTCGATATCGGTTACAAGACCGAGGGCGTCATTCCCTCGCGTGAGCTGTCCATCAAGCACGATGTCGACCCCGGCGAGGTCGTTTCCGTGGGCGACGAGATCGAGGCCCTCGTCCTCCAGAAGGAGGACAAGGAAGGCCGTCTGATCCTGTCCAAGAAGCGTGCGCAGTACGAGCGCGCGTGGGGCACGATCGAGAAGATCAAGGAAGAGGACGGTGTCGTCACCGGCACGGTCATCGAGGTCGTCAAGGGCGGTCTCATCATGGACGTCGGCCTGCGGGGCTTCCTGCCCGCGTCGCTGGTGGAGATGCGTCGCGTGCGCGATCTGCAGCCGTACGTCGGCAAGGAGATCGAGGCCAAGATCATCGAGCTGGACAAGAACCGCAACAACGTGGTCCTGTCCCGCCGTGCGTGGCTCGAGCAGACCCAGTCCGAGGTCCGCACCTCCTTCCTCAAGGAGCTGCAGAAGGGCCAGGTCCGCTCCGGTGTCGTCTCCAGCATCGTCAACTTCGGCGCGTTCGTCGACCTGGGTGGCGTCGACGGTCTGGTGCACGTCTCCGAGCTGTCCTGGAAGCACATCGACCACCCGAGCGAGGTTGTCGAGGTGGGCCAGGAGGTCACCGTCGAGGTGCTGGACGTCGACATGGAGCGCGAGCGCGTCTCCCTGTCGCTGAAGGCGACCCAGGAAGACCCGTGGCAGCACTTCGCCCGGACCCACTCGATCGGTCAGATCGTGCCGGGCAAGGTCACCAAGCTGGTGCCCTTCGGTGCGTTCGTGCGGGTCGAGGACGGCATCGAGGGCCTGGTGCACATCTCCGAGCTCGCCGAGCGTCACGTGGAGTTCCCGGAGCAGGTCGTCACCGTCGGCCGCGACGTCTTCGTCAAGGTCATCGACATCGACCTGGAGCGTCGCCGCATCTCGCTGTCGCTGAAGCAGGCGAACGACGACGCCGCCGGCGCCGCCGAGTTCGACCCGACCCTCTACGGCATGGCCGCGGAGTACGACGACCAGGGCAACTACAAGTACCCCGAGGGCTTCGACTCCGAGACCAACGAGTGGCTCGAGGGCTTCGACGCGCAGCGTGAGAAGTGGGAGAAGCAGTACGCCGAGGCGCACGCCCGCTACGAGGCGCACCAGGCGCAGATCGAGCAGGCTCGCAAGGACGACGCCGATGCCGCCGCGGGTGCCGCGACCGGCACGTCGTACTCCTCGGACAGCGCTGACGACTCCTCCGACGACGAGGGCGGCTCGGCCACCCCGTCGAGCAGCGGTAGCAGCGCACCGGTCCCGGCCGAGGGCACGCTGGCCTCGGACGAGGCTCTGGCCGCGTTGCGGGAGAAGTTGACCGGCAACTGATAGCAGTTCTCGGGCCACCGGCCCGAGGTGAAGGGCCCCGTCGGATCATCCGGCGGGGCCCTTCGCGCGCCACTCACGATTTCCCCAGGTGCCGCGCGCCCGTCCACTAGTGTTCGCTTCGTGGTCACCAGGTCGCTGAAGACTGGCTCATCGTGACGAGCGCCGCGGTTCCGCCCGCCCCGGTCGGCGACCCGCCACGTCGGCGTGGGCGCCCGATCGGCGAATGGACCCTCGCAGGGTTGCTCCTGCTGCCGAACCTGGTCCTGCTGGTGGTCTTCACCTACCGGCCGCTCATCGACAACGTGCGGCTGTCGTTCACCAGCTGGAACATCTCCGCACCGGTCGCGCACTACATCGGGACCGCCAACTACGTGCGCTGGTGGCACGACCCGAATTCCCACCAGGTGTTGATCAACACCGTGGTCTTCACCGTGGCGACGGTCGGCGTGTCGATGGTGCTCGGCCTCGCGCTGGCGATGCTGCTGGACCAGAAACTGCGCGGGCGCAACATCGTCCGCTCGGTGCTGTTCGCGCCGTTCGTGATCTCCGGTGCGGCCGTGGGCATCGCCTTCCAGTTCGTCTTCGACCCCAACTTCGGCCTGATCCGCGACCTCGCCCAACGGGTCGGCGTCACGGTGCCGGACTTCTACCAGCAGCCGCACTGGGCGCTGTTCATGGTGACCGTCACCTACATCTGGAAGAACCTCGGCTACACCTTCGTCATCTACCTCGCCGCCCTGCAGGGCCGCCGGGCCGACCTGGACGAGGCGGCCGAGATCGACGGGGCATCGCCCTGGCGCCGATTCACGAAGGTGCTGCTGCCGCAGCTGCGGCCCACGACGTACTTCCTGTCGATCACCGTGCTGCTGAACTCGGTGCAGGTCTTCGACATCATCAACGTGATGACGCGGGGCGGGCCGCAGGGCTACGGCACGGCGACCATGGTCTACCAGGTCTACAAGGAGACCTTCGTCAACAGCCAGGCCGGGTACGGCGCGACTATCGCGACGATCATGTTCGTGTTCCTGCTGGTGGTCACGCTGGTGCAGGTGCGGTTGATGGACCGGGGGCGGCAGACATGAGCACGATGACCAAGCGCATCCGCGCCCGACGTACCGAGGTCCACAACGCCGAGGCGATGAGCCACAGCGGCCCGGCGCTGAAGACGTTCGGCTACCTCGCGATGGTCATCACGCTCCTGGTGGTCGCGGTGCCCCTCTTCTGGGTCGTGGTGACGTCCTTCAAGCAACGGCCGGACATCTTCACGCAGCCGGCCGAGTGGTGGCCGAAACATCCGACGACGGACGGCTATCACAACGCCGTGTTCGGCATCCCGTTCGGGAGCTACCTGCGCAACTCGCTGATCATCACGGGTGTCCTGTCGGCGACCAAGATCGTCCTCGGCGTGCTCTCCGCATACGCGCTGTCGCTGTTGCGTTTCCCGGGCCGCAACCTCGTCTTCATCGTGGTGATCGCCGCCCTGATGGTGCCCAACCAGATCACCGTCATCTCCAACTACGCGTTGGTCAGCCAGCTGGGCTGGCGCAACACCTTCCAAGGGATCATCATCCCGCTGGCGGGCGTGGCGTTCGGGACGTTCCTGATGCGCAACCAGTTCCTGTCCATCCCCACCGAGATCATCGAGGCCGCGCGGCTGGACGGCGCCGGGCCTCTCAAGCTGCTCTGGCGGGTGGCCCTGCCGATGTCCTGGCCCACCCTGGTCGCGTTCTCGATCATCACCATCGTCAACGAATGGAACGAGTACCTCTGGCCGTTCCTGATGTCTGACGATTCACGCACCGGCACTCTGCCGGTCGGCCTGACCCTCCTGCAGACCACTGACGGGATCACCAACTGGGGCCCCGTCATGGCCGCGACCGTGCTCGCGATGCTGCCCGTCCTGATCGTCTTCCTCGTCCTGCAGCGCCACATGATCAAGGGCCTGACCGCCGGTGCGGTCAAAGGCTGACCTGAAGATCCCTCAGAAAGAGAGACACCCCATGACTGACATGACTCGCCGTGGACTGTTGACCGCGGCCGGCGGAATCGCGGTGGCAGGCGGACTGGCGGCCTGTGCCGGGACGGGCGGCAGCACGAGCACCAACAGCGGCAGCTCGGGCGGCGGGGGTGGCGGGAACAGCAGCCAGATCGAGTTCTGGAGCAACCACCCCGCCATGTCGAAGGCCACCGAACAGAAGCTGATCGCCGGCTTCGAGAAGAAGAACCCCAGCTTGAAGGTCAAACTCGTCGACGCCGGGAAGAACTACGAGGAGGTCGGCCAGAAGTTCAACGCCGCGCTGGGCGGAGGCAACCAACCGGACGTCGTCGTGGTCTCCGACGTCACCTGGTTCAACTTCGCGTTGAACAAGCGACTCGCGGACGTCGCTGCGCTCTTGGCGGCCAACGGCCTCAGCTCCTCCGACTACGTGGACTCGCTCTACGCCGACTACAACTTCCAGGGCAGCGAGCACTACGCGCTGCCCTACTCCCGCTCCACGCCGCTCTTCTACTACAACAAGGACGTCTGGAAGAAGGCCGGCCTGCCCGACCGTGGCCCGAAGGACTGGGACGAGTTCACCTCGTGGTGCCCCGCCCTGCAGAAGGCGCTGGGCTCCGGCAAGGCGCCGATCATCCTCGACGACGGGTCGGACTACCTGGACTGGACCTTCCAGTGCATCGCCTGGTCCTACGGCGGCGGCTACTCCGACAAGTGGACCCCCACCTTCTCCGAGGCGGGCACCGTCAAGGCCGGCCAGGTGCTGCAGGGCTGGGCCAAGAAGAAGTACCTCAAGACGTCGGCCGATTCCCAGAGCGACTTCTCCGCAGGCCTCGGTGCGGTGCTGCTGGAGTCCACCGGTGACATCTCCGGCATCCAGAAGGACGGCAAGTTCGGGCTCGGCGTGGCGTTCGTGCCGGCCCCGAACGGCATCAAGACGTGTCCGACCGGTGGCGCCGGGCTCGCGATCCCGCAGGGCATTTCCGATGCGCGTAAGAAGAACGCGATCAAGTTCATCGAGTTCATGACCAACGCGCAGAGCACCATCACCTTCAGCCAGGCGACGGGCTACATGCCGGTGCGCAAGTCGGCGCTGGACGACTCGGCCGAGAAGGCGTACCTCGCCAAGAACCCGGAGTACGCGCTCGCGGTGACCCAGCTGCCCAAGACCCGGCCGCAAGCGTACGCGCGCGTGTTCGTGCCCGGTGGCGGCGCGCGCATCGGTCAGGCGCTGGACAAGATCGTCGCGGGTTCGGATGTCACCTCGACGTTCAAGGAGCTGGACGCGTCGACGACCGCTGCGTACAACACCCAGGTCAAACCCCTGTTGAAGGCCTGATCAGATGGCGAGTGTCTACTTCGACGAAGCGAGCCGTCTGCACAAGGGCAACGACCACCCGTCGGTCGATGCGCTGACGCTGGACATCCAGGACGGGGAGTTCCTCGTCCTGGTGGGTCCGTCGGGGTGCGGCAAGTCCACGACCCTGCGGATGCTCGCGGGCCTGGAACCGGTCGACCGCGGCCGGATCCTGATCAACGGGCACGACCAGGCCGGCGTACGCCCACGGGACCGGGACATCGCCATGGTGTTCCAGAGCTACGCGCTCTACCCGAACATGTCGGCCGCGGACAACATGGGTTTCGCGCTGCGCAACTCCGGGGTGAGCAAGGACGAGACGGCCCGGCGGGTGCACGAGGCGGCGAAGATCCTGGAGCTGGAGCAGATGCTGAACCGCCGCCCGGGGCAGATGTCCGGCGGTCAGCGTCAGCGGGTCGCGATGGGACGCGCGATCGTGCGTGACCCGAAGGTCTTCTGCATGGACGAGCCGCTGTCCAACCTGGACGCCAAGCTGCGGGTGTCCACCCGCGCGCAGATCGCCGCGCTGCAGCGCCGCCTGGAGGTCACGACCGTCTACGTGACGCACGACCAGGTCGAGGCCATGACGATGGGCCACCGGGTCGCCGTGCTGCGCGACGGCGTGCTGCAGCAGGTGGCCACACCGGAGGAGCTCTACCGCCGGCCGGTCAACACGTTCGTGGCCGGTTTCATCGGGTCGCCGGCGATCAACCTGGTGCGCTGCGACGTCCGCGGTGGTGCTGCCGACCTGTACGGAGCGTCGGTGCCGCTCGAGCGCTCCGCGGTGGGCGATGCGGACAGCGTGCAGGTGGGTGTGCGCCCGGAGTCCTGGACCGTCGCGTCGGCGGGCGCTCCGGGTGCGCTGCGCCTCACGGTCGACATCGTCGAGTCGCTGGGATCGGAGTCGTTCGTATACGGGCACCCCGATCACCCGACCGGCACCGCGGTGCCGGCCGTGGACCCGGTCGACGGCGGCGACCAGACACCCGGGGCTGCCGGTGCCGAAAGCGCGGGGCTGACGGTGCGGCTCGGACGTGAGCACCGACCCTCCGTGGGCGACGTGCTGCACGTGGTCCCGCTCCCGCAGGAGGTGCTGCTCTTCGACAGCGAGTCCGGGGAACGGCTCGGCAGCTCCTCGGGCACGCACGGTGCGTCGCGGGCGGACTTCCTGCAGAAGTAGCGGGTCAACCTCGGCCGAGCACGGTGCCGCCGTTGACCTGCAGGATCTGCCCGGTCGTCCAGCCGGCGTCCGGTGCCGCCAGATAGGCGACGGCTTCGGCGACCTCCTCGGGGGTGCCGGGACGTCCCATCGGGATCGGGGCGACCCGGTTGGCCACGATGCCGGGGTCGGCCTCGATGCGCGGGCGCCAGAAGTCGGTGTCCGGCACGAAGCCCGGTGCGACCGCGTTGACGGTGATTCCGTCCTTCGCGAGTCGGCCGGCCATCCACAGCACCCAGGCGTTCACGGCTGCCTTGGCCGCGCCGTACGAGCTGCTGCCGCGCAGCGCCGCGACCGAACTCATCGCCACGATGCGGCCACCGGGCCGGGCGAACGCGTCGAGGAGGGCCTCGGTGAGCAGCACCGTCGGCAGCACGTTGCCGTCGAAGTCGGCGCGCCAGCTGGCGGCCACCTGGTGCAGATCGCCGGTGGCCAGCCCGAGGTTGCCGCCGGCGTTCGCGACGAGGACGTCGACGACGCCGCCGCCCGCGATGCGGCCGGCGAGGTCGCTGACCGCGTCCGGGTCGGTGAGATCGCAGGAGTAGGTCGTCACGCGGCTGTGCGCGTCGGCGTCCTGCAGCGCCGTGGCGGCCTTGGCGAGCGGCTGCTCGCGACGGCCGACCAGGATGAGCTCGGGGTGTTCGGGAAGGAGTCGTCGCGCGATGGCCAGGCCGATGCCGGTGCCACCGCCGGTCACGATGATGCGTCGGGTCATCCCTGCATCCAATCAGGGCCCTTCCAGCCGCCTATACGCTTTGGGTGTGCTGCGGGTGGGTCTGACGGGTGGGATCGGATCGGGGAAGTCCTCGGTCTCCGGTCTCTTGGCCGAGCGCGGTGCGGTCGTCGTGGACGCCGACCGGGTCGCCCGGGAGGTGGTCGAGCCGGGCACGCCAGGTCTGGCGCAGATCGAGCACCGTTTCGGGCGGGCGGTGCTCGCCTCGGACGGGTCCCTGGACCGCCCGGCGCTGGGTGCGATCGTCTTCGCCGATCCCGCCGCGCGACGCGACCTGGAGCAGATCACCCATCCTCTGATCGGGGTCCGCACCCGCGAGCTGATCGAACAGGCCGGCCCCGACGCCATCGTGATCCACGACCAGCCGCTGCTGGTGGAGATGGGGCTGGCGCCGATGAACCATCTGACCGTCGTGGTCGGGGCGAGTGAACAGACCCGGGTGCAGCGCGTCGTGCGCGACCGCGGGATGAGCGAACAGGATGCGCGCGCCCGGATCGAGGCGCAGGCCGACGACGCCGCGCGGCACGCGGTGGCGGACTCCTGGATCGACAACGACGGCACGCAGGAGCAGTTGGCCGACCGGGTCGCCGCGCTCTGGGACGAGCGACTGGCGCCGTTCGACGGCAACCTACGCGCGGACCGTCCGGTGCTGCGGGAGACCTGTGCCACGGTGGTGCTGCACGAACACCGGCCCGAGTGGGCCGCCCGGGCGGCACGGGTCATCGCGCGCATCCGCCACCAACTGGACGCTGCCGACATCCCGTACGCGGGTCTCGAGCACGTCGGCTCGACGGCCGTCCCCGGGCTGGTCGCCCGGGACGTGGTCGACGTCCAGGTGCGGATGCACCACCTGCAGGACCGGGCCGACGCGCTGCCGGGTGCGCTGCGGGCCGCCGCGGTCGTCGGACTGCGGGCCGACCAGGATCGACCGCACGACTGGGCGCCGCGTCCGGCCGACTGGCGCACGCTGCGGGCCGGCGGCGCCGATCCGTGCGACGTCGTGCGCGTGCACGTGCGCGAGGACGGATCCCCCGGAGCCCGGGCGGTGCTGTCGTTCCGCGACTGGCTGCGCGCCGACGCAGGGGAGCGGGCGGCGTACTCCGAGCTGAAGTCGACGGTCGCGCACCAGTTCTCGTCGCACGACTACCCCGCCGCGATCGAGCGCTGGTACGCGCGAGCCCTGCCGCGGGCGCGGGAGTGGGCACGGTCGACGGGGTGGTCGCCGAGCTGACCCGCGGCGCCGCTGTCAGGCCACGGGCATACGGTGGCCGACGTGGAGATGAGTCGGCGCCGTCGGATCCTGGTGCTCGGCATCTGCTGCATGAGCCTGTTCGTCGTGGGCATCGACGTCACCGCGGTGAACCTTGCGCTGCCGTCCATCAGCAACGACCTGCATGCGTCGTTCTCGCAGCTGCAGTGGGTGCTCGACGCCTACACCCTGGTCCTCGCGAGTCTCCTGATGCTGTCCGGGTCGGTCGCCGACCGGATCGGCCGACGCAAGGTCTTCCAGGTCGGTCTGGTGCTGTTCGGAGCCGGCTCCCTGCTCTGCTCGCTGTCGGTGAGCGCCCCGATGCTCATCGGCGCGCGCGGCGTGCAGGCCGTCGGCGGTTCGATGCTCAACCCGGTCGCGATGTCGATCATCACCAACACGTTCACCCAAGCCCGCGAACGTGCTCAGGCCATCGGGGTATGGGGCGGCACGGTCGGTCTCAGCATGGCGCTCGGCCCCGTGGTGGGCGGCGGGCTGGTGGACGCGGTGGGCTGGAAGGCGATCTTCTGGATCAACGTGCCGATCGTGGCGCTGGCCGCCGTGCTCGCCGCGCGCTTCGTCCCCGAGTCACGGGCCGCCACGGCGCGCCGGCTCGATCCGGTGGGCCAGGTGCTGGTGATCGGGCTGCTCGCGAGCCTCACCTACGGCATCATCGAGGGCCGCGATCTCGGCTGGACGTCGGGGCGGGTGCTCCTGTGCGCGGCGGTCGCGGTCGGCTGTGCGGTCGCGATCGGTGTCGTGGAGCCGCGCCGCAAGCAGCCGCTGATCGAGCTCGGCTTCTTCCGCAGCGTCCCGTTCACCGGGGCCGTCGTCTGCGCGATCCTCGGCTTCGCGTCGCTCGGCGGGTTCCTCTTCGTCAACACCCTCTATCTACAACAGGCGCGGGGGATGTCTCCGGTGCATGCCGGGCTGATGACGCTGCCGATGGCCGGGATGATCGCAGTCTGCGCACCGCTGTCCGGACGACTCGTCGGGCGGATCGGACCCCGGGTGTCGATGATCGTGGCGGGTGTCGGGTTCACCGTCAGTGCGTTGATCCTCACCACGTTGCGCACCGACACCTCGTTGCTGGTGCTGGGGGCGGCCTATCTCGGATTCGGCATCGGTTTCGGGTTCCTCAACGCGCCCATCACGAACGCCGCCGTCTCGGGCATGCCGAGGGAGCAGTCCGGCGTCGCGGCCGCGATCGCCTCGACGAGCCGGCAGGTCGGATCCGCGCTCGGAGTGGCCGTGTTCGGCGCTCTGGCGTCGGCACGGCTGACCGGTCCGCTGCGGGTCTCGCTGGCGTCGGCGAGCCACGCGGGGTGGTGGGTGATGGCCGGCTGCGGTGTGGCGTTGTTTGCGATGGCGTTCGTCACGACGGGGGAGCGGGCCCGCCGTACGTCGTACGAGGCCGCCACCGTCTGAATTCGAGCGCGGATACGCCGTATTCGGCCCGTTCAGGTGCGGCGAGCCCTATGCTCACCGCCATGCGGCGACGGGGTGCGGCTTTCATCGGGGGACTGGTCCTTCTTCTCCTTCTGGTGCTCGCCGGGCCCGGCTCGACCGCTCTCGCGGCGGGCCCGTCCGATCCGCCGGCATCGTGTTTCGAGGCCAACGCGAATGGTGACCTGCCGACCTGCGACAGCGCCGACGGAACGAACTGGACCGTGAGCTACCCGGACGCAAGCAGCGGGAGTGGGATCGCCGGCACGTTCGTCGGCGTGATGGTGGCGGTGATCATGTTCGGCCTCATCGCCGCGGTGTTCACCGTGATCTGGGTGAGGCGGTCTGCTCGCGACGCCGGCCTGGACCCCGACACGGCCACCGCGGTCGCGCTGATCGACAACAGCGCCCTCTCGGCGGCGTACGTCGCGAGCAGTGTCGCGAAGGCGCAGCGGTCCGCGGCCCCACCCACGGCGTCCGACCGGTTGGGCACCCTGCAGGAGCTGCTCGATGAGGGCGCGATCTCGCCAGAGGAGTACCAGATCCGTCGCACCGCGATCCTCGACTCGATCTGAGATCGCCCGGCCCCGAGCGACCCGCAGCACTGCGGTCAGGCGACGCCGTACCCGACGACGCCGGCGCCGTCCAACGGGGACTCGCGCACCGTGATACCGGACCGGGCCATGCCGACGCTCTGGTTGCCGCCGACCGTCGCGACGGTGTCGCCACGGACTGCCACCACCAGATTGGTGTGCTGGCCGAATCCGCCGCCGTCGTAGATCACGATGTCGCCGGGCCGCGGTGTGTATCCGTCACCGACGGCTCGGAACCGGCCCGCCTTCGTCAGGTAGGACTGCAGCGTGAGCACGCCGGGGATCCGCCACGACCCGGAGTTGGGATTGCTCATCGGATAGCCCGCACGTCGCAGCACCCAGCTGACGAAGTCGGCACACCAGTTCTCCTCGATGCCGTTCGAGTACTTCGTGGCCGGGCCGGGGTGCTCCCACTCGGTGCGCGCCACCGTCAGGATCGAGCGCTGCCGGGGCGTCAGATCGGAGGCGACGGTCGGGAAGGTGCCCCTCCCGGGGTGGAGCGCCCGCCACCCGACGTAACCGCCGACGCCCACCACGAGCGCGACCACGAGGACCGCCGCCAGCAGCACGGACCGACCCCGGGTGCTCGGCGATGCGGATGTCGACATGCCGGTGAGCGTACGACGACCGGCGTGGTTCGCAGGCGTAACGCGTCGCAACAGCAGGCGTCAGGCGAGGACGGCCTCACGCCGGCGCTCGAGCCGACCGATGATCGGGCTGGCCGACACCCCGTGGACGACCACCGAGAGCACGATGGTGAACGCGACGATCGACCACAGGTCCTCGGCCTCGGGGAACGCGTGGTGACCGGTGGCGTACGCAAGGTAGTAGATGCTGCCGACACCGCGCACGCCGAAGAAGGCGGTCACGAGTCGTTCGCGTGGGCCGAGGACCGATTCGTCGTCGAAGTCCTCCCCGCGGGGGTGCCACAGCGCGATCCAGGCGGTCACCGGACGGATCACGAAGATGAGCATGAACGCGACCGCGGCGCCCTGCCAGGTCAAGGACGTCAACAACCCGTTCGTCAGCGATGCGCCGAGGAGGAGCAGCACGACGAGGGTGAAGAGCCGCTCGAGGCGCTCGATGACTCCGTGCATCGCGTCGTGGTACTGGTTGGACCGGTCGCAGCTGCGCAGGGTGATCGCGGAGACGAAGACCGACAGGAAGCCCCATCCGTGCACCAGCTCGCCCACGCCGTACGCGATCAGCGGTGCCGCCACGATCAGCAGTGGATCGCCGATGCGGGAGATCTGCACGGACTCGCGGATCCGGAACGCCACCAGGGACAGCAGCCGTCCGACGGCCCACCCGGCCGCGATGCCGACGACGGTCTTGCCGACGACCTCCCAACCGATCCAACGCACCCACCAGTGGCCGGCCGACCCCATGGTGAGCAGGAAGATCGAGGCGTAGACGAACGGGAACGCCGCCCCGTCGTTGAGGCCGGCCTCGGACGTCAGCGCGAAGCGCACCTCGTCCTTCTCGTCGATGTCGGCCTCGGCGAAGCCCTCCCCGTCGTCGGGATCCGATCCCGACAGCGTCGTGGGGCCTTCGACCTGGACCTCGGCGGCCAGGACCGGATCGGTCGGCGCGAGCACGGAGCCGAGAAGGACGGCTGCGGCCGGGATCAGCCCGAGCAGCCACCAGCCCAGCAGCGCCGTCCCTGCGATCGCAAGGGGCATCGCGATGAGGAGCAGCCGCCACGTCGTCCCCCAGCGGCGCCAGGTGGAACGCAGGTGGGTGAGCGGCCGGTCCAGCGCCAGGCCCACCCCGGTCAGGGCCATCAGGATGGTGATCTCGGTCAGGTGCTCGGTGACCGCGGGGTGGTTCACGGGGTCAAGGGACAGGCCCGCGGGGAAGGGCAAAAGGCCGACCAGGGCGCCCGCCGCCACCAGGATGACCGGAGCCGAGATCGCGCGGCCCGTCGTGAAGGCCGGCAGCAGGACGCCGAGCAGCAGGGCCACCCCGACGATGAGGTAGACGACGGGGATGATCACGGGTGACAGTCTCCCAAATGCCGTGTGGGGAGGTCTTGTCGGTGGGGCGTCGTACGGTTGACGCATGCGTCCCGTCACCGACCTCAAGCGCCGCGTCGCGCCCTTCGAGGTCGTCTCCGAGTTCAGCCCGAGCGGCGACCAGCCGACGGCGATCGCCGACCTGACCAAACGGGTCAAGGCCGGCGAGCAGGACGTGGTGCTGCTGGGCGCCACCGGCACCGGCAAGTCGGCCACCACGGCGTGGATGATCGAGCAGGTGCAGCGCCCGACGCTGGTGATGGCGCCCAACAAGACCCTGGCGGCGCAGCTGGCGAACGAGTTCCGGGAGCTGTTGCCCAACAACGCCGTCGAGTACTTCGTGTCCTACTACGACTACTACCAGCCCGAGGCGTACATCGCCCAGACGGACACCTACATCGAGAAGGACTCCTCGGTCAACGAGGAGGTGGAGCGACTGCGGCATAGCGCGACCAACTCGCTGCTGACCCGGCGCGACGCGATCGTGGTGGCGTCGGTGTCGTGCATCTACGGCCTGGGCACTCCGCAGGAGTACGTCGACCGGATGGCCCGGCTGAAGATCGGGCAGGTCATCGACCGCGACGACCTGCTGCGCCGGTTCGTGCAGATGCAGTACACCCGCAACGACCTGGCCTTCACCCGCGGCACCTTCCGGGTGCGCGGCGACACGGTGGAGATCATCCCGGTCTACGAGGAGCTGGCGATCCGGATCGAGTTCTTCGGTGACGAGATCGAGCGCATCTACACCCTGCATCCGCTCACCGGCGAGGTGGTGCACGAGGAGGAGGAGATGTACGTCTTCCCGGCCTCTCACTACGTCGCCGGCCCGCAGCGGATGGAGCGCGCGATCTCCAGCATCGAGGCGGAGCTGGAGTCCCAGCTGGAGTCGTTCGAGAAGCAGGGCAAGCTGCTGGAGGCGCAGCGGCTGCGGATGCGCACGACGTACGACATCGAGATGATGCGCCAGGTCGGGTCGTGCTCGGGCATCGAGAACTACTCCCGGCACATCGACGGGCGCGGGCCGGGGTCGGCGCCCAACTGCCTGCTCGACTACTTCCCCGAGGACTTCCTGCTGGTCATCGACGAGTCCCACCAGACCGTGCCGCAGATCGGCGCGATGTACGAGGGCGACATGTCCCGCAAGCGGCAGCTGGTCGACCACGGGTTCCGGTTGCCGAGCGCGATGGACAACCGGCCGCTGAAGTGGGAGGAGTTCCTGGAGCGCACCGGTCAGACGGTATACCTGTCGGCGACGCCGGGCGACTACGAGGTCGCGAAGGCGAACGGCGTGGTCGAGCAGGTGATCCGCCCCACCGGGCTGATCGACCCCGAGATCGTGCTGAAGCCGACGAAGGGCCAGATCGACGACCTGCTGCACGAGATCCGTGAGCGGTCCGCGCGCGACGAGCGGATCCTGGTCACCACCTTGACCAAGAAGATGGCCGAGGACCTCACCGACTACCTGCTGGAGAAGGACGTGCGGGTGCGCTACCTGCACTCCGAGGTCGACACCCTGCGCCGGGTGGAGTTGCTGCGCGAGCTGCGGATGGGCGAGTACGACGTGCTGGTCGGCATCAACCTGCTGCGCGAGGGTCTCGACCTGCCCGAGGTGTCGCTCGTGAGCATCCTGGACGCCGACAAGGAGGGCTTCCTGCGGTCGGCCCGCTCGCTCATCCAGACCATCGGCCGTGCGGCGCGCAACGTGTCGGGCCAGGTGCACATGTACGCCGACAAGGTCACCCCGTCGATGCGCGACGCCATCGACGAGACCAGCCGGCGCCGGGAGAAGCAGGTGGCCTACAACCTGGCGGCGGGCGTCGACCCGCAGCCGCTGCGTAAGAAGATCGCGGACATCACCGATCTGCTGCAGCGCGAGGATGCCGACACCGACGCGCTGATGGGCAGCGGGCGGGTGCAGTCGCGCGGCAAGAGCGCCAAGCAGGGGAAGTCCAGCAAGCGGATCGGCGGCGCGAAGGCCGAGGGCGGCGTGGCCACGGTGACCGGTGTCCCCGCCGGGGAGCTGGCCACGCTCATCCAGGACCTGACCGACCAGATGCACCAGGCCGCGACCGACCTGCACTTCGAACTGGCCGCACGGTTGCGCGACGAGCTCGGTGACCTGAAGAAGGAGCTGCGGCAGATGACGGCCGCGACCCGCTGACCCACCGGTTCCTTCTCGTCGAGCGGAGGGGTCCGGCAACGAGCGGAGGGGTTACGACCCCTCCGCTCGGGCGCGGACCCCTCCGCTCGACGGAGAGATCAGGAGTCGAAGCCGAGACCGACCTTGTCCAGACCACGGAGCCAGAGGTTGCGCTTGCCCTCGTGGCGGTCCGCCGCGGCCAGCGCGACACGGGTGGCCTGGATGCCGGCGTACGCCAAGGGCTCCGGCGGGAAGGGCAGCGGCTTCGTCCGCACCATCGCCAACTCGGTGAGCTCGGTATGGGCGCCGCTCAACAGGTCGAGCATCACCCGGGCGCCGAACCGGGTCGCCCCGACGCCGAGCCCGGTGTACCCGAGCGCGTAGGACACCCGGGCGTCGTACGCCGTGCCGAAGAACGCGAAGAACCGGGTGCAGGTGTCGATCGCGCCGCCCCAGCGGTGGCTGAAGCGCAACCCCTCCAGCTGCGGGAAAGTGGCGAAGAACTGCCGCGCCAGGATCTCGAACGTGTCGGTGCGCTGGTCGTACGCCGGGCGCACCGCCCGCCCGAAGTGGTAGATCGCGTCGTACCCGCCCCAGAGGATCCGCCGGTCGGCGGTCATCCGGTAGTAGTGGAACTGGTTGCCGGCGTCGTCGACACCCTCGCGCCCGGCCCAGCCGATCGAGGCCAGTTGAGCGTCGGAGAGCGGCTCGGTCATCAGCACATAGTCGTAGACCGGCACGGTGTGCAGCCGCACCCGTTTGACGAGCGACGGGAAGGCGTTGGTGCCGAGCGCGACATGCGCCGCGGTGATCGTCCGCCCGCCGTCGGTCCGCAGCCTCATCCGGTCGCCGTCCTTCGCCAGATCGCTGACCCTCGTGTGCTCCGCGATCCGCACCCCCAGCCGCTCCGCGGCGTCCGCCAGGCCCCACGCGAGGCGCGCCGGATCGACGAGCGCGAGGTCACCCTCCTCGACGTACCCGCCGAGGAACGTGGGGGAGTCCAAGCGGGCTCGTACAGCGTCCTGGTCGAGGAAACCCGTTGCCGCATCCCGCATCTCGCGCACCTGGTAGGGCTCGGTGGCCACCGTCAGGGAATCACGCAGGTGGTAGTCGCAGTCGATGCCGTAACGCTGCACCGTCTCGCCGATCGCCGCCAGATTCTCCCGGCCCAACCGCTCCAGGGTCTCGATCTCGTCGGGGAAGCGCTGTGCGCCGTTGTCCCGCCCGTGGGTGAGGCTCGCCGAGCAGAACCCGCCGTTGCGCCCCGACGCGGCCCATCCGATCCGGTCGCCCTCGACCAACAGCACGTCGCGGTCGGGGTCGCGCTCCTTGGCCAGCAGCGCGGTCCACAGCCCGGAGAACCCGCCTCCGACGACGAGGAGGTCTGTGTGGGTGTCGGCGGTCAGAGCGGACCGTGCGGCCGGGCGATCGGGAGTGTCCAGCCAGTAGGGCGTGGTCGACGCGTCGCGCCAGGTGGCGGAGACGTCCACCGGTCAGGCGCCCGTCGTATGCCGGTCGGCCACCTCGAGCGCGACGTCCAGCATCTCCAGGCCCTCGCGCACCTCCTCCGGCGTGCTCGTGCACGGCGGCACGACGTGGGTGCGGTTGAAGTGGGTGAACGGCCAGAGCCCTTCGCTCTTGCAGGCCGCCGCGAACTGTGTCATCGGCGCCGCGTCCGCGCCGGCGGCGTTGAACGGCACCAGGGGCTCACGGGTCTCGCGGTCCCGGACCAGCTCGATCGCCCAGAAGACCCCGAGGCCGCGGACCTCGCCGATGCTCGGGTGCCTCGCGGCCAGCTCGGCCAGACCGGGTGCGATGACGTCCTGGCCGAGCATCCGCGCGTTGGCCAGGATGCCCTCGTCCTCGAAGATCCGGATCGACGCGACCGCGGACGCGCAGGCCAGGGGGTGTCCGGAGTAGGTGAGGCCGCCGGGGAACGGGCGGTCGGCGAAGGTGCCGGCGACGGCATCGCTGATGAGCACCCCGCCGATGGGGACGTAGCCGGAGTTGACGCCCTTGGCGAAGGTGATGAGGTCGGGAGTGACCTTCCAGTGGTCGACGGCGAACCACTCACCGCACCGGCCGAAACCGCACATCACCTCGTCGGCGATCAGCAGGATGCCGTGCTCGTCGCACAGCGCGCGCACGCCGTCGAGGTAACCCGCGGGCGGGACGAGGATCCCGTTCGTGCCGACGACCGTCTCCAGGACGAGGGCTGCGATGGTGTGCGGTCCTTCGAGCATGACCAGTTCCCGCAGGTGGGCCAGGGCGCGGTCGCACTCCTCCTGCTCGGTCGTGGCGTGGAACGCCGACCGGTAGAGGTAGGGCCCGAAGTAGCGGACCGTGCCGGGGACGGCGGGCTCGGAGGGCCAGCGACGCGGGTCGCCGGTGAGTGAGATCGCACCGGCGGTCGAGCCGTGGTAGCTGCGGTAGGCGGCGAGCACCTTCTGCCGCCCGGTGTGCAGCCGCGCCATCCGGACGGCGTTCTCGTTGGCGTCGGCGCCGCCGTTGGTGAAGAAGACGGTGTTCAGGCCGTCGGGCGCGCGCTCGGCGATCAACCGGGCCGCCTCGCCGCGTACGTCGTTGGCGAACGCGGGCTGGATCGAGCACAGCCGCTGTGCCTGCTCCACGATCGCCGCGACCAGTCGCGGGTGCTGGTAGCCGATGTTCATGTTGACCAGCTGGCTGGAGAAGTCGAGGTAGCGCTTGCCCGTGTAGTCCCAGAAGTAGGACCCCTGGGCGTGCTCGATGGGCAGCGGGTCGATCGCCGCCTGCGCCGACCAGGAGTGGAAGACGTGGCGGTCGTCGGCGCGGACCTGCGCCTCGTCGCCCCGGCCGAGCAGACTCGTGGGGTCGGTGGACGTGGCGGTGTCGCGCAGGATGCTGTCGGTCATCGTGTCCTCGGGAATCCCAGATCGACGGTGGAGGTGGCCGGGTCGGGCCACCGCGAGGTGACCACCTTGCCGCGGGTGTAGAACGCGAGCCCCTCGGGGCCGTACATGTGGTTGTCGCCGAAGAGCGACGCCTTCCAGCCGCCGAAGGAGTACGACGCGACAGGCACCGGGATCGGGACGTTGATGCCGACCATCCCGACCTGCACGTCGTACTGGAAGCGGCGCGCCGCGCCGCCGTCGCGGGTGAAGATGGCCGTGCCGTTGCCGAACTCGTGGCTGTTGACCAGCTCGAGCGCGTCGTCGTAGGTGTCGACGCGCACCACGGAGAGCACCGGCCCGAAGATCTCGTCGGTGTAGACCGACATGGTCGGGCTCACGTGGTCCAGCAGCGTCGTACCGAGGAAGAACCCGTCGGCGGGCAGTTCCGCCTCGCGGCCGTCGACGACGAGGGTGGCGCCCTCGTCGGCACCGGCCGCGATGTACGAGGCCACCTTGTCGCGGTGGGCCGCCGTGATGAGCGGACCCATCTGGGTGTCCGGTTTCGCGCCGTCGCCGACGGTCACGTCGGGCAGTCGCTGTGCGATCGCCTCGACCAGCGGATCGGCCGAGTCGCCCACGGCGACCACCACGGAGATCGACATGCAGCGTTCGCCGGCGGCGCCGTACGCCGCGGAGACCGCCGCATCCGCAGCCACCTCGAGGTCGGCGTCGGGCAGCACGACCATGTGGTTCTTCGCGCCGCCGAGCGCCTGCACCCGCTTGCCGGCGGCGGTGCCGGTCTCGTAGATGTACCGCGCGATCGGCGTGGACCCCACGAAGCTCAGCGCGCTGACGTCCGGGTGGGTGAGGAGGGTGTCGACGGCCTCCTTGTCACCGTGGACGACGGTGAAGACGCCGTCGGGCAGCCCCGCCCGCTGCCACAGCCGGGCCAGGAAGAGCGACGCCGACGGGTCCTTCTCGCTCGGCTTCAGCACGAACGCGTTGCCGGCCGCGATGGCGCCCGCGCACATCCACAGCGGCACCATCACCGGGAAGTTGAACGGCGTGATGCCCGCGACGACGCCGAGCGGCTGGCGGATCGAGTAGACGTCGACTCCGGAGGAGGCCTGCTCGGAGAACCCGCCCTTGAGCAGGTTGGGCACCCCAGTGGCGTACTCGACGTTCTCCAGGCCGCGGGAGATCTCGCCGACGGCGTCGCTGTGCACCTTGCCGTGCTCCGAGGTCACGATGTCGGCCAGTTCGTCCAGGCTGTCGTGCAGCAGTTCGCGGAACGCGAAGAGCACCGCGGCGCGGGTGGACAGCGACGCATGCCGCCACTCCGCAGCCGCCCGTGCCGCGGAGGCGACGGCGGTGCGTACGTCGTCCGCGCTCGCCAGCTCCACCTCGCCGGTCTGCTCACCGCTCGCGGGGTTGTAGACCGGCCCGACCCGGGCGGATGTCCCCTCAGTGACGGAGCCGTCGATCCAGTGTGAGATGCGCGTCGTCATACCGGCGACGATAGGTCGTTAGGCGCGTCGTACAAACCCTCCACTGTTACGTTACAAAACGTGAGCTTCCGTGCTGTGGTGGATCTACAGGATTACTCCAGCCGGGGTCTGGCGCTGGCCCTGTCCGAAGCAGTGGGCGACGGGCGGCTGCGCAAGGGCGACCGGCTGCCGCCCATCCGCACGGTCGCCTCTGACCTGCAGCTGTCACCGACAACGGTCAGCGCGGCGTGGTCGATGCTGGCGCGGCGCGGGGTGATCCGCACCGATGGCCGACGGGGGACCACGGTGACCGCGCTCGGAGCCCCGGGCCCCACCAGGTACCGCCGTGCGCTGCGCGGTCGGGCGACGTTCTCCCTCGATGTGTCGACCGGAGTGCCGGATCCGCAGCTGCTGCCGTTGCTCGACGCGGCGCTGCGCGCAGTGCCGCACTCGGGGAGCCGGGGCAGCTACCTCGACGACCCGGTGCTGCCGCAGCTGCGGGAGGTGCTGCGCGGGGACTGGCCGTACGACGCCGAGCAGCTGACCGTCACCGACGGGGCGATGGACGCGCTGGATCTGATCGTGGCGGTGCATCTCGAACCGGGGGACACCGTCGCCGTGGAGCATCCCTGCTTCCCGCCGATGCTCGACCTGCTCGACGCGTACGGGATGCGGTCCTTCGGGTTGGCGATGGACGCCCACGGCCCCACGGTCGAGTCGGTCCGGGCCGCCGTACGCCGTCGCGTCACCGCGATCTTCCTGCAGCCCCGTGCTCACAACCCGACCGGCGTGTGCCTGACCGCGGAGCGTGCGGCAGCGATCGCCGCCGCATTGGCCGGGTTCGACGTGCTGGTGGTGGAGGACGATTCGGCCGGTGCCATAGCGAGTGCCGCACCCCTCAGCCTCGGCCGGTGGCTGCCCGAACGGGTGCTGCACATCCGCAGTTTCTCCAAATCGCACGGCCCGGACCTGCGCCTCGCGGCGATGAGCGGACCCGCCGCCCGGATCGACCCGATCTCCGAGCGTCGCCTGCTCGGCCAGGGGTGGACCAGCAGGCTGCTGCAGGCGGTGCTCGTGGAGCTCCTGAACGACGACGCGGCGGTGTGGCAGGTCGACGCCGCACGTCGGGAGTACGCACGTCGGCGGTCCGCCCTCGTCGGGGGACTGGCCGAAGCCGGCGTACCTGTGACGGGTACCGACGGCCTCAACATCTGGTTGCCCGTGCAGGACGAGGCCGCGGCGCTGGTGCACCTGGCCGGGCGGGGGATCGCGGCGGCGGCCGGCAGCCCGTTCCATGTGCTTGCCGACGACCACGCCCACCTGCGCATCACCACCGGGCTCGTGCGGGACGGGCACGAGCGGCTGGTGCACGATCTGGTCGACGCGGCGGGTGCATCCGCCTGGGCCGGACCACGCTGAGTCGTTTCTCACCGTGACACAGGTGCGTCCGAGAGCCACAGGTCGACGTGTGTCTCTCGGTCATACCTGTGCCACGGTCGGCGTCGCTGAGCCCGAGAGGCTCAGGCCGGCGTGAGGCCCTCGGGCACCCCCGAGCCACCGTCCGGAGCGCTCGACCCCGGACGGCGGGCGGCACCGAGCACGATCACGCTCGCGAGCACGACGAGCGCCATGCCCACCAGCTCGAGCACGCTCAACCGCTGACCCAGCACGAGCAGCCCTGCGAGGGCGCCGGCGGCGGGCTCCAGGCTCATCAGGACCCCGAACACGTGCGCCGCGAGCCGGCGCAGGGCGAGCAGCTCCAGCGAGTACGGCAGCACCGAGGAGAGCAGGGCGATCCCGAAGCCCTTCAGCAGTGACTCGCCCGAGTAGAGGGCGTCACCGGCCCGCCATACCCCGATCGGCAGCACGACCACGGTGCCCATCGCCAGTGCGATCGCCAGTCCGTCGAGGGAGGCGAAGCGCGCCCCGGTCGCGCCCGAGGCGACGATGTACGCCGCCCAGCAGGCGCCCGCGGCCAGCGCCAGCAGCACACCGGTCACCGGCAGCCGCGACCACGGCGTGGTCAGGGCACCGGACACCAGGAGCACGCCGCCGACGGCGCACAGCACCGCGGCCGCGTCCTGCCAGCGCCTCGACAGCACGGCGGACAGGCTGAGCGGGCCCACGAACTCGCACGTCACCGCGACACCGAGGGGCAGATGCGCGATGGCTGCGTAGAAGCAGACGTTCATCGTGGCAAGCGTCGCGGCGTACGCCGTGACCACCCGCCAGTCGGCGCGGCTACGGCCCCGCAACGTCGGCCGGCCGAGGGCGCACAGCAGCACCGCGGCGAATCCGAGTCGCAGGCCCACCGATCCGAAGGCGCCGATCGTCGGGACGAGGGTGGAGGCGAGCGCTCCGCCGAACTGCACCGACACCACCGCGGTGAGGACGAGGGCAGGCGGGGGCGGTCGGTACCCGGCGAGGGCCCTCACTCCAGCGCGCTGATCCGGCCGGCTCCGGCCAGGGTCTCGACCAGGTCCGGCGGGACGTCCTCCTCGACGACACGTCCGGCCTGCGGCGCGTGCAGCATCCGTCCGGGGGCGGACACGATCCCGACATGGTCCGGTTCGGCGCCGGGACGCGCGAAGAAGAGCAGGTCGCCGGGAGCCACGTCGGCGGGGTCGATCGGGGCGCACTGCCGGGCCTGGTCGGAGCAGTCCCTCGGGAACAGCACCCCCAGCCCGCGAAGGGGCAGGTGCACGAGGCCCGAGGAGTCCAGCCCGAGCGGGGACAACCCGGCCCACAGGTAGGTCACGCCCACGTGGGCCCGCACGGCATCAAGGAACGCGGCCCGATCGACCGAGGTCGCGCCGGTGGTGGGCGCGCGATCGGTGACGACGACGGCATCGTCGGCGCCGTCGAGGTCCAGGTGGTCCGCCCGCAGATACCCCGGGTAGCCGCGCGGGTTCTTGTGTGACGGCTGCTCCGGGCAGGTCACGAACGCCCAGTCGCCGTGCAGGTCGTGCACCTCGACGGCCTCGCCCTGCAGCACCTCGGTCTCCAGACGGCCCTCGAGTCCGAGTCGGCCGGCCATCGGCTCGGCCTGGTCGTCCATGGCCGCGAGCCACCGGTCGTGGTCGGGGGAGGTGTCGAGGACGGGGGCGTCGATCACCCGCGGGGAGGTCGCCGTGAGCCAGAGCCCGCTGATCGGCGTACGCACGAGGGCCGGGCGACCCGGTGCGGTGACAGGCCGGAGCGAGTCGCCCAGGCCACTCACCATCCGCGCTCCCGCCACTGCGGCAGGTGGGGCCGCTCGGCACCGAGCGTGGTGTCGTCGCCGTGGCCCGGGTAGACCCAGGCCGCATCGCCGTGCCGGGCGAAGATGCGCTGCTCGACGTCGTCGATGAGCTGCGGGAACGACTGATCGTCGTTGTTCCTCGTCGCGCCGACCCCTCCGGGGAAGAGCGTGTCGCCGGTGAAGACGTGGTCGTGGCCGTGCGGGTCCGCGTAGGTCAGCACCACCGAGCCGGAGGTGTGCCCGCGCAACAGGGCCACCTCGAGGGAGAGGCCGTCGACCTGCACCGTGTCTCCGTCCTCGAGCCGTACGTCGACCGGGATCGGGAGGTGGTCGGCGTCGGGGTCACCGGCGTACGTGCGGGCACGCAGGGCGCGCGCCGCGTCGGGGAGCGCGCTGGTGTGGTCACCGTGCCGGTGGGTGGTCACGATCGCCTCGACCCGGGCGCCGCTCTCCCGGACCATCGCCTCGATGGCCGGCCAGTCGGCCGCGGCGTCGATGAGCACGGACGCTCCGGATCCGGTCGCCGTCACCAGGTACACGTTGTTGTCCATCGAGGAGACCGCGAGCTTGCGGATCGTCACCCCGTCGAGCTCGCGCACCAGGGCGGGTCTGCCGGGTGTCGTCCTGCCGTCGTAAGCCATCGGGCGTGTTCTCCTTCGGGACGGGACCGGCGCACAGCGTATCCAGGTCGGGTCTGTCGGACCCGGCCCCTAGCATTGAGTCGTGCCCAGTGCGTCCTCCCGACAGAGCCGTTCCATGTCTTCAACGACCCCGACCTCCCCGGAAACGCCCGGTCCCGCATCCGCCTCACCGGCGCGTGGCCACGACCACCTGCGGGTGAAGGGCGCCCGGGAGCACAACCTGCGCAACATCTCGGTCGACATCCCGCGTGACTCCCTCGTGGTCTTCACCGGCCTGTCCGGTTCGGGGAAGTCCTCGCTGGCGTTCGACACGATCTTCGCGGAGGGACAGCGCCGCTACGTCGAGTCGCTCTCGGCGTACGCGCGCCAGTTCCTGGGGCAGATGGACAAACCCGACGTCGACTTCATCGAGGGGCTGTCCCCGGCGGTCTCGATCGACCAGAAGTCGACCAACCGCAACCCGCGGTCCACGGTCGGCACCATCACCGAGGTCTACGACTACCTGCGGCTCCTCTTCGCGCGCGCCGGTCGCCCGCACTGCCCGGTCTGCGGCGAGCCGGTGGGGCGCCAGACGCCGCAGGCGATCGTCGACCAGCTCCTGGAACTGCCCGACCGCACGCGTTTCCAGATGCTGGCGCCGGTGGTGCGGTCCCGCAAGGGCGAGTACGTCGACCTGTTCAGCGACCTGCAGGGCAAGGGCTATTCGCGCGCCCGGGTCGACGGCGTGGTGGTCTCGCTGTCCGAGCCGCCGAAGCTGGCCAAGCAGAAGAAGCACAGCATCGACGTGGTCGTCGACCGGCTGGTCTCCCGCGGTGGCGACCCGTCCGCGAAGCAGCGGCTCACCGATTCCGTCGAGACGGCGCTGATCCTCGCCGACGGCGTGCTCATCGTGGAGATGGTCGACCTCGACGAGGGCGACCCGCAGCGCGAGCGCCGGTTCTCCGAGCGGATGGCGTGCCCCAACGAGCACCCCCTGTCGATGGACGAGATCGAGCCGCGCTCGTTCTCCTTCAACAGCCCGTTCGGGGCGTGCCCGGCGTGCACCGGCATCGGCACCGAGCTGGAGGTCGACCCCGAGCTGCTCGTGCCCGACGAGGACAAGTCGGTCCGTGAGGGCGCGATCCTGCCGTGGGCGCAGGGCTCCAGCTCCGCCGACTACTTCCTGCGGGTCATCGGCGCGCTCGCCGAGGATCTGAAGTTCTCGCTCGACACCCCGTGGCACGCCCTGCCGGAGCGGGCGCGTACCGCACTCCTGGAGGGCCAGAACCACGAGGTGCACGTGAAGTACCGCAACCGGTACGGCCGCGAACGCAGCTACTCCACCGGTTTCGAGGGCGTCATCCCGTTCGTGAAGCGCCGGCACTCCGAGACCGACTCGGACTGGAGCCGCGAGCGCTACGAGGGCTACATGCGCGAGGTGCCGTGCCCGGTCTGCAAGGGCGCCCGGCTCAAGCCCGAGTCGCTCGCGGTCACCGTGGGCGGCCAGTCCATCGCCGACGTCTGCGCGCTGCCCATCTCGGACGCGGCGAACTTCCTGCCGGGCGTCGACTTCTCGCCCCGGGAGCGGCAGATCGCCGAGGGCATCATCAAGGAGGTCGATGCGCGGCTGGGCTTCCTGCTCGACGTCGGGCTGGACTACCTCTCGCTGGACCGGCCGGCCGCCACGCTCTCCGGTGGTGAGGCGCAACGCATCCGGCTGGCGACCCAGATCGGGTCCGGCCTGGTCGGTGTGCTCTACGTCCTCGACGAGCCGTCCATCGGTCTGCACCAGCGCGACAACCACCGGTTGATCGAGACGCTCACCCGGCTGCGCGACCTCGGCAACACCCTCATCGTCGTCGAGCACGACGAGGACACCATCTCCACGGCCGATTACGTCGTCGACATCGGGCCAGGTGCCGGCGAGCACGGCGGGCACGTGGTGCACGCCGGATCGGTGGCGGGGTTGCTGGCCAACAAGGACTCGATCACCGGCGACTACCTCTCCGGCCGTCGGGAGATCCCGCTGCCGCAGGTCCGCCGTCCGCACGACGGTCGGGAGATCGTCGTACGAGGGGCGCGCGAGCACAACCTGAAGAACGTCGACGTCGCGATCCCGCTCGGCAACCTGGTCGCGGTGACCGGGGTGTCCGGGTCGGGCAAGTCCTCGCTGGTCAACGGCATCCTCTACAACGTGCTGGCCAACCAGTTGAACGGCGCGCGTCACGTGCCCGGTCGGCACCGCACGGTCGAGGGGCTGGACCAGCTCGACAAGGTGGTGCACGTCGACCAGAGCCCGATCGGGCGTACGCCGCGCAGCAACGCGGCGACGTACACCGGGGTCTTCGACCACGTGCGGCGACTCTTCGCGCAGACCCAGCAGGCGAAGGTGCGCGGCTATCTGCCGGGCCGGTTCTCCTTCAACGTCAAGGGCGGGCGCTGCGAGGCGTGCACCGGCGACGGCACGCTGAAGATCGAGATGAACTTCCTGCCCGACGTCTATGTGCCGTGCGAGGTGTGCCACGGGGCGCGCTACAACCGCGAGACGCTCGAGGTGCACTTCAAGGGCAAGTCGATCGCCGAGGTGCTCGACATGTCGATCGAGGAGGCCAAGGAGTTCTTCGCGTCGGTGCCGGCGATCGCGCGGCACATGACGACGCTGGTCGACGTGGGTCTCGGCTACGTCCGGCTCGGGCAGCCCGCGCCGACCCTGTCCGGTGGCGAGGCCCAGCGGGTGAAGCTGGCCTCGGAGCTGCAGAAGCGATCGACCGGCCGGACCATCTACGTGCTGGACGAGCCGACGACCGGTCTGCACTTCGAGGACATCCGCAAGCTGCTCGATGTGCTCCAGGGTCTGGTCGACAAGGGCAACACCGTCATCGTGATCGAGCACAACCTCGACGTCATCAAGTCGGCCGACTGGATCGTCGACATGGGGCCCGAGGGCGGCAACCGTGGGGGCGAGGTGGTCGCCGAGGGCACACCGGAGCAGATCGCCGAGGTGCGGGCCAGTCACACCGGTCGGTTCCTCAAGCCCCTGCTGGCGAAGCAGAGCGCGGCTGCTCGCCCGTCCACCCGCCGGGCCGGCACCCGCTCGCCCCGCAAGGCCAGCGCCAAGGCGGCCAGCTGACGTCGACCCCTTCGGTTGTCAGCGCTTCTCTGGTGCCGGCGCCAGAAAAGCGCTGACAAACAGACGCGGCCGGCGCGATTGTCAGCGGGTTTCCGGTGCCGGCGCCACACCGCTGCTGACAACCGCAGGAGATCCACAGCCGAACCACAGGGCACCGGTGTCGACGTGATCAGATCCACGACGGATGATCGTTCAATGATGAGCAACGACGACCAGACGCCGACCATCGACGCCACCGACACACCCGCCAGCCCGAGCAGACGCACCGTGGTCCGGGCGACCGCAGTCACCGGCGTAGGCGTGGCGGGCCTCGGACTGGCGGCGTGCGGGGGCTCGTCGGGCTCCGGTTCGTCCGGCTCGGCCTCCGGGGGCGGTAGCGCGGGCGGCACCACGGTCGCCAAGGCCGACGTCCCCGTCGGCGGCGGCAAGATCCTCAGCGATGCGAAGGTCGTCGTCACGCAGCCCACCGCGGGCAGCTTCAAGGCGTTCTCTGCGGTCTGCACGCACGCCGGCTGCACCGTCGGTTCGATCGAGAGTGGCGCGATCGTCTGCCCCTGTCACCAGAGCCACTTCAGCATCAAGGACGGGTCCGTCGAGAGCGGCCCGGCCCCCGCGCCCCTACCCGCGAAGACCGTGACAGCGGAAGGGTCTTCGCTCAAGATCAGCTGAGTGACAGGGCGACGGCTCAGAAGGTGAGCACCTGACGCCCGCGGGTCCCGCCCGCCTCCAGCGCGCGGTGCGCCTCGGCCGCCCGCGAGGCGGGCAGAGAACGCGCGACCCGCGGCGTCAGCTGCCCTGAGTGCAGCAGATCCACCAGCGTCGTCAGTCCGGCGGCGACGCGGTCGGCATCGCTCACGACGTCGCCCACCATGACGCCGGTGACGACGATGCCCCGCTCGGAGGGGATGTCACCCGCACGTACGGCGACGTACGCGCCGGCGTCACGCACTGCCGGCAGCACGATGGACCCCTGCACCGCGCCGTCGGCGAGCGCGTCCACACCCTCGGGGCGGACACCGCGGAACCGTTGCGCCACGTCGTCGCCGCGGCGTACGACCTCCTCGGCCCCCAGGTCGCGCACGAGCCGCTCATCGGCCTCGGAGGCATCCGCCGTCACGTGCAGCCCGCGGGCCCGGGCGATCTGGATCAGGCTCCCGCCGTACGCGCCGGCGGCGCCGGTGACCGCGATCCAGGCGCCGGGCTCGAGGTCGAACGTCTCGAGGGTGAGCAGGGCGGTGAGCCCGTTCATCGGCACGGTCGAGGCAGCCACCGCATCGATCCCGTCGGGGACGGCGACGACGTTCGCCGCCGGGACCACCAGGTACTCGGCGTACGCCCCGTTGAAGACCGGCAGGGTGGCACCCATCACGAGCTGCCCGACCTCGTGCGGGGACCCCTCACCCACCTGATCGACCGTGCCGGCGAAGTCCCAGCCCGGGAGGTGGGGCGTGGGCACGTCGCGGTACCGATCGGCGAAACCTCCGGCGCGCGTCGAGGTGTCGGAGGGGTTCACCGCGAACGCCGCGACGTGCACCCGCACCTCGCCGGGCCCCGCCTCGGGGGTGGGCAGGTCGAACTCCTGCAGGACGTCGGGGCTTCCGGGCTTCTCGAAACCGATGGCACGCATGCGGGGACTCCTCGCGATCGACGACGGACGCGGACCTGAACGGCCCGGCCACGGGCGGCAACGGCCGGGACGGGGGAGCGCATTCCTGCGGTGTCGGTGCCGGTTCGTAGGCTGACCCGGTGGCAGACCCGTCGTCGTACCGTCCGAAACCGGGGGAGATCCCGGTCGATCCGGGCGTCTACCGCTTCCGCGACAAGGACGGGCGGGTCATCTACGTCGGCAAGGCCAAGTCGCTGCGCAGCCGGCTCTCGTCGTACTTCCAGGACATCGCGGCGCTGCACCCCCGCACCCGCACCATGGTCACCACCGGCGCGAGCGTCGAATGGACCGTCGTCCGCAACGAGGTCGAGGCGCTGCAGCTGGAGTACTCCTGGATCAAGGAGTTCGACCCGCGCTTCAACGTCAAGTACCGCGACGACAAGTCCTATCCCTACCTCGCGGTGACGATGGGGGAGACCTACCCCCGCGCGCAGGTGATGCGGGGCGCCAAGCGCAAGGGCACCCGCTACTTCGGCCCGTACGCGCACGCCTGGGCCATCCGCGAGACCCTCGACCAGCTGCTGCGGGTCTTCCCGGTACGCACCTGCAGCAGCGGCGTCTTCAAGCGGGCCGGCCAGGTCGGTCGCCCCTGTCTGCTCGGCTACATCGACAAGTGCTCGGCGCCGTGCGTCGGGCGTGTGACCGAGGACGAGCACCGCGAGATCGCCGCGGATTTCTGCGACTTCATGGCCGGCAACACCGCGCGTTTCCAGAAACGGCTGGCTCAGGAGATGCGCGACGCCAGCGCCGACCTGGACTTCGAGACCGCGGCCCGTCGCCGCGACGACCTCGGCGCGCTGGAGAAGGCCCTCGAACGCTCCGCGGTGGTGCTGGGCGACGCCACCGACGCCGACGTCTTCGGGGTCAGCGACGACGAGCTCGAGGCGGCCGTGCAGGTCTTCCACGTGCGGGGCGGCCGGATCCGCGGCCAGCGCGGCTGGGTCGTCGACAAGCAGTCCGAGGGCGACCTGGGGCTGGCCGAGGTCATCGAGCGGCTGCTCGGTCAGGTGTACGGCGGGGAGTCCGGCGACGGGGTGCCCCGCGAGGTGCTGGTGCCCGTGCTGCCGCCCGACCCCGAGCCGATGGCGCAGTGGCTGCAGGGGCTGCGCGGCGCGAACGTCGATCTGCGCGTCCCCCAACGGGGCGACAAGCGCACCCTGATGGAGACGGTGCAGCGCAACGCCACCCAGTCGTTGGCCCGGCACAAGGTGGCCCGCGCCGGTGACCTGACCGCGCGCAGTCAGGCACTTCAGGACCTGCAGGAGGGCCTCGACCTCGGTCAGGCACCGCTGCGGATCGAGTGCTTCGACATCAGCCACATCCAGGGCACCAACGTCGTGGCGTCGATGGTCGTCTTCGAGGACGGCCTGCCGCGCAAGGCGGAGTACCGCCGCTTCATCGTGCGGGGCACGCCGGCACCCGACGGCACCGTGCGGCTGGACGACACGGCGGCGATGGACGAGGTGCTGACCCGCCGGTTCCGGCGCTACCTCGCCGATCGCGACGACGCGGACGACGTGGAGCTGGACGCCGGCGACGGCCCCGAGATCGTGGAGGTCGCGGGGACCGGGCGGGGGGCGCGTACGCCGCCGGTATCCGGGCCGATCGACGAGACCACGGGCAAACCCAAGCGCTTCGCCTACCCGCCGCAGTTGGTGGTCGTCGACGGTGGCAAACCCCAGGTCAACGCGGCGGCACGGGCGTTGGAGGCGCTCGGGATCGACGACGTCGAGGTCGTGGGACTGGCCAAGCGGCTGGAGGAGGTGTGGGTCGCCGAAGACGACTTCCCGGTGATCCTGCCGCGCACCAGCGAGGGCCTCTACCTGCTTCAGCGGGTGCGCGACGAGGCGCACCGCTTCGCGATCACCTTCCACCGCCAGCGCCGGTCCAAGGCGATGACCACGTCCGCGCTGGACGGCATCCCCGGTCTTGGCGACGCCCGCCGCAAGGCGCTGCTGAAGCAGTTCGGCTCGGTCAAGAAGATGCGTGCCGCGGGGCCGGAGGAGCTCGCCACCGTCCAGGGCATCGGTCCGGCGCTGGCGGCGACGATCCACGAGCGTCTGCGCGAGGATGGTGACACCACCCCGGCCGTCAACCTCTCCACCGGTGAGGTCCTCGACTGATGGGGCCCGCGACCAGCAAGGAGCCCCGATGAACGACCAGGCCGACCCGCTCAGCTCCGCCGCATCCCAGCTCGTGATCATCACCGGCATGTCCGGCGCGGGCCGCAGCACCGCGGCGAACGTGCTGGAGGACCGCGGGTGGTACGTGATCGACAACCTGCCCCCGCAGTTGCTGGTCTCGATGGCGTCGCTCCTGGATCACGGCGGCGACGGTGACGACGACGGCTCCGACGTACGCCGGCTGTGCGCCGTGGTCGACGTCCGGTCCCGGACGTTCTTCACCGACTTCCGTGACGGCCTCGACCGGCTGCGGGCCGGCAACTACCGGCCCATCGTCGTCTTCATGGACGCGACCGACGAGGCCCTGGTGCGCCGGTTCGAGTCGGTACGACGACCGCACCCGTTGCAGGGGGAGGGCCGGCTGCTCGACGGCATCGTGGACGAGCGGGTCGCGCTGCGCGACCTGCGCGCGGCGGCCGACGTCCTCATCGACACCAGCGGCCTCAACGTGCATCAACTGAGCACGAAGGTCCGCGAGATGCTCGGCGACGACAACTCGCCCGACCTGCGGGTGGCGGTGATGTCGTTCGGCTTCAAGTACGGCATCCCGCTCGACGCGGACATCGTCTTCGACATGCGCTTTCTGCCCAACCCCTTCTGGAACCCCGACCTGCGCCCGTTCACCGGGCAGGACCGGGTGGTGTCCGACTTCGTCCTAGCGCAGTCCGGCGCCACGGAGTTCCTCGAGCGCGCCCTGGCCATGCTCGAACCGGTCTTCGCCGGGTACCGCCGGGAGGGGCGCAGTTACGTCACGCTGGCCGTCGGGTGCACCGGGGGCAAGCACCGCTCCGTCGCGATCACCGAGGCGCTCGCCGAGCGTCTCGGCACGGGCCGCACCCACGCCGTCACCGTGCACCGCGATCTGGGCCGGGAATGAGTACCCCACGAAGCTCCTCGCCCAGCGGCTCGGATGCTTCGCGGGGACCCCGGCAGGACGCCACCCCACGCAGCTCCTATCCCGCGATCGCCAGGCCCGCCGTCGCCGCCCTGGGGGGTGGGCACGGACTGGCCGCGTCGCTGCAGGCGCTGCAGCTCGTCACCGACAAGATCACCGCGATCGTCACCGTCGCCGATGACGGCGGTTCGAGCGGCCGGTTGCGCGACGAGTTCGACATCCTGCCGCCCGGCGACCTGCGGATGGCGCTGGCCGCATTGTGCGACACCTCCGAGTGGGGACTGCAGTGGCGGGACGCGCTGCAGCACCGGTTCGCCGGCGACGGCCCGCTCGGCGGGCACGCGCTGGGCAACCTGATCATCGCCTCGCTGTGGGATCTGCTCGGTGACCCCGTGGCAGGTCTGGACCTCGTCGGGCGACTGCTCGGCGCCCGCGGCAGGGTGCTGCCGATGGCCGGCGAGCCGCTGCGTATCGAAGCGAGCGTGCTCGGTGCCGATCCGAGCCGGCCCCACGAGGTCGTGGACGTCATCGGTCAGGTCGAGGTGGCCACCGCCCGCGGCCGGGTGCAGAGCGTGCGGCTACACCCCGACCCGCCCGCCCCCTGCCTGCCGGCCGTCGAAGCGGTCCAGCGCGCGGACTGGGTGATCCTCGGTCCCGGCTCCTGGTACAGCTCGGTGATGCCGCACCTGCTGGTGCCGGACCTGTGCCAGGCGCTCGTGCACACCGACGCGCGAAAGATGTTGACGCTCAACATGATGCGGCACGACGGCGAGACCCAGGATTTCTCCGCCTCCGACTACCTCGACGTGCTGACCGCGCACGCTCCCGAGCTGCGCCTGGATGTCGTACTCGCCGACGTGACGGTCGACGGTGAGGAGGCCGACCTGCTCGCCACGGCCGCCGAGCGACTCGGCGCCCGGGTCGTCCGCGCCCCGGTGGCCGACACCGACATCCCGGGCACCCACGACCCGTTGCGTCTCGCGGCGGCGTACCGCGACGTTCTCGACGCGTAAGGCCCTCACCTGCACAAACGCGACACGCCGTACGACAGTGGGACTTCCGAGCGAAAAAGTGGGGCCCGCGACGGACCGAACAGCCCGTGGCCGGTGCGAGAATGTCCCTCATGCCTGCGATGACTGCCACCGTCAAAGACGAGTTGAGCAGGTTCGCGGTCACGAAAACGTGTTGCCGCAAAGCGGAGATCTCCGCGGTGCTGCGCTTCGCCGGCGGGCTGCACATCATCGGCGGCAAGGTGGTGATCGAGGCCGAACTCGACACCGCCGCGACCGCCCGTCGGCTGCGGCAGGACATCGCCGCCGTGTACGGGCAGAAGTCCGAGTTGGTGGTGATGAGCGGCAGCGGCCTCAAGCGGGGCAGCCGCTACGTCGTCCGTGTCGTCGGCGACGGCGAGGCGCTGGCCCGGCAGACCGGTCTCATCGACACGAAGGGCCGTCCGGTGCGCGGGCTGCCCCCGCGGGTCGTCAACGGCGCGGTGTGCGACGCCGAAGCCGCGTGGCGCGGTGCCTTCCTCGCGCACGGTTCGCTGACCGAACCGGGCCGTTCCTCCGCGATGGAGGTGACCTGCCCCGGTCCGGAGGCAGCCCTTGCACTCATCGGCGCCGCCCGCCGGATGGGCATCTCCGCCAAGGCCCGCGAGGTCCGCGGGATCGACCGCGTGGTGATCCGCGACGGCGACGCCATCGGCGCGATGCTGACGCGGCTCGGCGCCCACGACGCCGTCCTGGCCTGGGAGGAACGACGGATGCGCCGCGAGGTGCGCGCCACCGCCAACCGGCTCGCGAACTTCGACGACGCCAACCTGCGTCGCTCCGCACGGGCCGCCGTCGCGGCCGGCTCCCGGGTGGAGCGGGCCCTGGAGATCCTCGGCCCGGAGGTGCCCGACCACCTGGCACAGGCCGGGCGGCTGCGGGTGGAGCACAAGCAGGCCAGCCTGGAGGAGCTGGGTCAGCTGGCCCAGCCGCCGATGACCAAGGACGCCGTCGCGGGGCGGATCCGTCGGCTGCTCGCGATGGCCGACAAGCTGGCCGGCGACCGGGACATCCCCGGCACCGACGCCAACCTGACGCCCGACATGCTGGACGGCTGACCCGTCCGCGACCACCTGGCGCGGGGTACGACGATCGGTCCGGGCCGTTCGGCGTACCGGCGAGTTGTCCCATAGGGTCGAGGCCTGCCGAAGTCCTCCAACCAGAAGGAATGAGCCGATCGTGACTGTCCGGGTAGGTATCAATGGTTTTGGCCGCATCGGCCGCAACTTCTTCCGCGCCGCCGTCGCCTCCGGCGCCGACATCGAGATCGTCGGCGTCAACGACCTGACCAGCAACGCGACGCTCGCGCACCTGTTGAAATACGACTCGATCCTCGGCATCTTCGACGGCGACGTCACCTCCTCCGAGGACGAGATCACCGCGAACGGCAAGACCTTCAAGGCCTTCGCCGAGCGTGACCCCTCCGCGCTGCCGTGGGGCGACCTCGGGGCCGACGTCGTCATCGAGTCGACCGGTCTGTTCACCGACGCGACCAAGGCACGGGTGCACATCGACGGCGGCGCCAAGAAGGTCATCGTGTCTGCACCGGCGTCCAACGAGGACATCACCATCGTCATGGGTGTCAACGACGGCGACTACGACCCGGCGAAGCACCACGTCATCTCCAACGCGTCCTGCACCACCAACTGCCTGGCGCCGATGGCGAAGGCCCTGAACGACGAGTTCACCATCGTCAAGGGCCTGATGACGACCATCCATGCCTACACCGCCGACCAGAACCTGCAGGACGGTCCGCACAAGGATCTGCGCCGCGCACGCGCCGCCGCGATCAACATCGTGCCGACCTCCACCGGTGCCGCAAAGGCCATCGGCCTAGTGCTGCCGGAGTTGAAGGGCAAGCTCGACGGGTACGCGCTGCGGGTGCCGACCCCGACCGGCTCGGCCACCGACCTCACCTTCGAGGCCGGTCGCGAGACGTCGGTCCAGGAGGTCAACGACGCGGTCAAGAAGGTGGCCGACGGTCGCTACCTGAAGTACACCGACGCCCCCATCGTCTCCAGCGACATCGTCACCGACCCCAGCTCGTGCATCTTCGACTCCGGGCTGACCAAGGTCATCGGTAACCAGGTCAAGGTCGTCGGCTGGTACGACAACGAGTGGGGTTACTCCAACCGTCTCGTGGACCTCACGGCGCTCGTGGGCAAGGGCCTCTGAGCCCGATGCGCACGATCAAGGATGTGGGTGATCTGCGCGGCAAGAAGGTGTTGCTGCGCAGCGACCTGAACGTCCCGCTCGACAAGGACGGTGTCATCACCGACGACGGTCGGGTCCGGGCGTCGGTCCCGACCATCCAGCGGCTGACGGAGGCGGGTGCGCGGGTCATCGTGTGCGCGCACCTCGGTCGACCGAAGGGCGCGCCCGAGGCGAAGTACTCCCTGGCGCCCGCGGCGAAGCGGCTCTCCGAGCTGCTCGATGCGCCGGTGCCGCTCGCGCAGGACACGGTCGGACCCTCGGCGCACGCCACGGTGGACGCCCTGGGCGATGGCGACGTCGCCATGCTGGAGAACCTGCGGTTCAATCCCGGCGAGACGGCGAAGCAGGCGGCGGACCGCGCCGAGTTCGCAGACCAGTTGGCTTCTCTGGCAGACGTCTTCGTCAGTGACGGGTTCGGCGTCGTCCACCGCGAGCAGGCCAGCGTCTACGACGTGGCCGAGCGGCTCCCGCAGGCCGCCGGCGGACTGGTCGAGCAGGAGGTCGCGGTGTTGCAGCGCCTCACCCGGCCCGCGCGTCCGTACGCCGTGGTGCTCGGTGGCGCCAAGGTCTCCGACAAACTCGGCGTCATCGAAAACCTGCTGCAGCACGCCGACATGCTGCTCATCGGCGGCGGCATGGTCTTCACCTTCCTGGCCGCGCAGGGCCACGAGGTGGGCACCTCGTTGCTGGAGAAGGACCAGATCGACCGGGTGAAGGGCTATCTCGCGGACGCCGAGAACAGGGGAGTGGACATCGTCCTGCCCGTGGACGTCGTCGCCGCCACCGCCTTCTCCGCGGATGCCGACCACGACCTGGTCGCCGCGGACGCGATCCCGGCCGACCGGATGGGCCTGGACATCGGACCCGAGTCGGCGCAGCTCTTCGCGCGCAAGGTCGCCGGTGCCAAGACGGTCTTCTGGAACGGCCCGATGGGCGCGTTCGAGATGGCGCCGTACGCCCCCGGCACCCAGACCGTCGCGCAGGCGCTGGTCGACGCGACGGCTGCCGGCACGTTCACCGTCGTGGGCGGCGGCGACTCCGCGGCCGCCGTACGGCAGGGCGGTTTCGCCGACGACGACTTCTCGCACATCTCGACCGGTGGTGGGGCGAGCCTGGAGTACCTCGAGGGCAAGACCCTGCCCGGTCTCGCCGTCCTGGAGGACTGACCCGTGGCCGATGCTCCCCCCACCCGCGTCCCGCTGATCGCCGGCAACTGGAAGATGAACCTGGACCACCAGCAGGCGACCGTGCTGGTGCAGAAGCTGGACTGGATGCTGCGCGACAAGCGGCACGACTTCGCCGCGGTCGAGGTGGCGGTGATCCCGCCGTTCACCGACATCCGTTCCGTGCAGACGCTGATCGACGGCGACAAGCTGAAGCTGAAGTTCGGCGCGCAGGACCTGTCCGCGCACGAGTCGGGTGCTTACACCGGTGAGATCTCCGGCCGCTTCCTGGCCAAGCTCGGCTGCAGTTACGTCGTGGTCGGGCACAGCGAACGCCGCGAGTACCACCACGAGGACGACTCGCTCGTCGCTGCGAAGGTGGCCGCCGCGTACCAGAACGGCGTGACGCCGCTGCTGTGCGTGGGGGAGTCCCTCGAGGTACGCCGCGCCGGCGAGCAGGTCGCCTTCGTGCTCGGCCAACTGGACGTCGCGCTGCACGGTCTGTCCGCCGAGCAGGTCCAGAGCATCGTGATCGCGTACGAGCCGGTGTGGGCCATCGGCACGGGCGAGGTCGCCACCCCCGAGGATGCCCAGGAGGTGTGCGCGGCGATCCGTGCCCGCCTGGCGCAGCTGTACTCCGACCAGGTCGCCTCGGCGGTCCGGGTGCTCTACGGCGGTTCGGTGAAGTCCGGCAACGTCGCGGCCATCATGGCCAAGGACGACGTCGACGGCGCGCTGGTCGGCGGGGCCTCGATCGATGTGGAGGAGTTCGCCACGATCTGCCGCTACCAGGCGCACGTCGGAGCGACCTGAGCCTCGCCTGTCTCAGCCGGCGTGCGGGTGGCCCGCCGCCGACTGTGTAAAATTTCCCACGGCCGCCCGTACCGGGTGGGTCTCCGCTCCATCGAAGGTGAGTTCCAGGCACGTGGATGTCATCCGTATCGCCCTGCAGGTGATCGTCCTGCTGACCAGTGTCCTGCTGGTGCTCCTGATCCTGCTGCACAAGGGGCAGGGCAGTGGACTGTCGGACATGTTCGGTGGCGGGGTCTCCTCCAGCCTCGGCGGGTCCTCGGTCGCGGAGCGCAACCTCAACCGCCTCACCGTCGTCGGCGGTACGTTGTGGATCCTGGCCGTGATCGGCCTGGGTCTCGTCGCTCGATTCAGCTAGGGAGCCCCACGTGGCCGGTGGTAATGCAATTCGAGGCAGTCGAGTCGGCGCCGGCCCCATGGGGGAGGCGGAGCGCGGCGACTCCGCTCCGCGCGTGACGGTGGCGTTCTACTGCGCCAACGGGCACGAGACACGGCCGAGCTTCGCCGAGGAGCCGGGGATGACCGTCCCCGAGACTTGGGACTGCCCGCGCTGCGGCCTGCCCGCCGGGCAGGACAAGGAGAACCCGCCGACGGCTCCGCGCGCCGAGCCGTACAAGACCCACCTGGCCTACGTGAAGGAACGTCGTAGCGACGAGGAGGGCGCCGTCATCCTCGACGAGGCGCTCGGCACCCTGAGGGGCCGCGGTCTGATCCGCTGATGTGATCTCTGCACCACCGAGTCTGGGGTCGTAGCGCGCTGTATAGAGCGCGCTACGACCCCACGCTCGTCTCAGAGCGACTGTTCGAGGGGTGTGCGGGCGGCAGGGGTGACGGCGGCGCCGTCGAGCCTGGCGTGCAGTCGGGCTGCGGCATCGTCGACGGCCGTACGCGCGTCCTCGCCGCGCTCGGCCACGATCACGGTGCGGATCTCACCGGACGGCGCGACGGCCCAAGATCCGATGATCTCCCCGTCCCACCAGAGGGTGGGGCCGATGTTGCCGGCGCGGTCGAAGATGCCTCGCGGATCGATGCCGAGGAACCAGTCGCGGTGTTTCCATCCCATGGGCGTGGGGTCGAGGGCGGGTAGCAGCGCCGCCGTCGGCGGCGGGGGGTCGGTGTCGTCCGGGTCGTCCGGGTCCTCACCGGGGTCGCAGAGGGCGATGCCGGGTTGCCCGTGCAGGTCGACCTCCTCGATCGGAAGTCCTTGGAGAACGCGCGCGGTGGTGGTCTTGGTCCAGCCGGTCCACCACTGCAGGTCCTCGGCGGTGGCGGGTCCGAACCGGGCCAGCCACCGACGGGCGAGGTCGCCCTGTGCGTCCGCTTCGTCGACCGGCGGCAGACCGTGCGGCCACCAGGCCGTGGCCGGTTCCCACAGATGCTGGCGGCTGGTCCACGGTCCGGTCGGGGTGCTGCGCACGAGCCGTCCGTCCGCGCCCATCAGCGTGAGGACGGACGTGGTGAGGCGCTGTGGGGTCTCGGATGCCGTCCGGGCCGGTATGAGCGTCCGCAGCGACGGCACGTCGGACGCGAGCTCCGACCCGGTGGCCGCACCGCGCCCGACGAGCGCGTCCTCGACGTCGGCCTCCAGGTCGCGGATCCAGACGCCGAGGGCGTCCGGCTCGTTCGGGGCGGGCGGTTCTGTGCCGTTGCGGACCATCCGCGAGATCAGTCGACGACGCAGCGTCGCCGCCACCGACGCGGTCACTGCGGCCTGGATCATCGGCACGTCGTCGCGCGCCACGACGAACAGGGTGCGACGCATCCCCATCCAGCGCACCAGGCTGCGCCGTTCGTACATCGCGTCGGACACCTCCGCGAGCGTCGTCCCGGCGCTGCGCGCGAGGACGGACAGGTAGACGGACGCCGGATCGGTGGCGTGCAGCGCGACGAGCGCCCGTGTCACGTCCTCCGGGCCGGCCGCGTCCCCGGCGAGGTGGTGGCGCCGGACGAGCGCACGGCGGCGCGACCGTGCGGTGATCCTTCGCACGCGGACCCCTCGCAGCTCAGAGTGTGGTGTCGTGGCGCGCCGTACAGAGCGCGCTACGACCCCACACTGGTCTCAGGAGGGCAGTTGCGACGCCGCGGCCGTGTCGAGCCACCAGATGGTGGCGTCGCTGCCGTGGGCTCCGCTCGCCGGGTAGTCCCACGGGTCGGCGCCGGAGGACGTGGCGTGCGCGACGGCCTGCGCCTTCTCCTCGCCGGACACCAGGAACCACACCTGCCGGGCAGCGTTGATCGCCGGGTAGCTGAGGCTGATCCGTAGCGGCGGCGGCTTGGGCGACTCACGCACCGGGATCGCGGAGGCGCCGGTGTCCCGCTGCGCCGGGTGCTGCGGGAAGAGCGAGGCGATGTGGGCATCGGGCCCGACGCCGAGCATCAGCACGTCGAAGGCGGGCACGTCGGCGCTCGGTGCGGCGTACCGGGCGAGCTCCTGCGCGTACGCCGCGGCGCCCGCGTCGAGATCGTCACCGACGGGCCCGCCGGAGGGCGCCATCACGTGCACGTTGCCGTCCGGTACGTCGATGTGGTCCAGCAGGGCGTCCCGGGCCTCGACGTCGTTGCGGTCCTTGTCGCCGAGCGGGACGAACCGCTCGTCGCCCCACCAGAAGTGCACGCTCGACCAGTCGATCTCGGGTCCGTGCTGGTCGCGCAGGCCGGCGAGGGTGCCGCCGCCCATCGACCCGCCGGTGAGCACCAGGTGCGCGACGCCGCGCGCCCGTTGCGCCGCGACGATCTCCTCGGCGAGGCGTCGGGCGACGGCGGCACTCAGGTCCTGCTTGGTGTCGTGGACGACGAACTGCGGTTCACTCATCGGTCACCCTTTCGATCGGGAGGGTCGACGGCCGCCGGCGGCACCGGCGACCTGCGGCATGCCGACGACGAGGGCCTCGCGGTAGACGGCGTCGGCGTCCAGGCGACGCAACTCCTCGGCCAGGCACTCCGCCGTGTCGTAGCGGTGCAGGCTGACCACCTGGTCCGGCTGGTCACGCAGCGTCAGGCGCGCCGTGCGCTTCGACGCGCGGGTCAGCAGCAGCGGCCCACTGGCGCGGTCCAACTGCACGCTGTGGATCCCCGAGCCGCCGTCGCTCTTCGTGCGCTGCACGGGGCAGCGCAGTCGCGCCGCGAGCCACCCGGCGAGCAGGTCCGTGCTGGCCGAGTCGTGGGCGCCGCAGACGGTCACCGACTCCACCGACTCGTACGGCGGCTGGTCCAGTGCCGTGGCGAGCAGACCCCGCCAGCGCGTGGTTCGCGACCAGGCCATGTCGGTGTCCCCGGCGGCGTAGTGCTCCTGCCGTGCGAGCAGCGCCCGTGGGGGGTTGCCCGACTGGGACACGTCGGTGATCCGGCGGATCGCCATCCGCCCGATCGGCGAACCGGCGACGTCGGTGTCGCAGACGCCGGGCCACCACGCGACGACGGGGGAGTCGGCGAGCATCAACGGCACAGCCACACTCTCGCTGTGCGAGGCCAGCTCGCCATAGAGTCGGCAGACGACGATCTCGCTCGCCCCGGCGTCCCCGCCCACGCGGATCTGCGCGTCCATCCGTGCCGCACCGCGACCGCCGGACCGGATCAAGGTGATGATCCGGCTCGGGTGCTGTCGGCTGGCCTCGGCCGCGGCGTCCAGGGCCTTCTCGGCGCCGTCCTCGTCGGTGACGATCAGCAGCGTCATCACCCGGCCGAGCGCGACCGCGCCCACCGAGTTGCGAAGGGCGACAAGGCGCTTGCTCACCGCGCGGGTGTCGGTGTCCTCCAGGGTGACGATCACGGCATCCTCCATTCCCGGCCGTCGCGGCGCAGCAGGGCGTCGGCGTCGGGCGGTCCCCAGGTGCCCGCGTCGTACGACTGCGGCCGGCCCTTTCGGGACCAGAAGCGTTCGATCGGGTCCAGGATCCGCCACGACGTCTCGACCTCGGCATGGCGTGGGAAGAGCGGTGGCTCGCCCAGCAGCACGTCGAGGATGAGGCGTTCGTACGCCTCGGGGCTGGCCTGGGTGAAGGCGCTGCCGTACCCGAAGTCCATCGTCACGTCGCGCACCTCCATGGAGCCGGCACCGGGCACCTTGGAGCCGAAGCGGATGGTGATGCCCTCGTCGGGCTGCACCCGGATGACGATCGCGTTCTCGCCGAGCTCGGACGTGGCGGTGTCCGCGAACGGCAGGTGCGGTGCCCGCTTGAAGACGACGGCGACCTCGGTGACCCGCTTGCCGAGTCGTTTGCCGGTGCGCAGGTAGAACGGCACCCCGGCCCACCGCCGCGAGTCGACGAGCAGCTTCACGGCCGCGTACGTCTCGGTGGTGGACTCCGGGTCGATGCCGTCCTCCTGCAGGAAGCCGGTCACCTTCTGACTGCCCTGCCATCCCGCGGCGTACTGCCCACGGGCCGTGGCGAGGCCCAGGTCGTCCGGGCTGTGGACGGCGGCCAGCACCTTCTCCTTCTCGGCGCGCAGCGCGTCCGCGTCGAAGGAGTTGGGCTCCTCCATCGTGGTGAGCGCGAGCAGCTGCAGCAGGTGGTTCTGGATGACGTCGCGCGCCGCGCCGATGCCGTCGTAGTAGCCGGCCCGACCGGAGATCCCGATGTCCTCGGCCATCGTGATCTGCACGTGGTCGACGTAGTTGGCGTTCCAGACCGGCTCGAACATCCCGTTCGCGAAGCGCAGCGCCAGGATGTTCTGCACCGTCTCCTTGCCCAGGTAGTGGTCGATGCGGAAGACCGACTCCGCAGGGAAGACGCTCTCGACGATCTCGTTCAGGGCGCGGGCGCTGGCCAGGTCGTGACCGAACGGCTTCTCGATGATGACCCGGCGCCAGCTGCTCGGGTCCTGGCGCGTCAGACCGCTGCGCTCCAGTTGCTTGCAGACGTCGCCGAACGCGGCAGGGGGGATGGACAGGTAGAACGCGTGGTTGCCGTCGGTCCCACGCTCGGTGTCGGCCCTGGCCACCTCGACGGCGAGCCGGTCGAAGCCGGCTTCGTCGTCGAAACTGCCTGAGACGAAACGCAGTCCGTCCGCCAGCGCCTGCCACGACTCCTCGCGGAAGGGCGTGCGGGCGCCTGCCTGCACCGCGCGGCGTACGACGTCGGTGAACTCCGCGAGGCTCCAGTCGCGCCGGGCGAACCCGATCAACGTGAAGTTCGGCGGCAGCAGACCCCGGTTGGTGAGGTCGTAGAGGGCGGGCAGCAGCTTCTTCTGCGCGAGGTCTCCGGTGATGCCGAACATCACCATGCTGCACGGCCCGGCGATCCGCGGAAGACGCCGATCGTCGGGGCCGCGCAGTGGATTGATCCCGCGTGCGACGCGGGCGGGACTCACGAAGCAGACCCTCCCTGCGGAGCGCCCGTCGCCCGTGAGATCGCCTGGGTCAGCTGGGTCAGGCCCTGGTCGTGGTCGGTCAGGTGCAACTGCAGCACCGGCCGGCCGTGGTCGGCGAGCACCTTGGCGTCGCCACCGGACTGGGAGGTGATGAACTCACCCAGGGTGAAGTCGCGCCCAGGGACCGCGAGGTCCTCCCGCGGGGTGGTCGTGATCTGCAGGTAGACCCCGATCGCGGGGCCGCCCTTGTGGTACTGACCCGTCGAGTGCAGGAAGCGCGGCGCCCAGCCGAAGGTGACCGGGCGGTCGAGCTTCGCAGCGAAGGCCACGCGTACGTCGGCCAGCGACTTGTCCGCGATCCGGTCCAGGTAGGCCATCACGGCGAGGTAGCCGTGATGCGGCAGCTGCGCCAGCAGGGCGTCGATCGCGGCGGACACCTCCGTCGCATCGCCGAGCCAGTCACCGCCCAGCGCGCGGACCTCGATGGAGCCGTCCGTGAACGCCGGGGCGTCACCGCCTCCGGTGCCCGCACTGAGCAACTCCCGGGACGCGGCCTTGGCGCTCTCGACGTCGGGCTGGTCGAACGGGTTGATCCCGATCAGGCGCCCGGCCACCGCGACGGCGGCCTCCCAGAGCAGCATGGACGCACCCAGCGATCCGCCGACGGCGACGTCCGCCGCGCCCTGGGGCGTGGAGTCGTCGTCTCCGGCGACGAGGTGCACGCCCAGCTCGTCGTCCAGCAGCCCGCCGACGGACGTGGTGCCGACGACGACCGGCAGCAGGCCCTTGCCGTCCTTGCCCGTGCTCTCGGCGATCAGCTGCTCGGCCCAGTCGCCGAACCCGACGTTCTTGGTGCCGGCGTCGATCAGTATCACCTTGTCGCGCAGCGGGGAGGTGCCACCGAGGACGGCGCCGAGGCGCAGCGCCGGGTTGTCCTCGTCGTCCGTGGCGAACAGGTCGGCCACGGCCTCCGCGTCGTCCAGAAGACCGCCCACGTCGGCTCCCGCGAGCCCGCTCGGCACCAGGCCGAACGCGGTGAGCGCCGAATACCGGCCGCCCACATCGGGATCGGCATTGACCACGGTGTAGCCGGCGCCGCGCGCGTCCTTGTCGAGCGGGCTGCCCGGGTCGGTGACGACGACGATGCGTTCGGTCGGGTCAATGCCCGCGTCGTTGAACGCCTTCTCGTAGACGCGTCGCTGCGAGTCGGTCTCGACGGTCGAGCCCGACTTGGAGGACACCACGACGACGGTCTGCTCGAGCCGGTCCTGCAGCGCGGCGCGGACCATGTCGGGCTGGGAGGAGTCGAGCACCGTCAGCGGCACTCCGGCCGTCTCGCAGATGACCTCGGGCGCCAGCGACGAGCCGCCCATCCCGCAGAGCACGACATGGGTGAGGCCCTTCGCCTGGAACTCGCTGCGCAGGCCCTCGATCTGCCCGACGAGCGGCCGGGAGGAGTGCGGCAGACCGACCCAGGAGAGCCGCTTCCCGGCCTCGTCCTCGGCCGCGCTGCCCCAGAGGGTCTTGTCCTGCGCGAAGAGCTTGCTCGCGACCTGGTCGGCGACCAGCTGCGGCACATGGGCGCTCACCGCGTCGGCAGCGGCACCCGCGGCGGCGACAGTGACTGCGGAACTGCTCTGCATCACGAGGCGGCCCCGGCCTTGTTCGCCGCGTCCAGCTCACCCTGCACCGAGTCCAGCAACTCAGCCCACGACTTCTCGAACTTGTCGACGCCCTCGTCCTCGAGCACCTTCACGACGTCGCTGTAGCTCACGCCCACGCCTTCGAGCGCATCAAGCATCGCCTTGGCGTCGGCGTAGTGCGGGGTGACCTGGTCGCCGTCGACCTCCGCGTGGTCCGCGACCGCGTCGAGGGTCTTGGGCGGCATCGTGTTGACGACGTCGTTCACGGCGAGGTCCACGACGTACATCGTGTCCTTGTACGCCGGGTCCTTCACGCCCGTGGAGGCCCACAGCGGCCGCTGCACGCGCGCACCGGCACTCTTCAGGGTCTCCCAGCGCGAGGTCGAGAAGACCTCCTCGAAGGCCTGGTAGGCCAGGCGCGCGTTCGCGATGCCGGCCTTGCCCTTCAGACCCTTGGCCTCGGCCGAGCCGGCCGCGTCGAGCCGCTTGTCGATCTCGGTGTCGACGCGGGAGACGAAGAACGAGGCGACCGAGCGGATCTTGGACAGGTCGTGGCCGTTCTCCTTGGCCTGCTCCAGCCCGCTGAGGTAGGCGTTCATCACGCCGCGGTAGCGCTCGAGGGAGAAGATGAGCGTCACGTTGACGCTGATGCCCGCCGCGATGGCGGTCGTGATCGCCGGCAGACCCTCGACGGTCGCCGGGATCTTGATCATCACGTTCTGCCGGTCGACGCTCTTCCAGAGCTTGTCGGCCATCGCGGTGGTCGCCTCGGTGTCGTGCGCCATCCGCGGGTCGACCTCGATCGAGACGCGGCCGTCCTGGCCGTCCGTCGCGTCGTACACCGGCTTCATGATGTCGCAGGCGTGCCGCACGTCGCTGGTGGTGATGTCGAAGGTGGCGTCCTCGAGCGTGGCGGCGTTACCCGCCAGCTCGCGAACCTGCTCGTTGTAGTCCTCACCGTTCGACAGCGCGCCGGCGAAGATCGTCGGGTTGGTGGTCACGCCGACGACGTTCTTCTCGTCGATCAGCTTCTGCAGGTCGCCGGACTGGATCAGACCGCGGGACAGGTCGTCCAGCCAGATGGAGACCCCCACATCGGACAGTGCCTGGGTTCGTGCGTTCGTGTCAGCCATCGAAATGCCTCCTGAAAAATCGGATCAGAGTGAGTTGAGAACGTCCTGGGCCGCCTGCACGACGTGCTCGCTGGTGAAGCCGAACTTCTCCATGAGCAGCGCGCCGTCGGCGCTCTCGCCGTAGTGGTCGATGCCGATCGCGACGCCGTTGTCACCGACGAGGTCGTGCCACCCGAAGGTGGTCGCGGCCTCGATCGAGACACGGGCCTTCACGCTCGGCGGTAGCACCTGGTCGCGGTAGGCCTTGTCCTGGTCGAAGAACCACTCGCGGCACGGCAGGGATACGACGCGGGCGTCGATGCCCTTCTCCTTCAGGGTCTTCCGCGCTGCCACCGCCACACTCACCTCGGAGCCCGTGGCGATCAGGACGACGTCGGGGGTGGCCTTCTCGGAGTCCGCGAGGATGTAGCCGCCGCGGTCGACGCCGTCGGCCGAGGCGTACTCGGACCGGTCCAGCGTCGGCAGCGCCTGGCGGGACAGGGCCAGCGCGGCCGGGCCGCGTCGGGTCAGGATCGCCTTCCACGCCGCCGCGGTCTCGTTGGCGTCGCCGGGGCGTACGACAGCGAGGTCGGGGATGGCGCGCAGCGCGGCCAGGTGCTCGATCGGCTGGTGGGTGGGTCCGTCCTCGCCGAGGCCGACGGAGTCGTGGGTCCAGACGAAGGTCACCGGGATCCGCTGCAGCGCGGCGAGCCGGACGGCAGGACGCATGTAGTCGGAGAAGGTGAGGAAGGTGCCGCCGTACGGGCGGGTCAGGCCCTCCAGCGCGATGCCGTTGAGCGCCATGCCCATGGCGTTCTCGCGGATGCCGAAGTGCAGGGTGCGCCCGTACGGGTTGCCCTTCCAGGCCTCGGTCTGGCGGTTGGCCGGGATGAAGCTCGGCTGGCCGTCCATCGTGGTGTTGTTGGACTCGGCGAGGTCGGCGGAGCCGCCCCACAGCTCGGGCATCACGTCGGCGAGGGCGGTGAGCACCTTGCCGGACGCCGCACGGCTGGCGATGCCCTTGGCGTCCGCGTCGAAGGTCGGGAACGCCGCGTCGAAGCCCTCGGGGAGCTCGTGGGCGACCAGACGGTCGAGCAGTTTGGCGCCGTCGGGGTTGGCCGAGCGCCAGGACTCGAAGCCCTTCTGCCACTCCGCGTGCGCCTGCGCGCCGCGGTCCTTGGCCTTGCGCACGTGGGAGATGACCTCGTCGGAGACCTCGAAGGTCTGCTCCGGGTCGAAGCCGAGCAGCTTCTTCGTGCCCGCGACCTCCTCGTCGCCGAGCGCGGAGCCGTGCGCCTTGCCGGTGCCCTTCTTGTTCGGAGCGGGCCAGGCCAGGATCGTCTTCAACGCGATGAAGGAGGGCCGGTCGGTGACGGCTTTGGCGGCCTCGATGGCGGCCAGCAGCGCGTCGACGTCCTCCACGTAGTCGCCGTCGCCCTTGCTGGAGGCGCCCAGTCGCCAGTCGACGGTCTGCACGTGCCAGCCGTACGCCTCGTAGCGGGCCGCGACGTCCTCGCCGAACGACACGTCGGTGTCGTCCTCGATGGAGATCTGGTTCTGGTCGTAGAAGGCGATGAGGTTGCCGAGCTCCTGGGTGCCCGCGAGGGACGCGGACTCACCGGAGACGCCCTCCATCATGTCGCCGTCGGAGGCGACGGTCCAGATGTGGTGGTCGAACGGGCTGGTGCCGGGGGCGGCGTCCGGGTCCAGCATGCCGCGCTGGCGGCGCTGGGCCATCGCCATGCCGACCGCGGACGCGATGCCCGAGCCGAGCGGACCCGTCGTGATGTCGACGCCGTCGGTGTGGTGGTACTCGGGGTGCCCCGGCACCTTCGATCCCCAGGTGCGCAGCTTCTTGAGGTCGTCGAGCTCCAGGCCGTAGCCGGAGTAGTAGAGCTGGATGTACTGGGTCAGGCTGGAGTGCCCGCAGGACAGGACGAACCGGTCGCGGCCGATCCACTCCGGGTCGCTCGGGTCCACGCGCATCACCTGCTGGTAGAGCAGGTAGGCCAGGGGAGCGAGGCTCATGGCGGTGCCGGGGTGCCCGTTGCCGGTCTTCTGCACGGCGTCGGCGGCGAGCACGCGCACGGTGTCGACCGCGCGTACGTCGATGTCGCTCCAGCCGGCGGTGTCCGCCTTCGGCAGGGGCAGGCTGGGGTCGCGGCGGGTGTCGGTGTCCGTACTCACGAAAAAACAGCTCCTTCGATTCGATGTGCGTACACGGGTGCGGAGGCGTTCCTGCCAGCGAGCCTAGACCCGGGCGGTGCTGCCTGCGCACCTCGCCGAACCACCCCGTTGTGTTCGATAACGATGAATCATGTTGATTTATGTCGGAATGGTGACACGAACTCGATCGCGCTGCCCAGGGGACACTCAGGGGGAGTGGTGCCCGATCGGGCACGAAGGCCCGGGGTCTACCATCGAACCCGGGACACTGCGCACCTGCGTGGGCCTGCGTAGACCTCTACCGGGCCCCGAAGGACGCCCGGCCCGACCACTCCCACCCGCACCCCCGCGAAGGACACCGTGACCGCCACCTCGCCGCACGCAGCGACGCAGCGCACGCGGGACGTCCACCCCGTCGGTGGATCGGACGCACCGGCCGGCGGGCCCGTGCCGGACGGTGGGGGATCGCGCCGGTCGACGCGAGCCGTTGTCGCCGACTACGTCTCGCTCACCAAGCCGCGGATCATCGAGTTGCTGCTGGTGACGACCTTCCCGGTGATGTTCCTCGCGGACCACGGGGTGCCGGGTGTCGGGCTGATCCTCGCGACGCTCGTCGGCGGCACCTTGTCGGCCGGGTCCGCGAACGCGTTCAACTGCTACCTGGACCGGGACATCGACCGGTTGATGCACCGCACCGAGGGGCGCCCGATGGCCACGGGTGCGATCAGCCCCCGTGCCGGCCTGGTCTTCGCCTCCGTGCTCGGCGTCGCCTCCGTGCTGTGGCTGGGTCTCCTGGTCAATTGGCTGTCGGCGGCCCTGTCACTCGGGGCGATCGTCCTCTACGTCGGCTTCTACACGCTGCTCCTGAAGCGGCGCACCTCCCAGAACATCGTCTGGGGCGGGGTCGCGGGCTGCATGCCGGTGCTCATCGGCTGGTCGGCGGTCACCGACTCCCTGGCCTGGCCGGCCCTCGTGCTCTTCCTCGTCGTCTTCTTCTGGACGCCGCCGCACTACTGGCCGCTCTCGATGCGGTACAAGGACGACTACGCCAGCGCCGGCGTGCCCATGCTCCCCGTGGTGGCGCGGGACAGCGCCGTCGCGGTGCAGGTGGTGCGGTACGCGTGGGCGACCGTGGTCACCTCCCTGGTGCTCGTCCCGGTCGCCGGGATGGGCGTGCTCTACACGGTCGTCGCTGCTGCGTCCGGGGCGCTCTTCCTCGCCGAGGCGCACCGCCTGCTCCGCGCCGCACGGGCCGAGGCGTCGTACGACGTGCTGCGTCCGATGCGGGTCTTCCACTTCTCGATCAGCTATCTGACGCTGGTCTTCCTCGGGGTCGCGATCGACCCGCTGCTGCACCTGCCCTGGCACTGAGCGGCCTTCCACCCACGCCGTCTGCAGAGCAGTGACTGTCAGGCGGGCCGGTAGATGGTGAGGATCTGCTCGGGCTGCTCGGACACCTGGAACGAGGCGTAGGTCAGGAGTCTCTCCTGCCCGTCGCGGGAGCGCACCCGCTTGACGCCCGCCCCGCTGGTGGCGATGTCGTACCGGACCCACCAGGCCTTCGCCTCAGGGCTCGCGGCGCACAACTCTCGGTGGAGGCGCTGGAACCGCGGTGAGCCGGGGTGTCGGCCGGCGTTGGCCCGCAGGCGCGCCAACAGCCCCCGCGCGACGTGGGTCCAATCGGGCAGCGCCTCGCGGGCGGCCGGGTCGGTGAACATCCACCGCGCGAGGTTGGGGGTGGCGGTGTCGGTGGCGCCCGGGAACAGCCGGGCCGCGGCGTCGTTCCAGGCCAGCAGGTCGTAGCTGCTCCCGGTGACGTAGGCAGGGTTCGGGTCGACCATCATCGGTATGTCGGCCACCTCGGGCGCCAGATACTCCAGATCCTCGGCCGGGCGACTCTCGTCGGTGGCGATGGCGAGGAGGTGTGCCCGTTCGGCCTCTCCCAGATTCAGGGCGTTCGCGATCGATGTCACCACCTGGGTGGAGGGGCGCACGTCTCTGCCCTGTTCCAAGAACGTGTACCAGGTGGTGCTGATCCCGGCGAGGTTCGCTAGTTCCTCACGGCGCAGTCCCGGTGTGCGTCGCCGTGGTGAGTGCGGAAGACCCACGTCCGACGGTGAGGTGCGCTCTCGTCGTGCGCGCAGGAACGAACCCAGTTCGTGCCGCCGTCGGGACGAGTCGGTCAAGTCGTCCATCTCCACCTCGTCACTGGTACGTGCAGTACCAGTATGAAGCAGATCTGGATACCAGGGTGGTGGTCGTTCAGAATCGGGGCATGAAGGCATGGATCCTCGATTCGACCGACGCCGGTCTCCGCCTGCAGGAGGTGCCGGATCCGAAGGTTCGCGACGGCGGTGCGGTGCTGCAGATGCGCGCCGTGCAGGTGCCGGCGTACACCCGGGTGCTCACGATGGGCGGACGTGGCGGGATTGCGACCCCGACCGTGCTCGGCATCGGTGGCATCGGTCGCGTCCTGGACGTGGGCGACGACGTCCAGACGGTGCGGCCCGGCGATATCGCCCTCTGCACCGGCTTCCTGGAGACCGGCCGGCTCGCCGATCCCGAGGAGGTGCTCCTCGGCTGGACCGGGATCGCAGGCCGGGGCGCGGCCTCGGCGGCCACGGATGCGATGCGCCGGGTATGGCGCACGGGCACCTTCGCCGAACGCGCGCTGATGCCGGCGTCGACGCTGGTGGCTCTGCCCGGTGCCGAGCACTATCCGCACCCGGCGAGCCTGGCGTTCCTGCCCTGGCTGACCATCGCGGCCGGAGCCGTGGAACGCAGTGCTCTGCGCCCTGGGGGCCGGCTCGTGGTGACCGGGGCGAGCGGGCAGCTCGGTGGAGCGGTGGTCCTGCTCGCACTCGCCCGCGGGGCCGGCACGATCGTCGCCGTCGGTCGGAACCCCGCGAGCCTGGAACGTCTCGCGGCACTCGACCCGCGGGTACGCACTGTCCGTTCCGTCGCCGATCGCGCGGCTGACGGCGAGGCCATCGCGGATGCGCTGGGAGGGGATGCCGATGTGACCATCGACGCACTCGGCGCTGCCCCGACCGTGGACCTCACGATGGCGGGCTTCGACGTCCTGCGCCTCGACGGCACGATGGTCCTCCTCGGCGGCGTTCGACAGACCCTGCCGATTCCCTATGACGAACTGATGCATCGCCGGATCACCTTGCGCGGCTCCTGGATGGCCTCCAACGAGGTCGCCTATTCGGTCTGGCGCCAGGTCCGAGCGGGCTCGATCGACCTCACCGCCCTCGACGTCGCCACCGCAGACCTCGAGGACCCCGACGCGGTCCTGGCCCGCGCGGAGGCCACTAACGGACTGAGCATCGTGGCTCTCACGCCTTGATCAGCAGCAACTGCTCTGCGTGCTCGCCATCGGCTGAGATGGTCAGCCGGGCAGGTGGGCGCTGGTGCGCGACGCTTTCGGTGCCGGGGTCGGACGGGCCGTCGACGTCGGTGCGTGCAGGGCCAGCACCCCCCAGGTCAGGGCGACGACCAGGAGACATGCCATCAACATATGCACCAGCACCAGTGCGCCCGGGACACCGAGGAAGTACTGGGTGTAGCCGACGATGCCCTGCAGGACGGTGATCACGGCGACCAGGCGCCAGCGACGCAACGCCGTCCGCGCTCCGACCAGCGACGTGGCGACCAGCATCGCAACGACCAGCCCGCTGAAGAGCATCACCATGTCGGCGTGCAGCCAGGCCGCCGACCGCGGGCTGAACCCGAACCGAGCCGGGTGGGTGGCATCGCCCGAGTGCGGGCCGGCGCCGGTCACCGCGGTGCCGAGCATCAGCACGAGGCCCGCGACCGCTGCCGTTCCCGCGCCGAGCAGCCTGACCTCGCGGCGCACCGGCACCAGCCGGTGCTCGCGCAGCTGCCAGACCACCCACGCCGATGTCGCGACCAGGACCATCGAGATGAGGAAGTGCAGCGCCACGATCGCCGGGTTGAGATCGGTCAGCACCGAGATGCCGCCGACGACGGCCTGCAGGGCGATCCCGCCGAGGACGCCGAGCGCGGGTGGGAGCAGAGCGCGGCGGTCGGAGGCGGACGAACGGCGATGGCCGATGATCGCCAGGATCAGCAGGACCGCGACAATGCTGACCAGGGACGTGAGCATTCGGTTGCCGAACTCGACGTACTTGTGCCACTCCTGCGCCTGGTGCCGCACAGGGGTCAGGGAGCCGTTCACGCACTCGGGCCAGCGCGGGCACCCGAGTCCGCTGCCGGACAACCGCACGAGGCCGCCGGTGCCGACGATCAGGATCTCCACGGCGAGGTTGATCCACGCCAGTGGTGTGAGCACCCGGGCGAGCAGGTCGGTGAGCGTCACCCACCCCCGGCGGACGTGGTGAGTGCGTGCCGTGACGGTCATCAGTCGCTCCAGCGGAAGAATCGGGCGACCAGCGCCGAGCCGATCGCACCCCAGACGAGAAGGACGAGCACCGGTCCGACCAGGCTCGTGTCATGGCCGGTGAGGGCCGCCCGCATGCCGTCGCCGAGCGCTCCGGACGGCAGCAGCCGAACGACGCTCCCGAGACCGCCGGGCAACCGATCGGTGGGTACGAGCAGACCTCCGAATGCCGCGAGGAGCACCCAGATGAGGTTGGCGACGGCCAGCGTCGCCTCGGCCCGCAGCACTCCGGCGAGCGCCAGCGCGAGCGACACCCACACCCAGCTGCCGAGCAGCAGGAGCACGACCCCGATCACGATGCCACCGGCGTCCGGATGCCAACCGAAGATCGCGCCCAGGATCGCCAGGACGACGGTCTGCGCCGCGACGATGGCGAGCACCGCGATGGCCTTGGCGAAGAGCAGCCCGGACCGGCCGAGCGGCGTGGTCCCGAGCAGCCGCAGCACGCCGTACCGGCGGTCGAAGCCGGTGGCGATGGCCTGACCGGTGAATGCCGTCGAGACGACGGCCAGCGCGAGCACCCCCGGCACGGCCAGGTCGATCCGGCGTCCGGCGCCGAGGTGGGGCGCGCTGGAGACGGCGAGGCCGATGAGGGCGAGGGCGGGCAAGACCAGGGAGACGAGCAGCTGCTCGCCGTTGGTGAGCAGGGTGCGGCTCTCGAACCCGGCCTGGGCGCGGATCCGTGCGGCGGGGGCTGCGGCGTCGGTCATGCGGTGCGCGCCGTCCGGGTGAGGGCGAAGTACGCCGACTCGAGCGTGCCGTCGCCGTCCGCGCTGTTTCCGGCGCAGACGGCGGAGACCGTGCCGTCGGCGACCACCTTGCCGGCCGCGACGACGACCACCCGGTCCGCGAGCCGCTCGGCCTCCTCGAAGGAGTGTGTGGTGACCACGACGGCGCACCCGCGGTCCCGCGCTGAGCGCACCAGATCCCAGACGTCGAGGCGGCTGTGCGGATCCAGTCCGGCACTCGGCTCGTCGAGGAAGACGACCTCGGGGCGGCCGACCAGAGCGGCGGCCAGAGCCAGTCGCTGGCGCTGACCACCGGAGAGCCGGCGCGTGGCGGTGTGGCCGAACTCCTCGATGCCGAGTGTGTCGACCAGATCGGCGCGGTCGTCCACGGTGTAGAGAGAGGCGAGGTGCGCCAGGAGCCGCAGCGGTCGCACGCTTCCGGGGAGGCCGCCGTCCTGCAGCATCACGCCGACCCGGGCGCGGTGTGCTGCGGGCGCCCGCCAGGGGTCGACGCCGAGCACCTTGATGTCGCCCTGCTGCGGGCGGCGCAGACCCTCGGCCATCTCGATGACCGTGGTCTTCCCCGCGCCGTTCGGTCCGAGGACGCAGGTGATCTGACCGGCCGTGGCGTCCCAGGACATCCCGTCCAGCGCCGGCCGACCGGCGTACCGGTGCGAGACGTCCCTGATCTGCACGGGGGCGTCGACGGTCACAACGAATGAGTTTAGGTGGGTCTTCGACGGTGGTCTCGCCGGGCGTCGTGTGGTAGACCCCGGAGGGGGGCATTCACGTCTCCTTTCGACGAGGGAGATGTGTGATGCGCAGGTCGAGCACGATGATCCTGGCTGGGGTGGCGTCGCTGGCAGCCGGAAGTACCGTCCTGGCACCCGGGGCGCACGCGGCCCCCACCGCGGCGACCCAGGCGGCGACCGTGTGCAGCCCGTACGCGTTGATGAAGTCGATGACGCTCCAGCAGCGGGTGGGCCAGCTCTTCATGGTCGGCACCCCCGCGACGGGCGCGAGCAGTCAGGTCCTGGACCAGATCACCGACTACCACGTCGGCAACGTCTTCCTCAGCGGTCGCAGCACATCCGGCACAGCGACCCCCGCCCGCACCACGGCGGCGCTGCGCAGTCGGGTGACCGCCGCCAGCACGGCGAAGACACCGCTGTTCATCGCCACCGACCAGGAGGGTGGCGCGGTGCAGGTGCTGCAGGGCAGCGGGTTCAGCAGGATCCCGGCGGCGCTGACCCAGGGTTCGTGGTCGCCCTCGACTCTGCAGAGTTCCGCGACCACCTGGGCCCGGCAACTGGCCGGCGTCGGCGTCAACCTCAACCTGGCGCCGGTCGCCGACACGGTGCCCAGTGCGGCCGCTGCCCGCAACAACCCGCCGATCGGCGTCTACCAGCGCGAGTACGGCTACACGTCGTACAAGACGACGGACGGATCGACGGCTTTCCTTCGGGGGATGACCGCCGGCAACGTCGGCTCGACCACCAAGCACTTCCCCGGACTGGGTCTGGTGACCGCGAACACCGACACGTCGTACGGCGTGCACGACCGCATCACGACCGCCAGCAGCCCCTACCTCAATCCGTTCAAGGCCGACATCAAGCAGGGCGTCACGGCGGTGATGATGTCGTCGGCCATCTACGACAAGATCGACCCCAGCACGCTCGCGGTCTTCTCCACCAAGGCGGTCCGCCTCGTGACCGCCACGGGCTTCGCCGGGCCGATCATGACCGACGACGTGGGCAACGCGGTGCAGCCGGGGCGGTGGCCGGCGGCCAATCGCGCGGTGAACTCGCTCTACGCCGGCGTCGACCTGGTGCTGACCGTGAATCCGTCGGTGCTGCCCACCATGTACGACGCGATCCTGCAGCGCGCGCAGACCGATCCGTGGTGGGAGTCGCGCGTCGAGAGCGCGGCGTGGCACGTGCTCATGGGCAAGTCGCAGCGGGGGCTGCTGGCGAACGGCTGCACCGCCTGAGATCGGTTAGGTCCCCCTGGCTAGGAAGGGCGGGGACAATTAGGTCACACTTGTGTGGTGATTATCTCCGGCGAGCTCGATACCGAGCTCGACACCATGCGCGGGGCCGGCTCCGTCGGCCCGGCCGGTGGTGCCGAGAGTTGCCCGTCGACGGACGCCGTCGAGCCCGCGCACGATCACGCGCGCACTCGTGACCGGGTGCTGGGGGAGATCTCCGAGCACGGACCCCTGACCGCGGCCGACCTCGGGGTGCGGCTGGGTCTGACCCCGGCCGCCGTACGCCGCCACCTCGACGTACTCGCCGAACAGGGCCTGGTCGACGAGGCCGTCTCCCCGCTGCGGGGCAGCCGCGGCCGGGGCCGGCCGGCACGCGCGTACGTGCTGTCCGAGGGCGGCCACGCCCACCTGCGCGGCGCGTACGACGAACTCGCCGTCTCCGCACTGGACTTCCTCGCCCGCTCCGCCGGACCCGAGGCGGTCCGCACCTTCGCTACCGAGCGCGCCGACCGGCTCGCCGCCGTGGCCCGCCCGGCGATCGAGGCCGCAGGGTCCGATCCGGAAGCCCGCGTCGAGGCGCTGGCCGCGGCGCTGACCACGCAGGGGTACGCCGCGAGCACCCGACCCGTGGGCGATGGAACATCGCGCGCCGGCATGCAGTTGTGCCAAGGGCACTGCCCGGTGCAGCACGTCGCCACCCGATACCCGCAATTCTGCGAGACGGAGGCCGAGATGTTCTCCGACCTGCTCGGGGTGCACGTGCAGCGCCTCGCGTCCCTGGCGCACGGCGAGCACGTCTGCACCACCTTCGTACCGACCAGCACGCCGCCGCCTACCGCGTTCACGCTGAGCGGCGCCACCGACACACACGGCACCACCACCCGCACGACCGGCGAGAGGAATCGATCATGAGCACCATCGAGGAGCTGAACCCGGGTCTGGCGGACATCGGGCGCTACCAGTTCGGTTGGGCCGACAGCGACACCGCCGGTGCCACCGCCAAGCGCGGACTGTCCACCGACGTCGTCGCCGACATCTCCGGTCGCAAGTCCGAGCCGGAGTGGATGCTCAAGCTGCGGATGAAGTCGCTGCGTCTGTTCGACAAGAAGCCGATGCCGACCTGGGGCAGCGACCTCACCGGCATCGACTTCCAGAACATCAAGTACTTCGTGAAGTCCACCGAGAAGCAGGCCACCAGCTGGGAGGACCTGCCCGAGGACATCAAGGCCACCTACGACAAGCTCGGCATCCCCGAGGCGGAGAAGCAACGCCTGGTCGCCGGCGTCGCCGCGCAGTACGAGTCGGAGGTCGTCTACCACCAGATCCGCGAGGACCTGGAGGAGAAGGGCGTCATCTTCGTCGACACCGACACGGCGCTGCGTGAGCACGAGGAGCTCTTCCGGGAGTACTTCGCCACCGTGATCCCCGCCGGCGACAACAAGTTCGCGTCGCTGAACACCGCCGTGTGGTCGGGCGGTTCGTTCATCTACGTCCCCAAGGGCGTGCACGTCGACATCCCGCTGCAGGCCTACTTCCGGATCAACACCGAGAACATGGGCCAGTTCGAGCGGACCCTGATCATCGCCGACGAGGGTTCGTCCGTGCACTACGTCGAGGGCTGCACCGCGCCGATCTACAAGTCGGACTCCCTGCACTCCGCCGTGGTCGAGATCGTGGTGAAGAAGAACGCCCGGGTTCGTTACACGACCATCCAGAACTGGTCGAACAACGTCTACAACCTCGTCACCAAGCGCGCGACCTGCGAGGCCGGCGCCACCATGGAGTGGATCGACGGCAACATCGGCTCGAAGGTCACCATGAAGTACCCGGCCGTCTTCCTGATGGGGGAGTACGCCCGGGGCGAGACGCTGTCGATCGCGTTCGCCGGTGAGGGCCAGCACCAGGACGCCGGCTCCAAGATGGTGCACGCCGCGCCGCACACCTCCAGCTCGATCGTCAGCAAGTCGGTCGCGCGCGGTGGCGGGCGCACGTCGTACCGCGGGCTCGTGCAGATCCTCGAGGGCGCCGAGCACTCCAAGTCCAGCGTGGTCTGCGACGCCCTGCTGGTCGATCAGATCAGCCGCTCGGACACCTACCCGTACGTCGACGTCCGCGAGGACGACGTGCAGATGGGCCACGAGGCGACGGTCTCCAAGGTCAGCGAGGAGCAGTTGTTCTACCTGCAGTCCCGCGGCATGACCGAGCAGGAGGCCATGGCGATGATCGTGCGCGGCTTCGTCGAGCCGATCGCCCGCGAACTGCCCATGGAGTACGCGCTCGAACTCAACCGCCTGATCGAACTCCAGATGGAAGGGGCCGTTGGATGACATCCCTGCTCACCCCGGAAGCCACTACACACACCGACCCCGCGGCCGTCGCCAGCGGCGCCGTCATCCCGGACACCTCGCGCGCCGAGCGGACGACGTCCTTCGACGTCGCCGACTTCCCGGTGCCGAACGGCCGCGAGGAGGAGTGGCGCTTCACCCCGGTGGACCGGCTGTCCGCCCTCTTCGCCGACAAGGACAGCGACCGCGGCGCGCTGCAGCTCGACCTGGACGGGGTCCGCTCCGTGCTCGCCGAGCCGCTCGCGCCCGGTGAGGCGCCGCGCGGTACGGCGCTCGTCCCCGGCGACCGCTCGGCCGCCGTGGCACACGCGCACAGCCCGAAGGCGCTCTACCTGAAGCTCGCCGCCGAGCAGGAGTACGCCGAGCCGCTGCGGCTGGGCATCCACGGCACCGCCGCGGGCGCCCGCTCCAACGGCCACGTGGTCATCGAGGCCGGTGCGCAGAGCAAGGGCATGGTCATCCTCGACCACACCGGTGCCGCCGACGTCAACGCCAACGTGGAGGTGATCGTCGGTGACGGCGCGAACCTGACGGTCGTCAGCCTGCAGCGCTGGGACGACGAGGCCAACCACCTGTCCCAGCACGACGCGCTCGTCGGTCGCGACGCGTCGTACCGGCACATCGCGGTCAGCCTCGGCGGCGGCATCGTCCGGATGAACGCCGGCGTGCGGTACGCCGGCCCGGGCGCCGAAGCGACCCTGCTCGGCGTCTACTTCGCTGACAAGGGCCAGCACCTGGAGCACCGCTCGTTCATCGACCACACCGCCCCCCGGTGCACGTCCCTGGTGACGTACAAGGGCGCGCTGCAGGGGGATTCGGCCCACACGGTGTGGGTCGGCGACGTGCTGATCCGCGCCGAGGCGCAGGGCACCCAGACCTACGAGCTGAACCGCAACCTGGTGCTCACCGACGGCGCCCGCGCCGATTCGGTGCCCAACCTCGAGATCGAGACCGGTGACATCGAGGGCGCGGGCCACGCCTCCTCGACGGGCCGGTTCGACGACGAGCAGCTCTTCTACCTGCAGGCCCGCGGCATCCCCGAGGAGCAGGCGCGCCGCCTGGTCGTTCGCGGCTTCTTCGCCGACATCGTCGCCAAGATCGGCGTTCCCGAGGTCGTCGACACCGTGATGACCGCGATCGAGGACGAGTTGAGGCAGGCCGGCGAATGACCGGTGACGCCGTGACCGCGGACTTCGTGCGGGTCTGCTCCCTGGGGGAGCTGGCCGAGGGCGAACCTGCCCGCGCGGACATCGGCGGCTACGAGGTGGCCCTGGTGCGCACCGAGACCGGTGAGGTCTTCGCGGTCGACGACACCTGCTCGCATGCCAACGTGTCGCTCTCGGAAGGGGAGGTCGACGGCTGCACCATCGAGTGCTGGCTGCACGGCTCCCGATTCGACCTGCGTACCGGCCACCCCGACAGCCTCCCGGCGATCGCACCGATCGCCACCTACCCCGTGAAGATCGACGGCGACGACGTGTTCGTGGCCGTCCCCACCAGCTGATCTATCGAAGGACACCGAACACATATGTCAACGCTTGAGATTCGCGACCTGCACGTGACGGTCGAGACCGAACAGGGCGCCAAGGAGATCCTCAAGGGCGTCGACCTGCGGATCGAGTCGGGTGCCACGCACGCGATCATGGGCCCGAACGGCTCCGGCAAGTCCACGCTGGCCTACAGCATCGCCGGTCACCCGAAATACACCGTGACCCAGGGCACCGTGACCCTGGACGGCGAGGACGTGCTGTCGATGACCGTCGACGAGCGGGCCCGCGCCGGCCTCTTCCTCGCCATGCAGTACCCCGTGGAGGTGCCTGGCGTGACCGTGTCCAACTTCCTGCGCACCGCGAAGACCGCGGTGTCCGGTGAGGCGCCGAAGCTGCGTACCTGGGTCAAGGACGTCAAGGGCGCCATGGACAACCTGCGGATGGACTCCTCGTTCGCCGAGCGCAACGTCAACGAGGGTTTCTCCGGCGGTGAGAAGAAGCGCCACGAGATCCTGCAGATGGAGTTGCTGCAGCCGAAGATCGCCATCCTCGACGAGACCGACTCCGGCCTCGACGTGGACGCGCTGCGGATCGTCTCCGAGGGCGTCAACCGGGCCAAGGCCGGCTCGGACATCGGCGTGCTGCTGATCACCCACTACACGCGGATCCTGCGGTACATCAAGCCCGACCACGTGCACGTCTTCGTCGACGGCAAGGTCGCCGAAGAGGGCGGCCCGGAGCTCGCCGAGCGCCTCGAGAACGAGGGCTACGACCGCTACCTCGCGGCAGCGAAGGCCTGATCGACATGCCGTTCGACGCGACCGAGGTGCGGGAGGACTTCCCGTTGCTGTCCCGCACGGTGCGCGACGGCAAGCCGCTGGTCTACCTCGACTCCGGCGCCACCTCGCAGAAGCCCACGGCGGTGCTGGACGCCGAGCGGGACTTCTACGAGCACCACAACGCCGCCGTGCACCGTGGGGCCCACCAGCTCGCCGAGGAGGCCACCGACGCCTACGAAGGTGCGCGCGCCACGATCGCGTCGTTCATCGGCGCGCAGCCGGACGAGGTCGTCTTCACCAAGAACGCCACCGAGGCGCTCAACCTGGTGGCGTACGCATTCAGCAATGCCGGCGCGGCCGGTGCCCTCGACGGCGCCGACCCGCAGGTCGCCGACCGGTTGAAGATCGGTCCCGGCGACGAGATCGTGGTCACCGAGATGGAGCACCACGCCAACCTGGTGCCGTGGCAGGAGCTGTGCCGTCGCACCGGCGCGACGCTGCGCTGGATCCCCGTCACCGGCACCGGCGAGCTCGACCTGAGCGACCTGGGCACGATCGTGACCGAGCGCACCAAGGTGCTCGCGTTCGCGCACGTCTCCAACGTCACCGGCGTGATCAATCCCGTCGAGACGCTCGTCGCGGCAGCACGCGAGGTGGGCGCCCTGGTGGTGCTGGACGCCTGCCAGTCGGTGCCGCACCTGCCGGTCGACGTCGCGGCGCTCGGGGTCGACTTCCTCGCCTTCAGCGGCCACAAGATGCTGGGCCCGCTGGGCATCGGCGTGCTGTGGGGCCGGGCCGAGCTGCTCGCGGCGATGCCGCCGTTCCTGACCGGCGGTTCGATGATCGAGCTGGTGACGATGGAGGGCTCGACGTACGCCGCGCCGCCGCAGCGGTTCGAGGCCGGGGTGCCGGTCGCGGCCCAGGCCGTTGGGCTGGGCGCAGCGTGCGACTACCTGAGCGCCCTCGGGATGGCCGACGTGCTGGAGCACGACCGGGTCATCACCACCGCCGTGCTGCAGGAGCTCGCCACGCGTCCCTGGGTCACGGTGCTCGGTCCCACAGATCCGCAGAAGCGCTGCGGCGCAGTGGCTTTCAGTGTGGACGGCGTGCACCCGCACGATGTCGGCCAGATCCTCGACGACGACGGCGTTGCCGTCCGCACCGGGCACCACTGCGCGTGGCCGCTGCACCGGGCCCACCGGATCACCGCGTCCACCCGGGTGAGCTTCTCGGTCTACACCACGCTCGACGACGTCGCCGCCTTCGCGACCGCGCTCGACCGGGTGCCGCAGATCTTCGGCCTCGAGACGGGAGCCGCCTGATGGACCTGTATCAGGAACTGATCCTCGAGCACTCCAAGCGACCGGTGAACGCCGGTCTGCGCGAGCCGTTCGATGCCCAGGTGCACCACGTCAACACCACCTGCGGTGATGAGGTCACCCTGCGGGTCAGCGTGCAGGACGGCCGGGTGCGCGACGTGTCGTACGACGCGATCGGCTGCTCGATCTCGGTGGCTGCCGCGTCGATCCTGGCCGAGGAGGTCACCGGCGAGACGGTCTCGGAGTCACTGCGCACCTACGAGGCCATGAAGGCCATGCTGACCAGCCGCGGGACCGACCCCGGCGACGAGGACGTCATCGGCGACGGCGTCGCCCTGTCCGGGGTCGCGAAGTACCCGGCCCGGGTGAAGTGCGCGCTGTTGCCGTGGAGCGCCTACACCGCCGCACTGACCGAGGCCGAGGTTCTCGGCACCACCGACCTACAGACCGTCCCCGCATCCGGAGGTAACTCATGACGGACACCACGCCAGCCCCCACCGCCAGCCCGACCAATGTGGCCGATCTCGAGGAGGCCATGCGCGACGTGGTCGACCCCGAGCTGGGCATCAACGTCGTCGACCTCGGTCTGGTCTACGGCATCACCGTCGACGGCGAGGCGAACGCGGTCATCGACATGACGCTGACCAGCGCCGCCTGCCCGCTCACCGACGTGATCGAGGACCAGACCGGCGCCGCGCTGGAGGGCCTGACGAACAGTTTCCGGATCAACTGGGTCTGGATGCCGCCGTGGGGACCGGACAAGATCACCGACGACGGCCGCGAGCAGTTGCGGGCGCTCGGCTTCAACGTCTGAGCCGGCACCGACGAACAGCCGACAGGTAACGAGCGCGGGTCCTTCGGGCCCGCGCTCGTCACTCGTACAGGACGTAGTCCGGTCGGGGAGTGAGCGCCAGCACCTGTGCGGGTGTCATCAGTGGCCCTTCCCTCGCGTCCTCGTCGAAGAACAGCTTGAAACCGGGCCGGAAGAACGCCGGGGTGCCTTTCATGACCAGGTGGTAGGTGTCGGTCTTGTCGGCCGCGGCGCCGATCCCGTCGACCGACTTCACCAGCGCGACGCCGAGGTGCGGTCGTAGCGCGAGCGGGTCGCGCAGGATCGAGGGCCGCAGCACGTGCACGATCAGCGCCTTCTCCGGCAGCCGGTGCGCGCTGACCAGCCCGGACAGGTAGGCCGCGACCTGGTTCACGACCTCACCGGTCGTGGAACCGAAGACCTCCCCGGGCTTCTGGCCCGGCCGGATCGACCACTCCGGGTCGAGAGCGAGTCCGACGTCCGGCTCGGTCAACCAGCGCTCGTACGCCATGGCCTCGTCGAGGAAGCTCGCACGTCCGGGTTGGATGTTCAGCAGTAAGAGGGCCCCCCGCGTGCGCGCCGCCGTCAGCCAGGTCTGGATCACCTCGTCGCTCACCCGGGTGCGGAAGAGACCGTCCCGGCCGGGTGCGGCCTGGACGACGGTCGCGATGAGCTCGACGACCGGAAGGATTCGGCCGCCGACGGTCCACTCGGGGCAGACGCTCATCATCCGGTCCAGCTGCACGTCCAGATCGCCGATGCCGAGCTGCCCCAGCGCCGGTGCACCGGGGGACCCGCACCAGCCGAAGAGGAACCGCGACGGGAAGATCGTTCGACCCCCGCCCGGCAGCTCGATCATCGCAGCGGTGCTCGGGCTGGGGGTCTCGGGCCGGGAAGTGCTGACCACCCTGGCGGCAGGACTGACAGCGGTCGGGGCGCCGCACGCCGTCGCGGTGACCGCGCCGAACGCCCCCAACGCACCCCCTACAAGCCCCCGTCGGGACAACCCGTGAATCGTCACCTTCCGATGACACCACGTTCCCGGGCGCGAACTCGTACGGCGTGCCGAGGTCTTCTCAGGTCGCGCGGATGGGTGCCGTGGGAAAAGAATGAGGCTGTGAAGTGAACCACTTCGCTGTCCGCTCCGTACTACCAAGCGGACGTGCGATGCAGCGGCACCTGAAGGTGCGGGCACCGATTCGCCCGATGTCCGGAAGAGACCGCATCGATCGTAGGAGTGCCCCATGTCCCAGTCCTTTACCCGTTTCCCGATGGTCGCGATCGCCGGCGCCGGTCTGGCTCTGACGCTCGCCGCCTGCGGTGGCGGTTCGAGCTCGTCCTCCAGCTCGCCGTCCAGTTCGTCGTCGGCATCGTCGTCGTCCTCGGCACCATCGTCGAGCTCGTCGTCCGCCGGCTCGTCGTCTGCGGCCGGTTCGTCGTCGTCGAGCGCGCCCGCTGCCGCGGGTCCGACCAAGACGGTCACCGCCAACGAGGTCGAGTTCAAGATCCAGCTCAGCACCATGACCTTCACGCCAGGCACCTACACGTTCGACGTGAAGAACGGCGGCTCCGCCACCCACGCTCTGAAGATCGTCGGACCGGGCGTCGACAAGAGCACCTCGGACATCGCCGCCGGCAAATCCGCCACGCTCACGGTGACCCTCAAATCCGGCACGTACGACGTGAACTGTCCCGTCGCCAACCACAAGATGCTCGGTATGGACGTCAAGATCAAGGTCGCCTGAGATGGGCGCCACCCCGGGAGTGCACGCGGGCGCCGGTGACACGGCCGGCCACGATCGCGCGAGCGAAAGGTCGGGTTCGTTCCTGACCGTCGTCGTCCTGCGGGTCCTCGGTGCGGCCGGCCTGCTCGGCAACGGCTGGGTGCACTACCACCTGTGGGATCAGGGATACCGGGACATCAAGACGATCGGCCCGCTCTTCCTCCTCGACGCCATCGCGGCCGTCGTGCTCGCTCTCCTGGTGCTGGTGGCACCCCGCCGCATCCTGCCGCTGGCCGCGCTGGTCGGGTTCCTGATGCAGGTGGGCACGATCGCCGCCCTCGTCATCACGACGAAGCGGGGTCTGTTCGGATTCACCGAGTCGACCAAGGCGCCGGACTACTGGGAGTCGGTCTGGGTGGAGAGCATCGGTGCGCTGGTCCTGCTGCTGCTGGTCGGGTACACCGTGTCCCGGTTACGAACGAGGACGGCAACGCGACGGTGGTGAGGCCCGCGGTGCAGGCGAAGGAGCGCACGGATCTGCGCGCGCTCTACGACCAGCACGCGTCGGCGTTGTTCGGCTTCGCCGTCCAGCTGTGCTCCGGCGACCGCGGCCGCGCGGAGGACATCGTCCAGGAGACGCTGGTCCGGGCGTGGCAGCACCTGCCCGAGCAACCGCCTGGGCGGCAGGGCATCCGACCGTGGTTGTTCACCGTCGCCCGCCGTATCGCGATCGACCAGCACCGCAGGTCGCAGGCTCGGCCGGACGAGGTAGCGGGCGTGGGGGCCGACCAGATCCTCATGTCGACGCCCGACGACACCGACCTCGAGGAGAGCCTGAACCGGATCGTCATCCTCGACGCACTCGCGGCGCTCTCCGCGGAACACCGGGAGGTCCTCATGCAGACGTACTACGCGGGCCACACCGTCGCCGAGGCGGCCCGCGTCCTGCAGATCCCCGTCGGCACGGTGAAGTCCCGTGCCTTCTACGCCCTCAAGGCCTTGCACCTGGCATTGATGGAACGGGGGATGACCCAATGACCGGATGGTCCTACGACCCGGTACGCGCCGACCTGGCCGCGTACGCGCTCGGCGCCTTGGAGCCGGCCGATCACATCGCCGTGCAGACGCACCTGGAGACCTGTGAGGAGTGTCGTGCCGAGCTCGCCGAGTTCGTAGCGATCGTGCCCCGGCTCGCAGCCGTGGCAGAAGGCGATCTCACGCTGCCGCAGCCGCCCGCAGCCCTCTTCGACCGGGTCGCCGCGGCTGTCGATGCCTCGACCGAACAGCAGCAGGTCGACGACCACGAGACGTCGGTGTCAGGCTCGACGAGGGCGCGCCGCTCGCGGCGGGGTGCTCGCTGGTGGCTTGCCGCAGCGGCGGCGCTCGTGGTCCTGCTCGCCGGTGGCGCGGTCGTCACCGCGCAACGGTTGCAGCACCCCGACTCGGTGAATGCGGTGGCCACATCGGGTGCCGTCATCATGCATGTGACCGCGACGGACGCCGGGTCCGGCACCTCCCTGCGCGTCAGCGTCGACGGCGTGCCGCAGAACGTGCGGTGTCGTCTCGTGGTCACCACGGACGACGGATCTCAGCACACCGCCGGCTGGTGGTCCTCGAACTACTCCGGTCACGCGGTCTTCACCTCGTCCACCGACGTTCCCCGGCAACGACTCGCCGCGCTCACCCTGTTCGACGCCGACAACCGCAGCCTCATCAGCCTTCATATGTGACGTAGACCAATCCCTCCCGGGGACGGCTCCGAACACCTTGCACAGCGACCCGGAAGGAAGCAACGTCATGAAGCACTTCCTCACCTCACCTCATGCCTCACGAGCACGGTGGGTCGTCGCTGCTTTCGCCGTCGTCGCCGCCGTGGCGCACATCCCGGTCACCGGCGAGCATCTGCGCGAAGCGCCGTACATGGGGTGGCTATTCGTGCTGCTGACCGTGGGCTGCGTCGTCATCGCCGCTGCTGCGCTCGCGCGGGACAGCTCGGCGGTCTACGCGCTCGGCGTGCTCACCTGCGGCCTCGCGGTGGTGGGCTACGCGGCCACCCGCTTGATCGCCTTCCCCATGCTCGCCGACGACGTCGGCAACTGGCTGGAGCCGCTGGGCGTCGTCTCGGTGATCACCGAGACCGTCGTCGTGGTGGCAGCCATCGTCGGCCTGCGCCACCGGGCGCAGCCGACCTCTCGAATTTCGACCTCGTACGCATCCACCGCCAGCGGCGGATGAGCATGAGGATCGAAGCAAGCGGTCTTCGTACCGCACCGTGGTTGGAAGCTCCTTGCGAGGTTTCGACGTTCTCTGCAGAAAACTGAACGGTTTCATTGTGAATGCCTCGAATGGGCGATGCCATCCCGGCATCGATCGAGCATCACGGAAGGGTTTACGCATGTCGACTGTTAAGAAGTCCCTCGCTTTGGCTGCTGCCGGAGCAGCTTGTGTGGCGATTCCCCTCTCGACCGCCTCGTCCGCGATGGCTGACTCGAGCGGCACCACCTACTTGTCGGCGCAC
>NZ_JAGEKR010000005.1 GCF_017565405.1 Allobranchiibius sp. CTAmp26
CAACACCACCCGCAAAACGGGGTGTGTGGTTGGTGCTGGTGACCACCAAAAGGGTCAATACAGTTCCATAGTGTTACGGCGGTCATAGCGAAGTGGGAAACGCCCGGTCCCATACCGAACCCGGAAGCTAAGCCCTTCAGCGCCGATGGTACTGCACACGGGAGTGTGTGGGAGAGTAGGACACCGCCGAACTACCTTTCGAGAAGGCCCGGTAACGCAGACGCGTTGCCGGGCCTTCTTTTTTTATTGACTCTGTTCACCGGCTCTCTTCAGGTGTCTGGGATATCGTCGCGTGACCACGAGATGGGGGTAGGAATGACCCAGGGCGCGACGGCGCGGCTCTTCAAGGGCTCCTTCAACGCGTACGGCGGCTCGAACGCCGTACGCGAGACACCTCCTCCACCATGGCGCGAGCGCGTTGCCAGCTGGGTGGGCCGGTTGCTCCTGGTCAGCGCGTTCTTCTCGCTCTTCGCGATCCTCTTCGCCGACGGACTGTTCGTCCGTGCGGTCTCGGATGTTCTCGGGCTGCTCAACATGCCGGTCGAGCCCAGCATCTTCCTGGTCTGCCTCCTGTTCGCCCTCGCCGGTGCGGCGAGACGGCGATTGCGCGCGGCGCACACCGTGGTCGTGCTCGTCATGGTCCTGAACGTGTTCTACAGCGCCGTCGTGGTCGTCGCCGGCAAGGTCGACGAGGGACGCGCGGTGCTCGCCGGTCCACTGGCAGGACTGGGCCGCCGACCGGCGTACGGGGTGAGCGAGCGGGAGTACATCGAGTTCACCACCTCGCGGTACGTCACGGTTCCGGCCCTGATCATCGGGATCGCCGTGCTGATCCTGGTGATCGCGAGCCGGCGGGCATTCCCGGCGAAGCTGGCACGCCGGTCCCGGCGGTCCGCCCTGGCAGTGCTGCTCGTCGGACTGTTGACGTCGTTCGTCATCACCGGCGCCCTCACCGCCGCGGTGCCCGGGACGCTGGTCGGAATGCGGGAGCAGGGTCGCTGGGCGTTGCGGTCGACGTTCGGCGTGAGCAGTCCGCCCGGGACGTTCGGCCTCGACAATCACGTGGGTCCCTCCTGGATCTTCGGGCTGGCCGGGCTGATGTCCGGCATCGCGCTGGTGTTGTCGATCCTGGTTTTCTGGCGGTCCGGACATGGCAAGGCCATGCAGTCGGCCGATGACGAGCTCGCGGTCCGCAGGTTGCTGCTGGAGCACGGCGAGGACGACTCCCTGGGGTATTTCGCCACCCGCCGCGACAAGAGCGTCATCTTCTCCACGGACGGGCGGGCGGCACTGACCTATCGCACGGAGGGCACGACGTGCGTCGCGAGCGCCGATCCGGTCGGCGCTCGGGCATCCTGGGACGACGTCATCGCGCGCTGGTTGCAGCAGTGTCGGGAGAACGGCTGGTACGCCGCCGTGCTCTCCAGTAGTGAGGTCGGCACCACGCACTACGTCGAGGCCGGACTGCGGGCGTTCGCGCTCGGCGACGAGGCGATCCTCGACACGGACACCTTCAGCCTTCGGGGCCGTTCGATGCGCCCGGTGCGACAGGCGGTGACCCGCATCTCGCGCGCCGGATACACGACGCGGGTACGACGGCACAGCGAGCTGACCCCTGAGGAGCTCGTTCACATCGAGCACCTGGCCGAGCAGTGGCGCGGTGACGAGACCGAGCGCGGATTCTCGATGGCGCTGAACCGGCTCGGGGATCCGGCCGACGGGCGGTGCGTGATCATCACCGCGCACGATGCCAAGAACGAGATCCGGGGCTTCCTGTCGTTCGTGCCGTGGGGGGTGCGCGGGGTCTCGCTCGACCTGATGCGCCGCGACCGGGACGCCGAGAACGGGCTGAACGAGTTCCTGGTCGCCAAGCTCGTCGAGGAGGGTCCCGACTACGGCATCCGCCGGATCTCGCTGAACTTCGCGGTCTTCCGCAGTGTCTTCGACAACGCTGATCAGGTCGGTGCGGGGCCGGTCACCAAGGTGACGGACGCGGCGCTCTCGTTCGCGTCGCGTTTCTACCAGCTCGAGACGCTCTACCGCTCCAACGACAAGTACCACCCGACCTGGGTGCCCCGGTTGCTCTGTTATGACCCGGCGCTCACGGTGCCCCGCGCGGGCCTGGCGATGGGGATCGCCGAGGGATTCGTGCCGATGGTCGGTCCGCGGCTGCTGACCGGCCCGCGTCCCTCCGACGTGCAACCGCCGCGCCCAGAGGCCGACTTCGTCGAACGGGTCTGTGATCAGGAACGGCGGTTGCTCGTCCCCGCGCCGCCCACCGCGGTGCTCACCCAGCAGCAGCGGGTCCGCCGTACGAAGCTCCAGGCTCTCGAGGACGCGGGGATGCCCGGTTACCCGGTGCAGGTGCCGCGCACCCACCGAGCGGCCGAGATCCGCGACCGGTACGCCGACCTGGCACCGGACACCATCACCGGCGATGTCGTGTCGGTGTGCGGGCGGATCCGGGCCGTACGTGACCTCGGCGGCGTCACGTTCGCGGTGCTGGACGACGAGAACGCGCGGGTGCAGGTCATGGTGACTGCGGCTCACACGCCGGACGCGGCCCGAGCGCTGTGGCGCGAGAGCGTCGACCTCGGCGACCTGGTGAGCGTCACAGGACCGGTCGCGACCTCGCGCAACGGAGAACTGTCGGTCCTGCTGGACCAATGGCAGATGGCAGCCAAGTGCCTGCGCCCACTGCCGACCCTGGGGTCCTCGCTCAGCGACGACGTCCGTAGTCGGCAGCGCTCCCTCGACCTACTGGTGAGTCCCGACTCCCTCGACATGCTGCGCCGTCGTTCGGTCGGGGTGCGCGCGCTGCGCGAGGCATTCCAGGCACGTGACTTCTGCGAGGTCGAGACTCCGATGCTGCAGGCGGTGCACGGCGGAGCCACGGCGCGCCCCTTCAAGACCTACATCAACGCGTACGGGATGGACCTCTACCTACGGATCGCCCCGGAGCTCTACCTGAAGCGGCTCGCCGTCGGCGGGATGCAGCGGGTCTTCGAGTTGAACCGCAACTTCCGCAACGAGGGCGTGGACGCCACCCACAATCCCGAGTTCACCTCGTTGGAGGCGTACGAGGCGTATGGCGACTACAACACGATGCGGGTGTTGACCCGCGAGGTGCTGCTGCGGGTCGCGGTGGCGGTGAACGGCCGGCCGGTCGCGCAGCGCACGGACGCCGACGGCACGACGTACGAGGTGGACCTGAGCGGAGAGTGGCCGGTCAAGACCGTGCACGCCGCCGTGTCCGAGGCGGTGGGGGAGAAGCTGACCACCGCCACGCCGCGCGAGCAGATCGAAGCGGTCTGCGCCCGGCACGGGGTGGCCGCCCCCGCACAGTCGAGCGTCGGCATGCTGGTCGTCGCGCTCTACGACGCGCTCGTGGAGAAACAGACGCACTTCCCCACCTTCTACACCGACTTCCCGTTGGAGACCTCACCGCTGACCCGCGCCCACCGCACCGATCCGGCGCTCTCGGAACGCTGGGATCTGGTGGCGTTCGGCGCAGAGATCGGCACGGCGTACAGCGAGCTGGTCGATCCGGTCGACCAGCGCCAACGGCTCACCGCGCAGTCCATCGCGGCGGCCGCGGGCGACCTGGAGGCCATGCAGGTCGACGAGGCATTCCTGTCGGCGCTCGAGCTCGCGATGCCCCCGACCGGTGGCCTCGGACTCGGCGTTGACCGAGTCGTGATGATGCTGACGGGCGCGAGCATTCGGGCCACGCTGGCCTTCCCGTTCGTGCGTCCGCAGGGCTGACGCCCGCTCCTCTATCGTCGGCTCCATGCGCACCACGCCCGGTCCGGTCGACGACGAGGGGATCCCGGCGTACGTGCGGGCGCTGGGCATCCCCGGCCTGGCCGACATCCATGTGCACTTCCTGCCCGAGTCGATGCTGCGCAAGGTCTGGGGATACTTCGACCACGCCGAGCAGCACTACGGACAGCCGTGGCCGGTCGAGTACCGCTTCGACGAAGCCACCCGGCTGCGCATCGTGAGGTCTTTCGGGGTGCGGCCGATCCCGGCCCTCACCTACCCGCACAAACCGGGTATGGCGAGCTGGCTGAACGACTGGACCGCGGACTTCGCGCGCCGGGTGCCGGGCGCCATCCACTGCGCGACGCTCTACCCCGAACCGGAGGTGGGGGACTACGTGCAGAGCGCGCTCTCCCAGGGTGCGCGCCTGTTCAAGATGCACGTGCAAGTGGGTGAGTTCGCGCCGGACGACCCGCTGCTCGACCCTGCCTGGGCGATGCTGGAAGAGGCCGGCGTACCGGTGGTGATCCATGCTGGATCTGCGCCGCTGCCGGGCGAGTTCACCGGCGTCGAGCGCATCGTCCGGGTGCTGGCAAGCTATCCGAGGCTCGCGCTCGTGATCGCCCACATGGGGATGCCGGAGTACGACGAGTTCGCCGACGTCGCCCTGCGGTACGAGCGGGTGCACCTGGACACCACCATGGCCTTCACCGACTTCACCGAGGGACGCTCGCCGACCTCAGCGCGGTACCGGGCGCGGTTGCCCCAGCTGCAGGACAAGATCGTGCTCGGGTCGGACTTCCCGAACATCCCCTACCCCTACGCCGATCAGCTTGCTGCCCTGGCGCGGCTCGACCTCGGCGATGACTGGATGCGGGATGTCCTGTGGCACAACGGAGCCCGACTACTCGGCAGCTCCTGACGACGGCACCTGCTGGCCCAGGGCCTCGCGCAGTGCGTCCACGGACGTCACGGGGGAATCGCACACGAACCGGCGGCAGACGTACGCAGCGGCCCGGCCGTTGGCCGTGGGCCGGTCCGCCAGCAGCGGCTGCCCCGGCTCGTCCGGTCGTCCGCTGACGGTGACGCGGCCCGGCGCGGTCGAGCGCCAGGACGCCGCCACCAGCGCGGCCCTCTCGTCGTCGTCCTCGCCACCGACGACCGCGACCTGCACCGGTCCGTGCAGCAACGCGACGCCGACGCCGAGCGCGTGCCCGACCATCACCGGGTCGCGCCCGGCAAGGTGGGCGACCGCTCCGACGGCCGCGGCGGCCTCCTCGAACGGCTCCGGGTCACCGGTCAGCGCGCCGTACGACAGCAGCGCGCCGGAGAGCGCGGATCCGCCGGCCGGCTCGGCGCCGTCGACGGGACTGCGGGGTCGCATGATCAACGGCTCGGCGTCGTCGGCCGCGTCGTAGAACCCGCCGTGCTCGTCGCGGTGATGGGTCCGCGCGGTGTCCAACAGCGTCCCGGCCAGCGCGAGCCAGCCTCCGCTGGGTTCAACCTGGTGCAGGGTGAGCAGTCCGTCCGCGAGATCGCCCAGATCGTCGGCCGCTGCCGGGGTGGTCCCCACCCGTCCGTCGCGCGACGTACGACGCAGTCGCCCGTCGACCAGGTGCACGTCGCGCACGGCGCCGGCGCATCGTCCTGCGGCATCGATCCAGTCCTGACGGCCGAAGACGGCCCCGGCCTCCGCCAGCGCACCGATGGCCAGCCCGTTCCACGCCGCGACCACCTTGTCGTCGCGGCCCGGTTGCGGGCGCCAGTCCCGCGCTTCGAACAGGAGCGAGCGGGTCCGCTCCCACCACTCGGCATCGTCCGCATCCAGGGCGAGCTGCAGGGTGGAGGCGCCGTGCTCGTAGGTGCCCGCTTGGGTCACCGACAACAGGTGAGCGGCTCGCGCGCCGTCCTTCTCGCCGAGTACGTCGGTCAGCTGCGCGGGTGTCCAGGCGTAGGTGAGGCCCTCGACGCCCTCGGTGTCGGCGTCCAGGGAAGATGCGAACGCCCCTGTGTCCGTGAGCAACTCGCGCAGCATGAAATCGATCGTCTCGCGGACGACCCGCGCGAAGAGCGGATCGCCGGTCGCGCACCAGGCGTGGGTGTAGACGCGGACGAGCTGCGCGTTGTCGTAGAGCATCTTCTCGAAGTGCGGCACCACCCAGCGGGCATCGACGCTGTAGCGGGCGAAGCCGCCACCCAGCTGGTCGTAGATGCCGCCGCGCGCCATCCGCTCAAGCGTCTGTGTGGCCATCGCGCGAGGGTGCTCGTCACCGGTCAGCGCGGCGGCCCGCAGCAGGAACTCCAGGCTGGAGGTGGTGGGGAATTTCGGCGCGCCGCCGAAGCCGCCGTTGACGGTGTCGAACCGGCGCGCCATGGCATCCACGCTGCGGCGTACCAGCGCGTGGTCCACCGGCTGGGGTGGTGCGCTCGCGACCTCGCGTAGCTTGCCGGAGATGGTGGCACCAGACTGTACGACGTCGTCGCGCCGGTCGGTCCACGCCTCCGTCGCGGCGCCGAGCAGTCGCAGGAACTGCTCACGCGGCAGGTAGGTTCCGGCGAAGAACGGGTCCCCGGTGGGAGTGAGCAGGCAGGTCATCGGCCACCCGCCGCTGCCGGTGAGGGCCATCGTGACGTCCATGTAGACCGCGTCGATGTCCGGGCGTTCCTCCCGGTCCACTTTGATCGCCACGAAGTCCGCGTTCACGATCTGCGCGACTCCCGCGTCCTCGAACGTCTCGTGCGCCATCACGTGACACCAGTGGCACGCGGCGTACCCGACCGACAGCAGGATCGGGACATCGCGACTGCGGGCATCGTCGAGGGCGTCGGCGGACCACTCCTGCCAGTCGATCGGGTTGTCGGCGTGCTGCAGGAGATAGGGACTGGTCGCGGAGGCGAGCCGGTTCGTCATACCCCCACGGTAGGTGGAGGGGCCGCTCGAAGCAGACGGGCCGGATCGAGCGAGACCTCCCCGAGGCACCGGTCGGGTGGATAGCTTGAAACCTCGAGGGTCACCGACCGGTGCGCCCGCTCGACGGTGGAGCGACCGAGATCACGGGTGGTGCGATGAACGTGGAGCAGATCGTGGACAACCTCGCCGGGGCCCTCGGCTCGGCGCTGCGGCGGCCCGGCGACCGCGGGTACGACGAAGCGACCCGGCCCCGCAACGCGACGGCCGAGCAGCACCCGGTCGCGGTGGTCGCAGCCACCGGCATCGACGACGTCCGTCGTGCCGTCCACGCCGCCGCCGATGCCGGACTCGCGGTGGCCGTGCAGGCGACCGGGCACGGCGCCGGCGGCACCCTCGGCGACGACGTGCTGCTGATCGACTCCACCGGAATGGGCGTCATCACCGTCGACCCGTCAGCACGTACCGCCCGGGTGGGGGCCGGCGCCGTCTGGGCCGACGTGAACGCCGCAGCCGCACCCCACGGTCTGCTCGGCCTCGCCGGGACGGCCCCCGACGTCGGCGTCGTCGGCTACACCCTGGCCGGCGGGGTCGGCTGGCTGACCCGTCCGCACGGCCTGGCCAGTGCGTCGTTGCGACGCGTCGAATTCGTCGACGGCGAAGGCGAGCCGCAGGTCGCCGACGAGCAGCAGAACTCCGAGGCGCTGTGGGCCTTCCGTGGCGCAGGAGGGGTGGGCATCGTCACCGCCGTCGAGATCGACCTGGTCAAGGTGGAGGATCTGTGGGCGGGCTACCAGCTGTGGCCCATCGATCAGGCCGAAGCCGTCGTCGCTGCCTGGGGCGCCGCGCTGGAGGAGATCGACGAGACGCTGACCAGCGCGATCGGATTCCTGATGGCACCGGACGCGCCCACGGTGCCGGAGGCGTTGCGGGGTCATCGGGTCGTGCACCTGTCGGCGGCGTCCGTGAGCGGCGAGGCGGGTCTCGCGCCGCTGGAACGCGCGTTGCGCGCGGCACCCGAGCCGGCGATCGACACCACGGGACCCTGCGACGCGAAGCGTCTGGCGGGCATCCACCTGGACCCCCCTGCTGCCGTGCCCGCGGTCGGCGACGGTCGCTGGCTCACGGCGGCAACGCCGAGGCATGCGTTGAACATTCTCGGCGCCCATGGCCGGGGCGACCGGGCACCTCTGGCAGAGATGGAGATCCGCCACACCGCCACCGCCGTCGGATCGGATGCTGACGGAGCGATGACCGGCCCACCCGGCCCGTTCCTGCTGCACGTCGTCGGACCGGCACCGACGGCGACGGACCGACCGGCGGTCGAGCAGGCGATCGACGTCGTACGGGACGCCGCGGAGCCGGTGGACACCGGACGCGCGGCGGCATCCTTCCGTGACGGGCAGACCACCGCCCCTGGAGCACTCGGACCCGAGGCGAGCCAACGGCTCCAGGCGCTGCGGCGGGGCTACGACCCGCACGGGCGTATCCGTCGACCCCGGCCTGTCTGACCGCCGGCGGAGCGGGCGCTAGCTCTCGAACGCCTCGGTGACCGCCTCGTCGATCGTGTGCTTCGGGCCGGTGAACCAGTGCCGTGCGGACGCGAACCACCAGATCGCGAGGATCAGCAGGCTGCCGATCGTGAGGACGGGCGCGTAGTTGACGAACTTGAACGAGAAGTCCTTGTTGCCGGGGATCGCGCTCGGGGTGAACGGCAGGATGAAGTAGACGCAGATGACGGCGATCTCCGCCACGGCCACGATGTTCATCCACTTGTACTTCGAGCCGAGCGTCCACGAACCGGGCTCGAAGGTGTCCCGCATCCGCCACCGCAGGAAGATCGGGATCGCGAACGCGAGGTAGAGCCCGATGACGGCCACCGAGGTGACCGCGTAGAACGCCACCGGGACGGGTGCGCCGTTGACGTCGACCTCGACCAGCGCGGGCAGGGTGATCAGGATGCCGATCACCGTGACGAAGACGACCGCATTGGCGGGGATGTGCGTCCGGGGATTGACCTTGGAGAGCAGGGACGACCCCGGGATGCCCCGGTCACGGCTGAAGGCGAAGGTCATCCGCGACGCGCTCGTGAGGCAGGCGGTGGCGCAGAAGAGCTGGCCGGCCGTGGAGATGACCAGGATCAGGACGTGCCACTTCTGCGGCAGCGCCTGTCCGAAGATGAGGTCGACGGCTCCACCGCCCTTGGTCACGGCCTTGGGGTCCTGCACGGCGAACACGAAGGCCAGCAGCAGCACGTAGCCGCCGATCGCCGAGTAGAAGATGGAGCGCCAGATCCCCTGGGCGGCCCCCTTCGCCGCGCCCTGCGTCTCCTCCGACAGGTGGGCGGAGGCGTCGAACCCGGTGATCGTGTACTGGGTGAGCAGCAGGCCCAGCGGCAGCACGAGGAACCAGTACTTGTTGTCCAGGTAGCCGGAGTTGTTGATGCGGTCGGTGAAGACGAAGCTCGCGCTCTGGTGCTTGTCCGGGATGATGATCAGCACCGCGATGATGACGGCGGCGCCCGCCACGTGCCACCACACGGAGATGTTGTTGAGCACCGCGAGCAGGTGGCTGCTGAAGATGTTGGCCAGCGCCGCGAGCACCATGATCACCACGAAGAGGACGAACACCACCTTCAGGCCGGAGTGCTTGGCCCACGAGGCGCTCAGGGTGTCCAGCGTCAGATCCAGGAAGGTGGCAGCGCCGTACCCGACGGACGCGGTCACCGCCAGCAGCCCGATCAGGTTGAGCCACCCGGTGAAGAATCCGGCGCGGGGGCCACCCATCTTGGAGGCCCACCAGTAGATGCCGCCCGAGGTCGGGTACGCCGAGACCAGTTCGCTCATCGTCAGACCGATGATGAGGATGAACGCGGAGATGATCGGCCACCCCCACGAGATGGCGACCGGCCCGCCGTTGTTCCACGCCTGCCCGAAGGTGGTGAAGCAGCCGGCCAGGATCGAGATGATCGAGAAGGAGATGGCGAAGTTGGAGAAGCTGGACCAGCTGCGACTCAGCTCCTGTTTGTAGCCGAGCGTGGCCAGAAGCGCGTCGTCGTCGGAAAGGGGGGCGGCTTCATCGGCCATGGGGGCTCCTCGTGCGAGAGTCGTTCTGCGCGAGGCTAGTACCGCCGGTCAGCCCGGTCTATGGATCTGACGAAAAAAGGTACATTTCCAAACCATTGACGACGGGCGCCGCGATCGTGAGACTGGCGGCGTGTCAGCTGCGCCGCATGTCGTGCCCCACCGGGGGCTGCAGGAGGTCACCCTGCAGCCGGCCGTCGGGAACGTCTTCGAGGCCGTGGTCGGGCAACTCGCGACCGCGATCCGGCTCGGGGCCTTCGCCGACGGGGAGCAGCTGCCGCCCGAGCGGGAACTGTCCGAGCGGCTCGGCGTCAGCAGGATGACGCTGCGGGATGCGATCGCCGCGCTGCGTGACGCCGGTCTGGTCCGGACCACCCGCGGCCGTGGGGGCGGCACCGTCGTGACGTACGACGGCACGCACGCACCCGGCGTACGACCGGCGGGGGAGTACGACGTGGCCGACGTGTTGCGCTTCCGGCGGCTCGTCGAGCCCGGCGCGGTGGAGGCAGCTGCGGAGCGGGCGCTCGACGGTGAGCAGCAGGCATGGTTGTCGGAGTGTCTCGCCGATGCCGCGAACACCGTTGGCACCAGGGAACATCGGATCGCCGATTCTCGGCTGCACCTGGCGCTCGCGACGCTGTCCGGCAGCGCCCTCCTGGTCGAGGCGGTGACCCGAGCGCAGACTGCGCTCGGCGATCTGCTCGCCGCGATCCCGGTGCTGCCCCGCAACATCGAGCACTCCCAGGCCCAGCACGCCCGCATCGTCGACGCGGTGCTGTGCGGCGATGTGGCGCGGGCCGGGGACGCCATGCGCCGGCACTGCGACGCGACCGCCGAGCTGCTCACCGGACTGATCGGATGACGTGTTGACGACACAGCGAAGCCAGGGAGACGAGCCGCGATGACTGCACCCAGATTGACGCTGGAGGAGCTGCGCGCCGAGATCGAAGCGGGCACGGTCGACACCGTCATCGTCGCCTTCACCGACATGCAGGGCAGGCTGCAAGGCAAACGGCTGCACGCCCACTACTTCCTGGAGCACGCGCTCGCCGACGGGACGGAGGGATGCAACTACCTGCTCGCCGTCGACGTCGACATGAACACGGTTGCCGGATATGCGATCTCGTCCTGGGAGCGGGGATACGGAGACTTCCTCTTCGAGCTGGACCTGACGACGCTGCGGCGTACGCCCGGAGAACCCACCTGCGCCACGATCCAGTGCGATCTGGCATGGCTCGACGACGAGGGGCCGGTGCGCGAGGCACCGCGATCGGTGCTGCGCGCGCAGGTGGAGCGAGCCGCGCGGTCCGGATGGTCGGCGTACGCGGGCACCGAGTTGGAATTCATCGTCTTCGAGCAGACCTACGAGCAGGCCTGGGACGCGCAGTATGTGGGGCTCACCTCGGCCAACCGCTACAACATCGACTACTCGCTGTTGGGTGGAAGTCGGGTCGAGCCGCTGCTGCGCGACATCCGCAACCAGATGTGGTCCGCCGGCATGGTCGTCGAGAGCGCGAAGGGCGAGTGCAACCCCGGCCAGCACGAGATCGGCTTCCTCTACGACGAGGTGCTGCGCACCTGCGACAACCACGTCGTCTACAAGACCGGCGCCAAACAGATCGCCGCGCAACACGGGCAGTCGCTGACCTTCATGGCCAAGTACGACGAGCGTGAGGGCAACAGCTGCCATATCCACCTGTCGCTGCGAGGTGCCGACGGCGCCATGGTGTTCGCCGACGATGCGCGCGAGGGCGGGCATAGCAAGCTCTTCGACCACTTCCTGGCCGGTCTGCTCGCCACGGCGCGGGAGCTCACCTGCTTCTACGCGCCGAACATCAACTCGTACAAGCGATTCGCCGACGGCTCGTTCGCGCCGACGGCCATCGCCTGGGGCCGCGACAACCGCACCTGCGCCCTGCGCGTGGTCGGCCACGGGCCGTCGCTGCGGGTGGAGAACAGGCTGCCCGGGGGCGACGTCAACCCCTACCTGGCAACCGCCGCCATGCTCGCCGGTGGTCTGTACGGCATCGAGAACGAGCTCGAACTCGAGCCGGCGTTCGAGGGGAACGCCTATGTGAGCGATGCCCCGAAGGTGCCCACGACGTTGGACGAGGCACGGCGTCTGCTCCTCGGATCGCGGGTGGCACGAGCGGCATTCGGCGACGACGTCGTCGAGCACTACTCACACGCCGCCGAGGTGGAGGTCGCCGCCTTCGGCGCCGCAGTGACCGACTGGGAACGCAAGCGAGGATTCGAACGACTGTGAGCACGACGTACGACGTCATCAACCCTTCGACCGGCCGACCCTTCCGGGCGGTCCAGCACGCGGGCCTGGACGAGGTGGACGCGGTCGTCGCCCGCGCACACGCCGCGGCTCCGGCCTGGGCACGCGTCGACCCCGCCGACCGTGGGCGCCTGCTGCGACGCTTCGCCGACGTCGTCGACGCCCACCTGGACGAGCTGGCCGATCTCGAGATCGAGAACGCCGGCCACACCCGCGGCAACGCCACGTGGGAGGCCGGCAACGTGCGCGACGTGCTGCACTACTACGCCGCGGCCCCGGAACGACTGTGCGGCAAGCAGATTCCGGTAGCCGGCGGCATCGACCTGACGTTCCAGGAGCCCCTGGGCGTCGTCGGCGTCATCGTGCCGTGGAACTTCCCGATGCCGGTCCTCGCCTGGGGTGTCGGGCCGGCGCTCGCCGCGGGCAACACGGTCGTAGTGAAACCTGCCGAACTTACCCCGTTCACCGCGTTGCGGCTCGCCGAGCTGGCCCTCGAGGCCGGACTCCCGGAGGGGGTGCTCAATGTGGTGCCGGGCGAGGGGCCGGTCGTGGGTCAGCGTTTCGTCACCCACCCGGACGTGCGCAAGGTCTGCTTCACCGGGTCGACCACGGTGGGGAAGAGGCTGATGGCCCTGGCCGCCGGCGACCTGACCCGGGTGACGCTCGAGCTGGGCGGCAAGAGCGCGAACATCGTGTTCGACGACTGCGACGTCGACGCCGCGGCGGCGGCCGCACCCGGTGCGGTCTTCGACAACGCGGGCCAGGACTGCTGCGCGCGGAGCCGGATCCTGGTGCAGCGCAGTGTGTTCGACCGCTTCATGGAGAATCTGGAGCCCGCGGTGCGTGCGGTCCGGGTGCTCGACCCGTCGCTGGACGCCAATGCGGACATGGGTCCGCTGATCAGCAGCCCTCAGCGGCAGCGGGTGCGCCGATTCGTCGAGGACGCCGACTCACCGGTGCAGATCGCGTTCCGCGGTGCTGCACCCGACGGCGCCGGGTGGTGGTATCCGCCGACCGTCGTCCTGCCGACCGGCACACGGGACCCGCTGTGGCAGGAGGAGATCTTCGGGCCGGTGGTCTCGGTCCTGCCGTTCGAGGACGAGGCGGACGCGATCGCGATGGCCAACGACACGGCGTATGGGCTGGCCGGCTCGATCTGGACGGACAACCTCGGGCGCGGGCTGCGGGTCGCGCGCGGGGTACGTGCGGGCAACCTCTCGGTCAACTCGCACTCGGCAGTGCGCTATTCGACGCCGTTCGGCGGGTACAAGTCGTCCGGGCTCGGCCGCGAGCTCGGGCCGGATGCGCTCGACGCCTTCACGGAGACCAAGAACGTCTTCATCTCCACTGCGCCCTGAGCCGTCGGGCTCGGGCCGACACCGATCGATCACATTGGGAAGAAGGGACATTCGATGGCTGGAAGGCTGCAGGACAAGGTCGCCGTCGTCACGGGAGGATGCTCCGGCATCGGCCTGGCGACGGTGCGCCGGTTCGCACAGGAGGGTGCGTCCGTCGTCATCGCGGACATCGACGAGCAGGCCGGCGAGCGGGTGGCCGACGAGGTTGGTGGACGTTTCGTGCGCACCGACGTGACCGATGCCGAGCAGGTCGAGGCGCTCTTCGCGACGGCGAAGTCGCAGTTCGGCAGCGTGGACGTCGCGTTCAACAACGCCGGCATCTCACCGCCCGACGACGACTCGATCCTCACCACTGGGATCGAGGCGTGGCAGCGCGTGCAGCACGTCAACCTCACCAGCGTCTACCTGTGCTGCAAGGCCGTGCTGCCGTACATGATCGAGCAGCGGCGCGGATCCATCATCAACACAGCGTCATTCGTCGCGATCATGGGTGCTGCCACCTCGCAGATCTCCTATACCGCGAGCAAGGGCGGGGTCCTCGCGATGTCCCGCGAACTGGGAGTGCAGTTCGCCCGGGACGGTGTGCGGGTCAACGCGCTGTGTCCCGGACCGGTCAACACCCCGCTGCTGAAGGAGCTCTTCGCCTCCGACCCCGAACGTGCCGCGCGCCGGTTGGTGCACGTACCGGTCGGGCGGTTCGGCGAGCCGGAGGAGATCGCGAACGCCGTGCTCTTCCTGGCCTCGGACGAGTCGAGCTTCATCACCGCCACCGACTTCCTGGTCGACGGCGGCATCTCCGGCGCGTACGTGACGCCGCTGTGAGCAGACCGGTCATCGGCATCACGCCGTATCTTGAACCTGTCGACCGGGATGTATGGCGCGCGCAGCTGAGCGTGACGCTGCCGGCGACATACGCCGAGAAGGTGATCGAGGCCGGCGGCATCCCCCTGGTGGTGCCACCGCTGCCCGAGGCCGACGAGAGCTGGGCCGCGCAGGTGCTGGGACGGGTCGACGCCCTGATCCTCTCCGGCGGCGCCGACGTCGAGGCGGTCCGGTACGGCGCGCAGCCGCATCCCGCCGCGCAGGAGGCGCGTCCGGACCGGGACGGCAGCGAGCTGCTGCTGGCGAAGGTCGGGCGAGATCTCGACCTGCCGACCCTCGGGATCTGCCGGGGGATGCAGGTGATGGCGGTGGCAGCCGGTGGCACCCTGGTCCAGCACCTGCCGGATGACGTGGGCCACGAACGGCATTCGCCATTACCGGGGGAGTGGACCTCTCACCGGGTGCTGGTGGAGCAGGACACCCCCCTCTACGGCATCCTCGGCGCGGAGGTGACCTGCCCGACGTACCACCATCAGGCCGTCGCGACCTGTCCCGGGTACGACGTGGTGGCCCGCGCCGAGGACGGAGTGGTCGAGGCCATCCACGACCCGGGCTCCCGCTGGCGGCTCGGCGTGCAGTGGCATCCCGAGCAGGGCGAGGACCTACGGCTCTTCGAGGCGCTCGTCGCCGCCTGTTCCCGAGGGTAGGGTCGCGGCGCGCTCTATCGGGCGCGCGGCGACTCCAACGGCTGGGGATGGTCAGCGGAAGTCGCGCGAGGTCAGCTCCACGTCGATCGGCAGCTTCTCCAACCGGTCGGCGACGACGTTGACGATGTTCTCCGGCGACCGTTCGAGCACGCCGCGGATGATCATGGCGGGGGCGGACCGCGCGATGACGCGGTAGCGGTGCCAGACCCCCCGGCTGCAGATGATGTTGATCAGTCCGGTCTCGTCCTCGAGGTTGAGGAAGGTGATGCCGCTCGCGGTCGCCGGTCGCTGCCGATGCGTCACCACCCCGGCCACCTCGATGCGTCGGCCGGATTCGACCGTGAGCAGGTCACTGGTGCGCAGCACGCCCCGCTCGCGCATGGCCGTGCGGGCGTGCCGCATCGGATGATCCGCGGGACTGATGCCGGTGGCCTGCAGGTCGTGGATCAGCAGCTCGCCGAGGGTGAGCTCGGGCAGCAGCGGCGGCTGGTAGGGCACGTTGATGTCGAGCTGGCCCTGCTTGATCGCCGTCGCGTCGGCAGCCTGCCACAACGCACCGCGCCTCGAACCGGACAGGTCATCGAGTGCACCGGACAGCGAAAGTGCCTCCATCTGCTCGGTATCCAGCTCGGCCCGCCGCGCGAGGTCGCTCAGGTCGGCGAACCTGCCGTCCCGATCACGGCACGCGACGATCCGCTCCGCGACCTCCTGGCTGAGTGCCGAGACGTCGTCCAGCCCCAGGCGCACGCTGTGCCGCTGGTCACGGCGATGCCGGTCGGTGTCCGGCGGTCGTGTCGCGTCGAACTCGCCGATCTCCTCCTGCTGGTAGTCGTGCAGGCAGGATTCCATGCCGCCGCCGACTCCCGGAGTGGCGTCGCTCTCGACCTCGAGGTCTGCGAAAACGTTAGAACGATGAATGTCTGGTTGTAACACCGTGACACCGTGCCGCCGGGCATCACCGACCAGGGTCTGCGGTGAGTAGAAACCCATCGGCTGGGCACGCAGCAGCGAAGCCAGGAACGCTGCCGGGTAGTGAAGCTTCAGCCACGAGCTGGCGTAGACCAGCACCGCGAAGCTGAGCGAATGCGACTCCGCGAAGCCGAAGTTGGCGAAGGCCTCGATCTTGTTGTAGATCTCATCGGCGGTCGCCGGGGGTATCCCGTTGGCGGCCATCCCGTCGTACAACTTGGCCTTGAGCGTCTCGATCTTCTCGACACCGCGTTTGGATCCCATCGCTCGGCGGAGCAGGTCGGCGTCCGCCGTGCTGCAGTTGCCGACGGTGGTGGCCATCTGCATCAGCTGCTCCTGGAAGAGCGGGATGCCGAGGGTGCGTTCCAGGACGTCCTCCAGCAGAGGATGCGGATAGGTGATCGCCTCCTCACCGGTACGACGACGGATGTACGGGTGCACCGCACCGCCCTGGATCGGGCCCGGGCGGATCAGTCCGATCTCGACGGTGAGGTCGTAGAAGCAGCGCGGTTTCAGCCGCGGCAACGTGCCGATCTGGGCGCGGCTCTCCACCTGGAAGACGCCGATCGAGTCGGCGCGGCACAGCATGTCGTAGACCCCCGGCTCGTTGCGGGGGATCGTCTCCATCCGCCACACCTGCCCGAAGTGGGTGCGCACCAGATCGAAGGTGTGCTGGACGGCGGCCAGCATCCCGAGGCCCAGCAGGTCGAACTTGACCAGCCCCATCCACGCGCAGTCGTCCTTGTCCCATTGCAGGACAGTGCGATCGGTCATCCGTGCCGGCTCGATGGGGCAGACGTTGCCGACCGGTTCGTCGGTCAGCACCATGCCGCCGGAGTGGATGCCCAGGTGGCGGGGGAAGGTGAGCACCTGGCTGGCAAGCTCCACGACCGCCGGAGCGATGTCGTGGTCGGCGCTGTCGATCTGCCCGCCCCACCGCTCGACCTGTTTGGACCAGGCGTCCTGCTGGCCCTGACTGTGCCCGAGCGCCTTGGCCATGTCACGCACGGCGTTCTTGGGCCGGTAGGTGATGACGTTGGCGACCTGTGCGGCGTTGCGCCGGCCGTACTTCGCGTAGACGTGCTGGATGACCTCCTCCCGGCGTCCGGCATCGAAGTCGACGTCGATGTCGGGTGCCTCCTCACGCAGCTCGGACAGGAAGCGCTCGAAGGGCAGGCCGTAGAAGATCGGGTCGATGACCGTGATGCCGAGGGCGTAGCAGACGGCCGACGCGGCAGCCGATCCCCTTCCTTGACAGAGGATTTCGTGCTCGTGCGCGAAACTGACGATCTCGTGCACGATGAGGAAGTAGCCCGGGAAGTCCTTGGCCTCGATCACCCGCAGCTCGTGCTCGAGGCGCTCCCGGTGGGCAGGTGTCACGTCCTTCCATGCGCGGGCGGCGCCTCGCCAGGTGAGCTCGCGCAGCCAGCTCATCGGCGTATGCCCGTCGGGTACCTCCTGGCGGGGCAGCCGCGGACTGGCCGAGCGGAGCCGGAACCCCAGGTCGGCGGCGATGTCGACGGTGCGCTCCACCGCGCCGGGGAAACGCGCGAAGCGTGCCTGCATCTCGGCGCCACTGCGGATGTGCGCCTGGTCGCTGCTCGGCAGCCACCCGTCCAGATCCTCCAGGCTGCGCCGGGCCCGGACCGCGGACAACGCACTCGCCAGCCGGAACCGGTCGGGCGCGGCGTAGTGCACCGCGTTGGTCGCCACCGTGTCGACGCGGGCGCGGCGGGCGATCCCGGCCAGCCTGTCGACCCGCAGACTGTCTGCCGGATCGCCGTGGTCGGTGAGCTCGACGAGCACGTTGGATGCCCCGAAGAGGTCCTGCAGCCGGCGTACCTCGCCCAGGGCCGCGTCGTCGCCGGAGCGCTCCAGCGCCTGCCGGACCATTCCCTTGCGACAACCGGTGAGCACCGTCCAGTGGCCGCCCGCGGTGTCGGCCAGCGACGCCAGGTCGTAGATCGGCCGGCCCTTCTCCGACCCCGGCGCCAGATGCCCGTCGGTGAGGGCTCCGGCGAGCCGGTGGTATCCCTCCTGACCGCGCGCCAGCACCAGCAGGTGGCTGCCCTCGGGGTCCGGCATGCCGTTCTGCGGTGCGGTGAGGTCGAGGGACAGCTCAGCGCCGAAGACCGTGTCGATGTCGCCGAACGCCTCGGCCGCCTCGGCCATCCGCACCACGCCGTAAAGGCCGTCGTGATCGGTCAGCGCGATGCCCCGCAGTCGTCGACGGACCGCCTCGGTGACCAGCTCCTCCGGTGAGGAGGCGCCGTCCAGGAAGCTGTAGTGGGAGTGCGCGTGCAGCTCGGCGTACGGCACCACCGGCCCGTCGTCGACGTCGTCCTCCGGTGACGGTGCAGGCGCTTCGAATGCGGTGCGCTTGCGGGAGAACGCCGGCCCGTCACCGCCGTCGGCGGGGTACGCCGGTCGCCGGGCGGGGCGGGTCCCCTCCGACAGCAGTCGCTCCAGGTCCGACCAGGGGATCGGCGGGTTGCTAAATCCCACGGTCGCGAGCCTCCTCAGTCATAGCGAGCCTCGGTCCACCACTGCTCGCCGCCGGCCAGCAGCAACCAGGCCTCGTTGTGGTCGTCGACGATCTGGAACCTGTTGACCGTCAACGGGTTCCGCCACCACCTCTGGTGGATCGGCCATGGTCCGGCCCATGCGGTGATCCGGCGCGCCGGGCCGTCGCCGAGACGCAGGGTGGCCGGCGGCATCGACAGGCCCCCGCGCCGGTCGACCCGCACCACGGCACCCTCGGCGTCGAGCACCACCGCGGGCCGGGCCTGCGCGAAGACGGTCGACGGCGCGGGCCCGGGCAGCGAACCCGGCCACGGCTGATCGGTACGACGCTGGGCGGACGTCGGGACCGCCTCACCCCACGGCCGCAGCACCCGACGTTCGTCGAGCAACCGGCCGCCGCCGACGCTGACCGACAGCACCGCGTCGTGCCCGAGGCGTGCCTGCAACTGGGTCACCGTGCGCACCACGTGCTCGTCCGGCCGGTCGCCCCACAGTCCCTCGGCGTGGTGGGACGCGCTCTCCAGCGACTCCGGCGCCATCGTCACCAGGGTGACGGCGTCGTACCGCTCGCTGGTCTCGGCGGAGAACTCATCGAGCTGCCACCGCACCCGGTCCAGCAGCTCGGCCCCGGTGAACTGCCACGGGTGGCGCCAGAGCCGCTCGTGCACCAGGCCCGTCTCCGTGTGCAGGGTGAGCCGGATCTGGTTGCAGACCAGGGCGTGCTCCATCAGTGCGGTGATGAGCCGGTCAACGGCAGGGGTGCACTGGGCGACCAGCGGCTCGACGTCACCCACCGGCGGATCGCAGACGATCCGCACGTCGAGGTCGAGCGGCACCGACCGCGGGGAGATGGCCGGTGCGTCCTCGCCGCAGGCCAGCTGGTGGGCGCGCAGACCGGTGGCCCCGAAGCGCGCGTGCACGTCACCCCGAGGGAGTGCCGCGAATTCGCCGAGGTGGCGGATTCCCATGCGACGCAACATGTTCGGCATCCGGGCGTCGCCGACGGTCGAGCTGAGCACGGTCACCGGCAGGCCGGCCAGGAAGCGGGTGGAGCCGCCGGGCGGCACCTGCAGCCAGGGCACTTCACCGGTGGTGGTGTAGGCGGACTGCTCGGCCGCGAAGAGCCCGTCGGCCACGGCCACCCGTAGGTCGTGGTCGAACTCGTCCTGCACGGCGGCGGCCAGCGCATCGGCCGCCGCCGCCTCGCTGCCGTAGAACCGGGCGAGCCCGACGGCCCGCACCGCCGCCAGCCCCGGCCGGATCACCTGCACCAGTGGCGCACGCTGCTCGACGGTGCGCAACACCGGTTCGAAGGCGCGCTGCTCCACGCCAGGATCGTGGAGCAGGACCTGCAGGTCCGGGCAGCGCGCCTGGGCATGCCGGATGCGCAGTCCCTCGGTGACGCCCTCGGCGGCGGCCGACGCCGAGCAGGCCACCACGATCCCCTTGGCCACGACCGCCAGGGCTGCATCGGCCGGTGCGCCGGCCGCCTCCTGCGCGGCGATCAGCGACCAGCCCGGCCACCAGAGGGCCAGAACCCGCACCGGCGTCGAGGTCGCCGGGAGCGCCCTGCTCATGCCGGTCATCCCGGTCATGCCCGAACCGGCCAGTCGAGGTCGGCGGTACGCTGCCGGTGCCGCTCGGTGACGGTGATCTGCAACTGCTGGCGCACCAGGGCGCCGTACCCCTGGCCCAGCCCGTCCCAGCCGGTCGTCACCGCCTCGATGTGCGCGGCCGCCCGTGGCCAGGCGCCGGCCACGACCATCGTCGTACGCCGGATGCGCAGCCGGGCGTGCAACCGCTCGACCTCACCCGGTGTCACGTGCGGCGGACGGGAGGTGAGGATCAGATCGGCGATCTCGGTCAGGGCGGCGACCACGCTCACCCAGTCCTGCGACGAAGGGTGCGGCACCAGGACGAGCTTGCTCAGATCGGCACCCCACGCAGCTGCCGACTCCACTCCAAAATGCGGCAGTCCCACTGCGGCACACCAGGATCCAGCGCGAGTCGGCTCGGCCAGCAGGCCCATGGCCACGGTGGTCGAGCCGGAGAGGGTGTAGACGCTGCCGAGCCGCAACCCGGCAGGGAAACTACTGCGCAGATCGGCGTGCACCGGTACGCCGGACAGATCGGGCGTGGCACTCTGGCGGACCGGGCCGGCCTGCTTCTTCTGCCCGCCGGTCTCGCGCCGCAGCAGGTCGTGCAGGTGGGCGACCGTCTCGTCACGGGAGGTCACCGACGGGGAGTGCAGCATCCCTCCATGATCGAACACGCGTTCGAAAGACGCAAGTGGTGCGTCCTACTAGCGTGACGTCATGCTGCTCTACTCCATCGGCGCCTCGATGGATGGTTTCATCGCCGACCGACAGGGCGCCTTCGACTGGTCGGCGCCGAGCGATGAACTGTTCGGCTTCCACCTGGATCGCGTGCGCGAGCTCGGCGCCCACCTGTGCGGTCGCAGGCTCTACGAGACCATGCTGGTCTGGGAGACCGACCCGTCCCTGCGCGAGAGCGAGCTCTATGCGACGTTCGCCGACGTCTGGTCCGCCCTGCCCAAGACCGTCTTCAGCCACACGCTCGAGCATGTCCAGGGCAACGCCCGGCTCGCCGAGGGGTCGGTGGCCGACGAGATCGCCGCGGCGATCGCCGCGACCGACAGGGACATCGAGATCGGCGGCGCCGGCCTGGCAGCCCAGGCGATCGAGCTCGACCTCGTCGACGAGTTCCGCATCTTCCGCTACCCGATCATCGTCGGCGGCGGCACCCCGTTGCTGCCGCCGGTCACCACGGATCTGCGGCTGGACCTGATCGAGACCAGAACGTTCGGCCCGGTGGTCTACGAGCGCTACGCCCGCGTCCGCGAATAGCGCAGGTCAGGCCTCGGTCGACGCGGTCGGCCGGCGGGACAGTTCCCCGTCCAGGCGCAGCAGCCCCGGTCCGTCGTTGTCGATCAGCTTCAGGCGGCCGATGATCCCGTCGACGGTCGCCTCTTCCTCGATCTGCTCGGCCAGGAACCAGTCGAGCAGCGGCCGGGAGTCAAGGTCGCCCTCGGCTTCGGCGGTCCGGTAGAGCTCCCGGATGGAGGCGGACACCTTCTGCTCGTGCTGGAGGGCGAGCTCGAAGCAGTGCTGCACGGAGGTGATGGGCTCGGTGCCCGGGCCCTCGATGGTCCCGATGACCGGGCGGTTGTCGCGGTCGCTGACGTGATCGATGAACTTGTTGGCGTGCACGATCTCCTCGTCCGCCTGGTGCCGCAACCACGCGGCGACCCCCGGGAGGTCCATGTCCTCCATCTCGATCGCCAGCTGCCGATAGACGATCGAGGCCCGGAACTCCAGGGTGATCTGCGCGCTGAATGCCGTCTCGAGGGTGTCGCTCATCTTCATGCGTCCGACCTTAGGCACCCCCCAGGTCTGTGACCAGGCAGCCTACGCTCGCCGGCCACCCGGAAAGGCGCTCGCGACCTCGCACGCAGCGCGTCAGGATGGCGGCGTGATGCATGAGGGGCAGGTGCGCATCGACCCGGCGCTCGTCGCAGACCTGGTCGGCGCCCAGCACCCGGCGTACGCCGGACCGCCGGTCCGAGAGGTGCACTCCGGTGGCACCGAGAACGCCGTGTTCCGGCTGGGGGAGCGGCATGCCGCCCGGCTTCCGCTGCACGAGGGATCGGTGCCGAGTCTGCTGAAGGAGATCCGGTGGGGGCGGGCCTTCTCGGCGGGCGCCACGCTCGAGACGCCGATGGTCGAGGTGGTGGGCGCGCCCGGCGGCGGCTATCCGTATCCGTGGTCGATCGTGCGGTGGCTGCCGGGCAGCGACGGGCAGGACGACGCCGTCGGTGACAGCGAGCAGGCGGCCACCGCGCTGGCAGGGTGTGTGCGGTCGCTGTGGTCGCACTCGGAGAACGCGCCGTCGGCGGGCGCGATCGGAGGATCGCGTGGCGGGCCGATCGAGCTGCGGGACAGTGACTTTCGCGACGCGCTGTCCCGCTGCGCCGGGCTGACCGACACCGCACGCGTGGGCGAGATCTGGAAGGCGGCGCTCGCGGCACCGGCGTGGGACGGACATCCGGTGTGGTTGCACGCCGACCTGATCCCCAGCAACCTGCTCGTCCGCGACGGACGCCTGGTCGGCTTGCTCGACCTCGGCGCGATGGCGACGGGAGATCCGGCGTACGACGTCACCGCCGCCTGGTTCGTCTTCGACGGTCCGCGGCGCGCCGTCTACCTACGAGAACTGGGCGTCGACGTCGATGGGCCGGTCTGGTCGCGCGCACGCGGCCTCGCCGTCTCCCAGGCCGTCATCGCCCTGCCTTACTACCTGCACACCAACCCCGTGATGGTCGCCATGGCCCGGCGATGCCTGGCCGAGGTACTCGCCGAGCCCTGAGCCTCTGCCGAGATGTCAGGTGGTCGGCGGCAGCACCGACTGCTGGCTGGGCAGCTCGTCCTGGCGCACCAAGCCCACCGGGCAGGTCAGCCCGTTGGGGCCGTGGTTGCAGTAGCCGCCGGGGTTCTTGTGCAGGTACTGCTGGTGGTAGGCCTCGGCGTAGTAGAACTCACCGGCCGGCGCGAGTTCGGTGCTGATCTCGCCGTGGCCGTGCTCGGTGAGCACCTGCTGGAACGCCTCGCGCGTCGCCTTCGCGGCGGCCTCCTGCTCGGGCGTGGTCCAGTAGATCGCCGAGCGGTACTGCGTGCCGACGTCGTTGCCCTGGCGGTACTTGGTCGTCGAGTCGTGGTTCTCCCAGAAGATCTTGAGCAGGTGCTCCGCGTCCGTCTGCTTCGGGTCGTAGGCGATGAGCACGGCCTCGGTGTGTCCCGTCCGGCCGGTGCACGTCTCCTCGTACGACGGGTTCGGGGTGAAGCCGCCGAGGTACCCGACGGCGGTGGTCACCACGCCCGGCGCCTGCCAGAAGAAGCGCTCGGCGCCCCAGAAGCAGCCCATCGCGACGTACAGCACCTGCGTGCCGTCCGGCCAGGGGCCCTTCAACGGCGTGCCGAGGACCGCGTGCGTCGCGGGCACGTGCTCCATCGGGGTCGGGCGCCCGGGGAGCGCCTCGTCGGGGGAGACCATCGTGCCAACTCGTCCAAAACCGAAGATCATGCCCCCTACAACGACCGGGGCCGCGTAAACCTTCCGCAGAGAACCCCCACGTCGACGCGAACCGATTCGGCGGCGTCGCCGCCCGTCGATAGCCTTGCGCACGTGCTGACCGTGCAAGACGCCCTGCTCACCCTGCAGAAGTTCTGGACCGACCGTGGCTGCATGGTGGTCCAACCGTTCAACACCGAGGTGGGTGCGGGCACCATGAACCCCGCCACCCTGCTGCGGGTGCTCGGACCCGAGCCGTGGCGCGTGGCGTACGTCGAGCCGAGCGTCCGCCCGGACGACAGCCGGTACGGCGAGAATCCCAACCGCCTCCAGCAGCACACCCAGTTCCAGGTCATCCTCAAGCCCGACCCGGGCAACCCGCAGGAGCTCTATCTGGAGTCCCTGGCCGCGCTCGGCATCGACCTGCACGCGCACGACGTGCGCTTCGTGGAGGACAACTGGGCCCAGCCGGCGATCGGCGCGTGGGGCCTTGGCTGGGAGGTATGGCTGGACGGCATGGAGGTCACCCAGTTCACCTACTTCCAGCAGGTCGGCGGTCAGAACCTCGACCCGGTGAGCGTGGAGCTGACCTACGGCATCGAGCGGATCATGATGGCCCAGCAGGGCGTCAGCCACTTCAAGGACATGCTCTACGCCCCGGGCATCACCTACGGCGAGGCGTTCGGCCAGCAGGAGTTCGAGATGTCGAGGTACTACCTCGACGACGCCGACGTGACGACCAATCGCGAGCTGTTCGAGCGCTACACGGCAGAGGCTCGGCGGATGGTCGAGGCCCGCCTGCCGGTGCCGGCGCACACCTATGTGCTGAAGAGCAGCCACGCCTTCAACGTGCTGGACTCCCGCGGCGCGATCTCGACGACCGAACGCGCGCAGGCGTTCTCGACGATGCGAGCGCTCGCCCGCGACGTCGCGGCCCTGTGGGTCGAGCGCCGGGCCGAGCTGGACTACCCGCTGCTGAAATCCGACGCCGCACCGGTCCTGCCCGGCGCCGCGGTCATGCCGCCCCACGAGGGTGAGCAGGAGGACACCGCGGTCGCCGCCGACGCGGCGGCCGAGGATTTCGCGTTCGAGCTCGGTGTGGAGGAGCTGCCGCCGCACGTCGTCGGACAGGCGGTCGAGCAGGTCCGCGGCCTGCTCACCGACGGTCTCGCGGCCAGCCGGCTCACGTACGGCGAGGTGTCGGTGCTCGGCACCCCGCGCCGGATCGTCGCCCATGTGCGGGAGGTCTCCGCCCACGAGCCCGACGCGCAGACGCTGCGCAAGGGCCCCAAGGTCGGCGCCGCGTACGACGACGAGGGCAACCCCACCAAGGCCGCTCAGGGCTTCGCGCGCGGCCAGAAGGTCGACGTGGCCGACCTCGTCCGCGCCGAGTTCGACGGTGCCGAACACGTCGCGGTGCGCGTCGACCAGCCGGGCCGCGACGCGCTGGCCGTCCTCGGCGATCTCGTCGCCACGACGGTGGGCGAGTTGCGCGCCGATCGCAACATGCGCTGGTCCGACCCCGAGCTGACCTACAGCCGTCCCATCCGCTGGGTCGTCGCGCTCTGGGGTGCGCAGTTGGTGCCGGCGCAGGTGTCCGGCCTGCGCACCGGCCGCACGACGTACACCCAGCGCGGGGACGCCGACCCCCTGGTGCGCATCGACAATGCTCAGACGCTCGTGCCGATCCTGGCCGAACGGGGCATCGTGCTGGACGCCGCCGAGCGCCGCCGCTCGGTGGTCGCCCAGGCGTCCGCACTCGCCGCGACCGTCGGCGGGATCGTGGACTTCGAGGGCGAGGCAGCCCTGGTCGACGAGATCACCAACCTGGTCGAGCAGCCGCGCGGGATCCTCGGCAGCTTCGAGGAGCGCTACCTGCAGCTGCCCGAGCAGATCCTGACCACGGTCATGCGCAAGCACCAGCGATACCTGCCGGTGCGGGCCGCCGACGGGTCGCTGCGCCCCTTCTTCGTCACCATGGCGAACGGCGTGTGCGACGACGACGTGGTCCGCGAGGGCAACGAGAAGGTACTGCGCGCGCGGTACGACGACGCGGCGTTCTTCTACGACGCGGACCTGCAGACCCCGCTCGCCGACCTGCGGGCGGGCATCGGCAAGCTCACCTTCGAGAACCGGCTGGGTTCGGTGGCGCAGCGCGCCGACCGGATCGCCGACGTGGCGGCCGCGCTGGCCGGTGAGGTCGCGCTCGGCCCCGACGACCGGGCGACGCTCACCCGCGCGGGCGAGCTGGCCAAGTTCGACCTGGCGTCGCAGATGGTCATCGAGCTGTCCTCCCTGGCCGGCACCATGGCGCGGGAGTACGCGCTCCGTGCCGACGAGAGCCCGGCCGTCGCCGACGCCCTGGCCGAGATGGAACAGCCGCGCAGCGCCGGCGGCGAGGTGCCCCGCAGCGCCCCCGGTGCGATGCTCGCACTCGCCGACCGCTTCGACCTGCTGGCGGCGATGTTCGCCCTCGGCGCCAAGCCGACCGGTTCGTCCGACCCGTTCGCGTTGCGCCGCGCGGCTCTCGGTGTCATCAGCATCCTGCGCGCGCACGACACGCTGGCGAAGATCACCGTCGACACGGGCCTCGCCGCCGCGGCGGCGAGGCTGCGTGAGCAGGGGATCGATGTCAGCGACGAATCCGTCTCCGCGGCCAAGGAGTTCACTCTCGGCCGGCTGACGCAGCAGCTGCGCGACGAGGGCGTTGACGCGAGGCTCGCCGATGCCGTGGCCCCTCTCGCCGCGTCGCCGGGCACGGCTCAGGCCGCCCTGCGCGACATCGAGCGGGCACGCACCGACCCTGCGTTGGCGACGCTGGTGGAGGCGGTCCAGCGGATCACCCGCATCGTGCCCGCGGGCACGGCGGCGGCGTACGACGCGAGCGCGCTGGTCGACCCGGCCGAGGTGGATCTCGAGCGCATGGTGTCGCACCTGCCGGACCACCGCGTCGACGGCATCCCCGCATGGCTTCCGGACGCGACCGCGCTGGTGCAGCCCCTGACCCGGTTCTTCGACGAGGTGCTGGTGATGGCTCCGGACGAGCGACTGCGCGCGGCCCGTCTGGGTCTGCTGCAGACGATCGTCGAGCGAGCGCCGGACGGCATCGACTGGCAGGCGCTCAACTCGGCCCTGTGACGGCGGCGAAGTAACCCGTTGTCCTGCGGGTGCTCGGCTGGCAGCCTGCTGCCATGGCTTCCCGCGCATCCAACTTCTGCATCGACGCTGCCGACCCCTACACCCAGACCCGGTGGTGGGCGCAGGTCCTGGACGACTTCGTCATCGACCCCGAGGACGACGGGGACCCCGACGCCGAGGAGGACGGGCTGCGCGGTCCCGACGACCGGTTCCTGCTCTTCCTGAAGGTGCCCGAGCCCAAGACGGTCAAGAACCGGATGCACCTGTGCATCCGCCCCCTCGACACCAGTCGTGACGAGGAGATCGACCGCATCCTGGCTCTGGGGGCCTCCCTGGCCGACGACCGCCGCAACGGTGACAAGGGGTGGGCCGTGCTCGCCGATCCCGAGGGCAACGAGTTCTGCGTGCTGTCCCCGTACCGGCCCGGCGACTGACAGCACGCACGGTCGTAGCCTTGCCGACATGAGCCCTTCGAATCACGGTTTCTCCACCCGCGCCATCCACGCGGGTCAGGAACCCGATCCCCGCACCGGCGCCGTCGTACCGGCCATCTACCAGACGTCGACCTACAAGCAGGACGGCGTCGGCGGACTGCGCGAGGGGTATGAGTACTCCCGCTCGGCGAACCCGACGCGGACCGCACTGGAGCAGTGCATCGCCGAGCTGGAGGGCGGGGCCCGCGGCTTCGCGTTCGCCTCCGGCCTCGCGGCCGAGGACGCGATCCTGCGGGGACTGCTGCGGCCGGGCGACCACATGATCATCCCGACCGACGCGTACGGCGGCACGTTCCGTCTCGTGGACAAGATCGTCAAGCCGTGGGGGGTCGACTACAGCCTCGCCAAGGTCGCCCACGCCGACGCGATCCGCGGCGAGATCCGCCCCGGCGTCACCAAGCTCGTCTGGGTCGAGACGCCCACGAACCCGCTGCTCGGTATCGCCGACATCGCGGCCATCGCGGCGATCGCCCACGAGGCGGGCGCCCTGCTGGTCGTCGACAACACCTTCGCCTCCTCCTACCTGCAGCAGCCGCTGAGCCTCGGTGCGGACATCGTGATCCACTCCACCACCAAGTACGCCGGTGGGCACAGTGACGTCGTCGGCGGCGCCGTCGTGGTCGCGGAGCACGTCGCCGTTCCGGAGTTCGAGGACGCCGCCGAGCGGATCGGCTTCCACCAGAACGGCCTGGGCGCCGTCTCGGGGCCGATGGACTCGTGGCTGGTGTTGCGAGGCCTGAAGACGCTGGCCCTGCGGATGGAGCGGCACTGTGACAACGCCGAGCGCATCGTGCAGCTGCTGCAGTCGCGTCAGGACGTCACCAACATCTACTACCCGGGTCTGGACTCCCACCCCGGGCACGACGTGGCGGCCCGGCAGATGAAGCGGTTCGGCGGGATGGTCAGCTTCCAGCTGGCCGGCGGAGAGCAGCATGCGGTCGATGCCATCGGGCGGACCGAGCTGTGGATCCTCGGGGAGTCGCTCGGCGGGGTCGAATCTCTGATCGAGCATCCTGGACGGATGACCCATGCGAGCGTCGCCGGCACCGAGCTCGAGGTGCCGGGCGACCTCATCAGGTTGTCGGTCGGCATCGAGGACGCGGAGGACCTGGTGGCGGACCTGGAGCAGGCGCTGGGGTGAATTCGCATACTCGGCGGGATCCACCTGCGCGTGATCAGCTGCCTTGTCACCGCGACCTGGCACCATGGCCGCACGTGACGGTCCCCCGAGGGATCCTGGGCAGTGCCCGGCCGCGCCGGGTGTCACGCGATGAGGAGGTTTCGCAATGGGGGACGCCGTCTTCGCCGAGGGGCTGGTGAAGCACTACAAGGCGGTCAAGGCAGTCGACGGGGTGTCGCTCAACGTGCCCGAGGGCACGGTGCTGGGGGTGTTGGGGCCGAACGGCGCGGGCAAGACCACCACGGTGCGGATGTTGACGACGTTGATCCGGCCGGACGCCGGGCACGCCGTCGTCGCAGGGCAGGACGTGATCAAGGATCCGGCGGCCGTGCGCAGGTGCATCGGAGTGTCCGGGCAGTCCGCGGCGGTCGACGAATACCTCACCGGGTACGAGAACCTGGAGATGATCGGCCGGCTCTACCACCTGTCCAAGAACGACGCCCGTGCCCGTTCCCGGGAGCTGTTGAAGGACTTCCGGCTGGAGGAAGCCGCGGACCGGCCCGCCAAGGGCTACTCCGGAGGGATGCGGCGCAGGCTCGACCTGGCCGGTGCGCTCGTCGCCCGTCCGCCGGTGATCTTCCTGGACGAACCCACCACGGGCCTCGACCCGCGCAGTCGGGGGGACATGTGGGACGTCATCACCACGCTCGTGCGGGCCGGGACGTCGGTCCTGCTCACCACGCAGTACCTCGAGGAGGCCGATCGGCTCGCCGACAACATCGTGGTCGTCGACCGCGGCGTCGTCATTGCCGAAGGCACCCCGGATGAGTTGAAGGTGCAGGCCGGTGGCGAACGCCTCGAAGTGACCGTCGCCGATCCGGCACGGGTCGGCGAGGCCGCCGAGCTGCTCGCGGCGATCGCCGGGGGAGACGCCACGTCCGACGAGCGCAGTCGACGGGTCACCGTCGGCGTGTCCGGCGGCACCCGCGACCTGCTGATCGCCGTACGCCGGCTCGACGAGGCGGCTATCGAGGTGCAGGACATCGGCATCCGGCGTCCCACCCTCGACGATGCGTTCCTGGCGATGACCGGGCACGCCGCCGAGGAGGCCGCGGACGATGAGAAGGAGTCGCGCACGACCAGCGTCGACACCGAGGGGGCGCGGCGATGACCACCTTCTTCAGCGACGGGCTGACCGTCGCCCGCCGCAACCTGATCAAGATCAAACGGGTCCCCGACCTGCTGGTCTTCACCACGCTGCAGCCGATCATGTTCGTGCTGCTCTTCGGCTACATCTTCGGCAGCCTTGCCGGCCCGGGGAACGCCGGCGGGTACCGCGAGTTCCTCATCGCCGGCATCTTCACCCAGACCCTCGTCTTCGGTGCGACGATCACCGGATCCGGCATGGCCGAGGACATGCAGAAGGGTGTCATCGACCGGTTCCGGACGCTCCCGATGCACCCCGGCGCGGTCCTCTTCGGGCGCACCCTGTCCGACGTGCTGAACAACGTCATCGTGCTGCTCGTCATGTCGGTGACCGGTCTGATCATCGGGTGGCGGATCCGCACCGGGGTGCTGGACGCCGTGTGGGGCTTCGCGATGCTGCTGCTCTTCGCGTACGCCGTGAGCTGGCTGTTCGCATACGTCGGGCTGAAGGTGCGCGCGCCGGAGATCGTCAACAACGCCTCGTTCATGGTGATCTTCCCGTTGACCTTCATCGCCAACACCTTCACCAGCGCGGAGGCCCTGCCGGGCCCGCTCAAGCTGATCGCCGGATGGAATCCGGTCTCGACCATCACCTACTCGGCCCGCGACCACTTCGGCAACCTGTTCGCGCTGAAGGTGGCCGGCTCGCACGCGCAGCAGCTGCACGCGATCCGCTACACCTGGGCGCTGCGGCACGCCGACGTCTACACGCTGATCTGGGTGGTCGTCCTGCTCGCGATCTTCGTGCCGTTGTCCACGATCACGTACAAGAGGGCCGTCGCCAAGTAGGGACCACCGCCCGAACAAGCAGCAGGCCCGCTCTCCCCGTCCGGGGAGGCGGGCCTGCTGCCGTGCGGTCAGGCGCGGGGGCTCATTTGTAGGGCGTGGCCTCGGTGATCTTGACCTCGATGCTCTTGCCGTTGGGCGCGTTGTACGACGTGGTCTCGCCGACCGACTTGCCGTTGATCGCCGACCCGAGCGGGGACTTCTCGCTGTAGACGTCGAGGTCGGAGGAGTCGCCGACGATCTCGCGGCTGCCGAGCAGGAAGTGCTCGGTCTCGCCGAACATCTGCACTGTCACGACCATCCCGGGGGCCACCGTGCCCTCCTTGACGGAGGGGCCGCCCACCACGGCGTCGCGCAGCAGCGCATCGAGCTGGCGGATGCGCAGCTCCATCTTGCCCTGCTCCTCGCGCGCGGCGTGGTAGCCGCCGTTCTCCTTGAGGTCGCCCTCCTCGCGCGCCTCCTCGATCTGGCGGGAGATCTCGGTGCGCCCCTCGCCGGTGAGGTGGTCGTACTCAGCCTTGAGCCGGTCGTAGGCCTCCTGGGTCAGGAAGCTGGCGTCAGTGGTGCTCGTCACGGACCTTCTCCTTGCTGTGCGACAGATGATGTGGTGTGGGTACCTGGGCCGGGAACGGCCCCCGGGCAGGCCGTCTCGACACGTGCCCTGTCCGCCCAGGTAATGAACTGGTCCGGACCCGGATCGCCCGAGATGCCTCGTGGCGCGCCGGGGGCCGGACCCAGATGCGATCTACCAGTTTAACCCGCATATGCCGGATGTCACGTTCGTTCGCGGTTCGGCAGGGTGTCGGCGCTCAGCGGTAGTGGCAGCTGTCGACGGTGCCGGTCACCGCTCGGGTGACCGTGCGGACGGTCCGGATGTAGCGCACGACGTCCGTGCGGGTGGCGGGCAGATCGACCGTGGTCACCCCGACCTGTGAGTGCTCGTTGTCCTGCGCCTCGATGGTGCAGCTGACCGGTTTGCCGTTCTGGTTGATCACATCGAAGGTGACCTGCACCCGGGTGTCGCTCACGATGTCGTGGCCCGCATCGGACCACTGCACACCGCTGGACGCGGCGATCCCGAACCAGATGGCGAAGGCGCTCATGACCAGCACCCCCAGGGTGCCGATGAGCCACCACTTGCCCTGTCCGGGCGCGGGTCGAGGGATCAGCATGGGATGCAAGACTAGGCGGTGTACTCGAACGTTCATGAAGGTACGTCGATGAGGTGACGATGACCGGCAGCCTGCGCCTGATGGCAGTGCATGCGCATCCTGACGACGAGTCCAGCAAGGGCTCGGCGACCATGGCCCGCTACGTTGCCGAAGGGCACGACGTGATGGTCGTGTCCTGCACCGGCGGCGAGCGCGGCGACATCCTCAACCCCCGGTTGAAGGACGACGCGGAGATCCTGCGGGACATGCCCGAGGTACGCCGCCGCGAGATGGCAGCCGCACAGGCGATCCTCGGGGTGCAGCACACCTGGCTCGGTTTCGTCGACTCCGGTCTGCCGGAGGGCGATCCGCTGCCCGATCTGCCTGCGGGCTGTTTCGCGCTGGAGTCCCTCGAGGTGGCCACCGAGGCCCTGGTCCGGGTGGTGCGCGCGTTCCGACCGCACGTCATGACGACGTACGACGAGAACGGCGGATATCCGCACCCGGACCACATCATGTGTCACAAGGTGTCGGTGGCCGCGTTCCGTGCGGCCGGTGACCCGACCGCGTACCCGGGTGCCGGGCCGGCCTGGCAGCCGCTGAAGCTCTATTACGACCGCGGTTTCTCCCGCGGGAAGATGCTCGCCATGCACGAGGCGTTGCTCGCCGCGGGCAAGGAATCGCCGTTCGGTGAGTGGATGAAGCGCTGGGAGGATCGGCCGGAGGGGCGAGTCACGACCCGGGTGCAGTGCGCCCACTACTTCCCCGTCCGCGAACGGGCGCTGCTCGCGCACGCGACGCAGATCGACCCGGACGGGTCGTTCTTCGCAATCTCGGCGAAGGAGCAGGGCGCCATCTGGCCGACCGAGGAGTGGGATCTGGCGATCTCCTATGTGCCCGTGCCGGACGATGAGGACGACCTGTTCGCGGGACTGGGCACGGTGCGGGATGCCGACGCGCTCGCCGGCGACGCACCGGCCGACCTCCTGATCGACGACGTGACCGAGCGTGTCGTTCCGGAGCCTGCCCGTGGGTGAGGAAGAGGCCACCAACGTCACGGCGGGGATCTGGGGATTCCTGATTCTGTTCGCATTGGCGATGGCCTGCTGGTTCCTCTATCGCAGCATGAACCGGCACCTGCGGAACGTCCGCATGCAGCACGAGGCGGACGTCAGGACGCAGCAGAACGGCGGGAGTCCCACGGCACAGCAGGACGGGGCCGGAAAGGGTCGACCGAGCGGTCCGCCCGGTCGACCCCGGCGAGAGTGAGCCGAGGGGGTCAGGCGACGCCGGGGTGGGCGTAGATCGCGAGCGACGCGGCCGTGTAGTGCGCGGCGAACGCCAACACGGTGAAGGCGTGGAAGACCTCGTGGAACCCGAACCAGCGGGGTGAGGGGTTGGGTCGTTTGATGCCGTAGACGACCGCGCCGAGGGTGTAGAGCAGACCGCCAGCGGCGATCAGGGTGACGACGACGACCCCGCCCGAGTGCATCATCGGCACGAAGTAGAAGACGGCCACCCAGCCCAGCGCCACGTAGATCGGGGTGTAGAGCCAGCGCGGCGCATTGACCCAGAGCGTCCGGAAGAGGACACCGCCGATGGCGCCGGACCACACGATGATCAGCAGCGTCGTGGCCTGTGCGCGAGGCAGCAGCATCAGCGCGAACGGCGTGTAGGTGCCCGCGATGATCAGGAAGATGTTGGAGTGGTCCATCCGCTTCAGCAGTCCGCCCGCGCGAGGGCCCCAGGTGCCGCGGTGGTAGATCGCCGAGGTGGTGAAGAGCAGCAGGGCGGTGACGCCGAAGACGATGGCGCCGATGCGCGGTTTGCCGCTCGGCGCGAGCACGATCATCACGATGGCGGCGGCCAGCGTGAGGGGGACCATCCCGAGGTGCAGCCAGCCACGTAGCCGGGGCTTGACCAGGCGCACCAGGTCGGCGGCCTCCTGCTGCACCGTCTCGACGGCGTTGCTGATGGGTTGGATCACCTTCGTCATGCTAGGGGGCTCTCCTGTGGTTTCGCAGTGACGGCAGCTACACCATCCGGCAACGACGAGGTGAACTTCGCGGCACCCGTAGCGCGAGATCGCCGCGGTCGATGCGGCCGCCCTCCCGGGCCGTCGGTCTACCCTGGGCGAGCGAGGTCGAAGCGACCGGACCGGGCGACGACGAGGGAGAGATTGCGATGCGCAGTGCGCGCGATCTGGCGTACGGGCTCTACGAACGTCGTCTCGCCAAGTCGTTGCCGACCGCCGACCTGCCGCGGCACGTCGGGGTGATGCTTGACGGCAACCGGCGGTGGGCCAAGCAGCGCGGGACCGACACCGCGTCCGGTCACCAGGCGGGTGCGGACAACATCGAGCCGCTGCTGACCTGGTGCGAGGAGGTCGGCGTCGAGGTCGTGACGTTGTGGCTGCTGTCCACGGACAACCTGAACCGGCCGGCGTCCGAGCTCACCCCGCTGCTCGCCATCATCGAGGCCGTGGTCGTCGACCTGGCCGCGCGCGGGCACTGGCGGTTGAACCCGGTCGGCGCGCTGGATCTGCTGCCCGATCGCACCCGCAAGGTGCTGAAGGAGGTCGGCGAGCACACGCAAGACGCGACCGGTCTGATCGTCAACATCGCGGTCGGGTACGGCGGCCGCCAGGAGATCGCGGACGCCGTGCGGTCGATGCTCCACGAGCACGCGGCCCAGGGCGTCTCGATCGAGGAACTCGCGCAGATCCTGGACGTCGAGCACATCTCCGCGCACCTCTACACCAAGGGTCAGCCCGACCCCGACCTGGTGATCCGGACCTCCGGCGAGCAACGGCTCGGCGGCTTCCTGCTGTGGCAGAGCGCGCACTCGGAGTTCTACTTCTGCGAGGCGTACTGGCCCGACTTCCGCCGGGTGGACTTCCTACGGGCGCTGCGGTCGTACGCCGAACGCGAGCGCCGTTTCGGCGCCTGAACCACACGCTCGCATCCCCGCGCCGGGCGGATCCGGCCTGCGTTGAACCGCCGACTCATGTGACGGGTGGGGCGGATGTGACTGCGGCGTGTTAACGCTGGATGAATCCAGGTCACGACACGCCACCACTTGCGTCATCCACGCGGTCCGGCGCCCTAGCGTCGTACTCGACACGAGGGCACGAAGCCCCCGCGTTCGGGAGGCCCACCAGATGCAGCGAACCCGCTGCGGATCGGGGGCCGGCACCGGCTCCCGCAAGGGCCTGGTCCCGGCCACGTTCCGCGAGTTGTCGGCCACGGCCACCGTGCCGTGCCGGCGAAGGAGTCGGTCATGACGTCTGCAGCTGTGCCCACCCGCCGCACCTATGTCCTCGACACCTCGGTGCTGCTGTCTGATCCGCGCGCGATGAACCGTTTCCACGAGCACGAGGTCGTGCTCCCGGTCGTGGTCGTGACCGAGTTGGAGGGCAAACGCCACCACCCGGAACTCGGCTACTTCGCGCGCAGTGCACTGCGGATGCTGGACGACCTGCGGGTGCAGCACGGCCGGCTCGACGCGCCGGTGCCGATCGGGGAGGGCGGCAGCCTGCGGGTGGAGCTCAACCACACGGACGCGCAGTCGCTGCCCGCCGGCTTCCGGCTCGGGGACAACGACACCCGCATCCTGGCGGTGGCGCGCAACCTCGCCAACGAGGGTGCGGATGTGACGGTCGTGAGCAAGGACCTGCCGATGCGGGTCAAGGCGTCGGCGGTCGGACTGCACGCCGAGGAGTACCGCGCCGAATTGGCGGTCGACAGCGGCTGGACCGGCATCGCGGAGGTCGACCTGGACGCGGAGGAGATGAACGCGCTCTACGACGCGGGCCAGGTGCACTCGGTGCAGGCCGCCGAACTCCCCACGAACACCGGTGTGGTCCTGCTCGGACCGCGCGGCAGTGCGCTCGGACGGGTGATGCCGGACAAGAGTGTGCGCCTCGTCCGCGGCGACCGTGACGCGTTCGGCCTGCACGGCCGGTCGGCGGAGCAGCGCATCGCCCTGGACCTGCTGATGGATCCCGACATCGGCATCATGAGCATGGGAGGGCGCGCGGGTACCGGGAAGTCCGCCCTCGCCCTGTGCGCCGGGCTCGAGGCCGTGATGGAGCGCCGGCAGCACCGCAAGGTGATCGTCTTCCGGCCGCTGTACGCCGTCGGCGGCCAGGATCTGGGCTACCTGCCCGGGAGTGAGAACGAGAAGATGGGTCCCTGGGCTCAAGCGGTCTTCGACACCCTCAGCGCGGTCGTCTCCCGCGAGGTCGTCGAGGAGGTGCTCGACCGTGAACTGCTCGAGGTGCTGCCGCTCACTCACATCCGCGGTCGGTCGCTGCACGACGCGTTCGTGATCGTGGACGAGGCGCAGTCCCTGGAGCGCAACGTGCTGCTCACCGTGCTGTCCCGGATCGGGCAGAACTCCCGCGTCGTCCTCACCCACGACGTCGCCCAGCGCGACAACTTGCGCGTGGGGCGGCACGACGGGGTCGCGGCGATCATCGAGAAGCTCAAGGGAAACCCGCTCTTCGGGCACGTCACCCTGCACCGGTCCGAGCGCAGCCCGATCGCGGCGCTGGTGACCGACCTGCTGGAAGGGCCCGACGCCTGACGCCCGCGCACTGGTGATCCGGACGAGCCCGGGTGAGGCCATCGGCCCCACCCGGGCTCGTCCATTGACCCGTGTCGTGGGGAGTCTTACGGGTCTGGTGGGACTCGTGGGGCGGGTGGTGGTGATCCTCCTCACGAGGGGTGGGCCTCGATTGGACAAGCGTGGAGTACTTCCGGCAGTGTGGCCGTTGGTCTCGATTCGGTAACGCCGTTGAAACGGCAAGGATCGGGCCCCGGATGCGGCTGCGACTCGGCCGCTTTTCTATGCCGAAGTGTCGCCCATCGAAAGGCTGTTCCATCTCCATGTCACGCAACGTCGGCCGTCACCGCACGTCCCGACTCAGCGGCGTCCAGCTGCTGCGTCGTCCCGCGGTCCTCACCTCCGCCGCTATCGCGACCGTTTCGATGAGCGCCACCGCGTACGCCTCGACCAGTGGCGCGATCGGTGCCTCGAAGACCGACGCGCTGACCCGGTCGGCCCTGCCGACGGCACCGGCCACCGCGAACTCCGCCGCGGACACGGCCGCGAAGGCCGCGCTGATGAAGCGTGCGGCTGCGGCCCGCGGCAGCGTGACGTCCCGGTCGATGGCCCGGCAGACGAGTCTCGCCGCTGCGGCACGTGCGAACCAGGCGGCAGCGCAGAAGTCGGGCACCGCCGTCCGCAAGGCTGCCGCGGCCAAGCAGGCTGCTGCAGCGAAGAAGATCGCCGCCGCCAAGCAGGCTGCTGCCGCGCAGAGGGCCGCAGCCGCGCGCCAGGCCGCCGCGGTGACGAAGGCGGCGACGCCGCCTGCCACCGCCGCGCCGGCGGTCTCCGGTGGCAACCCGCAGGCGATCGCCGCGAGCATGCTCTCCAGCTACGGGTGGAACTCGGGCCAGATGAGCTGCCTGGTGAGCCTGTGGAACAAGGAGTCCGGCTGGAACCCCAGCGCGAACAACGCCTCCTCCGGCGCGTACGGCATCCCGCAGTCGCTCCCCGGCAGCAAGATGGCGAGCGCGGGTGCCGACTGGCGCACCAACCCGGCCACCCAGATCAAGTGGGGCCTCGGCTACATCAAGAGCTCCTACGGTTCGCCGTGCGGCGCGTGGGCGCACTCGCAGGCCACCAACTGGTACTGATCCATCCCGATCGGGGCGCACAGCACCCCGATGTACGACGAGGCCGTACTCCCCGACGGGTGAGTGCGGCCTTCGTCGTCGCTAGCGTGGCGCCATGCGTGCTGCCGTCCTCGTCGCCGACGCTCCCATCTCGTCCGCGGGCCACCCGCAACTGATCCTGGCGGCTCTGGCGGGTATCGCCACGGTCATCCTGCTCGTGGCGGCCGTGCGACTTCACCCGTTCCTGGCGCTGCTCGCCGGGTCGGCGGTGCTGGCGCTGGTGGCCTGGATCCCCGGCTCGGACGCCATCACCAGCTTCACCGACGGCTTCGGCACCACCTCCGGTGCGGTCGGGCTGCTGATCGCACTCGGCGCGATGCTCGGCCGGCTGCTCTCGGTCTCCGGGGGCGCCGACCGGGTCGTGGAGTCGGTCGTCGGGCGGATGTCGGCCCGGGCGCTGCCGTGGGGAATGGCACTCATCGCAGCCTTGGTCGGGTTGCCGATGTTCTTCGAGATCGGGGTCGTGATCCTGGTGCCGATCGTGGTGCTGGTCGCCCAGCGCACGAAGACGCCGTTGATGCTGGTCGGCATCCCCGCGCTCGCCGGGTTGTCGATCCTGCACGGGCTCGTGCCCCCACACCCCGGCCCGGAGACGGCCATCAGCGCCCTGCATGCCGACCAGGGGTACACCCTGCTCTTCGGGCTGCTGGTCGCCGTCCCGACGCTGGTCATCTCCGGCCCGCTGCTCGCGCGGGTGGTCAACGTGATGGTCCCGGTGGACGCGGCGGGCCTGACGGCACGCGGTGCGGGTGGCGCGCGGACGGCGGACGACGTCGAGACGTCCACGGCGCGTGCCCCTCGGGCGGGTGCGGCGCTCGCCGTGGTGCTCACTCCGGTGGTGCTGATGCTGCCCGCGGCGGTGGGCAACCTCGTGCTGGCGGACGGCAACGCCCTCCGTTCGGTGCTCGACGTCATCGGCACCCCGAGTGTGGCGTTGTTCGTGGCGGTCGCGTTCGCGTACGTCGCCCTGGGCCGGGGCACAGGCATGTCCCGGCAGCGCACCAGCGACACGCTCGGCGACGGCTTGGCCGGTGTTGCCGGGATCATGCTCATCGTCGCCGCGGGCGGCGGGTTCAAGCAGCTGCTGGTCGACTCCGGGGTCGCCAAGGTGATCGCCGACCGGGCGACCGGCGCGCATCTGTCGGTGCTGGTGCTCGGCTGGCTGGTCGCGGTCGCGATCCGCCTGGCGACGGGTTCGGCGACCGTGGCGACGGTCACCGCAGCCGGCATCGTCGGCGGTCTCGCCGGCCCACTCAGCACCACGCATGTGTCCCTGCTGGTGCTCGCCATCGGCTGCGGGTCGCTCTTCTTCAGCCACGTGAACGACGCCGGCTTCTGGCTGGTCAAGGAGTATTTCGGCCTCAGCGTGGGGCAGACGCTGCGCTCCTGGTCGCTGATGGAGACGGTGATCTCGGTCGTCGGCTTCGGTTTCGTGCTGCTGCTCAGTGTGTTCGTGTGAGTGGGACACCGGTGGCTGCCGTAGCGTGGACCGTGTGATTCTGGGAAGACGCTGGGTGGCTGGGACCTATTGGGCCGTCGCGGTGATCCTCGCGGTGCTCGCGGCCGTAGGGGGAGCGCAGTGGGGGCTGTCGCAGGCGCCGAGCTTCGACGGCGACGATAACAACGGTGCGCCGGCGACCTCCGCGTCGCACATCATCTACAGCGTCTTCGGCGCGATCATCTGCGGTCTGGCCGTGCTGGCCCTGGCGTCCGGGGTGTTCTTCGTCCTCTGGGCCCGCGAGCGTCGCCGTCGTACCGCCTCCGAGGACGACGACGTCCGCGAGGACGACATGGACATCGACGAGGTCGAGGGCATGTTCGTCGCCGACGACGACTCGTCCGCCGCATCACCCACGCCGCACGACGAACTCGACGACGGCGGTGGCCGCGACGCCGGGGGGCACGCGACCGCTCGGCGCGACTGAGCTCGTTCCCGCCTGACGCGCGTTCTGGGCCTGCCGCGCGTCGAATCGGCCGGTTCGCGCTCTCGGGTGCCGTCTTCAGGCGCCTGGAACGGACCCGCTCATCCGACTCTCGCTCCCGCGCGCGCCTCAGCGTCGGAAAGTGACCGCAGTGCCGATAGCCCACCTCGGCGTACGGCGCGGGTGCAGGGAAGTGACCGCGGTGCCGAAAACCTGCGCCTAGGAGCGTGCGGCGGGAGCTGCGCTCCTCTTCCAGGCCGCCTGTGACCCGACACCCAATGAAACGGCGCCGCGTGGGCCGTCGCGAGCGTTGTGGAGTGTGCCCTCCTGCGGGAGGGCGCCGCGCGGGCCGTTGTGGAGGCGGGAGCTACAGCTTGCGCAGGCGGACCCGGCGTACGCCGTGGTCGGCACCCTTGGTGAGCACCAGGGTCGCGCGGCTGCGGGTCGGCAGGACGTTCTCGGCGAGGTTGGGACCGTTGATGTCGGCCCAGATCTGACGAGCCCGGGCCGTGGCCTCCTCATCGCTGAGCGCGGCGTAACGGTGGAAGTACGACGCGGGGTCGGCGAACGCGGTGGCACGCAGCGCGAGGAAGCGGTCGACGTACCAGGTGCGGATGTCCTCCTCACGGGCGTCGACGTAGACCGAGAAGTCGAAGAAGTCCGACAGGGCCAGGCTGTTGCCGCGGCCGGCCTGCGGGTCCGGGGCCGCGAGGACGTTGAGGCCCTCGATGATCAGCACGTCGGGTCGGTGCACGGTGATCTGCTCGCCTGGAACGATGTCGTAGGTCAGGTGGGAGTAGACCGGCGCGGTGACCTCGCCGGCGCCGGACTTCACGTCGGCGACGAACCGGACCAACGAGCGCCGGTCGTACGACTCGGGAAAGCCCTTGCGCGCCAGCAGTCCTCGCCGTTCGAGCTCGGCGTTGGGGAAGAGGAAACCGTCAGTGGTGACCAGGTCCACACGGGGCGTGCCGGGCCAGCGCGCCAGCAGCTCCCGCAGCACTCGCGCGGTGGTGGACTTGCCCACCGCGACCGATCCGCCGACCCCGATCACGAACGGCACCTTGGCCTGCTGCTCGCCGAGGAAGCGGCCGGTCACCCGGTGCAGGCCCTTGGTGGCGTCGACGTAGAAGTTGAGCAGCCGGGAGAGCGGCAGGTAGACCTCCTCGACCTCCTGCAGATCGATCCGGTCACCGGTGCCGCGCAGCCGTCGCAGATCCGAGCCATCGAGGCTCATGGGGGAGGCGTCCCGCAGGCGCGACCAGGCGGCGCGGTCCAGCTCGACGTACGGGGTGAAGACCCCAGCGCTGCGCGACACGGCGTCATTCTTACCGGTTCGTCGGCCGGCCCGGGGCGGCGGCCACCCGCAGGACACGCCGGAGCGGGCTCCGGAAGGCCTCTGCCGGGCCGCTGGGTGCGCGGGCCATAGGCTGGAGTCCATGTGTGGAATCGTCGGATATGTCGGCAGGTCCGACGACGCAAGAGCGCTCGAGGTGGTCATGGAGGGCCTCGGGCGCCTCGAATACCGCGGGTACGACTCGGCGGGCGTGGCGCTCGTGGACGGCGACGGCGCGGGCGCCCGCGTGGACGTGCGCAAGAAGTCGGGCAAGCTCGCCAACCTCACCGGGCTCATCGCCGAGGAGCCGCTGCCGCCGTCCCGGACCGCGATCGGACACACCCGCTGGGCCACCCACGGCGGACCCACCGACGAGAACGCCCACCCGCACCGCGGCGGCTCCGCCGGCAAGCTCGCACTGATCCACAACGGCATCATCGAGAACTTCCACCCGCTCAAGACCGGGTTGCAGGATCAGGGCGTCCACTTCGACAGCGAGACCGACACCGAGGTCGTCGCCCAACTGCTGGACGCGTCGTACGACGGTGACCTCACCTCCACGATGCGTGCAGTGGTCGAGAAGCTCGAGGGCGCGTTCACGCTGCTGGCGGTGCACGCCGACCACCCCGGCGTCGTCGTCGGAGCGCGGCGCAACAGCCCGTTGGTGGTGGGCATCGGGGACGGTGAGAACTTCCTCGGCTCCGACGTCGCGGCGTTCATCGGACACACCCGCGACGCGCTGGAGCTGGAGCAGGACCAGATCGTCACCATCACCCCCGACTCCGTCTCCGTCATCGGATTCGACGGAGAACCCGCGCAGGGCAAGGCATTCCACGTCTCCTGGGACGCCGCTGCCGCCGAGAAGGGCGGTTACGACACCTTCATGGAGAAGGAGATCCACGACCAGCCGCACGCCGTCCGCGACACCCTGCTGGGCCGCACGGACGAGTCCGGTCGGCTGGTGCTGGACGAGTTGCGGATCCCGGAGGAGAAGCTGCGCGACATCGACCGGGTCACGATCGTGGCCTGCGGCACCGCGGCGTACGCCGGGATGGTGGCCAAGTACGCGATCGAGCACTGGTCGCGCATCCCCGTCGAGGTCGCCCTGGCCCACGAGTTCCGCTACTGCGACCCGATCGTCAGCGAACGCACGCTGGTGGTCTCGATCAGCCAGTCGGGCGAGACGATGGACACCGCGATGGCGGTCAAGCACGCCCGTGACCTCGGCGCCCTCACCATCTCCATCTGCAACACGCACGGCTCGACGATCCCGCGGGAATCCGACGCCGTCCTCTACACACACGCGGGGCCCGAGATCGCGGTCGCCTCCACGAAGGCGTTCCTGGCGCAGATCACCGCCTGTTACGTGCTGGGCCTCTACCTCGCGCAGCTGAAGGGCGACACGTACGCCGACAGCGCGCGTGACGTGCTCGCCGAGCTGCACGAGGTGCCCGCCAAGATCGAGGAGCTGCTCGGCCGCCTGGGGCGGGTGCGCGAGATCGCCTACTTCATGGCCGACACCCGCTCGGTGCTCTTCCTCGGCCGCCAGGTCGGCTTCCCGGTCGCGATGGAGGGCGCGCTGAAGCTGAAGGAGCTGGCGTACATCCACGCGGAGGGGTTCGCTGCCGGTGAGCTCAAGCACGGGCCGATCGCGCTCATCGAGCCCGGCCAGCCCGTCTTCGTGGTTGTGCCCGGCCCGGACACGCCCTACGGCCTGCACGGCAAGGTCGTCTCCAACATCCAGGAGATCCGCGCCCGCGGAGCCCGCACGCTGGTCATCGCCCAGGACGGCGACGAGGCCGTCGTGCCCTTCGCCGACGAGGTCATCCGGGTGCCGCGCACGAGCCCCATGCTGCAACCCCTGCTGACGGTGGTGCCGCTGCAGGTCTTCGCCCTGGAGCTGTCGACCGCGAAGGGGCTGGACGTCGACCAGCCGCGGAACCTCGCGAAGTCCGTCACGGTCGAGTGAGCGCGACCGCGTGATCGTCGGCGTCGGTGTGGACGTGGTGGAGATCGCCCGGTTCGCCCGCGCCATGGAGTCGACCCCCGCGCTGCTGGCCCGGCTGTTCGCGCCGTCCGAACGTGACCTGCCGATGCACTCGCTGGCCGGCCGGTTCGCCGCCAAGGAGGCCCTGGCGAAGGCCTTCGGCGCGCCCGGGTGGTTGCGCTGGGTGGACGCCGTGGTCATCGTGGACGACGCCGGTGCGCCCTCGTGGGTGCTCGCCGGCACCCTGCAGCAACGCGCCGACGAGCTCGGCGTCCGCGCCACGCACCTCTCAATCTCCCACGACGGCGGCCTCGCCACCGCGATGGTCGTCGCCGAGAAGTAAGGAAGGGCACCATGATCCGCGCCTACTCCGTGCACGACGTACGCGCCGCCGAGGACGCCGTCCGGCAGCGCCTGGCCGACGGGGCGCTCATGGCCCGCGCCGCCGAGGGCCTGGCGCAGGTGGCCGAGATCCGGCTCGGCGACGGGGTCCGCGTCGTCGTGCTCGCGGGCGCCGGTGACAACGGCGGCGATGCGCTCTACGCGGCCGCTCATCTGGCGCGGCTCGGACACAACGTGGCCCTCGTGCAGGTGGCGAGCAGGGTGCACGAGGGCGGCCTGCGGGCGGCCGTCGCGGCCGGCGCCGTCGCTCTGGAGTGGTGCGAGGGCGAGATCGCCGGCCCCGTCCGGGACGCGCTCGCGGACGCCGATCTCGTCATCGACGGGATCCTCGGCATCGGGGGTCGACCCGGCCTGCCCGGGCACCTGGCCGGGCTGCAGGAACTGATCGGGGACGGCGCGTACCTGATGGCGGTCGATCTGCCGTCGGGGTGCGACCCCGCGGGCCTGGTCGGCTCCGACCGGCTCACCGTCGACGAGACGGTCACCTTCAGCCTGCTCAAGCCGGTGCACCTGCTGCCCGCGACCCAGGCCGCGTGCGGCCTGCTCACCGTGCTCGACATCGGTGTCGCCGAGCCGGACGCTCCGACCGCCGAGCGGCTGACCTACCAGGATGCCGGGGAGCTGTGGCCCGTGCCCGGCCCGGACGACGACAAGTACTCCCGCGGCGTGCTCGGCAGCATCGCGGGCGGCGAGCATTACACGGGGGCGGCCGTGATGTCGGTGACGGCGGCGGTCACCGCGGGAGCAGGGATGGTGCGGTACGTCGGGCCGGACGCTCCGACGGGGTTGCTGCGGCAGGTGGTCCCCGAGACCGTCTTCGGCGTCGGACGGGTGCAGGCGTGGGCGATCGGGTCGGGCATGGACCTCTCGGACGCCTCGCAGGAGCAGCTGTCCGCGGCGCGGGACGCCATCGCCTCCGACCTGCCGCTGCTGTTGGACGCCGGCGGACTGGACCTGCTGCAGGAACGCCGCAGCGCACCGACCCTGCTCACCCCGCACGCCGGAGAGCTGCTGCGCCTGGCGCGGCGGCTGCACCTGACCGTCGACGGCCACGTCGGCGACGACGGTGAGTTGGCCGACGACGCCGTACGCCGCGCGCCGGTGCAGGTCGCGCAGGCCGTCGCGGACCACCTGGACGTGACGGTGCTGCTCAAGGGCAGTGTCACCGTGGTCGTGCCGCCGGGCGCCTCGGGACTGCCGATCCGCAGCCAGGCGGATGGGCCGAACTGGCTCGCCACCGCGGGGTCGGGCGATGTGCTCGGAGGTCTCGCCGGGACCCTGCTCGCGGCGGGCCTGTCGCCGCTCGACGCCGGGAGCCTGGCTGCGCTGGTGCACGGCGTCGCCGCCGACCGGGCCAACCCCGGCGGCCCGGTGCGTGCCCTCGACGTGGCACACGAGCTGGGGCGCACGGTCGCCTATCTGTTGCGCACCGCCGCCACCGACGATGAGGACCTGTGATGAGCGTCGGGACCGGGATCGTCATACCCGAGATCGACGGCGCGCGCAGCACGTCCGCGTTCGGCCGGGCGGTCGTCGGCGACGCCCTGCGCGGCGCCGACCCGGTCGGCGCGACCGCCGTCGCTCGCGAGACCAATTGGCGACGCGGCTACCTCACGCACTTCCACCGTCTCATCGAGGCGGGCATCCCGAGCCCGGACGCCGCCGTCGGCATGGCCCGCGACGGCCTGGTGTCGGTGCAGCGCCGGATGAGGGCGACCACCGACGACGGCGAGGTGGCGCTCACCGATCTGCTGGGCAGCGTCCGCCCGGCCACCCCGTTGCGCTCGCAGACCGTCGTCGGCGGCGCCGCGCCGGAGACAGAGTTCACGTTGCCGTACGACGGACGCCGGCTGGGCGGCGGGGAATTGCGCGACCTGTTGCGCAGGTGGACCGCCGCCGGGGTGCTCGAGCCGGGAGCCGAGCAGGCGGTCGGTGAGGTCCTCGACCATCCGGAGTGGCTCGCCATGCCCGGCAAGACCCTCGTCGCCCTGGGCGCCGCCTCGGAGATGGGGCCGCTGCGGTCGCTGCTGCGCTGGGGCGGACACGTCGCCGCCATGGATCTGCCACGACCGGAGTTGTGGCGCGAGGTGCTCACCTGGGCGACGGACTCCGCCGGCACGCTCACCTATCCGGTCGCGGACACGGCCGCCGGTGAGGTCATGGGGGCCGACCTGCTCCACGATCTACCCCAGGTGACGGACTGGATCGCTCGCCAGTCGGGTCACCTCGTGCTCGGCAACTACCTCTACGCCGACGGCGCCGTGAACCTGCGGTTGGCCGCCGCGGCCGACGCGCTGAGCTCGCACCTGCAGCGCAGCCGCGGTGAGTTGTCGATGGCGTGGCTCGCGACTCCGACCGACATCTTCGTGGTGCCGCGGGATGCGGTCGAGGCGTCCACGGCGGCGTACGAGCGGCGCACCCCGCTGCGTCGACTACGTCCGATCGGCCGCGCGGTGTCGGGTGGCCGCCTGCTGCAGCGCAACTACGCGCCCGACGAGGACCCGGGCATCAACGACAGTGTCGTGCCTCAACAGGGGCCGAACTACCTTCTCGCCAAACGGATCCACCGCTGGCGGGCGATCGCGGCGCGGGCCGAGGGTGTGCCGGTCTCGATGAACGTGGCACCGCCCACCCGCACCCGCTCGGTGCTGAAGAACAGGCTGCTCGCCTCGGCGTACGCCGGATCGCACCGGTTCGGTGTGACCGTCTTCGCGCCGTCGACCAGCGCGACCCTGATGGCCGCTCTGCTGGTGCACGACCTCTACGCCGACCCGGCGCCGCAGCCCTCGCCGTGGCAGGAGGAAGCGGTGCGGGCGGTGCACGGCGGACTGTGGCGGACCGGCTACGACCCCCGCAGCGCCCTGGGGATCGCGATGGTGCTGGGCCTCGGGAGCGGCAGGGGCTGACGCCTGCCCGGCGTGAACCGTCGTCAGCTGTCCGCGCACGCGGTGGTTTCAGGCGGCCTCGAAGGTGACGCTGCTGCCAGGTCGCGCTCTCGCGTGAGGTCTCCGGTGGGTTGTCGGCCGTACGGCCACTTTCCTGCACCGGTGCGGGGTGCGCGGGTGGGAAGTCGACCGTGCGGTCACTTTCCTGCACCGGTGCGGGGTGCGCGGGTGAAAAGTCGACCGTGCGGTCACTTTCCCGCACCCGCGCACCCGGCCAGAGCGGCGCCCGCGATCATGGCCGCTTGAAAGTGCCACCGGACGCCGACCCGGCTCGCGAGCAGCCCATCGGAGCGCTCTGTCAGGCGGCGTCCAGGGCGGACGCCGAGGTGCGGTCGACCTTCGAGACCGTGAGGTAGGCGACCGTCGCGCCGATCGCGGCCAGGAAGACGACGCTGGTGACCAGGGTGCCCAGGCCGAGACCGCCGTCGGCGGAACCGGAGGCGAGGTAGTCCCCGATGTTCGCGCCCAGGGGCCGGGTCAGGATGTAGGCCAACCAGAAGCAGAGCACCGGCCCGGCACCGAAGCGCCACGCAGCGACCACGGCGGCGATCAGCGCCACAGGCAGGAGTACGGCGGCGCCGGGGCCCCAGCCGGTGAGGTCCATCGTCCAGTCGCCGGCGGCCGTGCCGAGGGCGAAGGTGACCAGGACGGTGAGCCAGTAGAAGCCCTCACGCGAGGGGGTGACGATGGTGTGGATCGACAGCGTCCGCTCCCGTGCCCACCAGATCGCGAAGACCACGGCCAACGCGACCGCGAAGACGACGGTGCTGATCCACAGCGGGACGCCCTGCCCGTCGGTGAGGTTGTCGGTGAGCAGGGTGCCGACCACGCTGATCAGCACGACGGCGAGCCAGTAGACGACGGGGATGTACCTGGTCGCCCGGAACTGCACGACCAGGACCACGACCAGCGCTGCGGAGAAGACCAGTGTCGTGTTGCTCAGGCCGAACCCGAGCGTGGCATTGATGTAGTCGGCGAAGCTCTCGCCGACCGTCGTGCACAGGATCTTGATCACCCAGAAGAACACGGTGATCTCCGGGACTTTGTTGGCGGTGCGCGTCAACGCTCGGGGACGGGTGGCTGTATCCATGGCCCGTAGCGTGCTGAACCTCCGGTGAGAGGACCCTGAGATGAGCATGATGTCCAGCCGCCCCGCCTCAGCGACTTCGGGGGCGGGCAATGCGAGACTGTGCGCGTCATGACCGATCCGTCCCCTGCCCGCGAGCCCGCACGACTCACGATCGATCTGGGGGCGATCCGCGACAACGTCGCCCACCTCAAGCAGTTGTCGGGTGACGCGCAGGTGATGGCCGTGGTGAAGGGCGACGCCTACGGCCACGGGCTGGTCCCGAGCGCTCGCGCCGCACTCCGCGGCGGCGCCACCTGGCTCGGCGTCGCGCAACTGGCCGAAGGGATCGCCCTGCGGGACGCGGGCGTCGAGGCCCCGGTGCTGTCGTGGCTGCACACCCCCGGTCTGCACTTCGACCCGGCGGTGCAGCGGTCCATCGACGTGGGCGTCTCCGCCCCGTGGGCTCTGCGCGCCGTCGCCGACGCCGCACGCCGGATCGGCCGTACGGCGCGGGTCCAGCTCAAGGTCGACACGGGGCTGGCGCGCAACGGGGCCTACGGCGCCGACTGGACCGAGCTCGTACGAGCGGCCGGGCCTCTCGTCGCCGAGGGTGTCCTCGACGTCGTGGGCGTCTTCACCCACTTCGCGTTCGCCGACGCGCCCGAGCACCCCACCGTGCGCGCCCAGCAGGAGAAGTTCGCCGACGCCGTCCGTGACGTGGAGCGGGCCGGTTTCGCCATCGAGGTGCGGCACATGTCCAACTCCGCTGCGACCCTCACCCAGCCCTCCGCAGCGTGGGACATGGTCCGCCCCGGCCTGGCCGTCTACGGGCTCAGCCCCGTGCCGCACCTGGGCGACCCGACGTCGTTCGGCTTGCGGCCCGCCATGACGGCGTCAGCGGATGTGGCGCTGGTCAAGAGGATCCCGGCCGGCCAAGGCGTGAGCTACGGGCACACCTACGCGCCGGAGCGGGAGACGACGGTCGTCGACGTACCGATGGGGTACGGCGACGGGGTGCCGCGCGCCGGGTCGAACGTCGGGCCGGTGCAGGTCGCCGGGAAGCGCCACACGGTCGCCGGCCGGGTCTGCATGGACCAGTTCGTGGTGGACGTCGGCGACGCGTCGGTCCGGGCGGGCGACCCGGTGGTGCTCTTCGGGACGGGAGCGGACGGTGCGCCGACCGCGCAGGACTGGGCCGAGGCCACCGGCACCATCTCCTACGAGATCATCACGCGGATGAGCTCCCGGCTGCCACGGACCTACCTGGGGGACGAGAAGTGAGCCCCAGCAAATCGATCCTCGGCATCGGCGCCGGACTGGCCGGTGCGGTCGTCGCGACGGCGGCCGGCGTCACGGCCGACCGGCTCTGGCGAGCCCGGCGTACGGCGATCTCGCTCGGCGTCTCCGACGACTACGTGGAGGTGCCCGACGAGGAGCGCGTCGTCATCGCCGAGGACGGCGTGCCGTTGCACGTGGAGATCGACGAACCCGAGGGCCACGAGGGCCGACCGACCGTGGTCCTGTCGCACGGGTACACGCACAACCTCACGGTCTGGGTGTTCCAGCGTCGGATGCTGCGTGCGGCGGGCTACCGGGTGGTGCTGTGGGACGTGCGCGGCCACGGTCGCAGCGAGGACGCCGAGGACTCGACGTACACCGTGCGACAGCTCGGTCGCGACCTCGGCGCGGTCATCGCGCAGACCACGCCGACGGGGCCGATCGTGCTGGTCGGTCACTCGATGGGCGGGATGACGATGATGTCCTTCGCCTCCGCGTACCCGGAAGTGTTGCGGGAGAGGGTGATCGGGGCGGCGTTCATCTCCAGCAGCGCCGGCGACCTCGCCAGCGTCAACTACGGGCTGGGTCGACAGCTGGGCACGATCGTGCACCGTCTCGGTCCCGCCGCGATGTTGCGCCTGTCGGACCAGGAGGCGCTGGTCACCAGCACCCGGCACGCCGGCAAGGACCTCGAGGCCTACCTGGTGCACCGGTGGTCGTTCGCGTCGCCGGTGCCGATGTCGATCGTGCGGCTGGTCGCGGAGATGATCTTCACCACCAAGATGTCCACCACCTCGGCCTACCTGTCCTCGCTGATGCTGCACGACGAGCGCGCGGCACTGCGTGAGTTCATCGGCATCGAGACCCTGGTCATGCACGGCGACCACGACCGGATCACCCCGGACGCACACTCCGAGGCGATCGTCGACGCGATCCCCGGCGCCGAGTACGTGCTGGTGCGCAACGCCGGGCACGTGCTGCCACTGGAGTACCCGGAGATCGTCGACGAGCACCTGATCGACATGATCGACCGCGCCTGCCGCGCTCTAGCCGGTCAGACTCGCCCGAAGAAGCGTGCGCGCCGCGTCGTACAACGGGTCGCCGGCGCACCGCACATCCCGGCGACGAAGGCCCGGGGCAACTCGGCGTCATGAGCACGTGGACGTTCGCCACGGCCGACGCGCTGCAGGACTGGGGCGCCGGCCTCGGCACGCTGCTGCGCGCCGGCGACCTGGTCATCCTCACCGGCGGGCTCGGAGCGGGCAAGACGACCCTCACCCAGGGGATCGCCCGGGGGATGGGGGTGCGCGGGCCGATCACGTCGCCGACGTTCGTCATCTCCCGCACCCACCCCTCCCTCGTCGGCGGACCGCCGTTGGTGCACGTGGACGCCTATCGGCTGAGCGGCCCGGCCGAGTTGGACGACGTCGATCTGGACACCGCGCTCGAGGACGCCGTGACCGTCGTGGAGTGGGGTGGCGGCATCGCCGAGAGCCTTGCGCCGCAGCGGCTCGAGCTGCAGTTGTCCGGCGACCTCGATCGCCACGTGGAGGCCCACGCGGTCGGTCCCCGGTTCGAGCAGTTGCTCGCCGCGTTAGCGTGAGCCACGTGCTGCTGGCCATCGACACCGCGACCTCCGCCGTGACCGCCGCGGTCCACGACGGGACCCGGGTGCTCGCGAGCGAGTCCGTCCCGGACGCCCGTCGGCATGCCGAAACCCTCACTCCCACCATCGATTCGGTGATGGCGCATGCCGGGCTGAGCCCCCGCGACCTGGACGCCGTGGCCGTCGGCGTCGGCCCCGGACCGTTCACCGGGCTGCGGGTCGGCATCGTCACGGCCACGACCCTCGGCCTGGCGCTCGGGATCCCCGTGCACGCGGTCTGCAGCCTGGATGCGATCGCCCACGAGATCGCATCGCGCGGGGAGCACGGTGAGTTCCTCGTCGCCACCGACGCCCGGCGCAAAGAGGTCTACTGGGCGCGCTACACGGTGCGCGCCGGCGGCGTCGCCCGTCTGGGGGACCCCGCGGTCAGCACCCCCGCCGCGCTCGACCCCGCCGTACGCGCCCTACCGACCGCCGGACGCGGTCCGCTGCTCTACCCGGCGGACTTCGGCGTCGTGGTGCCGGTCACCGATGTCGACGCCGGTGCGCTCGCCGGTCTGGTGGTCCACCGGCTCGAGCACGGCGGCGAACTGCTGCCCCCCACGCCGCTCTACCTTCGGCAGCCGGACGCCCAGCCCTCGGCCGCACAGAAGTCGGTGCTGTCGTGACGGCGCTGCTTCGCCCGATGAGTTGGACCGACATCGACGTCCTGGTCGAGTTGGAGCAGCAGCTCTTCGTCGACGACGCCTGGTCCGCCCGCACGTGGTGGAGCGAGCTCGCCGGGCGGCCGCAACGCGTCTACCTGGTGGCGCAGGATGACGATCGCATCGTCGGCTATGCCGGGTTGTCGGTGGCCGGCGACGTCGCCGACGTGATGACCATCGCGGTGGCCCCCGCGGCACAGGGCACCGGCGTCGGCCGGCTGCTGTTGGACGAGTTGGTGGCGCAGGCGACGACTGCCGCGGTCTCGGCGGTGCTGCTCGAAGTGCGGTCCGACAACGACCCCGCTCGAAAGCTATACGAGCACAGCGGTTTCGAGCAGATCGGCGTACGCCGCCGCTACTACCAGCCGGGTGACATCGACGCGCTGGTGATGCGGCGTCATCTGCGGGAGGAGCAGACCCATGGCGACTGACGGACCCCTGGTGCTCGGCATCGAGAGCTCGTGCGACGAGACGGGAGTGTCGTTCGTCCGCGGCACGACCCTGCTCGCCGACGCCGTCGCGAGCAGTGTGCAGGAGCACGCCCGATTCGGCGGCGTGGTGCCCGAGGTGGCCAGCCGCGCGCACCTGGAGGCGATGATCCCGACGATCGAGCGTGCGTGCGCCGATGCCGGGTCACGCCTGTCCGATGTCGACGCGGTGGCGGTCACCTCCGGGCCGGGTCTGGCCGGTGCCTTGATGGTGGGGGTCGCTGCCGCGAAGGCGGTGGCGTGGGCGCTAGGCAAACCGCTCTACGGCGTGAACCACCTGTGCGCCCACGTCTGCGCCGACGTCCTCGACCACGGCCCGCTGCCGGAGCCCACGGTCGCGCTTTTGGTCTCCGGGGGTCACACGAACCTGCTCCTGGTGCGCGACATCGCCGACGACGTGCAGTCGCTCGGCGCGACCGTCGACGACGCGGCGGGGGAGGCCTTCGACAAGGTCGCACGGTTGCTCGGACTGCCCTATCCGGGTGGACCGAGCATCGATCAGGCTGCGGCACAAGGGGATCCGCGGGCGATCGCATTCCCCCGGGGGTTGACGGCGCGCAAGGACCTGGAGCGACACCGGTTCGATTTCTCCTTCTCGGGACTGAAGACGGCCGTGGTGCGGTGGGTGCAGGAGCGTGAGCGGGCGGGGGAGCCGATCCCGGTCGCCGACGTGGCCGCCAGCTTCAACGAGGCGGTCGCGGATGTGCTGACCCGCAAGGCGATCGACGCCTGCCGCGAGCACGGCATCCACGATCTGCAGATCGGCGGCGGCGTGACGGCCAACAGCCGGCTGCGCGAGCTGGCCGAGCAGCGGTGCGCCGACGCCGGCATCAGCCTGCGGGTGCCGCGGGTGCGGCTGTGCACCGACAACGGCGCGATGGTCGCGGCGCTGGGTGCGCAGATCGTGGCGCGCGGGCACGCACCGAGCTCGTTCGCCCTGCCCGCGGACTCCTCGATGCCGGTGGAGCTGGTCCAGGCCCGCTAGCGCGCGATCACCGGCAGCGGAGCAGTCCCAGTCTCGCCTTCGTGGCCAGCACCCGCCGTACGGCGGCCTCCACGACGCCCGCGAACGCCCGGTCCGCCGTCATCCGGGTCAACAGCCCGCGGGTGAGCCCGGGTGCGAGGTCGGGCGCCGCGGTGAGCAGCACGTCCCCGCCGGCCTGCACGAACCGCACGGCGCGCTCGCCCACCGGGGTGGCCGCCAGTGCGGGAGTGTGCACGTCGTCCGTGATGACCAGACCGCCGAAGCCGAGCCTGTTGCGCAGCAGCCCCGTGATCACCGCGCGTGAGAACACGGCCGGTCGGCGGGCGTCCAACCGCGGATAGCGCGCCGAGGAGACCATCACGGCCTGCGCGCCGGCGGCGATCCCCGCGGCGAACGGCCGGAGGTGGGGGTCGGTCACGCTCGCGACGGGGTCGGTGATGCCGGTGGAGCTGGTGTCGGTGTTGGCGGTGATCCGGCCGAGGCCGGGGAAGTGCTTGAGCGTGGCGCCCACCCCGGCCGCCCGCATCCCGCGGACCACGTCGCCCACCGCTCCCGCGACGGCGCGCGGGTCGCTGCCGTACTCCCGGTGGAAGGCCCCGATCGGCGCGTTCCGGATGCCGATGGCGGCGGGCACCGTGTCGGCGACGGGTGCCAGGTCCAGGTTGAGGCCCGCGGTCCGCAGTGCGCGGGAGAACGACGCGGCGTACGCCGTGCGCGCGGCCGCGGACATCTGCGCCTGGGCGGTGGCCGAGGCGATCGCCGGGAATCCGCTGCCGCGCAGCTCCTGCACCTCCCCGCCCTCCTGATCGGCGGCGACCAGCAACCCGGGAGAGCCGGCGCTCGTCGCGCGCGCCTGCAAGGCCGCCGATGCGGCGCGCACCGTCGCCGATCCGCGCCAGCCCCCTGCGTAGTAGACCGACCCGACGTGGGAGACGGTGATCGCGCGTCGGACGGCCGCGCCCCCGCCGGTCGTCATCCCCACCATGACCAGCTGACCGGCGCGTTGCGCGGGCGTCATCCGGACCACGAGCGAATCGATGCAGGTCGCCGGCTTCGTCGATTTCTTCGGCGCGCTCGTACGGGTCGGCGAGGTCGAGGTGCGAGTCGTCGGCGTGCTGGGCGTCGATTGGGGAGAGCGGGAGGTGGAGGACGGGGTCGACGACGTCGCCCGGGGCGTCGGGGTCGCGCGAGTCGCGTTCGTGGTGCGGCCCGCGGCGGCCGAGATGGCCCCGCCCGACGCCGAGGACATGGACGACGCCGATCCGGCACCCCCGGAACAGGCGGCGAGCGCGAGCACCACGGGCAGGGCCGCGGGAGCGAGACGGCGACGCCGGCTCACAGCGGGGTCACCACGAGCACGACCTGCGCGCCGCCCACCCGGGTGATGACGATGGTGGTGGAGCGGTCGCCCTGCAGCCGCAACTGGCGGCGCAGCTGGTCGGCGTCCAGTGACACCCCGCGCTTCTTGATGGTGAGGTTGCCGGTGTCCCGGTCCCGCAACAGGGCGCGAAGCCCCTTGAGGTTGTAGGGCATCGCGTCCGTTATGGCGTACCGGCGGGCCCACGGCAGCTGGACGTCGGCGAGCCCGGTGACGTAGCCCACCCCTGGTGACAGCTCGCGTCCGTCGGCCGCGTTGACCAGCGCCCCGACCAGGCCCGCGCGGAGGACGGCGCGGTCCGGTTCGTAGAGGTAGGGGCCGAGACGGCTGAGTTCGGCGGGCATCGGCTGGGCACCCGCGGCGTCCTGCTCGGTGACGAGGGCGCCGACGTGCTCCCGCAGCACGCACGCGGTGCGCCCGGGTGTCCGCACGGTGGCGCCGGCCCACAGCGCGCACTCCAGGACCTCCCCGTCGTACGACGTCCATTGCGCCTCCACGCCCGGTGGCACCGCCGCGTGCGGGAAGGCCGGGCTGAGCTTGGCCCCGGCGGCCGGGGTGCGGGTCAGGTAGCCGCGCACGTCGTCCCAGGACGGGCTGATGTCCTCGAGCCGGAAGAGCCGGCGGGTGCGTCCCTGGGCGTCGGCCACGCCCGGGGTACGCCGCGCCGGGTCGACCCACACCCCGCAGGATCGGCCGTCCTCGCCGGTCGGGATGTCGACGTGCTCGGCCGCCGCGTGCCGCACCTGGGCCTGTGGCCAGTGGCGCAGATTGACGGCGGCGATCGCGGCGGTCGCCTCGTCGGCGTCGACCGCAGTGAGGGCGATCCCGGCGCGGGCCGTGGCCATCGCGTCGGCGCCGATGCCGCAGCCGAGGTCGTAGACGTGACGCACGCCGGCCTCGGCGAACCGGGTCGCGTGGTGCTCAGCGATCCGGGCCCTGGTGGCCTGTTCCAGGCCGTCGCGGGTGAAAAGCATCTCGCGGGCGGCGGCGCCGAACTTGGCCTCGGCGCGGGCCCGCAGATCGGACTGGGTGAGCGCTGCCGAGACCAGCTCGGCGTCGAACCCCTCGCCACGCAGCCTGGTCGCCAGCGACATCGTCTCGGACGCGTCGTACGGTGGCAGGGACTGCAGCAGACCCCACCCCTCGCCCGACGCGAGCCGGTGCACCAGGGCGGGATCCATGGCGGACATTCTGACGCACGACCGGCTCGCTCCTACGCTCGCGGCGCCCCTCCGTGCGGGTTTGGCACTCGAGTTGCACGAGTGCTAACGCGCGGCATAGATTCAGGGCTGGCACTCCCCCTGGGACAGTGCCAGTGCAGGCACCGAGGCCGACCCCGCGACGGCGTCCTCGAACCGCCTTCACCGGCGAGGTTCCCAGGGACCACCAACTCCCTGCCATCGGCAGGCCACCAAGGAAGGTCCCCACCGTGTCGGTCAACATCACGCCGCTCGAAGACCGCGTCGTCGTCAAGTCCGTCGAGGCCGAGCAGACCACCGCCTCCGGCCTGGTCATCCCGGACACCGCCAAGGAGAAGCCCCAGGAGGGCGAGGTCCTGGCCGTCGGTCCCGGTCGCATCGACGACCACGGCAACCGCGTCCCGCTGGACGTCGCCGTCGGCGACAAGGTCATCTACAGCAAGTACGGCGGCACCGAGGTGAAGTACTCCGGCGAGGAGCTGCTCATCTTGTCCGCCCGCGACATCCTCGCGGTCGTCAAGTAACTCCGTCGTCACGTAGCTGACGACATCTCGTACGTCGCACGCCCCGGCTGTGGGCCCGTCATCAACGCTGCCGGGCCCGCCGCCGGGGCGTCGTCGTACCAGCTGCCTGCCTCCCGCACGCATCCACGAGACATCTAAGGACCACACATGGCTAAGACGCTGGAGTTCAACGACTCCGCCCGCAAGTCCCTCGAGCGCGGTGTCGACGCACTCGCGAACGCCGTCAAGGTGACGCTCGGCCCCAAGGGCCGCAACGTCGTCATCGACAAGAAGTGGGGCGCCCCCACGATCACCAACGACGGGGTGACCATCGCCCGCGAGGTCGAGCTGGACGACCCCTACGAGAACCTCGGCGCGCAGCTCGCCAAGGAGGTCGCCACCAAGACCAACGACGTCGCCGGTGACGGCACCACCACCGCCACGGTGCTCGCCCAGGCCATGGTCAAGGAAGGCCTGCGCAACGTCGCGGCCGGCGCCGCGCCGTCCGCCCTGAAGCGCGGCATCGACAAGGCCGTCGAGGCCATCAACGACCGCCTGCTCGCGACCGCCCGCGAGCTGGAGGGCAAGGACGAGATCGCCCAGGTCGCCACGCTGTCCGCGCAGGACAGCACCGTCGGTTCGTTGATCGCCGAGGCGTTCGACAAGGTTGGCAAGGACGGCGTCATCACGGTCGAGGAGTCCTCCACCGCGATCACCGAGCTGGACTTCACCGAGGGCATGCAGTTCGACAAGGGCTACATCAGCCCGTACTTCGTCTCCGACCCGGAGCGGATGGAGGCCGTCCTGGAGGACGCCTACATCCTGATCAACCAGGGCAAGATCTCGGCTGTCGCCGATGTGCTGCCGCTGCTGGAGAAGGTCGTGCAGGCCGGCAAGCCGCTGCTGATCATCGCCGAGGACATCGACGGTGAGGCGCTGTCCACCCTGGTGGTCAACAAGATCCGTGGCACGTTCAACGTCGTCGCGGTGAAGGCGCCGGGCTTCGGCGACCGCCGCAAGGCCATGCTGCAGGACATCGCGATCCTCACCGGTGGCCAGGTCGTCGCCGAGGAGATCGGTCTGAAGCTGGACCAGGTCGGTCTCGAGGTGCTGGGTCAGGCCCGGCGCACCGTGGTCACCAAGGACAACACCACGGTCATCGAGGGCCAGGGCGACTCCGCCGATGTCGACGGACGCGTCAAGGAGCTCAAGGCCGAGATCGAGCGCACCGACTCCGACTGGGACCGCGAGAAGCTGCAGGAGCGGCTCGCGAAGCTGGCCGGCGGCGTCTGCGTCATCAAGGTCGGCGCGCACACCGAGGTGGAGCTGAAGGAGAAGAAGCACCGCATCGAGGACGCGATCTCCGCGACCCGCGCGGCCATCGAAGAGGGCATCGTCGCCGGCGGTGGCTCCGCACTGGTGCACGCCTCGGCCGCACTGCAGAACCTCGCGCTCGAGGGCGACGAGGCCACCGGTGCCGCGCTGATCGGCAAGGCCGTGGTCGAGCCGCTGCGCTGGATCGCCGAGAACGCCGGCCTCGAGGGCTACGTCGCGGTCTCCAAGGTCCGTGACCTGGAGCCGGGCAACGGCCTGAACGCCGCCACCGGCGAGTACGGCGACCTGATCAAGTCCGGTGTCATCGACCCGGTCAAGGTCACCCGGTCGGCGCTGCGCAACGCCGCCTCGATCGCGTCGATGGTGCTCACCACCGACACGCTCGTGGTGGAGAAGAAGGAAGAGGAAGACTCGGCGGACGCCGGGCACAGCCACGGCCACTCGCACTGAGCTGAGCTGAATCGCACGACGACGAGCCCCCAGCCGCACGGCTGGGGGCTCGTCACGTTCGAAGGGGTCTCAGTCGGCGACGACGTGCACCTCGACGTCGCCCAGACGGACGACGGCGCCCACCGGCACTGCCCGCGCGCGCCGGGTCTCGACCTCACCGTCCACGAGCACCTCGCCGCCCTGGATCAGGGCCCGGGCCTGCGCACCGTCCTCGACGACTCCTGCGAGTTTGAGCAGCTGGCCGAGCCGGATGGATTCGTCGCGGATGGGCACCTGGAGTGGGGCGGTCGTCATACCGGCCATGGTGTCAGGCGTGCGACCGGTGACCCCCGCAATTGACGACGGGCACGCGCGGCTGGTTACGGTGGACTGCCACCATCGGTCGAGCAGGCGACCCGGTAGGTCGAAGGAGCTGGATGAGTTTCGGCGGTCCGCAGCCGACACCCCACGAGCAGTGGGGCTCTCCGGCGACCCTCGGCGACGGCGTAACGAAATCGGCTCGGCCCACGATGGAACCGGCGGACGTGCAGATTCCGCTGTGCGACCTGGTGGCAGATGCCTGCGATGGGGACGCGGCAGCCACCGACCAGTTGATGGCAGCTGTGCACCAGATCGCCCTCCGGTACGCGCGGGGGCGGCTCGGGCGGCACTCGGCTGCCACTCATGCGGCCGCGGACGCGGCGCAGGAGGTGTGTGTGGCCGTCTTGACCGCACTGCCCCGCTACGTCGACCGCGGACTTCCCTTCGAGGCGTTCATCTATCGGATCGCCGCCAACAAGGTGGCCGACGTCCAGCGATCCGTCATGCGCGGCCCGCAGCCCACGGACGAGGTGCCCGAGTCGGTGGACAGCGCACCCGGCCCCGAGGCCGCCGCCGTCGCCGGTGAGCAGGCGGACCGGATCTGGAAACTGCTCCACAGGCTCTCCCCGCAACACCGCGAGATCCTCACCCTGCGGGTCGCCGTCGGGATGAGTGCCGACGAGACGGCTGCTGCGCTCGGGATGACGGCCGGTGCCGTCCGGGTGGCTCAACACCGCGCCCTGACGCGGCTGCGTTCGCTGCTTCCCAGCGGGGGTGAGGCGCTGTGACCCCTCCCTCCATCCACCGCATCCAGAGCGACGACGAGCTGCTGGACCAGATCGGCTCGCGCGCCGGAGGGCACAGCGCCCGCGGGGACGACGCCGTCACGGATCTGCTCACCGGCTGGGTCGACCACGTGGACGACCTCTGCTCCCCGCGCGTCGAGAAGGCCGCCGGCCGGTACGCGCGCACCCGGCGCGGAGGTGTGCGCGCGGGGGTCGCTGCCGCCGTGCTTGTGGGCACGCTCTCCGTCAGCGGGATGGCCGCTGCGATGACCAGCACCACCGTGCCTGTCCTGCACCAGCTGGGTCAGGTGACGAGGGGTCTGGTCTTCGAGGCCCCCGAGGTCGCCACCCAGCACCAGACGCCGTCACCCGGTGCGCCGCTGGCCGCGGACACCCCCACCACGCTGCTCACCGCGCCGCCGCTGCCGGGCTCCCCGCAGGACCTCATCACGGTCTCCTCGTCCTCCGTCCGATCCTCAACCCTCTCGCCCTCGTCGATCTTCCGGCGCCCGGCGCCGGGATCGACCTCCTCGCGGCGGCCGACGAGCTCCCGGACCGCCCCGACGCGCACGTCGAAGCCCACGACGACGGCGCCCACGATGACGACGTCACCCAAGCCCACCACCCCGCCCACGACGGTGGCGCCGACCACCGCGCCAGGTTCGACCGGTTCGCCGCCCAGCACGACCTCGGTGCCGACCCGCACCGTGCGGCCGACGTTGCCGACGAACCCGGCGACGAGTTCGCCCACCTCGACGATCATGACGAGCCCGACACCGCGGCTGTCCACGTCGACGTCCTCCTCCCCGCCGGCGCCGTCCTCGACCCCCACGGGCAGCGCCGGCTGATCCCGGACCACGGAAATCGTCGGTGCCGCAGCCGCCTATAATCGGGCAATGGCGCAGGACAATTTCGAAGACCGTTCCGTCCCCGCGATGTTCGGCCCGCTCGGACTGACGTACGACGATGTGCTGCTCTTGCCGAATGAGACCGACGTCATCCCCAGCGAGGTCGACACCACCAGTGCTCTGACCCGCGAGATCAGCCTGAAGGTGCCGCTGATCTCGGCGGCGATGGACACCGTCACCGAGTCGCGGATGGCCATCGCGATGGCCCGCCAGGGCGGCATCGGAGTGCTGCACCGCAACCTCTCGATCGCCGACCAGGCCGACCAGGTCGACATGGTCAAGCGCACCCAGACCGGCATCATCGACCGCCCGGTGACGATCGGGCCGGACGCCACTCTGGAGCAGTTGGACGAGATCTGCGGTCGCTACCGCGTGTCCGGCCTCCCGGTCGTGGACCCCGACGACCGGTTGATCGGCATCATCACCAACCGCGACCTGCGCTTCACCCCCGTCGCGGAGTGGGCCACCACCAAGGTCGACGAGGTGATGACCCACCCGCCCCTGGTCACCGGGCCCGCCGACATCAGCCGCGAGGCTGCCACGACGCTGCTGCGCCAGCACAAGCGCGAGCGGCTTCCCCTGGTGGACGGCGAGGGCCGACTCGCGGGGCTGATCACCGTCAAGGACTTCGTGAAGTCCGAGCAGTTCCCCCTTGCGTCCAACGACGAACACGGACGGCTGCTGGTCGCGGCTGCGATCGGTTACTTCGGCGATGCGTGGGAGCGCGCCACCACTCTCGTCGAGGCCGGTGTCGACGTGCTGGTGCCCGACGTCGCCAACGGGCACGCCCGGCTGATGCTCGACATGATCCGCAAGCTCAAGTCCGATCCCGCCACCCGGCACGTGCAGATCATCGGCGGCAACGTCGCGACGTACGACGGTGCCAAGGCGCTGGTCGAGGCCGGTGTCGACGCGGTCAAGGTGGGCGTCGGCCCGGGGTCGATCTGCACCACCCGTGTGGTGGCCGGCGTGGGGGTGCCGCAGGTGACCGCGGTGTACGACGCGGCGCAGGCCGCACATCCGGCCGGCGTGCCCGTCATCGCCGACGGCGGGCTGCAGTACTCCGGCGATATCGCCAAAGCCCTCGTAGCGGGAGCGAGTTCGGTCATGGTCGGCTCGTTGCTGGCCGGCTGCGAGGAGTCGCCGGGGGAGCTGATCCTCATCAACGGCAAGCAGTTCAAGGCCTACCGGGGGATGGGTTCGCTCGGCGCGATGGCCTCGCGCGGCAAGACGTCGTTCTCCAAGGACCGCTATTTCCAGGCCGATGTCGCCAGCGACGACGAGATCGTGCCGGAGGGTATCGAGGGCCGGGTCGCCTACCGCGGACCTCTCGGCGCGGTGACCCGGCAGCTGGTCGGTGGGCTGCACCAGTCGATGTTCTACGTCGGCGCGCGCACCGTGCCGCAGCTGCAGGAGCGCGGCCGCTTCGTGCGGATCACCTCCGCCGGGCTGAAGGAGTCCCACCCGCACGACGTGCAGGGCATCGTGGAGGCGCCGAACTACTCCGGTCGCTGACCCGCGGCGCCGCGGTTCGGGCCGCGGAGGCCGCGCCCGCTAACCTGACGCGGTGAGTGAGATCGAGATCGGCCGCGGCAAACGAGGACGTCGGGCGTATTCGTTCGACGACGTGGCGGTCGTGCCGTCGCGACGCACCCGGGACCCGGAAGAGGTGTCGGTCTCCTGGCAGATCGACGCGTACCACTTCGATCTGCCCGTGATGGCCGCCCCGATGGACTCGGTGATGTCCCCGGCCTCCGCGATCGCCCTCGGCCAGCTCGGCGGACTGCCGGTGCTGGACCTCGAGGGCCTCTGGACGCGCTACGAGTCGCCCGAGCCGCTGCTGGCCGAGATCGCCTCCCTGGATCCGGCGAACGCGACAGCGCGGATGCGCGAGCTCTACAACGAGCCGATCCGACCCGATCTGATCGAGTTGCGGCTGAAGGAGATCCGCGGCTCCGGCTGCACGGTCGCCGGCGCGTTGTCACCCCAGCGCACCCAGGAGCACTGGCGCACAGTGGTCGACGCCGGTGTGGACCTGTTCGTCATCCGGGGCACGACGGTGTCCGCGGAGCACGTCTCCGGCCGCGCGGAGCCGCTGAACCTCAAGCGCTTCATCTACGAGCTCGACGTGCCCGTCATCGTCGGCGGCGTCGCGACGTACACCGCGGCGCTGCACCTGATGCGCACCGGCGCCGCCGGTGTCCTGGTCGGCTTCGGCGGGGGAGCGGCGCACACCACCCGGCGCACCCTCGGCATCCACGCGCCCCTGGCGTCGGCCGTCGCCGATATCGCGGCCGCTCGGCGCGACTACATGGACGAGACCGGTGGGCGCTACGTACACGTCATCGCCGACGGCGGACTCGGCACCAGCGGCGACGTGGTCAAGGCCGTCGCCTGCGGCGCGGACGCCGTGATGCTGGGCGCGGCGCTGGCTCGCTCGACCGAGGCGCCGGGGCGCGGTTTCCACTGGGGCTCCGAGGCCCATCACCACGACCTGCCGCGCGGCGAGCGGGTCGAGGTCGGCACCGTCGGCACCCTGGAGCAGATCCTGACCGGCCCGGGCCAGTCCGCCGACGGCTCCACCAACATGGTCGGCGCCCTTCGGCGGGCCATGGCCACCACGGGGTACTCCGACCTCAAGGAGTTCCAGCGGGTCGAGGTTGTCGTGGCCCCGTACCAGCGCAGCTGAGTCCGACGCGCCGTTCGGCTTCCCTTGTGTGACCGTCGTCACCTACTCTGCAGTAACTACCGCAGGGCACCTGGCCTCGACGAGGAAAGCGATGGATGGCGATGACGACGTACGACCATGACGTAGTGGTGATCGGCTCCGGGTTCGGCGGCTCCGTGGCGGCGTTACGCGCCGCTGAGAAGGGCTACGACGTGCTCGTCTACGAAGCGGGGCGCCGTTTCGAGGACTCCGACTTCGCCAAGACCTCCTGGGACGTGCGCAAATACCTGTGGGCGCCGGCGTTCAAGTGCTTCGGCGTGCAGCGCTACCACCGGCTGCCCGACGTGATGATCCTGGCCGGCGCCGGCGTGGGCGGAGGTTCGCTGAACTACGCGAACACGCTCTACAAGCCGCCGACCCCGTTCTTTGAGGACCCGCAGTGGGCCGGCATCACCGATTGGGAGGACGAGCTCACCCCGCACTACGACGTCGCGCGCCGGATGCTCGGCGTGGTCGAGGACAACCCGTGCTGGGGCGCCGCCGAGGAGATCATGCAGAACGCGGCCGCGCAGCTCGGTGCATCCGACACCTTCCGCAAGACGCCCGTCGGGGTGTTCTTCGGTGAGGCCGGCAAGACTGTCGCCGACCCGTACTTCGGTGGTGAGGGGCCGGAGCGCACCGGCTGTACGGAGTGCGGCAACTGCATGGTCGGGTGCCGGGTCGGGGCGAAGAACACCTTGATGAAGAACTACCTGGCGCTCGCCGAGCGCAAGGGGGTGCGGATCGAGCCGATGCGCACGGTGGTGCGGCTGGAGCCGCTCGGTGGCGACGAGGGATTCCGCGTCACCACCCGGTCCACCGGGGCATGGGTGCGCGCCGACCGGCGTACGGTCACCGCCCGCCAGGTGGTCGTCGCGGCGGGCACCTGGGGCACCCAGCAGCTGTTGCACCGGATGAAGTCCGCCGACGTGCTGCCGCGGTTGTCCGACCGGCTCGGCGTGCTCACCCGCACCAACTCCGAGGAGCTGGGCGGGGCGGCCGCCGTGCGAGTGCCCGCGGATGCGGCCGTCGACCTCACGAAGGGAGTGGCGATCACCACGTCGTTCCACCTCGACGGCGACACCCACGTCGAGAACTGCCGTTACGCCAAGGGCTCCAACCTGATGGGGCTGATGTCGACCCTGCTGATCAACGGCGACAAGTCGCTGCCCGGCCGGACGAGGGAGCTGCTCACCGAGTTCGCGAAGCAGCCCGTCCGGCTCAGCCGCGCCCTCGGCCCGAAGTGGAGCGAGCGCACCATCATCGCGCTGGTCATGCAGTCCCTGGACAACTCGATCACCGTCAGCGCGAAGCGTCGGCTGGGCCGGGTTCGCCTCACCAGCACGCAGGGCCACGGCGAGCCCAACCCGAGCTGGATCCCGACCGGGCACAAGGCGATCCGCGCGATCAGTGACCAGCTGAGCAAGCTCGGCGACGTCGACGTGGTGCCCGGTGCGTGCTGGCCGGAGTTCCTGGGGATGCCGATGACCGCGCACTTCCTCGGCGGCGTGACCATCTCCGACTCGCCGCGGACCGGGGTCATCGACCCCTACCACCGCGTGTGGGGCTACCCGGCCCTGTCGGTCGTCGACGGGGCGGCGGTCTCGGCCAACCTCGGCGTCAACCCCTCGCTCACCATCACGGCCCAGGCCGAACGCGCGCTCGCGATGTGGCCCGCGAAGGGCGCGGACGACGTACGCCCGGCTCAGGGCGCGGCGTACGAGCGGGTGGCGGCTCCGGCAGCACGCGTGCCGGGTACGCCGCTCGGGATCCCCGAGGTGCCCGCGAAGGTCCCGACCGCGGTCTGACCCGGCAGGATCATTTGTCGCGCCAGGAGCGCCACAGGGCGGCATACGCGCCGTCGGCGGCCACCAGCTCGGCATGCGGGCCGATCTCGGTGATCCGCCCGTCCTCCACGACCGCCACCCGGTCGGCGTCGTGCGCCGTGTGCAGGCGGTGCGCGATCGCCACGACGGTGCGGCCCTCGACCACAGCGTTGAGCGACCGCTCCAGGTGCCGGGCGGCGCGCGGGTCCAGCAGGGAGGTCGCCTCGTCCAGCACCAGGGTGTGCGGATCGGTCAGCACCAGACGCGCCAGTGAGAGCTGTTGCGCCGCAGCGTCGCTCAACGTCTGGCCACCCTGCCCGATGCGGGTGTCCAGGCCGTCCGGCAGCGCGGAGGCCCAGGGCAGGGCGTCGACCGAGCGCAGCGATGCCCACAGCGCCTCGTCGTCCGCTGCGGGCCGGGCGAGGAGCAGGTTGTCGCGCAGCGTCCCGACGAAGACGTGGTGCTCCTGGGTGACGAGGGCGACCTCGCCGCGCAGGTCGTCCAGCGGCAGCTCCACCAGCGGTACTCCGCCGACGGTGACCGACCCGCTGCCCGGACCGTCGATACCGGCGAGCAGTCGCCCGAGCGTGGACTTGCCCGCGCCCGACGGGCCGACGATCGCCAGCCGCTCGCCGGGCGACAGGTCCAGGTCGATGCCGTGCAGCACCTCACGCCCCGCGCGGTAGGAGTAGCGCACGTCGCGCGCGGCGAGGCGCGAGTCCGTCGGGCGCGCGTCACCCGCTTCGCGGTCGGGCGGCAGGTCCTCGATGCCGATGATCCGCGCGAGGGCGCTCGCACCGACCTGGATCTCGTCCAGCCAGGTCAGCAGCTCGTCGATCGGGTCGCCGATCGCCAGGGCGTAGAGCACGATCGTGATGACCTGCCCCAGGTCGGCCTGCCCGTGCGCGACGAGGAAACCGCCCCACAGCAGAGCCACGCCGACCGGCAGCATGCCGCCGAGGTCCACGGTCGGGAACCACCACATCCGCAGCTTGAGCGTGTAGAGCTCGGCGTCCCACATCCCGCGGATCGCGTCGTGCAGCCGGGCGCGGCGTACCCCTTGCAGTGACAGCGCGTCGATCGTCCGGGTGCCCTCGACGGTCTCGCTCACGATCCCGTTGGTGACGGCGTACGACGCCCGCTCCCGCGCGTATCCCGGCCCGGCGAAGCGCAGGTAGCGCTTGGTCGACAGGGACAGCAGCGGGATGGTGACCAGCAGCGACAGCGCCACCAGTGGGTTCACCAGGAACGCGGCGCCCAGCGTGAGCAGCGATGTGACCGCTGCGACCAGGGTGGCCGGCACCCCGAACCGCACGGCGTACGAGAGTGCGTCGACGTCGTTCGTGGTCCGCGAGACCAGCTCGCCGGTGCCGGCGCGTTCCACGGTCGACAAGGGCAGCTCGAGCACCCGGTCGATGAACCGCTCGCGCAGGCCGGCGAAGACGGTCTCGCCGAGCACGTACGCCGAGCGGCGGGCCGTCCAGGTCAGCACCGTCTGAGCGAGCACCACCACGAGCAGCGCAAGGCCGAAGCGGTCGATGGTCGCGTTGTCGATGCCGTGCGAGAGCCGCTCGATGAGCTGGCCGAAGAGCCGGGGCGCACACAGCCCGGCGACGGCGGCGAGCGCGTGCAGGCCGACCGTCACGATCAGGGCACGGCGGTGGCGGCGCATCAACATCCGCGCATGCCGGCGCACCGTCGCCCCGTCGGCGACCGGGAGGGTGGGTCGCAAGACCTCAGGCGCGAGCCGGCTCATCGACGTCCTCCTCTCCCCGCAGGACGACGCGTCGGTAGGCGGGCGAGGTCTGCGAGAGGTCCGCGTGCGTGCCGTCGGCGAGGATGCGGCCGTCCTGCAGGAGCAGCACCCGGTCGGCGTGATCGAGCAACAGCGGGCTGGCGGCCATCACGACCGTGGTGCGGCCGCGGCGCGCGCCCACGAGACGGTCAGCGATCCGGGCCTCGGTGTGCGCGTCGACGGCGCTCGTCGGTTCCACGAGCACCAGCGTCTCGGCGCGCGTGAGCAGCGCGCGGACGAGGGCGAGTCGTTGGCGCTGCCCTCCGGAGAAGGACCGGCCGCGCTCCTCGACCTGCGACTGCAGCCCGTCCTCCAGGGCCAGCAGCACGTCGTGCGCGTCGGCGGCGTCCAGCGCCGCGGCGATCTGGTCCGAGGTGCTGTTGCCCGCGGGGTCCAGCTGGTCCAGCAGGGTGCCGGCGAAGAGACGCGGATCCACCTCCGACACCACGACCCGTGAGCGCGCCTCTCGCACAGCGACGTCCGCAAGTCGTACGCCGCCGAACGTGACGTCGGTGCCGCCCTGCCCGAACCGGCCCAGCCGGTCGGCGAGCGCGGATGCCTGCGCGGGGACGTCGCAGACGACGGCCGTGAACTGCCCGGGCGCGAATACCGCACCGGTCGAGGGGTCGACCAGCTCCTGCGGTCCGTCGGGCAGGTGGGTGGTCGGTGACTCGCCCGTGTGGTCGCCACGGATCTGCAGCACCCGGATGATCCGGCCCGCCGCGACCCGCGTCGCCAGGAACTTCCCAGTCATCTCCGTCGCGGTCGACAGCGGCATCACCAGGAAGGTGGAGTAGCCGTAGAACGCCACGAGTTGGCCCGGCGTGATCGCGCCGGAGTGCACCGACCGGGCGCCCAGCCAGGTGACCACCAGCATGAAGATGCCCGGCAGCAGCACCTGCGCGGAGTCCAGCGTCGACTGCGGGAGCGCGACGAGCACGCCTTCGCGGCGTACGCGCTCGGACTGCTCGGCGTACCGGCGGCGGAACGTCTGTTCGCCGCCGATGCCGCGCAGCACCCGCAACCCGGTGACGGTGTCGGCGCCCAGCTCCGACAGCCGTCCGGACTGCTCGCGCTGCGCCTGCTGACGGCGCTGCAACGGCTTGATGACGGCGGCCAGGGCCGCAAGGAGCACCGGCACCCCGAGCAGCACGACCAGACCCAGCTCCAGCGAGCTGCGCAGCAGGATCACCGCCACGACCAGGTAGGAGACGATCGACCCGACGAACCGTGCGAACGCGTCGTAGGACTCCGCGAAGCGGGTGGCATCGGTGGCGGCGCTCGCGACGACCTGTCCGGTCGGCATCGCCCGGGGCAGCGCTTCACCGGAGTCGGTGGCGTGCTCGCCGACCAGCTGCATGCAGCGGAACGCCGCCTGCAGCCAGTTGAGCACCGCGAACCGGTGCCGCAGCATCCCGGCACCGGCCGCGAGGACGGCGAGGGCGACCAGCACGAGCGACCACAGCACCAGCGCGCCCATGTCGTGACCGCGGATGCCCTCGTCGGTGCCCCGGCTGATCGCGGCGGGCATCATCGCCAGGCACAGCATCCAGACGATCGCGCAGCACACCCCGCCCAGCACGGTGCGCCGCTGCAGGCGCGCGGTCCATGCCATGAACCGGACCGGCGAGCGCAGATCGGGGATCCCGGGGTCGTCGTACGGCAGGGGTCTCATGGCGCCGTTCAGCCTAGGTCGGAGGGGGACGCGAACGCGATCCGTTTTCCGAGGGGAGGGCTGGGCGTGGCCGCACAGCCGCCGGACGCACAATGGAGACCATGCTCCGGGCCGCCCTCACACCGCGTCTCATAGGCCTGTTCGTGCTCATGGTCGTGCTGGTCGTGGCCTTCGTGCTGCTCGGCATCTGGCAGCTCGACGTCGCCCGCAGCGCCGGGCAGTCCACCCAGAACCACCAGATGCAGGATCGCCCGGTCACCCCGATCACCGCGGTGATGCAACCCGCGCAGAGCTTCCCCCGCTCCGGATCGCTGCGGCCGGTGCGGGCGACCGGGCACTACGACGGCGCCCGGCAGGAACTCGTCGCCGGGCGGACACTGAACGGCCGCAACGGTTTCTGGGTGCTGACGCCCCTGGTGGTGGACGGCAGCGGAGCCCGACTCCCCGTCGTACGCGGGTTCGTCGCCGACCCGGCACACGTGCCCGCACCGCTGACCGGCGCCGGGCAGGTCACGGTGACCGGAGCTCTCGCGCCGGGGGAGTCGCCCGCGACCGGCAGCTTCCCGGCCGGGCAGATCGGCGCGATCAACCTGGCGGTGCTGGCCAACACCTGGGGCGGCACCGTCTACAACGCGTTCGTCTTCGCCACCGACGAGTCACCCACGGCGACGGCCGCGCCCGTCGTGACGTTCCCGCCGCCGCAGCCGGGAGGCGGAGGCTTCCACCTGCTCAACGCCGGGTACGCCGTCCAGTGGTGGGCGTTCGCGTGCTTCGCGGTCTACGTGTGGGTGCGGATGGTGCGCGACGAGTACGCCGCCGAGCAGGCCGCCCAGCTCCCGTCCGGGCGGATCGCGGACAATGAGGACATCGAGGACGGCGACCAGCCCGCCGCGGAAGCAGTCGAGACGAAGGACCGGCAGTGAGCGAACAGACCCAGAAGACCGCGCGACCCTCCGGGCGCACCCTCATCGACCCGGAGAAGGCGCGCAAGGGTCTGACCTTCTTCAAGTGGATGGCGGTCATCGTCGGCATCGGGCTGCTCCTGCTCACTGCGCAGGTGATCCTGAAGTACGGCTTCGACAACGGCGCGCTGAACTGGTGGCCGCAGCCGCACGGCCTGGTCTACATCGTCTACATCGCCGCCACCGTCAATCTGGCGTTCAAGATGCGCTGGGGCCTGCTCAAGATGGTCGGCGTCATCCTCGCCGGATGCGTGCCCTTCCTGTCGTTCTACATCGAGCGCAAGGTGAGCGCGAACGTCGAGGGCGACCTCGCGACACTGCGCTCGGAGCACCCCGCCGAGGCTCGATAGAATCCGGCAGGTGACCGCCCCCCTGCAGGAGCACCCTGTCCTCGTCGTCGACTTCGGCGCGCAGTACGCCCAACTCATCGCCCGCCGCGTGCGCGAGGCCTCGCTCTACAGCGAGGTGGTCCCGCACACCACGTCGGCGAAGGAGATCCTCGATCGGCAGCCGGCCGCGATCGTGCTGTCCGGCGGCCCTTCTTCGGTGTACGCCGACGAGGCCCCCGGGCTCGACCCGGCGCTGCTCGAGGCGGGGGTGCCGGTCTTCGGCATCTGCTACGGCTTCCAGGCGATGGTCAAGAGCCTCGGCGGCAACGTCGAGCACACCGGCCTGCGCGAGTACGGCGCGACAATGGCGCAGATCGTCGACACCAACTCGACCCTCTTCAACGGTCAGCCCGACGAGCAGTCCGTCTGGATGAGCCATGGCGACGCCGCCTCCGAGGCGCCGGCCGGGCTGCGGGTGACCGCCACGACGCCGGGGGCGGCGGTCGCCGCGATCGAGGATGACGAGCGTCAGTTGTACGGCGTGCAGTGGCACCCCGAGGTCATGCACTCCACCTTCGGACAGCGGGTGCTGGAGAACTTCCTGGTGCGCGGTGCGAAGCTGACGCCCGACTGGACCCCGGAGGCGATGGCCGACCAGCTGGTCGAGCAGGTGCGCGAGCAGGTCGGCTCCGCGCGGGCCATCTGCGGCTTGTCCGGCGGCGTGGACTCCTCGGTGGCGGCGGCGCTGGTGCAGCGCGCGATCGGCGACCAGCTCACCTGTGTCTTCGTCGACCACGGGCTGCTGCGCGAGGGCGAGGCCGAGCAGGTCGAGAAGGACTTCGTCGAGGCCACCGGCGTCGACCTGGTGGTCGTCGACGCGACCGACCAGTTCCTGAACGCCCTTGCGGGAGTCACTGATCCGGAGGAGAAGCGCAAGATCATCGGCCGGGAGTTCATCCGGTCGTTCGAGAAGGCAGCTCGCGACATCGTCGGCTCCCAGCAGGACGACGAGCACCCGGTGAAGTTCCTCGTGCAGGGCACGCTCTACCCCGACGTGGTGGAGTCCGGCGGCGGCACCGGAGCCGCGAATATCAAGTCGCACCACAACGTCGGCGGACTTCCCGACGACCTGCAGTTCTCGCTCATCGAACCGCTGCGCACCCTCTTCAAGGACGAGGTGCGCCAGGTCGGGCTCGAGCTCGGGGTGCCCGAGGGCATCGTCTGGCGCCAGCCGTTCCCCGGCCCCGGACTCGGCATCCGGATCATCGGCGAGGTGACCCGCGACAACCTGGCGATCCTGCGCCGCGCCGACGCCATCGCCCGCGAGGAGCTGACCGCTGCGGGCCTGGACCGGGACATCTGGCAGTGCCCGGTGGTGCTGCTCGCGAACGTCCGCTCGGTCGGCGTCCAGGGTGACGGCCGCACCTACGGTCACCCGATCGTGCTGCGGCCGGTCTCCTCCGAGGACGCGATGACCGCGGACTGGACGCGCCTGCCGTACGACGTGCTGGCCAGGATCTCCGGGCGGATCACCAACGAGGTGAGCGAGGTCAACCGGGTCACGCTCGACGTGACCAGCAAGCCGCCGGGCACCATCGAGTGGGAGTGACGGGCGGGAGACCGACGCTGGGTCCGTCCGCCGGCGGGCACAGCTGCATGCCAGGCGTGGACCTCATACTCGATGGATGAGCGCACCCACCATGCGCCCTGAGGGGCAGCAGACATCGCCCCGTGCCCGCACCTCGCCGTGGCGGCATGCCGCCGTGATGGTCGGTGCGGCGATCGTCGTGATCCTCGTGCTGGTGATCCTGCTGGTGCGCAACCGCACGGGTGCCCGGTACGACCACACGATGGAGATGGCCCTCGGGGGACCTCCGTGGCTCTTCTTCAACATCGAGGACCGGCTGCAGCAGGTCTCGGTGACGACCGTGGGAGTCGCGGGCGTCCTGGTCGCGGCCGTGGCGCTGAGCCGCCGCCGGATGGGGCTCGCCGTGGGCTCGTTGGTGCTGATCGGCGGCGCCACCGTCACGACCCAGATTCTCAAGAAGTTCGTCATCCACGAGCTGCCGGGCTCGACCCCCAACAGCATGCCGAGCGGGCATGCCACCGTGGGCATCTCCATCTCGCTGGCCGTGCTCATGGTGCTGCCGGTCGCATGGCAGTGGTGCGTGCTCCCGGCGAGTGCGGCCGTCGGCTTCTTCTTCGGCGCGGGCACGGTGGTCGGCCACTGGCACCACCCCGGCGACGTCCTCGCCGCGCTCGCGGTCTGCCTGGCCTGGGCGGGCGTGGCGCTCGCGCTGGCACACACCGTCGACCACGGCCCGCTCGCGCGCGCATCGCGTACGTCGAGCCATCCGGTCCGCGCGATCGGACCTGGCCTGGCCACCTGGCTGGTCATCGGCGGGATCGCGCTGGTCAGCTGCCTCTTCCTCGCCTGGGGAGCCCAGCCGACGGTCCACGGACTGCGTGACCTCGCGCTCGGGATGACCGCTGTGGCACTGATCGCCGTGGGCACCGTGATCGTCTACGGGTGGTTCTCGCAGGTCGCCCGGCGCTTCCTGGTCTAGCGGCGCGTCACCGCAGCTGGTCGGGCAGGGCATCGCGGTCGTCCGCGACGTCGTGCGGCGGGTGCACCTTCGGCATCGACCACCACGCCGCCCAGCCGATCGCGCCCAGCGGCACCTCGAGCAGGTGGGAGAAGATCGCGAAGACCAGCACGCCCGCGGCCGCTGCCGGCTTGTCGGCACCCCACGCCACCAGCACCGCGAGCGTCCCGGCCTCGCTGATGCCGAGGCCACCCGGGGTGACTCCGACGGCGGTGAGGAGTCGGCCGAGCGCGTACGCGGCGAAGAGGTCCCCCAGCGGCAGGTCCACCCCGACCGCGGACATGGTGCGCCAGAAGAGCACGAAGTAGATGCCCAGGAAGGCGACGACGCCGAAGGTCATCGGGAACCAGCCGGTCGTGGTGACCACGGCGAGGCGCTCGCGTTGGTCCCCGAGCAACGCGGTGATGTCCGGGCGCACGCCGCGCTGCTCACCACGACGCAGTCGGGCAATGCGGGCGGCCGTGTGCGCGTCGAGGAACCGGCCCAGCCGCAGGGTGAGGACCGGACTGATCAGCACCACGATGAAGCCGAGTAGCAGCACCAGCCCGATGACCCCGCCGTACAGGGCCGCGTTCCGCACCGGACCGGGCAGGGCGCTGCCCGATCGGGATACGACGGCCAGTCCGATCAGCGGCATGGCGAGCCGGGCCAGCACGTTCCACACGGCGCTGACGATGATCGAGGTGGAGATGTTGCGGCGGGTGAAGCCCCAGCTGCGCGCGATGTAGTACGTCGCGGCCATCCCCACCGCGCCGCCGCCCGGCAGCAGGTTGGACACCGAGGACCCGCAGACGTTGATGATCAGCGCCTTGGAGTGGCTGAGGCCGGGCAGCGACCCGGTCAGCGTGAACGTGTAGCACCACAGGCCCAGCACGACGAGACCGAAGAGCTCCAGCGCCCCGAGCGGACCCAGGTGCGACAGGTGGATCCCGATCTCGTGCCAGCCGGTCTGCGCGACCAGCGGCAGCCCGAATCCGAGCAGCAGCCCGGCCATCGTCATCCCGAGGACGCCGTTCAGCACCTGGTTGCGGGTGACGGTCGGGCGCTGCGAGCCGGGCGCGGTACTCATCGGGGGAGTCCGTCGAAGAGGTCGTGCGAGACCGGGCGGTGTCCGTCCGGCCGCGCGGGATCGACGTACCACTCCCAGCCGAAGATCAGGTCGTAGAGCGGGCGGGGGATGCGCAGGAAGAGGCCCAGCGTGCGGTCGCCGTCGTCCGCGGTCGCCTGCGAGGCGTGCGCCCGCATCGATGCGCGCTTCGCCGCGATCTGGCGGTGGACGCGGATCCGGTGGGTGATGGCCGCGCGGGGGGAGTACGCGCGTTCGTACGACGCGATGTCGAAGTCGGCGGGGAAGCGATGCAGGCGGGACACCAGACGGATCCCGAGGACGAGCAGGTCTCGGGGCACGGTGGCCTGCAACACCCTTGCGGTGTCGGCGATCTCGGCGGCGCGCGCCCCCACGTGGTGCACCTGCACGTGATCACGGTGGCCGTAGCCGCCGGCGGCGTCGTAGGTCAGGAGCACGTCGGCGTGCTCCTCGCGCAGGATGTCCGCCAGCCTGCCCGCGGCCTCCTCGAGGTCGGCCCGGGCGAATCGCGTCGCACCGGGCGGGTCGTCGTAGAGCAGCGGTCCGCTGCCGGAGTCGGCGTACCCCAGGTGCACGGTCCGCGCCACGCCGAGTGCCCGCGCGGACTCCAGCAACTCCCGCATCCGGACACCGCCGAGCTGTCGACCGTCGGCGCGGTACGACGAGGCCGCGAGCCCCAGGTCGCCGTCGGTGGCCACGACGAGGACGACGCGGTGCCCCTCGGCGGCCGCCTTCGCCATCGTCCCCGAGGTCAGCAGCGCCTCGTCGTCCGGATGGGCGTGGAAGACCACGAGAGTGTGCGACATCGCGGACCATCCTGTCGCATGCGGCTCGGTGCGGGGTGCAGGTGGCCCGAGAAGGAGCTGAGCCTCAGGGCAAGGTCCGCGTGGCCGCCGCGGGTCATGCCGCCGGGTTCTGGCCCTGCCTGGACGGCATCAGGCCGGGCGCGGGGTCCCAGGTGACGCCGGTGGTGGTGACCTGGGCGGTGAGGAGGTCGCGGTGCACGATGGTGTGGTGGCGTGCGCAGAGCAGCGCGGCGTTGGTCAGGGTTGTCTCTCCGCCGGCCCACCAGGGCCTCACATGGTGGGCGTCGCACCAGTCGGGTGGCCTGTCGCAGCCGGGGAAGGTGCAGCCTTTGTCTCGGTGGATGATCGCGGTGCGTAGTCCTCCGGTGAAGAGGCGTTTGGCGCGTCCTACGTCGAGTGGTTCGGAGTCGCCGCCGAGGACTGCGGGGATCAGGTCTGCATCGCACGCGAGCCGCCTCAGCGTGCCGGCGTCGAGGTGGTCCCCGTCGGTGGTGCGTCCGATGCCGGGCAGGTACATCGGTCCGAATTCTGTTTCGCCTGAGTCGTTCTTGTTGAGGTGCTCGAGCCGTCCCGCGTTGCGGAGCCCCTGGTACAAGGTCGCGCAGTCCATCGTGACGAGGATCTTGGCGGTGCCGCCGAAGTCCCCCACCGGTCGTGGGGTGGTGCCGTCCAGCACTCCTGCAGCAGTGTCGACCAACCGCACCAGGGCATCGGCCCGCCGTTTGGCCGGTGTCCGCATGTCACGGTCAGGGCTGCCAGTGTGTTGTGCGTCTGGGCAGGGCTGTGGTGCCGGTGCGGACAGGGCGCGCAGGGCGTGTTTAATCACTGCGGCGTGCCCAGCGGACAGTTCGGCGACGAACCGGGTCAGCCCAGAGGGCAGGTCGGCCCAGTACACCGATTCGCACTCCTGCTGCCGCTCTTCGTCCCGCACGAGCTGCTGCGGCGCGTACTCCCCCAGGATCCGAGTGGTCAGCTCCCGCAACGTGCGTGCCCCATAGTCCGACAACGACAAATACCGGCCCAACAGGTCATCACGATCGGCGGTCGGCAGCTGCGGCAGGATCTGCGGCACCTCCCGCAACGCGGCAGCCGCCACCGGCACGGTCGTGGACCCGGTTGCCAACGCCTCGGCTACGACCTTGTTCCGCGAATCGGCACAGTCGGCCCCCACGGCCCCGACCCGGCGCACCACGACGGGGTCGGCACCCGCGGCCTGGCGGGCGACCCAGGCTGGAGCACCGGTCGCGGTGGAGTTCGAGACCGTCCCACGCCCCAGAGCGTCCGCCGTCGCCAGCGTGGCGACGTTCTCCGCACGTGAGGACAGGCGCAGCATCGACCCCACCACCCTTGCCAGGGCAGCTTCATCCAACTGCCATAACGCATCCGGCCACTCATCGAGTGCGTTGCTGAACTGCTCCAGCTGGGTCATGAGCCGGGCACCGGTGCCCGGTGCCGCGGGCACCCGCGAGTCGTTCCTCGAGTGCGCCATGGCCCCTCCTGCGCCGGTGATGACACACGTTGCCATCTACTGTGAATCATACGCGTGTTCGATGACTAATGTAAGGGCTAAGACCACGAATATTGTTGACATTATTGATGATTGGAGCCGGAGTTATCCACATCCCCTCTCTCGAGGTGGACGTTACTCGGGTTATCCACACCCCAGCGAGAACAAGTTGAGACGCGTCTCGGGCGTCGGTCCGAGCGGGCCATGAACCCGGGGCCGCCAGCGCGTACGACATTGCGACCTCGGGGGCGTGCGATCCTGGGCGGCGTGAAGGTGGCTCTCCTGTCGGACTGTTATCTGCCCCGGCTCGGAGGTATCGAGGTCCAGGTGCACGACCTGGCCCGCCATCTGCAGGCGGCCGGGCACGAGGTGGAGGTCTTCACTGCCACCATCGGCCCGGAGCACCTGCGGATCGGCACCGACTGGCTCGACGGGATCCCCGTGCATCGGCTCGCGATCACGCTTCCCAAGGACTTCCCGATCAACCCGTTTGCGCCGCGCACCCTGCGGCACATGCTCCAGGCAGGCCGGTTCGACGTCGGCCACGCGCACATGGGGATCGTCAGCCCGTTCGCGATGGACTGCGTGCGGGTGACCCAGGGCCTCGGCCTGCCGACCGCGGTGACCTGGCACTCGGTGCACGGCAACTCCACGGACTGGATCGGCGCGACCGGGTACGTCCGCCGGTGGGGCGCCCGTGGGGCCGCGCTGTCCGCGGTGTCCACCGTGGCGGCGGCCCCCATCCAGCGGATGGCGGGTCCGGGATACCCGGTTCACCTGATGCCCAACGGGATCCAGGCCTCGGACTGGGAGCCCGGTGCCCGCGAGGACGACGGCGTGTTGCGGGTCGTCTCGGCGATGCGCCTGGTCTGGCGCAAGCGGCCGCTGGCCCTGCTGGAGCTGATGGAAGAGGTACGCCGGCGGGTGCCGGAGCGCGACGTACGCCTGGAGATCCTGGGTGACGGCAAGCTGCGGCCCCGGTTGGAGCAGCGGGTCGCGGAGCTGGGCGCGGGGGACTGGTTCAGTGCGCCTGGTCGGATGACCCGCGAGCAGCTGCGGGAGCACTACCTCGCCTCGGACGTCTACATCTCGCCCGGCACCTTCGAGGCCTTCGGGATCGCGGCGCTGGAGGCGCGCACCACCGGGCTGCCGGTCGTGGCACCGCGGCGCAGCGGGGTGTCGACGTTCATCGAGCACGGTGTCAACGGACTGCTCGCGGGCGACGATCTCGCGATGGTGGAGGCGCTCGTGCGGCTCGCGACCGACGACAGGCTGCGGCACCGGATCACCGAGCACAACACGGCACACCCGCCGATCGAGTCGTGGCCGTCGGTGGTCGAACTGGTCATCGCGGAGTACCAGCGCGCTCAGGAGCTGGAACGCCGGCGCCGGGCGATGGCGCTCACCGGGTCCTGACCAGTGCCTCTGACCTCCTCCGACAGGTCAGCAACCAGCGGCGCGTGAGGCGATGTACGACTCCGAACCGGCCGCGTACTTGGTGTGGTCGCAGATGATCGCACCCTCGGCTTCCGAGCCGTAGGTGGTGGCCGCGCCCCGGTATTCCGTGCCGTGCCCCGGTGCGCGCGAGCAGGTCAGTTGGTACCAGTTGCCGCGCACATCACGGCGGCCGAGGTAGAACACCCATTTCGTCGTGGTGCGTCGGGCCGGTACCTCGAAGGATTCCGTCTCGCTGCCGGTCGCCGTGTGCGACACGCTCGTGGCGACGTTGATATGCGTCTTGGCGCCGAGATCGACCAGCTTCCAGTGGATTCCACCGCTTGCTTCCAGGTCACCGGTCGCTGCGGCGCTGAGGGTCGTCTCGTGCCCGACGGTCACGGACTTGCTGTACTTCACGCCTGGTCCGAGGTTGACCGTCTTGAGGTGGGTGACGGTGAACTGATTCTTGGTCAGGGTCACAGACCGTTGGACGACACCGTCCTGCCCGGTGCACTTGGCGATACCGGACGCCGCGTGCGCGGTCGCGGGTACGGCGATCCCGATGGTGGACAAGGCCACGGCGGATGCAAGGGGGGTGATGATGCGACGGATCGGGCGGCGTACGAGCACGGTGACTCCTCAGAGGTCGACGGAACGGTGGTCCGGGTGGGCGTCAGTCGTCCAGCGGCCAACCCTGGGTGGCGAGCCGGGTGCGGACCCGCTGCAGCTCGTCCTCGGTCGGCATCTCGCTCGTGGCCTTGCTGATGAGGACCTGCGCGTCGACCGCGCTGATCGAGGCGCCGTCGGCCCCGTCGATCAGCACCTGCACGATGCTCTTGACCTCCTCGTCGGTCAGGCGTCGGCGCAGCAGGGCCAGGACCGGGATCCGATCGGTCTTCGGCACTCCCTCGGGATACCCCGCGCGGAGCCAGTCCACCACCCGCTGCACGAAGGCGGCGCGTTGCGGACCGGTCGAGGGGTCACCGTTGTGGGACCCCGCGGGCGGCGGCGGCGCTCCGAGCGGCCATCCGACTGCGGCGAGTCGGGCCGCCACGAGGTGGACGTCCGCCTCGACGGCCGGAGCGGCTTTCACCTCGGCGATGACGTCACGCACGTCCTTCGCGCGAATCTCCCCGTCCGGGTTGTTCGCGATGACCTGCCTCATCGTCGCCTCCAGTTCCTCCTCGTTCAACGTGCGCGTCAGCAACACGAGGAGGGGTTGGAAGTCCTTGGGGGGCACACCGTCGGGGTACCCCTTCCGCAGCCAGTCGAGGACGGAGGTGATCGGGTTGACTGCCATCACGTCGGAAGCTTGATGCCGAGGTAGTGGTCGAGGCTGCTCTTGGTGATGTAGAGCACCCCGTAGATCACCACCAGCGCGATGATCGCGGACAGGATGTAGGCCGCGGTCAGCGCCGCCGGTTTGCCGGCCGTCATGGTGCCGTCGGCGTGTTCGCCACCGCTGCCCTGGTCCCACAGCCTGATGCCCACCGCGAAGAGGAACGGCAGTCCCGCGCCGAGGACCACGCCGACGGCGATGACCTTGAGAGTGTTATGGCCGATGGTCGACCAGTCGATGCTGCCCACTGGTGGTCTCCTTCATCCCGAACGCCGTCAGGCGTTCGCGTCCGTAGGGGTCTGCTGGGAGGCGGGCGCGACACTGCCGGTCGCGTCGTCCCAGTCGGCGTTGACGTTGGCCGCGTCGATCTTCTGCTTCTGTGCACGCAGGTAGATGAAGGCGGACATGGCGACCAGGATCGCGAAGATGAGCAGCGCGCCGCCGACACCGCCCACGGCGTGCCCGATGTAGTAGGTGATGGCGCCACCCACGGCAGCGGCGGGAAGGGTCAGAATCCAGCCGACCGCCATGCGGCCGGCGACGGACCACCGGACCTGCGCACCGGGCTTGCCCACCCCGGAGCCCATGATCGAGCCGGTTGCCACGTGGGTGGTGGACAGCGCCATCCCCAGGTTGCTGGAGGTGAGGATGATGACCGCCGAGGCCGCCTCCGCCGCCATACCCTGCGGTGCCTCGATCTCGACCAGACCTTTGCCGAGGGTGCGGATGACGCGCCAGCCGCCGAGGTAGGTACCGAGGGCGATCGCGCCGGCGCACACCAGGATGATCCAGACCGGGAGCCCGTTCGCCTCGATGTCCTTGTCGCTGAGCGAACCGTGGGCGATCAGAGCCAGCGCGATCACGCCCATGGTCTTCTGTGCGTCACCGGTGCCGTGCGCGAGGGAGACCAGGGACGCGGTGGCGACCTGTCCCCAGCGGAAACCGCTCGACCGTTTGCTCTGGCGCACTTTCCGGGTCATCGCGTAGATGAGGTAGGTGCCGAGGGCTGCGATCGCTCCGGCGATGAACGGCGACATGAGGGCCGGGACGATCACCTTGGAGACCAGGCCGTTCCAGTTGATGCCACCGGTGCCGAGCGCGGCCAGTCCGGCACCCAGCAAGCCTCCGAAGAGCGCGTGCGAGGAACTGGACGGGAGGCCGAACAGCCACGTCGCCAGGTTCCACAGGATGCCGCCGATGAGACCGGCGAAGATGATGAAGATCGCCTTCTCCTGGTCGAGGCCCTGGATCAGCCCTCCGGACTTCTCCTGGATCTTCAGCACCGAGGTGGTGACCGTCACGGCCACCTTGACCGACAGGAAGGCGCCCACGAGGTTGAGGACCGCTGACAACGCCACGGCGACCCTCGGCTTGAGGGCTCCTGTCGCGATGGACGTGGCCATCGCGTTGCCGGTGTCGTGGAAACCGTTGGTGAAGTCGAAACCGACCGCGGTGACGACGACGAGGATCAGGATGAACAGCTCTCCGCTCATAGGACTGAGTATGGGAGCGATCGTCAGGCTGAGAAATGTCGTCTGGCGACTGTTCGCGAGACGTCAGGTGAAGGACACCTGGTCGTTCACCTGACGTTCATCGATTCGTCACCTCGAGCGGCTGCAGGTCGGCGTGCTGCACTGTCTCGTTGTCCGGGGCGTAGGTGAACCCGCCGCGCAGGCGCTCGCCCGAGAGCACGCGCGCCAGCCAGTAATGGTCGTCGTCCCACATCCGGTCCAGCGGCAGCTCGTCGACCGGGCACCACCACGGCGCCAGCTCCGAGCTGGGGGTGAGCTCACCGGCGTACGACGTGCTGGTGAAGACCTCCAGCTGCAGATCCCACGCGGGCCGCGCCGGGAACGTGAACTCGAGTCGGGCGCACGCGGTGACGTCGCGTACGACGAGTCCCGTCTCCTCGCGCGTCTCCCGGACGGCGGCCGCCAGGGGCGCCTCCCCGGGCTCCACATGGCCACCCGGCGCGACCACCCGCCCGGCACCGAAACCCGTCAGCTTCTCCCCGAGCAGCAGGTCGTCGTCCCGCCGCAACAGCATCAGGCACATCGCGATCACGGCGAGGGCGTCAGTCGGCGGCGCGGCGCAGCTCGGCGTACTCCTGCACGTTGCGCTCCAGCCGGCGGCGCAGCAACGTCGAGGCGATGATGCCGAGGAAGACGGCGACGGCGAGCCCGACGTAGGAGAAGTTCTTCAGGTAGGTCTCCGCCGCGGCGCCCAGGTAATAGACGAGGTACGCCGTGCCACCGGCCCAACAGACCGCGCCCAGCACGTTGGCCGGCAGGAAGCGCGTGTAGTGCATCCGCAGCGACCCGGACAGCGGCCCGGCGAAGATGCGCAGCAGTGCCACGAACCGCCCGAAGAAGACCGCCACGACGCCGTACCGCTGGAACACGTGCTCGGCGTAGGCCAGCACGTCGGCATTGACGTGTTTGGGGAAGCGGCGTTCGAGCCACTCGAACAGCCGGTCACCGTAACGGTGCCCCAGGCCGTACCCGATCGAGTCGCCGATGGCCGCACCCAGTACGGCGGCGAGCGCGATCTCGAAGGGACCGGCGGAGATCTTGTGCTGGGACGCGGCCAATGCGGCGGCGACGAGCACGATCTCGCCGGGGAAGGGCACCCCGACGCTCTCGACGAAGACGACGAGCGCCACGAGCAGCAGCACCACGAGGGGCGGGATGGTGGTCAGCCAGTGCTGCACGCGCGCCCCTCAGTACCAGCCGGCAGGATCGGTGCCGCCGGGGATGTCACAGTCGGGATCGTACGGGGCGCGGGTGAAGCGGAAGGTGGCCAGGTCGAGGTACGCCGACTGCTCGCGCCGTCGGTGGGCCCGCAGCCGCTCGCCGGCGAAGTACTCGTCCACCCCGGTCCAGGTGTCCTGCCCGGCGGGGACGAACCGCGACCCGCGGCCCGCCGCCCCTTCGGGACGCAGCTCCAGCCCGCCGCTCGGGAGGGCCCGCAGCAGGTACGGGCGCGGGCCCCAGTGCCAGCGGCCCGCGAGATCGGCGTTCTCGTCGTCGGCGGTCTCCCACGGGGTGACCCCTGATGTCGGATCCGCAGAGGCGAGGGTGTCGATCAAGCGGTGCGGCAGCTCCGACCCGAAGCCCGCGGTCGAGTTGGCGAGCACGGCGACCCCCAGGCCGCGATCCACGTCGACCCGCAGGGCACCGACGAAACCGGGCATCGATCCGCCGTGACCGACGTACCGGCCGCCGGAGGGTGCGGTGACGTCGAGCCCGAAGCCGTACGAGCGCGACCACGGCTGGCCCGGTACGTCGTCGACCAGCGCGGGCACCTGCATGCGGCGGCGCATCGTGTCGTCCAGCACCGCGGGGTCGCCGGCCGCCAGGAACATCCCGAGCCGCGCCAGATCCCCGACCGTCGACCAGAGCTGGCCCGCTGGCGCCATCGCGGCGCTGTCGTGGGCGGGCTCGGCGTGCAGCAGGTCGGCGCCCGGGTGCACGGCGAGGCCCGGTGCGGAGCCCGGCCCGGCGTCGTACGTCGTGGCGCGCATGCCCAGCGGCGCGAGCACGTCGTCGCGGACCACGTCCCACCACGGTCGGCTGCTCACTCGGGCGGTCAGCTCGCCCAGGATCGCGAAACCGGTGTTGGAGTAGTGGAATCGGCCGATCAAGGCGTCGTTGCGGCGCAGCTGCGGGACGAGCTGGTCCCATGTGCGACCCGGGCTGCGCTCCCACCAGGGTCCGGTCGGCTCGGCGAGCAGCCCCGAGCCGTGGACCAGCAGCGCCCGGACGCTGACCGCACCGATGTCGGGCGGCAACTCGGTCAGCACCCGGCCGACGGGATCGTCCAGAGCGATCCGCCCCGCCGCCACCTGCTGCAGCACTCCGATCGCCGTCAGCGTCTTGGTGATCGATCCGATGCGGTACGCCGTGTCGGGCGTCGCGGGCACGCCGTCCATCCGTCCGGTGATCCGTCCGCAGGCACCGGACCAGACCAGGTCACCGTGCTGGAAGAGCGCGGCGGTGATCGACGGCGACCGCGAAGATCGCTGTGCCGCAACAAGTTCGGAGTCGAGGTGCTCGCGAACCGCGTCGGATGGGGTCACGTGGCGATCCAGTACCGGCGACGGGTATCGGCCATCCGCTCGAAGACGCCGCCGCAGCTCTCGATCGTGCGCCGGGAGGCTTCGTTGTCCTCGTCGCAGGTCAGCAGGACCCGATCCAGGCTGAGCGCCCGCGCCCGTGGGAGGGCCGCCCGCAGCGCCGCCGAGGCGACCCCGGTGCCCCTGGCGGACGGGCGCACCCCGAAACCGATGTGACCGCCGTGCTCCCGCAGGAAGTCCGTCCCGATGTGGTGGCGCAGGGCGATCGATCCGAGGACGACATCGGGGGCGGTGCCGTCGACGATCCAGTACGTCGTGCACGGCACCCAGCCGTCGGGGAGCCCGACACCTCGCTCGGCATCTTCGAAGAACCGGACCACTCCCGGATCCGTTGTCGCCGAGAGAAATTCGTCATGGTCGGCCGGCAGGCCGTACCCGTGCAGCACCGCGCCCGCCGGGAAGTCGGCCGCGCTCGTCCGCCGCGGCTGCACGAGTCCGACGGTCGGCCGGATGAGCTCGATCACCGGCGCGGCGTACGGCCCGCGCGGAGCACCGTCGCGCGGGCCAGCGTCTCGACCGAGTCCACGATGTCCGCGCGCTCGCTCCAGCCCTGCGCGTGATAGACCACCGACAGCTCGGTGCAGCCCATCACCACGACCCCCGCTCCGTCCGCGCGCAGCTGCTCGACCACGCCGAGCAACCCGTCGACGTCGACCGGTCCGCCGGCCTTCACCCCGTCGTAGATGACCGACATCACCAGCTTCTGCTGCTCGTCCGACGGCAGCATCACGTCGACCCCGAGCCGCTCCAACGCGCGTTGATAGACGCCGGCGGCACGGGTGCCATCAGTGGCGAGGACGGCGACGCTGCCCCCACCTGCCGCCTCGGAGGCTGCCCGGGCCGTCTCCTCGACCACGTCGACGACCGGCAGACCGCTCGCGGCGGTGATCTGGTCGACGAAGTGGTGCGCGGTGTTGCACGGGATCGACACGAATGCCGCGCCGAGAGAGGCCAATCGGGCCGCGTCGCGCGCGAGGCCCGGGCCCGGGTCGACGGCATGCTCCGGGTCGAGGATGTATGCCGTCCGGTCGGCCGTCGTGCTGTGGTCGAGCACCACCAGGTCGAGGTGATCCTGGTCGCGGGCGGCCGGAGTGAGGTCGACCACCAGCTGCAGGAAGAGCGCGGTGGCCGCGGGCCCGAGGCCGCCGATCACGCCGACCACCGGCTGCGACCAGGCGGGATCGGTGTCGAGGCGCAGATCGGGGGGTGCCGTCGTCATACCAGGGCCTTCGGCTCGGGGTAGTGCTCGCGGTACTTGCGTACGTAGTTGGCCTGGTTGGCCGCGATCCAGGCCCACCGCCGGGGGTGTCGCTCGGCCTTGTAGAACCACGGGTTGGTGACCTCGCCACTCTTCACAGCGCGGTCGAAGGCGGGTCGTACGGCGGGATCGGTCACGTAGCGCTGCAGCAGGCGCAGCGGGATCGCGGTGAAGACGTGCTCGTGGCTCGCCTCCACCATCGGCCGCTCGGACAGGTCCTCCCCGCGGACCCATTCGTCGACGTAGAGCTGCACGGTGTTGAAGCCCGCGGCGGTGATGTAGAACGACGTCCCGCCCAGGCGCGGGTTGAGTTCGAAGAAGACCGTCTTCCCCGTGCGCGGGTCGTACTTCATGTCGAAGTTGGCGTAGCCGCGCCAGCCCACGTGCTCCAGCAGCCGGGTCGCATGCGCCACGGCCTCGTGGTCGGTGCCCGTGAGAATCGCCGCGGGGATGCCGAGCGTCTCGGGGGAGTGCTCCTCCAGCAGCACCCGGCCGTACGCCGCGAACTTCACCTGACCCTGCCTGTCGACGTAGCAGGTGAGCAGTCGCATGCCCTGGTCGTCGCCGGGGATGACGTCCTGCAGGATGAACTTGTCGCGGTAACCGGCGCCGTGCAGCGCGTCGATCAACCGCTCCAACTCGGCGGCGTCGGCGGCGGAGTGCACCTTCTTCTTGCCGGGGAAGGTGACGGCGGCGTACGCCTCGGCGTTCGAGGGCTTGGCGATCACCGGGAAGGTGAGCGCCGCCATGGCCTCGCTGAGATCGGGACGCGCGCCGACGTCGTAGACCACCGTCTGCGGGTGCGGGATGTCCAGCTCGGCGCACAGGTCGGCGAAGTGCTCCTTGCGGCTGAGTCGGTCGATCAGCTCCGGCTCGGCGTACGGGATGACGTAGAGGTCCTCCAGCCGATGCTTGATGCGCGCGAGCACGCTCACCACGTGGTCGGTGGTGGCGAGCAGCAGCTTCTTCTCCGGGCCGATCCGGGTCGCGAGCTCGCGCAGTTCGGCCACCAGCCCCTCGGGGTCCTGCAGGCTGGGCACGATGTGGTGCTCGATCAGGGAGCTGTGGGCGACCGGCCCGCCGAGCATCGTGGAGACCACCAGCGTGCGGTAGCCGTAGCCGAGGTCGAAGGACCGCGCCAGGCTGTAACCGAGCCGATCACCGCCCAGGACGACGGGCGCGAACTCCTGACCGGCGAGCAGCGCAGGGGCCGCAGAAGGCACAGAGGGGGTTTTCGGCATGGGCGGCAGCCTAATCGCGGGCCGCGGGGGCGGTCGGTGGCGGCACGTATCCTGAACGACGAGATGAGCAGCCTGTTCGACGACCTCCCCCTGCCCGGAATGTCCCCGTCGCAGGCGGGCGCCACGGCTCCCGTCGCGACCGTCCACGACCGCTCGCGCGACGTCGACGAACGCGGCGTGCCCACCTGGGCGAGCCTGTCGCCGACGGGCTCTGGTGCGCACGCGGGGCCGGGTCGCCTGACCGGTGAGCAGTTGCTCGAGGGCCTCAATCCGCAGCAGCGCGAGGCCGTCCTGCATCACGGCCCGCCGCTGCTGATCGTGGCGGGCGCCGGGTCGGGCAAGACGAGGGTGCTGGCCCACCGGATCGGTTACCTGCTGGCCGAGCGCGGCGCCCAGCCGGGGCAGATCCTCGCGATCACCTTCACCAACAAGGCCGCCGCCGAGATGCGCGAGCGGGTCGAGACCCTGGTCGGTCCGGCCGCCCGGGCCATGTGGGTCTCCACCTTCCACTCCGCCTGCGTGCGCATCCTGCGGCGCGAGGCGACCAAGGTCGGGCTGAAGTCGACCTTCTCCATCTACGACGCCGCGGACAGCCAACGGCTGATGGCGTTGGTGCTGCGCGACCTCGACCTGGACATCAAGCGCTACCCGCCGCGCTCGTTCACCCATCAGGTGAGCAACCTCAAGAACGAACTGGTCGACGAGGAGACGTACGCCGCGCGCGTCGCCGAGGGCAGCCACCAGGACCGGATGGTGGCCGAGGCGTACGCGTCGTACCAGCGCCGACTGCGCCAGGCCAACGCCCTGGACTTCGACGACATCATCATGATGACCGTCAACATCCTGCAGGCGTTCCCGGACGTCGCCGAGCACTACCGGCGCCGATTCCGGCACGTCCTGGTCGATGAGTACCAGGACACCAACCACGCGCAGTACACGCTGGTCAAAGAGCTGGTGGGGTCGCAAGAACGCAGCGGTGCCGGCCCGGCAGATGTGCCGCCTGCCCAGCTGTGCGTGGTCGGCGACGCTGACCAGTCCATCTACGCCTTCCGCGGCGCGACCATCCGCAACATCGTGGAGTTCGAGCAGGACTATCCCGATGCGCGCACGATCCTGCTGGAGCAGAACTACCGCTCCACCCAGAACATCCTGGCCGCCGCGAACTCGGTGATCGCCAAGAACCCCGACCGCCGTCCCAAGAACCTGTGGACCAGCACCGGCGACGGTGCCGCGATCGTCGGGTACGTCGCGGACTCCGAGCACGACGAGGCGGCGTTCGTCGCGCGCACCATCGACGTGCTCGGCGACGAGCAGGGCGTCAAGCCCAAGGACGTGGCGGTGTTCTACCGCACCAACGCCCAGTCCAGAGCGATCGAGGAGGTGTTCGTCCGCGTCGGACTGCCCTACAAGATCGTCGGCGGCACGCGCTTCTACGAACGCCGCGAGGTCAAGGACGCGCTCGCTTACCTGCGGGTGGTGTCCAACCCGCTCGACACGGTCAATCTGCGCCGGATCCTCAATGTCCCCAAGCGCGGCATCGGCGACCGCGCCGAAGCGTGTGTCAGCGCGCTCGCCGAGCGCGAGCGCATCCCGTTCGTGGCGGCACTCGGGCAGGCCGCCGACGCGCCGGGGATCGCCACCCGTTCGGTGACCGCGATCCAGGCGTTCACCAGCCTGCTCGAGAGCCTGCAGACCACCCACCAGTCGGCCGGCGGTGTCGGCGAGCTGCTCGAGGCGATCCTCGACCGCTCCGGCTACCTCGCCGAGTTGCGGGCCAGTCACGACCCGCAGGACGAGACCCGCGTCGAGAACCTGTCCGAACTCGTAGCCGTCGGAAGGGAGTTCGACGACAACTACCCCGAGGGGTCGCTGGAGGACTTCCTCGAGCAGGTATCGCTGGTGGCCGACAGCGACGAGATCCCCGACGACGTCGAGGACCAGGGCGTGATCACCCTGATGACCCTGCACACCGCGAAGGGTCTGGAGTTCCCGGTCGTCTTCCTGACCGGCATGGAGGACGGCACCTTCCCGCACCTGCGCGCGCTCGGCGACCCGCAGGAGCTGGAGGAGGAACGCCGTCTGGCGTACGTCGGCATCACCCGCGCACGCGAACGGCTGCATCTGTCGCGGGCCGAGGTGCGCTCGGCCTGGGGTGCGCCGCAGTACAACCCGCCGTCCCGTTTCCTCGACGAGATCCCCGGCCACCTCATCGAATGGGCCAGGGTGCAGACGACCTCCACGAGGCCGTCGTCGACGCCGGCGGTCGCGCGCCTGGCGGCCCGGCCCGGCGTACGCAGCCCGGGCAACCGGCCGGTGATCTCACTGGACGCCGGCGACCGGGTCACGCACGACTCGTTCGGTCTCGGCACGGTGATCCGTGTCGAGGGGCAGGGCGAGCGGTCGATGGCGCACATCGACTTCGGTGGCGACACCGGCGTCAAGAGGCTCCTGCTGCGCTACGCGCCCGTGACGAAACTCTGACTAGAAGATGTGGTGCGCCCTCAGCCACGGCGCAGGGTCGACCGGGGTGCCGGACAGGTGTATCTCCAGGTGCAGGTGCGGCCCCGTCGAGTGACCCGTGTTGCCGGATCGGCCGACGACCTCACCCATCGAGACGCGTTCACCGACGGTGACGTCGATCCGTGACATGTGCGCGTAGACGGCAAGGACGCCGTCACCGAGGTCGAGCTCGACCCGGTTGCCCATGCCGGCGTAGAAGCCGGTCGCGACGACGGTGGAGTCGTGCAGGGCATGCAGCGGTGTCCCCATCGGGGTGGCGAAGTCGTCGCCCAGGTGCTGCGTGCCCCAGCGGCTGCCGAAGGGCGAGGTGAACCGGCCCGCGCAGCCGGCGATGGGGCAGGTCCACGGACTCACGACCGGCTGGGCCGTAGCGGCCGGCTTCGCGGTGGCCTTGCTGGTGGACGGCGTCGGGGTGCTGCGAACGGTGGCTCGCGAGGTGGGTGCCGCGACGACGGCACGTTCGCCGAGCGACATCGCGGGCGTCGTACGCGAATCGATCGTCGCGGCGCCGGCGGCGCCGACCGCGACCACGCTGACGGTGATGGCCGCCGCGGACGGCAGGGTGATCCGGCCGAGGAACCGTGGCGCGGCGCGACGGTGCGCACCGATCGAGGGGGCGCCTGCACGGTGTCGGCCGACAGCTCGACTCACGGTGTTCTACTTCCTCGTTCGACGACCCGGTGCTGCTCTCCAGTCGGGCTGGCGTCGGGGACACCGTCCGGCCGAAACGCTTCTTGACCGTATCGTGACCTTTCCGTGACCTGAAATCGCGGCTGTGGACAACCGTGGTGAGATGCGTCTCACGACCCGCGCGGGCGCGCCGCTACGCTGCGCGAATGACCACCACAAGTGATCGCCCCCTGCGGATCGTCGTCGCCAAACCCGGGCTCGACGGACACGACCGCGGAGCCAAAGTCGTCGCCCGGGCCCTGCGTGACGCCGGTATGGAAGTCATCTACACCGGGTTGCACCAGACACCGGAGCAGATCGTGGAGGCGGCGATCCAGGAGGACGCGGACGCCGTCGGCCTGTCGGTCCTCTCCGGGGCGCACATGACCCTCTTCGCCAAGGTGACGGCCCTGCTGAAGGACCGCGACGCGCAGGACATCGTCGTCTTCGGCGGCGGGATCATCCCCGAGGAGGACATTCCGCAGCTGGCCGAGCTCGGGGTCGCCACCGTGTTCACCCCGGGTGCCACCACGGGGGAGATCGTCGGCTGGGTACGCGCGCACGTCGGGGTCGTCTGAGCACGACCCCTGCGCGGGGATACAGTCCGAGGCGGCATATTTTCTAGGACGTTGAGGACGGCTCAGACGTGGATCTGTTCGAATTCCAGGCGCGCGACATGTTCGAGGCACACGGCGTGCCGGTGCTCGCGGGCAAAACCATCACCGACGCGGCGCAGGCCGAGCAGGTCGCCCAGGAGATCGGTGGCGGTGGCGTCACCGTCGTGAAGGCGCAGGTCAAGACCGGTGGGCGCGGCAAGGCCGGCGGTGTGAAGGTCGCCAAGACGCCCGCCGAGGCCACGACGTACGCCGAGCAGATCCTCGGCATGGACATCAAGGGCCACACCGTGGGCACCGTGATGATCGCCCAGGGCGCTCAGATCGAGCACGAGTACTACTTCTCGGTGCTGCTCGACCGGTCCAACCGCACCTACCTGGCGATGTGCTCGGTCGAGGGCGGCATGGAGATCGAGCAGCTCGCCGTCGAGCGGCCGGACGCGCTCGCCCGCGTCGCCGTCGACCCGATCGTGGGGATCGACGAGGCGAAGGCCCGCGAGATCGTCCAGGCCGCGCGGTTCGACGAGGAGACCGGCGCCAAGGTCGCGCCGGTGCTGCAGAAGCTGTGGGAGGTCTACCGCGACGAGGACGCGACGCTTGTCGAGGTCAACCCGCTGGTGCAGACCGCCGACGGCTCGATCGTCGCCCTCGACGGCAAGGTGACCCTCGACGACAACGCGGACTTCCGTCACCCGGATCACCAGGCGCTGCAGGACAGGTCGGCCGCCGACCCGCTCGAGGCGCAGGCGCACGAGAAGGGCCTCAACTACGTCAAGCTCGATGGCGACGTCGGCATCATCGGCAACGGCGCGGGTCTGGTCATGTCGACCCTGGACGTCGTGGCGTACGCCGGTGAGAAGGTCACCAACCCGGCCGGCGCCCACCCCAAGCCGGCGAACTTCCTGGACATCGGCGGCGGTGCGTCGGCAGAGGTGATGGCCAACGGACTCGGCATCATCCTGGGCGACCCGCAGGTCAAGAGCGTCTTCGTGAACGTCTTCGGCGGGATCACCGCGTGCGATGCGGTCGCCAACGGCATCGTCGGCGCGCTCGACACCCTGGGTGACGGCGCGACCAAGCCGCTCGTCGTACGCCTCGACGGCAACAACGTGGTGGAGGGGCGGCGCATCCTGGCCGACCGCGACCACCCGCTGGTGACCATCGAAGAGACCATGGACGGCGCCGCGGCCAAGGCCGCCGAGCTCGCCGCACGCTGACAGACGTAGAGGACGGATCACTCGTAATGGCAATCTTTCTGAACGCCGACTCCAAGGTCGTCGTGCAAGGCATGACCGGCTCCGAGGGCATGAAGCACACCACCCGGATGCTCGCCTCGGGCACCTCCATCGTCGGCGGCGTAAACCCGCGCAAGGCGGGCCAGCAGGTCGACTTCGACGGCGGCAAGAGCGTGCCGGTCTTCGGCACCGTCGCCGAGGCGATGAAGGAGACGGGCGCCGACGTGTCGGTCGTCTTTGTGCCGCCGGCCTTCGCGCGCGCCGCTGTCGTGGAGGCCATCGACGCCGCCATGCCGCTGGTGGTCGTGATCACCGAGGGCATCGCGGTCAAGGACACCGCGGAGTTCTACGCGCACGCCGTGGCGTCGGGCACCACCCGCATCGTCGGGCCGAACTGCCCCGGTCTGATCAGCCCCGGGAAGTCCAACGCCGGCATCATCCCCGCGGACATCGCGGGCGCCGGTCGCATCGGGCTGGTGTCCAAGTCGGGCACGCTGACCTACCAGATGATGTACGAGCTGCGGGAGTTCGGCTTCTCCAGCGCGGTCGGCATCGGCGGTGACCCGATCATCGGCACCACTCACATCGACTGTCTCGAGGCGTTCGAGAAGGACGACGAGACCGACGCCATCGTGATGATCGGCGAGATCGGCGGCGACGCCGAGGAGCGCGCCGCGGCGTACATCAAGGACCACGTCACCAAGCCGGTCGTCGGCTACGTGGCCGGTTTCACCGCGCCGGAGGGCAAGACGATGGGCCACGCCGGTGCGATCGTGTCCGGGTCGTCCGGCACCGCGGCCGCCAAGCAGGAGGCCCTCGAGGCCGCCGGCGTGAAGGTCGGCAAGACGCCGTCCGCGACCGCCGACCTGATGCGCGAGATCATGAAGGGCCTTGCCAAGTAGGGCGATCCACTCAGCTACAACGGCCGGTCACCCCGCGGGGTGACCGGCCGTCGTACGTGATGTCGGTGGACGTTCGGGTCCGAGCGGTCCGAAACGAGCGGTCGCATCCGGGGATGGTGCACGTCTGGGTCCGAGCGGGCCGAAACGAGCGGTCGCATCAGGGGATGGTGCACGTTCGGGGCCGAGCGGGCCGAAACGAGAGGGGGCGCCGGGGGTCGGTGCTCGTTTGGGGCCGAGCGGGCCGAAACGACGGTGCGCGGCGGGGGTCGATGCACGTTCGGGGCCGAGCGGGCCAAAACGAGGAAAAGGTGCCGGTCAGCGGCCGGCGAGGTCGATCCGCACGCTGGTCGCCGACCCGGCCGGGGTGCTCGCACCGATCCACTTCGCGCCGTCGCGTCCGCGGTGCCGCTTCCATTCCCGGTCACCGACCGTGACGCTGGTGATGCCCTCGGCCTCGGCGTGCGTCACCGCCCAGGCGGCGACGGTCCACGCGCGGTCGGTGCTGCGGGCGCGGAACGTGACACCCGAGGCGCCGGCCGTGGCCTGCAGACCCGTCTGATTCGCGATCTTCGCCACCACCGCGGCGGGTGTGGAGGAGGTCTTGGCCGGGTCGAGACGGCAGGTGACCTTCTCCGGCGAGCTGCCGTCGAGAGAGGCGGTAAGCACCTGACCGGCCGACACGTGGTCGGCGTACGCCGTCGGCACGCCCGAGCGCTGCACCTCCTGCGCCGCAACCTCGACGGCCTGCGCCTGCCAGCCGTCGATCTGGGTGAGCTTGTTGTAGAAGGCGGCGCTGGAGTGCACCGGGTCCAGGATCTCGGCCTGCGTACCCCAGCCCTGACTGGGTCGCTGCTGGAAGAGCCCGAGGGAGTCGCGATCGCCGTAGGTCAGGTTGCGCAGCTTGGACTCGGTGATCGCGGTGGTGATGGCGACCTCGCCGGCGCGCGGCTCCAGGCCCAGCCTCATCGTGCCGACGTCGACGATGGTCGCGGCGTTCGCGGCTTGCTCGGGGGAGTAGTCGAAGCTGCCGTTCGCGGTGAACTGGCAGGTGGGAGAACCGAAGTTGTCCAGCAGGTGCTGGTAGCCGTAGTACGCGCCACCGGCCACGGCGGCCACGAGCACGACCGGCACCAGGCAGCCGGCGGTCCACCCGCAGCCGCGGCGACGGCGCGGTGCGTCCTGGAAGTCGAAGTGCCCGACGGGATCGTGGTCGTCCCACTCGTGCTCGTCGTAGAGCCCGTCGAATTCGCGGTCGTGGGCGTGCGGGTCCTGTTTCTTACGGAATGGCATGTGGGGGAGGGTGACGCTTTCAGTTCTGGTGCAGGACGTCGTTCAGTGCGATGCCGTGGCCCTGGCGACCCCGGCAGCGCACGACTCCGGTGGTGGAGTCGCGCAGGAAGAGCATCGAGGAGCGCCCCGACAGTTCGCGTGCCTTCACCACCGAGTCGTCGTCGAGGGTGACCTTGGTGCCGGAGGTGACGTACAGCCCTGCCTCGACCACGCAGTCGTCGCCGAGCGAGATGCCGACGCCGGCCTGAGCGCCGATGAGACAACGCTCGCCGATCGAGACGCGTTCCGTGCCGCCGCCGGACAGGGTGCCCATGATCGAGGCGCCGCCACCGATGTCGCTGCCGTCGCCGACGACGACGCCCTGCACGATGCGGCCCTCGACCATCGAGGTGCCGAGCGTGCCTGCGTTGAAGTTGCAGAACCCCTCGTGCATCACGGTGGTGCCGGAGGCCAGGTGGGCGCCGAGGCGGACCCGGTCCGCGTCGGCGATGCGGACACCGGACGGGACGACGTAGTCGGTCATCCGCGGGAACTTGTCGACGCCGTAGACATGCACCGGTCCGTCGATCTTCAACCGCATCCTGGTCTCCTCGAACCCCTCGACCGGGCACGGACCCGCGCTGGTCCACACCACGTTCGACAGGACCCCGAAGAGTCCCTCGAGATTGATCGAGTTGGGTCGTGCGAGCCGGTGGGACAGCAGGTGCAGCCGCAGGTACGCGTCGGGCACGTCGGCCGGCGGCAGGTCGAGGTCGACCTGGGTCGACACCGTCGCGGTCTTGACCCGGCGCGCGATGTCGTCGCCGGCGAGGGCCGCGAGCCGCGCAGGGGTGGAGTACGGGTCGTCCGCGGGCGCGTCGCCGAGGTGGGGTGTCGGGTACCAGGTGTCGAGGACGGTGCCGTCGTACGTCGTGGTCGTGAGGCCATGACCCCAGGCGGTGCGCGTCATGGCCCCAGGGTAGGTGAGCGACCTGTCGTAACAGGCCGTCCCCGACGCGGAGTCGGTGCGTGTCGGCGTACGGTCGCATAGGAAAGCAAACCGATGACGAGGAGCGTGGGATGAAGTACACCCGACTGGGTACGACGGGGCTGCAGGTCTCGCAGATCGCGCTGGGCTGCATGAGCTACGGAGATCCGCAGCGCGGACCCCACCCGTGGAGCCTCGACGAGGAGGCCAGCCGGCCGTTCTTCCGGCAGGCGATCGAGGCCGGGGTCACCTTCTTCGACACCGCGAACGTCTACTCGGCCGGGTCGAGCGAGGAGATCACCGGACGCGCGCTGAAGGACTTCGCCCGCCGTGAGGAGGTCGTCATCGCGACCAAGCTCAACGGCCGGATGGGCCCGGGCCCGAACGGCGCCGGCCTCTCCCGCGGCGCCGTGATGACCCAGATCGACGAGAGCCTGCGACGACTCGGCACCGACTACGTCGACCTCTACCAGATCCACCGCTGGGATCCCGAGACCCCGATCGAGGAGACGGTCGAGGCTCTGCACGACGTCGTGCAGTCGGGCAAGGCGCGCTACGTCGGCGCCTCCTCCATGTGGGCGTGGCAGTTCGCCAAGGCGCTGCACGTCGCCGACGCGAACGGCTGGACCCGGTTCGTCACGATGCAGGACCACTACAACCTGCTGCAGCGCGAGGAGGAGCGGGAGATGTTCCCGCTCCTGGCCGATGAGGGCATCGGGTCCATCCCGTGGAGCCCGCTGGCCCGCGGCAAACTCACCCGCGACTGGGACGCCACCAGCACCCGCAGCGAGACGGACGATTTCGGCAAGTCCCTCTATCGAGACGAGGACCGGACCATCGTCGACGAGGTGGCGAAGGTCGCGGACGAACGTGGCGTCAGCCGCGCGCAGGTCGCGCTGGCCTGGGTGCTGCGCAACCCCGTGGTGAGCTCGCCGATCGTGGGCGCCACCAAGACCGCCCACCTCGACGACGCGATCGCGGCGGTCGACCTGGAGCTCAGCGACGCCGAGTGCGAGCGTCTCGAGGCGTCGTACACCGTGCGGGAGCCCGCCGGCTTCAGCTGATCTGCGACCCTGGCGCACGTGTCCGTCCGTCAGATGCTGCGCACCCACCCGGTGCTCACCGCGTGCGCCGGGTACGTCGTGCTGCGCGTGATCTCGGCGCTGATCATCATCTGGGTCGGGCAGCACGCGTACGGCCACCCGTCCCGCGACTACTTCGGCGTCGCCACCCAGTGGGACGGTCAGTGGTACCGCCGGATCGTCGATCACGGCTACCCGGCCACGCTGCCGCACCGTCCGGACGGATCGGTGGCCGAGAACGAGTACGCCTTCCTGCCGCTCTACCCCGGCCTGGTCCGCGTGCTCATGTGGGCGACCGGCGGGTCGTTCCCGGTTGTGGCCACGACCCTCAGCCTGGTGCTGGGGGTCGCGGCGACGGCCGTGCTGGTGGTGTTGCTACGCCGGTTCGTCGGACCCGCGGCGGCAGCGGTCGCGGCCATCCTGTGGGCCGCCAGCCCCGCGTCCCCAGCGCTGCAGATGGCCTACACCGAGTCGCTCGCGATGATGCTGCTAGGCGCGTTGCTGTGGGCGCTGACTCGCGAGAAGTGGCTGCTGGCAGCGGTACTGGCACCTGTGGTGGGCTTGGCGCGGCCACTCGGGCCGCCGCTGGTGGTCGTCGCCCTCGTCGCGGCGTGGCTGCGGTGGCGCGCCCGCGAGGACCGTCCTCTGCCCGTCGGCGAGCGGGTCCGCATCGTGGTGATGGTGGTGAGTACGGCGCTCGCGGGATGGATCTGGGCGGCGTACGTCGGATGGCGTACCGGCGTCCGCAACGGCTACGTCCTCACCGAGCTCGCCTGGCAGTTCACCGACAAGGCGCACCCCTTCGGCTCGCTGCTCAGCCAGCTCGGCCGGGTCGTGCCCATGCCGATCGGTGTCGCGATCGCCGCGGCCGTCGGCGTCGGCATCCTCGCGCTGGCGCTCGGACCCTGGGCGCAGCGTCTCGGGTGGGTGCTGCGCATCTGGGTGGTCGCCTACCTCGGGTACATCGCGGCGGCCGCCCTCGTCAACGCCAGCGTGGTGCGCTACCTCCTTCCGGCGTTCCCGCTGGCCGTGGTGCTCATCGGCGCCGGCCGCGCTCGACCGAGCGGGCGTCAGGGCTCGCGCGCGGTCGGATGGGCGGCGGCGTTCGTGATCCTGCAGATCGTCTGGGCCTGGGGGGTGCTGCGCGGACCGGGGTTCGGCGGCGCACCGTGACCGATGGGACAGGATGTGGCGTATGCCGATCCCCACCGCGCTCGATCTGACCAGAGACGTCGTCACCCTGACCGCCGACCTGTGCGACATCGCCTCCGTGAGCACGCAGGAGCGTGCGCTCGCCGACGCGGTCGAGGCCGCGCTGCTGACTCTGCCGCACCTGGACGTCATCCGCGACGGCAACGTGGTCGTCGCCCGCACCGAGCTCGGCCGCTCCGAGCGGGTGGTGCTCGCCGGACACCTGGACACCGTGCCGCTGACCGATCCGCCGAACATCCCCGTACGGCGCGTCGACGGGACGCTGGTCGGTCGTGGCACCACCGACATGAAGGGCGGTGTCGCGGTGCAGCTCGCGCTGGCCGCGCGGGTGCCCAGCCCGTCGCGGGACGTCACGTTCATCTTCTACGACTGCGAGGAGATCGAGGAGGAGTTCAACGGCCTGAAACGCATCGGCGAGCAGCAGCCGGACCTGCTCGACGCCGAGTTCGCGGTACTGCTCGAACCCACGAACGGCGGCATCGAGGGCGGCTGCAAGGGCACCCTCCGCGTCGACGTCGTCACCAAGGGGATCTCCGCCCACTCCGCGCGACCCTGGAACGGACACAACGCGATCCACGACGCGGGCGACGTGCTGGCGCGGCTCACGGCGTACGAGCCGGCGACCGTGCACGTCGATGGCCTGGACTACCACGAGGCGCTCAACGCCGTCGGCATCCGCGGCGGCATCGCCGGCAACGTGATCCCCGACGTCTGCACCGTGAGCGTCAACTACCGCTTCGCACCGGACAAGTCCGCGGAGGAGGCGCTCGCGCACGTGCAGCAGGTGTTCAGCGGGTTCGACGTGACGCTCGGCGACTGCGCGATCGGCGCCCGGCCGGGTCTGGACCAGCCCGCGGCGCAGGCGTTCGTCGAGGCGCTCGGGTTGCCCGTCGTGGCCAAGGAGGGCTGGACCGACGTGGCTCGCTTCGCGGCTCTGGACATCCCTGCGGTGAACTTCGGTCCCGGCGATCCGAATCTCGCCCACACCGACGACGAACGCTGCCCCGAGCAGCAGATCGAGGACGCGCTGGCGGCGCTCACCCGGTGGCTGGCATGAGCGGGCGGCGTACGCACCGCAAGGGTGCGAGCACGATGCGCGGCAAGTACCTGCCCGCCACCACGACCGACCAGAGGCTGCTGGACAAGGACCAGGACACCGACTGGGTGCACACCGACCCGTGGCGGGTGATGCGCATCCAGGCGGAGTTCGTCGAGGGGTTCGGCACGCTCGCCGAGTTGGGTCCGGCGATCAGCGTGTTCGGCTCCGCGCGGCTGAAGCCCGGGTCGGACCTCTACTCCATGGGTGAGGAGGTCGCGCGGCTGCTGGTCGAGGCCGGTTACGCGGTGATCACCGGCGGCGGACCGGGGGCGATGGAGGCCGCCAACAAGGGCGCGCACGAGGCGGGTGGCACCAGCGTCGGCCTCGGCATCGAGCTGCCGTTCGAGTCCGGCCTCAACGACTACGTCGACCTGGGCGTGAACTTCCGCTACTTCTTCGTGCGCAAGACGATGTTCGTGAAGTACGCGCAGGGGTACGTCGTGCTGCCCGGCGGTTTCGGCACCCTGGACGAGTTGTTCGAGGCCCTGACCCTGGCGCAGACCCAGAAGGTGACCAGCTTCCCGGTCGTCCTCATCGGGCGCTCGTTCTGGGAGCCGATGATCGAGTGGCTCGGCACCACCGTGCTCGAACACGGGATGATCGCCGCCAGCGACGTGGCGCGGCTGCAGGTCGTCGACACCCCGGCCGACGCGGTGCAGGCCATCGTGAAGGAGAACGCGGTCATCGCCGCGAGCCGCCCGGAGTGACCGCGGTACCGGGGTCGGTGTCCGGTGCGGCGGATAGTCTGGCGCGGTGACGGTCTTCCTCCTGGTGCTCCTCGTGCTGCTGGTCGGTGCCGTGCTCGCCGGCGTCGCCGGCTGGTACGGCGGCCACATGGACGAGCCGACCGCCACCACGCCGTACACCGGCCTCCCGGAGGGCCGTCTCGCCACCGAGGACGTGGAGTCGGTGCGTTTCGACCAGACCCTGCGCGGCTACCGGATGGGTCAGGTCGACGACGTCCTCGATCGGCTCGTGGTGGCCCTGGGGGAGCGCGACGACGAGATCGCGCGACTGCGCGCCGAGGCCTCGCTGCCGCAGCACCGGCGGGACTGAGCCGTGGCCGTCATCCGGATGACGCGCGACACGACCGCCTCGGCCGACGCCGTGTGGGCGGTCGCGTCCGACTGGTCGCGGCACGGCGACTACTTCCCGCTCACCCACATGTCCGTCGCCGACGAGGCCGCCGGGGTGGGGCAGCACTTCACCGCGACCAGCCGGCTCGGCCCGCTGGCGATGCCGGACCCGATGGTGGTGACCGCCTGGGTGCCCCCGCGGGACGGTGGGCCGGGGTCGTTCGCCATCCGCAAACTGGGCAGGGTCCTCGCGGGCACCGTCGCCTTCACCGTCACGCCCACCCCCACCGGCTCCCAGCTGACCTGGGTGACCGACGTACGCCCGGCGCCCGCTCCGCTCGCCGCCCTGAGCAGGCCGGTCAGCCGGCCGATCAGCCGCGCCCTCTACGCAGGGGTGCTGAAGAAGATCGTCGCGGCCGCGGAGGCGCAGTGACGGCCGACGGGGTGGTCGTCGGGGACGACGGGTTGGCGCGCTGCGCCTGGGGATCGAGCCCGGAGTACCTGACCTACCACGACACCGAATGGGGTGTCCCCGTCCACGGCGAGCGCGCTCTGCTCGAGCGGATCACGCTCGAGGCGTTCCAGTCCGGGCTCTCCTGGCTGACGATCCTGCGCAAGCGGGAGGGCTTCCGCGCGGCGTTCGACGGTTTCGACCCGCAGGTCGTCGCGGCGTACGACGACGCCGACGTCGAGCGGCTCCTGCAGGACGCCCGGATCGTGCGCAACCGCCGCAAGATCGAGGCCGCGATCGCGAACGCCCGTGCCACCCTCGCGATGCGGGCGACCGGCGGACTCGACGAGCTGTTCTGGTCGCACGCTCCGGCGACCCACGCCTCACCCGCCCGGCTCGACGACGTCCGCGCCACGTCACCGGAATCGGTGGCGCTGGCCAAGTCCCTCAAGACGGCCGGCTTCGCGCATGTCGGGCCCACCACGATGTACGCCGCGATGCAGGCCTGCGGTGTCGTCGACGACCACCTGCGGGGTTGCCACCGCGCGACGGCAGCCGCATGACCACGCTGCTGGCCGCCCGGGGTGTCGCGCGGGCGAGGACGGACTGGCGGGGCCTCGCCGGCCGCCGCCTGCTGCCGTTGACCGTCCTCGGTTACCTGCTGTGCCGCACGTTCTCCGCCGTGCTGATGATCTGGCTGGCCCGCCACCAGCCGGTGGACGGAGTGCCGGGCGGCGTTCCCGGCGGCCACGCGACCTACTGGGACGAGACCCGGATGTGGGACGGCCGCTGGTACCAGGAGATCGCCGGGCACGGCTATCCCCGCCATCTCCCGGTGAACCCCGACGGGAAGGTTGCCCAGAACGCCTGGGCGTTCCTGCCGCTCTACCCGCTCGCCGTCAAGTGTCTGGTCGTGGTGACCGGGGCGTCGTTCGCGGTGGCCGGTTCGCTGTTGTCCCTGGTGCTCGGCGGCGCCGCGGTGGCCGTGATGGCCGTCCTGCTCCGGGACCGGATCGGGGCACCGGCCGCACTCGCCAGCGTGATCGTCTTCAGCGCGCTACCGCCGTCGATCACGCTGCAGATGACGTACACCGAATCGCTGGCGCTGCTGATCCTCATGGGTTTCCTGCTGGCCCTCGAGCGCGATCGGTGGATGATCGCCGCCCTCCTCGCCCTCACGATGGGCCTGACTCGGCCCATCGCCGCGCCCATGGTCCTGGTGGTGCTGGCGGTCGCCGTCGCCCGGTGGCGCGAGCGCGCCATCCGGCCCGTGCGCCGCCGCGACTGGGGCGGCATGGCGGCGGTGGCGGGCGCCGGCCTGGTGGGGGCGCTGCTGTGGGCGCAGATCGCCGGTCGGGTGACCGGCGTCCGGTCGGCTTACTTCGAGACCCAGGGCGCCTGGCGTGCCGACGGCGTGGTGTTCTTCCAGCCCTGGGTGCGCAACTTCGAGCTGCTCTTCGGCAAGGTCGGGGCGACCGTCGTCCTCGTGGCCCTGCTCGCAACCTTCGTGGCGATGGTCACCGGTCCCTGGGCCCGGGCGCTCGGGCCCGTCCTGCTGGGCTGGACCGTGGCGTACGCGGCGTACCTCGTCGCCACGGTCGACGTGTGGACCAGCACCTACCGCTACGCGATGTTCCTCTTCCCTCTGGTGCCGGTCGCGCTCGGTGTGGGATGGGTACACCGCGAGCGCAGGGTGCTGGTCACGCTGCGGTGCGCGATCTTCCTGGTGCTGTCGCTCGGCTGGCAGGTCTGGTGGGCGTGGACGCTGTTGCGGTTCGTGCCGCCCGTCGGCAACCCGATCTGAGTCTCAGCGTCCCTCGAAGCGGGCGGGGGTCTTGGACAGGAACGCCTCGACGGCGGCCGCGTGGTCCTGCGAACTCCCGGTGCGCGCCATGAGCTCCGCCTCGTGCGCCAGCGACGAGGCCAGATCGTGGCCGGCGGAGTACGCCAGCGCCTGCCGGATCGAGGCGTAGGCCAGCGTCGGTCCGGCCGCGAGCTGCGCCGCGAACTGCGCGACGGTCTCGTCCAGCTCCGCCGCCGGTACGAGGCGGGTCACCAGTCCCAGCCGCTGCGCCTCGTCGGCCGGGACGGTGCGGGGGAACATCAGCAGTTCGCGCGCCGCCGGGTAGCCGATCAGCCGTGGCAACGTCCAGGACGACCCGGTGTCGCTCGACAGCCCGATCGCCGCGAACGAGGTGTTGAAGCCTGCGGTGTCCGCGACGATCCGGGCGTCCGCCGCGAACGCCAGTGAGGCGCCCGCCCCCGCGGCGACGCCGTTCACGGCGGCGATCACCGGCTTGTCCATGGTGAGCAGCAGGGTCACGATCGGGTTGTAGTGGGACTCCACGGTCGAGGACAGCGGCTCGCCGCTGCGCAGTTGCGTCACGTGCTCCTTGAGGTCCTGTCCAACGCAGAAAGCCTTGCCGGTGCCGGTCAGGACGACCGCGCGCACCTGCGTGTCCGCCGCCAGGTCCCGCAGGGTGGCCAGCAGCGACTCCTTCGTCGCCAGGTCCAAGGCGTTCATCGCGTCGGGCCGGTTCAGCCGGACGGTGGCGACACCGTCCACGCGAGTCACTACGACGGGGTGTTCGGCCTGCGGGGCGGCGGACGTCATCGGGGGTCTCCTCCTGGTGGGGGCGGGTCTTCGGCGAGTGGCGGATTTCCGCAACGCACCCGGTTCGGCGATAATAAGGCGCAATTGCGAGGCCGTTCCGGCCAGCAGATCGATCGGACAGCTGCGTGGCGGGTGGCGCGAAGGCGTCACGCCACCGAAGGGAGCACCATGGCGGCGATGAAGCCGCGGACCGGAGACGGTCCGCTCGAGGTCACCAAAGAGGGCCGCAGCATCCTGCTGCGCATGCCGCTCGAGGGCGGTGGCCGGCTGGTGGTCGAGATGAACGCCGAGGAGGCCGCCGCGCTCGGCGATGCGATCAAGGGCTGCATCGGCTGATCCGACCCTCAACCGTGACGAAGGCCCCACCCGTTCCACGGCTGGGGCCTTCGTGCGTCGTCGGGTCGTTCAGCCCCGCGTGTCGGAGGTGATGGCGGTCAGCAGTCCGTCGCCGACCGGCAGGAGCGCGACCCGCAGCGAAGGGTCGTCGCGCAGCGACTTGCCGAGGTCGCGCAGGACCGTGGTGGACTCGTCGCGCGCCACCGGGTCGGCGACCTGGTCGTGCCACAGCATGTTGTCGATCGCCAGCACCCCGCCGGGCCGCAACAGGCGCAGCCCCTGCTCGACGTACGCGGGATAGTCCGGCTTGTGGCCGTCGACCAGCACCATGTCGTACGCGCTGTCGGTGAGTCGCGGGAGCACGGTCAACGCGTTGCCGCAGATGATCCGCAACCGGTGCGGTGCGATGCCCGCCTCCGAGTACGCCTCGCGCGCCGCGCTCTGGTGCTCCGCACTGAGGTCGATGGTGGTGAGCACACCACGCGCCGGCATCCCGGACAGCAACCACAGACCGGAGACGCCCGCTCCCGTGCCGACCTCGACCACCGACATCGCCCGGGCCGCGGCGGCCAGGGTCTGCAACGCGGCGCCCGTGCCGGTGCCGACCGGGACCGCGCCGAGCTTCTCCCCGCGGTCGCGGGCGCGGGCGATCGCGTCGGGCTCGGTGACGAAGTCCTCGGCGTAGCTCCAGCTGGACGCTCGCATCTGCATGGGTGCAGTCTGCCGGGCCGCGGCAGTACATACCAATGCGGCACCGATCCCGATGTCGGCGGGAGAACATTTGTGACCCGTCGTACGTTGAGAAGGTCATGCACCGCATCGAGGCTGCCAAGCAAGGGCACAGCCCACACACAGCGGACCTGGCGAGGCTGAGGTCATGACGACCCAGCATGCCCAGTCGACGGCTCGGACGACCCGCACGGTCGTGCCCGACGAGGCCCCCGCAGGATGGGTGCCGCCGACCTGGGAGGAGATCGTCACCGAGCACTCCGCCCGCGTCTACCGGCTGTCCTACCGGCTGACCGGCAACGTGCACGACGCCGAGGACCTCACCCACGACGTCTTCCTGCGGGTGTTCCGCTCGCTCGGCTCCTACCGCCCCGGGACGTTCGAGGGCTGGCTGCACCGGATCACCACCAACGTCTTCCTGGACAAGATGCGCCGCAAGCAGCGCATCCGCTTCGACGCGCTCTCCGACGAGTCCGCGGCGAGGCTCCCGAGCCGGGAGAGCGGCCCGGAGCAGACCTATGTCGACGCGCACTTCGACGACGACATCCAGCGGGCGCTGGACGCCCTGGCGCCGGACTTCCGCGCGGCCGTGGTGCTCTGCGACATCGAGGGCCTGTCCTACGAGGAGATCGCCGCGACCCTGGATGTGAAGCTGGGAACCGTGCGATCGCGCATCCACCGCGGCCGGGCTCAGCTGCGCGAGGCGCTCGCGCACCGGGCGCCCCGCCCGCAGACGTCGACGCCGGTGGCCTCGCGGCCGGGTCTCGGCATGCCGGTGATGCCGGCGGGATCCCTGTGATCCGCGTGCGCGACGGCCAGGACATGCGGGATCGACACGACACCGATGTCCTCTGCGACTACGTCGACGACATGCTCGACGCGGCACGCACCTGCGCGGTCGAGCGGCACCTGTCGGTGTGCCTGCACTGTCGGGCGTTCGTGCAGGAGCAGCGCGACGTGATCGCACGGATGCGCAGCTTCACCCTGGGTCACCAGGGTCAGCACGACCTCGCGGCCGGACTGATGCACCTGGCGCAGGAGGTCCGCCGTGAGTGCACACCCATCCGGCCGCACGGCCCGGCCACCCTGGCGACGTCCGCGCCCGCGCAGTACGCCTCCGCGCGCCGTTCGGTGGCCTGCGCCGTGTTCGCGGTCGCCGGGTGCGTCGGGGCCGCCCTCGTCGCCGTGCAGGTGCCCGTGGGCGCACCCGGCGGGACACCGGGCCAGTTGCAGCGCGGGGGAGCCTCCGTCGTACGGCAGGCGCCGCGTGCCGCGAACGGCTCGGTGACCGAGCCGGTCGCCGACCCCGTGGTCCGCGCGGCGATGGTGCGGTCCGGCGGTCACTGAGCAGCGTCGTAAGCGACAATCTCGGGTATGACGCCGTCCGGGCCCCAGCAGCCGTTTCCTTCGGCCGGTCCGCCAGCGAATCCCGAGCAGCCCCGGAAGGGCCGCGCCGGGCTGCTCGCGGGCGGCGCGCTCGTCCTCGCGCTGGTCGCCGGCGCGGTCGGTGGTGCGGGTGGCGCGATCATCACCCACCACTACGACGCGGACGCCACTGACGTGGCGGGCAGCGACCAGGTGAGCGCGATCGCCAAACGCTCCCTGCCCAGCGTCGTGACGATCCAGATCGCCGACTCCACGGGTAAGCCGGTGGGCACTGGGTCCGGCTTCGTCATCCGCTCCAGCGGATACATCGTCACCAACAACCACGTCGCCGAGGGTGCAGGTGCCAGCGGCCGGCTCACCGTGCAGTTCTCCGACGACAGCCAGGCGTCCGCCCGGATCGTCGGGGCCGACGCGTCGTACGACCTGGCCGTCATCAAGGTCAATCACGGCACGCTGCCGACTCTGGCGTACGGCGACTCCGACGCCCTCATCGTCGGCCAGTCGGTCATCGCGGTCGGCGCGCCGCTGGGGCTGACCGGTTCGGTCACTACGGGCATCGTGAGCGCGCTCAACAGACCGGTCAGCACCGGGCAGTCCATGTCGGATGTGTCCTACCTGAACGCCGTGCAGACCGACGCGGCGATCAACCCGGGCAACTCCGGTGGTCCGCTGCTGGACATGCACGGCCGGGTCGTCGGAGTGAACTCGGCGATCGCCAGCACGGGCGGCGACGGGTCGGGGAGCCAGCAGAGCGGCAACATCGGCGTGGGCTTCGCGATCCCGTCGGCGCAGGTGCAGCGCACGGTCGACCAGCTCATCAGGACGGGCAAGGCCGAGCACCCCAGCATCGGCATCCAGGTGGACCCGAACTACGAGGGGACCGGCGTGCGCGTCGGGGGCGTGGACGCGGGCGGCGGTGCACAGCGTGCCGGGGTCGCCACCGGCGACGTGATCACCGCGATCGACGGGGTCGAGGTGGCCGGTCCCACGGCGTTCATCGTGGCCCTGCGATCGAAGCCGCTCGGCGCCACGGTGACCTTGACCATCACGAGCAACGGCGGCAGCCGTAGTGTCGCGGTGCAGACCAACGCATCGAACAACTGAGGCTCGCAGGGAGGATGGTGACATGTTCGGGATCACGTCGTGGAAACTGCTGATCCTGCTCGTGGCCGCCATGGTCCTCATCGGGCCGGAGCGGATGCCGGAGTACCTGGCCAAACTGCGGACCTTCGTCAAGCAGGCCCGTGACATGGCCAACGGCGCCAAGGGCAACCTGAAGGACCAGCTCGGGCCGGACTTCGAGGACATCGACTGGCGCCAGTACGACCCCCGTCAGTACGACCCGCGCAAGATCATCCGGCAGGCCCTCTACGACGAGGAGGACGCCTCCGGTGAGCCGACCGAGCAGGCGCCCTACCTCGGCCACGACGGGATCGCCGCGCACGAGGACCACCGCCGGTGGGACCCGGACCGCGCCACGCCGTACGACGTCGACGCCACCTGAGGCCCCGCCCGGCAGTGTCTGCGTGCGCTCAGTGCGTCGAGGGCTCCGTCTCGATCTCGGTGCGGTCGCCGGACCACAGGGTGTGGAACGTGCCGTCCTTGTCCGCCCGCTGGTAGGTGTGGGCTCCGAAGAAGTCACGTAGTCCCTGCACGAGCGCGGCCGGCAGCCGCTCCGACGAGAGGGCGTCGTAATAGGCGAGCGCCGAGGAGAATCCCGGCGCCGGAATGCCCGAGGCCGCCGCGATGCCGACGATGCGCCGCCACGCGGCATCGCCCTCGGCGACCGCGTTCGCGAAGTAGGGGTCCTCGAGCAGGGTCTCCAGGTCGGGGTTCTTGTCGTACGCCTCGACGATGCGGTTCAGGAACTGCGCGCGGATGATGCAGCCGCCGCGCCAGATCTTGGCCATGTCGCCGAGGTCGATGTCCCAGTCGTACTCCTTGGCCCCCGCGATGATGAGGTCGAAGCCCTGCGCGTAGGCGACCACCTTGGAGGCGTACAGCGCCGCGCGGACGTCGTCCTCGAAGCCGTCGCCGACCTGCTGGATCTGCGGTCGTGACGCGGCGGTCCTGCGCACCGCGGCCCGCTGGGTGGGCTTGGAGGAGACCGCCCGGGCGAAGACCGCCTCGCCGATGCCGGACACCGGAATGCCCAGTCCGACGGCGTTCTGCACGGTCCAGACGCCGGTGCCCTTGGAGCCGGCCTGATCCTCGATGACGTCGACCAGGGGCTTGCCGGTGTCGGCGTCGGTCTGCTTCAGGACCTCGGCGGTGATCTCGATCAGGTAGGACTCCAGGTCGCCGTCGTTCCACTCGGTGAAGATCTGGGCGACTTCGCTCGTGGAGTGCTTGCCCACGCGGCGCAGCAGGTCGTACGCCTCGGCGATGAGCTGCATGTCGGCGTACTCGATGCCGTTGTGCACCATCTTCACGAAGTGTCCGGCGCCGTCGGTGCCGACGTGGGTCACGCACGGCTCACCCTCGGCGACGGCGGCGATGGAGCGCAGGATCGGCCCCAGGGTCTCCCACGCCTCGGCCGAACCGCCCGGCATGATCGACGGCCCGTGCAGGGCGCCCTCCTCGCCACCGGAGATACCCGTGCCGACGAAGTTCAGGCCGCGCTCACGCAGCTGCTTCTCGCGCCTGATCGTGTCGTGGAAGTTGGCGTTGCCGCCGTCCACGATGATGTCGCCCTCCTCGAACAGGTCGGCGAGCTGGTCGATCACGGCGTCGGTGCCCTTGCCGGCCTGCACCATGATGATCGCGGTGCGCGGCTTGGTGAGGGAGGCCGCGAAGTCCTCGATCGACTCCGACGCCACGAAACCGGCGTCGGCGTGCTCCTGCATCAGTTCGTCGGTACGCGCCTGGGTGCGGTTGTAGACCGCGACGGTGTTGCCCTCGCGCGACGCGAGGTTGCGCGCCAGGTTGGATCCCATGACCGCGAGGCCGACGACCCCGATGTTGGCCTGCTGCCCGTCGTTGCTCATGCCGTTCCTCTCGGGTCTGCACTGCGTCGTGCGCGCCCCCCGGTCGGGGTACGAGCCACTATCAGTGCCAACCCGGCCCGGAGGTCAAGCATTCCGGCCGGTCGGCCGGCAGTCGGCTACCGCCCGGCGGGTGTCAGGCCGAGGGAGCGACCGGCGAGACCACGGGACCGGCTGCCCAGGCCCGCCGCGATCCCGCGCAACGCGACGGCCGCCGCGCTGTCGGGGTTGCGCAGTACGACCGGCACGCCCTCGTCGGCGCCCTCACGCAGGTTGGTGTCGAGCGGCACCTGGCCGAGCAACTCGACCGGCGCGCCGATCGAACGACTCAGCGACGCGGCGACCGCGGCGCCACCGCCGCTGCCGAAGAGCTCCTGGCGGCTGCCGTCGGGCAGTTCCAGCCAGGACATGTTCTCGATGACGCCGGCGATGCGCTGGTGGGTCTGCAGCGCGATCGCACCGGCCCGCTCGGCGACCTCGGCGGCTGCCTGCTGGGGGGTGGTGACCACGAGGATCTCGGAGTTCGGAATGAGCTGGGCGACCGAGATCGCGATGTCGCCGGTGCCCGGCGGCAGGTCGAGCAGCAGGATGTCCAGGTCGCCCCAGAAGACGTCGGCCAGAAACTGCTGCAGCGCGCGGTGCAGCATCGGACCACGCCACACCACGGGCTGGTTGCCGGGCACGAACATGCCGATCGAGATGACCTTCACGTCGTGGCTGTCGGGCGGCAGGATCATGTCGTCGACCTGGGTGGGCTTTCGCTCCACGCCCATCATCCGCGGCACCGAGAAGCCGTAGATGTCCGCGTCGACCACGGCCACCCGCAGGCCCTGCTTGGCGAGCGAGGCGGCGAGGTTGGTGGTCACCGAGGACTTGCCGACGCCGCCCTTGCCGGACGCCACGGCGTACACCCGGGTCAGCGAACCGGCCTTGGCGAACGGGATCTCTCGCTCCTGCGCACCGCCGCGCAGGTGGTCCTTGAGCGCGCCGCGCTGCTCGTCGTTCATCACCCCGAGGCGCACGTCGACACCGGTCACGCCCTCGACCGCCTGCACCGCCTGGGTGGTGTCGGTCGTGAGCTTGGCCTTCAGCGGGCAGCCGGAGATGGTCAGCAGGATGGTGACGGTGACGTGGCCGCTGTCGCTGACCTCGACGCTCTCGACCATGCCGAGCTCGGTGATGGGTCGGTGAATCTCCGGGTCCTGGACGCGGGAGAGGGCATCACGAACGGCGTCGACCGTGGGGGTGGGCATGTCCGCAAGTGTAGAACCGGTCCGGTGGGTCAGCCCTTGCCGGTGGGGGAGGCGGACGCCGACGGGCCAGGATCGTCGGCGGAGCGCAGGTGACCGCGCTCCTCCATCTCCTCCAGCAGCGACCGCAGCTCCGACCGGACGAAGTCGCGAGTGGCGGTCTCGCGCATCGCGACCCGCAGCGAGGCGACCTCGCGGGTGAGGAACTCGGTGTCGGCGAGGCTGCGCGCGTTCTGGTTGCGGTCCTGCTCCAGCGCGACCCGGTCGCGGTCGTCCTGGCGGTTCTGCGCCAGCAGGATCAGGGGTGCGGCGTAGGACGCCTGCAGGCTGAGCACGAGCGTGAGAAAGGTGAACGAGTATGGGTCGAAGCGCACGGAGACCGGCGCGAGCCAGTTCCACGCGAGCCAGATGATGACGAAGACGCTCATCCAGATCAGGAACGTCGCGGTGCCCATGAACCGTGCGAACTGCTCGCTCAGGACCCCGAACCGGTCACCGTCCAGCTGGAACTTCGGCATGAACCCCCGGCGGATCTCCTGGGGCTGATCGATGCGGTCCCGCTCGCGCCGCTCGTGGGTCGCGCGAGATCGTCCGCCGCGTCGTTTGCGGCCGGTGTCGACGTCGGTCATGACGCGCTCGCCGTATCCGACCCGGACGCCTGCGTGTAGCGGCGACCCTCGTGCCGGGCCTCCCGCCAGTCCTCGGGAAGGATGTGGTCGAGCACGTCGTCGACGGTGACGGCGCCGAGCAGCCGTCCGGCGTCGTCGACCACCGGCAGGCTCACCAGGTTGTACGTCGCGAGCGTGCGGGTCACATGGCCGAGCGGCGCGTCGTCGGCGACCGCCTCGACGGTCTTGTCGATGATCATGCCGACCGCGGAGGCCGGCGGTTCGCGCAGCAGGCGCTGGGTGTGGACGACCCCGATGAACCGCCCCGTGGGGGTCTCCAGCGGCGGGCGGCACACGAAGATCGAGGACGCCAGAGCGGGCGCGACCTCTTCGCGGCGTACGAGTGCGAGAGCCTCGGCGATGGTGGCCTCCGGGCCGAGGACGACGGGGTCGGTGGTCATCAGGCCGCCGGCGGTGTTCTCGTCGTACTCCATCAGGCGGCGCAGCGGCTCGGCCTCGTCGGGGGCCATCCGCTGCAGCAGCTGCTCGGCCTGCGCGGGCGGCAGGTCGGCGAGCAGGTCGGCGGCGTCGTCGGGCTCCATCGCCTCCAGCACGTCGGCGGCCCGCTCGACGTCCAGGCCGGTCATGATCTCGACCTGGTCGTCCTCGGGCAGCTCCTGCATGATGTCGGCGAGCTTGTCGTCGTCCAGGGCAGCGGCGACCTCCCCGCGGCGCTTGGGGGTCAGGTCGTGGATGACCTCGGCCAGGTCGGCGACCCGCAGGTCCTCGTAGGTCTCCAGCAGTCGCTCGGCGCTCTGCGCTTCCGGCTGGTGGCGCAGACCCGTGACGTCGGCGACGGGGACCAGCACCGTGGTGCCGCTGCGCCGTCGGGTCAGCCGGGACATCGCCTTGGAGGCGGCCGAGACGGGGATCGAGCGGCGTACGAAGACCTTGGTGGCCATCCAGTCGCGGCGGGCGTTCTGCTCGATCTCCAGGTCCTCGACGAGCCCGGTGAAGACCTCCGCCTCGTACCGCACGTTGACCTCGCGGTCGAGGATCTCCGCGAGCACCAGGGTCTCGTTCGTCCGCTGCTCGAAGCGGCGCATGTTGACCAGACCCGTGGTGATGACGGCGCCTGCGTCGATGCTGGTGACCCTCGTCATGGGCACGAAGACCCGGCGCTTGCCGGGGACCTCGATGACCAGGCCGATGGCGCGCAGCGCACCGGTCGAGGCGAAGACGACGACCACGTCGCGCACTCGACCGACCTGATCCCCGAGGGGATCGAGGACCGTCAGGCCGGAGATGCGCGCGATGAACACGCGAGTCAGTGAACTCACGGTGGACAGGTTAACCCTCGCGTCGCCGACGCTTTCCGAGGTGACCGGGCATCCGCCCGCGGGTGGTCGCCGAGGTCGGGGCGGGTTCCCGCGCGCCGCTCGGAGCGTCGCGTGCCACCGGCGTGGGCGTCTCGAAATCCGGCCGCAGCGCCCAGACCGCGCCGTCCTGCGACCAGCGCGCGACCGGGTCGTCGTCGGGGGAGTTCAACCGTGCCGGCCGCAGGGCGCCGACGGCGTCGTCCCACCCCTCGTCCCCCGGCCGGAGCCGGGTCGCGGACGCGGTGAACCTGCCGGCGTACTCGCGGGTGTCCTTAACGCGCAGCGTGATCGGCACACTCGCCGGGAGCTCGGGCAGCTCCTGTTCGCCCGGGCCGGACACGACGTAGGCGACCTCGCCCGCCGGCACGTACCAGACCGGACGGTCCCGGCCCTCCACCTCCAGCCAGCAGATGGCGGACTTGCCGAAGGCTGCCGGCGTGGCGGACGCGGTCATGCGGGGAGCGTAGCGGTGGGACGTCGGTGTCTGCTGTTAGCGTCGAACGCATGAGCGATGCAGAGGACCGAACCGAGGATCTGACCGAAGACACCCAGCAGCCCGTCGCCGAAGAGCCTGGTACCGCAGGTGGTGACCCGCTGGCGGGTGTGCGCATCAGTGAGGAAGACGCGAAGGAAGCCGTACCCGGTGACACCGGGCCGGAGCTGCCCGGTGAGCCGGGCAACAACGCCGGACACGCCTGAGCAGGACGAGGCGGTTTAGGAGCGCTCGGCCCAGACGCGGGAGATCCAGTCCTCGACCTCGGCGCTGGTCCGGGGCATGGCCGCCGACAGGTTCTCGTGACCGGTCGCCGTGACGAGCACGTCGTCCTCGATACGCACGCCGATCCCGCGCAGCTCCTGCGGGATGAGCTCGTCGTCGGCCTTGAAGTACAGGCCCGGCTCGACCGTGACGATCATGCCGGGGGTGAGGGTCCCCTGCATGTAGTCCTCGTCGCGGGCCTGCGCGCAGTCGTGCACGTCCAGGCCCAGGTGGTGGCTGGTGCCGTGCACCATCCAGCGACGGTGGTACTGCCCGGTCTCCTTGTCCAGGGTCGCCTCCACGTCGACGCCGTCCGGCAGCAGGCCCCAGTCGAAGAGCGTCTGGGCGATCACCCGGATCGCCGCCGCGTGGATGTCGGCGAAGGTGGCGCCCGGTCGTACGGCGGCCAGTCCTGCCTCCTGAGCGGCGTACACCGCGTTGTAGACCCGGCGCTGGGCGTCGGAGAACCGACCGTTCACCGGGAAGGTGCGGGTGATGTCGGCGGTGTAGAGCGCGTCGACCTCGACGCCGGCGTCCAGCAGCAGCAGGTCGCCGTCGTGGATCTCGCCGGTGTTGCGGATCCAGTGCAGCGTCGTCGCGTGGTCGCCGGCGGCGCAGATCGAGTCGTAGCCGACCCCGTTGCCCTCATGGCGCGCGGTGAGGCCGAAGACGCCCTCCACCCAGCGCTCGCCGCGACCTCGGCGTACGGCGTCGGGCAGGTCGGCGATCACCGACTCGAAACCGCGGGCGGTCGCGGTGACCGCGGCGCGCATCTGGTCGACCTCGAAGTCGTCCTTGACGAGTCGCTGGGTGGACAGCGTGCGGGCCAGTTCGTCGTCCAGGTCGTGGCGGTCGCGGCCGTCCTCCTCGCCCGCCTGCTGCTGGGTCTGCGCCGTCTGCTGACGGATCTCGTCGATGAGGGCGGTCACCTCGGCGTCCGCGTCGCGGACAACCCGGACCGTCACCTCACCCGCGTCCTTGGAGACGGCGTCCTTGAGTTCGTCGATGTGCCGTGCGGCGATGCCGAGCTCGGACTCCATGTCCTCCAGCCTGGGGCGGGCACCCACCCAGAACTCGCCGTAGCGGGAGTCGCCGAAGAACTCCTCGGTGTCACGGCCGGCCAGCGGGCGGAAGTAGATCGTCGCCTCGTGGCCCTCCTCGGTGGGCTCCAGCACCAGGACAGCGTCCGGTTCGCGGTCGCCTCCCAGGCCGGTCTGGTGGGCGAACGCCGTGTGCGGCCGGAACACGTAGTCGCAGTCGTTGCTGCGGACCTTCAGCCCACCGGCGGGGATGACGAGCCGCTCGCCGGGGAACTGTGCGCCGAGCTCGTCGCGGCGCGCACCGGTGTGGTCGGCGACGGGTTCGCGCGGGGTGGGCTCGTCCGGGCGCGGCGCCCAACCGGAGGCCACGAACGAGCGGAACTGCGCGCTCGTGGGTTTGCTGCGATGTTCGGCCGCCGGCTGCTTCTCACTCATACCGGCATCGTCGCACCGGGCTAGGACCGACTCCAAGCCCAGCTGCCGAAGATGGCCGTCTGCGCAGCGGCCGCACCCGCGGCATCGGCCGCCGAGGAGGTCATGGTCGTGATGTAGACCGCCGACCCGTGCTGCACGAAGTACTGCCGCTCACTCACCGGCTTGCCCTGCACCGTCTTGGTGGCGGTCAACCCCTCGCCCTTGATCCCGCCGACGGTCGTGGGGGAGGCGGCCGTCACGGCGTACCCGCTCTGCTGCAGGCTCGCCTGGCTCTGCCCGACCATGTCGGCGAGAGCCACCCCCGGCGCGGCCTGACGCAGCACGCTGAAGTTGGTGCGCACCCCGTGCGTGGCTGTCGGCGCCTGCACGAAGATCACCACGCCGGACACGGAGCTCTTCACCGCCTTCCACCCGACGGGCAGCACGGTCGAGAAGGACTTGTCCTTGCTGACGGTGCTGCCGGCGTACGCGCTGGTGCTGGAACCTGCGGCCGGGCCGTTGAGATCGACGGTGGAGGTCGGGTACGACGGTGTCTGCGGCGCGCTGCTCCCGCTCGACCCGCAGGCCGCGAGGGAGCCGGTGGCGAGCACGAGGAGGAGGGGCGCCAGGCGCGCACGGGCGGTCGGCATGCCGGTCACCCTAGATCGGGCGCTGCGGATTCGAAGTGGGTGGCACTGCGTCTGCTCCACATCAGGACCGTCACGGCGACCGCCACGGCCAGCTGTGCCAGGTCGACGAGCACCCCGAGCACCGGAGTGCCGCCCTGCGTGAGCGTCCCGTAGACCTTGAGGACGCACAGCACCGCCAGCACCGTCCCGAAGATGCGGGCCCGGCGCGAACCGTGCCGAATGCCCCACGCCAGCGCCAACCACAGGATGGCGCTGAGCACCGCGGCTGCCACCAGGAACGACACGGTGAATCCGGCGGCGTCGCCGATGTCGTGAGCGTTCAGCCGGCGCCCACCGGTGTGTGCGTTGTGGCGTACGAGGGAAGCGCGGATGTCGCCACGCGCACGCAACTCCACGAGGGCGGCGAGCACGCTGAGGACGGCGCCGGCGTACATCAGGCGCACGGTCTGATAGACGCTCGGCGGGGTGACCTGGCGGCGGATGGGGATCGTGACCTCGGACCCGGCGGGTAGGCCGGGGGTCGGTGCGGGTGGCGAGGTCATCACCTCAGTCTGACAAAGCCGACGAGATCCGCGCGCCCATCGGTGGATGACGCGAGGGTGTGTCGCCCCGCCTCGGTAGGGTCCACAGCGTGCGCATCGACCTTCACACCCACTCCACCGAGAGCGACGGCACGCAGGCGCCGCAGCAGGTGATGGCCGCCGCCGCGGCGGCCGGGTTGGACGTCGTGGCGCTCACCGACCACGACACCACCAGCGGCTGGGAGCAGGCGGCGTCGGTCGTGCGCGAGCAGGGGGTGGCGCTGGTCCGGGGTATCGAGATCTCCTGCTCGGCCGGCGGCATCAGCGTGCATCTGCTGGGCTATCTGCACGATCCGACGAGCGCGCCACTGACCCGCGAACTGGACCACGCCCGCGACTCCCGTGAGCACCGCGCCCGCCGGATGGTCGACCTGCTCACACCGGACACCGGGCTCACCTGGGAGCAGGTACGCGTTCAAGCGGCTCCCCGAGCGACGCTGGGGCGCCCGCACATCGCCGATGCCCTGGTCGTCGCCGGGGTCGTCGCGGACCGGAACGAGGCCTTTGCGACCTACCTGAAATCGAATGGGAAATATCACGTCTCGCACTACGCCCCGCACCCCGCCCGCGCGGTCGAGCTGGTGCGGGCGGCGGGCGGCGTGCCCGTGATGGCTCATCCGCTCGCCCACCAGCGCGGCAGGGTCGTGGACGAGAGCGTCATCCGCGAGATGGCCGACGCCGGGCTGGGCGGGATCGAGGTGTTCCACCGCGACCACGACGACGCGTCGCGCCGCCGCGCGGGGGAGTTGGCGAGCGAGCTCGGACTGTTCGTCACCGGGTCCAGCGACTACCACGGCTCCGGCAAGGACAACCGGCTCGGCGAGAACACCACGACGCAGCCGGTGCTGGAGACCATCGTCGCGCAGGCGACCTCCCCGACCACGATCCTGTGGCCGTGACCCAGACCGAGATCCCCGGCCTCCCGGCGCGGCTCTACTCGGCGAGCCCGAGCAAGTTGTCGATGTGGCTGGACTGCCCGCGCGCCTACCGGATGCGTTATCTCGACCGGCCCTCCCCACCCGGGCGCCCGCAACGTGCACACACCTCCGTGGGACTGGTCGTGCACAACGTGTTGCGTGATTTCTGGGATCTGCCCGAGCACGCCCGGACGCCGGATGCGGTGCGGGAACTGGTGCGGACCAGCTGGATCGACGTCGGGTTCCGCGACGCCGAGCAGTCAGCGCGCTGGCGGGCGCGGATCACCGATGAGGTGCTGGACTATCTGCGGGAGAGCGACCGCAGCACCCAGCCCGCGGGGATCGAGCGCACTGTGGGGCTGAAGACCGCCACGCTGGCCCTCACCGGGCGGATCGACCGCCTTGACGACCGCGACGGCGAGTTGGTGGTCGTCGACTACAAGACCTCGCGCCGGCCGCTCGGGCACGACGATGCGCGCACGTCGCTGGCGCTGGCGTTCTACGCCCAGGCCGTCGCCCGGCTCTTCCGGCGCGCGTGCACCCGCGTCGAACTGCACCACGTGCCGACCCGCGAGGTGGTCGCCCACGATCACACGCCCGAGTCGTTGGAGCGCAAGGCCGCCGAGGCGGAGTCGATCGGGCGCGACCTGCGTGCGGCCGACGCGTCGTACGCCGAGCTGGGCGTCGAATCGGCCGCCTTCGCGCCTCGTCCGTCGGCGCTGTGCCGGTGGTGCGACTACCGCCAGCACTGTCCCGAGGGCCAGCTCATGGGTCCGGAACAGCAGTCCTGGGCGGCCCTCGAACCGCAGGCGTGACCAGGCTCACCGGATTGGCGTGAGCCCCCCGGGCGGTCGTAACGTCGGTGATATGACAACTACCCCTGCTCTGTCCGTTGCATCGCCCAGTGGCTCGTTCGAGGCCGGTCCCGTCGAGCTGCGAGCGCTGCGTGACGACGATGTCCGTATCGATGTGAAGTACGCCGGTATCTGTCACAGCGACATCCACCAGGTCCGCGAGGAGTGGGGCACCGCGATCTTCCCGATGGTGCCGGGCCACGAGATCGCGGGCGTCGTCGCCGAGGTCGGCGACGCCGTCACCCGCGTCAAGGTCGGCGACCACGTCGGCGTCGGCTGCATGGTCGACTCGTGCGGCGAGTGCGAGTTCTGCAAGGAAGGCTACGAGCAGCACTGCGTCAAGGGCGCTGTTCTGACCTACAACGGCGTCGGCTACGACGGCGAGAAGACCAAGGGCGGCTACGCCCAGGGTGTCGTCGTCTCCGAGCGCTTCGTCCTCACCATCCCCGAGGGCCTGGGTCTCGACGTCGCCGCGCCGCTGCTGTGCGCGGGCATCACGAGCTACTCCCCGCTGCGCCGCTGGGGCGCCGCCCCCGGCACGAAGGTCGCTGTCGTCGGCATGGGCGGTCTTGGCCACATGGGGGTCAAGATCGCGGCCGCCATGGGCGCCGAGGTGACTGTGCTGTCGCGCACGACCGACAAGGCCGACGACTCGGTCGAGCTCGGTGCGACCCAGCACCTCGCCACCAAGGACGGGAAGGTGTTCGAGGACCTCAAGGGGTACTTCGACATCATCCTCAACACGGTGAGCGCCGACCTGCCCATGGAGGACTACGTGGGTCTGCTGAAGGCTCGCGGCGTGCTGGTCTCGGTTGGTCTGCCGCCCAAGAAGTACGAGATCGCGCCGGGCCTGCTGATCGGCTCCAGCAAGGTGGTCGCCGGGTCCAACATCGGCGGCATCCCCGAGACCCAGGAGATGCTCGACTTCTGCGCGAAGCACGACTTCGGCGCGACCGTCGAGGTCATCGCCGCCGATGAGGTCGACGCGGCGTACGACAAGGTCGTGGACGGCAAGGTGCGCTACCGCTACGTGATCGACACCAGCACCATCTCCGCCTGACACATCCCAGGCCCGTACGACGACAGGGTCGCGGCGCGCTCCAT
>NZ_JAGEKR010000006.1 GCF_017565405.1 Allobranchiibius sp. CTAmp26
TAATCTGCCGACAACTTGACACCACAACCAAAACTTTAAGAGCTTGCTCGCGTCCACTGTGTGATTCTGGAACAACACACCCACCCCACCACCAACAACACCACCCGCAAAACGGGGGTGTGGTTGGTGATGGTGACCACCAAAAGGGTCAATACAGTTCCATAGTGTTACGGCGGTCATAGCGAAGTGGGAAACGCCCGGTCCCATACCGAACCCGGAAGCTAAGCCCTTCAGCGCCGATGGTACTGCACACGGGAGTGTGTGGGAGAGTAGGACACCGCCGAACTACCTTTGATGAATGCGGGGGTGCGAGATAACCGAATGGTTGTCTTGCACCTCCGCATTCTTTTTGTGCACCTTGTGCTCGATGTCCACGTGCTGTTGCCGCGCCGGCGTCCGGGCGGCTGACGCCGGCGTCGCACTAGGGTGCTGACCAGCGATCTACCAGGAGTGAGGTGTCGGCGATGCCCGATCAGGACGAGAACGCCGGACAGGAATCTGAGTCGACGGAGCGCTCCGCACGGTGGGGAGCGGCCCGTGGCCGTCAGGCCGACCCGGCTGACGGGGCCAGCAGCCGCGGCGACGAGTCGACTGCGCGCGGGCAGCGTCCCGAACAGCGTCGTACCGGTGGTGCGCAGCGCTCGGACCGGAGCCGGTCCGGGGGAGGCCGCTCGGGCGCGGCCCCGGACCGGTCGCGTGAGGCCAGAGGGGGATCGGGTGCTCGCGATTCACGCCAGGGTGGGCGTCCCACGGGGGCTGGCGGTGCCCGGGATGGGCGTGCATCCGGGCACGCCCCGCGGGCCGGTCGTGGCGAGGAGCGCCCTGAACGTCGGGACCGTGGCCCGCGCAGCTGGGAGCTCAACGCACCCGGGCGGGCGTCGGACCGTCCTCGGGTCCGCGAACCGGAGCTTCCCGACGAGATCACCGGCAAGGAACTGGATCGTCAGGTCTGGACCCAACTGCGCACGTTGAGCAAGGAGAACGCGCAGGGCGTTGCGCGTCACCTGGTGGCGGCTGCGCACTTCCTCGACGAGGACCCGGACCTGGCGCTCGAGCACGCCGAGCATGCCGCCAAGCGCGCCGGGCGGGTGCCTGCGGTGCGGGAGGCTCTCGGGCTGGTGCGCTACCGACGGCGCGAGTTCTCCGATGCGCTGCGTGAGTTCCGCACGGCGCGCCGGCTGTCCGGTTCGAACCACCTGATCGCGTACATGGTCGACTGCGAGCGTGGTCTGGGCCGCGCCGATCGCGCCCTGGAACTCGCGTCCTCCGCGGATGCGAAGAACCTCGCGGAGGCCGACAACATCGAGTTGGCGATCGTGGTGTCCGGGGTCCGCCGTGACCTGGGGCAGGCGGATGCGGCGGTGATGGGCCTGCGGATCCCCGCCCTGCAGCGGGCGACGAATCAGCCGTGGGCCGCGCGGCTGTTCTACGCGTACGCCGATGCGCTGCTCGCAACCGGTGACGAGGACGGTGCCCGGACCTGGTTCACCAAGGCCATGGAAGCCGATACCGACGACGAGACGGACGCCGCGGAACGGCTCGGGGTCGGCTCCGACATCGAGATGACCGATCTGCTCGATGGGTCCGACGGCGAGGACGAGGCCGGCAGCTCCGAAGACTCCGGCGGTCGCGACGAGGAGCCCGGGAAGCCGCACTCGTAGCTCCTGCGCGGTGTAGGCCCGCGTGAGGCACACTCTCGCGGGTCTATGTGCGGGCTCTGTGCACATCCCCTGGCGGCCCGGCCGGTTGTGCACAGGCCTACGACGTTGCCTGGCCCGCGGCGTGACCTCCGTCCACTCTGTGATGACACCAGAAGGACGAGGAGCAGGACATGGCACAGGCAGCGAACGAGGGACCGGTCCGAGGGCCCGGCCTCAACGATGTACAGCTCGTCGGCCGGATCAGCGCACCGGCGGAGCGTCGGGTGATGCCGAGCGACGACGAGTTGGTCAGCTTCCGGTTGGTCGTCGATCGAGAACCGGCGCGGAGGCCCGCCTCGGACCGCAAGCGGCCGACGGTCGACGTCATCGACGTCGCCTGCTGGACTTCGAGGACCCGCAGAGCGGCGCTGGGGTTGCAGGCCGGGGACGTCGTACGGGTGCAGGGGGCTCTTCGCCGGCGCTTCTGGAAAGCCGGTGGTGGTGCGGTCAGCCGCCACGAGGTGGAGGCCGCCTCGGTGGGCAAGGTGCGTGGTGTCCCCGGGCGGCGGTGACAATGAGGTATGCCGAGTGCTCTGCGTGACCTCTACCCCGGCCTTGTCTGCGACCTCGACGGGGTGGTCTACCGAGGTGCCGATGCGGTGCCGTACGCCGTCGAGGAGCTCTCCGCGGTGGCGTCGGCGTCTCCTGGCGGCGTGGTGTACGCCACCAACAACGCCTCCCGCCCACCTGAACAGGTCGCCGAGCAGCTTCGGTCGCTGGGCCTGTCGGTGAACGGCGAGCACGTGGTCAACAGTTCGGTGGCGGGGGCGCAGGTGCTGGCGGGGCGTCTCGCCGCCGGGGCCTCCGTCTTGGCAGTGGGAGGAATGGGCGTCGCCGACGCCCTGCGCGGTGCGGGGCTGAGCCCGGTGAGCCCGCCGGAGGCCGCGGCGTCCTCCCGGTCCGTGGATGCCGTACTGCAGGGGTACGGCCCCGACGTCCGGGCGAGCGATCTCGCGGAGGTCGCGTACGCCGTCCAGTCCGGTGCCGTCTGGGTGGTCACCAACGCCGACCGGACCCTGCCGACCGACCGGGGGATCGCGCCGGGCAACGGGTCGCTGGTCGGCGCCGTGCGCGTCGCAGTCGATGTCGACCCCGAGGTGGTCGGCAAGCCGGGTCCGTTGATGTACGAGCTCGCCGCGGAGCGGCTCGGCACCGACCCGGCACACACGCTCGGCATCGGCGACCGGTTGGAGACCGACATCGCTGGTGCGCATGCGGCCGGAATGGATGCCTTGCTGGTGTTCACCGGCGTGCACGGGGTCGCCGACGTGGTTGCTGCCGATCCGCATCTGCGCCCTCGCTACGTGGCCGGTGACCTGCGAGCGCTGGGTGAGCCGTACGACGAACCGGCGGCCGACGGCCCGGGCTGGCGGGTGGGCGATCTGCTCGGGGTGCTGGAGTCGTCCGCGCAACCGGCCGTGCGGTTCCGGGGTCGGGAGAGTGGTGCTGAACTCGGGCAGGACGGGTTGCGCATCGCGCTGCGTGTCCTGTGGTCGGCCGTGGACGACGGTCGGATCTCCACCCAGGCGGCAGTGTCGGCGACCTCGCGCTGGCAGTAGCGTGGTCGCCCATACGGGCGCGTGCCGCACGTGCCGGACCTACCTCGAAGGAACCCCGACATGGCACTAGACGGTCTGCGCTCTGCGCTGGCAATGATCACCGGGGTCAGCGAAGCCACCCGGGCCCGCGCGACGGAGGCCGCGGAGGGCCTGTTGGGATTGCCCGGGATCGGTCCGACGACCGCCAGGGCCGCCCAGGTCACCGGGCAGGTCAGCACCCTCGCCGACGAACTGGTGGCAGCCGCCGCGGCCAACCGCGCGATGATCTCCGACACCGTCCGTGCCGAGGTCGACCTGCAGCTGCAGCGAGTCGGCCTGACCACGTCCGGCGGGCTCACGTCCGCGCGGGACGAGATCGACCGGTTGAAGGCCCAGGTCGCCGACCTCCGGAGGGCGCTGGCCAACCGTGCTCCCGCGACACCGGCGGACGAGGTGGCGGTGCCGCGCACCAGCCGGCCGTCACGGGCGACGGTCGCTCATCGCGCGGGCACGACATCTGCCACGACGACCCGTCCGTCGACGGCTGCGACGAAATCGGCGGCGCGTTCGGCGAGCAAGAAGGCGACGCCGTCCGCGGTGAAGAAGTCTGCGGCGACGACCACGTCGACGGCCAGTAAGAAGACGGCGCCGTCCGCGGTGAAGAAGTCTGCGGCGACGACCACGTCGACGGCCAGTAAGAAGGCGACGGCGACCAGTAAGAAGTCAGCGCCGTCTGCGGCGAAGAAGACGACGAAGTCGGCGAATTCGAGAACGGCGTCGGCGCAGACGACGTCGGCCGCGCGTTCGGCGAGCAAGAAGGCGACGCCGTCTGTTGCAAAGAAGGCCACCGCTGCGAAGCGCACCACCGCCAAGAAGGCCACTGACGCCAGCAGCGTACCGAGTGCCGCCGTGTCCGCGGTTGCCTCGACCCCGGCATCGAAGACCCCGGCATCGAAGACCCCGGCATCGAAGACATCGGCGACGAAGGCCACGACGAAGAGGTCCTCCACCAAGAAGGCCACGACGAAGGCCACGACGAAGGCCACGACGAAGAAGTCGGCAACCAAGAAGAGTTCGCCGGCAGCCAAGACGTCGACGACGACGGGCACCACGACGGCACCGAGCCCGACGGCCGGTCGGCCGACGACCGCGAACACGCCCGCGACGCCCGGTAGCGAGATCCACACGCCGACCGACGCGGTCGTGGAGCAGGGCAATACCCGCCATCTCGACGCGGACACGACCGCGACCGCTCCTGGGTACGGCACCGGCGCGGAGGCTGCGATGAGCCATTCGACCGACGCGGTGGTCGAACAGGGCAACACCCGCCACCTCGACGGCGGTTCGGCTGCGGACGTCTCGGCGGGAGTGACCGGATCAGCGGCAGTTGCTGACGTCCAGGGGGTCGTCGCACGTGCCGCGTCCACCGAGCCGGGCGACGCCGCGGAGTCCGATGCCGCGCCGGCAGGCGCCACCGCCGGGTCGGGTGACGGCGCATGAGTGTCGGCCCGCCGAGCCCCGCCTCGATGGGTCGTCGCCCGGACGCCGTGCCCACTGGTCGTCCGACCTCGGGCTCCGAGAAAGATCGCTCCGAGGACGCGTCGGATCAGCTCGAGGCGGTCCGGGCGGCGCTCGGCCTGCGGATCGGTCCCGACACCGACCTCGCTGCGGCCACCGAATCGCTCACGGCCGCCCACGATGCGCTGCAACGCCGGTTGAGTGATCTGTCCAGCTGACGGCGGGTCTGCGATGCGCCTGGATCAGGCCCTCGTCGCCCGCGGCCTGGCGCGCTCCCGGGCGGTCGCTGCCGAGTTGGTGCAGGGCGGCCGGGTGCGGGTCGACGGTGCGGTCGCGCACAAGGCCTCGATCCGAGTGGGCGCGGACACCGGTGTGGAGGTCGAGGGCGCACCAGAGCGCTGGGTGGGGCGCGCGGCGTACAAGCTGGTGGCCGCGCTGGAGGCCTTCCCGATCGACCCCTCGGGTGCCGGCTGTATCGACGTCGGTGCGTCGACCGGGGGATTCACCCAGGTCCTGCTCACGGCGGGAGCCCGTCACGTCGTCGCTCTCGACGTCGGCCATGACCAGCTCGCTCCCGTCGTGGCGGAAGATCCGCGCGTGACCGAGATGTCCGGGCAGAACGTGCGCGACCTGGATCCTGAGCGAGTCGGCGGTCCTGCCGACATCGTCGTCGCGGATCTCAGCTTCATCTCGCTGCGGCTGGTGCTGGACACGCTGGCGCGTTTCACCGCACCGGGCGGCGACCTGGTGACCCTCGTGAAACCCCAGTTCGAGGTGGGCCGCGAACGCCTCGGGCGCACAGGGGTGGTCATCTCGGCGCAGCAGCACGCCGAGGTCGTGCGCACGGTGATCGAGCACGCGCGCGCTGCGACACTGCACGTGCACGGTCTGCTGCGCAGCCCGGTCGTGGGAGGGACGGGCAACACGGAGTACCTGATGTGGGCACGGCACGCGGCGGCAGGCAAGATGACCGACGTGTCCATCGACGAATTCGTGAGCGCCGTCGCAGGTGAGCAGCGGTGAGTCGCCGCATCGTCCTGATCGGTCATCCGCGCCGGGCCGAGGCGCTGGACATCGCCTGCAAACTGGTCCGCGACCTGGCGGCCGCCGACGTCGAGGTGACCGGACCGGCCGATGAACTCGAGGCGTTCGGGGTGCTCCACGAACCCAACGTGTCGGTGGCCGACTGCCGTGAGTCGATGGATGGGGCGGAACTCGCCGTCGTGCTCGGTGGGGACGGCACGATCCTGCGCGCCGCCGAACTCGTGCGGGACATCGGGGTGCCGCTCCTCGGGATCAACCTCGGTCACGTCGGATTCCTCGCCGAGGCGGACCGCGACGACATCCATCGGACGGTGCGCAAGATCGTCGAGCGGTCGTGGAGCGTCGAGGAGCGGATGACCCTCGAGGTCGAGGTGAGCGTCGAGGGCCGCGTCGTGTGGACGAGCTGGGCCCTCAACGAGGCATCGGTCGAGAAGCGGTCTCGCGAGCGGATGCTCGAGCTGGTGCTGGAGATCGACGACCGCCCGCTGTCGACCTGGGGCGCCGACGGCATCGTGATGGCCACACCGACCGGCTCCACGGCGTACGCGTTCTCCGCCGGCGGACCCGTTGTCTGGCCGGGTGTCGACGCGCTGCTGCTGGTGCCCATCTCCGCGCACGCGCTCTTCGCGCGGCCGCTGGTCCTGGACCACAACTCCCGCGTCGGGATCGAGATGCTGGACCGCACGGGAGCCCAAGCCGTCGTCTGGTGCGACGGGCGCCGTTCGTTCGACATCCCGTCGTCGGCCCGCATCGACGTACGCCGCAGCGGGCGTCCGGTGCGCCTCGCGCGGCTGTCCACGGCGCCGTTCACCGACCGGCTCGTTGCGAAGTTCGACCTGTCCGTGTCCGGGTGGCGCGGCATGGGCCCCGCGCCGGGCCCCTCCGAGGCCTGATGCTCCAGGAGATCCATCTGCGTGGCCTCGGGGTCATCGACGATGCGTTGTTGGAGCTGTCCGACGGCCTCAACGTCGTCACCGGAGAGACCGGTGCCGGCAAGACGATGGTGGTGCAGGGTCTCGGCCTCCTCCTCGGCGGTCGTGCCGACCCCGGGTTGGTGCGCGCCGGCAGCGGCCAGGCCGTGGTCGAGGGCGTGGTCCAGGTGTCCGACGGCGATCCCGCACTGCTCCGAGCGCTGGAGGCGGGTGCCGACGCCGAGGATGCCGTCCGCGACGGTCTGGTCCTGGTGCGCAGCGTGTCCGCGGCCGGCAGGTCCCGTGCCCACATCGGTGGGCGCAGTGCCCCGATCGGGGTGCTGGGCGAGATCGGCGAGCATCTGGTCGCCGTGCACGGCCAGGCCGACCAGTGGCGTTTGCAGCGACCCGATCAGCACCGCGTGGTGCTCGACGAATTCGGGGGCGTGACGCTCGCGGACACCCGGGCGGCGTACGTGACGCTCTTCGACGAATGGACCGTGACGCAGGCCGAGCTCACGGCCTTGCGCGAGGAGTCCCGCGAGCGTGTCCAACGCCTGGAACTGCTGACCGCGGGCTTGGAGGAGATCGCGGCCGTCGACCCCCAGCCGGGTGAGGACGACGAGCTCGCCGCGCAGAGCGAGCGGATGCTGCACGTCGACGCACTGCGGGAGGCCGCCGCGATCGCCCATGCCGCGCTGGTGGGCGACGACGACGAGCCCGAGCGGGCGCCGTACGTCGTGGACCTCGTCTCGCACGCCCGCCAGTCGCTGGCGGGAGAGGGCGATCACGACGTCGAGCTCGCCGGCCTGGCCGACCGGCTGAGGGAGATCGGCATCCTGGCCGGTGAACTCGGGACCGATCTGGGCAGCTATCTGGCGGGACTGGACATCGAGCCGGGCCGCCTCGAAGCGGTGCAGCAGAGGCGTGCGGCGCTGGGCCGGCTGACCCGCAAGTACGGCGCCGACGTGGCCGAGGTGCTCGCCTGGGCCAAGGACGCGGCCGCCTCGGTCGACGCCCTGGCGGGCAGCGACGACCGCATCGCCCACCTCGGCGCACGGCTCGAACAGCTGGCGACCCAGCTGGTGGACGCGGCCGACGCGTTGACCGCAGGGCGTCGTACGGCAGCGGTGACCCTGCAGGAGCTGGTCGCGCAGGAGCTGGCCCACCTGGCGATGGGGTCGGCGCGGATCGAGGTGATGGTCACCCCCACGCCTGGGGAGTACACCGCTCACGGCATCGACCGGGTCGAGATCATGCTGGCGGCGAACAAGGGTGCCGCGCTGCGCAACCTCGCCAAGGCGGCGTCCGGGGGTGAACTCTCCCGGGTGATGCTCGCACTGGAGGTGGTCACCGGCTCCGGAGCGGTGCCGACGTTCGTCTTCGACGAGGTCGACGCGGGCGTCGGGGGAGCCGCGGCGCTGGACGTCGGCGCCCGGTTGCAGCGCCTCGCCGAGCACGCGCAGGTCATCGTGGTCACCCACCTGGCTCAGGTCGCGGCGTACGCCGACCGGCACCTGGTCGTCCGCAAGGAGAGCGACGGACAAGTCACCCAGAGCGACGTGGCCGTGGTCGAGGGTGACGACCGGCTGGCCGAACTCGCGCGGATGCTGGGCGGCGTGAGCGAGAGCCAGGTCGCCCAGGAGCACGCCCGCGAGCTGCTCGAGGCGGCCCAGGGCCCGGCCCTGCGCGGAGCAGGCGTGTCGGCTACGTCCGGAGGCCGGCGACGGCCCGTGGATGACGTAGGCTGAGAGCCCGTGGTGGACATTACGAAACACATATTCGTCACCGGCGGCGTTGCCTCCTCGCTCGGCAAGGGCCTGACCGCCTCCAGCCTCGGACATCTGCTCCGGGCGCGCGGACTGCGGGTCACCATGCAGAAGCTGGATCCGTACCTCAACGTCGATCCCGGCACGATGAACCCGTTCCAGCACGGCGAGGTCTTCGTCACCGAGGACGGCGCCGAGACGGACCTGGACGTCGGGCACTACGAGCGCTTCCTGGATGTGAATCTCGCCGGTGACGCCAACGTCACCACCGGCAAGGTCTACAGCCGGGTGCTCGCCCGGGAGCGCCGCGGGGAGTACCTCGGCGACACCGTGCAGGTCATCCCGCACGTGACCAACGAGATCAAGACGCAGATGCGCGCGCAGGCCGCGGACGACGTCGACCTGATCATCACCGAGATCGGCGGGACCGTCGGCGACATCGAGTCGCTGCCCTTCCTGGAGGCCGCCCGTCAAGTGCGCCAGGACGTCGGGCGCGACAACGTCTTCTTCCTGCACGTCTCGCTCGTGCCCTATCTCGCGCCCAGCGGCGAGTTGAAGACCAAGCCGACCCAGCACTCCGTCGCCGCGCTGCGGCAGGTCGGCATCCAGCCCGACGGGCTCGTGCTGCGCGCCGACCGGGAGATCCCGGAGAGCATCAAGGCCAAGATCTCGCTGATGTGCGACGTGGACACCGAGGCCTGCGCGGCCGCGATCGACGCGCCGAGCATCTACGACATCCCCAAGGTGCTGCACACCCAGGGGCTCGACGCCTACGTCGTACGCCGCCTCGGGCTGTCCTTCCGCGACGTGGACTGGCACGACTGGGACGAGCTGCTGCAGCGGGTGCACCGCCCTCAGCACGAGGTCGAGATCGCCCTGGTCGGCAAGTACGTCGACCTGCCGGACGCCTACCTGTCGGTCACCGAGGCGCTGCGCGCCGGTGGATTCCACCACGACGCGAAGGCGCGGATCCGCTGGGTCGCGAGCGATGAGTGCAAGACCCCCGGCGGCGCGCAGAAGGCGCTCGGGGGAGTCGACGCGGTGCTGGTGCCCGGCGGCTTCGGCGTACGCGGCATCGAGGGCAAGCTCGGTGCGTTGCGGTGGGCGCGCGAGAACCGTGTGCCGACGCTCGGCATCTGCCTAGGCCTGCAGTGCATGGTCATCGAGTACGCGCGGGACGTCGCGAAGATCGAGGGCGCGTCGTCCTCGGAGTTCGACCCCGAGACGCCGGCGCCGGTGATCGCCACGATGGAGGAGCAGAAGGCCTTCGTCGAGGGCGCGGGCGACCTCGGTGGCACCATGCGCCTGGGCGCGTATCCCGCTCTGCTGGAAGAGGGCTCGGTGATCGCCGAGGCGTACGGCACGATCCGCGTCTCCGAGCGCCACCGGCACCGCTACGAGGTCAACAACGCCTACCGCGAGCAGCTCGCCGAGGCCGGGCTGGTCTTCAGCGGCACGTCGCCCGATGGCACCCTGGTGGAGTTCGTGGAGTTGCCGCGCGACGTGCACCCGTACTACGTCTCCACGCAAGCGCACCCGGAGTTCCTGTCCCGCCCGCACCGCGCGCACCCGCTCTTCGCCGGGCTGATCGGCGCCGCGATCGACGAGCAGCGCGCCAGCCGGCTGGTCGACGTACCCAGCGCCCGACCCGCCGAGACCGCCGTCGCCCCGTGACGTTCGGTGACCGGTACGACCCGCGGCCGGTCGTCTCCTCCGAGCATCCTTTCCACGGGCACGTCTGGGATGTGCGCACCGATGTGGTCGACCTCGGTCATGCCGGTGAGGTGACCCGCGACTACATCGAGCACACCGGTGCCGTCGCGGTCGTCGCGCTGCGTGGCGAGCCGGGGCTCGAGGAGGTGGCGATGATCCAGCAGTACCGCCACCCGGTGCGCACGTACGACTGGGAGATCCCCGCGGGTCTGCTCGACCAGCCCGGTGAGGACCCGCGCGACGCGGCTGCCCGGGAACTGCGCGAGGAGGCCGACCTCGACGCGCACCGGTGGGACGTCCTGATCGACCTGTTCACCTCGCCCGGTGCGCTGTCGGAGAACATCCGCGTCTTCCTCGCGCGTGACGTGTTCGACGCCACCGCAGAGGGTTTCGTGCGCGAGGGCGAAGAAGCCGGTATGACGACGACCTGGGTCCGTCTCGACGACGCGGTCGACGCCGTGCTCGACGGACGGATGCACAACGGCCCCGGGGCCGCGGCCGTCATGGCGGCCTACATCGCCCGGCAACGCGACTGGGCAGGGCTGCGTGCATCGGACGCGCCCTGGCCGTTCCACCCGGCGTACCGGCAATGACCCCACGCCGTCACCGATGAGCCGCACCCCGTCGTCCCGCAGTGCGGTCGCACCCTTCCAGGTGATGCAGCTGGTGCGCGCCGCGGCGGCCCGGCAGCGCAGTCACGGTGACGCGATCCTGCTCTGCGTCGGACAACCGTCGACACCGGCGCCGCGCGTAGTGGTGGACGCGGTGCACGATGCGATCGACACCCAGGTGCTCGGCTACACCGAGTCCGACGGGATCCCGGTGCTGCGCGCCGCCGTCGCCGAGCACTACCAGACGGCGTACGGCCTGGCGGTCACCCCGCAGGACGTCCTGGTGACCAATGGGTCGTCGGGCGGTTTCAGCACGCTGCTGCTGGCGGCGTTCGAGCCGGGTGCGCGGATCGCGATGACCCGGCCCGGCTACCCGGCGTACCGCAACACGGTGCAGGCGCTCGGATGCGTGCCGGTCGACCTGGTCTGCGGACCGGAGACCAGGTTCCAGCCGACCGTCGAGCTGCTCGAGGCGCTCCCGCAGCGCCCGGACGGAGTCATCCTCGCGAGCCCGGCGAACCCCACCGGCACGATCATCGATGCCCGCGAGCTGGAGCGGATCGCGCACTGGTGCGAAGCGAACGACGTGCTGCTGATCTCCGACGAGATCTACCACGGCATCTCCTACGGGCGCGAGTGCGCGAGCGCGTGGGAGTTCTCGGGGGCCGGCGCGGTGATGGGATCGGTCAGCAAGTACCACTCGATGACCGGCTGGCGACTGGGTTGGGCATTGCTGCCGCCGGAGTTGCGTACGTCGGTCGACCGGCTCCAGGGCAACCTCGCCATCTGTGCTCCCGCCGTGTCCCAGGTCGGGGCGGTGGCGGCGTTCTCCGCAGGCGCCCAGCACGAACTGCGGTCGCACGTCGAGCGATACGCGCGTAACCGCGATGTCCTGCTGGGCCGGCTGCCGGAACTCGGGATCACGTCGTTCGCGCCGCCGGACGGGGCGTTCTACGCGTACTGCGACATCGGTCACCTCACCACCGACTCCCTGACGTGGTGCCACGACGTCCTCGCGCGCACCGGGGTGGCGCTGGCGCCGGGCATCGACTTCGACCCGATCGACGGGCACCACTACATGCGGTTGTCCTTCTGTGGTGACACCGCCGATCTGAACGAGGCGCTGGACCGGCTGGCGGCGGTCTGCTGACCGCGCGCCCCGCTCGGTTGTCCGCAGTTTCGCGCAGACGGTGTCACGAATCTGCGGACACTCGGCACCGCTAGATTGCCGGTGTGGTCTCTCTCGCATACGTGCTGCTCGGCCTGGCCGCGGTCGTGCACGTGTGCATCTTCTGGCTCGAGTCCTTCGCCTGGACGGCGTCGCGCACCCGCGCCGCGTTCGGCACCAGCCCCGAGGAGGCGGAGGTCACGCGGGCCCTCGCGTACAACCAGGGGTTCTACAACCTGTTCCTCGCGGTGGTGGTCGCCGCGGCGATCGTGCTCCGGATCGCAGGCCACACCCAGGGATCGGTCGCACTGGCGATCGCCGGCGCCGGGTCGATGGTCGCCGCCGCCGTGGTCCTCGCCACCAGCGACCACTCCAAGCTGCGCGCCGCCGCCATCCAGGGTGCCGCGCCGGCGCTGGGCCTGATCGCGCTGGCGTTCACCGGCTAAGCGTCCCCGCCGGTCGTACGTCGGTTGTCCGCGCTTTCGTGTCGACGCCGTCACGAATCTGCGGACAACCACCGTCAGGAGTCGAGCAGCTGCCCCACCGGGGCGACCTGCTCCGAGGTCTCGGGGCAGCACCACACCATGTCGTCCTCGACCATGCGGGCATCGAGCGGGTGAGTGCGCGGATGCGCGGGGCAGGGTGGCCAGTTGCTCCGCCCGGACGAAGCACCGGCTTCCTGGATGTGCGCCTCCACCGCAGTGGTGGTGGCCCACAACCGCGAGGGCCAGTCGATGTCCTCAGGATGAATCCACAGCCCGATGCTGCTCCCGCTCGAGTCCCGTAGCCACCATCCGTTGATCTCCGGGAGGTCCTCGGTCGTCGTGGACCCGGGCAGGAGGCGCAGGCCGAGGTCGGTCCAGAGGGAAGACCCGATGTCGCGCAGGACAGCGAACTCGGGCGGCAGGTCCGCCGGCAGGTCAGGAGGTCGGTTGTCCGCACTTCCGTGTCGACGTCGTCGCGATCTTGCGGACAACCGATCGGCTTGCTGTCAGTCCGTGCCGGCGTCGAACGCCGCGCGGTCGAGCAGGTCGTCGTCGCCGTCCGCCGCGGGGTTCGCGGAGATCTGCGCAGCGCCGCCCGGCTCCATCTCGCCGATGAGCTGGGTCTGCGCGCCGAGCTGACCCTGCGCGGCGTACAGCTCGAGCTTGGCGCGGGTGTCGGCGATGTCCAGGTTGCGCATCGTCAGCTGGCCGATCCGGTCGACCGGGCCGAACGCCGCGTCCTGGGTGCGCTCCATCGACAGCTTGTCCGGGTGGTAGGAGAACGCGGGCCCGTCGGTCGCGAGGATCGAGTAGTCCTCGCCGCGACGCAGCCGGATGGTCACCTCGCCGGTGACCGCGGAGGCGACCCAGCGCAGCAGCCCCTCACGGATCATCAGCGCCTGCGGGTCGAACCAACGCCCTTCGTAGAGCAACCGACCGAGCCGGCGGCCCTCCTGGTGGTACGACGCGAGCGTGTCCTCGTTGTGGATCGCGGCGACCAGGCGCTCGTACGCGATGAAGAGCAGGGCCATCCCGGGCGCCTCGTAGATGCCGCGCGACTTGGCCTCGATGATGCGGTTCTCGATCTGGTCGGACATGCCGAGACCGTGGCGACCGCCGATGGCGTTGGCCTCCAGCATCAGGTCGACGGAGTCCTCGAATGCGTTGCCGTTGATAGCGATCGGGCGGCCACGCTCGAAGGAGATGGTGACGTCCTCGGTCGGGATCGACACCGACTCGTCCCAGAACGGCACACCCATGATGGGTTGGACGATCTCCAGGCTGGTGTCCAGGTGCTCGAGCGACTTCGCCTCGTGGGTGGCGCCGAGGATGTTCGCGTCGGTGGAGTAGGCCTTCTCCGTGCTGTCCCGATAGGGCAGATCGCGCGAGATCAGCCACTGCGACATCTCGTGCCGCCCGCCAAGCTCGTTGACGAAATCAGCGTCGAGCCATGGCTTGTAGATGCGCAGCGCGGGGTTGGCGAGCAGGCCGTAGCGGTAGAACCGCTCGATGTCGTTGCCCTTGTACGTCGAACCGTCGCCCCAGATGGACACGCCGTCGTCCTGCATGGCGCGCACGAGCAGGGTGCCCGTGACCGCGCGGCCGAGCGGCGTGGTGTTGAAGTACGTGCGGCCTCCGGAGCGGATGTGGAAGGCGCCGCACGCGATGGCGGCCAGGCCCTCCTCGACCAGCGGGCCGCGGCAGTCCACCAGGCGGGCGAGTTCGGCGCCGTACTGGCCTGCGCGCCCGGGCACCGAGGCGATGTCGGACTCGTCGTACTGGCCGAGGTCGGCCGTGTAGGTGCACGGGACGGCGCCGCCCTCGCGCATCCAGGCGACGGCGCACGACGTGTCGAGACCACCGGAGAAGGCAATGCCGACGCGCTCGCCGACGGGCAGGGAGTTCAGAACCTTGGACACGCGCACAGGCTAACGGCGCTGCGCCGACCGCCGCCGAGCGCGTCGCCTGCCGGGCGGGCGCGTCACAGGTCAACGGCCCGATTGACCCACGTGGAGACGATGCGCATGCCCAGATGCAGGTAGAGCGGGAGAGCGCCGGTGCGGCTGTCAGTGGCGAGGGTCGCGCGGTGCGCCCTGTTCCCGCAGCGTGGCGAAGGTGTCGGCGAGCAGTGCCCGGGCGAGCCCGCGCCGGCGATGGGTCGCGCGGACGGCGAGCCGCTCGACGTCGCCGGTGCCCTCCTCGAGGATCGCGTACGCGGCGCCCACCACCGTCCCGTCGGAGTCGACGACCACTCGCAGGTGCGACGGTGCGAACCCCGGCCGTTGCAGGGTGCGCGCCAGGAAGTCCTCGAGCGAGGCCCTGTCCCGGTCCGACCACTCGAGGAAGGCGTCCTCCATGACCTGCCAGACGACGTCGTAATCGGCCGTCGTCGCCTCTCGGATGCGGAATCCGGCGGGGACCCGCGCCGCATCCAGCTGGGCCGAGGGGGGCAACTCCAGATCCCACGCGGTCCAGCGCAGGCGGTAGCCGTGTCGCTCCAGGAACCGGTCGGCGGCACTGCCCTGCGGCACCTGCATCCCGACCCGCGGCGCGCCGTCCGCGCGCGCCCGCTCCTGGCACCACCGGGCGAGCGCCGTACCGATGCTCCGCCCGTGCCGTCCGGGATCCACCGCGGCGTCGCAGTTCCCGGAGCCGGAGTACGCGGCGTACCCGACGAGCCGCTGCTGCTCGAAGACCCCGATGGTTCCGGCGATCGGGTCGAAGCTGGGGCGCTGCCAGTCGGCGACGAGATCGGCGGCGGTGATCTCCGCGTAGCCCAGCGCGACGATCTCCTCCGCGCCGATGAGAGTCGCGGCCATGGGGGCGTCCGCCATGGTCAGGGGGCGGGTCGTGAGGTCGGCGGGCAGGTCGTCCACGCCGCACAGTTATGCCGCACCGGGGACGGGCTGTCCATCGGTTTCTATCCTTGCGCCATGTCCGACCCCTGCCCATGCGGCTCCGGCCTGCCGTACGACGACTGCTGCGGCCCCCTCCTCGCCACCACCCGGCTCGCCCGCACCGCGCTCGAACTGATGCGGTCGCGCTACACGGCGTACTACTACGGGAACGCCGAACACCTCTGGCGCACGTGGCATCCCGCAACCCGACCGGTCGAGGTCACCCTCGATCGCGAGGTCACGTGGACGGGTCTGCGGATCCTCGAGGTGGTCGACGGCGAGGCCGAGGACAGCACCGGTGTCGTGGGGTTCGTCGCGTCGTACGACGGGGGGTCGTTGCGCGAGCGCAGCAGCTTCGAGCGGCGCGGCGGCCGGTGGCTCTACCGGGGCGAGCACTCCTGATCGTCAGCGGATTCGTGGCGTCGGCGCCACCAGAACGCTGACAATCGGGGCCCGCGCGACGGATACCGGGATGCCGCACGTCCAGCGCTTCCGTACGATGGCGGACGGCCCGCTTCACAAGCGCGCGCCCGTCCGAACGATCCTCGAACCCCCGCAAAGGAACCCCTGTGCTTCGCACCCAGGAGGCCGGCACGCTGCGTGCCGACCACGCCGACCAGACCGTCACGCTCGCCGGGTGGGTCGCCCGTCGTCGGGATCACGGCGGGGTCGCGTTCCTGGATCTGCGCGACGCCAGCGGCGTGGCCCAGGTCGTCGTACGCGACGAGGTGCTCGAGGAGGGTGGCGCGCACGACCTGCGCAACGAGTACTGCGTGCAGGTCACCGGGCGCGTCCGCGTGCGGCCCGACGGCAACTTCAACACCGAGCTGCCGACCGGTGAGATCGAGGTCGTCGCCTCCGACATCGAGGTGCTCAGCGCCTCGGTCACGCTGCCGTTCCAGCTGGACGAGCGGGTGACCGTCGGCGAGGAGACCCGCCTGAAGTACCGCTACCTGGACCTGCGACGCCCGGAGGCGGGTGGCGCGATCCGGTTGCGCAGCAAGCTGACCCGCGCCGCACGCGGCGTCCTCGACGACCGCGACTTCGTCGAGATCGAGACCCCCACGCTGACCCGATCGACCCCGGAGGGCGCCCGCGACTTCCTGGTGCCGGCGCGGCTGTCACCGGGCAGCTGGTACGCGCTCCCGCAGAGCCCGCAGCTGTTCAAGCAGCTGCTGATGGTCGCCGGGATGGAGCGCTACTACCAGATCGCGCGCTGCTACCGCGACGAGGACTTCCGCGCCGACCGCCAGCCCGAGTTCACCCAGCTCGACATCGAGATGAGCTTCGTCGAGCAGGCCGACATCATCGAGCTGGGGGAGTCGATCGCGAAGGCCGTCTGGGCCGTCGCCGGCATCGACCTGCCCACGCCGTTCCCGCAGATGACCTATGCCGATGCCATGGACCGCTTCGGCTCCGACAAGCCCGACCTGCGGTTCGGCAACGAACTCGTCGAGTGCACGCAGCTGTTCGCCGACACCGGCTTCCGGGTCTTCCAGGCGCCGTACGTCGGTGCCGTCGTCATGCCGGGCGGCGCTTCCCAGCCGCGTCGGCAGCTGGACGCCTGGCAGGACTGGGCCAAGCAGCGGGGGGCCCGCGGCCTCGCGTACGTGCTGGTGCAGGAGGACGGGACGCTCGGCGGCCCGGTCGCCAAGAACCTCAGCGACGCCGAGACCTCCGCGCTGCCCGGGCACGTCGGCGCCAAGCCCGGCGACTGCATCTTCTTCGCCGCCGGGCCCGGCAAGAGCGAGCGTGCGCTGCTCGGTGCCGCCCGCCTGGAGATCGGCCGCCGTTGTGGCCTGATCGACGAGTCCGCGTGGTCGTTCCTCTGGGTGCTTGATGCTCCGCTCTTCGAGCCTGCCTCTGACGCAGTCGCGTCTGGCGACGTCGCCGTCGGCTCAGGCGCCTGGACCGCGGTGCACCACGCGTTCACCAGCCCCAAGAAGGAGTTCCTCGACACCTTCGACACCGACCCCGGCAGTGCGCTCGCGTACGCCTACGACATGGTCTGCAACGGCAACGAGATCGGCGGCGGGTCCATCCGTATCCACCGCCGGGACATCCAGGAGCGGGTCTTCAAGGTGATGGGCCTGTCCGACGAGGATGCCCAGGAGAAGTTCGGCTTCCTGCTCGACGCTTTCGCGTTCGGTGCGCCGCCGCACGGCGGCATCGCCTTCGGATGGGACCGGATCTGCGCGCTGCTCGCCGGGACCGACTCGATCCGTGAGGTCATCGCCTTCCCGAAGTCCGGCGGCGGCTTCGACCCGCTCACCGCGGCGCCGGCCCCGATCACGCCCGAGCAGCGCAAGGAGGCCGGGGTCGACGCGAAACCTGCGGCCGCCGTGCCCGCCCAGGGTGCCCCCGAGGTCAACCCCAAGCAGAGCTGACCCGCACACCGCGAGCACCGAACCGACCACCGGGCCACCCGGTGGTCGGTTTGCGTTCTCGGCCAGTGCTGCCGCCCTGGCCGAGAACGCAAACCGTCAGCACCGACGCAAACCGTCGCCGCCGTCGGACAGGTACGTCGTACGACGCGTCGCTCAGGTCGCGGGGAAGCGGGCCGCGCCGAGCTGCCGGGACTGGGCGACCAGCGCGCCGGTGCTGTCCCAGACCGTGCAGTCCTCGTTGAAGAGGCCGCCCGCGACGTGGTCGGTGTGGGTGCGCACCTGCAGCCAGCCGGGTGCCGGCCGGGCGCGCACGTACCCGGTGAACTCGATCGTCGGCGCCCAGCCCTGACTGCCCAGGTCGAAGACGACCGGCGGGAAGGCGTCCAGCGCCAGCAGCAGCGACAGCGCGTCGGGAGCGCGGTCGTCCTGCAGCCGCATCCAGCCCCGCAGCTCGCCCTTTCCGCTCGGAGCGCCGACCGCCCACCCGATCGTGGCCGGGTCCAGGCGCAGATCGAGCCGTTGCAGCAGCCCCGACTGCGACAAGCTGGGCGGCGCGTCCTTGGCGCTCATGCACTCCGCGAGGGGAGGAATCGTCGGTGGGGCGACGGTCTTGCGGGGCGCTTCGTCGTACCGGCCGAGATCGCCCAGGGTCAGGAGCGCGCGGAAGCGCTCGACGTCGACACCGTCGACGGGCTGGGTCACCACCACCTGCGCGGTGCTCATCGAGCGCCCCGTACGCAGGATCGTCGGACGGGCTCGCACCGGACCGGGCGAACTGGGCGAGAGAAAGATCCCACTGAAGCTCAGGGTGTCGGCGTGTCCGCCCGCGCGCTGTGACGCGTCACCGGTGGCGCGGGCGGACAACGCCATCAGCAGCCCGCCGTTGACCGCCTCGCCGATACCCCACTCGTGCGTGAGTACGCCGACGTACGCGCCGCTGTCGTCGGGCCCGGTGGTCGCGATGGCATCGTCGAACTCGCTCATGGTGGCCATCATGTCGGGCACGCCTCGTGGACCGGGCGCGGGCCCGCCCTGGCCCGCCCTGTCCTGGCCGGCGGATACGGTGACCGCGTGGCAGACCTGTTCTCCGACCCGGGACGCGCACGGGGCACGGACCCGTCCGACCGGGCGGGGTTGCCGCCGCTCGCGGTCCGGATGCGACCCCGCTCGCTGGAGGAGGTGCGCGGTCAGACCGACGTGCTGCGACCGGGCAGCCCGTTGCGCCGGTTGGTCGAGGGTGCGAGCGGCGCGGCCGGAGCGATGTCGGCCATCCTCTGGGGGCCGCCCGGCACCGGTAAGACCACCCTGGCGCACCTGGTGGCCGATGCGGCAGGGCGCACCTTCGTGGAGATGTCGGCGATCAACGCCGGCGTCAAGGACGTGCGAGCGGTGATGGACCAGGCCGCACGTGAGCGCGACCTCTACGGGCGCCAGACCGTGCTCTTCCTCGACGAGATCCACCGGTTCAGCAAGGCGCAGCAGGACGCGCTGCTCCCCGGGGTCGAGAACCGGCTGATCGTGCTGGTCGCCGCGACCACGGAGAATCCGTCGTTCAGCGTCATCGCACCCCTGCTCTCGCGGTCGGTGCTGGTGCGCCTCACGTCGCTGTCGGACGAGGACATCACCCTCCTGCTCGCGGACGCCGTCCGCGACGAGCGAGGTCTCGCAGCAGCGTTCGCCCTCGACGACGACGCTCGCGCGCACCTGGTGCGGATGGCCGGGGGTGACGCGCGCCGGTCGCTGACCGCTCTCGAGGCGGCGGCCGGCGTCGCGCAGGACCGTGCCTCGACGCGGATCGAGCTGACCGACGTCGAGCAGGCCATGGACCAGGCAGCGGTCCGCTACGACCGGGCGGGCGATCAGCACTACGACGTCGCGAGCGCGCTGATCAAGTCGATGCGCGGCAGCGACGTGGACGCCGCGCTGCACTACCTGGCGCGGATGCTGGAGGCGGGGGAGGACCCGCGCTTCATCGCCCGGCGGATCGTGATCGCCGCGAGCGAGGACGTCGGGATGGCCGACCCGACCGCGTTGCAGACCGCGGTGGCGGCGCTGCACGCTGTCGCGCAGATCGGCATGCCGGAGGCCCGGATCATCCTGGCGCAGGCGGTCGTGCACAACGCGATAGCGCCGAAGTCGAACGCGTCGTACAACGGCATCAACGCCGCCATCGCCGACGTACGCGGCGGATTCGGGGGAGCGGTGCCCGCTCACCTGCGCGGCAGCGGGTACGCCGGCGCTGCCGATCTGGGCCACGGCGACGGCTATCGCTACAGCCACGACGAGTCGAACGGCGTGGGGCCACAACAGTTCCTGCCCGACGATCTGCTCGCGAGGGCCGACTACTACCACCCCACCGGGCGTGGCTGGGAGGCGAGCCTGGGCGCTCGCTGGGCCTCGCTGCGCAGGGTGATCCGAGGCGAGGACTCGCCTCAGTAACGGTTTGGTCACCGTCAGGTATCAGCCGGAAGCGAACGGGCCACCGTGTGGCATCTTCATCCCAGGGCAGCCCACCACCCCGCAGCCGCCCGGTGTTCTGCTCGACGCATCCCTGTCGTGTCCGTTCAGGAGGATCTGACTTCGTGTTCGCGGTCCGTCAACGTTCCGACCCGTCGCTCCCGACGCGTCCGCCGGCGGATCCCGTGACCGGTTCGAACGTGGCCGACCAGACGTTCCGGAGCACGTCGGCGTGGGCGTACACGCTCGTCGTATGGGCGTTCTGCGGGCTGTGCGCGGTGCTGGCGATCCTTCAGGAGCCGGCGCTCACCGCGGTGCGGGTGGTCCTGACGTCCGCGACGGTCGCGCTGCTGGCGTGGGCCGTGCTGCTGCGCCCGCACTTGCGCGTGACCGATGCCGCCGTCGTGGTCTCGAATGTGTGGCGTACCCACGTGATCCCGTTCGGCGCCGTCGCCTATGTGCGCACCCGTGGCCTGGTCGAGGTCGTGGTGCGCGAGGGCGAGCGCGAGCGGGTCTACCGATCGTGGAACGCGCCCGGCAACACGGCCCGGAGGCCGCGCGTGAGCGACCCGCAGGCCCGCAACCACCTGCGCAGGATGGGTGTCTCCCCGCAGGGCCACTCGCACGCGCTGAGCGCGGGGAGCGGTGCGGCGGGGCGACTCATCGAGGAGCGGATGGATGCCGCGGCGCCCGGCGCGCCGACGTCGATCCGCTCCAACTGGAACCTCCCGATCATCGCGGCTGTGCTCGCCGCGCTCGTCGTCACCGTGGGGGCGTGGTCGCTGTGAGCATCGCGCACGACACGCCGACTCATCCGCGTCGTAGACGCACATCGGATGCCCGCCTCGTACATAGTCGCCCTGTGGAACGTCGTCTCGTGAGAAGGAGCGCTCCCCTCATGCACCCTGCTGTTCCTCCGTTCCGCCCCGTCGGTGACCACTCGGGGGGCCGGCCGTGAGCCTCTTCCTGCTGCGGCGGTTCGTCAACTACGTGATCCTGACGCTGGTCGCGACCACGTTCAGCTACATCCTCGCGAGCATCTTCGAGAACCCCGCGGCCCGCTACCTGGGCAAGAACCCACGCCCCAGCAACGAGACGATCGCCCGCACCCTGGACCGGTACGGCACCAACCCGAACACGCCGGTGCTCGAACGCACCTGGCACTGGTTCACCCAGTTGGTCTTCCACGGCAACCTGGGCCAGGAGTACGACGGCACGAGCGTCGTGCACGACATGATCGTGCGCTCCGGCGTGAGCCTGCAGCTGCTGTTGATCGGGTCCATCCTCGGAGCCCTGCTCGGAGTGGCGCTCGGCGTGTGGGGCGCGGTCCGCCAGTACAAGGCCAGCGACCAGACGGTGACCTACCTGTCGTACCTGATCCTCTCGATCCCGGTGTACGTGCTCGGTGTCCTGCTCATGATCGTCGCGACGAAGTTCAACGACGTGATCGGCACCAACGCGATCGTCTTCACGGGCCAGTACACCCCCGGGACGTCGGGCTTCTGGTCGATCCTGTTGGACCGGCTCAGTCACCTGCTGCTGCCGACGATCGCGCTCATGCTGACCAGCGCCGCGTCGTACTCGCGGTACCAGCGCAACGCGATGCTCGACGTGCTGAGCGCCGACTACATCCGCACGGCGCGCTCCAAGGGACGTCCCCGGAACGCCGCGATGATCCGGCACGGGGTGCGGGTCGCGCTGATCCCGATGTCGACGTTCTTCGCGTACAGCTTCGGGCTGCTGGTCGCGGGATCGATCTTCCTGGAGAAGATCTTCACCTGGCACGGGATGGGTGAGTTGGCGCTGAACTCGGTCAACCAGAACGACATCAACGCCACGACCGGCTCGATCCTCTACGTGGCGATCCTGATCCTGATCAGCTCGACGCTGTCGCAGATCCTGTACGCCGCGCTCGACCCGAGAGTGAGAATCTGATGGCCCTCACCAATCTGGAGATCCTGGAAGAGCCGGAGCCCTCGGCCGCGCCCCTCAGCAGCTCGGCCAAGAACGCCGGCAGCGCCAGCCGCGGGAAGCTCATCTGGCTGCGGTTGCGTTCGACGGCTCGTTTCTGGATCGGCAGCATCATCGTGCTGCTGCTCATCCTGTGGGCCATCTTCGGTCCGGCGTTCAGCAACTTCGGGGCCGGCGACACCGACCTGCTCAACACCGGGGTCGGGCCGAGCGGGGCGCACTGGTTCGGCACCGACGGCATCGGTCACGACCTCTACGTCGAGACCGCCCTCGGGTTGCGCATCTCGCTGGTCATCGGTCTGGTCGGCGGACCGCTCGGCACGGTCATCGCCGCGATCGTGGGGGCCTTCGCCGGCTACATCGGCGGGGTCTTCGACAAGGTCGTGTCCTGGTTCATCGACCTGATGCTCGTGCTCCCGTCGTTCTTCATCCTGCTGCTGATCAGCCCGGCGCTGAAGAAGCTGTCCTGGGTCGCGCTGGTCTTCTTCATCCCCGCGTTCGGTTGGATGATCATGGCCCAGGTGGTGCGGTCCTCGACCCGCTCGCTCACCGACCGCGACTTCGTGAAGGCCGCGCGGTTCATGGGAGTGAAGACCGGCACCATCATCTTCCGGCACATCATCCCGAACGTCGCGTCGCTGCTGATCATCGACGCCACCCTCGGTGTGGTCTACGCGATCAGTTCCGAGACGGCCCTGTCCTACTTCGGCTACGGCATCCAGGCGCCGCAGATCTCGTTGGGCACGCTCATCGCCGATGGGACGCCCGGCGCGACCACGCAGGCCTGGCTCTTCCTCTTCCCCACCATCGCCCTGGTCCTGCTCCTCTTCGCCGTCGGTCTCGTCGGCGACGCGCTGCGGGACGCCGTCGACCCGACCTCCGGAGTCACCCGTGACTGAATCGCCCCTGCTCGAGGTCGACAACCTGTCGGTCGAGTTCCTGCAACGCGGAGCAGCCACCGTCAACGCGGTCCGCGGCATCTCCTACCACGTCAACCGCGGCGAGTTCCTCGGCATCGTGGGGGAGTCCGGCTCGGGCAAGTCCGTGTCCTCGATGGCGGTCATGGGCCTGCTGCCCAGCACCGCCCGGGTCACCGGCGACATCCGCTACCGCGGGGAGTCGTTGCTGGAGCGCGACGACAAGACACTGTCGAAGCTGCGCGGCAAAGAGATCTCGATGGTCTTCCAGGACCCGCTGTCGGCGCTGACTCCCGTCTACACGGTGGGCAATCAGATCACCGAGGCGCTGAAGCTGCACGATTCCGGCCTGTCCGACAAGGCGGCCGACGCGCGGGTCATCGAGCTGCTCACCACGGTCGGCATCCCGGCGCCCGAACGACGGGCCAAGGCGTTCCCGCACGAGTTCTCCGGCGGTATGCGCCAGCGGGTGATGATCGCGATGGCCATCGCGAACGACCCCGACCTGATCATCGCCGACGAGCCGACCACGGCCCTGGACGTCACGATCCAGGCGCAGATCCTCGAGGTGTTGCAGAAGGCCAAGGAGGTCACCGGCGCCGCCGTCGTGCTCATCACCCACGACCTGGGTGTGGTTGCCGGCAACGTCGACCGGGTGGCCGTGATGTACGCCGGGCGGCTGGTCGAGACCGGCACCGTGGAGCAGGTGCTGACCGCGCCCCGGATGCCGTACACGATGGGACTGCTGCGCTCGGTGCCGAACATGCAGACCGCCGGCCGGTCCCGGCTCGTGCCGATGGAGGGACGTCCGCCGTCGCTCGCCGCGCTGCCGCCGGGGTGCCCGTTCGAGCCCCGCTGCCCGGCCTCGATCGACGCCTGCAGCACGGCCGAGCCGCCGCTCGTGCAGATCGGCGGCACCGGCCCCGGCAGCCGCGAGGTCGCGTGCATCCGGGCCGATGAGTTCGAGCGGGGGACGCTGGGCATCGCCGACGTGTTCCCTCACCCGGAGCCCGTTCCGCCGGAGGAGCAGGCGCAGGTCAAGGGCGCCACGGTGCTCCAAGTCACCGACCTGAAGCGGCACTTCCCGCTGACCAAGGGCGTGGTGTTCCGCAAGACCATCGGCTCGGTGAAGGCCGTCGACGGGATCACCTTCGACATCGAGGAGAAGCAGGTACTTGGGCTCGTCGGTGAGTCCGGGTGCGGGAAGTCCACCACCATCCTGGAGATCCTCGAGCTGGCCCGACCGCAGAGCGGCTCCATCGAGCTCAACGGCGTCGACGTCGCGAGCCTGAACTCCTCGGCTCGACTGAAGCTGCGCGGCGACGTGCAGGTGGTCTTCCAGGACCCGATGGCGGCCATCGACCCGCGGCTCAGCATCGAGGACATCGTCTCCGAGCCGCTCACCGTGCGCGGTGCATCGCGTTCGGAACGGTCGGCCAAGGTCCGGGAGCTGCTCGAGACGGTGGGCCTGGATCCTGCGATGTCGGGCCGGTACCCCCACCAGTTCTCCGGTGGTCAGCGCCAGCGCATCGGCATCGCCCGGGCCCTCGCGACGGACCCGAAGCTGCTCATCCTCGACGAGCCGGTGTCCGCCCTGGACGTGTCGATCCAGGCCGGTGTCATCAACCTGCTGCAGGACCTGAAGGACAGCCGGGGACTCTCCTACCTCTTCGTGGCACACGATCTGGCCGTGGTGCGTCAGATCGCCGACGTCGTCGCCGTCATGTACCTGGGTCGGATCGTCGAGCTGGGGGAGGCGGACAACGTGTTCAGCCACCCGCAGCACCCGTACACCCAGGCCCTGCTGTCGGCCGTGCCGATCCCCGACCCGCGGGTGGAGCGCACCCGCCAGCGGGTGCTGCTGGACGGCGACCTGCCCAGCCCGACGCAGGAGATCCCGGGCTGCAACTTCCACGGGCGCTGCCCGCTGTTCAAGATTTTGGATGCCGCCCATCAGGAGCGCTGCATCCAGACGGACCCGAGCCTGCGCTCGGTCCACAACTCTTCGGTTGCCTGCCACTTCGCGGAAGAGAATCCGCTGCGGGTCACCGGGGTCGATATCACCGAGAAGGAGAAATCATGAGGGCGAAGTTGACGGTAGCGACGGCGATGGGGGTGGGGCTCGCCCTCTCCCTGTCGGCGTGTGGTGGCAGTAGCGGTGGCGGCAAGTCGTCGTCGGCGACGTCGGGGGGCAAGAGCAGCAGCGCCTCGAACGGAGCGACCTCGAGTCTTCCGCCCTCGGCGTACACCAAGGCCGCGTACGCCTCGGTCAAGCAGGGCGGCACGCTGACCGGCGAGATCGCCCAGCTTCCCGCCAACTACAACAACTACCAGGCGAACGGTCTGCTGGGCGACACCCAGACGATCCAGAACCCGCTGACCCCGGCCGGCGGCGGCTTCACGTTCAACCCCGACGGTTCCTACAAGATCGACCCCGACTACGTGACGTCGGCGAAGATCGTGGCGAACAGCCCGACCAAGATCGAGGTGAAGCTGAACCCCAAGGGCGTGTGGTCCGACGGCAAGCCGATCACCTACCTGGACGAGGTCAACAACTGGAAGGCCCTGAACAACACCAACCCGAAGTTCGAGGCCGCCACGACCTCCGGGTGGGACCAGATCACCGCTGTCACCAAGGGGTCCAGCAACTACGACTACACGGTCACCTTCAAGACCGCGTACTCGGACTGGGTCGGCTACGTCTACCCGGTGCTGCCCTCGACCGTGACGGACACCCCCACGCACTTCAACACCACGTGGGCCTCCAAGCAGTACCCGACCAACGGCCCGTTCGTCATCAGCAAGATCGACGCCAGCGCCCAGGTCATCACCGAGACCCCGAACCCGAAGTGGTGGGGTCGTAAGCCCAAGCTGGCCAAGATCGTCTGGCGCGTCATCGACCAGAGCTCGATCGGTCAGTCGTTCGTCAACAAGGAACTGGACGTCGTCGACACCCAGGCGAACGCCGACGTCATCAAGCAGGCGTCCGGTCGCACCGACGCCACGCTGATGAAGTCCGGTGGCCTCAACTGGACCCAGCTGACGATGAACGACAGCAAGGCGCCGTTCAACGACGTCAACGTCCGCAAGGCCGTCGCGTACGGCATCGACCGGACGACGTTCGCCAAGGTCGTGCAGAAGGGCCTCACGGTCCCGCCGCAGACCCAGGGCAACGGCATCCTGATGCCCGGGCAGAAGGGGTACGAGGACAACTTCGGCAACGCCTACCCGTACTCGACCTCCAAGTCGGACGCGCTGCTGAAGCAGTCGGGCTACACCAAGGGCAGCGACGGCTACTACGCCAAGGGTGGCCAGACGCTCTCGTTCGCGATCCTGGTGCCGTCCGGTACGCCGACCAACGCCCAGCGCGCTCAGCTGATCCAGGCCTTCCTCAAGAAGGTCGGCATCAAGGTCACGCTGAACACCGTCCCGACGGCGAAGTACTTCAGCGACTACATCCAGACCGGCAACTACCAGGCGAGCAGCTTCACCTGGCAGGGCGGCCTGCTGCCGGTGTCCTCCAGCGAGCCGATCTACTACCCGGCCAACGGTGGATCGAACTACTCCAAGATCACCGGACCCAACCAGGGCAAGCTGTGGGCCAAGGCGCTGAGCAACCTCGACCCCACCTCGCGGTTGAAGGACATCGACGCCATCGACAAGGACCTGACGTCGTACGTCGCGATCATCCCGCTCGCGACGAGCCCGCTCATCTGGGGCGTCAAGAAGGGCATCGTGAACTACGGGCCCACCCAGTTCGAGACGATCGACTGGACGCAGGTCGGCTACACCAGCTGATGCACTGACGTCGCTTCGACGCAACGACGGGGTCGGGATCCGGTACGCGGATCCCGGCCTCGTCGCCGTCGGTGGCGGTCGGCACGGCACCACCCAGGTCACGATTTGGTTGCACGTCGCGCCGGGTCCTCGATCCGGCACCCTTCCCGTGGCAGCCTTTCCCTGCACCCCCTGGGACAGCACAGTGATTTCGCACGTCCCGGGGTCGCGAAACCGTAAAATCTCTCGTCTGGAGGCAGATTGCGTTGTCGGTGATCATCGAAAGTCCCGACGCAGCATCGGCACCGGGTCAGGGCGACAGTCCGAAGGAGATCCAGGGCAGGTCGCCCCGACAGCTCGCGTGGATGCACCTGAAGCGCGACCGGGTCACCCTGATCGCCGGGGTCATCGCCATCCTCGGGATCCTCATCGGCATCGCGGCGCCCATCCTCAGCAAGCTCGGGGTCATCGGCCCGACGGACAACCACCAGAACCTGCTCTCCTCAGCCGGTATGCCGATCGGTGCCTTCACCGGCGCGTCCGGCAGTCAGCTGCTCGGCGTGAGTCCCGCCAACGGATACCCGATGCTGGGCCGTCTGATGCTGGGGACGACGTACTCCCTCGCGATCGCGCTCGGCGCGACTGCGATCACGCTCATCCTGGGCGCGATCATCGGGATGGTCAGCGGCTTCGTCGGCGGCAAGGTCGACTTCGTCTTCGGCCGCATCATCGACCTCACCCTGTGCTTCCCGCAGACCCTGATGCTGCTCGCGCTGTCCGCGACGCTGGTGGAGGTCCTCACCTCGACCTTCCACGTGCCGACGGGCGCGACGGCCAACGGCCTCTACGCCATGCTGGTACTGGGACTGTTCGGCTGGCCCAACTTCGCCCGTGTGATCCGCGGCCAGGTGCTGACGTTGCGCAACCGGGAGTTCGTCGAGGCGGCCAACAGCCTCGGATCGTCCACCATGCGCATCTACATTCGCGAACTGCTGCCCAACCTGTGGGCGCCGTTCCTGGTCTACACCTCGCTCTACATGCCGCAGTACATCTCGGCGGAGGCAGCGCTGGCGTTCCTGAACGTCGGCATCCAGCCGCCGACGCCGACGCTCGGCAACATCCTCAACGACTCGGTCAGCTACATCCAGACCGACTCGACGTTCTTCTTCGAACCCGCCCTGGTGATCGTCATCCTGGTCCTGGCGTTCAACCTGCTGGGCGACGGCCTGCGTGACGCCTTCGACCCGAAGGCCGGAAGGCGTTGAGCACCCCCGGAGCGTAAGCGCTCCACCCCTGATCCCGTCGGCATTCGTCGGCGCCTCTCGCGCACACACCGCGCGTACGTCCAAGGAGAAACAAATGGCATTGAGGAAGAAGCCCATCGTGGCGGTCGTCGCCACCGCGATCACCGCCGGGACGGCGTTGTCGGCGTGTGGAGGCGGCGGCGGTGGCACAACCCCCGCGAGCTCCAACAGCACGTACAAGGGTGGGAATCTCACCTACCTGTACGAGGACACGGTCACCAGCTGGGACCCGCAGCGGTCCTACGTCGGTGTCGACCTCAGCAACGAGAGCCGGCTCTTCTCGCGCAGCCTGGTGCAGCTGCCCGTCACCACCGACGCGAAGACCGCCGCGACGCCGATCCCCGACCTCGCCACCAACACGGGCACCAAGTCCGACGGTGCGAAGACGTGGTCCTACACCCTCAAGAGCGGTGTGAAGTGGCAGGACGGCAAGGCCATCAGCTGCGCCGACGTCAAGTACGGCCTCGAGCGCAACTTCAACCCGAACCTCACCGGCGGCCCGACGTACGCCTGGGGCTACCTCAACATCCCCCACGGCTCGGACGGCCTCCCGTCGTACAAGGGCCCCGCCGACACCAAGAACCAGGCGGCCTTCGACAAGGCGGTCGTGTGCTCCGGCAACACGATCACCTACCACTTCAACAAGCCGTTCCCGGACTTCCCCCTGGCGCTGGCTTCGCTGCGTGAGTTCGACCCGTACCGCAAGGACAAGGACCAGGGCGTCAAGAACAACCTGACGATCTTCTCCGACGGTCCGTACATGATCCAGGGCAACTGGCAGACCGGCAGTGGCGGCACGTTCGTGCGCAACCCGAACTACGACCCGAAGACGGACGGCAACCGCAAGGCGCTTCCCGCGACGATCACGTTCAAGGAGAACATCCAGCCCGACACCGCGGCGTCGCGACTCATCGCGAACAACGGTGCGGACCAGTCCGCGGTCGAGATGATGAACATCCCGCCGTCGAACCTGTCCCAGCTGGTGGCCGGCAACGTCAAGAGCCGCGTGGAGAACCCGCAGTCCCCGTTCGTGGACTACATCCTCCCGAACATGAAGCGTCTGACGAACCCCAAGGTCCGTCAGGCCCTCGCGACCAGCCTCAACCAGGCCGCGTACATCAAGGGTTACGGTGGCTCGCAGACCGCGTCCGCCGCCAAGTCGCTGGTCAGCCCCGCGCTGCTCGGCTACAAGCCGAACCCGACCACCGGCGCGCTCGGTCAGGGTGACGTCTCTGCGGCGAAGAAGCTGCTGCAGGGCGCCGGCGTTCCGATGCCGTATCCGATCAAGTTCACCTTCCGCAACAACCCGGCCCGGTTGGCGGGTGCGGAGGCACTGGCCGCCACCTGGAACCAGGCCGGCTTCAAGGTGACCCTGAACCCGATCACCAACAAGTACTACCCGACCATCCAGACGCCGTCGGACAACTCCGACCTGTACTGGGCGGGCTGGGGTGCTGACTGGTCGGCACAGTCGACCGTGCTTCCCCCGCTGTTCGACTCGCGGGTGAACCTCACCTCGTCGACGAAGACGTCGGACTACGGCAACTACACGAGCAAGACCACCAACGCGCTGTTCGACAAGGCGTCGATGCAGACCAGCGTCGAGGCGGCCGCGTCGGTCTACAACGAGGCCGATGCGCAGCTCGGCAAGGACTACGCGTACTTCCCGCTCATCGTCGAGAAGTTCGTCTTCCTGCGTGGCTCGAAGGTCACGAACTACATCAACAACCCCGCCGTGAGCATGTACCCGGACCTCGGTTCGGTCGGCGTCAGCAAGTAACCGTCACATCTGTGGTGGCCGGGCCCTCCTCTGGAGGGCCCGGCCACCGCAGCCATGATCCACGTCCTACCCATTCGCGAGACCGCTTCCCGGTCACGCGCGCCCCGGGAGCGGAGTCAGCTTGTTCGCCTACGTCGTTCGTCGATTGATCGGTGGAGTGTTCCTGCTCCTCTTAGTCAGCCTGGTGACGTTCGTCCTCTTCTTCGCGGGGCCGATCAACCCGGCCAAGTTCACCTGCGGCAAGCAGTGCACGCCCGCGCTGATCGAGCAGAACACCAAGGCTCTGGGATACGACAAGCCCGTCCTGGAGCAGTGGGGGACCTACGTGGTCGGGATCGTCAAGGGACGCGACTTCCCCGACGACCCGGCTCTGAAGAAGACCGCCCCCGAGACCATCGCTCACTGCTCCGCGCCGTGCCTCGGGTACTCCCCACAGACCTCGCAGAACGTCACCACGGAGCTGCAGCCTCGAATACCGGTGTCGGTGTCCCTGGCCATCGCCGCGTTCATCATGTGGATGATCATCGGCGTCGGTGCCGGCATCATCGCCGCGCTCCTTCGAGGGAGCGTGATCGACAAGGCCCTGGTCGGCGTCTCGCTGATCTTCTACGCGATGCCCACCGTCGTCACCGGCCTGCTGCTCTACCAGTTCGTCGCCATCAAGTGGCAACTGGTGCCGGCGCCGCAGTACGTGCCGTTCTCGCAGAGTCCGGTGCAATGGCTCCAAGGACTCTTCCTGCCCGCTTTGACTCTGGCGTTGTACTACGCCGCCGGCTACGTGCGACTGACCCGTGCCTTCATCCTGGAGACCCTCGGTGAGGACTACCTGCGCACTGCCAAGGCCAAGGGCGTGCCGCGGGTACGGGTGCTGTTCCGGCACACGCTGCGCGCCGCGCTCACCCCGATCGTGACCCAGGCGGGGCTGGACCTCGGCGCGCTGCTGGGTGGCGCGATCATCACCGAGCAGATCTTCTCCTATCCCGGCCTGGGCGCCCTGGCGGTCTCGTCGGCGAACCAGTACGACCTGCCGACCACGATCGGCATCGTGCTCGTCGTCGCCACCTTCATCATCATCGCCAACCTGGTGGTCGACGTCCTGTACGGCTTGATCGACCCGCGTGTGAAACTGGCGTGAGGAAGGCGGACATATGAGTACCCCATTGACCAAGGAACAGGGACGACCTGCCGACGCGCAGTCCGGTCCCCTGCTGCAGGTGGACGACCTGAAGGTGCACTTCCCGACCGACGACGGGGTGGTGAAGTCGGTCGACGGTGTGTCCTTCACGCTCGAGAAGGGGCAGACGCTCGGGATCGTCGGCGAGTCCGGGTCCGGCAAGTCGGTCAGCAGCAGCGCCATCATGGGGCTGCAGCGCGGGACGTCGGCCCGGGTCTCCGGATCCATCCTCTTCGACGGCCGCGAGCTGATGGAGGTCAGCGACGAGGAGTACCGCGAGTTGCGCGGCCAGGACATCGCGATGATCTTCCAGGATCCGCTGTCGGCCCTGCACCCGTACTACACGGTCGGCGCCCAGATCGCCGAGGGCTACCGGGTCCACCACCCGGACGCGAGCAAGAAGGACGCCCGCAACCGGACACTGGAGATGCTCGGCAAGGTCGGGATCCCCAACCCTGCACGACGGATCGACCAGTACCCGCACGAGTTCTCCGGCGGTATGCGGCAGCGTGCGATGGTCGCGATGGCGTTGATCAACGACCCCAAGCTGCTGATCGCGGACGAGCCGACGACGGCGCTCGACGTGACGGTCCAGGCGCAGATCCTCGACCTGATGGTGAGCCTGCAGGACGAGTTCCGGTCCGCGATCATCATCATCACCCACGACCTCGGAGTCGTCGCCGACGTCGCCGACGACATCCTGGTGATGTACGCCGGTCGGCCGGTTGAGAAGGGTACCGTGATGGACACCTTCGCGCGGCCGAAGCACCCGTACACCTGGGGGCTGTTGGCGTCCATGCCGAGGCTGGACCAGGAGCGCACGGACAAGCTGGACCCGATTCCGGGCAACCCGCCGTCCCTGATCAATCTGCCCACCGGATGCGCCTTCAACCCCCGGTGTGCGCACCGGGACCGAGTGCCCGGCGACAAGTGCCGCACGGTGGAGCCCGAGCTGTTCCAGATCGGCACCCAGCAGGCGCGCTGCTTCCTGACCGACCAGGACCGCACCGAGATCGCGGCCGCCCACGACGTGAGCCCCGATGCCCACGACGTGAGCGCCGACGCCCACGACCGATCGCAGGAGAGTGCATGAGCGAGCAGCCGCAGAGCGCGCATCAGGCCGGTGGCACGGCTGTCGACGACCGCGAGGACCTGCTGGTCGTGAAGGGCCTGCAGAAGTACTTCCCGCAGACGAAGGCCGGGCTCATCCACCGTCCGGACGCTCCGGTCAGGGCGGTCGACGGTATCGACATCACCGTTCGGCGTGGCGAGACCGTGGGACTCGTGGGGGAGTCGGGCTGTGGCAAGTCCACCGCCGGCCGCACGATGCTGAAGCTGTTGCAGCCGACCGGCGGCAGCATCAGCTTCGCCGGTGAGGACATCACCGACGCCAAGGGCACGCGGTTGCGCAAGCTGCGCCGCGAGATGCAGATGGTCTTCCAGGATCCCTACGGTTCGCTCAACCCGCGGCACACGATCGGCAGCATCATCGCGGCGCCGTTCGAGATCCAGTCGGTCAAACCCGACGGCGGTGTCAAGAAGGCGGTGCAGGAGCTGATGGCCCGGGTGGGCCTCAACCCAGAGCACTACAACCGCTACCCGCACGAGTTCTCCGGTGGTCAGCGGCAGCGCATCGGCGTCGCCCGGGCGATCGCGCTGCGTCCGCAGCTGATCGTGTGTGACGAGCCCGTGTCGGCGCTGGACGTGTCGATCCAGGCGCAGGTGGTCAACCTGCTGGAGGAGATCCAGGACGAGCTGCAGCTGTCCTACATCTTCGTCGCGCACGACCTGTCGGTGGTGCGGCACATCTCCGACCGGGTCGTCGTGATGTACCTGGGCAAGGTCATGGAGGTCGCCGACCGCGACACGCTCTACGAGGCGCCGCAGCACCCGTACACACAGGCGCTGCTGTCCGCGGTGCCCGTGCCGGACCCGTCGCAGTCCCGCGACCGCGAGCGGATCCTGCTCACCGGTGACCTGCCCAGCCCGCAGCACCCGCCGTCGGGCTGCGTGTTCCGCACCCGGTGCTGGAAGGCGCAGGACGTCTGCGCCACCGAGGACCCGGTGCTGGAGCAGGCCGACGACGGACGCGACCACCAGCTGGCGTGCTTCTTCCCCTCCATCACCACCGACCGACCCACCGACAGCACGGCACCCTCGATGGGCCGGCGTGAGCGCGGCGGTAAGAACAGCGCGACCGGCACCGGCGGCGACACCGGTTCCGACGGAGCGACCCGCGTCTGACCCACTGATCGCCACCTGCCCGCACGAAACCCGTGCAGGCAGGTGGCGATCGCGGTTGTAGGGTCGGGCGCGCTGTAGTTCTCGGGCGGCAACGCGCGTCGTTGCCGCCCACGACCAGGAAGCGTCATGGAAACCGCCGAGATCCGTCGCCGTTGGCTCGCCTACTTCGAGGCGCGCGGGCACACCGTCGTCCCCAGCGCCTCGCTGATCTACGACGACCCGAACCTGCTGTTCGTCAACGCCGGCATGGTGCCGTTCAAGCCTTACTTCCTCGGCGAGCAGCAGCCCGGCTGGGATCGTGCGACGAGCGTGCAGAAGTGCGTGCGCACCGGTGACATTGAAGAGGTCGGCAAGACCTCACGGCACGGCACGTTCTTCCAGATGAACGGCAACTTCTCCTTCGGGGACTACTTCAAAGAGGGCGCGATCGACTTCGCCTGGGGGTTGCTCACCACCAGTCAGGCGGACGGCGGCTACGGCCTGGACCCCGAGCGGCTGTGGCCGACGGTGTTCCGCGACGACGACGAGGCGTACGCGCTGTGGCGCGACCGGATCGGCATCCCGCAGGCGCGCATCGTGCGCCGTGACGAGGACGACAACTACTGGAGCATGGGCGTGCCCGGCCCGGCCGGCCCCAGCTCGGAGATCTTCTACGACCGCGGTGCGCAGTACGGCGCCGACGGCGGACCGGCGGTCGACGAGGACCGCTTCATGGAGGTCTGGAACCTGGTCTTCATGCAGGACGAGTTGTCAGCGTTCCGCTCCAAGTCCGACTTCGACGTGCGGGGACCGCTGCCGCGGCGCAACATCGACACCGGGATGGGCCTGGAGCGGATGGCCTCGGTGCTGCAGGGCAAGGACAACCTCTACGAGATCGACGAGGTCTACCCGGTCCTGGCGAAGGCCGCGGAGATGACCGGACGCACGTACGGCGCGAAGTCCGGCCATGCCGCGACCAGCTCGCACCCGGACGACGTGCACCTGCGGGTGGTCGCGGACCACATCCGCTCCTCCCTGATGTTGATCGGCGACGGCGTCACGCCCGGCAACGAGGGGCGCGGCTACGTGCTGCGACGGATGCTGCGTCGCGCGGTGCGCGCGATGCGGCTGCTCGGCTACCGCGACCACGCGCTGCCGCAGCTGCTCCCGGTCAGCAAGGACCGGATGAAGGCGAGCTACCCGGAGCTGGAGACCGACTTCGCGCGGATCAGCCAGATCGCGTACGCCGAGGAGGACGCCTTCCGGCGCACCCTCGACGCGGGCACGACGATCCTGGACACGGCCGTCACGAAGGCGAAGAAGGAGCCCTCACCGCAGCTGTCGGGCGACGCGGCGTTCCAGCTGCACGACACCTACGGGTTCCCGATCGACCTGACCCTCGAGATGGCCGCCGAGCAGGGCGTCCAGGTCGACGAGGCGGGCTTCCGGTTCCTGATGCAGGAGCAGCGCGACCGTGCCAAGGCGGACGCGAAGGCCAAGAAGTCCGGGCACGCCGACGTCGGCGTGTGGACCGAGTTGCTGTCGCTGGGCCGCACGGACTGGCAAGCGTACGAGCACCTTTCGGTCGAGGCGTCGGTCATCGGCCTGGTCCGCGACGGCGAGCGGCAGCAGGAGCTCGAGCCCGGGGCGACCGGGCAGGTCGTGCTCGACCGCACCAGCTTCTACGCCGAGTCCGGTGGCCAGGTCGCCGACTCCGGCGAGATCGTGACCGACCAGGGCGTGCTGAAGATCCTCGACGTGCAGCGGCCCGTGAAGGGTCTGGTCGTGCACACCGTGCAGGTGCAGGACGCTCCGGTCCGGGTCGGCGAGCAGGTGCAGGCGAAGGTCGACCCCGACTGGCGGATCGCCGCGTGCCAGGCGCACTCGGGCACCCACGTCATCCACGCCGCCCTGCGGCAGGTGCTCGGCCCCTCGGCCCTGCAGTCCGGCTCCTACAACAAGCCAGGCTACCTGCGGCTGGACTTCGCGTGGGGTTCCGCGCTGTCGCCGGAGACGCGCTCGGAGATCGAGGAGGTCGCGAATCTCGCCGTGCGCAGAGACCTTCCGGTGTCCGCACAGTTCATGACGCTGCCCGAGGCCCGCGAGTGGGGCGCCCTGGCACTGTTCGGCGAGACCTACGACGAGCAGGTGCGCGTCGTGCAGATCGGCGGCCCGTGGTCACGAGAGCTGTGCGGTGGCACCCACGTCGCGCACTCCTCGCAGGTGGGTGCGCTGACCCTCACCGGTGAGTCGTCGGTCGGATCCGGCGTACGCCGGGTCGAGGCGTTCGTGGGGATGGACGCCCTGCACTACCTGGCCGGCGAGCGGGCGATGGTCGCCGAGTTGTCCGGCCTGGTGAAGGTGCAGCCGGCCGAGTTGCCCGCGCGCATCTCCGAGCTGCTCACCCGGGTCAAGGACGCCGAACGCGAGATCGCCAAACTGCGCCAGCAGCAGGTGCTCGCCGGGGCCGGTGACCTGGTGGCGGGCGCCAAGGACGTCTTCGGGGTGCGCTACGTCGGCCATGACGCCGGAGCGGCGAGCGCCGACGAGGTGCGCGCCCTGGTGCTGCAGCTGCGCGATCAGCTCGGGGACGCGACCCCGTCGGTCGTGGCGGTCACAGGCGTCAGCAAGGACCGGCCGGTGATCGTGGTGGCCACCAACGCGCAGGCTCGCGAGTGGGGCGTGCGCGCCGGTGACCTCGTGAAGGTCGCGGCCGGTGTCCTCGGCGGAGGCGGCGGCGGCAAGCCCGACCTCGCGCAGGGCGGTGGCAGCGATGCCAGCAGGACCGGTGAGGCCCTCGTCCGGGTCGAGCACACGGTGGGCGGGACGGTCACGTCTCGATGACGTCATCGCGCGTTTCGGACCTGCACATCGGGACGCGTACGCCCCGGTGTGCAGGTCCGAAACGGGGGTGGCGGCGATGAGGCCGGGCGCCCGGCTGGGGGTCGATGTCGGTTCGGTGCGCATCGGTGTCGCGGCCAGCGATCCGGACGCCATGGTGGCGACGCCGCTGCGTACCGTGCGCCGCGACCCCGCGGGGATCGCCGACACCGCCGACGTGGCGCAGGAGGCCGAGCAACGCGGTGTCATCGAGGTCGTCGTGGGGTTGCCTTTGTCGATGGACGGGGTGGAGCGGGCCGCGGCGCAGACCGCCCGGGCCTGGGCGGTGGCGCTCGCCCGACGGGTGCCCGGCGTGGTGGTGCGGTTGGTCGACGAGCGGTTGAGCACGGTGGACGCTCAGCGCGCGCTGCACGCGGCCGGGCGTACGGCGCGCTCCAGCAGGGAGATCATCGATCAACAGGCAGCTGTGCTGATCCTGCAAGCCGCGCTTGACTCCGAGCGCCTTTCCGGCCACGCTCCGGGAGAAATCGTCGGCGGCCGCAAGCCGCGCGCTCGTCAGAGTCGCCGTCGCGGCGCGAAAGGTTGGCCCGGATGAACGACTCCCACCTGGGGGATTCGATCTTTGGTGCTTCCGGGCGGAGGGCTCGGCAGGGCGACCACGACACGACCGGTCCGATCGTCGACCCGGACGCCACCGGTCCGGTGCCGCCCGCCGTCGCTCCCATGGCGGCCGGGCCGGCCTCGAGCCGCCGCGAAGTGCGCGAACGCGACGTCCACCAGCAGGTCGCTGCGCCCCCGCCACCCGCACGGCGGCCCCGCAGACGAGGGTCTCACCCCGACGAACGTCGTCCCGCGGTGCGCGGCTGCCTGGCGATGATCGTCGGTGCCCTCGTGATCGGTGCAGCGCTGATCTTCGCCGTCTCGACGCTCGGATCCTCGTTCCTGCCCAAGTTCGGTGGAGGGGGCGCCTTGGCCGGTGGCGGTGACTACGTGGGCGCGGGCACCGGCACCGTCTCCATCACCGTCGCGCCGGGGGACTCCGGCACGACGATCGGCGCGACCTTGCAGAAGGCCGGGGTCGTGAAGTCGGCGAGTTCCTTCACGGCGCTGGCCGCCAACAACTCCCAGTTCGCCACGCTGCAGCCGGGCACCTACCGGATGCGTCGGCACATGAGTTCCGCGGACGCCCTGGACGTGCTGCTGGACCCGAAGTCGAAGGTCGCCGGCGGGGTCACGATCCCCGAGGGTCTGTGGGCCACCGAGATCTACGCCCGCTTGTCCAAGGCGACCAAGGTGCCGCTCGCGAACTACACGAAGGTGCCTGTCGCGAGCCTCGGTCTGCCGAGCGCCGCCCAGGGCCGGGTCGAGGGCTACCTCTTCCCCTCGACGTACGACTTCCCGAAGGGCGCGAGTGCCGCGACCCAGCTGCAGGACATGGTGACCCGCTTCAAGCAGGAGGTGGCGAGCCTGGGGATTCCGGCCAGCCGCCTCGCGAGGGTGACCATCGTGGCCTCGTTGGTCGAGGCGGAGGCCAGCAGGCCGCAGGACGGGCCGAAGGTCGCGCGGGTGGTCGACAACCGGATCGCGCAGGGCATGCCGTTGCAGCTGGACTCCACCGTGAACTACGTGCTGCACCGGCGCGGCAAGATCACGACGAGCGATTCCGCACGCGCGTCCTCCAATCCGTACAACACCTACCGCGCCGCGGGCCTGCCACCCGGCCCGATCAGCAACCCCGGACTGGCGGCGCTGCGCGCGGCGTACCAGCCCACCCCGGGCCCCTGGCTCTACTTCGTGACCGTCGACCTCTCCACGGGTGAGACCGTCTTCGCGTCGAACCGCACCGAGCACGCGGCCGCGGTGCGCCGCTTCCAGGCCTGGTGCACCGCGCACCCGGGCAAGTGCTGAGCGGTCCCCGTGCGGCCGTCCTCGGTCAACCGGTGGCGCATTCGCTGTCGCCGACGCTGCACCAGGCGGCGTACGACGCGCTGGGGCTCACCGACTGGACGTTCGAGCGGCACGAGGTAGGCGCCGCGGACCTGCCGCGCTTCCTCGCCTCGCTCGACAAGCGATGGCGCGGTCTGGCGCTCACGATGCCGTTGAAGGAGGCGGCCCTGGCGCTGGCCGACGTCGCGACGGACACCGCCGTGCGCACCGGAGCGGCCAACACCCTCATCCGGCAGGGCGACTCCTGGCATGCGGACAACACCGACGTGTGGGGGATCCGCGCTGCCCTGCATGACGCGGGCGCCCGGCCGGAGGGCACCGGATGGGCGCTCGTGCTCGGATCGGGCGCCACCGCGCGGTCGGCCCTGGCCGCGTTCTCGGCACTGGGCGTCCGTGACGTCGTCTTCGGTGTCCGCGACCGGGTGCGCCCCGAGACCCTGCGGCAGGCCGAGGCGGCCGGGATGAGGACGTCGGTGCTCGCACTCGACGACGTCGCGCGGGCCGTGGCGGACGCCCCGGTCACGGTGAGCACGCTGCCGCCCGGCGGTGCCGACGGGGTCGCCGCGGCGCTGGAGGACCAGCGGCTCGCGGGCACGGGGGTGCTGCTCGACGTGGTGTACGCCGGGTGGCCGACCCCGCTGGCGGCCGAGGCGGGGCGCGCGGGGCTGAACGTCGTACCCGGCATCGAGATGCTGATCCACCAGGCCGCCGCACAGGTGCGGTCGATGACCGGTCGGGACGCGCCGCTGGCCGCGATGCAGGCCGCCGGACGGTCGACGCAGCGCACCAGGAGGGCGTGACAAACTTCAGCGCATGTTGCGTTGGTTGACCGCCGGTGAGTCGCACGGCCCCTCGCTCACCGCGGTGATCGAGGGTCTGCCCGCGGGGATCCCGATCAGCCGGGAGGACCTGGTGGCCGCGCTGGCGCGCCGCAGACTCGGGTACGGCCGCGGTGCCCGGATGAAGTTCGAGCAGGACGAGGTGCAGTTCACCGGCGGGGTGCGTCACGGTCGCACGATGGGCTCGCCGGTCGCGATCACGATCGCCAACACCGAGTGGCCCAAGTGGGAGACGGTGATGAGCCCGGAGCCGGTCGAGGCGGCCGCGCTGCACGACGCCGACGACGTCGGTGCCCCGAAGGAGCTGGCCCGCAACAAGCCGCTGACCCGCCCGAGGCCGGGTCACGCCGACCTGGTCGGGATGCAGAAGTACGGGTTCGACGAGGCGCGCCCGGTGCTGGAACGCGCCTCCGCACGCGAGACGGCGGCCCGCGTGGCGCTCGGTGAGGTGGCCGCACGGTTCCTCGAGGCGGCGTACGGCATCCGGTTGGTCTCGCACACCGTGGCCATCGGCAGCGCCGGGGTCGCCGACGACGCGCCCCTGCCCGACCCGGACGACGTCGACGCGCTGGACGCCGACCCGGTGCGCACCCTCGACCCGGCCGGGTCCGCCGCGATGGTCGCGGCGGTCGACGCGGCCCGGCAGGAGGGCGACACGCTCGGCGGGGTGGTGGAGGTCATCGCCTACGACGTGCCGCCGGGCCTGGGATCCCACGTGCACTGGGACCGACGGCTGGACTCCCGCCTGGCCGCTGCGCTGATGGGCATCCAGGCGATCAAGGGCGTCGAGGTCGGCGACGGTTTCCGGACCGCTGCGCGACCGGGATCGCAGGCCCACGACGAGATCGTCCGCGAGGACGGCGTCATACGCCGTACCTCCGGACGTGCCGGTGGCACCGAGGGCGGCATGTCCACCGGTGAGGTGCTGCGGGTGCGTGCCGCCATGAAACCCATCTCGACGGTGCCGCGCGCCCTGCGCACGATCGACACCGCGACCGGAGAGGCTGCCACCGCGATCCACCAGCGTTCGGACGTGTGCGCGGTGCCCGCGGCCGGGGTCGTCGCGGAGGCGATGGTGGCGCTCGTGCTGGCCCAGGCCTGCCTGGAGAAGTTCGGCGGCGACAGCGTCGCGGAGACCGCGCGCAACCACCTGGCCTACCTGCAGTCCATCCCGACCGAGATGCGGACCTGGTGAGCGTCGTCGCGGTCCTCATCGGACCACCCGGTGCGGGCAAGACCACCGTCGGTCGACGGCTCGCGGCGCGGTTGCAGGTGCCGTTCGTCGACACCGACCACCTCGTCGAGCAGGAGGCCGGAGCGAGCATCTCCGACATCTTCGTGGAGCAGGGCGAGCAGGCGTTCCGCGCGCTCGAGGCCGCTGCGGTCGCCCGTGGCCTGCAGGGCGACGGCGTGTTGGCGCTCGGCGGGGGTGCGGCCATGCATCCGGGCACCGGTGAGCTGCTGCGCGGTGCGCCGGTCGTCTTCCTCGACGTGACGATCAAGGATGCGGCGGGCCGGGTCGGCTTCGACGGTTCGCGGCCCCTGCTGGCCGTCAACCCGCGCGCCACCTGGACCCGGATGATGGACGCGCGGCGCCCGACGTACGAAGCGCTCGCCACCTGGCGGGTCGACACCGGCGGCCGCAAGATCGCCGAGGTCGTCGAGCAGGTGGCCGAGCTGATCGAACCCGGCGGGGCGGGCCCGGCATGACCGTCGCCCGGATCCCGGTCGGCAGCGCGTACGACGTGCTGGTCGGACACGGCGTGCTGGAGCAGCTGCCCGAGGCGATCCCCGCCGACGCCACCCGGATCCTGCTCCTCCACCCACCGGCGCTGGCCGACCGCGTGGACGCGCTCGCCGCGACACTGCGTATCCGGGAGCGGGCGGTCCTGATGCAGGAGCTGCCCGACGCCGAGGCCGCCAAGACGGCGGACGTCGCGGCACGCCTGTGGTCCCAGCTCGGCGAGGCCGGGTTCACCCGCACCGACGTCGTGGTGGGGTTCGGCGGGGGAGCCACGACCGACCTGGCCGGGTTCGTGGCGGCCACGTGGCTGCGCGGGATCCGGGTGGTGCAGGTGCCGACGACGCTGCTGGGAATGGTCGACGCCGCGGTCGGGGGCAAGACCGGCATCAACACCCCCGAGGGCAAGAACCTGGTGGGGGCCTTCCACGAACCGGTCTCGGTGCTGTGCGATCTGGACCTGCTGGCGACCCTGCCGCGGGCCGACCTGGTCGCCGGGCTCGCCGAGGTGGTCAAGTGCGGGTTCATCGCCGATCCGCGCATCCTGGAACTGGTGACGGCGAACCCCGCGGCCGCTGCAGATCCGGCTGGCGACGTGCTGCCCGAGCTGGTACGCCGCGCCGTCGCCGTGAAGGCCGAGGTGGTCGCCGCGGACCTCAAGGAGGCCTCGCTGCGCGAGATCCTCAACTACGGGCACACCTTCGCGCACGCGATCGAGCAGGTGGAGCACTACACCTGGCGGCACGGTGACGCCGTCTCCGTGGGGATGGTCTACGTCGCCGAACTGGCCGGGCGGGCCGGACTGCTGCATCCCGACCTCGTCGCGCAGCACCGTCGGGTGCTGAGCTCGCTCGGGCTGCCCACGGCGTACCGCGGCGGGCGCTGGGAGGATCTGCTGGCGGCGATGCGACGCGACAAGAAGACCCGCGGTGACCTGCTGCGGTTCGTGGCGCTCACGGACATCGCGGCGGTCACCCGGTTGGAGGGACCCGCGGAGTCGGACCTGCGTGCGGCGTACGACGCGGTGAGCGACACCGTCTGATTCGGGGCACGGAGCCGCGGACCGTAGACTGGACCCGAAGATCCGGCGGCCGAATCGGCATCCACCCCGACGCAGACGTGCACCACCCCAATGTTTCCCACGTCCGTCCGCGTCGAACCGTGAGCGCCTGTGCCCGGGTCGTCCCCGAACCTGCACCTGACCAACCGAAGGAAGACGAGCACGTGGCGAGCACGAACGAACTGAAGAACGGACTGGTCCTGTCCATCGACCGGCAGCTGTGGTCGGTGGTGGAGTTCCAGCACGTCAAGCCCGGCAAGGGACCCGCCTTCGTGCGCACCAAGCTGAAGAACGTGCTGTCCGGCAAGGTCGTCGACCGCACCTTCAACGCCGGTGTGAAGGTCGAGACGGCCACCGTGGACCGCAGCGACATGCAGTACCTCTACAAGGACGGGGCCGACTACGTCTTCATGGACGTGAAGACCTACGACCAGGTGACCATCCCCGCCGCCACCGTCGGGACCGCCGCGAACTTCCTGCTCGAGAACAACGAGGCGATCGTCGCGACGCATGACGGCGCCGTGCTCTACGTCGAGCTGCCGACCTCCGTCGTCCTGGAGATCACCCACACCGAGCCGGGCCTGCAGGGCGACCGCTCCACCGGTGGCACCAAGCCCGCGACCCTGGAGACCGGCGCGGAGATCTCCGTGCCGCTCTTCCTGGAGACCGGCGTCAAGGTCAAGGTCGACACCCGCGACGGGTCGTACCTCGGCCGCGTGAGCTGAGACGACGGTGGGCGCTCGCACCAAGGCTCGCAAGCGCGCGCTCGACCTGCTCTTCGAGGCCGAGCAGCGCGGCGTCAACGCCGTGATCCTGCTCGACGAGCGGGTCGCGGACCCGGTCACCCCCGCTCCGCTGCCCGAGTACACCGCCGACCTGGTCCGCGGCGTGGTGGCCCACTGGTCGGTCATCAACGAGACGATCCAGACCTACACGGATTGGCCGATGGACCGGATGCCGGCCGTCGACCGGGCCCTGCTGCGGCTCGCGGTGTGGGAGCTGGCGTTCAACGACGACGTACCGGAGAAGGTCGCGATCGCCGAGGCGACCCACCTGGCCGGTGAGCTGTCGACCGACGCCTCGCCCCAGTTCATGAGCGGACTGCTGACCCAGGTCGCGCAGGTCAAGCACACGCTGGCCTGACCCGGCCCGACCACCTCCGGCGCCCGCGCCGCTGGAGTCGCCGCGCGCTCTCTACGGCGCGCCGCGACTCCAGATCGTCGCCGGGGACGAATTCTGTGAGAGTCGGCGTGGCGCCTTGCTTTTCGCCAGGTCCGCAAACCCCCAACCGGACATCCGCTGTGGCACGGTAAGCAGGCCCACCAGCCTCATCCGTCACAGGAGTCCCAGTGAACATCCGCCGTGGATCCCGATCCCGCACCGCTTTCCGCGCGACCTTGATCGGCACCGTCACGGCCGGCGCCACTCTGGGTCTGGCTGCGGGGCCCGCCGGCGCCGACCCGATGCCGGCCCCGTCACCCGTCCCGCCCGTCACCAGCGCCGCCGCGCCGGTCTCCGCGACCGCCGGTGCCACCGGGACCCGGACCGTGTCGTACGGCGGGGTGTCGGTGCGGGTGCCCGCCGCCTGGCGGGTCGTCGACCTGGACACGACCCCCGGCGCATGTGTGCGGCTGGACGTGCCGACGATCTACACCGGCGCGGCGGCCGCACAGCAGGACTGCCCCGCCCACCTCGTCGGGCGGGCGGACACCATCTGGCTCGCACCGTCGGCGGCCCCCACAGGCACACCGAGCGCTCGCGTGGGCACGATGGCCGCCCGCGTCGCGACGGACGACGCCTCCCACGAGCAACTGGCCGCGGTGAGCGGGCGCAAGGTCGTCATCCAGACGACGTGGGGCACCTCCCGTACGGCGGTCGACGCAGCCCTCGCGACCGTCACCGGCACCACCGGCTCGGTGCCCGCCGCCGCTCTGGCACGCGCCGCGACGAGCCCGGGCGCGCCGGCCACCTCGGCGGCGGCCACCGCACGCCTGCAGGCGACCACGAGTGCGGTGACGCCCTCGACCTCGGCGTTCACCGGATTCGGTCTGGACACCTGCTCCGCGCCCTCGACGGGCACCCTCAGCGCGTGGAAGAGCTCGCCGTACCGGGCCGTCGGCATCTACATCGGCGGCGCGAACCGCGCATGCGGGGACGGCAACCTGTCGGCGTCGTGGGTGTCGTCGGTCAGCCGTGCCGGATGGGGCCTGATCCCCATCTACGTCGGTCTGCAGGCACCCTGCGTCCAGGCCGGTGGCCTCTCGACCATCTCCTACTCCAGCGCCTCCAGTCAGGGTGCCGCAGCAGCCGCCGACGCGATCGCCCAGGCCCGCAGGTTCGGGATCGGCACCGGTCGGCCCCTCTACTTCGACATGGAGAACTACGGCCTCGGCAGCTCCTGCCGGTCGGCCGCGCTGACCTTCCTGTCGGCATGGACCAGCGCGCTGCACCGCTCCGGCTATCTCTCGGGCGTCTACGGCGGCCCCCCGTCGGTGATGAGCGACATGTCCTCCGCCGGCAGCAGCTTCGTGGCACCGGACCACGTCTGGTTCGCCTATTGGAACGGCCTGGCCACCACGAGTGCCCAGTCGTCGTACTCGCGTTTCTCCGATGCCGAGTGGAGCAACCATCAGCGGCTGCACCAGTACGCCGGGAACGTCACCGAGTCCTGGGGCGGGGTCCGGCTGAACATCGACGCCAACTGGATCGACGCTCCGCTCGCCGGCAACGCGGTGCCGGTGTCGTACGGCGCGCAGACCACCGGTCCCGTGGGAACAGGGTTCGGACTCACCGGGCCGATGTCCTCCTGGCACACCATGACGGGTCAGGGGCTGGGCGGTCACGCGCTCTACACCGGCAGCAGCGGAGCCTCCACGGAGGTCAACGGTGCCACCTGGTCGATGTACCTGGCGCCCGGCTCCTACAGCGCGATGGCGTACGTGCCCTCCAGCAACAGCAGCGGGCGTGCGCGGTACTCGATCAGCGGTAGCGGGGTCGCGGTCAACTCGGTTCTCGACCAGTCCACCGCCAAGGGGTACCGCTCGGTCGGCACCTTCACGGTCCGCTCGGCCGGCACGGTGAGCGTGCACGTCGGCGACAACGGCGGCAGCGCCGCGCACACGCCGTTCGCGGTGGACGCCATGTGGTTCAAGGCGCTCTCGGCGACGCCGCCGCCACCGACCGCGCCGCCCACCCCGGCGGTCCCCGGCCGCACGTCCCAGCTGTACGCGTCGGTCGCCAGCGGAGGGTCGACCGTCCGCTGGGCGGCACCGACCACCGGCGGGGCGGTCACCAGCTACACCGTCACCGCGTCGCCGGGCGGCCGCTCGGCCACCGTGGGCGCGAGCCTGCGCAAGGCCACGGTGACCGGACTGAGCAACGGCACGACGTACCACTTCACCGTCGTCGCGAAGAACGCCGGCGGATCGGGGCCGGGCGTCACCACCGGCACGGTCGTGCCCACCGCACCGACCCGCCTCACGGCCGTGACGCCGGCGCGACTGGTCGACACCCGCTTCGGCACCCGGTTCAACGCGGTCCAGAAGCCGCTGGCCCCCGGGGCCTCGCTCAAGATCTGGGTCAGCGGGCTGGTCGGGTCGCCCGTGCCGTCCTCGGCGACCGGGGCTCAGCTGCACGTGAGCGTGTCGACGTCCGAGGCCGGGTGGCTCAGCACGCCCGGCGGGGCCGTGGTCTTCGGGGGCTCGCAGGTCAGCTCGTCCTCGCGGCTCTTCCCGCTGACCGGACGCGCGGTGACGGTCACCAACCATGGGCCCGCAGCGGTGCACCTCATGGTCGACGTAGAGGCGTACGCGTCGACGGCCGGCAGCCGGTGGACCCCGACGTCGCACACCCGCATCGTCGACACCCGCGTCGGCACCCGATCCAACACCCGCCGTGCGGCGATCCCGGCGAACGGCACCGTGACCTTCAAGGTCGCCGGTGCGGTCGGATCGCCGGTGCCCACGGGATCCGCGAGCGCGCTGCTGAACGTGACGACCACGTCGGCGGCCTCCGCGGGCTACCTCACGGTGAGCAGCAACACCACCTCCGTGCTCGCGTTCGGTGCGCAGCGCACCGTGGCCAGCACGGCGCTGGTACGGCTCGGCTCCGGCGGTACCGTCACCGTCACCAACAAGTCCGCTCACAGCCTGCAGGTGATCATCGACGTGCAGGGGTACGGCGGTGCGTCGGGCGGTCAGTGGACGCAGGTGCCGTCCACCCGGATCCTGTCCGGCAGCGCTGCCACGGTGGCCTACCCGCACGTGGTCCAGCTCGCCGCACGCGCGTCGATCACCGTGCAGGTGCGTGACACGTCCGGCACGCCGTTGCCGGGTACGGCGACCGCCGCCGAGGTCGTGCTGGACGTCGAGTCCGCGCAGACTGCCGGTTATCTGACGAACGGGACCGTCTCCGGCTCGACGTCGTTGCTGGGCTTCGCGGGCGGCTCGGGCACGAACACCGCGCTGCTGCCGATCGGCGGCAGGGGCACGATCACCATCACCAACGTGTCGGGCGGGTCGGTGCGGCTCACGCTCGACGTGACGGCGTACACCGGTCCCTGACGCGGGTGCACGCTGACAACCGCCGTCGTCATCCGTCCTCCCGCACCGTGCCGCCGTCGTCACGCGACTGCTGCTCCGCTACCATCGGTGCCGACAGACATCCTTTAACGATCCGTCCTGCGAGGCGGCGAAGGAGGTCATGACGCTTGTCCACGCGTCCAGACCGCACGACTCCCGGTGCTTCCGCCGGTCGAGTAGTCCTCTCCGAGAACGAGATCCGTCGAGCCCTACGCCGCATCGCGCATGAGCTGCTCGAACGCAACAAGGGCGCCGAGGACTTGGTGCTGCTCGGGATCCCGCGACGCGGCGCCACCCTGGCCGCGCGCCTGGCCGAGGCGATCGCCGAGGTGGAGGGCGTGCACGTGCCCACCGGGTCGCTCGACGTCACCATGTACCGCGACGACCTGCGCCTGCAGCCCATCCGCGCCGCCGCACCCACCCAGATCCCGCCGGCCGGCATCGACGACGCCGTCGTGGTGCTCGTGGACGACGTGCTCTTCCACGGCCGCACGGTGCGAGCGGCGCTCGACGCGATCGGCGACCTGGGGCGACCCCGCGCCGTACGTCTCGCCGTGCTGATCGACCGCGGCCACCGCGAGCTGCCCATCCGCGCCGACCACGTCGGCAAGAACCTCCCCACGGCGCTCAGCGAGCGCGTCCAGGTCTCACTGGTAGAGGACGACGGGGTGGACGAAGTGCGCATCGCCGATGCCGCCGACGCGTCGGAGGTGACGCCGTGAGACATCTGCTGTCCGCCGCCGACCTCGACCGCGACCAGGCGCTCACGATCCTGGAGACGGCCGCTCAGATGCACGAGGTGCAGCACCGCGAGGTCAAGAAGCTGCCCGCCCTGCGCGGTCGCACCGTCGTCAACCTCTTCTTCGAGGACTCCACCCGCACCCGCTCCTCCTTCGAGATCGCCGGGAAGTGGCTGTCCGCCGACGTCATCAACATCTCCGCCAAGGGGTCGTCGGTGAGCAAGGGGGAGTCGCTGCGCGACACCGTCACCACGGTGGCCGCGATGGGCATCGACGGGATGGTCATCCGCCACCACGCGAGCGGTGCGCCGGCGCAGGTGGCCGACTGGATCGACGCGGTCGTGGTGAACGCCGGTGACGGCACCCACGAGCACCCGACCCAGGCGCTGCTGGACGCGTACTCGATCAGCCGGCGGATCGGCGATCTGGCGGGCAAGCACGTGGTGATCGCCGGCGACCTCACCCACTCCCGCGTCGTCCGCAGCAACCTGCTGCTGCTGAAGACCCTCGGTGCGCAGGTGACGCTGGTGGCCCCGCCGACGCTGATGCCCAGCGGCGTCGCCGCGTGGAGCGAGGCTGCCGGGTTCGCGACGACCTACGACTTCGACGCGGTGCTGCCCGACGCCGACGCGGTGATGATGCTGCGGGTGCAGAAGGAGCGGATGTCCGGGGGGTACTTCCCGACGCCGCGTGAGTACACCGTCGGCTACGGCCTCACCCGGCAGCGCCTGAAGCTGCTCTCACCGAACGCCGTGATCGCCCACCCCGGGCCGATGAACCGGGGCCTGGAGATCACCGCCGACGCCGCCGACGAGGCCCGCTCGCTGATCCTCGACCAGGTCTCGGCCGGAGTCGCGGTGCGGATGAGCGTGCTCTACCACCTCCTAGGAGGCGCACAGTGATACCCCACGAAGTTCTGCGCTGCGCTCCGATACTTCGCGGGGACCCCGATCGGAGGAACCCGTGAGTGAGTCGTACTTGATCGTGGGCGCGGACGTCGTCGGCGAGGGCCGCGGTGACCTGCTGCTGCAGGACGGAGGCGTACGCCGGCTCAACTCGGCCGCGGATGCGCCGCGCGACGCACGCCGGATCGACGCCGACGGTCTCGTCGCGCTGCCCGGCCTCGTCGACCTGCACACCCACCTGCGCGAACCGGGCCGCGAGGACGCCGAGACGATCGCCACCGGGTCCGCGGCCGCCGCCGCGGGCGGTTTCACGGCCGTGCTCGCGATGGCCAACACCGATCCGGTCACCGACACGGCCGAGGCCGCGGAACGCGTGCACGAGCTGGGCCGCCAGGCGGGGCTGGTCGACGTACAGCCCGTCGGCGCCGTCACCAAAGCCCTGGCGGGAGAACAGCTCGCCGAGCTCGGGCTGATGGCGCGGTCCCGTGCGCAGGTGCGGGTCTTCTCCGACGACGGCAAGTGCGTGCACGACGCGCGACTGATGCGCCGGGCGCTGGAGTACGTGAAGGCGTTCGGTGGCGTGGTCTCCCAGCACGCCCAGGACCCGCGGCTCGCGGGCTCCGAGGCATGCGCCCACGAGGGCGAGCTGTCCGGGCGGCTCGGCCTCCCGGGCTGGCCCGGGGTCGCCGAGGAGGTCATCGTCGCCCGGGACGTGATGCTGGCGCGGCACACCGGCAGCCGGGTGCACATCGCGCACGTCTCGACCGCGGGGACCGTCGAGGTCCTGCGCTGGGCCAAGGCGCAGGGCATCGCCGTGACCGCCGAGGTCACCCCGCACCACCTGATGCTGCCCGTCGACAAGGTCGCGACCTTCGACCCGACGTTCAAGGTGAACCCGCCGCTGCGGCCGGCCGAGGACATCGCCGCCCTGCGCGCGGCGCTGGCCGACGGCACCATCGACGCGGTGGCCACCGACCACGCGCCGCACGCCCGGCACGACAAGGAGCACGCCTTCGCCGAGGCGGCGTTCGGGATGCTCGGCCTGGAGCAGGCGCTGCAGGTCGTGCACACCGTGATGGTGCGCGGCGGGGCGATGGGCTGGGCGGCCGTGGCGGCCGCGATGTCCACGAACCCGGCACGGATCGCGGGGCTCGACCATCAGGGCGGTGGCCTCGCCGACGGCGCGCCGGCCAACCTGGTGCTCTTCGACCCGAGCGCCCGCGTCACGGTCGACCGGGACGCCTCACGGTCCCTGTCGTCCAACAACCCCTGGCACGGCATCGCGCTCGACGGCGCGGTGCAGGCCACCTTCCTACGAGGTCGGGCGACCCTGCTCGACGGCGAGGTACACGCGTGAATCAGCAGACAGCACAGGATCTCTCGGCACTGGACAGGTCGCCCGCGACCCTGGTGCTGGAGGACGGCACGACCTTCACCGGTGAGGCGTACGGCGCGACCGGCAGCACCTTCGGCGAAGCGGTCTTCTCCACCGGCATGACCGGCTATCAGGAGACGCTGACCGACCCGAGCTACCACCGGCAGGTGGTCGTGATGACCGCGCCGCACGTCGGCAACACCGGCGTCAACGACGAGGACGGGGAGTCGCGGCGCATCTGGGTCTCCGGGTACGTCGTGCGCGACCCCGCGCTGCGGCCGTCCAACTGGCGCTCCGTGCGCACCCTGGAGGACGACCTGCGCGACCAGGGCGTCGTCGGCATCTGCGGGATCGACACCCGCGCGCTGACCCGCCACCTGCGCGAACGCGGCGCGATGCGCGTCGGCATCTTCTCCGGCGACACTCCGACCGCCGGCGATCTGGTCGCCCGGGTGCAGGACGCGCCCCGGATGGACGGCGCCGAGCTGGCGTCCGAGGTGACGACGCCGACGGCGTACGTCGTGCCCGCCGTGGGGGAGAAACGCTTCACCGTCGCGGCGATCGACCTCGGCATCAAGGCCGCCACGCCCGCGAGTCTCGCGGCGCGCGGCGTCGAGGTGCACGTGCTGCCGGCCACCACGACGTACGAGCAGATCGAGGCGCTCGCCCCCGACGGGGTGTTCTTCTCCAACGGCCCGGGCGACCCGGCGACCGCGCCGCAGGTCACCCTGCTCCGCGAGGTGCTGCTCGCCCGGATCCCGTTCTTCGGCATCTGCTTCGGCAACCAGCTGCTCGGCCGGGCGCTCGGCTTCGGCACCTACAAGCTGAAGTACGGCCACCGCGGCATCAACCAACCAGTGCTCGACCGGAGCACCCGCAAGGTCGAGATCACCGCGCACAACCACGGATTCGCGGTCGACGCGCCGCTGGACGGCGATGTCCTGGCACCCGAAGGGGCGCCGTACGGGCGGGTGCGGGTCTCGCACGTCTGCCTCAACGACGACGTCGTGGAGGGGCTGGAATGCCTCGACCTGCCGGCGTTCTCGGTGCAGTACCACCCGGAGTCGGCAGCGGGACCGCACGACGCGGCGTACCTCTTCGACCGGTTCATCGACCTGATGGCCAGCACCAAGGAGAACAAGTAGATGCCCCGTCGGGACGACATCAAGAGCGTGCTGGTCATCGGCTCCGGGCCGATCGTGATCGGCCAGGCGTGCGAGTTCGACTACTCCGGGACCCAGGCGTGCCGGGTGCTGCGCGAGGAGGGCCTGCGGGTCATCCTCGTCAACTCCAACCCGGCCACGATCATGACCGACCCGGAGTTCGCGGACGCGACGTACGTCGAGCCGATCAACCCCACCGTGGTCGAGTCGATCATCGCCAAGGAGCGTCCGGACGCCGTGCTGGCGACGCTGGGCGGCCAGACTGCGCTCAACACCGCGATCGCCCTGCACGAGGCGGGTGTGCTGGAGAAGTACAACTGCCCGCTGGTCGGCGCGAACGTCGAGGCCATCGAGCTGGGGGAGGACCGCGAGCGCTTCAAGGGCGTCGTTGCTCGCTGCGGCGCGGAGTCCGCGAAGTCGATCATCGCCCGCACGATGGACGAATGTCTTGCTGCTGCAGCCGAACTCGGCTACCCGATGGTGGTGCGTCCGTCGTTCACGATGGGCGGACTGGGCTCCGGGTTCGCGTACGACGAGAAGGGGTTGCGCCGGATCGCCGGCGCCGGCCTGCAGGCCAGCCCGACCACCGAGGTGCTCCTGGAGGAGTCGATCCTCGGCTGGAAGGAGTACGAGCTGGAGGTCATGCGCGACCACGCCGACAACGTGGTGGTCGTCTGCTCGATCGAGAACCTCGACCCGATGGGGGTACACACCGGCGACTCGATCACCGTCGCGCCCGCGCTGACGCTGACCGACCGGGAGTACCAGCGGCTGCGCGACATCGGCATCGCGGTGATCCGCGAGGTCGGCGTCGACACCGGCGGCTGCAACATCCAGTTCGCGGTCAACCCCGAGGACGGCCGGATCATCGTCATCGAGATGAACCCGCGGGTGTCGCGCTCGAGCGCGCTGGCGAGCAAGGCCACCGGGTTCCCGATCGCCAAGATCGCCGCCAAGATGGCGATCGGCTACACGCTCGACGAGGTCCCCAACGACATCACCGAGCAGACGCCCGCCAGCTTCGAGCCGTCGCTGGACTACGTGGTCGTCAAGGTGCCGCGGTTCGCGTTCGAGAAGTTCCCCGCGGCCGACCCCACGCTCACGACGACCATGAAGTCGGTCGGCGAGGCCATGTCGATCGGGCGCAACTTCACCGAGGCGCTGCAGAAGGCGCTGCGGTCGATGGAGCGCTCGGGCTCCTCCTTCCACTGGAACCCCGACGACGACCCGTCCAAGGAGATGGGGCGCGCACTGCTGGACCAGGCGCGTACGCCGACCGACGGGCGGATCGTGCTGGTGCAGCAGGCATTGCGCTCCGGACTGTCCGTCGAGGAGGTGCACGACGCCACCAAGATCGACCCGTGGTTCCTCGACCAGATCCAGCTGATCAACATCGTGGCCGAGCGGGTGCGCACCGCGCCGGAACTCACCCCGGTGCTGCTGCGCCTCGCCAAGCGGCACGGTTTCTCCGACGCTCAGTTGGCGCAGCTGAGCGGCACGCCCGAGGCCGTCGTACGCGGGGTGCGTCACGCCCTCGGTGTCCGGCCGGTCTACAAGACGGTCGACACCTGCGCCGCGGAGTTCGCGGCCAGCACGCCCTACTACTACTCCAGCTACGACCAGGAGAGCGAGGTCGCGCCGCGTGAGCGGCCGGCCGTGCTGATCCTGGGCTCGGGCCCCAACCGGATCGGGCAGGGCGTGGAGTTCGACTACTCCTGCGTCCACGCGTCGTTCGCACTGCGCGACGCCGGTTTCGACACTGTGATGGTCAACTGCAACCCTGAGACGGTCTCCACCGACTACGACACCTCCAGCCGCCTCTACTTCGAGCCGCTCACCCTCGAGGACGTGCTCGAGGTCGTGCACGCCGAACGCGCCGCCGGCCCCGTCGCCGGGGTCATCGTGCAGCTCGGCGGCCAGACCCCGCTGGGTCTCGCCAAGGCGCTCAAGGAGGCCGGCGTGCCCATCGTGGGCACCTCGCCCGAGGCCATCGACCTGGCCGAGGACCGCGGCGCCTTCGGCCGGGTGCTCGCCGAGGCCAAGCTGCCCGCGCCGAAGCACGGCATCGCCTACAGCGCCGAGGAGGCCCTCGCCGTCGCGCACGAGATCGGCTACCCCGTGCTGGTGCGGCCGTCGTACGTGCTCGGCGGGCGCGGCATGGAGATCGTCTACGACGACGACACACTTGCGCAGTACGTCACCCGCGCCACGGTCGCCTCACCGGAGCACCCGGTGCTCGTCGACCGCTTCCTGGACGACGCCATCGAGATCGACGTCGACGCGCTCTACGACGGTCACGAGATGTACCTCGGCGGGATCATGGAGCACATCGAGGAGGCCGGCATCCACTCCGGCGACTCGGCGTGCACGCTGCCCCCGGTGACGCTGGGTGCGCAGGAGATCGCCCGGGTGCGCGAGTACACCCTGAAGCTGGCCCAGGGGATCGGGGTGCGCGGCCTGATGAACGTGCAGTTCGCGCTCGCCCAGGACATCCTCTACGTGCTCGAGGCCAACCCCCGCGCCAGCCGCACCGTGCCCTTCGTGGCCAAGGCGACCGGCGTACCGATGGCCAAGGCCGCGGCGCGGGTGATGCTCGGGGCGACCATCCAGCAGCTGCGCGACGAGGGGATCCTGCCTCCGCGCGGCGACGGCAGCACGCTGCCCGCGTCCGCGCCCACGGCGGTGAAGGAGGCGGTGCTGCCGTTCAAGCGTTTCCTGACCACCGAGGGCGAGGTCGTCGACAGCCTGCTGGGGCCGGAGATGCGCTCCACCGGCGAGGTCATGGGCATCGACGACGACTTCGGCTCGGCGTTCGCCAAGAGCCAGCTGGGCTCGGTCACCGGGCTGCCGCGGACGGGGCTGATCTTCGTCTCGATCGCCAACCGTGACAAGCGCGCGATGATCTTCCCGCTCAAGCGGCTCGCCGATCTGGGCTTCGACCTGCTCGCGACCGCGGGCACGGCGGACGTGCTGCGCCGCAACGGCGTCCACGCCGAGGTGGTGCGCAAGCACAGCGACGGTCGCGGCCCGCAGGGCGAGCCGACCGTGGTGGACCGGATCCTCGACGGTGACGTGGCGATGGTCGTCAACACCCCGTCCGGGCAGGGCGCCCGCGTCGACGGCTACGCCATCCGCGCGGCCACCACCAGCATGGACCGGCCGATCATCACCACGGTGCAGCAGCTGGCGGCCGCGGTGCAGGGCATCGAGGCGCAGCTGGCCGGTCCGATGAAGGTCAAGCCGTTGCAGGCGCACGCGCGCGATCTGAACCTGTACGCACGATGACCTCGGCGCGTGCGGTCGCCGGGCGGGCGCCGTTCGGCGTCCGGTTGCGCTCCGCGATGGACGCGCAGGGCCCGCTGTGCGCCGGGATCGACCCGCACCGGGCGCTGGTCGAGGCGTGGGGGCTGCCCTACACGTTGGCGGGCGTCGAGCGGTTCGCGATGACCTGCGTCGAGGCGTTCGGCGGGCAGGTGGCGGCGGTCAAGCCGCAGTCGGCGTTCTTCGAGGTCTTCGGTTCCGGGGGAGTGGCCCTGCTCGAGCGCGTGGTCTCGGGCCTGCGGGCGGCAGGCACGCTGACCGTGCTCGACGTCAAGCGCGGCGACATCGGCAGCACGATGGCGGCGTACGCCGACGCGTTCCTGCGCGAGACCCCGCACGCGCCGGACGCGATCACCCTCAGCCCCTACCTGGGGTACGAGTCCCTGCGCCCCGCGATCGATCTGGCGCACGCGCAGGGGCGCGGGGTGTTCGTGCTGGCGCTCACGTCCAACCCCGAGGGCGCGAGCGTGCAGCACGCCGCCCTCGACGGGGTCAGCGTGGCGCGCAGCGTGGTGGCCGGAGCGGCCGCGGACAACGCACCGGCGCGCGGGCGGGGGGCGCTCGGCAGCGTCGGGCTCGTCGTCGGGGCGACGGTGGGTGACGCCGTACGCCGCCTGGATCTGGATCTCGTGGGAGCAGCGACGCCGGTCCTCGCGCCCGGGGTGGGCGCCCAGGGCGCCGGCCCTGCGCAGCTGCGGGAGGTGTTCGGCGCCGCGCTGCCGCAGGTGCTGGCAGCCAGCAGCAGGGAGGTGCTCGGCGCCGGACCGGACGTGGGCCTCCTGCGGGACGCCGCCCGGCGTACGGCGGACGCGCTGCGGCTGTGAGATGTTCACCACGTCCGAACGGTGTGCAGCTACGGCTGAGTAGGATCCGAAAGCCCCGCGAACACAACGGCATTGGCGCTCGGATTGCCGAACGTCCTCCGGCTCGCTAGGTTCGCTCGGAACGGCTGTCGCAGATTCCGCGGGTGGCCATCGACGACGCAGACTGATGCAGGAGTAACCCGGTGGCCCTCCCCGAACTGACGCCCGAGCAACGAGCCCAGGCGTTGGAGAAGGCGGCCGCGGCCCGCCGGGAGCGGGCGGAGGTCAAGAACCGCCTCAAGTACGCGCAGGGGTCGCTGCGCGACGTCATCGAGAGCGGCAAGCAGTCCGAGGTCATCGGCAAGATGAAGGTGTCGGCGCTGCTGGAGTCGATGCCGGGCGTGGGCCGGGTGCGCGCCGCGCAGATCATGCAGGAGATCGGCATCTCCGAGAGTCGGCGGGTGCGCGGACTCGGGGCCAACCAGATCACCGCACTGCTGGAGCGGTTCGAGGCCTGAGGGATGCCTGCACTCTTCGTGCTGGCCGGACCCACCGCGGTCGGGAAGGGCACGGTCTCGTCGTACATCCGCGAGCACTACCCCCAGGTGTGGCTGTCGGTCTCGATGACGACCCGCCGCCCCCGTCCCGGTGAGATCGAGGGCCGCCACTACCACTTCGTCACCCAGGAGCGCTTCGACGAGCTCGCCGCACAGGGTGAGTTCCTCGAGTACGCCGTCGTGCACGGCCGGGCCAGCTACGGCACCCCGCGCGCACCCATGCAGGCCGCCATCGAGGCGGGCCTGCTGCCGCTGCTGGAGATCGACCTGCAGGGCGCGCGACAGGTGCGCGAGCAGCTGCCCGATGCGCACTTCGTCTTCCTGGCGCCACCGTCCTGGGACGAGCTGGTCCGCCGGCTCGTCGGACGCGGCACCGAGACGCCGGAGGAGCGCGAACGCCGACTGGCCACGGCCCGCTTGGAACTGGCCGCCGCCGACGAGTTCGACACGGTGATCGTCAACGACGACGTACAGCGCGCCTCCGGCGAACTCGTACACTTGATGCAGCAGCACTAGACTGCTGCAGTTGCGCGACCGTCGCGCCCTCCGCTCGACGAGGGCACGTCACCGGCCGCCACCATGCTCGCACTTGCACCGCAACGGAAAGAGATACTTCGTGTCCGGCACCCATGCCCACCCCGAGGGCATCACCGACCCGCCCATCGACGACCTGCTGCGCGTCGCCGACTCCAAGTACGCCCTGGTGATCTACGGCGCCAAGCGCGCCCGCCAGATCAACGCCTACTACTCCCAGCTGTCCGAGGGCCTGCTGGAGTACGCCGGCCCGCTCGTCGACAGCCAGGTCAACGACAAGCCCCTCTCGATCGCGCTGCGCGAGATCAACCAGGGTCTGCTCGACATCGAGAAGGTCGAGGCGTAGGTCCCACGGCCCCCATCCGGTCCCGTCATGCGCATCGTCCTCGGCGTCAGCGGTGGCATCGCCGCCTACAAGGCGTGCTCGTTGCTGCGGTCGTTCTCCGAGGACGGCCATGACGTGACCGTCGTGCCCACGGCCGCAGCTCTGCGGTTCGTGGGCGCTCCCACGTGGGCGGCCCTCTCGGGCAAGCCGGTGAGCGACGACGTCTGGTCGCAGGTCCACGAGGTGCCCCACGTGCGGCTCGGCCAGCAGGCCGACCTCGTGGTCGTCGCTCCGGCGACCGCCGACCTCCTCGCGAAGGCGGCGCACGGCATCGCCGACGACCTGCTCACCAACACGCTGCTCACCGCCCACTGTCCGGTCGTGCTGGCCCCGGCCATGCACACCGAGATGTGGCAGCACCCGGCCACCGTCGCCAACGTCGCGACGCTGCGCGAGCGTGGCGTGCACGTCATGGATCCCGCGAGCGGACGGCTCACCGGTGCCGACAGCGGACCGGGTCGACTGCCCGAACCGGCCGACATCGCTGCGTACTGTGCCCCGTTCCTCACGGGCGATCCGAGTGACCTCCGCGATCTGGCGGGGCTGCACGTGCTGGTCACCGCAGGTGGCACCCGCGAACCCCTGGACCCGGTGCGCTACCTCGGCAACCGGTCCTCCGGCAAGCAGGGCTACGCCCTCGCGGCCGTGGCGGCGCGGCGCGGCGCGCAGGTCACCCTCGTGTCCACCGTGAGCACCCCCGCGCCTCCGGGGTGCGCCCTGGTGCGCGTCGAGACCGCGCTGCAGCTGCGCGACGCCGTCCTGGCCGCGGATGCCGACGTCGTCGTGATGGCCGCCGCCGTGGCCGACTTCCGGCCGGACCACGCCGCCACCGCCAAGATCAAGAAGACCTTCGACCCGGCCACGCCGGACGCTGCTCCTATCGTGCAACTGGTGCGCAACCCGGACATCCTGGCCGAACTGCTGACTCGGCGCGGCGAGGGCACGGCACCGGTGCTGGTCGGATTCGCGGCCGAGACGGGCGACGAGCACGGCAGCGTGCTGGACCATGCCCGGGCCAAACTGGCCCGCAAGCCGGTCGACCTGCTGGTGGCCAACGAGGTCGGCGACGGAGTCACGTTCGGTCAGGACGACACCACCGTGCACCTGCTGAGCGGGGACGGTGCGACTCCGCGCGACATCGGCCCGGCGGACAAGACGGCGGTCGCGCACGCAGTGTGGGACGCCGTACGCGACATCCGCGGCACCGTCTAGACTCGGCCGTCGGCCGCGCGGTCCCCATGACGGGGTGTCGCGCGAGCATGCGGCAGACGCCGCACGAGCGGCGCGACCCATAGGAGAAGCCTGCAGTGGTACGACTCTTCACGTCCGAATCGGTCACCGAGGGACACCCGGACAAGATCTGCGACCAGATCAGCGACGCGATCCTGGACGCCATGCTGAAAGAGGACCCCCGATCCCGGGTCGCGGTGGAGACCATGGTCACCACCGGTCTGGTCCACGTGGCCGGCGAGGTCACCACCAACAGTTACGTCCCGATCGCGCAGATCGTCCGCGACACCATCGTGAACGTCGGATACGACTCCTCGCTCAAGGGCTTCGACGGGCACTCCTGTGGGGTGTCCATCTCGATCGGCGCGCAGAGCTCCGACATCGCCCAGGGCGTCGACACCGCGCACGAGCACCGCGCCGAGGGCGGCACCGAGGCGCTGGACAGCCAGGGCGCCGGCGACCAGGGCCTGATGTTCGGCTACGCGTGCGACGACACCGCCGAGCTGATGCCGCTGCCGATCTTCCTCGCGCACCGGCTCTCCGAGCGCCTGACCCAGGTCCGCAAGGACGGCACGCTGCCCTACCTGCGCCCCGACGGCAAGACCCAGGTCACCATCTCCTACGAGGGTGACCGGGCCGTCGGTCTGGACACCGTGGTGCTCTCGACGCAGCACGCCGACGACATCTCGCTGGACGGCATGCTGGCGCCGGACATCGACCAGCACGTCATCCGGCCGGTGCTGGAGGACCTCGCCGCGGCGGGCAACACCCTCGACACCTCGTCGTACCGCAAGCTCATCAACCCGACCGGGCAGTTCATCATCGGCGGCCCGATGGGCGACGCCGGCCTGACCGGTCGCAAGATCATCGTCGACACCTACGGCGGCATGGCACGGCACGGTGGCGGCGCGTTCTCCGGCAAGGACCCCTCGAAGGTCGACCGATCCGCGGCGTACGCGATGCGCTGGGTGGCCAAGAACGTCGTGGCCGCGGGGCTCGCCACCCGGTGCGAGGTGCAGGTCGCTTACGCGATCGGCAAGGCGCAGCCGGTCGGTCTCTACGTCGAGACGTTCGGCACCGAGACCGCGCCCCTGGACGACATCCAGAAGGCCATCACGGACGTCTTCGACCTGCGGCCCGCCGCGATCGTGGAGGAGCTGGACCTGCTGCGCCCGATCTATCAGCCGACCGCCGCCTACGGTCACTTCGGCCGCACCGAGGCGCCCGGCCTGCAGAATGCCTTCACCTGGGAGCGCACCGACCGGGTCGAGCACCTGCAGAAGGCCGTCCGCGGCTGATACCCCACGAAGTTTCTCCCCCGCTTCGCTCCTCCGAATACTTCGCGGGGACCCCGAGGTGGGGCGCACCAACCTTGTTGTCTTACGGATGGGGTCGTGGCGCGCTCTATGGAGCGCGCTGCGACCCCATCTGTCGTTGCGGCCGCGACCTTGTCCGGAGCAGGCCGTATAACTGAGCGCGTGGATCAGGAGGGCGGGACGCCGCAGGCGCCGAGCGAGCAGCAGTTGGCGCTGCTCCACGCGGCCGCCGCGACCCGTCGTACGAACGCGCAGGGGTCCTCCGACGGCGGGCCCGAGCTGCCCGTCGCGCAGGTGGCGGTCGATGTGGGGCTGGCCCATCTGGACCGCCCGTTCGAGTACGCCGTGCCCACCGACCTCGACGAGACGGCCACCCCCGGCGCCCGCGTGAAGGTGCGGTTCGCGGGCAAGGACGTGTCCGGGTTCGTGCTGGCGCGCGCCCGGGACGCCGAGCACGTCGGGAGGCTCACCGACATCCGGCGCGTGGTCTCGCCGGAGGCGGCGCTGACCCCGGCGATCGCGCGGCTGTGTCGGGACGTCGCCGACCGGTACGCCGGTACGTTCAGCGACGTCGTACGCCTCGCCGTACCCGCCCGGCACGCCGGCGCGGAGAAGGCCCTGGACGCGCGGGCGGAGGGCGACGACTCGCCGTCGCCCGGCACCGGTGTGGACGAACGCGCTGTATCCGGCGCGGCCGTTCCCACACCGTCCAGCGCCTGGGAGCGGTACCCCGCGGGCCCGGCGTTCCTGCACCGGCTGAGCACGGGCGGAGCGCCCGCAGCTGCTTGGCTCGCGGCGCCCACGACCGACCCTGCGCTGGACTGGCCGTCCGCGATGGCGCAGGCGGCCCGCGCGGCGCTCGAGGGTGGGCGCGGAGCGGTCCTGGTGGTGCCCGATCACCGAGACGTCGACCGACTCGACGACGCGCTCACCGAGCAGTTGGGACCAGGCCGGCACGTGCGGCTCACGGCGAGTCAGGGGCCGCAGGCGCGCTACACCGCGTTCCTGAAGCTGTTGCGCGGACATGTGCGGTGCGTCGTCGGCACCCGGGCCGCGGCGTTCGCGCCAGTGGCGGACCTCGGCCTGGTGGCCTGGTGGGACGACGGCGACGACCTGCTGGCCGAGCCGCGCGCGCCGTACCCGCACGTGCGCGAGGTGCTACGGCTGCGCGCCGAGCAAGAAGGTGCCGGCCTCTTGAGTGGCGGGTTCGCCCGGTCGGTCGCGATCCAGCAGTGGGTTCAGCAGGGCGTGCTGCAGTCGGTCGACCTTCCGGTACGCCGAGGGGCCGTGCCGCGGGTGGTCGTCGCCGGCGACGAACGCGACGTCGAACGCTCCGGCGCGGCGGCCCGCGCGCACCTGCCGTCGGCCGCGTGGCGCGCCGCGCACGAGGCGCTGCAGCACGGTCCGGTGCTGATCCAGGTGCCCCGACGCGGTTATCTGCCGTCGCTGCGCTGCGACACCTGCCGTGATCCCGCGCGGTGCGCGGTGTGCCACGGCCCGCTGGCGCTGACCGGGGCGCGGGAGACACCGGAGTGCCGGTGGTGCGGCGTACCCGCTGCCCCGTTCGACTGCCCGAACTGCCACTCCCACCGGTTGCGCGCGGGCGTGGTGGGCGCGCGGCGTACGGCCGAGGAGCTGGGCCGGGCCTTCCCGGGTGTGCCGGTGGTGCGCTCGGGCGCCGGGGAGGTCGTGGCCCACGTGGCAGCATCGCCGGCGTTGGTCATTGCGACGCCTGGCGCCGAACCCGTTGCGGCGGAGGGCTATCGGGCCACGTTACTGCTGGATGCCTGGGCACTGGTGGACCGACCGGTGCTCGCCGCCGGCGAGGAGACGCTGCGCCGCTGGTGCACGGCCGCAGCCCTCACGCGGTCCCACGACGACCACGGCCTGGTCGTCCTCTGCGGCGTCCGCGACGACGAGCCGCTGCCCGTGGTGCAGGCCCTCGTGCGGTGGGCCCCGGTGTGGCTCGCCGAGCGGGAGCTGGCCGAGCGGGAGGCGCTGGCCCTGCCGCCGGCGGTGTGGATGGCCGGGTTGACCGGCGATGCCGCGGCTGTCGCGTCGATCGACCGCGCTGTGGGCGAGGGGTTCGAGCGGATCGGGCCGCTCACCCATCCCGACCGTGACGGCACGGTGCAAGAGCGGCTGCTGCTGCGTACGTCGCTCGCGGACGGCCCGCGGGCGGCAGCGGCCCTGCACGCGGCGCGCGCCGGCCGCAGCGCCCGCAAGGAGCCGGGCAGCATCACTGTCCGCGTCGACCCGGCAGGCGACCTGCTCTGACCCTTCCCGTCGGGGGGTAGGGCAATCGTCGAGAGGTGGGGATATAGACCCACCCCTCGACGATTTCTGCACCCCCCGACGGGAAGGAGCGGGTCAGACCGGTGGCTGCGGGTCGTACTGGATGCCGCGCCGCACCTGGCGCGCCCGCTCCTCACCCGCGAGGCGCCGCACGAGGTGCAGCGCCATGTCGATCCCGGCGGACACCCCGGACGCGGTGATCACGTCTCCGGAGTCGACGTAGCGGTCGTCCGGGCGGATCTCGATGCTCGGGTCCAGGGCGCGCAACTCCTCGATCGCACCCCAGTACGTCGTCGCCGGTCGCCCCGCGAGCAGTCCGGCCGCGGCGTACACCAGCGAACCGGTGCAGACACTCGTGAGGAGTGGGACCGACTCGCGTTGATCGCGCACCCAGTCCAGCTGCGCCTCGTCGACCAGGTGCGGCCTGGTGCCCTCGCCTCCGGGGTAGAGCAGCACCTCCCAGGACGGCGCGTCCGCGTAGGACAGTGGTGCGTGCAGGGTGAGGCCTTTCGCGCACCGCACCGGGCCGCTGTCGCGCGAGAAGCAGGACACGTCGTACCCGTCGTCGGGGAACTCTCTGCTCCAGAACGACAGGACCTCCCAGGGGCCGACCGCGTCCAGCTCCTCCACTCCGTCGAAGAGCAGGAGGCCGATGTGTCTGCGCACAGCCGGCGCGTCGGTGGTCATGCCCCGATCGTGCCAGCGAAGGCCGCCGTTAGGCTCCCTTCACCATGAGTTCGAGCCTTCCGGAGTCCGGCGGATCCACCCTGCCCTCGCCCACGACGGTCGATCGCGACCCTCTCGCACCCTCACCCGTGCTGGCCGTGGTCTTCGACCTCGGCAACGTGTTGATCGAGTGGGACGCGCACGCCGCCATCAGCACCGCCGTCGGCGATGCCCGGGCACGTGCCTTCCTGGCCGACGACGAGTTCGACTTCCACGCCTGGAACCTGCAGCAGGACGCCGGTCGGACCTGGGTGGAGGCCGAGGCTGACGCGATCGCCCGGCACCCGCACTATCGCGAGGAGATCCTGGCCTACCGGGAGCACTTCGAGGCCTCCCTGGTCGGGCCCATCGAGGGGGCGGTCGCCATCCTGCGGGAGCTGCACGCCGCGGGTACGCCGCTATTCGCGCTGACCAACTGGTCGCACGAGCTCTTCCCGGTCGCGTTGGACCGGTTCGAGTTCCTGCAGCTCTTCGAGGACATCGTGATCTCCGGCGAGGAGGGGATCGCCAAACCCGACCCAGAGATCTTCGAGGTGCTGGCCGAACGCCTGGAGCACGTCGGCGACCTGGAGGAGACCGTCTTCATCGACGACCGCCTCGACAACGTGCAGGCCGCCGTGCTGGCCGGGATGGACGCGGTGCAGTTCACCGGGGCGGCCGACCTGCGCGCGGACCTGCTCTTCCGCGGGCTCCCCGTGGAGGCGATCTGAGTGTCCGTCACCCCCATCCGCCTGTTCGGCGACCCGGTGCTGCGCACGCCGGCCGCGCCGGTGACCGTCTTCGACCGCGAGCTGCAGACGCTCGTCACCGACCTGACCGACACGATGATGAATGCGCCCGGCGCGGGCCTCGCGGCCCCTCAGATCGGCGTGGGCCTGCGGGTCTTCACCTATTACGTCGACGGACAGCTGGGTCACCTGATCAATCCCGAGCTCACCCTGTCGCCGGAGCTGCAGTGCGGCCCTGAGGGCTGTCTGTCCATCCCGGATCTGCGTTTCGACACCACCCGGTCGCTGCGTGCGGTGGCTCGCGGTTTCGACATGCACGGCGAACCGGTGAGCATCGACGGCAGCGACATGCTCGCCCGTTGCTTCCAGCACGAGACCGACCATCTCGACGGCATCCTCTTCGTGGACCGCCTCGACCCGACCGCCCGCCGTCAGGCCCTCAAGGCTATCCGCGACGCGGAGTGGGCCGGGCTGCCCGGCCCGATCGTGCGCGACAGCCCGCACGCGACGTACGGGCGTGCGCTGTGAGGGTCGTGTTCGCCGGGACCCCGCAGGTCGCGGTCCCCTCGCTGCAGGCGGTGCTCGACTCCGCGCACGACGTGGTCGGCGTCATCACCCGCCCCGATGCGCCCGCAGGACGCGGGCGTTCGGTACGCCGATCTCCGGTGGGCGTGCTCGCCGACGAGGTGGGCGTGCCGGTCCTCACGCCGCAACGGCCGCGGGACCCGGACTTCCTGGCCCAGCTCGCCGAGCTGTCGCCGGACGTGTGCCCGGTCGTGGCGTACGGCGCCCTGGTGCCGCGCGTCGCCCTCGACGTGCCCCGCCTCGGCTGGATCAACCTGCACTTCTCCCTGCTGCCCGCCTGGCGCGGCGCGGCACCCGTCCAGCACGCCGTCATTCACGGTGACGAGGTCACCGGCGCCACGACGTTCCTGCTGGAGGAGGGCATGGACACCGGCCCGATCCTCGGCACCATGACCGAGGCCGTGCGGCCGCGGGACACCAGCGGCGACCTCCTCGAACGACTCGCGACCGCGGGCGCCGGGTTGCTGGTGGCGACACTGGACACGCTGGCCCAGGGTGACCTCACGCCGATGCCGCAGCCCGCCGAAGGCGTCTCGCTCGCACCCAAGATCTCCGTGGAGGATGCGCAGATCCGTTGGCACGAGCCGGCGTTCGCCGTCGATCGGCGCGTCCGGGGAGTGACGCCGGCGCCCGGTGCGTGGACCACGTTCCGTGGCCAGCGCCTCAAGGTGTCGCCCGTGACGCCGATCGACGGGGACGTCGGCGTTGCGCCCGGCGCGATCCGGGTCGGCAAGGGCGACGTCCATGTGCAGACCGGTGCCGGCGCGGTCCGTCTCGGCACGGTGCAGCCCCAGGGCAAGAAGGCGATGCCGGCGGCAGACTGGGCACGCGGCTCCCGAATCGGTGAGGGCGAGGTGTTCGGATGAGCGACGACGGCGGCGGCTACCGCGACGCGAAGGGACGCCAGCGTCCCGCGGCGCGACGTCGCCCCAACGACGGACGCTCGGCGCAGCGCCCCACCGACCGGCGACGGTCCGGCGACCCGGCGCGGCGCGTGGCGTGGCAGGTGACCCGCAACGTCGCGGACGGCGCGTACGCCAACCTCGACCTGCAGAAGCTTCTGCGGGAGGCAGACCTGCACGGCCGCGACGCCGGTTTCGCCACCGAGCTGACGTACGGCGCGATCCGGATGCGCGGTCTCTACGACCCCATCCTCGAACGCTGCGCGGGTCGCACGGCCGCGCAGATCGACGCCCCCGTGCTCGACACCCTGCGGCTCGGGGCGCACCAGCTGCTCGGTATGCGAGTGCCCTCGCACGCCGCGGCGTCCGAGACGGTCGCGCTGGCGCGGGAGGTCAACGGGGCCGGTGCCGCCGGTTTCGTCAACGCCGTGCTGCGGCGGGTCAGCGAACGCACGCGCGAGGAGTGGGTTGCCGAGGTGACCGCGGGCCGGGAGCCGTTGGAACGCCTGGCGATCGAGCACTCGCACCCGATCTGGGTGGTGCGCGCGATGCGTGCCGCGCTGCTCGAGCGGGGCACCGCGACCGCCGAAGACATCGACGAGCAACTGCTCGCACTGCTGCAGGCCGACAACGCGCCGCCCCTGGTGTCGCTGGTGGCGAGGCCGGGCCTGTCCACCGTCGAGGAACTGGTGGCCGCCGGCGCCCACGCCTCCCAGCTGTCCCGGGTGGGCGCGGTCCTCGACGGCGGCGACCCCGCGCAGATCGACGCCGTACGCCGGATGCGCGCGGCCGTGCAGGACGAGGGCTCCCAGCTGCTGACGCTCGCGCTGGCCGAGCCGGGTCTGGTCGGCGGGCGCGAGCACCAGGAATGGCTCGACCTGTGCGCCGGTCCGGGCGGCAAGACCGCCCTGCTCGCGAACCTGGGTGCCCAGCAGGGTGCCGTGGTCTTCGCCAACGAGGTCAGCGAGCACCGCACGACTCTGGTGCGCAAGTCGTTGCGCGCCACGCTCGAGGCGGGCATCGAGGTGATGATCGGCACCGGAGACGGTCGCGATCTGGGCGCCGAGGAGCCCGACACCTACGAGCGGGTGCTCGCCGACGTGCCGTGCACGGGTCTCGGCGCGCTGCGCCGCCGCCCCGAGGCACGGTGGCGGCGTACGCCCGCCGACGTGACGCCGCTGGTGACGCTGCAGCGCGAGCTGTTGCTGTCGGCGATCGCCACCACCCGACCCGGTGGCGTCGTCGGCTACTCCACCTGCAGTCCGCACCTGGCCGAAACCTCGCAGCTGGTGGCGTCGGTGGTGGAGCAGACGGGCGTACGGCTGGACGACGCCCGTCCGCTCTTCCGCGACACCGCTGGCGCACCCATCGAGCACTTGGGCAACGGTCCCGACGTGCAGCTGTGGCCCCACCTGCACGGCACCGACGCGATGTACTTCGCACTCTTGCGCAAGCCGGACACACAGGACTGAGAGGACTTTCCGTGCAGATCGCGCCGAGCATCCTGTCCGCGGACTTCGCCAATCTCGAGGCGGAGCTGCACCGCATCTCCAACGCCGACTGGGCCCACGTCGACGTGATGGACGGGCACTTCGTCCCCAACCTGACGCTGGGCGCTCCCGTGGTGGAGGCGCTGGCGAAGGTCAGCCCGATCCCGCTGGACTGCCACCTGATGATCGAGGATCCGGATCGCTGGGCCCCGGACTACGCCGAGGCCGGTGCCGGCAGCGTGACCTTCCACATCGAGGCCGCCCATGACCCGGTGCGGCTCGCTCGTGCGATCCGTGCCGCCGGGGCGCGGGCGAGTATGGCGATCAAGCCGGGCACCGCGTTCGCGCCGTACGAGGAACTCCTCGACGAGGTCGACATGGTGCTCGTGATGACCGTGGAGCCGGGGTTCGGCGGTCAGTCGTTCATGGCCGACCAGATGCCGAAGGTGGCGCAGGTCCGTGACGCCGTGCGGCGGCGGGGCGGCGAGATCTGGGTGCAGGTCGACGGGGGAGTCTCCAGCGACACGATCGAGCAGTGCGCGCAGGCGGGCGCCGACGTCTTCGTGGCGGGATCGGCCGTGTACGGCGCGGACGATGCCGCGGGGGCCATCGACCGACTGCGCGAACTCGCCCGGAACTGCTGCTGATCGGCGGCCCGGTTGTCAGCGCTTCTATGGTGCCGGCGCCACCGATCCGCTGACAACCACCGTGCGGTGCCAGGAGCCACGACGACGCTGCGGTAACATCGCGGCAGAACGTGCTCCGGGGTCGGTGTAATTCCGAACCGGCGGTGACAGTCCGCGACCCGGTCCAGCTTCGATCAGTGGGCCGGTTGACCTGGTGGAATTCCGGGACCGACGGTGAAAGTCCGGATGGAAGGCAGCACGTGACCCGCTTCGGCGGGTCTGCGACACGCGTGTCGCGATCGACGCCACCCTTCGGGATGCGCGCTCGTCGCGGACCGCGACGTCGCCCATCGCCCTGGAGCCCGTGCCCGACCGGCCGGCCGACAGGAGCAGCGAAGCGCGATGGACACCCGATCCACCGACGAGACCTTCCTTGCGCGCGCCCTCGAACTTGCTGCGCGGGGCCCCGGTGCCGACCCCAACCCGCGCGTGGGATGCGTTGTCGTGACGGGCGATTCGGTGGTCGGCGAAGGCTGGCACGACGGTGCAGGCACCCCGCACGCGGAAGTCAGGGCGCTGTCCGCTGCTGGCGACCGCGCGCGCGGCGGTACGGCGTACGTGACCCTCGAACCGTGCGCCCACGTCGGACGGACCGGTCCCTGCGCCGACGCTCTCGTCACGGCCGGCGTACGCCGCGTCGTCTACGCCCAGCCCGACCCCAACCCCGCCGCCCGGGGTGGCGCGGCACTGCTGAGCGACGCCGGGGTCGAGGTGTCCGGAGGGCTCATGGCCACCGAGGCGGCCGCACTCAACGTGCATTGGACCTTCGCCGTCGAGCACGAACGGCCCTACGTCACCTGGAAGTTCGCTGTCACCCTGGACGGCCGCAGCGCGGCTGCCGACGGCAGCAGCCGCTGGATCACCGGCGAGCAGGCTCGCGCCGACGTGCACCGTCTGCGGGCCTCCGCCGGCGCCCTCGTCGTCGGCACCGGCACCGTCCTGGCCGACGACCCGGCATTGACCGTGCGGACGCCGGACGCCCCTCGCCGCCCGCCTTTGCGGGTGATCGTGGGGGAGCGCGAGATCCCGCGCACCGCAAGGGTGCTGGACGACTCCGCGCCCACTCTGCAGCTGCCCACCCACGACCCGCAGCTCGTGCTGAAGCAGCTGCACGCCCAGGAGATCCGGCACGTGTGGCTCGAAGGCGGTCCCAGCCTCGCCGCGGCGTTCCTGCGGTCGGGGCTGGTCGACGAGGTCGTCGCCTACCTGGCACCGGCGCTGCTCGGTGACGGCGCCGCTGCCGTCGCCGGGCTCGGCATCGGCTCCATCGACGGGATCCGCCGTTTCGAGCTGTCCGACGTCACCCGGCTCGGAGACGACGTCCGGCTGCGGATGCGCACCACGACCACCCCGACAACGAAGGAAGCCTGAATGTTCACCGGCATCGTGGAGGAGCTCGGCTCCCTGGGATCGATCGAGCACGGCACCGACTCGGCGGTGCTGCGCATCAACGGCGCCACGGTGGTGTCCGACGCGCGGCACGGTGCGTCCATCGCGGTCAACGGGGTGTGCCTGACCGTCGTCGACCACGACGAGAGCGGCTTCACCGTCGACGTGATGGCCGAGACGCTGCGCCGTTCCAGCCTCGCCGGCATCGCGCCCGGTGACCCCGTCAACCTCGAGCGTGCGATGCCCGCCGACGGTCGCTTCGGCGGCCACATCGTGCAGGGCCACGTCGACGGCACCGCCCGAGTGCTGGGGCGCGATCCCGGCGACCGGTGGACCGTGGTGCGGATCGAGCTGCCGCCCGCCCTCTCGGCGTACGTCGTGGAGAAGGGGTCGATCACCGTCGACGGCGTCTCCCTCACGGTGGCATCGGTCGACGACGACAGCTTCACCGTCTCGCTCATCCCCACGACGCTCGCCCTCACCACGCTGGGGCACCGCAACGTCGGTGAACCCGTGAACCTCGAGGTCGACATCCTCGCCAAATACACCGAGCGCCTGCTCGCCGGCCGCCTCGGCGCCCGGTCCACCACCGAAGAGGACGCATGAGTTTCTTCCAGCACCTGTACGACGCGCACCTGACCATCTCCGGTCACGTCATCACCTGGCGCGAGATCATCGGCAACCTCTTCGGGCTCGCCTCGGCACTCGGCGGCATGCGCCGCAAGGTGTGGGCCTGGCCGATCGGCATCATCGGCAACGCGCTGCTCTTCACTGTGTTCTTCGCGGTCGGCTTCACCGGCCACGGCGGTCAGGTGCTGTTCGGGCAGGCCGGCCGGCAGGTGTTCTTCATCCTGACCTCGATCTACGGCTGGTGGGCCTGGCGGCAGACGAAGCGCACCCGCACGCAGGACGCGCCGGCCGTCGACCCGCGCTGGGCCACAGCCGGTGAGCGAGCTGCGTACGTCGGGGTGTGGCTCGTCGGGCTGGTCGTCTGCTGGTGGCTCTTCAAGCTCATCGGCGCCGGGTTCCCCGCCCCTTGGTACTACTACTGGTGCGACGCGTGGATCTTCATCGGCTCGATGATGGCGACCTTCGCGATGGCGCGCGGCTGGAACGACTTCTGGCTGATGTGGCTGGCCGTCGACCTGGTCGGGGTGCCGGAGCTCATCAAGTTCCAGTACTACCCGTCGGCCGTGCTGTACGCCGTGTACGGCGCGTTCGTGATCTGGGGCTTCTTCGTCTGGCTCAACGTCTCCCGGCGGGATGCGCTGGTCCTCGAACCCACCGGGAGCATCTGACATGCGCCTCGCGACGATCGACGATGCCCTGGCCGAGTTGGCGCTGGGCAGACCGGTGCTGGTCGCGGACGACGCCGACCGGGAGAACGAGGTCGACCTCGTGATGTCCGCGGCGGTCGCCGACGAGTCCTGGATGGGCTGGGCCGTGCGGCACGGCTCGGGCGTCATCTGCGCGCCCCTGCCGGGCGAGGTCGCCGACCTGCTGGGGTTGCCGCCGATGGTGCGTGACAACCAGGACCCCAAGGGCACGGCGTACACCGTCTCGATCGACGCCGCCCGCGGGGTGAGCACCGGCATCAGCGCCGCCGACCGCACGGCCACCGTCCGCGCACTCGCCGACCCCTCCGCCACGACGAGCGATCTGACCCGCCCGGGGCATGTCTTCCCGCTGCGGGCCCGGCCTGGCGGCGTCCTGGAACGTCCCGGTCACACCGAGGCCGCCGTCGACCTGTGCCGTCTCGCCGGCCTGGCGCCGGTGGGCGTCATCGTCGAGCTGGTGCACGACGACGGGTCCATGATGCGGCTCGACACCGCGCTCGAGCTCGCCGAGCGCGACGGACTGCTGACGATCACCATCGCCGACCTGGTCGCGTGGCGCCGCCGTCGGGACCGGGTGCGCGCGGTGGCACGCACGACTCTGCCCACCCCGCACGGGACCTTCGCGGTGACGGCGTACGTCGACCGGCTCACCGGTGCCGAGCATCTCGCCCTGGTGAGTCCGGCGGGACGCGGTGACGGGTTGGTCCGGGTGCATTCGGAGTGCCTGACCGGCGACGTCTTCGGATCGCGGCGGTGCGACTGCGGCCCGCAGCTCGAGGCGTCACTGGAGCGCATCGCACGGGATGGCGGAACCGTCGTCTACCTGCGCGGGCACGAGGGCCGTGGGGTGGGTCTCGCCGACAAGCTGCGGGCCTACGAGCTGCAGGACGCCGGATACGACACGGTCGACGCGCAGACGCAGCTCGGGCTGCCGGTCGATGCGCGCGAGTACGACGCCGCCGCGGCGATCCTGCAGGACCTCGAGATCGCCGGGGTGCGGCTGCTCACCAACAACCCACGGAAGGCGGAAGCGTTGCAGGAGTTGGGGATCGACGTCACAGAGATGGTGCCGCTGCACGCGGGGCAGACCATGGAGAACGAGCGGTACCTGCGCACGAAGCGCGAGCGGCTCGGGCACACGCCGCCTCTGGAGTCGGTGCCTTCTGTGCACGCCACGGACCTGGCGACCGGTCACGGGGTGTCGGCGTGAGCGGGCACGGCGCTCCGGCCGTCACGACCGACGCCTCGGGACTGCGGGTCGCGGTGGTCGCCGCGTCCTGGCACGAGCAGGTGATGGACGGTCTGGTCGACGGTGCGCGTCGTGGACTGGCCGATGCCGGGGTGCGGGTGTCCGACGTCGAGCTCGTGCGGGTGCCCGGCAGCTTCGAGCTGAGCGTCGCCTGCGCGCGTCTCGCGCCGTCGTACGACGCCCTCGTGGCACTCGGCGTGGTAATCCGTGGCGGGACGCCGCACTTCGACTACGTCTGCCAGTCCACGACTCTGGGACTCACCCAGGTCAGCGTGCAGACGGGGGTGCCCGTCGGTTTCGGGCTGCTCACCTGCGATGACGAGCAGCAGGCGCTGGCGCGAGCCGGGCTGCCGGGATCCAGCGAGGACAAGGGCCACGAGGCGGCCACAGCGGCCGTGGCGACCGCAGTCACGCTGCGGACGCTGGCCCGGGCGACCTCGATCGCACCGTAACCTGGCTCCTCGTGAAGACGTTCGAGCAGTTGTGGTCCGAGCTGGCCGAGAAGGCACGCGAGCGACCGACCGGATCCGGCACCGTCGCGGAACTCGACACCGGTGTGCACGGCATCGGCAAGAAGATCGTCGAGGAGGCTGCCGAGGTGTGGATGGCCGCCGAGCACGAGGGCGTGGAGCGGACGGCCGAGGAGATCAGCCAACTGCTCTACCACCTGCAGGTGCTGATGCTGGCGCGCGGGCTCACGCTCGAGGACGTCTACTCCTACCTGTGACCCTCCGACCGGCACCGACGAAGGACGACCCATGCTGAGAGTGGCGATGCCCAACAAGGGCGCGCTCGCCGAACCGGCCGCCGAGATGCTGCGCGAGGCGGGCTACCGCGGGCGCCGCGACGCCAAGGAGCTGGTGATCCTCGACGCCGACAACGACGTCGAGCTGTTCTTCCTGCGCCCGCGCGACATCGCGGTGTACGTCGGCCAGGGCACCCTCGACGTCGGCCTCACCGGCCGCGATCTGCTGCTGGACTCCGGCAGCCCCGCCACCGAGTGCCTGCCCCTCGGTTTCGGGGCGTCGACCTTCCGGTACGCCGGGCGCTCCGGCGGCGTGAGCGACGTCGCGCAACTCGAGGGCCGCCGGGTCGCCACCAGCTTCCCCGGTCTGGTGCGGGCGGACCTGAAGAAGCACGGAGTGCACGCGGACGTCGTACGCCTCGACGGTGCGGTCGAGACCGCGGTGACCCTGGGGGTAGCCGACGTCATCGCCGACGTCGTCGAGACCGGGACGACGCTGCGCAACGCCGGGCTCGAGGTGTTCGGGGAACCGATCCTGCACAGTGAGGCGGTGCTGGTGCAGCGTGCCGACGCGGAGTCGAATCCGTTGCTGGCAGTGCTGATCCGACGTCTGCAAGGGGTGTTGACCGCCCAGCGTTACGTGATGGTCGACTACGACATCCGGCGCGAGCTGGTCGACCAGGCCTTCGCGGTGACCCCGGGGCTGGAGAGTCCGACCGTGTCACCCCTGCACGACGAGCACTTCGTGGCGGTGCGGGCCATGGTGCCGCGGCGCACCACGAACGCGGTGATGGACGAGCTGTACGAGATCGGCGCACGCGCCATCCTGGTCACCGAGATCGCGGCCTGCCGACTGTGAGGCCGCGATGACGACCACCTCCGAGCCGTACGCCGTCTTCCGCCCGCGACGATCGCGCGTGGTCGCCACCGTCGCCGCCGTGGCGTCGGTGATCGCGTTCGCGGTGGTGGCGCTGACCGTCCCGCGCGGCGGTGTGACGGGCTGGGCGGGCATCGACTCGGTGATGCTGGTGCTCTTCGGGGTGCTCATCGCGGCGTTCCTGATGCGGTACGCGCTCGTCCGCGCCGTGCCCACTGAACGCGGCCTGCAGGTGCGCAACCTGATCTCCACGCGCACCATCGAATGGGTGCAGGTGGTCAACGTGCAGTTCGGCGGCGGGCAGCCGTGGCTGGTGCTCGAACTCGACGACACCGAGCACCTCGCCGTGATGGCGGTGCAGCGTTCGGACGGCCCGAGCGCGCAGGCCGAGGCCGGCCGGATGGCGGCCCTGGTGCAGGTGCACTCCACGGTCCACGACCACTGACCGGGCGGTCTAGCCCGGGCCGGTCTCGATGGTGAGGTGGGCGTGGTCGGGGGTTCGGTCCGTGTCGAAGAGCGCCTGCTCCTGGGCGGCCCACCGCTCCCAGTGCCCGGCGAACCCACCACCATCGCGGTCCTCACCCCGCTGCCGGCGCAGGCCGACCGGGGCCTGCACCCACACCCGCACGTCGGTGTACGCGCGCGCCGCGCCGGCGCTGGACCCCACGCCTTCGACCACGACATACCGGTGCACCGGCACCACCAGCGTCTCGGCGTACCCGCCCGCCACCCAGTCGTAGCGCCGGTACGACGCCCGCTCACCCCGCGCCAGCGGCGCCAGGACCTGCTCCACGAGCAGGGGGACCGCCCTGGCCAACCCGTCCCACCCGGGGTAGAGGTCGTCCATGTGCACCACCGGCGCATCGTCGAGCAGAGGCCCCACGAGCGCCGCCAGGCTGGACTTGCCGGCGCCGCCGCATCCGTCGATCGCCACCACCACGGGTCGCCACCCCGGCTCGGACTCGACCAACTCGGCGACCGAGCGCGCCCACGCCGCAACAGAATTCGCATCCCCTGCTCGCGCGTCGTTGTCGCCCCACACGAAACTGTTCGCGCCCACGTCCACACGCCCACCGTAGGCTGCGGCCCGTGACCTCAGCGGTGCGCGTGATCCCGTGTCTCGACGTCGACGCCGGGCGCGTCGTAAAGGGCGTCAACTTCGCCAACCTGCGTGATGCCGGAGACCCGGTCGAGCTGGCCCACGGGTACGAAAATCAGGGCGCCGACGAGCTGACGTTCCTGGACGTCACGGCGAGCTCCGCCGCCCGCGACACGACGTACGAGGTCGTCGGCCGCACCGCCGAGCAGGTCTTCATCCCGCTGACCGTCGGCGGGGGAGTGCGCACCGTCGCCGACGTCGACCGGTTGCTGCGCAGCGGTGCCGACAAGGTCGGCATCAACACCGGCGCGATCGCGCGACCCGAGGTGATCGCCGAGATCGCCGACCGGTTCGGCGCGCAGGTGCTGGTGCTGTCGGCCGACGTACGCCGCGCCGCCGACGGCCACTTCGAGATCACCACCCACGGGGGCCGCACCGCTGCGGGCCTCGAGGCCGTCGAATGGTGTGTGCGCGCTGCCGCCCTCGGCGCCGGGGAGATCCTGCTCAACTCCATGGACGCCGACGGCACCAAGGACGGCTTCGATCTGGAGTTGATCCGCGCGGTACGCCGCGAGGTGTCGGTCCCGCTCATCGCCAGCGGGGGCGCCGGCGCACCCGAGCACTTCGTGCAGGCGGTCGAGGCCGGAGCCGACGCCGTGCTCGCCGCGTCAGTGTTCCACTTCCGCGAACTCACCATCGGCCAGGTCAAAGACGCGCTGCGGGCCGCCGGGCACCCCGTCCGCTGAGCGTTGGGAGTACGCGCGCGCTCATACAGCGCGCTGCTGCTCCATCTGTCGGACGCTGTGCTTTCTGCGGCATCTGACTGCGCACTCCGCTCCGGCCGCGTGCTCGCTGCGCTCGCCCACAAACCTCCGCTGCGTGCTCCGTCAGATGCCGCGCTTGGATTCCCGGTACGCCGCCACGTCCGCATCCGCGCCGTCGAAGGTCACCATCGCGACCCCGTCCCGGCCGAACACCGACAGGAAGATCTCACCCGGCGCACCCGTGAGCACGACGCTGCCGTGATCGTCCTTCGGCTTCCTGATCGAACGCCGCCCCACCCCAGGGGCGTCGGCGACGACTCCCACGCGTACGTCGCGCATCGCGAGCCGAGCGACCTGCGGCAGGCTGCCCCAGAGTGCCGATGAGAGCTCGGGCGACAGTTCCCGCCGCTCCCAGGACCCCCCGCCACGCAGCACATCCTCGTGGTGCACGAAGAACTCGCCGAGATTGGTGACCATGTCGATCTTGTCGATCCGCGCTGGGTGCCACACCGGCGGACCCTGGCGGATCTGCTCGACCAACCCTGAGAAGTCCTTCGCGGCCAGGTCGCGCTGGATCCGTTGGGTGCGGTCGGCGAGCGCCGGGAGCACCGCACCGAGAGCGGCGTCCGGGCGCCGTTCGCGCAGGATCAGATGGGCGGCGAGGTCGCGGGCCCGCCAATCCCCGTCCAGGGTCGGCGCATCCGGTCCGACCTCGATCAAGGTCTGGCAGAGCGCGGCACGTTCCTGCTGAGCGATGTTGGGCATACCGACATACTGGTGCATATGCCCGCGCCCGTTGCACCCTCGACCGCCCGGGCATTCGGACCTGCACTGCGCATCATCGGCGTCGGCTTCCGGCGCGAACCACGGCCGCTGGCCGTCGCAGTGCTCGGCAGCTTCGTCTACGGCGTGATGACGGTCTTCACAGCCCGCGTCATCGGCCACCTCGTCGGCACGATCGTCACCCCCGCGGTCAGGGTCCACCAGATCACCTCCGCCCAGATATGGACCATCGTCTGGGAACTCGGGATCGTGGTGCTCCTCAACGCGATCGGCGTCGTCTGCCGACGGGTCGGCGCCGGCATGGCCTACTACAACCTGATCGCGCACTACCGACGCCAGGTCACCCGGCAGTACCTGCGCCTGCCGCTCGCCTGGCACCACCGACACCCTTCGGGCCAGCTGCTGTCCAACGCGAACGCCGACGTCGAGGCGACCTGGTCGATCTTCCAACCGCTTCCCCTGGCCCTCGGGGTCGTGGTGATGCTGGTGGTCGGGGTGGTGGAGATGCTGCGGATCGACGTGTGGCTGGCGTTGATCGGCGTGCTGGTCTTCCCGACGCTCTTCGCGGTCAACGCGGTGTTCCGCTCCAAGATGTCGCCGCGGGCCACGCGGGCGCAGCAGCTGCGCGGCGAGGTCAGCGAGGTCGCCCACGAGAGCATCGAGGCCGCGCTGGTCGTGAAGGCGATGGGCCGCGAGGAGCAGGAGACCGAGCGTTTCGCCGAACGCACCAACGAGCTGCGCGGTGCTGCCATCGAGGTCGGCCGGGTGATGGGCATCTTCGAGCCGGTCATCGACGCCATCCCGACCTTCGGCACGCTGGCGGTGCTGGCGGTCGGTACGGCACGTGTGCAGGCCGGCGATCTCAGCGCCGCCGACGTGGTCCAGGTCGCCTACCTCTTCGCGCTGCTCGCCTTCCCCGTCCGGTCCTTCGGGTGGGTGCTCGCCGGCCTCCCCGTCACCCTCGTGGGCTGGACCCGGATCGACAACGTGCTCTCGGCGCAGGGATCCATGGCGTACGGCGACCGTGCGCTGCCGGCCGACGGCTCCGGGGCGCTCAGCATGCGAGCGGTCGACTTCTCCTACGAGGGGGGCGGCACCTCCGACCTCTCGAGCAAGGACAGCGCATCGGTCGGCGGCGCTCAGGTGCTGCACGGCGTCGACCTCGACCTGGCGGGTGGTTCGCTGACCGCGGTCGTCGGGCCCACCGGTTCGGGCAAGTCGACGCTCACCAACGTCGCCCTCCGGCTGGTCGACCCGGACTCCGGTGAGGTGCTCGTGGACGACGTCCGGTTGGCCGACGTACGCCGTCACGGCATCCCCGCGGCCGCGACCCTGGTCTCCCAGGAGACCTTCCTCTTCGACGACACCGTGCGCGGCAACGTCACCCTCGGGGGCCCGTATGACGACGCCGACGTCGACCGCGCCCTGCGGATCGCGCAGGCCAGGGACTTCGTCGACGCGCTCACCGACGGCCTCGACACGCGGGTCGGAGAGCGCGGTGCCACTCTGTCCGGCGGCCAGCGGCAGCGCATCGCGCTGGCGCGGGCGGTGATCCGCTCGCCGCACCTGCTGGTCCTCGACGATGCGACGTCTGCGGTCGACCCGACGGTCGAGGTCGCGATCCTGGACGGTCTGCGGGCGGAGGCGCAGCGTCGGGGCAGCCGCAGCACCACCCTGGTCGTCGCCTATCGACTGTCCACCATCTCGCTCGCCGACACGGTCGTCTACGTCGAGCGCGGTCGGGTGGTCGACACCGGCACCCACGCCGAGCTCATGGACAGGTGCGCGCCATATGCCCGCATCGTGAGCGCGTACGCCGACGACGCGCAGGATCGCGCGGACGCCAAGGCCGCGGCGGGTCAGGACGTGCAACCGGTGGACGCGCGATGAGCACCTCCACCGAGGAGCGGTCCGACACCCGCACGCGCCATCTGGGCGACACCGAGAGCCTGGGCACGTGGGCGATCCTGCGGCGCGGACTCACGCTGTCACCGGAGCTCGGCCGAGGCTTCTCGATCACCCTGGCGCTGGCGCTGGTCGCCACGCTCGGCCAGGTGCTCGTCCCGATTGCGGTGCAGCAGACGACCGACAAGGGGATCCTCGCTGCGGGCGGGCCGGACGTCGGGCTGGTGCTGCGCCTCGTGATCGTCGTGGGCCTGGCGGTGCTGCTCACCAGCGTCGCGTCGTACGCGGTGAACCTGCGGCTGTTCCGCTCCTCGGAGAGCGGTCTGGCGACCCTGCGGATCAAGGGTTTCCGCCAGATCCACGACCTGTCGATGCTCACCCAGAACGCCGAGCGGCGCGGTTCCCTGGTCTCCCGGGTGACCAGCGACGTGGACCAGATCTCCAAGTTCGTGCAGTCCAGCGGGCTCACGTTGATCATCTCCAGCGCCCAGATCCTGATCGCCACCGCGCTGATGCTCTTCTACAGCCCGGAGCTGACCGGCGTCGTCTGGGTCTGCTTCGTGCCGCTCTTCCTGTTGCTGCGCAAGTTCCAGGCCAGGATCGGGCGGGCCTATCTGGCGGTGCGCGAGCGCGTGGGCGACATGCTCGGGGCGGTGTCGGAGTCGGTGGTGGGCGCGACGACGATCCGCGCGTACGGCGTCGAGGACCGCACCGCCGAGCGGATCGACGTGGCCGTCGAGGCCCATCGCCGGGCCGCGATCACCGCGCAGGTGCGCACGGTCAGCGCCTTCGTCTCGGGTCAGGTCGTCGCGGGTGTCACCACCATCGCGGCGCTCGGGGTCGGCACGATCCTCGCGGCCCACGGCCGGCTCACGATCGGTGAGCTGGTGGCGTTCCTCTTCCTGGTCAACCTCTTCACCCAGCCGGTGCAGACGGCCACGGAGAACCTCAACGAACTGCAGAACGCCGTGGCGGGCTGGCGCCGCGTCATCGGGTTGATCGACACGCCGGCCGACGTCCCCGACCCCGGCGAGGGCGGGGTCGACCTGCCGCCGGGCCCGGTACGCGTGCAGTTGCAGGATGTCGGGTTCGCCTACCCGGGCGGTGCCGCGGTGCTGCACGACATCGACCTCGACATCACGCCGGGTTCACGGGTGGCGATCGTCGGCGAGACCGGATCGGGCAAGACCACCATCGGCAAGCTGCTCACCCGCCTGATGGATCCGTTGACCGGCTCGGTGCTGCTGAGCGGTGTCGACGTACGCCGGATCCGCTTCTCCTCGTTGCGGTCCCGGGTCGTGCTCGTGCCCCAGGAGGGCTTCCTCTTCGATGCGTCGCTGCTGGAGAACGTGCGGTTCGCGCGCCCGGGCGTCTCCGAGGACGAGGTGCTGCTGGCTTTCGCGACCCTCGGTCTCGGCGACTGGCTCGACGGGTTGCCGGGCGGACTCGCCACGGCCGTCGGGCAGCGCGGGGAGTCCCTGTCGGCGGGGGAGCGGCAACTGGTCGCGCTGGTCCGCGCCTACCTCACCGAGCCCGACCTGCTGCTGCTCGACGAAGCCACCTCGGCGGTCGACCCGGCGACGGAGGTCCGCATCCAACGGGCGCTGGAGCGCCTCGCGGCCGGCCGTACGTCGATCGCCATCGCCCACCGGCTGTCCACCGCGGAGGCCGCCGACGAGGTGGTGGTCGTCGACCGCGGGCGCATCGTGCAGCGCGGCGCGCACGAGGAACTGGTGGCCGACAAGGGCAGCGTCTACGCCCGGATGCACGCGTCCTGGTCGGCCCAGTCCAGCTGACCGCGCAGTTCGAGCAGGGTCGTAGCGCGCCGTATGGGGCGCGCGACGACTCCGATCAGCTGTGCGCGTCCGTTACTCCTCTCCGGAGAAACGCCCCCACGCCGACTGGCGCGTCATGTCCAGGGCCGCGCCGATCCGCGACCAGGTGACGCCGCGGTCGCGCAGCCGGGTGACCCACGTCGCCAGCCCGGTCTCGACCTGGTCGGCGACACCGGCGATCTTGGGCAGCAGCTCGAGCATCTGGTCATCGCTCATGCTCTGCCAGTAGGGAAGCTCGGGCTGGTCGGCACCCGCCTGCTCTGGAGCGGACCCGGCCAGGATGTCGTTGCACAGCTGCACGCACTCGTTGCAGATGTAGATGCCGGGGCCGGCGATGATCTTGGCGATGTCCTGCTCGTCCTTGGCGCAGAACGAACACCGCACGGTGGTGGTCTGCGACCGGGTCGTGGTCGGCATGGCGGTCTCCTCGTCGTCCGTCAGGTTGTCCCTGACACGCAGGTGTGAGTCACGCTCTTGGGTACGGTCGCCGGATGGACGACGCCAGCACCCGCCTGCTCCCACAGACCGCACGTGACCTGCACCGCAAGGCGGCCACCCGCCAGTCCGAGGGACGGGTGCCGGGGCTGCTGGCCGCGGTCGGCCGCTCCGGGAGCCTGTGGTGGACCGACGGGATCGGCACGGCCGACCTGTCGAAGCCCGGCACCCCACCGGACGCCGACACGCAGTACCCGATCGCGTCCAACACCAAGACCTTCGTCGCGGTGATGGTGATGCAGCTGCGGGACGAGGGCCGCCTGAGCCTGGACGACACGGTCGAGCGGCACCTGCCGGAGGCGACCCATCCCGGCGTCACGGTCCGCCAATTGCTCTCGCACACCACCGGCATGGCCCGCGAACCGGTCGGGGACGTCTGGGAACAGTTGCGATTCCCCGGCCGCGACGAACTGGTGCCCGGGTGGAACGACGCCGAGCGGATCGGACGCCCGCACGACCGGTGGCACTACAGCAACCTCGGTTTCGCGATCCTGGGTGAGATCGTCGCGCGCCTCGACGGGCGCGAGTGGCACGAGAGCCTGCGTGCCCGCCTGCTGGACCCCTTGGAGCTGCGACGGACGACGCTCACCCGTGTCGCACCCGCGGCCGGGCAGTACTTCGTGCCCCCGTTCCACGACGTACCGCTGCAGGAGCCGGTGGTCGACCTGGCCGCCACGGGCTCGGCCGGTGCGCTGTGGAGTACGGCGTCCGATCTGATCTCGTGGCACGGTTTCCTCGCCGACCCGACGCGCGAGATCCTCGACCCGGACACCCTCGAGGAGATGGTCCAGCCCCAGGTCGTCGCCGACACCGTCGGGTGGACCTCGGCGTGGGGTCTGGGGCTGATGCTCGCGCGGCGCGACGGGAAGACCTGGGTCGGCCACACCGGCGGGTTCCCGGGCGCGATCACCGGCGTCTTCACCGAGCGCGAGAGCGCGACGACCGGCCTGGTGCTGATGAACGCCACCTCCACACCGGATCCGGCGGCGATCGCGCTGGACCTCGGCGCCCACCTCTTGAAGCACGAGCCCGTCGACATCGAGCCGTGGCAGCCCGGCACCACGCTGCCGCAGGAGCTGCTGCCGCTCATCGGTCGGTGGTACTCCGAGGGTCGCGCGTTCGTCTTCGGCGTCGTGGACGGCCACCTCGAGGCGCGGGTCGACGGGCAGCCGGCGCATCTGCCGCCGTCCGTCTTCGAAGCAGATGGCGCCGATGCCTTCCGCACGATCTCCGGGCGCGAGCGCGGCGAGCCGCTGACGATCGACCGCCACTCGGACGGGTCGGTGCGCCAACTGCACTGGGCGACCTACCCGTTCACGCGCGAGCCGGTCACCTTCGACGGGCTGCCGCCACGCCGCTGAGCCGCTGAGCCTCAGCGCATCAAGATAGCATCAAGAGCCGTGAAGACGGCATCAACGAGGCGGGGGTCGGCAGCGGTCCGTCCTTGACTGGCGGCATGGCTGAATATGTGGGCGCGGGAGTGCTGGCCCTGGCGTTGCTGGGCTACCTCGTGTACGCGCTGATTCGACCGGACAAGTTCTGATGGGCGACACCACTGCGGGGCTGCTCACGATCCTGACGCTGGTCGTCGTGCTCGCCCTCGTGCACGTGCCACTCGGCGACTACATCGCGCACACGTTCACCAGCGAGCGCGACCTGCGCGCCGAGCGGTTGATCTACCGCCTGTGCGGGGTCTCGCCGCGTTCGCAGCAGCGCTGGACGACGTACGCCGTGTCGCTGATCGCGTTCTCGGGGGTGGGCGTCGTCGTGCTCTTCGCGTTGTGCGTCCTGCAACCTCACCTCCCCTTGGCGCGCGGCGCGTCGATGGATGTGAGCACGTCGTTCAACACGGCGATCTCGTTCGTGACCAACACCAACTGGCAGAGCTCCGCCGGCGAGGCCGGGGCCTCACCGGTCGTGCAGACCCTCGGGCTGACCATCCAGAACTTCGTCTCCGCCGCCGTGGGCCTGGCCGTCGTGGTCGCCGTGATCCGCGGCCTCACCCGGTCGGAGTCCGGCACCGTCGGCAACTTCTGGGTCGACCTCGTACGCGGGACCATCCGGATCCTGTTGCCGCTCGCCGTGATCGGCGCGATCGTCCTCCTCGCCGGAGGCGTCATCCAGGACGTGGCAGCGCCGCACGTCATCCAGACCCTCGATGGCGGCCGACAGACCGTGCAGTCCGGGCTGGTCGCCAGCCAGGAGGCGATCAAGCAGGTGGGCACCAACGGCGGCGGGTACTTCAACGCCAACTCCGCGCATCCGTTCGAGAACCCGAACCCGTTCACGAACGTCGTGCAGATCCTCCTGATGCTGGTCATCCCGTTCTCGCTGCCGCGGGCGTACGGCCGACTGGTGGGCGACCGGCGGCAGGGGTACGCCGTCCTGGGCTTCATGGGGGTCCTGTGGGCGGCGGGCATCGCCGTCATCACCTGGGCCGAGCACGCCTCCGCCACGAACGCTCTGGGCGCGATGGAGGGCAAGGAGGTGCGGTTCGGCGTGTGGGGGTCGACCATCTTCGCCGGCTCGACCACGAGCACCTCCACCGGTGCGGTGAACTCGCTGCACGAGAGCTACAGCCCCCTCGGGGGAGGTGGCGCCCTCACCAACATGGCGCTGGGCGAGATCTCGCCCGGAGGCGTCGGGTCCGGCCTGTACGGCGCCCTCATCGTGGCGATCCTCGCCGTCTTCATCGCCGGTCTGATGGTCGGCCGCACGCCGGAACTGCTCGGCAAGACGATCGGCCGCAAGGAGATCACCTACGCCGCGCTCTACACCGTGGTCACCCCGGCCCTGGTCCTGGTCGGCACCGGCGCCGCACTCGCGCTGCGGACCGCACGCTCGGGTCTGCTGGCGAGCGGTCCGCACGGTCTGACCGAGATGCTCTACGCGTACACCTCGGCGGCGAACAACAACGGCTCCGCGTTCGCCGGGCTCACCGCCGACCAGCCGTACCTGAACACCACCCTGGCCGTCGCGATGGCAGTCGGCCGATTCGTGCCGATCATCTTCGTCCTCGCTCTGGCGGGATCGTTTGCGGCACAACGCAAACGGCCGCACACGGACGGCACCATGCCCACTCACACCCCGCTGTTCACCGGGTTGATGGTCGGCGTCGCCCTGCTCGTCACCGGCCTGACGTTCCTGCCGGCACTCGCTCTCGGTCCACTCGCGGAGGCCCTCTCATGACCAGCCCGACCAGCACCCTGCTGCACAGTGCCGGCACCTCGATGCCGGATGCGGTGCGCAAGTTCCACCCCGCCCATCTCTACCGCTCGCCGGTGATGTTCGTCGTGGGGGTCGGTTCCGTCCTCACCACGCTGCTGGCGATCGTGCACCCGTCCGTCTTCAGCTGGGCCATCACCGTGTGGCTGTGGGCGACCATCCTCTTCGCCAACCTCGCCGAGGCCATCGCGGAAGGGCGCGGCAAGGCGCAGGCGGACTCGCTGCGCAAGACGCGGACGAGTACGACGGCTCGCCGGCTCGGCGCCGACGGCACCACCGAGGAGGAGGTGTCGGCCGCGGACCTGCGCCAGGACGACCGGGTCGTCGTGGACGCCGGGGGAGTCATCCCCGGTGACGGTGATGTGGTGGAAGGCATTGCCACCGTTGACGAATCGGCGATCACAGGTGAGTCTGCGCCGGTCGTTCGTGAGGCCGGCGGAGACCGGTGCGCGGTGACCGGTGGCACCACGGTGCTCTCCGATCGCATCGTCGTACGCATCACGTCCAAGCCCGGTGAGACCTTCATCGACCGGATGATCGCGCTGGTCGAGGGCGCCGAGCGCAAGAAGACGCCCAACGAGATCGCGCTCGGGATCCTGCTGGTGGTCCTCACGATCATCTTCCTGCTCGCCGTGGCGACCATCCCTCCGCTCGCGTCGTTCACCGGTAGGCCGCCGACGCTGGTCACGCTCGTCGCGTTGCTCGTGTGCCTCATCCCGACGACCATCGGTGCGCTGTTGTCGGCGATCGGCATCGCCGGTATGGACCGGCTGGTGCAGCGCAACGTGCTCGCGATGTCCGGGCGCGCCGTCGAGGCGGCCGGTGACATCTCGACCCTGCTGCTGGACAAGACCGGCACCATCACGCTGGGCAACCGGCAGGCGGCGGACATCCGGGTGCTGCCCGGCGTGGACGCCGAGCAGGTGCACCGGTGGGCCCAGCTGTCCTCCCTCGCCGACGAGACCCCGGAGGGTCGCTCGATCGTCACCTGGACGGCGCAGACCCTCGGGACGACGGCGGATTCGCCCGTCGACGCGACCGTGGTGCCGTTCACCGCCCAGACCCGGATGAGCGGGCTCGACCTCGCCGACGGCACGTCGCTGCGCAAGGGCGCCGCGGGCTCCGTGTGCCGCTGGGTCGAGGAGTCGGGGGGCGCCGGGGTGCCCGAGGCGATGCGGGCCGCCGACGAGATCAGCGAGCTCGGCGGCACGCCCCTGGTCATCGCGACCCGGCAGGGCGACGCCCCGGCCGCTGCCGTCGGGGTGATCTACCTCAAGGACGTCATCAAACCGGGCATGGTGCAGCGCTTCGCCGAACTGCGGCGGATGGGCATCCGCACCGTCATGATCACCGGCGACAACCCGTTGACCGCCAAGGCGATCGCCGAGGAGGCCGGGGTGGACGACTTCCTGGCGGAGGCGACGCCCGAGGACAAGATGCGCCTGATGAAGAAGGAGCAGCTCGGTGGCCGGCTGGTCGCGATGGCCGGTGACGGCACGAACGACGCCCCCGCGCTGGCCCAGGCCGACGTCGGCGTCGCGATGAACACCGGGACGTCCGCCGCGAAGGAGGCCGGCAACATGGTCGACCTCGACTCCGACCCGACCAAGCTGATCGAGATCGTCGGGATCGGCAAGCAACTGCTGATCACCCGCGGTGCGCTCACGACGTTCTCCATCGCCAACGATCTGGCGAAGTACTTCGCGATCATCCCCGCGATGTTCGTCGGTCTCTACCCGGGGCTGCACACCCTCAATGTGATGCACCTGCACTCGCCGAACTCCGCGATGCTCTCGGCGGTCATCTTCAACGCCCTGATCATCGTCGCGCTGATCCCGTTGTCGCTGAGGGGTGTTCGCTACCGACCGTTGCGAGCGGACCAGCTGCTCGCGCGCAACCTGCTGATCTACGGGGTGGGCGGCGTCATCGCGCCGTTCGTCGGCATCAAGCTCATCGACCTGCTCGTCCAGCTCCTACCGGGAATGTGAATCATGGCCTCCTCCTCCCTCACCTGGCGTCGACAGACCATCGCCGCCGTCCGTCTCCTGCTGGTGTTCACCGTGCTGCTGGGCGTGGCGTACCCGGCCGCGGTGTGGGCGGTCGGGCGGGTCGGATTCCACGACCAGGCGACCGGGTCCCTGGTCCGGCACGACGGCCGGGTCGTGGGCTCCTCCCTGCTAGGCCAGCAGTTCACCGGGCCGACGTGGTTCCACGGACGCGCGTCCGCGTCGTCGTACGCCGGTGACACCAGCGGCGGGACCAACCTGCCGGAGTCCGACCCGCAGCTGTGGAAGGCGGCCACGGCGATGCGTAAGGCCGCAGGGTCGATCGGGAACCGTCTGCCCCCGGACGCCCTGACCACCAGCGCCAGCGGTCTGGACCCGGACATCTCGCCGGCGTACGCCGCCCTGCAGGCACCGCAGGTCGCCGCGGCGCGCCACCTCCCGGTGGCGACGGTGCGACACCTGGTGGCCCAGCACACCACCGGCCGGACACTGGGGTATCTGGGCGAACCCCGGGTCGACGTGCTCGAGCTCAACGTCGCGCTGCGGGCTCTGTCCGAGACCCCGCAGCACTGACCCGTCGTCGACGGTTCGCGGTAAGGGAGGATGACGGGATGTCCAGGGGCCGGCTGCGCGTCTATCTCGGTGCGGCACCCGGGGTCGGCAAGACGGTGCGCATGCTGCAGGAGGGCCGACGGCGGCGCGACCGCGGCACCGACGTGGTGGTCGGCCTGGTCGAGACCCACGACCGGGCGTACACGCTCGAGCAGATCGGCGACCTCCCGATCGTGCCTCGGTGCAGCGTGCAGCACCACGGCACGCACCTGGACGAGCTCGACGTGGACGCCGTCCTCGCGCGGCATCCGGACGTCGTGCTCGTCGACGAACTGGCGCACACCAACGCCGCCGGGTCGCGGCACGAGCGCCGCTGGGAGGACATCGAGGAGCTCCTCAGCCACGGCATCGACGTCATCTCCACGGTCAACGTCCAACACCTGGAATCCCTCAACGACGTCGTCCGGGAAATCACCGGGGTTCGGCAACGCGAGACGGTCCCCGACGCCGTGGTCCGCAGCGCCGACCAGATCGAACTGGTCGACATGGCACCCGAGGCGCTGCGCCGTCGTCTCGCCCACGGCAACGTGTACGGCGCCGACAAGGTCGACGCCGCCCTGTCGAACTACTTCCGACCCGGCAACCTGTCCGCGCTGCGCGAACTGGCCCTGCTCTGGGTCGCCGACCGGGTCGACGAGGCACTGCTGCGGTACCGGACCGAGCACGACATCCGGCCCACGTGGGCCGCGCGCGAACGCGTCGTCGTGGCCCTCACCGGCGGACCCGAGCAGGACACCCTCCTGCGACGCGGCGCCCGGCTCGCGGACCGCGGTGCCGGGGGCGAATTGATCGCCGTACAGGTGGTGACCGAGTCGGGGCTGCGGGAGGCCCCGCCGGACTCCGCGGCGGCTGCGAGTGCGCTCACCGAGAAGCTCGGCGGCCGCTTCCACACGGTCACCGGCGACGACGTCGGCGAGGCGATCCTGGAGTTCGCGCGCGGCGTGAACGCCTCGCAGATCGTGGTCGGCGCGAGCAGGCGGTCGCGGTGGCAGCAGCTGCTCGGCCGTGGCGTCGGGGAGACCGTCGTCGCGGGCTCCGGCGAGATCGACGTGCTGATGGTCACCCACCCCCTCACGCGCAGCGGCCGCTCCGCCGGCATCACACTGCCGGGTCTCGGTCCGCGACGCACGATGCTGGGATTCCTGCTGGCGACGGTCGGGGTCGCCCTGCTGACGGCCGCGCTCGACGCGACGCAGCAGTACCACTCCCTGCCGCTGGAGATGCTGCTCTATCTGGCACTGACCGTCCTGGTGGCGATCGTCGGCGGGCTGCTGCCCGCCGTCACCGCGGCAGTGCTCGCCAGCCTGGCGCTCAACTGGTACTTCACCCAGCCGACCGGCACGTTCACGATCGGGCGGCCGGAGAACGCCGTCGCGCTGCTGCTCTTCGTGCTGGTCGCCGCCGCCGTCGCGACCGTCGTACACCTGACGGCCCGGCGCAGCGCGCAGGCCTCCGCGGCCGGACGCGACGCCCAGCTGATGGCCGCCCTGGCCCACTCCCTGCTGGACGCGCAGGAGCAACTGCCCGCGCTGTTGGAGCAGGCACGGGACACCTTCGCCGTGCCGGGTGCAGCCCTGGTGCGGACCGCGGACCGCGGCGGGACGCCGGGACTCGACCCCGAGGCTCCGACGGTGATCGCGTCCAGCGGCGTGATCGACGTCGCCGACCAGGCCCGCCTCACCTGCGCCGACGTGGGGACCGACCACCGCCTCGTGCTGGCCACCCGCACCGTCGACGCGCGGGAACGGCGACTCGTCGAGGCGTTCGCCGACCATGCCGAGGCGATCCTGCACCGCGAGGAACTGGCGGCCAGAGCGGGTGACGCGGCGGTCCTCGCCAAGGACAACGACTACCGCACGGCGCTGCTGGCCGCTGTGTCGCACGACCTGCGGACACCCCTGTCGGCAATCAAGGCCGGGGTCTCCGGGCTGCGCAGCACCGACATCGAGTTGTCCCGCTCCGACCAGGTGGAGTTGCTGGAGACGGTCGAGGAGTCCACCGACCGGCTCGACGCGCTCATCGAGAACCTGCTCGACATGTCGCGTATCCAGTCCGGCAGCCTCACCGTGCGCAGCGACGAGACCCTGGCGGCGGATCTGATCGAGGGCGCGCTGCACTCGCTGACCGACCGGGCCCAGGTGCAGGTGCGCCAGACCGACCCGCACCTGACCTGCGCGGTCGACCCCGGCCTCGCCGAACGTGTCCTCGCCAACCTCATCGAGAACGCCATCCGGCATACCCCGACCGGTACGCCGGTCACGGTCGACGCCGAGGACGTCGCCGGGCACGTGGAGTTCCGGGTGGTGGACCGCGGCCCCGGTGTGCCGCCGGCGCGTCGTGACGGCATCTTCGCGCCGTTCCAGAGGTACGGCGACGCCCCGCGCGGTGGTGGCATCGGACTCGGCCTGGCCGTCGCCAAGGGCCTGTCGGAGGCCATGGGCGCCACGCTGACCGCCGACGACACCCCCGGCGGCGGGCTCACCATGACGGTGCGGCTGCCATGACGCGCATCCTGGTCGTCGACGACGAGCCGTCCCTGGTCCGCACTCTCAGCATCAACCTGCGCGCCCGCGGGTACGACGTCGAGCACGCCTTCGACGGTCGCAGCGCCCTGCAGAGCGTCGTCGACTCCGTCCCGGACCTGATCGTGCTCGACCTCGGGCTGCCGGACCTGGACGGGGTCGAGGTCATCCGCCGGGTGCGTGCCGCGAGCGAGGTGCCGATCATCGTGCTGTCCGCACGCCACGACTCCGACGACAAGGTGGAGGCGCTCGACGAGGGAGCCGACGACTACGTCACCAAGCCGTTCGGGATGGACGAGCTGCTCGCCCGGGTGCGCTCCAGCGTCCGCCGCGCCGCCAGCGACGCCGCCCACGCACCGACGGTGCGCACCCCCGACTTCACCCTCGACTTCGTCGAACGCCGCGCCACCCGCAATGGTGCGTCCGTGCGGCTGACCCCGACGGAATGGCAACTGCTGGAGCGACTCGCCTCCGCCGGCGGCCACCTGGTGTCGCAGTCGGATCTGCTGCGCGCCGTCTGGGGGCCGGGCTACGAGCGTGAGGCCCACTATCTGCGCGTCTACGCCGCCGGGATCCGCCGCAAGCTCGAACCCGCACCTGGGCACCCCCGCTACCTGCTGACCGAGCCGGGGCAGGGGTACCGCCTGCGGGTATGACGCTCCGTCACCACCGGCGTACGGGGTGCGGGTGCGGGGAAGTGACCGTGGTGTCGACAACTCACCGACGTACGCCGTGCGGGTGCGGGAAAGTGGCCGCAGCGCCGACTTCCCACCGACGTACGCCGTGCGGGTGCGGGAAAGTGGCCGTAGTGCCGACTTCCCACCGACGTACGACGGGCCGATGCCCTCGGCCCCGATTGCGGCCCGGTCAGTCGTCGATGACCGCGAGGCCCCGGCGCCGCAGGTCGTCGAGCGACTCACGCCGGGCCTGCAACTGGGCAGGGGAGTGCCCCACCCAGCCCACGACCTCGTCGACGACCCGCACAGGCTCACGCGTGCGATAGGACCGGGTCGGGTTGCCGGGGAACTTGCGATCCGTGACGTTGGGGTCGTCCTCGAGATCGCCCACAGCTTCGACCAGGTAGATGCGACCACGCCCGTCACCCACCGCGAGTTCGGCACCCCAGGTGGCAGCGTCCAGGGTCGCCGTCACGTAGACGTGGTTCGCCGTCCGCCCCGCTTCGAAGTTCGAACCGTGCCCGGGCACCAACAGGTCACCCACCGCCAGGTCCGCCTTCGTCCCGTGCAGCAGGGTGTCCGGCTGATAGACCTCGAACGGTCTCGGCTCACTCATCATGCTGACCCCCATCGTCGTGCGTCGACCTGCTCAGCTGTTGTAGGCCCATTCCTTGACGTAGGCCAGTTGCAGCGTCGCGGTCGTGCCGGCAGCGAGCGGCGGGTTGCCCCACATCCGGCCCACCTGGAGCAGCCAGCGCATCGGGATGGTGGGGGAGGCGAACCCCGAACCGACCGTGGTGAAGGCGGTGTGCCCGTCGATGAAGAACGTCAGGCCGGTCGGCGACCAGTCGATCTGATACGTGTGCCAGTTGCTCAGCTGCTGGCCCAGCGCAGACCGCCAGCCCACGGCGCCGTTGTGGTACGCGTAGTGGTAGTTCCCGCTGTCCACGGTGCCGGGCAGCATCGCGCCCTCGTGATCGAACTCGAACTGTCCGCTGTCGTCGGAGGGCCACAGCAGGCCCGCGAATCCGAAACCGGAGGCACCGGTGGCCCGCATCCGGTAGACGGTCCGCCCATAGGTGCGGGCGCCGTACGGGTCGTCGGTCGCCACGGGTTGCACGTTGCCGCCCCACACCACTCCGTTGACGACCTTGCCGGTGAGGCTGAGCACCCCGCCCGAGACGCTCAGCGACGTCTCGGGGTGGTAGAGGCCGTTGGCGGCGGACCCCCAGCCGGTGGGGTAGGTCGTGAGACGGCCGTGGTACGGATTGGTCGCCGGAAGGTTCCCGTTGTCGCTGAGGGGCGCCCACAGGCTCCCGGCCGGCACGTCTCCGCGGTTGAAGAAGAGATTGGTGACCTGTCGCTGATAGTGGTTCACCGGGGGCGTCACCGGAGCGGTCGCCGCCCTGCTCGGCGGGATGATCGCGAGCGGTGCGACCACGACCGCCAGCGCCGCGGCGGCGCGTATCCATTTCATGTCTTCCCCAACCCCCTGGTGTCGTATCGGCAATGACGCGAACGAAACCGACAGGGCGGGGCTGCCGTCATTGATCAGCCCGCCGCGTCAGGTTAACCACGCCGACGGCCCTCGCGCTGGCGTTCGTCCGAAATCGTCGACCACCAATCCCCCATCTCGGACTATCGCCCGCTATGATTCCGCCGCGCCGTGCGGGGGTCACCTCGGCGGACGCCGGTTCGGTCCGTGCAGCGGCCCGACGGCACAATGGGCTGCGTGTCCGACACGCCCAGCCTGCCCTCCGACCTCCTGCAATCCCTGCGTCGCGATGCCGCCGGCCTGGTCGCCGCGATCGTCCAGCAGCACGACACCGGCGAGGTGCTGATGCTCGGCTGGATGGACGACGAGGCGCTGCGCCGCACGCTGCACGAGGGGCGGGTGACGTTCTGGTCGCGCAGCCGCCAGGAGTACTGGCGCAAGGGCGACACCTCCGGGCACGTGCAGCACCTCCGGTCGGCCTCCCTCGACTGCGACGGCGACGCTCTGTTGCTCCAGGTGGAGCAGGTGGGTGCCGCCTGCCACACAGGAGAGCGCAGCTGTTTCCACCGGCCGGTGGGGGAGCTCGCGTGATCACCGCCGACCTGCACGCCGACGTGACGTTCGGGCGGGACTGGCCCTCGGCCGACCTCTTCGCCGAGCTGGCGCGAGACCGGCGGGTGATTCCCGTCGTACGCCGCCTGCTCGCCGACGCCGAGACACCGCTGGGGGTCTACCGCAAGCTGGCCAAGGACCGACCCGGCACGTTCCTGTTGGAGTCGGCCGAGCACGGGGGTGTGTGGTCGCGGTATTCCATCGTGGGTGCCGCCAGCCGCGCCACGCTGAGCGAACGCGACGGCCAGGCGCATTGGATCGGCGAGCCGCCGGTCGGTGTGCCGACCGACGGCGCGCCGACACAGGCGCTGGCCGACACGCTGGACGCCCTGCGCACGCCCCACATCCCGGGTCTGCCACCGCTCACGGGCGGCATGGTCGGGGCGGTGACCTACGACGCCGTACGCCGCTTCGAGAAGCTCCCGGACACCGGTCGCGACGACCTGGGGCTGCCGGAGCTCAGCATGATGCTGGCGTCCGACCTGGCGGTGCTCGACCACTCCGACGGCTCGATCCTGCTCGTCGCGAACGCCATCAACTACGACCGGCGGCCGGAGGGCGTGGAGCGGTCCTATTACGACGCGCTGGCGCGGCTGGAGCGGATGCAGTCCGAGCTCGCGGCGCCCGCCCGCAGCACCGTCTCGGCCCCGCACCCGCGCGAGGACGAGCCCGTGAGTACCCATTCGCGGGAGGAGTACCACGACATGGTGGAGGAGGCCAAGGAGGCGATCCGCTCCGGCGAGGCCTTCCAGATCGTGGTGTCCCAGCGCTTCTCGGTGCCGTGCGCCGCGGATGCACTCGACGTCTACCGTGCGCTGCGGGTGAGCAACCCGAGCCCGTACATGTACCTGCTGCGTATCCCGCTGGACGACGGCGCGACGTACGACATCGTCGGATCCAGCCCTGAAGCTCTGGTCAAGGTCGAGGGTGAGCGGGTCACGACGCACCCGATCGCGGGCTCCCGACCGCGGGGGAAGGCCCCCGAGGACGACCAGCGGCTCGCGTCCGAACTCGCCGCCGACCCCAAGGAACGCGCCGAGCACCTGATGCTCGTGGACCTGTCCCGCAACGACCTGCAACGGGTCTGCGCGCCCGGCAGCGTCGAGACCGTGGAGTTCATGCAGACCCGCTACTACAGCCACATCATGCATCTGGAGTCCACGGTCGTCGGCCGCCTGCGGGAGGGCACCAGCGCGTACGACGTGCTGGTGGCGACGTTCCCCGCCGGCACGCTGTCCGGCGCGCCGAAACCTCGCGCGATGGCCCTGATAGATCGGTACGAGGGAGTGCGCCGCGGGGTGTACGGCGGGGTGGTCGGTTACCTGGACTTCGCGGGCGATCTCGACCTCGCCATCGCCATCCGCACGGCCGTCATCAAGGACGGTCAGGCGCACGTGCAGGCCGGCGCCGGCATCGTCGCGGACTCGGTGCCGGAGAGTGAGTACCAGGAGACCTGGAGCAAGGCGCGAGCTGCGCTGCGCGCGGTCGCCACGGCGCAGGGAATGAGCGACATCTCGTGACGAGCAAACGGTCGGTGTTCCTCGTCGGCCTGGTGGCCGTGCTGCTGCTGCTGCTCGCCGGCAGCCGCACCTGGGTGACCGGCAGCGTCGCCGACGCCGTCCTGCAGCGGGCCGACGTCCAGGTCGGCGGGTCCAGTGCGGCCCCGGTCGTGACGGCAGGCGCCCTGGTCGGGGCCGCGGCGGTCATCGCTCTGCTCACGGTGGGGAGGCTGCCCCGGTCCGTCGCCAGCGTGCTGGCCGCGCTCGCCGGAGCGCTCGCGCTCTACGGCGTGCTGCACGTGATCACCGACCCGGACGGCGCGATCCGTGACCACGCGGCGGGCTCCACCGGTCGCACCGGTGACGCGGTGACACACGGCGCGCTCACCTTCTGGCCCTGGGTCGGGGTGCTCGGTGCGGTGCTGCTGGTCATCACGGGGGTGCTGGGTTTCGTGGGCGGCCGGCGGTGGAGCGGGCTGTCCAGCAGGTACGACGCCCCGGCCGCTCGCACCCGCACCGTGTCGGCCTGGGACCGGCTCAGCGAGGGCGAGGACCCCACGGCGGACGACCCGCGGGGCGACGCGCGCGGGTCGGCCTGACAGAATGAAGCGCCCGTCTGGGGCACCCCGCGCAGTCAGCGGGACGACGTCGTACACGGAGGGCACCGCGGATGGCCGAAGAACACGAGAACCACGGACACAGCCTCGCTGCGTGGACCCTGGTCGGCCTGATGATGCTCGGCTCGGTCTTCATCGCCTTCGGGGTGGCCTTCGGGCTTCACTCGCTGGACATCGTCGGGGTCGTCATCTGCGCCGTCGGGGTCGCCGCGGGCAAGATCCTCGCCAAGGCCGGCTTCGGTGCGCCCGCGCTGCGGGCGCCCGGCCAGCAGGAGCACCACGAGGTCTCCACCCAGGCGCAGACCGGAGTGCACTGACCGGCGTGGGCACTGTTCTCGACGACATCGTCGCCGGCGTCCGCGAAGATCTCCAGGACCGCCGTCGGCTGCTGCCCCTCACCCAGCTCGAGCAGGACGCCGCGCAGGCCGTTCCCGCCCTCGACGCGATGGCGCGCTTCACCGCCCCCGGGCCGGTGAAGCTGATCGCCGAGGTCAAGCGGCGCAGCCCCAGCAAGGGCGATCTGGCCGACATCGCCGACCCGGCCGGTCTGGCCGCCGACTACGAGGCCGGCGGTGCCACGGCCATCTCGGTGCTGACCGAACGACGCCGCTTCGGCGGGTCGCTGCGCGACCTGGACGCCGTCCGTGAGCGCGTGCGAATCCCCTTGCTGCGCAAGGACTTCATGGTCGACCCGTACCAGATCGCCGAGGCGCGCGCGCATGGCGCCGACCTGATCCTGCTCATCGTCGCGGCCCTCGACGACGCCCTGCTGCGCGATCTGCACCAGCAGGCCACCCGGCTCGGCATGACCGCCCTGGTCGAGGTGCACGACGAGGCCGAGCTGGACCGCGCGGTCACCCTCGGCGCGCGGCTGATCGGCGTCAATGCGCGCAACCTGAAGACCCTCGAGGTCGACCCTTCGGCGTTCGGGCGCCTGGCGCCGCGGGTGCCGGGCGACCAGGTGTTGGTCGCCGAGTCCGGCATCGCCGGACCGGCCGACGTCGCGTCCGTCGTGCGCGACGGTGCGTCCGCGGTGCTGGTGGGGGAGGCGCTGGTCACCGGCGGCACCCCGCGCGAGGCCGCGGCGGCCCTCATCGACGCCGGACGGGCGGCCTCGGTATGACCGCCGCCGTGCCCGCGCAGGGTCTCGGCCGGTTCGGTGAGTTCGGCGGCCGTTACGTGCCGGAGGCGCTGGTCGCGGCCCTGGAGGAGCTCGACGAGTTCCGCACCAAGGCCATGGTCGACCCGGCGTTCATCGGCGAACTCGCCCAGCTGCACCGCACCTACACTGGCCGGCCGAGCATCCTGACCGCCGTCCCGCGCTTCGCCGAGCACTGCGGCGGCGCCCAGGTCGTGCTGAAGCGCGAGGACCTCAACCACACCGGCTCGCACAAGATCAACAACGTGCTCGGGCAGGCGCTGCTCACCCGCCGGATGGGCAAGACACGGGTCATCGCCGAGACCGGCGCGGGCCAGCACGGCGTGGCCACCGCGACGGCGGCCGCGCTGCTCGGCCTGGAGTGCGTCGTCTACATGGGCAAGGTCGACACGCAACGACAGGCCCTGAACGTGGCCCGGATGCGGCTGCTCGGCGCCAAGGTCGTGCCGGTCGAGCACGGCTCGCAGACGTTGAAGGACGCCGTCAACGAGGCGTTCCGCGACTGGGTCGCCAACGTCGACCGCACCCACTACGTGCTCGGTACCGTCACCGGGCCGTACCCGTTCCCGGAGATGGTGCGCGATTTCCACCGGATCATCGGCGTCGAGGCTCGCGCCCAGATGCTCGACGAGTACGGCCGCCTGCCCGACGCGATCTGCGCATGCGTGGGCGGGGGATCCAACGCCATGGGCATCTTCCACCGGTTCATCGACGACGCCGGGGTGCGTCTCGTCGGCCTCGAGGGCGGCGGCGAGGGCGTCGAGTCCGGTCGGCACGCCTCCCGCTTCAGCGGTCAGGCCGAGCCCGGGGTCCTGCACGGCGCCTACACCTACGTACTGCAGGACGACGACGGTCAGACCATCGAATCGCATTCGGTGTCGGCCGGACTGGACTACCCGAGCGTCGGCCCGGAGCACGCCTTCCTGCGCGACAGCGGCCGCGCGGAGTACTACCCGGTCACCGATGTCGAGGCCATGGAGGCCTTCCGCCTGCTGTCGCAGACCGAGGGCATCATCCCGGCCATCGAGAGTGCCCACGCACTCGCGGGCGCGATGAAGATCGGGCAGGAACTCGGCCCCTCCGGTGTGGTTCTGGTGAACCTGTCCGGGCGCGGCGACAAGGACGTGCACACCGCGGCGAGCTGGTTCGGTCTGCTGGAGGACGAGGCGACGACCCCGCCCGACGATGCGCCACGGCCCGCGGACGACGAAGCCGCCAGCGGCGGCGGGGAGAGCCAGACGTGACCGGCGTGAGCGATGTGCTGGCCCGCACGAGGAAAGAGGGCCGGGCGGCGCTGATCGGCTACCTGCCGACCGGGTTCCCCAGCGTCGAGCAGTCCATCGAGGCGATGGTCGCGATGGCGCAGTCCGGTGCGGACATCGTCGAGGTCGGCCTGCCCTACACCGACCCGTTGATGGACGGCCCGGTCATCCAGTCGGCCGCGACCAAGGCGCTGGAGAACGGCGTGCGCGTCGCGGACGTCTTCGACGCGGCCGCCGCGATCGTGCAGGCCGGCAGTGCCGCCGTGGTGATGACCTACTGGAACCCGGTGCTGCGGTACGGCGTCGACAAGTTCGCCGGTGCCCTGCGCACCAGCGGCGCGAGCGGACTGATCACGCCCGACCTCGTCCCCGACGAGGCCGGCGAGTGGATCACCGCCAGCGACGATCACGACCTCGACCGGATCTTCCTCGTCGCCCCGAGCTCGACCCCTCAGCGGCTCGCGAGCACCACCGCCGCCGCCCGCGGTTTCGTCTACGCCGCGTCGCTGATGGGCGTCACCGGCGCCCGCGACAGCGTCGGCGGCCAGGCACAGGTGCTCGTCGAGCGCACCCGCGAGGTCACCGACCTGCCTGTCTGCGTCGGCCTCGGGGTGTCCACCCCGGCCCAGGCGCACCAGGTGGCCGAGTTCGCCGACGGCGTCATCGTCGGCTCCGCGCTCGTGCGCTGCCTGTTGGAGGCCGACACCTTCGCCGCCGGCCTGGACGACCTGCGTTCGCTCACCAGCCGTCTCGCGGACGGCGTGCGCCGGACATGACCGCGTACCTGCCCAGCCCGACCCAGGGAGTCCTCTGGATCGGGCCGCTGCCGCTGCGCGCGTACGCGCTGTGCATCCTGGCGGGCATCTTCGTGGCGGTCTGGATCGCCGGCCGCCGGATCGTGCCCCGCGGAGGCACCGCCGACGACATCTACACCGTTGCCTGGTGGGCCGTGCCGTTCGGGATCGTCGGGGGGCGCCTCTACCACCTGATCACCTCGCCGCAGGCCTACTTCGGCAAGGGCGGCCACCCGCTCGACGCGTTCGCGATCTGGCACGGCGGCCTCGGCATCTGGGGGGCCGTCGCGCTCGGCGCGGTCGGCGGATGGATCGGCGCCCGGAAGGCGGGCATCAGCTTCCTGGACTTCGCCGACGCGGCGGTGCCGGGCATCCTGGTCGCCCAGGCGGTCGGGCGCTGGGGCAACTGGTTCAACAACGAGCTGTACGGCGGCCGCACCGACCTGCCCTGGAAGCTGCAGATCCACGAATGGGACGAGTCGCGCGGACACGCGATCTTCCAGGACGGCCACGCCGTCGTTCTCGGGTACTTCCAGCCGACGTTCCTCTACGAGGCCATCTGGTGCCTGCTGATCGCCACCGCGATCGTCGCGGCCGACCGGCGGCTGCTGCTCGGGCGTGGCCGGGTGCTCGGCCTCTACGTGATGCTCTACCCGGTCGGCCGCATCGTCTTCGAGTTGATGCGCACCGACCCGGCCAACCACATCCTCGGCCTGCGGGTGAATGTCTGGGTCTGCATCCTGGTCTTCCTGGGCGGGGTGGCGATCTTCCTCCGGACAGGTCGTCGGCACCCGGACGGCGTCCGCGAAGGCTTCATCGATCGACGCCGGTTCGACGAAGGCGACGAAGCCGCGGGACGCGACGCCACGAAGAGCGCGAGCCCAGCGCAAAACGTCTCGTCTGATGAGACGGATACGTCCACCTTGTGAGCATCCGAGGGGCCCGGATACGCTGAGCGCCCCGCAGGCCAACGTCGTCCCGCAGGTCACTGGAAGAGCAGTGCAGAGCCGGCGCCGGTGGCGCGGCTCTTTCATGATGTGCGCACGCGAGAGCGCATGCGCCCCGTCGCCGGGGCGCACGACGACGACAGGACGGTGGGTGCGATGAGCGTTCGCGGCAATTCCGGCTTCACTTCTGTACCCGATGCGCAGGGCCTCTACGACCCCCGTCTCGAGCGGGACGCCTGCGGCGTGGCCATGGTCGCCACGATGCGCGGCTGGGCCGGGCACGACATCGTGGAGCACGCGCTGACGGCGCTGCGCAACCTTGAGCACCGCGGCGCCACCGGCGCGGACCCCAGCGTCGGCGACGGCGTCGGCGTCCTCACCCAGATCCCGGACGACCTGTTGCGCGGGGTGTGCGACTTCGACCTGCCGCCCGTCGGCCGGTACGCCGTCGGCATCGCGTTCATGCCGGTCGACCCCGATGCCCAGTGGCACATCGGCGAGCGCCTCGCGCAGATCGCCGGTGAGGAGGGTCTGCGCGTGCTCGGCTGGCGCGATGTCCCGGTCAACCCCGATGGGGTCGGACAGGCCGCGCTCGACGTGATGCCGGTCTTCCGTCAGGTCTTCGTGGCCGACGCCGCGGACGGTGACGACGCGGCCGCGGGCATCGCGCTGGACCGGATGGCGTTCTGTCTGCGCAAACGCATCGAGCACGAGACCGACGTGTACTTCCCGTCGCTGTCCGCGCGGACCATCGTCTACAAGGGCATGCTCACCACGGGTCAGCTGGAGCCATTCTTCCCCGACCTGTCCGACGAGCGTTTCACCTCCCAGCTGGCCCTGGTGCACCAACGCTTCTCCACCAACACGTTCCCGTCGTGGAAGCTCGCGCACCCCTACCGGATGATCGCGCACAACGGTGAGATCAACACGGTGCGCGGCAACCAGAACTGGATGCGCGCCCGCGAGTCGACGCTGGCCAGCGAGGTCTTCCGCGGCGACCTGTCGCGCACCTTCCCGGTCTGTACGCCGGGCAACTCCGACTCGGCGTCGTTCGACGAGGTGCTGGAGATGCTGCACCTGGCCGGTCGGAGCCTGCCGGCGTCGGTGCTGATGATGATCCCCGAGGCGTGGGAGAACCACGCGTCGATGGACCCCGCACGCCGCGCGTACTACGAGTACAACTCCACGATCATGGAGCCCTGGGACGGCCCGGCCTGCGTGACCTTCACCGACGGCACGCTGATCGGTGCGGTCCTGGACCGCAACGGTCTGCGCCCGGGCCGCTACTCGGTGACCGACGACGGCCTGGTCGTGCTGGCCTCGGAGGCCGGCGTGCTCGACCTGGACCCCACCCGCATCGTCCGCAAGGGTCGGCTGCGTCCTGGCCGGATGTTCCTGCTCGACACCGCCGAGGGGCGGATCGTGAGCGACGAGGAGGTCAAGCAGCAGCTGGCCACCGAGCACCCGTACGGCGAATGGCTCACCGCCGGGATCATCAAGCTCGCGGACCTCTCGGAGCGTGAGCACGTCTGGCACACGCCGGCATCCGTCGAGCGTCGGCAGCAGACCTTCGGCTACACCCAGGAGGAGTTGCGGGTGCTGTTGGCGCCCATGGCCCGCACCGGCGGCGAGGCGTTGGGGTCGATGGGCACCGACACCCCGATCGCGGTGCTGTCGCAGCGCCCACGACTGATCTTCGACTACTTCACCCAGCTGTTCGCCCAGGTCACCAACCCGCCGCTGGACTCCATCCGCGAGGAGCTGGTGACCTCCCTCGGGAGCCTGATGGGCCCGGAGAGCAACGCCCTGGAGATCGGCCCGGCGCACGCGCGCCAGGTCGAGCTGCCCTTCCCGGTCATCGACAACGACGAGCTGTCGAAGCTGGTGCACATCAACGCCGAGGGCAACTTCCCCGGATACGGCACCTACGTCATCCGCGGCACCTACAACGTCGAGGGCGGCGCCACCGCACTGCGCGCGCGGCTGCAGGGGATCTTCGCCGAGGTGAGCCAGGCCATCGCCGACGGGTACCGCTTCGTGGTGCTGTCCGACCGGGACAGCAACTCCGAGTTCGCGCCCATCCCGTCGCTGCTGCTCACCGCCGCCGTGCACCACCACCTCGTCCGCGAGAAGACGCGCACCCAGGTCGGGCTGCTGGTCGAGGCGGGCGACGTGCGCGAGGTGCACCACGTGGCACTGCTCGTCGGGTACGGCGCCGCCGCGGTCAACCCCTACCTGGCCATGGAGTCCGTGGAGGACATGGTGCGCCGTGGCGAGCTGCCCGACATCAGCGCCGACCAGGCCACCCGCAACCTCATCAAGGCCCTCGGCAAGGGGATCTTGAAGGTGATGTCCAAGATGGGCATCTCCACCGTGGCGTCCTACCGCGGCGCGCAGGTCTTCGAGGCCATCGGGCTGTCCGACGACCTGATCAAGGACTACTTCACCGGCACCTTCTCCCGCCTGGGCGGCGTGGGCCTCGACGTGATCGCCAAGGAGGTCGCCGCCCGGCACGCCACGGCGTACCCCAAGAGCGGCCAGCGGCCCCCGCACCGCACCATCGAGACGGGCGGGGAGTACCAGTGGCGCCGCGACGGTGAGCCCCACCTGTTCGACCCGGAGACGGTCTTCCGGCTGCAGCACTCGACCCGCGCGCGGCGTTACGACATCTTCAAGCAGTACACCGCGCGGGTCGACGAGCAGTCGGCGCGGCTGATGACGCTGCGCGGGCTCTTCCGCTTCGATTCCGGCCGCGACCCGATCCCGCTGGACGACGTCGAGCCGGCCAGCGAGATCGTCAAGCGTTTCTCCACCGGTGCGATGAGCTACGGCTCGATCAGCAAGGAGGCGCACGAGACCCTGGCGATCGCGATGAACCGGATCGGCGCGCGCTCCAACACCGGCGAAGGCGGCGAGGACCTCGACAGGCTGCTCGACCCGGAACGCCGTTCCTCGATCAAGCAGGTCGCATCGGGCCGCTTCGGCGTCACCTCGGTCTACCTGACCCAGGCCGACGACATCCAGATCAAGATGGCCCAGGGCGCCAAGCCCGGCGAGGGCGGCCAGCTGCCCGGCCCGAAGGTCTACCCGTGGATCGCCGGGACCCGGCACTCCACCCCCGGCGTCGGGCTCATCTCACCGCCGCCGCACCACGACATCTACTCGATCGAGGATCTCGCCCAGCTGATCCACGACCTCAAGAACGCCAACCCCGAAGCGCGGATCCACGTCAAACTCGTCTCCGAGGTCGGGGTCGGGACGGTGGCCGCGGGCGTCAGCAAGGCCCACGCGGACGTCGTCCTGATCTCCGGCCACGACGGCGGCACCGGTGCGGCGCCGATGACCTCGCTGAAGCACGCCGGCGGACCCTGGGAGATCGGCCTGGCCGAGACCCAGCAGACCCTGCTGCTGAACAATCTGCGCGACCGGATCGTCGTACAGACCGACGGCCAGCTGAAGACCGGACGCGACGTCGTGGTCGCTGCCCTGCTCGGCGCGGAGGAGTTCGGTTTCGCGAGCGCCCCGCTCGTGGTGAGCGGATGCATCATGATGCGCGTCTGCCACCTGGACACCTGCCCGGTCGGCGTCGCCACCCAGAACCCCGAGCTGCGCAAGCGGTTCAGCGGCAAGCCGGAGTTCGTGGAGACGTTCTTCGAGTACATCGCCGAGGAGGTTCGCGAACTGCTCGCCGAGCTGGGCTTCGCCACCATCGACGAGGCGGTCGGTCAGGTCGGCGCCCTCGACACCCGCCCGGCCGTGGATCACTGGAAGGCGCAGGGACTCGACCTGTCGCCGGTGCTCGCCGACGTCGACGTGCCGGAGGGATCGCCCCGGCACCACACGATCGCCCAGGAACACGGGCTCGCCAAGGCCCTGGACCAGCAGCTGATCACGCTGTCCGCCGACGCGCTGCAGGACAAGGAGCCGGTGCGCATCGAGCTGCCCGTGAGCAACGTCAACCGCACGGTCGGCACGATGCTCGGGCACGAGGTGACCAAGCGCTACCCCGAGGGGCTGGCCGACGGCACCATCGATATCTCCCTCACGGGCACCGCGGGGCAGTCGCTCGGCGCGTTCCTGCCCCAGGGCATCACGCTGCGGGTCTTCGGTGAGGGCAACGACTACGTCGCCAAGGGGCTGTCCGGCGGCCGGGTCGTCGTACGCCCCACGCGCGACGCGTCGTTCGTGCCGGAGCTGAACTCCATCGCCGGCAACGTGATCGGGTACGGCGCGACCAGCGGCGAGGTCTTCCTGCGCGGCCAGGTCGGCGAGCGGTTCTGCGTCCGCAACTCGGGCGCGACCGCCGTCGTCGAAGGCGTGGGCGACCACGGCTGCGAGTACATGACCGGCGGCACGGTCCTGGTGCTCGGCCCGACCGGACGCAACTTCGGGGCAGGGATGTCCGGCGGGGTGGCGTTCGTGCTCGACCTCGACGAGCAGATGGTCAACACCGAGCTGGTCGACGTCCTGGAGGTCAGGGAGAGCGACCTGGAGCGCGTCCACACGCTGCTGCGCGACCACCACGAGTGGACCGAGTCGCAGGTGGCAGCCAGGTTGCTGGCGGACTGGCCGGATGCCGCGGGGCGACTCAGCCTCGTACTGCCGCGCGACTACCAGCGGGTGCTGGACGTGCGGGCCAAGGCCGACGAAGAGGGGCTCGACCCCGACGGCGGTCAGGTCTGGGAACGAATCATGGAGGTGAACCGTGGCTGATCCACGAGGTTTCCTGAAGGTGCGCGACCGGGCGCTGCCGCAGCGGCGGCCCGTCTCGGTCCGGATCAAGGACTGGAAAGAGGTCTACGAGGAGCAGCAGCTCGGCGAACTGCAGCAACAGGCGGGCCGCTGCATGGACTGCGGAATCCCGTTCTGTCACAACGGGTGTCCGCTCGGAAATCTGATCCCCGAGTGGAACGACCTGGCCTGGAAGGGCGACTGGCCCGACGCCATCGAGCGGCTGCACGCCACGAACAACTTCCCGGAGTTCACCGGACGGTTGTGTCCGGCACCCTGCGAGACCGCGTGCGTGCTCGGGATCAGCGAGCCGGCGGTCACCATCAAGCAGGTCGAGCTGACCACGATCGAGCAAGCCTTCGAGGCCGGCGCGGTCGAGCCGCAGCTGCCGACCCGGCTGACCGGCAAGACGGTGGCCGTCATCGGCTCCGGGCCGTCGGGGCTGGCCGCCGCGCAGCAGCTGACCCGCGCCGGCCACACGGTGGCCGTCTACGAGCGCGACGACAAGCCGGGCGGCCTGATGCGCTACGGCATCCCCGAGTTCAAGATGGAGAAGGCGGTCCTGGATCGTCGGCTCGAGCAGATGATGGCCGAGGGCACCCGGTTCCGCTGCTCGACCGACGTCGGGGGAGAGCTGACCGGGTCCGCACTGCGCCAGCGGTACGACGCCGTCGTGCTGGCCGTCGGCGCCACCGTGCGCCGCGGGTTGCCCGCCCCGGGCCACGAATTGAACGGCGTGGTGCAGGCGATGGACTTCCTGCCGGCCGCCAACCGGGCCGCGCTCGGTGAGCAGGTCCAGGACCAGATCACCGCCAAGGACAAGCACGTGGTCGTCATCGGCGGCGGTGACACCGGTGCGGACTGCATCGGGACGTCCCACCGGCAGGGCGCAGCGTCCGTGACGTCCCTGGAGATCATGCCCAAGCCGGGCGAGGACCGCTCCGAGGCCAACCCGTGGCCGACGTACCCGATGCTCTACCGGTTCGCGAGTGCGCACGAGGAGGGCGGCGAGCGGGTCTACGCGATCAGCACCAAGGAGTTCCTCGATGACGGTGCGGGCAACGTCAAGGCGCTGCGGCTCGTCGAGGTCGAGCGCAAGGGCAGCGGTTTCGAGGAGGTCGAGGGTTCCGAGCGGGAGATCCCGGCCGATCTGGTGCTGCTCGCCATGGGATTCCTCGGCCCGCAGAGCACCGGACTGGTCGAGCAGCTCGGGGTCGAGCTGGACGAGCGCACCAACATACGGCGCGACGCCAACTTCATGTCCAGCGTGCCGGGCGTCTTCGTCGCCGGTGACGCCGGCCGCGGTCAGTCCCTGATCGTCTGGGCGATCGCCGAAGGCCGAGCGGCAGCCCGCGGGGTGGACGCGTTCCTCAGCGGATCCAGCGACCTCCCGGCCCCGATCGGCCCGACCGATCGGCCGCTCACGGTCTGACCGCGAAGTTACCTCTGGGTACGGCGTGCATCGGCATCGAATGCCGGTGCGCCGTCGATAGGCTCGACATCATGCGACACGCCAAGATCGTCTGCACCCTCGGTCCTGCCACCTCTTCCGCGGAACGCTGCCGCGAACTGGTCGAGGCGGGCATGGACGTCGCCCGGCTCAACCTGTCCCACGGTGCCTACGAGGATCACGAGGAGGTCTACAACAACCTGCGCCGTGCCAGCGAGGCGAGCGGACGCCCCCTCGCGATCCTGTGCGACCTGCAGGGCCCCAAGATCCGCACCGGCCGCTTCTCCGCCGGTCCGATCGTGCTCACCAAGGGCGACCGCTTCACCATCACGGTCGACGAGGTGGACGGCGACCAGGACCGCGTGTCCACGACGTACAAGGGCCTCCCCGGGGACGTGCAGCCGGGCGACTCCCTGCTGATCGACGACGGCAAGGTCTCGCTCCGGGCGCTGCAGGTCACCGCGACCGACGTCCTCACCGAGGTCGTCGAGGGCGGCACCGTCTCCAACAACAAGGGCATCAACCTGCCGGGCGTCGCGGTGAGCGTGCCCGCACTGTCCGCCAAGGACGAGGCGGACCTGCGCTGGGCCGTCCGCCTGGGCGCGGATCTGATCGCGCTGTCCTTCGTGCGCGAGGCGGCCGACATCGACCGTGCCCACGAGATCATGGACGAGATCGGGCGCCGGGTGCCGGTGGTCGCGAAGATCGAGAAGCCGCAGGCCGTCGACAACCTGGCCGAGATCGTCGAGGTCTTCGACGCGATCATGGTGGCGCGCGGCGACCTCGGCGTGGAGTTGCCCCTCGAGGAGGTGCCGATCGTGCAGAAGCGCGCGGTCGAGCTCGCCCGCCGCGCCGCCAAGCCGGTCATCGTCGCCACCCAGGTGCTGGAGTCGATGATCGAGAACTCCCGGCCGACGCGCGCCGAGGCCAGCGACTGCGCGAACGCCGTGCTCGACGGCGCCGACGCCATCATGCTGTCGGGGGAGACCAGCGTGGGTGCCTGGCCGATCGAGTCCGTGCGGACCATGGCCCGCATCATCGCGAGCACCGAGGACCACGGGCTGGAGCGCATCGCGCCGCTCGGCACCCGTCCGCACACGAAGGGCGGCGCCGTCACCCGCGCGGCCGCCGACATCGGCGAGCTGCTCGGCGTGAAGTACCTGATCCCGTTCACCACGAGCGGCGACTCCGCGCTGCGGCTGGCTCGGTTGCGCAGCCCCCGGCCGATGCTGGCCTTCACCTGCGACCCGGTCGTGCGCAACCGGCTGGCGCTCGTCTGGGGGGTGCACCCCTACCTGGTGCCCGAGGTCAAGCACACCGACCAGATGGCGATGCAGGTCGACGAGATCCTCCTGGGGAACGACGGCTGCGTCGAAGGTGACCTGGTCGTGATCATCGCCGGATCACCTCCCGGCATTCCCGGTTCCACGAACGCGCTGCGGGTCCACCAGATGGGCGATGCGAAGAACAAGGTCGCTCCGGCGTACGACGACCCGACCACGTCGTTCGAGGGCCCGATGATCTGAGGCGCACCACCGGCGGCGCCCACCATGACGCAGTTCGGCACGAGCGCCGCAGGTCTACCTGCGGCTCTCGTGCCGAACTGCGTCAATGCTCGATCGAGCCGACGGTCCGCGTATGCTGGCGCGCGCACGAACCCCGGCCGGGGTGGTGGAATGGCAGACACGGAGCACTCAAAATGCTCTGCTCGAAAGGGCGTGCGGGTTCGAATCCCGCTCCCGGCACCAACGTTCGCAGTGCGTGAACGACGAATGGGGGGTCCACCAGGACCCCCCATTCGTCGTACGCAGAGTGAGGAGAGCTAGAACTCCTTCGGTGCCGAAGCCTTGTCGGTCGTCCCATCCTCGGCCGGAACGATGATCGGGCGCAGCCCGGCCCACAGGGCCATCAGGACCGCGACCAGGATCATCGCGAGCCCCGCCCACAGGTTGAGGTTGACCCCGCCGGTCTTGCGGCTGTCGGAATCGGTGTAGTTGGCGGCGCCCATGATCGTGAGCACCACGCCGTAGATCGCGAAGAGCGCGGCGATGATGTTGCGGACGTCGAAGATCCCGGCCGCGCGCCGATGGGTCGGCGCCGTTGTGGTCTGAGCCATGAGACGTCCTTAGTGGAAGATGATGTTGAGGATGATGACCAGGACCAGCGACACCCCGGCGAGCTTGGTGGGGGAGAGCCACCAGTGCGCGACCTCGCCCTCGGCGAAGTCGGCCTTGGGGGTCATCGAGTAGACCAGGCCGCGCAGCTCCGACTCCGGCTTGGGACTCGTGTACATCGTGACGATGACGCTCACGATGACGTCGACCACGAACGCCGCGCCCGCGCTGACGAAGCTGGCGCCCTGGCCGCTGAGGTTCAGCGCCCCGATCGACAGGTTGCCGAGCGCGTCCTTGGACAGGATCGCGACCACCAGCGCGCCGAGCGTTCCGGACACCAGACCCGTCCAACCGGCGGTGGGGGTCATCCGCTTCCAGAACATGCCGACGATGAACGTCGCGAAGAGCGGGGCGTTGAAGAACCCGAAGAGGGTCTGCAGGTAGTTCATGACGTTCGGGTACTGGCTGGCGAACGCCGACGTGCCGACGGCCACCAACGTGCCGATGACCGTGGCGATGCGCCCGAACCCCAGGTAGTAGTCGTCGCTGCGGTCCTTCTGGATGTACGTCTGCCAGATGTCGTAGCTCATCACCGTGTTGAACGCCGACAGGTTGGCCGCCATACCGGCCATGAACGCCGCGAGCAGACCGGCGATGGCGACCCCGAGCAGGCCGTTCGGCAGCAGATCGCGCATCAGGAAGAGCAGCGCATTGTTGTAGTCGGGCTTCTTCTCACCGGCGAACGCGCCGAGGCCGGCGGCCGCCATGCCCGGGATGATCACGATGAAGGGGATGAACATCTTGGGGAAGGAGCCGATGACCGGCGCCCGTTTCGCGGAGTTCATGTCCTTGCTGACCATCGCGCGCTGAACCTCGACGAAGTTCGTCGTCCAGTAGCCGAACGACAACACGAATCCCAGCCCGAAGACGATCCCGAGGATCGACAGGAACGAACTGCTGAATCCGGTCAGCCCGTTGCCCGGCCAGGAGTGTGTCTGGTCGTGGGTGAGCTTGCTGGTCAGACCGTTCCAGCCACCGACCTTCTTCATCGCGATGATGGTGAGCGGCAGCAGGGCCGCCACGATGACGAAGAACTGCAGCACCTCGTTGTAGATGGCCGCCGAGAGGCCACCCAGGGTGATGTAGCTGAGGACGATGAGCGCGGCGATGACGGTGGACAGCCAGATGTTCCAGCCGAACAGCGTGTTGACGATGGTCGCCAGCAGGTAGAGGTTGATGCCCGCGATGAGCAGCTGGGCGACGGCGAAGCTGATCGAGTTGACCAGGTGCGCGGTCGAGCCGAAACGCCGGTACATGAACTCCGGGACGCTGCGCACCCCAGAGCCGTAGTAGAAGGGCATCATCACCACGGCGAGGAAGAGCATCGCCGGGATGGCACCGATCCAGTAGTAGTGGAATGTCGGCAGGCCGATTTGCGCCCCGTTGGCCGACATGCCCATGATCTCGGTCGCGCCCAGGTTGGCCGAGACGAACGCCAGGCCGGTGATCCAGGCCGGCAGTGAACGACCGGACAGGAAGAAGTCGACGCTGCTCGACACCTGACTCCGGGCGATGAGCCCGATGCCGAGTACGAAGACGAAGTACGTCGCGATGAGGATGTAGTCGATCGGCCCGGCATCCAGCCGCAGGCCGCCGGACACGGCGTTCACCGTCGTACTCCGATGGCTGTGCCCGACATGCTCGACATGCCCGTTCGAGTCGGCGGCGTCGTGCCGACGGGTCGGCGGCCGCCCGTACGCAACGTCATGGTGATGTCCTCCGTAGTGCCCGTGGACCGCGCGCTCGGGGGTACGTCGCGTGCCGGTCAGCGGGGGGTCGTGGGTGTGATCGTTGACACTCTGGCGCGGATGTTCGATCATTGTCAACCAGCTTCGCCCATCAACCGCGCACGTTCACACATTCCTCGGGCCTGATCCCCCAGATGCGCGGGCGGTATGTGCGTTACTGTTCGTTCAGCGCTTGTCGCCCGGGTCGTGGTGTCCCCACCCGAACCCTCGCGTCCGTCACACCCAAGGGGAGTCGCCGTGTTAGCTCGCGAACGTCAGGAGCGCATCCTGTCGCGGGTCCGGGCCGACGGCAGCGCCAGGGTGGCGCAACTGACGGCCCAGTTCGGCGTCTCGGAGATGACCATCCGACGTGATCTGGACCAACTGGACTCCGAGGGCCTGGTGGACAAGGTGCACGGCGGCGCGACGATGCCGCGGCAGGCCGTCACCGACGAGCCGGGCTTCACCCGCAAATCGCAACTGAAGACAGCGGAGAAGCGGGCGATCGCGCGCGAGGCGGCGGGTCTGATCCGCCCGGGCTGGGCCGTCGGCTTCGGCGGCGGTACGACGGCCTGGCAGGTCGCGCAGGAACTCGGTGCCGGTGCGGTCGCGGCGCTGACGGTCGTGACCAACTCGATCCAGGTGGCCACGGCCATCGACTCCGAGGGCGCCGGCCCCCACGTCATCCTCACCGGCGGGCTTCGGACGCCGTCCGACGCGCTCGTCGGCCCGGTGGCGCTGAACACCATGCGCAGCCTGCACCTGGACGCGCTGGTCCTCGGTGCGCACGGCTTCGACCCCGGCCGCGGTCTCACCACCCCCAACCTGATGGAGTCCGAGATCAACCGCGCGATGATCGATGCGGCGAACCGCTTGATCGTGGTGGCGGATTCGAGCAAATGGGGAGTGGGCGGCCTGGCGACGTTCGCCAGGTTCGACGAGATCGACATCCTGGTGACCGACTCCGGTCTCCCGCGCGATGCCCGCACCGCGCTCGAAGGTGCGGTCGGTGCCCTCCACCTCGTCGACGTACAAGGAGTCACCCACGATGAAGGTCACTGAGGCGTCCCTGGCCGATGGCCGCGACATCTTCTACTACGACGAGGAGGACGACGCCGAGCGGCGGCTCGTCGACACCCGGGATCTGAGCGGGGCGCCCACCCTGCACTCCGAGGTGCGTTACGACCCGCTGCTCAAGGAGTGGGTCGCCATCGCCTCGCACCGCCAGAGCCGCACCTACCAGCCGCCGACCAGCGACTGCCCGCTGGATCCGAGCACCCCGGAGCGGGCGACGGAGATCCCGTCGTACGACTACGACGTGGTCGTCTTCCAGAACCGCTTCCCATCGTTCGCCCAAGGCGTCCCGCCCGTCCCGGGCAGCGTCGACGACGAGCCGCTGCTGGTGCGGATGCCGGGCGAAGGCCGTTGCGAGGTGGTGTGTTTCAGCTCCGACCACAACGCGTCGCTGGGGGACGTGTCACCGCGGCGGATGCGCACGATCGTCGATGCCTGGGCCGACCGCACCGCGGCGCTGAACGCGCTGGACGAGGTCGCCCACGTCTTCCCGTTCGAGAACCGTGGCTCCGAGATCGGTGTCACGCTCAGCCACCCGCACGGACAGATCTACGGCTACCCGTTCGTCCCGCCGTGGACCGCGCGGATGCTGGAGTCGGCGGCCCAGCACCACGATGAGCACGGCAGCAACCTCTTCGAGGATCTGCTGCACGCCGAACAGCGCAGCGGCACCCGCGTGGTGACGGCCAGCGAGCACTGGACGGCGTTCGTGCCCGCCACCGCGCGGTGGCCGATGGAGGTGCACCTCTACCCCAACCGCCGCGTACGGGAGCTGCCCGAACTGGACGACGCGCAGCGCGACGACTTCGCGCACGTCTATCTCGACGTGCTGCGGCGGCTCGACGGTCTGTACGACCTGCAGATGCCGTACGTCTCGGGCTGGAACCAGGCACCGGCCGGGACCGACTGCCTGGGCGCCGAACACGCCTACCTGCATCTGCGGCTGCTCTCCAACCGCCGCGGCCCCACGAAGCTGAAGTTCACCGCGGGCTCCGAGAGCGGGATGGGGGTCTTCGTCAACGACGTCGCGCCGGAGATGCAGGCGGCCGCGCTGCGCGAGGTCGCGGGCCGATGAGCGATGCCTTCCGGACGGCCTACGGACGCCCGGCGGAGTGCGCGTGGCACGCGCCCGGCCGGATCAACATCATCGGCGAACACACTGACTACAACGAAGGATTCGCGCTCCCGGCGGCGTTGCCCCTCGGTGTCACGGCGCAGGTCGCGGCCCGGGACGACGGGATGGTGCGCGCGTCCTCGGTGCAGGACGACGACGTGGTGACCGTGCCGATCGCCGACCTCGCGCCGGGCAGCGTGCAGGGGTGGGCCGGGTACGTCGTCGGCGTGGTCTGGGCGTTCCGGGAGGCCGGCCATCGTGTGCCCGGCCTGGACATCGTGGTCGACGGATCGGTGCCGATCGGGTCGGGGTTGTCGTCGTCGGCGGCCCTGGAGTGCGCCGTGGCCGGGGCGGTCGACGACCTGTTCGACCTCGGCTCCGATCCTGCGGACCTGATCGCCGTGGCGCGACGGTCGGAGAACGACTACGTCGGCGTACCCACCGGAGCACTCGACCAGTCCGCGTCGGTCCTGTGCCGGGAGGCCGAAGCCCTCTTCGTGGACTTCCGCACGATGCGAACGCGCGGGGTACCCCTGGATCTGGACGGCGCGGGGTTGCGGCTGCTGGTGATCGACACCCAGGCGCGGCATCAGCTCGTGGACGGGGAGTACGCGCGGCGGCGCGCCGAATGCTCCCGGGCCGCAGAGCTCTTGGGGGTGCCCATGCTGCGCGACGTCGATGACGACGAACTCCCTGGGGCGCTGGGACGGCTCACCGACCCGGTCCTGCAACGACGGGTCAGGCACATCGTCACCGAGGACGCGCGGGTGCTGCGGACGGTGCAGGTGCTGGAGGGGCAGGGTGACCCGCGCGCGATCGGGGCGTACCTGTACGCGTCCCACGTCTCCCTACGGGACGACTTCGAGGTGTCCTGCCGCGAGCTCGACCTGGCCGTGGACACGGCCATGGACTCCGGCGCGCACGGCGCCCGGATGACGGGCGGTGGCTTCGGCGGCAGCGCGATCGCGCTCGTGGAGGACGGCGACACCGACGCGGTCACCGAAGCCGTGATGGATGCGTTCGACGCGGCCGGACTCACCGCACCGGTGGTCTTCGCGATGCAGCCGGCCCGCGGCGCACATCGCTTGGAGGGCTGACAGGTATTCGTCGGCCGAGCGTTCGTCGCCTGCGGTGATGTCACGCGGTCGTGCTCCAGAGTTTTCGGGCCCGTAACACGCGCTCAGTAGGCTCGATCGACGTGAGCACCGAAGCGAACAACGGCCTGCCGCAGCGCGGTTCAGCATCCGGCGACGCCGGGGGACCACGCGGACCCGGGGAGGCAGGGGGAGTGGCGGACGTGGAGACCACCGGTGGCCCGGATGTCCTGCGTGTCCTGCGTGTTCTGGTCGCCGAGGACGAGGCGCTGATCCGGATGGACCTCGCCGAGATGCTGCAGGAGGCGGGATACGACGTGGTGGCGCAGGTCCGCGACGGCCGTTCGGCCGTGGAGCAGGCCAGGACGCTGCACCCGGATCTCGTGGTGATGGACGTCAAGATGCCGGTCCTGGACGGCATCAGCGCCGCCGAGACGATCGGCGAGGAGGGCATCGCACCCGTCGTCATGCTGACCGCGTTCTCCGACAAGGACCTGGTGGACCGCGCGGGCGATGCCGGGGTCATGGGGTACGTGCTCAAGCCGTTCACCATCGACGACCTGCGACCCGCCCTCGCCATCGCGCGTTCGAGGTGGTCGGAGCGGCAGGCGCTCACCGCCGAGGTGGCGGACCTGTCCGACCGGCTGGAGACGCGCAAGCGCCTGGACCGGGCCAAGGGCGTGCTGATGAAACAGCTCTCGCTCGACGAGCCCGCGGCCTTCCGCTGGATACAGAAGGCCGCGATGGATCGGCGGCTCGGCATGCGCGAGGTGGCGGACGCCGTGATCGCCGGTGCGCGGCCGCCTGCCGACCGCGCCGCTGAGTAGATAGTTCGCCAAAGGTCACAAACCGGAATCAAACGGGCGTGGGAATCACTCCGGGGCCCTCGTGCTCCGTACTCTTCGACCATCTTGCTGCGATTGCAGCGTCCGATCGTGAGATACATGAAATTCCAGGAGGCAATCTCGTGCGTTCTACCTTGATCAAGGTGGGTGTACCCGTCGTCGCCGGCGCGCTCGCGCTGTCCGCATGCGGAAGTCGCAGCGGCGGCGGAAGCAGTAGCGGCAGCAGTGACGGAGGCAGCGGCAAGGTCGCCACGATCGGCGTGACCGCCCCCTTCACCGGTGACCTGTCGGCGGTCGGTCTCGGCATCGAGAACTCGGTCAAGCTGGCCGTGCAGCAGGCCAACGCGAAGAAGGTCATTCCCGGCTGGACCCTCAAGGTCGACGCCGAGGACGACCAGGGCAAGCCCGAGGTCGGCACCAACGCCGCCACCAAGCTGGCCGGCGACCCCACCGTGGTCGGCGTGGTCGGCAACCTGAACTCCAGCGTCTCCACCAGCACGCAGCCGATCTTCTCCCGCGCGAACATCGTGCAGGTGTCCCCGGCCAACACCGGTGTCGCGCTGACCAACGTGGGCGGCAAGCGTCCGTACGCGACCTACTTCCGCACCTGCACCACGGACGCCATCCAGGGTCCGTTCGCGGCGAAGTACCTGATCAGCCAGGGCATCAAGAAGGTCGCCACGATCAACGACCAGAAGACCTACGGTGCCGGCCTGACCGCCGCGTTCGAGAAGGAGTTCAAGAAGGAGGGCGGCACGATCACCGCCTCCCAGACGATCACCGACGCGCAGACCAACTACTCCTCGGTCATCAGCCAGATCAAGCCGGGTGCCCCCAAGGCCCTCTACTACGGTGGTGAGTACCCCCAGGCCGGCCCGCTGTCCAAGCAGCTGGCGCAGGGTGGTCTCGCGATCCCGGTGATGGGTGGCGACGGCATCTACGACCCGAAGTACATCCAGCTCGGTGGTCGCGCCGCCGACCTGGCCACCTCGGTGGGTGCGCCCACCGACAGCACGACTGCCGGTAAGGCGTTCCTCGCCCAGTACAAGGCGGCCAAGTTCAACTCCGAGGCCGGCGGGTACGGCGCGTACGCGTTCGACGCGGCCAACGCCATCATCGAGGCGCTCAAGACCTCGCTGAAGGACGCCAAGACCCCGAAGGACGCCCGTGCGGCGACCGTCAAGGCCATGGCAAACGTCAACATCACCGGTGTGACCGGCAAGGTCGCGTTCGACAAGTTCGGCGACACGACCAACAAGGTGCTGACCGTCTACAAGGTGACCGGCGGGGCGTGGGTCGCGGCCAAGACCGACACCTTCTGATCTGACGCAGCGCGCGGGGGCGAGAACTCATCGGAGTTCTCGCCCCCGCGTTGCCCTGACTCTCCTGGGAGCCTGATGACTCAGTTCATCCAGCAATTGCTCAACGGCCTGACCGTAGGGTCGCTGTACGCCTTGATCGCCGTCGGTTACACCGTCGTCTACGGCATCGTCCAACTGATCAACTTCGCGCACGGCGAGGTCTTCATGATCGGCGCCTTCGGGTCCCTCGCGACCTGGCAGGTCGTGTGCCAGAAGAGCACGGGCCTGTGGGTGCTGCCAATCATGATCGTCGGCGGCGCCCTGTGCTCGGTCGCCATCGCGTTGGTGATGGAGCGCTTCGCCTACCGGCCGTTGCGCAACGCGCCACGTCTGGCGCCGCTCATCACCGCGATCGGGATCTCCATCGCCCTGCAGCGGGCGATCCAGCTCTGGTACCCCGGCGCGACCAGCAACGTGCCCTATCCGAGCATCGACGGCGTGACCGGCGGCTCGCTGACCGTCGGCAGCGTCGTGATCCAGCGCACCACGCTCTTCACGCTGGGCGTCCTGGTGGTCAGCGCCGCCGCCCTCTACATCTTCATCAGCCGCACCCGCACCGGGAAGGCCATGGTCGCCGTGTCGCAGGATCCCGACACCGCGCGCCTGATGGGCATCAACGTCGACCGCATCATCGCGGCGGCCTTCGCGATGGGCGCGATCCTCGCGGCCCTCGCCGGCGTGGCGCAGGGGCTGCGCGACAGCAACGTGTCCTCCACGATGGGCTTCCTCGCCGGGCTGAAGGCCTTCACGGCGGCGGTCCTCGGTGGCATCGGCAACATCCAGGGAGCCGTCGCCGGTGGTCTGGTCCTCGGACTCATCGAGGCCATGGCCACCCAGTACATCCCCGGCCAGTTCGGCGGGAACGCCTGGAGTGACGTCTACGCATTCATCGTCCTGATCCTGGTGCTGGTCTTCCGGCCGCAGGGTCTCTTCGGAGCCCGGGTGGTGGACCGCGCATGAACATCCCCAAGATCACGATCTCCCCGCGACCGAACGTCGGCAAGGCTCTCCTGGCCGGCGGCGCGGTGCTGCTGATCGTCGCCGCCCTGCTGGCATGGAGCTACGACTCGACCATCCTCGGCGACCTGTCGATCAGCGGGAATCCCGCTCCGTTGCAGGAATTCGCCATCGTGATGGGCGTCGTCGGACTCATCGAGGCCGCCCTCGTGCACCGCCGGCTGACCTCGCTGTCCTGGTGGGACACGACCTCCAGCGCCAGGGCCCTGGCCGTCGGCACGCTCGTCTACATCGTGCTGATCGACTACAACATCGCCTACCAGTCCGGGGGCGTCATCAACCTGGACCCGGGCGCCTGGCTGGCCCTGGTCGGCGCCCTCGTGATGGTCGCGGGAAGCTTCCTGCTCGCGCCGGTGAAGGTGACCAACCAGCTGAAGGTGCACGGCGCGAACTGGCTGGAGATCGTGGTCATCACCGCGACCCTCGCGGCTCTGCTGTTCATGGTCGCGTTCATCCTGCGCGGCGACGACGGTGGCTCCGTGCTGGCGGCCCTGGCCGCGGGCGGCACGTTCGGCGTGCTGCTCTTCCGCGGTGGCTTCTTCACCTGGTTGTCGGTCGCGGCCGCCCGCCATCGCCCCGTGATCATGCTGGGTGCGCTGGTGGTGGCGCTGCTGTTCCCGCTCACCCAGAACGGCACCGACGCCAACATGTCGATCGCCGTCGACATCGCGATCTTCCTGTGCGCGGCCCTCGGCCTCAACATCGTCGTCGGCCTGGCCGGCCTGCTCGACCTGGGCTACATCGCCTTCCTCGGCACCGGTGCGTACGTCGGCGCCATGATGTCGAGCGCGGCGAGCGCGACGATCGGGTGGCACCCGCCGTTCCTGGTGGTCGCCCTCCTCGGCGCGCTCACCTCCGCCGTGCTCGGCCTGATCATCGGCTCGCCCACGCTGCGGCTCTCCGGTGACTACCTGGCGATCGTCACCCTGGCGTTCGGTGAGATCTTCCACACCGCGGTCAACAACATGGACGGCACCAACGGTCCGGATCTGACCCACGGCCCGAACGGCATCGCCGGCATCCCCGACCTGAACCTGTTCGGGTTCAACTTCGGGTCCACGCACAACCTGGGCTCGTTCACGATCTCGAACTACTCCAACTACTACATCCTGCTGGTGCTCGTGGCGGCGCTGATCATCACGATCTTCTCCCGCCTCAACAACAGCCGCATCGGCCGCGGCTGGATCGCGATCCGGGAGGACGAACGCGCCGCCGAGGCGATGGGCGTCAACATCTTCGGTCTGAAGATCCTGGCCTTCGCCGGTGGTGCGTTCCTGGCCGGCCTGGCGGGCACCATCCAGGCCCACGCGACGCCGTCCGTCGTACCGGACAACTACACCTTCCAGGAGTCCTCCTTCCTGCTCGCCGCCGTGGTCCTGGGCGGGATGGGGACCGTGGTCGGCGTGGCGCTCGGCGCGACGGTCCTGAAGCTGCTGCCTGAGAAGCTGCGGTTCATCGAGGACTACCGTCTGCTGATCTTCGGTCTGGCGCTGGTGCTGATGATGCGCTTCCGCCCGGAGGGGCTCATCGCGAGCCGTCGTCGTCAGCTGGAGTTCCACGACGAGGACGAGAACCTGGCCGACATCGTTCAGGAGGAACACGTGGACGAGCAGAAGGCGAACGCATGAGCACCGCGACACGGCGCCCCCGGGACACCGAATTCGCATCCGGCAAGGGTGAGGTGCTGCTGCAGGCGTCCGACGTCCTCATGCAGTTCGGCGGCCTGACCGCCGTCAAGGACGTCAACATGACGGTGCACGAGGGCGAGATCGTCGGTCTGATCGGCCCGAACGGCGCCGGCAAGACGACGTTCTTCAACTGCCTGACCGGGTTGTACAAGCCGACCTCGGGCGAGGTGCGTCTCGCCGGCGAGCAGATCCCGCCGAAGCCGCGCAAGGTCGTCAAGGCGGGGATGGCCCGCACCTTCCAGAACATCCGGCTCTTCGGCAACATGACCGCGCTGGAGAACGTCATGGTCGGCACCTACTGCCGCACCACGTCGGGGGTGCTCACCACCGTCCTGCGCGGGCCGAAGTTCCACCGTGAGGAGAAGGAGACCCGCGCGAAGGCGCAGGAGCTGCTGGACTTCGTCGGGTTGGGCCACACCACCGAGCTGCTGGCCCGCAATCTGCCGTACGGCGACCAGCGGCGCCTGGAGGTGGCACGCGCGCTGGCCACCGACCCCAAGGTGGTCCTGCTCGACGAGCCGACGGCGGGCATGAACCCGCAGGAGACCCAGCAGGCCTCGGATCTGATCTTCCGGATCCGGGACACCGGCCGGGCCGTCGTGGTCATCGAGCACGACATGCGGTTCATCTTCAACCTCTGCGACCGGGTGCTGTGCCTGGTGCGCGGAGAGGTGCTGGTCGAGGGCTCGCCCGAACAGGTGCAGTCCGACCCGCGGGTCATCGAGGCCTACATCGGCACCGGTGACGACGACGATTTCGACGACGACGATGTGCAGGAGGGCCCGGCATGACCGCGATGCTCGAGGTCAAGGACCTGTCGGTGGCCTACGGCAAGATCACCGCCGTCAAGGGCATCAACTTCACGGTCGAGGAGGGCCAGGTCGTCACTCTGATCGGCACCAACGGCGCCGGCAAGACGACGACCCTTCGCACGATCTCCGGGTTGCTCCGGCCTTCGGCAGGGGAGATCTCCTTCCTCGGCAAGCGCATCGACAAGGTGCAGGCGCACTCCATCGTCACGATGGGACTCGCGCACTCACCGGAGGGTCGGCGGATCTTCCCTCGGCAGTCGGTCGAGGAGAACCTGATGCTGGGCGCGTTCGCCCGTCGTGACCGCACCGACATCCAGGCGGATCTGAAGGAGGCGTACGACCTCTTCCCGATCCTCGCCGAACGACGCAAGCAGCCGGCCGGCACGTTCTCCGGTGGCGAGCAGCAGATGCTGGCGATGGGCCGGGCGATGATGAGCCGGCCCAAGCTGCTGATGCTGGACGAGCCGTCGATGGGGCTCTCGCCGATCATGATGAAGAAGATCATGACGACGGTGCGCACCCTGCAGAAGCGCGGCACCACGATCCTGCTGGTCGAGCAGAACGCCCGGGCCGCACTGAAACTGGCGACCCACGGATACGTGCTCGAGGTCGGCAAGATCGTGCTCGACGGACCCGGCCCGGAGCTGCTCGTCAGCGACGAGGTGAAGAAGGCCTACCTCGGGGAGGACTGACCGCGCGCACCGATCCTGTGGATTCTCGCGACCTCTGTTCAAGGGTGAAGCGGATACCACTAGGGTCAATACGTTCTGTCCCCGTCACGCGAGGTGTCGCCCCCACATGTCTCGTTCCACCACCTGTGTGACCATCGCCTCACCGGACGATCGGGACCGGTTGATACCCATGTGGGTACAACTGCGATCCGAGACCGGACAGACCGTGGAATGGGCCGAACGCGCCGCGCAGGACGGTCGAATGGACGTGGCGCTGGCGCGCGACGACGTACGGGTGTTCCTGGCCTCCACCGAGGACAAGGACACCGGCTTCGCCGTCGTGACCCGCAGTCCGCTCTCCGGCCTCGGGGATGAGCAGGCCGTGTGGATCGACCAGATGTGGGTGGCTCCCGACCACCGCGGCACGGGCGTCGCGAAGGCCCTGCTGACACGGGTGTCGGCGTACGGCGAGGAGCACGGCAGCACCCAGGTGGTCTGCTGCGTGCCGACCAACGAGCGCGGGATCAACCGGTACTTCGCCAAGCTGGGTTTCGCGGCCACGGTGACCCTGCGGGTGACCTCGACCGCGTCGCTGCGTCGCAAGCTGACCGGCGTGGCCGAGTCCAAGGGCGCCGCGACGTTGCGGGCGCGTCGTTCGTTACGGGCGCGTGCGCGCGAGGACGTCAAGGTGGCCTCCGGCCTCTGACGAACCGCGCAGCGGAGGTTGTCGACGAGGCCCCAGCCGAGTCGGCGGCCGCAGCGGAGTGGGAGGAAGGGGCCGAGATAGAACCGGCCTCTGACGAACCGCGCAGCGGAGGTTGTCGACGAGGCCCTAGCCGAGTCGGCGGCTGAGGCCTCCGATTGTCAGCGGCTTCGTGATGCGGACACCCGAGAACCGCTGACAACCGGGCGGATTCAGGCCCCCGGCGGGGCGGGACGCACCATGCAGGTGATCCGTGACGTGCACACCCGGCGACCGTCGTCGTCCAGGATCGCGACGTCGTAGGACGCGAGCGTGCGTCCCAGCGACAGCGCGGTCGCCGTCGCGGTCACATGACCCTGCCGGGCAGCGCGGTGGTGGGTGGCGTTGATGTCCAGGCCGACGGCGATGCCTTTCTCGCCCGCGTGCAGTGCGGCTCCGATGGAACCCACCGTCTCGGCGAGCACCACGCTCGCGCCGCCGTGCAGCAGGCCGTAGGGCTGGGTGTTGCCCTCCACGGGCATCCTGGCGACGACTCGCTCGGGGGAGACCTCGAGGAACTCGATGCCCATCCGCTCGCTCAGCGACCCGGCGCTCATCTCGTTGAACCGGTCGAGCAGGTCCGCATCGGAGGCCGCGTCGTTCTCCGGCTGGCTGGGTTCGGCGTCGTGCGTGGGGGTGTCGGTCATGGGGCTTAGGCTGCCACGCGTGAAAAGGCTGCTGTTGTTGGACGGGCATTCCCTCGCGTACCGAGCGTTCTTCGCCCTGCCCGTGGAGAACTTCTCGACCACGACCGGGCAACCGACGAACGCCGTCTACGGCTTCACCTCGATGCTCATCAACGTGCTGCGTGACGAGGAGCCCACCCACGTGGGCGTCGCGTTCGACGTGTCGCGCCAGACCTTCCGGTCCGAGGAGTACGCCGGCTACAAGGCCAACCGCTCGGCGTCCCCGGACGAGTTCAAGGGCCAGGTCTCCCTGGTGCGCGAGGTGCTCGACGCACTGCGCATCGCCTACGTCGAACTCCCCGGCTACGAGGCCGACGACATCATCGCCACGCTCACCGCCCAGGCGAACGCCGCAGAGTTCGACGAGGTGCTGATCTGCTCCGGTGACCGCGACGCGATCCAACTCATCAACGACCGGGTCACCCTGCTCTACCCCCGCAAGGGCGTCTCCGATCTCGCGCGGATGACCCCCGCGGCGGTGCAGGAGAAGTACGGCGTGGCTCCGGGGCGTTACAGCGACCTGGCGGCGATGGTCGGTGAGACCTCCGACAACCTGCCCGGTGTCCCCGGGGTCGGCCCCAAGACCGCCGCGAAGTGGATCAACCAATTCGGCGACCTCACCGGGGTCGTGGACCACGTCGGTGAGATCAAGGGCAAGGCCGGTGAGGCGCTGCGCGAGCACCTCGACGGGGTGCTGCGCAACCGCCGCCTCAACCAGCTGCTCGGCGACCTGGAGCTGCCCCTCGACGTCGACGCGCTGGAACGGCAGGGCTGGGACCGCGAGCAGGTGCACACCGTGTTCGACGGGCTGGAGTTCCGGGTGCTGCGCGACCGGCTGTTCGCGACGCTCGACGCCGTCGAGGACGAGGCCAGCCCCGATGCCGGCGTCGAGGTCGACGGGGTCACGCTGGACAGCTCGGAGGTGTCCGGGTGGCTCGCGGAGGCCGCCGGCGTGGGTGTCCGGAGCGGGTTGCAGGTCGTCGGACAGTGGGCGCGCGGCACCGGTGACGTGCAGGGAGTGGCAATCGCCCCGGCGGGGCGCGACGACGCGGCGTACATCGACCTGGAGGCGCTCGAGCCCGACGGTGAGGCGGCGTTGGCGACCTGGCTCGCCGATCCTGACCGGCCCAAGGCGCTGCACGACGCGAAGGGGCCGCTCCAGGCGCTTATGGCGCGCGGGATGCCGGTGCGCGGCGTCGTCAGCGACACGGCGTTGGCCGCCTACCTGGTGCGGCCGGACCAACGGTCGTACGACCTCACCGATCTCGTGCTGCGCCACCTCAAACGCGAGTTGGCCGGCACCCCTGACAACGCCGCCCAGGGTGTGCTCGACCTCGGGGTCGGCGACCAGCGCTCCGACGAGACGATGGCCCAGGCGCGAGCGGTGCTCGACCTCTCGGTGTCCCTCGACACCGAGCTGGAGGCCATCGGAGAGACCGCGCTGCTGCGCGATGTCGAGCTGCCGCTGGTCGGTGTGCTCGCGACCATGGAGCGGGCGGGCATCGGTGTCGATGTCGAGGCGATGCAGGTGCTGGAGGCCGACTACGGCGACGGCGTCTCATCCGCCGCCGCCGACGCGTACGAGGCCATCGGCGGCGAGCAGATCAACCTGGGCTCGCCGAAGCAGCTGCAGGTGGTGCTCTTCGAGACGCTGGGGATGCCGAAGACCAAGCGCACCAAGACCGGCTACACCACCGACGCCGACGCCCTGAGCGACCTCTATGCGCGGACCGAGCACCCGTTCCTGGAGGCGCTGCTGCGGCACCGGGACAGTTCGCGACTGCGGGTGACGGTCGAGGGACTGCTGAAGTCGGTCGCGGACGACGGGCGCATCCACACGACGTACCAGCAGACCATCGCCGCGACGGGGCGGCTGTCCTCGACCGATCCCAACCTGCAGAACATCCCGATCCGCACCGAGGCGGGTCGTCGGATCCGCGAGGTCTTCGTCGTCGGATCAGGTTACGAGACACTGATGTCCGCGGACTACAGCCAGATCGAGATGCGCATCATGGCGCACCTGTCCGGTGACGAGGGGCTGATCGAGGCGTTCCGCACCGGTGAGGACCTGCACCGGTTCGTGGGGTCGCGGGTCTTCCATGTCGAGCCCGCCGACGTCAGCGGTGAGATGCGCTCCAAGGTGAAGGCGATGTCCTACGGCCTGGCCTACGGGTTGTCGGCGTTCGGCCTGTCCAAGCAGCTGACCATCAGTACCGAGGAGGCCAAGGCGCTGATGGACGAGTACTTCGCCCGGTTCGGCGGGGTGCGCGACTACCTGCGGGAGGTCGTGGCTGCCGCGAGTCTGACCGGTTACACCGAGACCATGCTGGGCCGACGGCGCTACCTGCCCGATCTGACCTCGACCAACCGGCAGCGCCGCGACATGGCCGAGCGGATGGCGCTTAACGCGCCGATCCAGGGGTCGGCGGCCGACATCATCAAGCTGGCGATGCTGCGCGTGGATGCCGCTCTACGCGCCGCCGACGCGCAGTCGCGGATGCTGTTGCAGGTGCACGACGAGCTGGTGCTGGAGATCGCGCCGGGGGAGCGGGCCGATGTCGAGGAGCTCGTACGACGCGAGATGGGCGCCGCGATCGCCCTGGACGTGCCGCTCGACGTGAGCGTCGGGGTCGGCTCGTCCTGGCACGACGCCGCGCACTGAGCCGACCGTCCCGCCACCACGCACGTCCAGGTGCGCAGTTTGCGTCGGTGGCCAGTGCTGCAGCCCTGGCCACCGACGCAAACCGCCCACCCCGGCAGACACCGACCACCCTGCGCTCAGACCCTCAGCGGAGGTGGCGCAGGTACCGCTCGGGCAGCTCGCAGAAGCCGCGGTAGTGCATGACCAGATCCAGGTCGTCCCACGCCCGTTCGTGGAAGCCGTCGGCGTCCAGTTCGAGCACGGTCGCACCGGGCAGGCTCGCAATGATCGGCGAGTGGGTCGCGATCAGCACCTGGACACCAGAATGCTCCAACATGCCCATGAGCTCGCTGACGAGTCGCAACTGCGCGGTGAAGGAGAGTCCCGCCTCGGGCTCGTCCAGCACGTAGAACCCGTCGCCGGTGAACCGGGTGGTGTCGAAGAGGGTCTGGAAAGCCTCACCGTGGCTGAGCTGGTGGAACTCGGGGTCGCGCGTGTAGCCCTCGCCGCGTGTGCGGTCGAGGAAGGTGAACAGGCCGTGCATCGTCTCGGCGCGCACGAAGTAGCCCCACCGCGATCCGCCAGCCGACCGGGTCAGCGTCAGCCAGTCCCATAGCGGCGACTCGCTGACCCAGGTCGAGTGGGTCGCACCGGTCGACCCGCCCTCCCCGTTCATTCCGTACGCCATCGCGATGGCCTCGACGAGGGTGGACTTGCCCGTGCCGTTCTCCCCGACCAGCACGGTCGCCGGGGACAAGTCGAGCCCGTCGGCGAGTAACTGGCGAACCGGCCCCAGAGAGGTCACCCAATGTGAGTGGTCGACGTCGTCCGCCCGCACGCTGATGCGGCGTAGCGGCACCGGAGTCTTCTCCAGCCACCCCTTGGACATGTCCGCAGACTAGGTGCCTGCAGCGACAGCCGGCGCGTTCTTGGCCATCAGGATCACCGGGGGCTCGGTGCCGGGAAGCCAGTCCGGACGGGCGTGGCCGATCTCGCGCCACCCGCGGTGCCGGTAGACGGCGAGCGGCCGTTCGTTGGCGGTCACGACGTCGAGCACAGCTGTCCGACCGCGGGCGAAGATCCAGCCCTCGGCCGCGTCCATCAGGGCTCCACCGATGCGCCGACCCCGCACCGCGTGATCGACGAAGAGCACTGACAGGCAGGCAAGTTGGTCGATGTGTCGACCTGCGCCGACCGCCCACGCCTCGCCCAGCTCACCCGGCAGCACCGAGGTCACGGACACGTGACCGACCACCCGTCCCGCCTCCTCGGCCACCATCGCGACCAGTTCGTCGGGGCGCACGATGAACTCCCGCACCGGGAACGGCAGCGGCCATCGCAACGGGTAGCGCGACGTCGGTTGCTGCGCCGCCAGCACCGACTCCAGGGCCGGCAGGTCGCCCTCCCGCCGGGCTCGGATGCGGATCGGCGGCGCGGGATTCATGGAGTCATGCTGCAACGGCCCGCGCGGACCAGCCACGGCGGGTACGCAGGGAGCCGACGGCGCGGCATACGAGGTAGATGAGAAACGAGAGCGTGGTGACGTACGGGCTGATCGGCCGCCCGGGCGAGAGGGACAGCAGGATGCCGCCCTCCATGGACAGCACCGCGAACGTCACGGACAGTGCGCTCACCAGGACCGGTCGGGCGGTGAGGCAGGTCGCGGCCGCCGTCGGGGTGATGAGCAGGGCCATCACCAGCAGGGCGCCGACCAGCTGCACGCACATGGCGCACACCAGCCCGAGCACGACCATGAAGATCAACGACAGCTCGCGCACCCGTACGCCGCGTGCCTGGGCCACCACCGGATCGACCGCGGCGAAGAACATCGGCCGCCACAGCGGGATGAGCACGACGGCGACCACCACGGTCAGCAGGGCGAGCGAGCCCAGCTGCGCATTGTCGACGGAGACGATCTGGCCGAGCAGCAGCCCGAACTTGTTGCTGCTGCGACCGTCGTAGAGAGACAGGAAGAGCACGCCGAGCCCGAGACCGAAGGGCAACACGATGCCGATGAGCGAGTTGCCCTGCCGTGCACGGATCCCCATCAGCGCCAACACGATCGCGCCGAGCACGGACCCGGCCACCGCGCCGAGTGTGATGCTCACCCCGGCCAGCAGCGCGGCGGCGGCGCCCGCGAACGACAGCTCCGCGGTGCCGTGCACGGCGAAGGCCAGGTCCCGCGCCTGGATCATCGGCCCGATGACGCCGGCGATGATGCCGAGCAGTGCTCCGGCGACGAGCGACGACGTCACCAGGGGCAGCAGCGACCAGAACTGGTCGAAGGAGATCAGTTTCGCGAGCGCGTCACCCATGGTCGTGCGCCTCCTCGTGGTGGTGGTCGTGCCCGGGGGTCGCCGTGTCGTCGCCACCCAGGACGACGATGCGGCCGTTGTGGTGCAGCACGTCGACCGGGGCTCCGTAGAGCTCGCTCAACACCTCCGCGCGCATGATCTCCCCAGGGCGGCCGACCCGTGCCTGCCCGCCGGCCAGGTAGGCGACGTGGTCCACGAGCGGGAGGATCGGGTTGATCTCGTGCGTCACGAACAGCACCGCGGTGCCTTCGAGGCGACGTACACGGTCGATCGCCTGCGCGACCTCACGCTGGTGGTGCAGGTCGAGGTTGAGCAACGGCTCGTCGCACAGCAGCAGCCGCGGCCTGGTCACCAGGGCCTGCGCGATCCGCAACCGCTGGCGCTCGCCGCCGGACAGCATCGACAGCGGTGCATCCGCGTACGCCGTCGCTCCGACGGTGACCATCGCACGCTCCACGGCCTCCTTCTTGGCGCGCGAGCCGAGGCCGAGGCCGATCCGGTGACCGTCCCAGCCGAAGCCCACGAGGTCGCGCCCGCGGATCGCGGTGTCCGGGGCGAGCGCGCCGTGCTGGGGGATGTAGCCGATGAGCGAGGACCCGCGGTGCACGGGTTCACCGCAGACCAGAGCCTGGCCGGCGCGCAACGGTTGCTCGCCGAGCAGCACGCGCAGCAGCGAGGACTTGCCCGCACCGTTGGGCCCGAGGACGCCGACGAACTCACCCGCCTGCACCTGCAGGTCCAGGCCGCTCCACAGCAGGCGACTGCCGTACGCCAGGGCCGCGTCCTGCAGCGACACCACCGGGGTCATGCAAGGGCTCGCTGCAGCGCCGCGATGCAGGTGCGGACCCAGTGCAGGTAGTCGTGCTCGCCCGTCGGGAACGTCTCGTAGACCTGCACCACCGGCACACCGGCCTTGTCCGCGGCGTTCTGCAGCGTCGTCGACGTCGCATCGGAGGTCTGTGCGTTGAGGGTCACGAGTTGCACCCGCTTTGTGGAGATCGCGGTGGTGGCGGCTTGCAGCGCAACTGCCGACACCGAATCCGCCTCGGACTGCTTACGGTAGATCGCCGGTGTGCCGTCGGAGATTCCCGCGGTGCCCAGGAGGTAGCCGACGACCGGTTCGGTCATCAGTGCAGACAGGTGCGGGTGGGCACGTCCGATCGACTGGGCCAGCGCGGTGAGCGCGCTGATCTTGGTGGCGAAGGAGCGGGCGTTGGCCCGGAAGTACGCCGCGTGGGCCGGGTCCGCCTTGACCAGGTCGCTCGCCACGGTGTCGGCGACCTTGACCGATGTCGGGAGTGACCAGAAGACGTGCTCGTTGAACGACGGGTTGTTGCCCTGGTCGAGCCCGGAGACGGTGACCGCGTCGACGCCCTTCGTGCCCGAGTCGCCCTCGACCAGCTGCTGGGCCCAGTCGTCGTAGCCCCCGCCGTTGTAGATCGCGACCGCGGACCCCTGGACCGCGAGCTTGTCGCGTGCGGTGGACTCGTAGCTGTGCGGGTCCTGCGACGGGCTGGTGATGGCGGACGTGACATCCGCGTGTTCGCCACCCACGTAGCGCGCCACCGAGCCCCAGACGTCGGTCGAGGTCCACACCTGCACCTTCCCGTCGCTCGCCTTGCCCGAGCCGCCGGAACTGCACCCCGCGAGGGCGAGGACCGCGGCGACGGTGGCAAGGACGGCGACGGGGCGCTTCATCTGCTCTCCTGAGGTGGGCAAGTGGGAATCATTCTCGATCCCGATCATAACCACCGAATGAGAATCATTACCAAGTAGGCCGATGTCGCGCGACGAGCCCGGACAGCCCCCAGTCGCGTGACGTAGCGTGAAGTGGTGAGTGCATCCACCACGGCCCCTGTCATTTCCACCGTCGGCGAACTGCGCGCGAGCGGCCACGAACAGGTCGGCGTACGCGAAGAGATCCGGCACAACCTGTTGAGCGCACTGGCGGAGGGCCGTGACCCGTGGCCCGGCATCCAGGGTTTCGCCGACACCGTCATCCCGCAGCTCGAACGCGCGCTGCTCGCCGGGCACGACATCGTGCTGCTCGGCGAGCGAGGGCAGGGCAAGACGCGAGTGCTGCGCACCCTGCAGGGACTGCTCGACGAGTGGACGCCGGTGATCGCCGGATCGGAGCTGGGCGAGCACCCGTACGACCCGATCACGCCCGTGTCGATCCGGCGCGCCGGCGACCTGGGCGACCAGCTTCCCGTCGCGTGGCGGCACCGCGACGAGCGGTACGCCGAGAAGCTGGCCACGCCGGACACCTCCGTCGGCGACCTCGTGGGGGACATCGACCCGATGAAGGTCGCCGAGGGGCGCAGTCTGGGCGACCCCGAGACGATCCACTTCGGGCTCATCCCGCGCAGCCACCGCGGCATCGTGGCGATCAACGAACTGCCCGACCTCGCCGAGCGCATCCAGGTGTCGATGCTCAACGTGATGGAGGAACGCGACATCCAGGTCCGCGGCTACGTGCTGCGCCTGCCGCTCGACGTCCTCGTCGTGGCCAGCGCGAACCCCGAGGACTACACCAACCGCGGGCGCATCATCACTCCGCTCAAGGACCGCTTCGGCGCCCAGGTGCGCACCCACTACCCCCTCACCGTCGAGGGCGAGGTCGCCGTCATCTCCCAGGAGGCGCAGCTCGTCGCGACGGTGCCGGACTTCATCGTGGAGATCCTGGCGCGGTTCACCCGGGGGCTGCGCGAGTCGAACGCCGTCGACCAGCGGTCGGGTGTCTCGGCCCGATTCGCGATCGCTGCGGCCGAGACCGTGGCGGCTGCGGCCCTGCGGCGGGCGAGCATCCGGCACGAGGACGAGGCCGTCGCTCGGATCGTCGACCTGGACACGGCGTCCGACGTGCTCACCGGCAAGGTCGAGTTCGAGAGCGGGCACGAGGGGCGTGAGGAGCCGGTCCTGGAGCACCTGTTGCGGATGGCGGTCGCCGATACCGCCCGGTCCCGGCTCCGCGGGATCGACCTCGGGCTGCTCGTACGCAGCATCGAGGAAGGCGCCGAGATCAGCACCGGCGACGACGTGACGAGCGCCGATCTGCTCGCCGCGCTGCCGGTGCTGGGTGAGTCCGACCTCTACGACCAGATCGCCGAGCGCCTCGGCGCGCACACCGCCGGCGAGCGCGCCAGCGCCGTCGAGCTGGCCCTCGAGGGGCTCTACCTCGCCCGCAAGGTCAGCAAGGACGTGGACGACGACGGTCGCGCGACATACCGCTGACCGTTGCGCCCGACGCTGACGGTCTTCGCGACGGTTGACGGTCTTCGAACGCCGTCAACCGTCGCGAACGCCGTCACCGTGGGGCGGACGTTCGGCCCCGCTCGGTATCATGTGATCGGTAACGCCTCAGCCCTCTTAGAGGAGGCGCATTCCCTTGGCCAGTAAGCGAACTCATCGCTCCCGCTACGGCCGGTACGTCGGTGGGCCCGACCCGCTCGCGCCGCCGGTGGACCTGGCCGAGGCGCTCGACGCGATCGGCGAGGACGTCATGTCCGGCTACTCACCGGAGCACGCGATGCGGGAGTTCCTGCGCCGCGGCACCCGGGACCAGCAGGGCCTGGACGAGCTGGCCCGCCAGGTGGCGCAGAAGCGGCGGGAGATGCTCGCCAAGCACAACCTGGACGGCACCTTCCAGGAGGTCAAGGAACTGCTCGACAAGGCGGTGCTCACCGAGCGCAAACGGCTGGCGCGCGATCTGGACGACGACGCGCGGTTCGCCGAGATGCGCATCGAGAACCTCCCGCCGTCGACCGCGGCCGCGGTCAACGAGCTGAGCGACTACCCGTGGCGTGACGCCGAGGCGCGCGAGGACTACGAACGCATCAAGGACCTGCTCGGCCGCGAGATGCTCGACCAGCGGTTCGCCGGCATGAAGCAGGCGCTCGAGGGCGCCACCGACGAAGACCGCGCGCAGATCAGCGAGATGCTGAAGGACCTCAACGACCTGCTCACGAAGCACCGCAACGGCGAAGACACCGACGCGGCGTTCGAGCAGTTCATGGACAAGCACGGAGACCTCTTCCCCGAGCAGCCCGAGACCATCGAGGAGCTGCTGGACTCGTTGGCGCAGCGGGCCGCGGCGGCCCAGCGGATGCGCAACTCGATGACGCAGGAGCAGCGTGACGAGCTCGACGCGCTGGCGACCCAGGCGTTCGGCTCGCCGGAGCTCATGGACCAGCTCGGTGCCCTGGACGACAACCTGCGCGCCCTGCGCCCCGGTGAGGACTGGGGCGGCGGCGAGGAGTTCGGCGGTGAGCAGGGGATGGGCCTCGGCGACGGCACAGGGATGCTGCAGGACCTGGCCGACCTCGACGCGTTGAGCGAGCAGCTCTCCCAGCAGTACGCCGGGGCGCGGATGGACGACCTCGATCTGGACGCGCTGCGGCGCCAGTTGGGCGACGAGGCGGCGGTGGACGCGCAACGCTTGGCGGAGCTGGAGCGGCAGCTGCGCAATCGTGACTATCTGCAGTCCGATGCGCAGGGCGACCTGCGCCTGTCACCCCGTGCGATGCGCGAGCTGGGGAAGTCCTTGCTGCGCGACGTCAGTCAGACGTTGTCGGGTCGGCAGGGGCAGCGTGACGCTCGCAAGGCGGGTACGGCGGGAGAGCCGTCCGGGGCCTCGCGACCGTGGGAGTTCGGCGACACCGAGTCCTGGGACGTCACGCGCACGCTGACGAATGCGGCGCTCCGGCGGGCGGGTGAGCCCGATGGTCCGGCCATCTCCTTCCAGGACGTGGAGGTGCAGGAGACCGAGGCGCGCACCCAGGCCGCGGTCGCGTTGCTGGTCGACACGTCGTTCTCGATGGCGATGGACGGTCGCTGGCTGCCGATGAAACGTACGGCGCTCGCGCTGCACCAGCTCATCTCGACCAGGTTCCGCGGCGATCATCTGGAGCTGGTGGCGTTCGGTCGGCACGCGCAGACGATGGAGATCGCCGAGCTGACCGGGCTGGCGCCGGAGTGGGACAAGGGCACCAACCTGCACCACGCGCTGATCCTCGCGAACCAGCACTTCCGCAGGTACACGAACGCCCAACCGGTGCTGCTCGTCGTCACCGACGGGGAGCCGACGGCGCACCTGGAGTCCGACGGCGAGGTCTTCTTCGACTACCCGCCACACCCGCTGACCGTGGCGTACGCCGTCCGCGAGCTGGACCAGTCGACCCGGCTCGGCGCGCAGACGACGATCTTCCGGCTCGGCGAGGATCCCGGGCTGGCGCGCTTCCTGGACCAGCTGGCCAAGCGCGCCGGAGGTCGGGTGCTCGCGCCCGAGCTGGAGGGCCTGGGCGCCGCGGTCGTCGACAGCTACCTGTCGGGACGCAACCTCGGCGGCAGCAACTGGTTCGGCGCCTCCGGCTGAGTCAGCCGCACGTCGGGAGTACGTGCGCGCCTTATGGAGCGCGTAACAACTCCCAACTTCCCGCGCGCCCTATGGAGCGCGCGACGACTCCACGCTCACGCTCCGTAGGATCGGCGCGTGACGAAGCCACGCATCGGAGTGCTCGCCGTACAAGGGGACGTGCGTGAGCACCTGCGTGCGCTGGCCGGCGCCGACGTGGAAGCGGTGCCGGTACGCCGCCCGCAAGAGGTCGCGCGGATCGACGGGCTGATCCTCCCCGGTGGGGAGTCGACCACCATCGACAAGTTGCTGCGCATCTTCGAGCTGCAGGAGCCCATCCGTGCGCGCATCGCGGCCGGGATGCCGGTCTACGGGTCGTGCGCCGGGATGATCCTGCTGGCCGACCAAGTACTGGACGGCCAGCCCGGCCAGCAGACCCTCGGCGGGATGGACATCACGGTTCGGCGCAACGCCTTCGGGCGTCAGGTGGACTCGTTCGACACCGATCTGACGATGCCGTCGCTCGCGGACGGCGCGCACACCCCGGTGCACGCGGTCTTCATCCGCGCCCCCTGGGTCGAACGCGCCGGGGAGGGGGTCGAGGTGCTCGGCACGGTCCCGGACGGACCGGCGCGGGGACGCATCGTGGCGTGCCGCCAAGGCGGGCTGCTCGCGACGTCCTTCCACCCCGAGGTGACCGACGACTACCGGGTGCACCACTACTTCGCCGCCATGGTGCGCGACGCCGTACGCGTGTCGTAGGCGTGCGGCGTACGCCGCCGGAATCGCGCCCCCGCGCGAATCGTTACGATGACGGGCGGATCAGCCGTCGGTGACGGACGCAACGAGCACGAAGCAGGGAGAACATGAGCGGGCACTCCAAGTGGGCCACCACCAAGCACAAGAAGGCGGTGGTCGATGCCAAGCGCGCCAAACTGTTCGCGAAGCTGATCAAGAACATCGAGGTGGCGGCGCGCTCCGGCGGCGGCGACCTGTCGGGCAACCCGACGCTCTACGACGCGGTGCAGAAGGCCAAGAAGTCCTCGGTGCCCAACGACAACATCGACCGCGCGGTCAAGCGCGGTTCGGGCGCGGAGGCCGGCGCGGCGGAGTACCTGGCGCTCACCTACGAGGGGTACGCGCCCGGCGGCGTGGCGCTGCTGATCGAGTGCCTGACCGACAACAAGAACCGCGCGGTCGCCGAGGTGCGCACGGCCCTGCAGCGCAACGGGGGGACGATGGCCGAGAGCGGCTCGGTCGCCTTCCAGTTCCACCGCAAGGGCCTGGTGACGGTGCCCAAGGCGGACAAGAGCGAGGACGACATCCTCGAGGTCGTGATGGACGCCGGAGCCGAGGAGATCAACGACCTGGGGGAGTCCTTCGAGATCGTCTCCGAGGCCACCGACTTCGTCGCGGTCCGCGAGGCCGTGCAGGCCGCGGGCATCGACTACGACTCGGCCGAGTCCTCCTGGCTGCCCACGGTCGAGGTGCCCCTGGACGCCGACGGTGCCCGCAAGATGTTCCGCATCATCGATGCGCTCGAGGACAGCGACGACGTGCAGAACGTCTACGCCAACGGTGATGTCTCCGACGAGGTCCTCGCCGAGCTCGACGAGGAGTAGGCGACTCGCCGCACCGCCTGCCCGCGGTCGGTCCCCGCTCCGGGTAGCGTCGCCATGTGCCGAACAAGTGTTCGGCACACGGCGATTCATTCTCCAGGAGGCTTGCGTGCGTGTCCTCGGCGTCGATCCCGGGCTGACCCGGTGCGGCCTCGGCGTGGTGGAGGGCGGCATCGGCGAACCGGTCCGGATGATCGCCGTCGGCGTCGTGCGTACGCCGCCCGGCGACGATCCCGCTGAACGCCTGCTCACCCTGCAGACCGAGATCGACGAGTGGCTGCAGCGGTACTCACCCGACGCCGTCGCCGTCGAACGCGTCTTCGCCAAGGCCAACATCAAGGGGATCATGGGCACCGCGCAGGCCTCCGCCGTCCCGATGCTCGCCGCGGCCCGACTGGGGCTGCCGCTCGCCATGCACACCCCCTCGGAGGTGAAGGCCGCGGTTACCGGCAACGGCCGCGCCGACAAGGCGCAGGTGACAGCGATGGTGACCCGGATCCTCAAACTGCAGGTCGCTCCCACGCCGGCCGACGCTGCCGACGCTCTGGCCCTGGCGATCTGCCACGTATGGCGCGGCGGCGCGCAGGACCGCATCGCCCAGGCCCTGGCCCGCCAGAAGGCAGCCCAAACAGCTCAGGCAGCCCGAGCTCAGGCGCGGCGGGTGGCCCGATGATCGCGAGCCTGCGGGGCACGGTCCTCGCGACCGGTCTCGGCACCCTCGTGGTCGAGGTCGGCGGCGTCGGACTGTCGGTGCTCGCGACCCCTTCCACCGCGGCGTCGGTGCGGGTCGGCGAGACGGCCACCCTGGCGACCACGCTGGTCGTACGCGAGGACTCGCTCACCCTCTTCGGCTTCGCCACCACGAGTGAGCGCGACCTCTTCGAGCTGGTCCAGACCGTCAGCGGTGTCGGGCCTCGGCTCGCGCTCGCGATGCTCGCGATCCACGCACCGGAGGTGCTGCGCGCCGCCATCGCCGGCGGTGACCTCGCCACGCTGGTGAAGGTGCCCGGCATCGGCAAGAAGGGCGCCGAGCGGATCGTGCTGGAGCTGAAGGACAAGGTCGGCCCGATATCGGCGGTCGGCGCGGAGGATGCGGCGACGCAGGCGTCCGGCATCGTCGAGGGCGAGCACGGACAGGTCGTCGAGGCCCTGGTCGGTCTGGGCTGGTCGGGCAAGCAGGCGCAGGACGCCGTCGAGCGGGTCGTCGACGCGGCCTCCGATGACGGCCAGGTGCGCGACGTGTCGGGTCTGCTGCGCGCCGCGTTGCGGGAGCTGGGCCGGTGAGCGAGAGCGACGACCCGTCGTACGAGGACGAGTCGTACGACGCGACGGCGCGGATCGTGGACCCGGGGGGCCACCCGGTCGACGAGGACCGCCGGTTCGAAGCGGCCCTGCGGCCGCGCAAGCTGGCAGACTTCCCCGGCCAGCCGCGGGTGCGTGACCAGCTGGGTCTGCTGCTCGAGGCCGCGCGGCGCCGCGGTGCACCGCCGGACCACGTGCTGCTGTCGGGCCCACCCGGCCTGGGCAAGACCTCCTTGGCCATGATCATCGCCGCGGAGCTGGAGCAACCGATCCGGATCACCAGCGGTCCGGCGATCCAGCACGCGGGCGACCTCGCCGCCGTGCTGTCCTCGCTCGCCGAGGGTGAGGTGCTCTTCCTCGACGAGATCCACCGGATGGCGCGCCCCGCCGAGGAGATGCTCTACCTGGCGATGGAGGACTTCCGGGTCGACATCATCGTCGGCAAGGGCCCGGGTGCCACCGCGATCCCGCTGGAGTTGCCGGCGTTCACCGTGGTGGGTGCGACGACGAGGGCGGGCCTGCTGCCCGCGCCGCTGCGCGACCGTTTCGGCTTCACCGGACACCTCGACTTCTACGCGACGGCGGACCTGGCCGCGATCCTCACCCGCAACGCCACGCTGCTCGGCGTCGAGAGCACCCCGCAGGGGATCGACGAGATGGCCGGGCGCTCCCGCGGCACCCCGCGGATCGCCAACCGGCTGCTGCGACGAGTCCGTGACTACGCGCAGGTGCACGGCAACGGGATCGTCGACCTGACCGCGGCTCGCGCGGCACTGCAGCTCTTCGACGTCGACGATCGCGGCCTGGACCGGCTCGACCGGGCGGTGCTCGACGCCCTCTGCCGGCGCTTCGGTGGCGGGCCCGTGGGGCTCTCGACCCTCGCCGTGGCGGTGGGCGAGGAGGCCGACACGGTCGAGACCGTCGCCGAGCCGTATCTGGTGCGGGAGGGGTACCTGGTGCGTACGCCGCGCGGCCGGGCCGCGTCCCCGATGGCGTGGGCGCACCTGGGCCTGACTCCTCCCGCACCGGGCGCAGCAGGAACGCAGCTGGGCTTCGGCGATGTCGACGGCCGGTTCGGCGGGGGCACGTCCGACACCGATTGACGGCGTGGCCTGCGGTTGGGTAAGCCCCCAAGCTGACCTAGACTCTGCCGCTGGTAATCCAACGACGGGCCGGTGTGGCTGCGTCGCACCGTGAGACCCGAAGGACGTTCCGTTCCATGCCCGCTCTTGCAGCAGCCAGTTCCGGTAACTCCGGGTCGAGCAACGGCACGTTCATCCTCATCGGGGTGGTCATCCTCCTCGGCGTGCTGCTCTTCGTCTCCAACCGGCGCAAACGCCGCCAGGCGCAGCAGCAGCAGGAGAGCCTGAAGCTCGGCACCGCGGTGAGCACCACGTCCGGTCTCCTCGGCACCTTGTCCGCCCTGGACGAGCGGACCGCCACCGTCGAGGTGAGCCCCGGGGTGCACCTGCAGTTCGTTCGCCGAGCCGTCGTGCCGCGCTCCGCGCTGCTGCCCGAGGCGCCGGCCACCAGCACCGAATCCCCTGAAGTGGGATCCTCGAAGGACGCGGCGGAACCCGCCGCAGCGGGCGAGGCGTTGCCTCCTCAGGACAACCGACCGGCCGGCGCATCGCCGGGCTCACCCGACCGGACGCCCGACGACCATGACGACACCCGCGCGGAGGCCTGAGCACCGGTGGCAACACGCACACGACGTACGACGCCGGGCGGGCGACCCGTCCGCACCCTCGTCCTCCTCGCCGCCCTGGTGATCGCGCTCTTCGCGGCCATCGGCGCCAGCGCGGCACTGGGCAACCCCGCCGGACAGTGGAGCCCGAAGCTCGGACTCGACCTCGAGGGCGGCCGCCAGATCGTCCTGCAGCCCTCGGTCGGCAAGGGCCAGACGGTCACGTCCGGCGAGGTCGACCAGGCGATCGACATCATCCGCGAGCGGGTCAACGGCAACGGCGTGTCCGAAGCCCAGGTCAGCAGGCTCGGGGCCAAGAACATCCAGGTGTCACTGCCCGGCAACCCGAGCCAGCAGACACTGAGCTCGCTGGCGCAGTCCTCGCAGCTGTTCTTCCGCGCGGTCATCAACAGCACCCAGGACACCCCGCCGACCTTCACCCTGCCCACGCCGTACACCGCGCCGGCCGCCAAGAGCTCGACGACGCCGAAGTCGTCGACCAGCCCCTCCGGTACGGCGACGCCCTCCGGCACCAGTTCGAGCACATCCAGCAGCTCGACGGCGAACGACGTGCTGCCGCAGGCGTTCCGGGCGGCCACGGCCACACCGACCACCCCGAGCCCGACGAGCACGGCTGCCGCCACCAGCACCTCGACGGCGTCGACCCCCAGCGCGCCCGCGAGCAGCACCCCCCAGGCCACGGCGTCCTCGTCCACGACCCCCGCTCGCACCCTGCCCACGCCGTACGACCCCACCGGTGCGGCGACCACCACGAGCGGTCTGGGCGCGAGTGACACGGGCTGGGAGAGTAGGACGGTCAGCAAGGACTGGGTCGACAACCAGTTGGCGACCACGGGCGAGACCTACAGCCAGCTGCTGACGAGCTACTCCTGCTCGAACAACGACAGCCGGCTCGGCCCGCTGGCCGCCAAGTGGCAGCAGGTCGCCTCGCAGATCCCGGCGTCGCAGCCGACCGTCGGGTGTGACACCGGGACCTCGACGTCCGGCGCGCAGGCACCCGCGATGAAGTACCTGATGGGCCCCTCGGAGGTGACCGGCAGCCAGATCACCGATGCCAGCTTCGGCCAGGCCACCACCCAGCAGGGCGTGACCACGGGTCAGTACGAGGTCAACCTGACCTTCAACGGCAAGGGCGCATCGCAGTTCGCGAAGGTGACCGGCCGGTTGAACGGTCTGCAGCCGCCGCGCAACCAGTTCGGCATCGTGGTCGACGGCAAGGTCATCTCGGCGCCGTCCAACACCAACGGCGCCATCACCGGCGGCAAGGCGCAGATCACCGGCAGCTTCACCGAGAGCACCGCCCAGACGCTCGCCAACCAGCTGAAGTTCGGAGCGCTGCCGTTCTCCTTCAACGAGTTGACCTCCAGCCAGGTCAGCCCGCAGCTGGGCTCGCAGCAGCTGCGCGACGGCATCATCGCTGGCATCATCGGCCTGATCCTGGTGGTGCTCTACTCCCTGGCGCAGTACCGGCTGCTCGGCCTGGTCACCATCGCCTCGCTGGTGACGTCCGCTGTCATCACGTACGGCGCGGTCACCCTGCTCGGCTACACCGCCAACCTGCGTCTGACGATGGCCGGCGTGACCGGTCTGATCGTCGCGATCGGCATCACGGCCGACAGCTTCATCGTCTACTTCGAACGCGTGCGTGACGAAGTCAGATCGGGACGGCCGCTGCGAGCGGCCGTGCAGACCGGCTGGTCCCGCGCCCGTCGTACCGTCCTGGTCTCCGACGCGGTGAACTTCCTGGCCGCCGCGGTGCTCTACATCCTCTCCGAGGACAACGTGAAGGCCTTCGCCTTCACGTTGGGCCTCACCACCCTCATCGACATCCTGGTGGTCTTCCTGTTCACCCACCCCGTGCTCACGCTGCTGTCGCGCACGTCGTTCTTCGGCAACGGGCACAAGTGGTCCGGGTTCGACCCGGAGCGGCTCGGCGCGCGCGGCGTGACGTACGCCGGACGCGGACGGGTCACGATCGCCGAGCGCAAGGCCGCAGCCGCGGCTGGAAAGCAGGCCTGACATGGCGAGCTTCTCCCAGTTCGGCAACGACCTCTACACCGGTCGCCGGCAGCTCAACATCGTCGGCCGCCGGCGCACCTGGTACGCGATCAGCGCGGTCTTCCTCGTGCTCGCGCTCGTCGGCCTCTTCGGCCGGGGTCTCAATCTCAGCCTGGAGTTCAAGGGCGGTTCGGAGCTGCGAGTCACCGGTATCTCCAACCTGTCCAACTACGACGCCCGCGCCCAGAAGGCCGTGGCGTCGGTCACCGGCTCCTCGGCGAATCTGGAGATCAGCAAGGTCGGCGCCAAATCCATCACCATCGACTCCAAGAAGGTCGGCAACAACGCCGCCACGACGACCGACAGGGTCTCCGCGGCAGTCGCCCAGGAATTCAAGGTGCCGACCACCTCGGTCGACAGCCAGTTCATCGGTCCGTCGTGGGGGTCGCAGGTCACCCACAAGGCCGTCCAGGCGCTGATCGTCTTCCTGGTCTTGGTCTCGCTGTTGCTGGGCGTCTACTTCCGCACCTGGAAGATGGCCGTCTCCGCGCTCGTGGCGCTGGTGCACGACCTGGTGCTGACGGTCGGGATCTACGCCCTGGTCGGCATCGAGGTGTCACCGGCGACGGTCATCGGCTTCCTCACGATCCTCGGATACTCCATCTACGACACCGTGGTGGTCTTCGACAAGGTCCGGGAGAACACCGACGAGGCGCTGGCGACCGGGTCGCGCACCTACACCCAGGCCGCCAACTACGCCGTCAACCAGACCCTGGTGCGCTCGATCAACACCTCGGTCGTCGCCCTGCTGCCGATCGCGGCCCTGCTGGTGGTCGGCTTCACGGTGCTCGGCCCGGGCACGCTGCTCGACCTGGCGCTGGCTCTGTTCATCGGTATCGCGGTCGGCACCTACTCCTCGATCTTCATCGCCACGCCGTTGCTCGCATCGCTGCGCTCCCGTGAGCCGCAGATGCATGACCTGGAACGGCGGGCGCACAGCTTCCAGACCTCCCAGCAGGCGGTCCTCGCCGAGACCGGCGGTGGCGCCGCGAGCGAGCACCTGCAGGGTGAGGACATCTCGGGCGTGGTGGAGCCGGAACGCGCCGAGGCTGCTGCTGCGGCACGCCGTACGCGGGTGCGCAAGCGCGAGGTCCACCCCCTCGCCGTACGCGACAACGAAAGGGACTGATGCCGGTCGACATCGGCCAGGTGCTCCGAGAGCACACCCGGGAGATCCCCGACTTCCCCAAGCCGGGCATCGCGTTCAAGGACCTGACACCGCTCTTCGCGGACGCCCCGGCCTTCCAGCAGGTCGTCGACGACATCGCCGCACGGTTCGACGGCCGCGTCGACGCGGTGGCGGGGGTCGAGGCGCGTGGTTTCATCATCGGACCGCCGGTCGCCCTGGCCCTCGGTCTGCCGTTCGTGGCGGTGCGCAAGGCGGGCAAGCTGCCCGGCGAGACGTTAAGCCAGGAGTACGACCTGGAGTACGGCAGCGCCACCATCGAGATCACCGCGGACGCGGTCGGTGCGGGTGATCGGGTGCTGGTGATCGACGACGTCCTCGCGACCGGTGGCACGGCGGCCGCGGCGTGCGCTCTGCTGGAGCGAACCGGTGCGAAGGTGACCGGTATTCAGATGTTGATGGAGTTGGCGTTCCTGCACGGGCGGGACGCGTTGGGGGAGCGCGACGTCCACGTCCTGGTGTCGGTGGACGGCGACTAGGATCGCTGCATGAGTGCTGAGGACGGCGGGGCCACACCGGCGCCCTCGTCCGCGGCGGCCTCCCGGGTGCGCGCCCGCCTCGTGCGGTTCAGCGGTCCACGGTCCGGCAGCAACAGGGCCTTGGAGCCGCTGCTGCGAACCGTCCGCACCACTCATCCCAAGGTCGACGTCTCGGTCATCGAGCGCGCGTACGCCGTGGCCGACCGGTGCCACGAGGGGCAGCTGCGCAAGAGCGGCGACCCCTACATCACCCACCCGCTCGCGGTGGCGACGATCCTCGCCGAGCTGGGCATGACACCTCCGACGCTGGCGGCGGCGCTGCTGCACGACACGGTGGAGGACACGGCGTACTCCCTGGATCAGTTGAAGACGGAGTTCGGCGCCGAGATCGCGATGCTGGTCGACGGCGTCACGAAGCTGGACAAGGTCAAGTACGGCGATGCGGCCCAGGCCGAGACCGTCCGCAAGATGGTCGTGGCGATGGCGCGCGACATCCGGGTGCTCGTCATCAAGCTCGCCGACCGGCTGCACAACGCGCGCACCTGGCGCTACGTCTCGGTCGAGTCGGCGCAGCGCAAGGCCACCGAGACGCTGGAGATCTTCGCCCCGCTCGCCCACCGGCTGGGCATGAACACCATCAAATGGGAGCTGGAGGACCTGTCGTTCGCGACCCTCTACCCCAAGGTGTACGACGAGATCGCCCGGCTCGTGGCCGACCGGGCGCCGGCCCGCGAGGAGTATCTGAAGGGCGTGGGGGAGCAGGTCAGCGCCGACCTGCGGGCCGCCAAGATCAAGGCCACGGTCACCGGCCGCCCGAAGCACTACTACTCCGTGTACCAGAAGATGATCGTGCGCGGCCGCGACTTCGAGGAGATCTACGACCTCGTGGCGGTGCGCGTCCTGGTGGAGTCGGTGCGCGACTGTTACGCGGTGCTGGGCACGCTGCATACGCGATGGAGCCCGGTGCCGGGGCGGTTCAAGGACTACATCGCGATGCCGAAGTTCAACATGTACCAGTCGCTGCACACCACGGTGATCGGTCCGGAGGGCAAGCCGGTCGAGATCCAGATCCGCACCTACCAGATGCACCGGCGCGCGGAGTACGGCGTCGCGGCGCACTGGAAGTACAAGGAGGACGCGCGGTCCGCAGTGGCCGGCGCGACGCTGGACACCCGAGACGGCCCGGTCAACGACATGGCGTGGCTCCGCCAGTTGCTCGAGTGGCAGCGCGAGACCAGCGATCCCGGCGAGTTCCTGGAGTCGCTGCGTTTCGAGGTCGGCAGCCGCGAGGTCTACGTCTTCACCCCGAAGGGCGAGGTCATGGGCCTGCCCGCGGGGTCGACGCCCGTGGACTTCGCCTACGCCGTGCACACCGAGGTCGGTCACCACACCATCGGCGGGCGGGTCAACGGCCGGCTCGTGCCGCTGGAGTCTCCGCTGGAGAACGGCGACGTGGTGGAGGTGCTCACCTCCAAGGCCGACGGTGCCGGCCCGAGCCGCGACTGGCTGAACTTCGTCAAGAGCCCACGAGCGCGCAACAAGATCCGGCAGTGGTTCTCCCGCGAACGTCGCGAGGAGGCCATCGAGTCCGGCAAGGAGGCGCTGGCCAAGAACGTCCGCAAGCAGGGCGTCGGCCTGCAGCGCCTCATGTCGCACGACTCGCTGACCGAGGTCGCCGCAGGTCTGCACTATCACGACATCGACACGCTCTACGCGGCCATCGGCGACGGTCACGTGTCCGCGGATCACGTGGTCAGTCAACTGCTTTCGTCGCTCGGGGGCGAAGAGGCGGCGACCGAGGACCTCGCCGAGGCGACGACGCCGCACGCCAACACCCGCCGCCGTCAGACCGACCCGGGTGTCACGGTCGTCGGCACGGACGACGTGTGGGTCAAGCTCGCCCGCTGCTGCACACCGGTGCCGGGCGACGACATCATCGGTTTCGTCACGACCGGCAACGGGGTCTCCGTGCACCGCACCGACTGCAAGAACGTCGAGCAGTTGCGCAATCAGCCCGAGCGGATCCTGGCCGTCGCCTGGTCGCCCTCCGCCGCGAGCGTGTTCCTGGTGCAGCTGCAGGTCGAGGCGCTGGATCGCAACGCGTTGCTCTCCGATGTGACCCGCGTGCTGTCCGAACAGCACGTCAACATCCTGTCCGCCAGTGTCGCGACCAGCCGCAATCGGGTCGCGCTGTCGAAGTTCACCTTCGAGATGGGCGATCCGAGCCACCTCAAGCACGTCATCCAGGCGGTGCGCAACATCGACGGCGTCTTCGACGTCTACCGGATCACCGGCTCGGGTCATCGGCGTACCGACGAGAGCACACAGTCGACCGCGGTCGAGACGCCGCAGGACGCATCGCAGGACACGGAAGCCGCGCGTGCCGCGACCTGACACGACACTGTCGGTGCACTCGTTGTCCGACGGGGAGCTCGATGAGACCCTGATCGACCAGACCACGGAACTGCTGGGTGAACTGATCGCGGGCGGCGCGGCGCTGGGATGGTTGAGCCCGCCACCGCGCGCCGAGATCGCGGCGGTGCTGTCCCGGATCGCGACGGCACCCGACGGCTCGGCCACGCTGCTCGTGGCCCGACACGAGGGACGACTGGCCGGCTTCGGCTTCTGGGAGCGCTACGCACGCCCGACCTTCGCCCGGCACGCCGACCTGGTGCTGCTGGCCGTCGGGGACAGCTGGCAGGGTGCCGGCGTCGGACGGCGGTTGTGCGGCGAACTGGTCGCGTCGGCGCGCCGAGCCGGGGTCGAGAAGCTGACGGTCGACTTCCGCGACGACAACGTCCGCGCGCAGGCCCTCTACGAGTCGTTGGGGTTCCGCCGGTACGGCGTGCTCGGCGACTTCGTCGTGGCAGGCGGGCAGCGCTTCGACCGGATGATGTACGTGCTCGACCTGCGCTGAGGGCCGCTGACCCCGCGGTTGTCCGCACTTTCGTGCACCCGTCCGCACGAATCTGCGGACAACCGGGCCGGGTCAGACGGGGGAGAGGAACGCGGCCAGCGCGTCGGCGTACATCTGCTGGTCCGCCGCGCCCACCAACTCGCGCACGGAGTGCATCGAGATGGTCGCGGCGCCGAAGTCCACAGTGCTGACACCGGTGCCGGCCGAGGTGACCGGGCCGACCGTCGAGCCGCACGGCAGGTCCGAACGCGTCACGAACTCCTGCACCGGCACGCCCGCTTGCGCGCACGCGAGCCGGAACGCCGCTGCGCCCATGGCGTCGGTGGCGTAGCGCAGGTTGGCGTTGATCTTCAGGACGGGTCCGCCGTTGACGGCGATCTGGTGCTGGGGCTCATGACGATCGGCGTAGTTCGGGTGCGTGCCGTGTGCCATGTCGCCCGAGGCGACGACGCTGCCGGCCAGGGCGCGCAGGTGATCCTGGCGATCCCCGCCGAGCGAGGCGGTGATCCGCTCGAGGACGGCGGGCAGGAAGACACTGGCCGCGCCGCGCTCGGAGACGCTGCCGACCTCCTCGTGGTCGAACATCGCGAAGACGGGTACGCCGGGGTCGGCTGCCGGCCGTTCCACGGCCGCGACGAGCGCCGAGGTACCCGCGTGACAGGTGGCCAGGTTGTCCATCCGGGCGCCGACGACGAGGTCGCGCTCCCGTCCGAAGACCCTCGCGGGCTGCAGGTCGTGGGTCATCGCGTCCCAGCCGAGTACGTCGGGGGAGTCGACCCCGACCCGCTGTGCCAGGTATGCGCGGAAGTCACCGGGGGTGTCGCCGAGGCCCCAGTGGGGTGCCAGGTGCTGCTGGGGGTTGAGCGCTTCGCCCTCACGCACGCTGCGATCGAGATGGATCGCCAGACGCGAGACCCGCAGCACCGGGTCGTCGTCGCGGAAGAGCTCGGCGCGCACGCCGGACCCGTCACGCACCGCGACCCGGCCCGAGAGGCCGAGATCACGGTCGAGCCAGCTGGAGATCAGCGGGCCCCCGTACACCTCCACCCCGAGCAACTGCCAGCCGGCGCGCGCGAGGTCGGGACGCGGCTTGATGCGCAGGTTGGGGGAGTCGGTGTGAGCACCGACGACCCGGTACGCCGTGGCCGGACCGGCGGCGTACTGCGTCGACCAGGCGATCAGCGAACCGCCGCGCACCACCAGATAGCGGCCGGGCTCGGTAGGCCACACGTCGGTCTCGTGCAACCGGACGAAGCCCGCCGTCGTCAGCCGGTCCACCGTGGTGGCGCAGGCGTGGAACGGCGAGGGACTCGCGTTCAGGTAGTCGACCAGGCCGTCCGCGGCCGTCGGGCTGCCCACTACTCGCCGAACTCGGCGGCGCCACCGCGAGCCTGGTCGAGCCAGGCCTGGCGTGCGGTGAGCGAGTCGCGGACCTCGGCGGCCTTGCGCTCGTTGCCGGCCGCCGTCGCCTTGTCGAGGTCGGCCTGCAGGTCCGCGACCGCGCGCTCCAGCTGGGTGACCATCGAGTTGGCGCGTGCCGCGATCTCGGGGTCGGTCTTCTTCCACCGGGTGTTCTCGGCGTCCCGCACGGTCGTCTCGACCCGGCGCATGGCCTTCTCGACCCGCTCCATGTCCTTGCGGGGCACCTTGCCGGCGGCGTCCCAGCGGTCCTGGATCCCGCGCAGAGACGACTTGGCGGCGGCCAGGTCCTTGACCGGCAGGATGGCCTCGGCCTCCTTGAGCAGGCCCTCCTTGACCACCAGATTGGCCTCGAACTCCACGTTCTCCGCAGCAACCACCTCGTCCTTGGCATGGAAGAAGGTGTCCTGGGCGGCCTTGAAGCGCTCCCAGAGCTTGTCGTCGTCCGAACGGGACGCACGACCCGCGCGCTTCCATTCGCTCATCAGACGCTTGAACGCACCGGCCGTCGGGCCCCACTCGGTCGAGGTCGACAGCTTCTCCGCCTCGGTGACCAGCTCACGCTTGCGTGCCTTGGCGTGCGTGTGCTCGTCGTCCAGGGCCGCGAAGTGCGTCCGGCGCGCCTTGTCGAAGCCGTTGCGTGCCGCGCTGAAGCGGGTCCACAGCGCGTTCTCGACGGATTTCTCCAGCCGTGCGCCGGTGCGCTGGGCGTTCTTCCACTCGTCCAGCAACTCGCGCATCCGTGCGGTGCTGGTCTTCCACTGCATGCTGCGCTCGGGCACCGCGGCGATCTTCTCCGCTTCGGCGACCAGCGCCTCGCGGGCGGTCAGGGCGACCTCCCGTGCGGCGGCACGAGCCTCACCCTCTACTTGACCCTTCGCCTTCAGGGCGGTGGCGATCTGCTCGAGGGTGGCGTCGAGGGCGGCGAGGTCGCCGACGACCCGTGCCTCACGCACGCCGGTGCGCAGGTGCTTCAGCTGCTCACCGCCGGCGCCGGCGGTCAGGTCGGTCTGGACCACGCGCTGCAGCAACAGCGCTGCGGAGGCGGCCAACTCGTCGTACTTGCGGGCGAAGTAGGCCAGCGCCTCGTCGTGGCTCGCGTCCGGGTAGCTGCCCACCTCGCGTTCGCCGTCGGGTGTGCGCACGAAGACGGTCCCGTCCTCGGCGACCCTGCCGAACGAGGCGGCGTTGCTCGTGGGGGTCACGGGCGCGACCGGCTGCACGGGCGCGACGGGTCCCGTCGGCGCGGCGCCCGGGCGGGGTCCGGGCCGGGGGCCGGGGGTGGGATGGGGCTTCGGGATGTCCGTTGACACGGCTCTCATGCCTTCTGTTCGGTGACGGTGATCTGCAGAATGCCGATGGGTTGGGTCGGATGTCCGTCCCCGGTGGTGCCGGAGACCACCCCGTTCGCGTTGTCCGTGCCCTTCTTCGCGAGGGCCTGCAGGATGGGCAGACCCGAGGTGATCCGCCCGAAGATGCTGTAGCCACCGGTCGACGGGTCGATCGTGCTGTCGCGGTAGACCATGAAGAACTGACTGCCGTTGCTGGTCGGATTCTGCGTGCGGGCCATCGCCAGGGTGCCGGCGGGGTAGGCGCCGTCCGCGGGCGGGTTCTCGATGCCGTAGGCGTACCCGGGGCCGCCGCTCCCGTTCCCGGTCGGGTCGCCGCACTGCAGGACGTAGATGCCGGACGTCGTCAGCCGGTGGCAGGGGGTCTTGTCGTAGAAGGACTTCGCCAGTGCGACGAAGGAGGCGACGGTCTGCGGGGCCTTCGCACCGAACAGCGACGCGGTGATGGTGCCGCAGTTGGTCTGGATGCGCGCGACGAAGGTCTTCCCCGCGGCCGTCCTCTTGTCCGGCAACGTGAGCGCGGGGCCGGCGCTGCGCGCCGCCGGTGCCGCGCTGCAGTGCAGGGCGCTGGCACCGGCCGGGGCGGACGACGAGGGGGTCGAGCTGGACGCCGTCCTGTCGGCTGCGGCGACCTGCGAGCTGCAGGCACTCGTCAGACCCGCCGCCGCGACGACAGCGCAGACCACTGCGCCTCGTGACCGTCGCACAGGCCCCTCCTCACCTCGACAGCTTCCGGCACCGAACGTGGTGCCTCACGGCAGTGTAGGCAACCCGTTGGGAGCGGCGACGCGTCGTGGATAGGCTCGCGCGGTGCTTGCTCTCGCCTTCCCTGCCCCTGTGTTCGGCACCAACTGCTATGTGCTGGCGACGGGCACGGGTCAGGAGTGCGTGGTCGTCGACCCGGGCATCGGGGTCACGGACACCCTGGCCGAGGTGCTGCGCGAGCACCGGCTGCGCCCCAGTGCCGTGCTGCTCACCCACGGACACATCGACCACGTCTACTCCGTCACTCCGGTGTGCGGCGGCGAACTCGGTGCCTACATCCACCAGGAGGACCGCTACCGGCTGGAGGATCCGCTGGGGTCCCTGGACCCGGGGATGCTGGCGATGTTCGAGCAGCAGTTCGGCAAGGCAGCGACCTGGAGCGAGCCGTCGCGCATCGTGGAGATCGACGGCGGTGCCCGGCTCGAGCTCGCAGGGCTCCCGCTCGACGTGCTGCACGCTCCGGGACACACCCAGGGCTCGGTGATGTTCGGGCTCGACGGGATACCGGACGGCGTACCGGACGAAGCGGCCTGCACCGCGACGATGCTCACCGGCGACGTCCTCTTCGCCGGATCCATCGGGCGCACCGACCTGTCCGGTGGGTCCGCGGAGGCGATGCAGAGGTCGTTGCGGGAGGTCGTGCTGCCGTTGTCGGATCAGACGTTGGTGCTGCCCGGGCACGGACCCGGCAGCACCATGGCGCGGGAGCGCGCCACCAACCCCTACCTGCAGAACCTCTAGACGAGAAGGGCGTTCACGCACCTCATGGCGAGCAAAGTCACCCCCATCAGCGGCTTCCAGGAGTGGTTGCCGACCCAGCGGATCGTCGAGCAGCACTTCCTGGACACCATCCGCGAGGTCTTCGAGCTGCACGGGTTCGCCTCGGTCAACACCCGCGCCCTGGAGCCGGTCGAGCGGTTGTCGGACCAGGGGGAGGACGCCGACAAGGAGATCTACGGCGTACGCCGCCTCGCCGGCGACGACGGCAGCACGCCAACACTCGGCCTGCACTTCGACCTGACGGTGCCGTTCGCGCGATACGTGCTGGAGAACGGCGGCAAGCTGACGTTCCCGTTCCGCCGCTACCAGATCCAGCCGGCATGGCGTGGTGAGCGGCCTCAGCGGGGCCGTTACCGCGAGTTCCTCCAGGCCGACATCGACATCGTCGAGGCGGACACGCTGCCGGGCCACTACGAGGTCGAGCTCCCGCTGGTGATCGCGGACGCGTTCTCCCGGCTGCCGATCGGGCCGTACAAGATCCAGGTCAACAACCGCAAGATCTGCGAGGGGTTCTACCTCGGCCTCGGCATCGAGGACGTCGCGGGCACCCTGCGGACGGTGGACAAGCTGGACAAGATCGGCGCGGACGGCGTGCGCAAGGTCCTGCGGGCCGCCGGGCTCAGCGAGGAGCAGGCGAGCAGGTGCCTGGACCTCGCGGCGATCGCGACCCCGGACAGCAGCTTCGTCGATCAGGTGCAGGCGCTGGGCGTCGAGCACCCGCTGCTGGACGAGGGGCTGGCGCAGCTCGCGGCGGTCATGGACGCGGGCAACGAGCACGCGCCGGGTGTGCTGTCGGCCGAGCTGAAGATCGCCCGCGGTCTGGACTACTACACGGGCACCGTCTACGAGACGGTCATCGAGGGGCACGAGGATTTCGGCTCGATCTGCTCCGGCGGCCGGTACGACGCCCTGGCCAGTGACGGCAAGCGCACCTATCCGGGGGTGGGCATCTCCATCGGGGTGTCCCGGCTCCTCGGCCTGCTGATCTCCGAAGGGGGACTGACCGCCTCTCGTGAGACGCCCGCCGCCGTCCTGGTCGCGGTGACCGACGAGGAGTCCCGGTCGGACTCGATGCGGGTCGCCGCAGCCCTGCGGGCCCGGGGAATCGCCACCCTGGTGGCGCCCAAGGCCGCCCGGTTCGGCAAGCAGATCCAGTTCGCCGACCGGCGCGGCATCCCGTTCGTATGGTTCCCGTCGGGCGACGGTGACGAGGTCAAGGACATCCGCAGCGGGGATCAGGTGCCTGCCGACCGGGACACCTGGTCGCCGCCGGAGGCGGACCTTCACCCGACGCTCGTCCTGCCCTGAAACCTCACGTTTTGGACCTGCACACCGGGTCACAGATGACCCGGCGTGCATGTCCGAAAGCCGGCTAGGGCAGTTCCTCCAACTGCAGGCCCAGGGCGCTCAGCCGCAGCCGCGCGAGCGCCACGATGGTCTCCGGGTCGCGGCGGCGCCATCCGTCGACGGGTTCGTCGCCGATGCCGGCGAGTTCGCGGGGCGTGGCAGACCGCAGCGCGTCGAACGCCAGCAGGTCCATCCCGCCTGGGGTCCGGGCCAGGGACCGGGCACGGGAGGCGCGACGTACGTACGGCAGCCGGACGATGGCCCACACCAGCAGGGCGATCGCGATCGGGATCCCGGCCGTCAGCGACCCCATGACGCGACCGAGGGTCTCGATCGTGTCGCCCAACTGCTGACCGGCGTTCGTCATGGAGGTGCCGGCGCCCTGGGCCTGTACGAACGGCTCCTTGAGCTGCCCCCCGACCAGCGGCACTCCGTCGACGGCGCGCGCTGCGTTGCCCATCTGGGTCCGCAACCGCTCGCCGCCGGCCGACAGGTCACGCGCGCCGCCCTTGGCGGCGACGGTGTGCTGGTAGACCGCCCACCCGGCGCGTGCCCACAGGATCACCCAGACCGCCACGAGGGCGTCGAAGACGATCTGGCGGAACAGCCGGTCCTGGCGGTCGGCGTACAGCTTCATGGGCACCGTCCCAGTCTCGGTGGATCGGGGTCGCTCTCGCCAGCATCGATCGCGGGCTCAGCGTGCTGACGAACCTAGTGCGGGAACCGCCCAGGTTGCGGTGCCACCATCCTTCGCATGCGACGGTTCGCAGCGATGACCGCGGCGCTGACCGCGTGCGCGTGCCTGGCGGCCTGCTCCGCCGGCGCGTCCGGCACGGGTCACAGCGAGACGTCCGACGCGGGGGCGTCGAGCACCATGGACCGGATCGGCACTCCGCTCGACAGTGCGCTTCCTGCGTCGATCCGCGATCTGAGCTTCACCGACAGTGACGGACGTTCCGTGCGGTTGGCGGACTTCGCGGGGAAGACGGTGGCGATCTCCGACGTCATGACGCTCTGTCAGGAGACCTGCCCGGCGGACACCGCCACGCTGGTGCAGACCGTCCGGGCCGAGGACGCTGCCGGCCGCGGATCGGGGCAGGAGTTCCTGTCGATCACGGTCGACCCGGGACGCGACACGGCCGCGCAGATCGCCGCGTACCGGCGTCTGTTCGTCCCACCGCCGTCGAACTGGCTGGCACTGACCGGCACGCCGTCGACCGTCAACGCCCTGTGGGACTACCTGGGCGTGTGGCGCCACAAGGTCGGCGAAGGCCCGGGGCCGGCTCCCCGCAACTGGCGCACGGGCGCGCCGTTGACCTACGACGTCCAGCACTCCGACGAGGTGTTCTTCCTCGACGCGCGCGGGCGTGAGCGTTTCGTCCTGGAAGGTGCGCCGTACGCGGCCAAGGCATCGGTGCCGCGCACCTTGTACGACTTCATGGACGCCGACGGGCGGCGTGGCCTGCAGGCCGCGCCGGACACGGCGTGGACCCAGGCGCAGGCGCAGAAGGTGCTGGCCTGGGTCGGGGGCCGATCGCCGGCCTGAGGGTCACCAGCCGAGGCGAAGGGCGTGATCGGGGCGTGCGGTGGGCTCCCCGGCGGCGGTCGCGAAGGCCTCCAGGGCAGCGATCAGGGCCCGGCGATCCGTGTCCTGCATGTCCTGCACGATCTGGGCGATGGCCACGCGACGGCGACTGGTGACCACGTCGACCAGGCGAGATCCGTGCTGCGTCAGGGTGATTGCGACCTCGCGGCGGTCCTGCGGGTTCTCCCGCCGGTCCACCAACCCGTCGTGCATCAGTCGATCGACCTGGCGCTGGGCGGTCGAGGCGTTCACACCGAGGCTGGCGGCAAGTTGACCGAGGGTGCCGTCGCCGTTGCCCGCGAGCACGACGAGGACGCGGAACTGGGTCGGGGTCACGGTCTCCTCGACATCGGCGAGAGAGCGCGCGGACACTCCGACGAGGACCCTGGAGGCGGTCAGGAGCGCATTGACGAAGTCCTCCGTGTCCTGCCCGTCGTTCCCGGATCTCGTCAGCCGTTTTCGTTGCACACTGCAATCATTGCAGAATGCAGTGGTGATGGCGAAGATCGGAAGGGCGGCAACTGACGGCCAGCCGACGTTCGTGGCCGCGGCTGCGGTGGTCGGGCTGCTCACCGGTCTGGTCGCGGGCAGCTTCGGGATCCTGTTGGACGCTGCGGGACGCGGCCGGGTGGACCTGGTGCGGTGGGCTCACGGCATGCAGGTGCCGGGGTTCCTGCTGATCGTCGCGATCTGCGCCTCGGCCACCGGGGCCGCCGCCTGGCTGGTTCACCGAGTCGAACCGCACGCCGAAGGCAGCGGCATCCCGCGTGTCGAGGCGGTGGTGGAGGGCAGGGCGGTGCCGGGCCGGTTCCGGATCCTGCCGGTGAAGTACGTCGGCGGACTTCTCTCGATCGGTTCGGGCCTGGCACTCGGCCGGGAGGGCCCGTCGGTGCAGATGGGCGGGAACATCGCGGTGATCGTCGCCGCGGTGCTGCGGCGCAGCCGCAGCGACGTGCGCGTGCTCGTCGCGGCCGGTGCTGCGGCCGGTCTCGCGACGGCGTTCAACGCACCGATCGCGGGCGGTGTCTTCGTCCTGGAGGAGCTGGTGAAGCGGTTCGACCCGCGCACGACCCTCGCCACGCTCGTCGCATCGGCCGCCGGTTTCGCGGGCGCCCACCTCGTGCTGCACAACTCCACCACGACCGACTTCCGGGTGCCGACCCTCGGCGACCCGACCCTGGCCCAGGCGCCGTCGGTGATCACCCTCGGTGTGGCCGCCGGGCTGCTGGGGGTCGCGTACAACGGCGCTGTCATGGCGGGGCTGCGGATCGCGGATCGCAGCCGCTGCCCGGTCGTGCTGCGGGCCGTCGGCATCGGTGCGGTCGTGGGCGCGGTGGGTTGGTGGGCCGCCCCGTTGGTGGGAGGCGGCGACAACCTGACCCAACGTGCGCTGCTCGGCCACGGAGCGGTCCTCGCGGTGGTCGGGCTCATCACCGTGCGGTTCGCGCTGGGTGTGGTCTCGTACGCCGCGGCGACACCGGGCGGTCTGTTCGCACCGATGCTCGTGCTCGGATCCCAGCTCGGACTGCTGGTGGGGCTGATCGGCCACATGCTCGCGCCTCACGAGACGCTCGCTCCCGCGGGACTCGCGCTGATCGGGATGGCGGCGTTCTTCACCGCCACGGTCCGCGCGCCGGTCACCGGCATCGTGCTGGCCACCGAGATGACCGGGTCCACCACCCAGCTCGCGCCGATGCTCGGCGCGTGCGCCATCGCGATGCTGGTGGCGACGATGCTGCGATCCGCGCCCATCTACGACCAGCTGACCGGACGAGCAGCATCGGCCGCGCGGGAGAACGCCGTGGAGGCGGCCACCAGGTCCGAGGCACCCGCGGCGACCGCCGCAGGCTGACATCGAGGCCGTGTCCGCGGCGCTGCCTGGCCCGTCCCGAGGCCGTGATCGATTTGAATGGTGCACCGTGGTGAGCGGAATCGAACGAGCGGTGCGCGGGTGGCTGGACCATCTGCGGGTCGAGCGCGGAGTCTCCCAGCACACACTCAGCGCGTACGAACGCGATCTGCGCCGGTACGTCGCCTACCTCGCCGCCCGCGGCATCACCGATCCCGCCGTGGTCGGCGAGGCCGACGTCGCGGAGTACGCCGCCACCCTGCGCGAGGGCACTGCCGAGCATCCCGCGCTGGCCGCCTCGTCCGCCGCCCGGAACCTGGTGGCGGTGCGCGGCTTCCACCGGTTCCTGACCCTGGAGGGTGACGCCACCGCGGACGCGGCAGCGGCGGTCACCCCGCCGCGGCCCCCGCGCCGGCTTCCCAAGGCCATCCCGCTGGACCAGGTCGAGCGACTGCTCTCAGCGGCGGCGGTGGGGGACACGCCCGTCTCGTTGCGCGACCGTGCGCTGCTGGAGCTGCTGTACGGCGTGGGTGCCCGGGTGAGCGAGGCCACCGGGCTCGACGTCGACGACCTGGAGCTGGAGACCGACGCCGTGCGGGTCTTCGGCAAGGGCAGCAAGGAGCGCATCGTGCCGCTGGGCGGCTACGCCAAGGACGCGCTCACGGCGTACCTGGTGCGCGGTCGGCCCGCCCTGGTGAAGGCTGGCAAGGGCACGCCCGCGCTGTTCGTGGGACAGCGCGGCACCCGGCTGTCGCGGCAGTCGGTCTGGAACATCGTCCAGGCCAGCGCGGAACGCGCCGAACTGGGCGGGCACATCAGCCCGCACACGCTGCGGCACTCCTTCGCGACCCACCTGCTGGAGGGCGGGGCCGACGTGCGGGTGGTGCAGGAGCTGCTCGGCCACGCCTCGGTGACCACCACCCAGATCTACACGATGGTCTCGGTGCAGCAACTGCGCGAAGTGTTCGCCGCCGCTCACCCCCGCGCACGCTGACAGCGGGTGACGGCGGGCGCCGGTGGGGGCGGCATGCGTTAGGTTGAACCGCGATCGGCGCGAGCCGTACGACGCCCTACCCGGAAGAGCACAGATCAGCCGTGAGTTCGACAGAGACCGTGGGCCCTACCGGCCGACCGCTCCCGACCTTCCCGGTCCCGCGCCCGCTGTCCGCGCATGGGCCGGCCCGCATCATCGCGATGTGCAACCAGAAGGGCGGGGTCGGCAAGACCACCTCGACCATCAACCTGGGCGCCGCCCTGGCCGAGTACGGCCGCAAGGTGCTCCTGGTCGACTTCGACCCGCAGGGCGCCCTGAGCGTCGGCCTCGGGGTGCGCGCCAACGAGTTGGACGTCACCGTCTACAACCTGCTGGTCGAGCGCGGCCACGACGTGCACGACGTCATCCAGCACACCACCACACCCGGACTGGACGTGCTCCCGGCCAACATCGACCTGTCCGCCGCCGAGGTGCAGCTGGTCGGTGAGGTCGCTCGCGAGATGGTGCTCTCGCGCGTACTGCGGCCGGTCGCCGACGAGTACGACGTGATCCTGATCGACTGCCAGCCCTCGCTCGGTCTCCTGACCGTCAACGCACTGACCGCCTCGCACGGCGTCCTCATCCCGCTGGAATGCGAGTTCTTCGCGATGCGCGGGGTGGCGCTGCTGATCGAGACCATCGACAAGGTCACCGACCGGCTCAACCCCAGCCTGCGTCTCGACGGCATCCTCGCCACGATGTACGACGGGCGCACCCTGCACAGTCGCGACGTGGTGCGTTCGGTGGTCGACCACTTCGGCGAGGACGTGCTCCACACCGCGATCAACCGCACCGTGAAGTTCCCGGACGCGAGTCTGGCCGCCGAGCCCATCACCCGCTACGCCTCCGGGCACGGTGCAGCGGAGGCCTATCGGCAGCTGGCCCGCGAGCTCATCTCGCGCGGCGCCGCCGCGTGACGTGACGGACGCAGATGCGCGGAACCGGCAGCCGCAGGCGCCGGGCGGCGTCCTCACTAGGCGGACCGCAAGCACCCCGTTCGAGGTGCACCTCGATGTCTTCTCCGGCCCGTTCGACCTGCTGCTCGGGCTGATCTCCAAACACCAACTGGACGTCACCGAGATCGCTCTGGCCCAGGTCACCGACGAGTTCGTGGCTCACATCCGGGCCGTGCGCGAGGACGGCGCGGCCGAATGGGACCTCGACCAGGCCTCGGAGTTCCTGCTGATCGCGGCGACGCTGCTCGACCTCAAGGCCGCGCGACTGCTGCCCGGTGGGGCGGCCGAGGACGAGGAGGACCTGGCGCTGATCGAGGCGCGCGACCTGCTCTTCGCCCGCGTGCTGCAGTACCGCGCGTTCAAGGACGTCGCGGCGTTCTTCGCCGACCGGATGGCCACGGCGGGGCGGATCACCGCTCGACAGGCGGGCCTGGAGGAGCGGTTCGCGGCGCTCCTGCCGGAACTGGTGATGGGCGTCGGTCCCGAGCAGTTGGCGCGCATCGCCGCCCGGGCGATGACCCCGCGTCCGGAGCCCACCGTCGGCCTCACCCACCTGCACGCGCCCACCGTCAACGTGCGCGAACAGGCGGTCATCGTGTCGGCGATGCTGCGCGAACGGCATACGCTCGGGTTTGCGGAACTCGTGGCGGACGCCGATTCCACCCTCGTGATCGTGGCGCGGTTCCTCGCCCTGCTGGAGTTGTTCAAGGAAGCGGCCGTCGCGTTCGACCAGCCGGAATCGCTGGGCGAGCTGCGGGTGCGCTGGACGGGCACCGGCGAGGTGGACGTGAGTGACGAGTTCGACGAACCGACCGGAGAGGGCGATGAGCGCGATGACTGAGCAGGAGCCTGAGGTCACCGCACCCGAGGCCACCGAGCCCGAGGCGCAGCTGGAGCTCGACCTGGGCGAGCTGCCGGGCGGGGTCGCCGGCGCGGTCGAGGCGGTGCTCATGGTGGTCGACCAGCCGCTCACCGAGGACGAGCTGGCCGACGGCCTGCACCTGCCCGTGAGGGAGATCCGCGAAGTGCTCCAGCAGTTGGAGACCGGGTACGCCGCGCAGAGCCGCGGTTTCACCCTGCGCTGCATCAACGGCGGCTGGCGCGTCTACAGCCGCGCCGACTACGCGCCCGTGGTCGAACGGTTCCTGATGGGCGGCCAGCAGGCCAAGCTCACGCAGGCGTCCTTGGAGACCCTGGCCGTCATCGCCTATCGTCAGCCGATCTCCCGTTCGCGGGTCAGCGCCGTACGCGGGGTCAACGTCGACGGTGTCGTGCGCACCCTGCTCACCCGTGGGCTCATCGCCCAGATCGGCGAGTCCGAGGAGGGCGGTGCGGGGCTCTACGGCACCACGCCGTACTTCCTGCAGCGCCTCGGGCTGACCTCCCTCGAGGAGCTGCCCGCCCTCGCGCCGTACCTCCCGGACGCCGACGTCATCGAAGAACTGATCGAGCAAGGACACGCATGAACGCCCCACGAAGTTTCTCCCCCGCTGCGCTCCGCCGAATACTTCGCGAGGACCCCGTATGAGCACCCCACGAAGTTCCTCCCCCGGCGGCGGCAAAAGCGGCGGCAAGGGCGGCGGCTCGTCGCATCGCAAGGGCCGGCCCTCTCCGGGCCGCACCGCCAAGCGGCCCGCACGGCAGGTCACGCCGCCGCGTGAGAAGCCGAAGACCCCCGTCGACCAACACGTCCCGAGCGGTGAGCGCCTGCAGAAGGTGCTGGCCACCGCGGGCGTTGGCAGCCGCCGGGTCTGCGAGGAGCTGATCGCCGCGGGCCGGGTCGAGGTCGACGGTCACCGGGTGACCGAGCTCGGCATCCGCGTCGACCCGGACCGGCAGATCATCCACGTGGACGGCGAGCGGGTGCAGCTGGACTCCAGCAAGGTCTACCTGGCGTTCAACAAGCCCACCGGTGTCATCTCGACGATGAACGACGAGCTCGGTCGGCCGTCCGTCGGCGAGTATCTCGAAGGGCGCAAGGAGCGGCTCTTCCACGTCGGACGACTCGACGTGGACACCGAGGGTCTGCTGCTGTTGACCAACGACGGCGAGCTCGCCAACCGGCTGCAGCACCCGTCGTACGGCGTGACCAAGACGTACGTCGCAGTCGTCCCCGGCCCCGTGCCGCGAGCGCTCGGCCGCCAGCTGCGCGACGGCGTAGAACTGGAGGACGGCATGGTCAAGGTCGACTCGTTCAGGGTCGTTGATTCCCGGCCGGGCTGGGCCATGGTCGAGGTCGTGCTGCACGAGGGCCGCAACCACATCGTGCGCCGCTTGCTGGAGGAGACCGGGCACCCGGTCGAATCCCTCGTGCGCACCGACGTCGGGCCGGTGCAGCTCGGCGAGCTGCGTCCGGGCAAGCTGCGTCCCCTCTCGAGCCGCGAGATCGCCGGGCTCTACAAGGCAGCCGGGTTGTGAGTTCGCCCGTCCACGTCGTGGGCGCGGGGCTGATCGGTACGTCGCTCGGTCTCGCGCTGTCACGCGAGGGGGTCGAGGTGACCCTGCACGACCCGTCCCCGACGGCCGTCGCGCTGGCGGCCGACCTGGGCGCCGGTGCAGCGCGTGAACCCGACGACCCCGCCATCGTCGTGGTGGCGGCGCCGCCGGATGTCGCCGCGTCCGTGGTGCTCGACGCACTGACCCGCTGGCCGACGGCGATCGTGACCGATGTGGCGTCGGTGAAGTCGACGGTGCTGGCGCAGGTGCGCGCGACCGCCACCACGAAGGACCTGGGCCGCTACGTCGGCTCGCACCCGATGGCGGGGCGAGAGCGCTCCGGCGCGGTCGCCGCGCAGGCCGATCTCTTCGAAGGGCGCACCTGGGTGGTGTGCCCCCACCAGGGCAGTGACGCTGGGGCAGCGGACCGGGTGAGTGAGCTCGCCCGGGTGACCGGTGCCGCGGTCGTCACGATGGGCGCCGCGGAGCACGACCGCGCCGTGGCGTACGTGTCGCACCTGCCGCAGGTCGCGGCGAGCCTGGTCGCCGGTCGGTTGCGCGAGCTACCGGACGACGCAGTCGCCCTGGCAGGGCAGGGTATTCGCGATGTCACCCGTATCGCCGCCAGCGACCCGCTGCTGTGGACACAGATCCTGGCGGGCAACGCCGAGGTGCTCGCTCCGGTGCTGCGCGACGTCGCGCAGGATCTCGACGCGGTGGCCCGCGCGTTGGCCGCGATCGCCGCGCAAGACGGTGACGGGGCGCGCGGCGTCGTCGCTCGTGCCATCGGGGACGGCCAGCTGGGGCACGCCCGGATCCCGGGCAAGCACGGTGCCGCGCCGACGGCGTACGCCACCGTCGTGGTGCTCGTGCCGGACGAGCCGGGGGCGCTCGGGCGGCTGTTCCAGGATGTGGGGGACGCGGGGGTCAACCTCGAGGATCTGCGCCTCGAACACGGTGTCGGCGCCCCGCTCGGCATCGCGGAACTGTCGGTGTTGCCGTCGGCCGTGGATCGGTTGATGACGCAGCTGGGAACGAAGGGCTGGAAGGTTCACGAATGAGCATGGGTGAGGCTGGTCTGTTAATCGTCGCGATCGACGGTCCGTCCGGCACGGGCAAGTCCAGTGTGTCCAAGGCGGTGGCGACGTCCCTGGGGATCGGTTACCTCGACACGGGCGCGATGTACCGCGCGCTCACCTGGTGGTGCGTGGACCGCGGCATCGATCTGCACGACCAGTCGGCGGTCGCGCAGGAGGCGCTGACCTTCCCGCTCGCGATGGGCACCGACCCCGCGGCGCCGACCGTGCGGATGGGCGATCTCGACATCGCCGCGGCGATCCGTACGCCGTCGATCTCCGCTGCCGTCTCGAATGTCGCGACCAACCTCGGTGTGCGCGAGGAGCTGATCCGTCGGCAGCGTGAACTGATGGCGCGGGTCGCCGCGGAGACCGGCGGTGTGGTCGCCGAAGGGCGCGACATCACGACGGTGGTGGCACCGGACGCCACCGTGCGGATCCTGATGACCGCGAGCGAGGAGGCCCGGATCGCGCGTCGTGCGGGTGAACTCGCCTCCACCGCAGAGGCGACCAGGGCCCAGGTGGTGGACCGCGACGAGCGGGACTCCACGGTGGCGTCGTTCCTGACGGCCGCGGACGGCGTGGTGACAGTCGACACCTCCCACCTGGACTTCGACGGCTCCGTCGAGGCGGTGCTGGCGGTGGTGGATCGAGGACGGGTCCGCGACTGAGCTGCGAGAAGCCCCTTCGCCAGAACGCCGACGACAGGGTGGCGCCGGCGGCCGGGGGAGCGCGACGCCGGGCGCCGCGTAGCGTCGTGTCCTGAGCACCCCCTCTCGTCCTGAGACAATGGGTCTCATGACCGACGACGCACGTGCCATGACCGACAGCGAGCTCCCCGACGACGACACGTCGGTGGAGCGTGCGCTGCGGGTCGGGTTGGACGATTTCGACCTCAGCGAAGAGGACCGCGCGCTGCTCAGCGGAGCGGGTGCGGGACGCGACGGCGACGAGGCCGCCGAGGCGCGTCCCGTGGTCGCGGTCGTCGGCCGCCCGAACGTCGGCAAGTCCACGCTGGTCAACCGGATCCTGGGTCGCCGCGAGGCCGTCGTCGAGGACGTTCCCGGGGTGACCCGTGACCGCGTGGCGTACGACGCCGAATGGACCGGGCGGGACTTCACCCTCGTCGACACCGGCGGGTGGGAGGTCGACGCGACCGGGATCCACCTGCGGGTCGCGGAGCAGGCCGAGGTCGCCGTCGAGCTGGCGGACGCCGTGCTCTTCGTGGTCGATGCGACGGTGGGTGCCACCGACACCGACGAGGCCGTCGTGAAGCTGCTGCGCAAGTCGGGCAAGCCGGTGGTGCTGATCGCCAACAAGGTCGATGACAACCGCACCGAGGCCGACGCGGCCATGCTGTGGTCACTCGGTCTGGGTCAGCCCTACCCCGTCTCGGCGATGCACGGCCGCGGCACCGGTGACGCGCTGGATGCCGTCCTCGGCGTGTTGCCCACCGAGACCAACGTCAGCGGCGCCTACCCGCGCGGTGGCCCGCGTCGCATCGCCCTGGTCGGGCGACCGAACGTCGGCAAATCCTCACTGCTCAACAAGCTCGCGGGGGAGGAGCGGGTGGTCGTCGACAACGTCGCCGGCACCACCCGCGACCCGGTCGACGAGATGATCGAACTGGGCGGCAAAGTATGGCGATTCGTCGACACCGCGGGTATCCGGCGACGCGTTCACCAGACCCGCGGGGCCGACTTCTACTCCTCGCTGCGCACCCAGACGGCCATCGAGAAGGCGGAGGTGGCTGTCGTGCTGATCGATGCCGAGGAGTCCATCGCCGAGCAGGACATCCGCGTCGTGCAGCAGATCGTCGACGCCGGCCGCGCTCTGGTGGTCGCCTACAACAAGTGGGACCTGCTCGACGAGGAACGGCGCTACTACCTCGAGCGTGAGATCGAGCGCGAACTGGTGCAGATCACCTGGGCGCCCCGGGTGAACATCTCGGCGATGACCGGCCGGCACACGGACAGGCTCGTGCCCGCCCTGGAGACCGCCCTCGCGTCGTGGGACTACCGCGTACCGACCGGGCGCCTCAACGCCTTCCTCGGCGAGGTCGCCTCGAGCCACCCGCACCCCGTCCGCAGCGGCAAGCAACCGCGGATCCTCTTCGCGACCCAGGCGTCCACGCGTCCGCCGCGGTTCGTCGTCTTCGCCAGTGGCTTCATCGAGGCCGGCTACCGCCGGTTCCTCGAACGACGGCTGCGCGAGGAGTTCGGCTTCGAGGGCACGCCGATCGAGCTGTCGGTGCGGGTGCGGGAGAAGCGCAAGCGCTGAACCGGGCTCCCGCTGCGGTCGATTGGGTCGCAACGAGGCCGGTGGGATATCGTTTCGCTCGCCCTCCGGGGCGGTTCGACAAATTGCACAACGGGATGTGGCGCAGCTTGGTAGCGCACTTGACTGGGGGTCAAGGGGTCGCAGGTTCAAATCCTGTCATCCCGACAGATCGGCTCTGGCCTGCTTCGGCGGGCCAGAGCCGTTTTCATGCGCTGCGGGAAGCGCGTCGCCACCCGTGGCAGATGCATATCTTTCGTATGTCCCGGAGTCGGGTGTACAAAGGCGATTCATCCGGTCCTGAGAGGGGACTGTGTGAGGAGGCAACTGCCATGAAAAGAGCATCATCGGTGAGGGTCGTGGGCGCCCTTGCTGCCGCGGGAGCGCTCGCACTCACCGGCGGCCCGGCGTCGGCTGCCGCGTGCGGACCGAAAGGACCCCCGGCGTACACGTGCACCAGCGGGGACGTCCCCTCGGGGACCTACGCGCAGCTCAAGGTCACGGGCGCGTGCAAGGTAGCGGCCGGCGCCAAGATCCGTGTCCTGGGCAGCGTGCGCGTCGCCGCGGGCGCCGAGTTCGACGCGCAGAGCGCGCCATCGACGATCACCGTGGGACGCAACGTCATCGGGGCCAAGGGCTCGCTTGTCGGCCTGGGCTGCCAGCCCACCGCGTTGACCGGTAATTCGGCGCATCCGTGCACCGACCAGCCGGACGGCCACTCCACGATCACGGTCTTCGGAAACGTGAGGGCCACCGATGCGGCCGCCGTCCTGCTGAACGGCACCGTGATCTTCGGGAATGTCACCCTCCGTGGTGGCGGATCGCAGATCCCGTGGGCGATCAAGAACAACACCATCGGCGGAGATCTCACCGCCCACGGGCAGAAGACCGACTGGCTGGGCGTGCTGTTCAACACCGTCGGCAGGAGCGTGAGGCTGACCGACATCGCGCTCAGCGACCCGGACCCGGGCGCCCCCGGCGTCTACATCGTCCGGAACACCATCGGGTGGGACCTCGTCTGCCACGGGCTCACCCCTGGAGTATCCGGCGGTTTCGTCCCCGGCAGTGTCAATGTCGTCGGTCACACGGCGACGGGACAGTGCGCCTCCCTGGTCTGAGCCCGCGACGCAGCTCGGCCGGCTGAGTCTCAGGCCGACGCCGATGACCCGCCGTCCTGGCGTACTCGCTGGCAGGTTTCAGGGCCGACCCGGCCGAATGAGACCGGTCTCGTACGCCAGGACGACGAGTTGCGCCCTGTCGCGTCGGTCCGTCTTGGTCAGGATGCGGCTGAGGTAGGTCTTGACGGTGGCTTCGGACAGATGGGACGCCGTGGCGATCTCTCGGTTGGAGTGACCGCGGGCGACGCCCTCGAGGACCTCGAGTTCGCGATCGGTGAGGGCGGCGATGGCGCGCCTGGCGTCGGGTGCAGGCCTGGTCAGGACCTCGTCGATGAGTCGTTGCGTGATTCGCGGGTCGAGCAGCGCATCTCCCGCGGCCACGCTGCGCACCGCACCGACCAGGTGCTCCGGTGGCGCTGTCTTGAGCAGATAGCCACTCGCACCGGCCCGCAACGCGGCGTAGACCAGGGCGTCATCACTGAAGGTGGTGAGTACGAGTGCCTTCGTCGCTCGGGGCAGCGCACGAATCGCCTCGATCCCGTCCATCGTCGGCATCCGCAGATCCATGAGCACCACGTCCGGCGTGGTCGCTGCGGCCGCGGCGACCGCGGCCTGTCCGTCGCCGGCCTCGGCGACGACTCGCAGATCGGGTTCGGACTCCAGGATGAGTCGCAGCCCCCGACGGATGAGGGCCTGGTCGTCGGCGATCAGGATCTCGATCATGCGACGGGGAGCGGGAGGGGGAAGGTCGCCGTGACGGCCCAGCCGCCGGCAGGCTGCGAGCCTGCGTGCAGGGTGCCACCGAACATTCGCACCCGTTCCCGCATGCCGGGCAGTCCCTCACCGGAGGACTCGAGGCCCGGCGACGGGCCACCTGCGTGTCCGTCGTCCACGACCCGGATCGTGAGGTCGCACAGTCCGTAGTCGACGACGACGTGAGTGCGGCTCCCGGCTGAATGCTTGAGCACGTTCGTGAGGGCCTCCTGCACGATCCGGAAGGCCGACACGTCGAGTGCATCCCCCACGTCTCGCACCGAACCGGTCACATCGAGCGACACCGGGAGGCCGATGCGGGCGAGCTCGCTGACCAGCGGGGCCACGGCGTGCAGGCCGGCTGCCGCGACGAGCGGCTGATCGTCCTCGCGCAACATCCCGAGGAGCAGGTGGAGCTCGTCGATCGCCTTGCGACCGCTCGACTGGATGTAGGTCAGGCTTTCGCTCACATCGGTCGAGCACGTGGGCAGCAGTCGTTCCGCCGCGGCGGCCTGGACGACCATCACCGCGACATCATGGGCGATCACGTCGTGAAGTTCTCGCGCGATGCGCTCACGCTCGGCCACGACCGCCTCGCGTGTCCTCAGATCCCGTTCGCGTGCCATCAGGTCTGCTCGGGCGCCTTCGAGGTCGGCGCGCCGGCGCAGCAGGCGCATCGCTCGCCCGGCGGCGAACGCCAGGACCAGGCCCGTCCCGACGTAGACCAGTTGGCTCGGGGTCGCGAACGCCGGCACCCGCACGACGAAACTGACGACCACCGCCACCGCGACGAGCGGGACGAGCAACGCCTGCCGGGTCGAGCACCTCGACCCCACGGCGTAGAACGAAGCCAGCGTGGGCACGAACGATGCGTAGAAGTCCGGAAAGGAGCCCGTAGCAAGCGTCGGCAGCAGGCTGCACACCATCACGACGAGCAGCACGGCCAATGGGTGTCGGGTCCGGCCCAGCAGCCCCGCCGCAGCGACGAGACCGCACGTGATGGCCAGGGCCGACGTACGAGGGGTGGTCCAGCCCGCGATCCCGTTGGCGACGATGGCGGCTGCGACGCAGACAGCGACGGCTAGATCCCATGGCGTCCAGAGCCACTGGCGCGTGACCTTCACCATCGCAGAGTAGGTCGTCGACGACCTGTCGGTCTGTCAACCAGCGAGGACGAGATCGTCAACCTCCGAGGACTGAGGTGTCCTCGGAGGGCCGATGACTCATACCGCGCGTTCGCGGACGCTGGAGGAGTTCGCCGGCTCGGCGAACCCACCCTCGAGTCGACTCGGAGACAACTCTCATGGCCCGCAGAACCACCGTCATCGCCGGCGCCGCGCTCGTCGCGGCCGGCGCCGCCGCGGCACTCTCGACCGCCGACGCCAGCGCAGCTCCACGCATCCACACGCAACACTTCCACGCTCGGGCGACGGCTCAACTGGCGACCGGGAAGACGAGCTTTGTCCTCGCCGAGCAGGACGTCATCGGTGCCAGGGTGATCGGCCACGACGTTCTCTTCTGCTCAGCCACCCGCACTCATTCGACCTGTCACATCGCCTTCGCTCAGGGCGGTGGGCTGATCTACGCCCGCTTCCTGCTCCGCGACTCCGACCACACTGCCCGCGGCCGGGTGACCGGCGGCACCGGGCAGTACTCGCATGCTCACGGCACGATCACCGCGCGTCTGCTGTCGCCGACCGACGTCGTCGTCGACCTGCGCTACCGGGATTGAGGAGCGACCATGGACACGTCGCCCACCGATGCTCCTCTCGACACCGCCGCAGTCTTTCCCGAGCGCCGGGACGTTCTCGGCACGACCGCTCTCGTGGCTGCGGCCGTCTCCTTCGCAGGCTTCCTCGTGCTCATCATCGGTCACCTGGTCGACCCGTCCGGCTTCAACAACGGGAAGCACCCCGACGCGGCGAACAACCTCGCATTCTTCGCTTACGTCCTCGGCCTGCTGATTGCCTTGATACTGGGCGCTGCCGTCTGGTTCCACGGACGCCGCAGCGGACGCACCGGACCACGGTCACCCGCAGCCCTGGCCACGTACTACGGGCTCGCCTTCCTCGTGGTGACGGTCGTCGCGGCGATGCTCGGCGGCTGAGGACGGCCCGGCAGGTTCGCGCCCGGTTGAACTGAGCCGGGCGAACGGCCCCTCAGTGCAGGTGCGGCCGATAGGTGAGTTCCTGGGTACGCCCGTCCAGAAGTCTGCTGTCGACGAGCTCCAGGTCGAAGTCGGCCGCACCACCGAGGACGGGACCCGTTCCAGTGGCTCCTGTGATGACGGGGAAGACCGACACCTGCACGAAGTCGACCACCCCGGCCGCCATCAACGACCTGTTGAGCGACAGGCTCCCGTGCGATCGCAACGGCACCGGGGACTCCCGCTTGAGTTCGGTGATGAGGTCCACCCCGTCGCCGGTGGCGACGGTCGCGTCCGGCCAGTCGAGCGGAGCCGCCAGCGTGGAGGACACCACGGTGGCGGGCAGGCTCCTCATCTTGGCCACCCAGGGGTCGGAGACTCCCGACTCCTCGGTCGGTGCGCCCAGCATCTGCATGAACAGCCGGAAGGTGTTCGCACCGAACACCATTCGCTGATCGGTGTCGTAGAGCTCGAAGCGACGGTCGAGCAGCTCGGGACCCTGTTTGCCCCAGTAGCCACCCCAGTCGCCAGGCAGGTCGTACGAGCCGAAGCCGTCCAGGCTCATGAAGATGTCGAAGGTGTAGGTCGCGGTCATGAGCTGCTCCCTCGTCCGGAGTCGATACGTGCGAGCCGGTGCTGCACCGAACCTAGCGCCACGAGCCGGCGGACCGCGCTCACGATGTGAAGCGATGGTGGGGTGCCGGGCGCAGCAGGAACCACGTCCGAGCGCGCATCCGGCCGGGTTCGTCGAGCACGCTGAAGGGGACCGGGGTGCGCCCCTGGTCCAGGACGGCCTGCTCCAGGTAGTCCCGCAGGCACCACACATCGGCCGGATCGGTGCGCCCCGACAGGTCGAGCAGCCGCTCGAGGGCGCCCGGGTCCAGAACGAGGTCGGCCGCGACCTCGGCCGTCGTCAGCCCGGACAGTTCGAAGTTGGCCCGCAGCTCACGTCGGGTGCGAGCTGTCTCGGCGGCGTCGAGTGACACGGTTGCTCCCATCGGGCGGTCGTCATCGGGTGGTCACGTCTCATCAGCTCGCGTCGTCGCGCCCACGGGTGCGCTCGTAGTGACGCCGGGCTTTCATCCGGTTGCCGCACGACGCCATGGAGCACCAGCGGGCGCTGTTGGGCTTGCTGCGGTCGAGCAGGAAGAGGCGACAGTCGGGATTGGCGCACGGCCGCAACCGACCCGGCATGGAGGACTGCACGGCATCCCACGCGAGGACCGCGGCTGCCGCTGCCTCGTCCGCGGCGGGCGCGGTCAGGGACCACGTGACCCTCCCGTCGGAGAACCCCGCCCGATAGCTGGCCGCCCGCACGAACGGCGCCAGGTCGTCGGCGGACACGTCGCCCCGCACCACGCCCTGCAGAGCGTCGCGCGCGTCGCGCAGCCGCCGCCAGGCCGCGTCGCCGGCCGGCCGGCCGTGCGCAGTCAACCAGGCGTGTCCTGCGGAGGCGTCGGAGAGCTCGTCCGTTGGCTGCCCACCGATCACAGGGGTCGAGTTGAGCAGGTCGAGCAGCAGTCGCTCGTCGGTGCCCGGCTGGTCCATTCGGCAAACCTAACTTCTCAACATGAGCTTGACAAGTTAGGCCGGTCCGACAAGATGGTAACCACCAATCGCTTTCATAGGAGTTAGACATGGTTGCCGTCCATCACCGCTACGCCACTGTTCAGGGACACGAGCTCTTCTACCGGGAGGCGGGGCCCGCCGGTGCCCCGGTCGTCGTACTCCTGCACGGGTTCCCGACCAGCTCGTTCATGTTCCGCGAGCTGATCCCCCTGCTCGCGGAGCGCTACCACGTGATCGCGCCGGATCACCTCGGCTTCGGACTGTCAGCGGCCCCACCGGCCGATGCGTTCGACTACACCTTCGACGCGCTGAGCGACCTCACCCGCGGCCTGTTGGCACACCTGGGCGTACGCCGATACGCGCTCTACGTGCAGGACTACGGCGCCCCGGTCGGCTGGCGGCTCGCGCTCGCCGACCCGTCGGCCGTCACCGCCATCGTGACCCAGAACGGCAACGGATACGACGCGGGCTTCGTGAAGAGCTTCTGGGGTCCGATCGAGGACTACCAGCGTGATCCGAGCCCCGAGCACGAGGCGAACGCGCGCGCCGGTCTGAGCCTGGAGGGCATCAGATGGCAGTACGTCGCCGGGGTGTCCGACCCGAGCGTCGTCAGTCCGGACACCTGGCACCACGACTTCGCGCTGGTCTCCCGACCGGGCAACGACGAGATCCAGCTGGCGTTGGTCCGCGACTATGCCAACAACTCACCGCTCTACCCGACGCTGCACGAGTACCTGCGCGCCCACCGGCCGCCGGTCCTGGCGGCGTGGGGGGAGAACGATCCGATCTTCGGTCCCGACGGTGCCCGAGCATTCGCCGCCGACGTGCCCGAGGCCGAGATCCACCTCATCGACGGTGGACACTTCCTGCTCGAGAGTGCGGGGGAGCGGGTCGCCGCGCTGATGCTCGATTTCCTCGACCGCGCGACGGCGGCGACGACGGACTCCGCCTGACCTGACGGGCCGCGCTGAGCGGACCGGACACGGTCGGGTGCTACTCGACCAGTGCCTGAGTGCCCAGCACGATCGCGAGCTGGAGAAGCTCGGCGTCCCGCGTACCGGGCTCGGCCGTGTAGGCCATCACCCGTAGGTCTTCGCCGGCGACGACGAGGGTGTCGCAGGTGAGCGCGATCTGGCCGACGGCGGGGTGCTCGATGACCTTGTGGCGCGACTGCGCCGGCCCCGCGGGCTCGGGCCTGGCGTCCCACAGCTCGATGAACCGCGGGCTGGCAGCGCGAAGCCGAGCCACGAGCCGTCGTACCCCCGCGTCGGCCGGGTACCGCGTCGCCGTCATCCGCAGATCCGCGACCAGCCGCGCGACCTGCGCCGCGTGCTGCCCGGGCGTCTGCACGGTGCGCGATCCGCTGCCCATGACGTTGCGCCACACCCCGTTGCGTTCGTCGCCTCGCAGGGCGGAGGTCTCACCCATCAGGGCGTCGTACGCCGCGTTGGCGCTCAACAGGTTCCACGCGGCGTCGTACACGACCAACGGCACACCCTCGAGCCGGTCCAGCAGACGCTGCATGCTGGCGGTGATGCGCGTCGGAACGAGGCCGGGCCCCGGCGCGGACAGCCCCGTGAGGTGGAAGAGCAGCTCGCGCTCGGCATCGGCCAACCGCAGACCGCGGGCGAGCGCCTCGACGACCTGCGGGGACGGCGAGGTGGCGCGGCCCTGCTCCAGGCGGGTCAGATAGTCGACCGAGATTCCGGCGAGCCCGGCCAGTTCCTCGCGCCGCAGACCGGCCGCACGCCGGTGACCGCCCCGTCGCAGGCCCACGTCCTCCGGGCCGACGCGTTCGCGCCACCCGCGCACCGCGCGGCCGAACTGGGACTGTTCCTGCACGGTGCCCATGGTGACCCATCGGGAGACACGTGTCGTGGCCCTGTCAGTCCTACGAAGACCGGACGACTGCCTGATGCCGTCGGCGCAGCGCAGCATGGATGCATGACCACCACACTGATCACCGGAGCCAACAAGGGCCTCGGCAAAGAGACCGCCCGCCTGCTCGTCGAGGCGGGGCACATCGTCTGGATGGGCTCGCGCGACCAGGCCCGGGGGACCGCCGCGGCAGAGGAGGTCGGTGGCCGGTTCGTCCAACTCGACGTCACCGACGACCGATCGGTCGATGTCGCGATGGCGATGATCGCCGAGTCGGGGACGGGTCTCGATGTCGTCGTCAACAACGCCGGCATCGCCAAGCGCACCGCGGGCGGGGGCCAGGCCGAGGCTCTGGACGGACCCAGCGTCCTGGAGGTCTTCGACACCAACGCCGTCGGGGTCGTGCGGGTCACCGAGGCCGCGCTCCCGCTGTTGGCGACATCGACGAATCCCGTCGTCGTGAACGTCTCGAGTGCTCTGGGTTCGTTCTGGGCCACGCACGAGCCATCACGGCCCGCCTCCCACTTCGTCTCCATCGTCTACGGCGCGAGCAAGGCCGCCGTCTCGATGCTCACGGTGCAGTACGCCCGCGCGCACCCCGGCATCAAGATCAACGCGGTCGAGCCCGGCATCACGGCCACCGAGCTCGGGGGCGGTGACCCGGGCAGCCACCCCGGGCGGCCCGCGATCGAGAGCGCCCGCGTGGTGGCCGACCTGGCGTGCATCGGCCCCGACGGGCCGACCGGCACCTTCCATGAGGACGCCGGCGAGCTCGGGTGGTGACATGCCGGTGAGGTCCATACCGAGAAGTCTCTGAGTACGCCGCCACGCGTCGTGCCCTCGATCGGCTCCGGAACCGGGTCGGCCGCACCGGCGAGGAGGGAGGTCATCGCCGTGGCGCGTCCGGGACCCAGATCGACGCGTCGTGCGCGAAGACCACCTGCCGCGGGTCGAAGGCCAGCAGGGTGTCGATCCATGCGGGGGCGACGGGCAGCGGAGGCACATGTCCGAGGTCGGCCGCCCGCCGAGCGAGGACGTCGTCGCTCCACTGCGAGGCCGCGTCGTGGGACTGCCCGGCCAGCACGATCGAACCGTCCTCGCACTCGACGACGAGGGACTGGTGGCCCGCGACGTGCCCCGGCGTGGGGAGGACGTGCACACCGGGAAGGATCTCGCTGGGCCCGTCGAGGACCTCGTAACGGACGCCGGCGTGGTCGACGAGTTCGTCGATCGTGTAGTCACCGCCACGCGCTGTGGCGAGCTCGGTGCGCTGGACGAAGATGGGCAGACCCGCCAGTTGCGGGTTGCCCCCGCAGTGATCGAAGTGCAGATGGCAGTTGACGACCCGGCTCACGTCTCCGGCATCGACACCGGCCGAGCGCAGCGCCTGGGACAGGGGCACCCTCTGCGGGCGGTACCAGGCCTCGGTCTCCGGATCGGCGGCGCCGATTCCGGTGTCGAGCAGCAGCAAGCCGTCCCGATGGGGCACGGCGTAGCCGTAGACCGCTTCGACCTTCGGCGTTCCCGTGCCGGTCTCCTCGGCCGGGCGTACGAAACTTCCCAGGAACACCCGACGTACGTCGTGGATCTTCATCGCGAACGAGGCCCCTGTGACGTCATGACGACGTGACGTCGCGCGACCAGCGTTGCGCGTACGACAGGTACGTGCGGCCGATCCGCGTCGCTGCCTCGGTGTCGTCGATCGTGCCGTGCGTCCAGTCGCGGATGGCCTCCTCCCAGATGCTGCGCCCGATCGCGAATCCCACGAAGGCATCGACCTGTGCGGCGACGTCGAGCCAGTGGTCCAGTCGCTCCTGCGGGGCGTCCCGGCCGAGCACGATGAGGTCCGCGTCATGCCCGCCGGAGCGAGCCTGGCCTGCCACCGCACGCGCAGCGTCGACCGTCTCCAGGCCCTCCACCTTCCACAGCCTCGGCGCGACCCCCGCCCGCTGGTTGTCGGCGATGACCTGCGTCACGAGCCCGGGCCGGACGTCGCGGTCGTAGCGATCCGTATCGCCGCTGACGGAGGCCTTCTGCTCGTCGGTGGCGGGTACGAGGAGCTCGTAGAGGAACGGCACCCCCGCGTCCGCGAGGCCCGCGCTGACCTTCGCCAGGTCGTCGAGCTGCCGCGACCGGTCGGAGGCGTCGAACCACGGGTTGTCGCGCACGAGCACCTTGGCGTACGCCGGTGCCACTTCACGGACATGATCGAGCCACTGCTCGCCGTACTCCAGCGTGAACCAGTCGTGACCGCTCGCCTCGACCGGGATCGCCAGCACCACGTCGTCGGACGGCGCGGCCGCCACCACCGCGGCGCCGTACTGCTCGTCCACGAGCACACCGGGCCGTCCGATCGTGACCTGCGCACGTACGTCGCGAAGCCCCGCGTAGATCAACTGCTTCGCGTGCCGCATCCTCCCCGCCTGCTCATCGGTGGGTGAGTCGTGCTCGACGCCGAAGAGGCTGGACCCGAACGAACCGCGGTGGTCCATCGCCAGGATCAGCAGCGGGTCGTCGTGGGTCGGGGACCAGGACGTGGGGACGGTCACGGTGCGCTCCCTCGGAGAGATGTGTGGGCCAGCCCATCCTGCTCCTGCGGTGGCAGGCGTCGGCGGGCCGCCCTATGCGCGGGTCGGGGTCGCCGTGCGACGCGCGTCGACCAGGTAGGACGCCAGCGGCGCGATGACGAACGCGATGGCCAACAGGGTGATCGCCAGGACATTGGGCCGACCCCCCGACACGAAGATGCCCTTGAAGTCGAACGACACCAGCAGGAACAGGGAGAACACGATCGCCACCGCCGGTACCACGGTGCCCAGCAGCCTGCCGGTGCGGATGGAGGCCCACCGCTCCTTCCTGCTCGACGCGAACCGGATGACGACGACCGGCACGACGAGGAACTGCACGAAGCGCGAGATGACGGCGAGCCCGGTCAGGTTGGCGGTGTCGTACCCGAGGGACAGCGGGAAGGCGATCGCCAGCACCGCGGTCACGCCGAACGCCAGCAGCGGCACGCCGAAGCCACGCTTGCGCGCGATCGCCGCAGGGAGCAGGCCGTCGTCGGCGAGCGCGGTGAAGAGCCGGGGCGCGCTGAACGACGAGGCGATGTTGATGCCGAACAACGACACCAGTGCACCGATCACGACGAGGGTGTGCACGGTGTCGTTGGTGATGGCTGCGGCGAGTTTGACGGTGTCGGAGGAGTTCGCGATCTTGTCCGGCGCGAGCAGCATGCCCGAGGTGATGGCGAGCAGATACACGACAGCGACGATCACCATGGCCGTCGGCACGGCGCGGGGCAGTGTCCGGTCGGGCTGCTCCATCTCCTCGGCGGCGTTGGCGATCGACTCGAAGCCGGTGAACGCGTAGAGCGCGGCGATCACGGCCAGCACGACGCTCGCGAACTCGCCTGTGCCCACGTCGATGAAGCCGAACAGGGAGTAGGTGCTCGGTCCGCCGTACACCTTGCTGCCGCCCGCCAGGTGGTAGTCGTTATGGCCCGTCACGACCACGGTGACGACGGCAGCGACGATGAAGATCACCAGCGCGAGGACCTTGCCGATCGTCGAGATGCCGTTGGTCCACGCGATGACCCGGTTGCCGAAGTAGTTGATGACCAGGAGCAGGAGGATGAACAGCACGAAGGTGAGGGTCTTCACGCTGAGGAAGCCGGTCTCCTTCGACCATCCTTCGTGCGGGAAGACCACCTGGAGGAAGGTCGTGACGGCGAACGACGCGAGCGTCCCCCAGGCGATGGCCGCGGTGAACGCGTGAGTGACCCCGACGTAGATCCCGGTCCGGCGACCGATCCCGACCATGGTGTACGCGTACGCAGCCCCGTTCGTCCTGACGTACCGCGCGGCGGTGGCGAAGACGAGGGCCAGGACGAGCGCGAACACGGCCGCGATCACGTACGCCAGAGGCGCGAGCGTCCCCGCGTCGGAGATCACCGCTCCGGGGGTGAGAAAGATCCCAGCACCGATGACGGCATTCACGCCGAGCAGTACGACGCTCCAGTAGCCGAGCGGCCGCTGCAGCAGACCGGTCCTTTGCTCGCTCAACCCACGCACTTCCCTTATTAAATCGGAAAGCAATGGTTATATCCCGAGCGAGGTGCCGCACGTCGACAGGACCGCCTGGCGAGATAATGGATCCGACAGCCGCGCACCGACGCTCAGCTGACTCGCCGGCGCCTGACCACGTCGCCGGGATCCTGCCGCATGGGGCTCAAGCCGGCTGGCGTTCCCCCGTCGGGTCGGCCCATCCCGCCGTACGCAGCACCCGCCCGTCCAGCGCGTCCAGCCGGGCAGCGACGCCCGCGGCCTCCAGCCAGCCCGGGGCGTCCTCACTCAGGATGATCGAGGCCGTGGAGGCCGCGTTCGCCTCCACGGCGTTCGCGGCGGCGCAGGTGACCTGCGACCAGATCGTGTCGGCGGGCGACCCGGTGCGGGGGTCGATGATGTGGTGTCGCGGCACATCACCCTGCTGCCAGGTGCGCAGCCGCGTGGAGGAGGTCGCGAACGCCTGCCCCGCACCGCACACCCGCTGGAGCACCGCGCCGTGGTGATCGGCGACCCCGATCGACCAGCCGGTGCTGGGAAGCGCTCCGGACGTCGCCACGTCGCCGCCTAGATTGACCAGGAACCCGCCGTCCATCCTCGCCGCCAGTTCCGCGGCGATGCTGTCGGCGGCCCATGCCTTCGCGCTGGCGCCGAGGTCGAGCTGCACGCCGGCATCCACCGTGAGCTCGCGGCGTACGGGATCGAACGTCCAACCCGCAGAGAGAGATCCGTCCCGGGGCGGCACAGCGACGAGCGACGACGTGGCACGGGAGGCGCGGGCTCGCACCACGTCCAGGTCGGCGTCGTACCCGGCGGTGATCAGCGCGCGGCCGACGGTCGGGGTGACCAGGCCATCGGTCAGCGCGCTGGTACGCCGCGCGGCTTCGAGCGCGGCCGCCAGCGTCGTCCCCACCTGGGTGCGATACGCCCGGTGCCGCGCCGCCGAATTCACCGCACTCAACTCGGAGTCGGGACGGAAGCGGGAGGCAGCGGCGTCCAGTTCGACGAGCCGGGCACGCAGGAGTTGCAGCGCTTCGCGCTCCACGGCCGGGTCGGTGACCACGAGTTCGATCATCGTGCCGATGGCTCGAAAGGAGCTGCGTTGCATCATGATCCGCCGGTGTTGGAGGCGGAGGTGCTGCTCGACGATGAGGTCACCGGGCTACTCGAGGTGAAGCTCGACGACGAACTGGTCGTGGAGCTGGAGGTGCCGGACGTCCCCGACTTGCTCGTCGAACTCGAGGTCGTCGGGGATGCCGTGGAACTGGTGGTCGTGGGGGACACCCCGGCGGCCGTGGCCGACTGGTCGAGGTCGAGCTTCAGCGCGACGCCGCCCGTCGCGAGCACGGCGGCGAGCAAGATGGAGGCGGTGGCGCGCCGGGTGCGTCGCAACGCGCGATGGCCGAGGGAGTGCGGCATGCGGTACTCCTGGGGAGAGGGTCGATGACCCGACCACCATCGCCGCCTGCTGTGTGCAGTTCCTGTGCGCGTTCTAGGTGCACGCGGTGGCTCGTCGCGCGCTGCTCAGGCGACCAGTCGGTGCAGGGCCCACCGCGCGATCGGCAGGTACGCCGCGAGGACCGGCCATGCGCCCGTCGCCCGGAGCCACGTCGAGCACCCGCCCGGCGCTGCGTCGACACCGTGCACCAACTGCATCCGGACCGGCCCGACCCGGGCGGTCCACGCCCACCGCATCGTCGCCTCGTCGAAGGAGTCGACGACGAACGCGACGCGCACCCCGAGTGGCCCGACCACGGTGCCCGTGACCCCGGCGGCCAGCCGATCGGCATCGGTCTCGACGCCGCGGATCTGCGGCGACCAGGTCGACCAGAGTTCGGGCCGCGCGTACCGCTCCCACGCGTCCGCGGCCGTCGCGCTGCCGGATGCGCTCAGATGGGCCGTGCCGGTCACGCGGTTTAGCATGCCCTCACCATCGCATCCGGCCCTGACACGTCGACGGACCGCTCGTCGTGGTCGGCGTCGTTGTGGCCCGCTGGGGCCCGAAAAGCACCCGCACCATGCCGGTCGGCGTCGTTGTGGCCCGCTCAGGCCCGAACGGCACCCGCACCATGCCCGGTCAGCGTCGTTGTGGCCCGCTCGGGTCCTCGACGAGCAGCGGGTCAGGCGACACCGGCGACGCGCTCGAGGTTGCCGAGCTCGTCGTCCAGGTGCCGCAGCAGCCACTGCAGGTGAGGAACGCTGCGGCGGCAGCCGGTCAGCCCGAACTCCATGCTGCCCGCGTAGCTGGCGCAGGTGATGTTGAGCGCCATCCCCTGCATCGGGACCGACAACGGATAGGTGCCCACCAGCTTCGCGCCGCCGAGGTAGTGGGTCTCGCGGGCCCCGGGGACGTTGCTGATGATCAGGTTGAACGGCGGGCGCACGACGCCCTGCAGCCCCAGCAGCGGCAGCAGCATCGCCGGGGTCATCCCGACCGCACTCATCGCGACGATCTGGTTCGGTGTCATCTCCGACAGCGCCCGCTTGCCGTCCTGCATGCCGGCGTGGATGCGCGCCAGCCGCTCCGCGGGATCGGCGACGTCGGTCGCCAGCCTGGCCATCACGGTGCCGACCGCGTTGCCACCCTCGGACGAGGCCGACTGGGAGTCCTTGGCGTTCAGTCCGATGGGCACCATCGCGACCAGTGACGCGTCCGGCAGTTCCCCCAGGTCCTCCAGGTAACCGCGCACCGCACCGCCGCACATGGCGAGCACGACGTCGTTCACCGTGGTCCCCGAGGCCTTGGAGATGGCCACCAGTCGCGCCAACGGCCAACTCTGCGCAGCGAACCGGCGGGATCCGGTGATGGTGGTGTTGAAGATCGTCTTCGGCGCGTGCATCGAGACCGCCGAGGTCTCGTCGCGGACACCACGGGTGAGGGTCCTCACCAACGCGCCCGGCATGCCCGCCGCGTCGGTCGCCAGTCCGCGCGCCGCGCGCAGCAGCTCGGAGCTGACGTCATTGGTCTCGTTGCGTCCCGTGGAGCGCTCGCGAGGCGGCCGGGCAGCCCACATCGGTACGATCTCCCGATCGGTCGGGTCGGTGCTCAGGGTGTTCATGAGCAACCGACTCGCCGAGATGCCGTCGACCAGCGCGTGGTGCAGCTTGACGTAGACCGCGAAGCGGCCGTCGCGCAGACCCTCGATCACATGGGCCTCCCAGAGGGGCCGGTCCCGCGACAGCGGGGTCCCGTGCAACCGCGAGCACAGCTCGAGCAGCTCGCGGACCCGACCCGGCTTCGGCAGGGCGCTGTGCCGCACGTGGTGCTCGATGTCGAACTGGGCATCCGGCTCCCACATCCACTGACCCGCCGTCCGCCACGAGCGGACCGGCCGCTTCAGGAAGAGCGGGTTGATGTCCTCGACACCGATGAACCGTTCGTAGACCTGGCGGGCGTAGTCGCGCGACGCGCCCGGCGGCTTCTCGAAGAGCTGCAGGCTGGCCACGTGCGTGGGCATGGCCCGGCTCTCCGACATGAGGAACGCCAATGACGTGGGATCGATGAGGGTGGGCGTCATCGGCGTCCTTTCAAGGAGTGTGACGCAGATCATTGCGTACGCCGTGTCGGAGGGGAGCGGCAGGATGGGCCCATGACCTCTTCGATCCTGTGGTTCCGCCGCGACCTGCGACTGCGCGACCACCCGGCGCTCAATGCCGCGGTGGAGCAGGCGGGCGCGCAAGGAGTGGTCCCGCTGTTCGTCATCGAGCCTGCGCTGTGGGACGGAGCAGGCGACTCCCGCCGGCGGTGGCTCGCTGCGACCTTGCGGTCCCTGGACGACGCATGCAACGGCCGGCTGACCGTGCGCCGCGGTGACCCGGCGCAGGTGGTGGCGCAGGTCGCCCACGAGCACCACGCCGACTCCGTGCACGTCTCCCGAGAGACCACGCCGTACGGCAGGCGGCGCGACGAGCGGGTCGGAGCGGCCCTCGGCGACGGCGTGCGCCTCGTCGAGACCGGCACGCCGTACGCCGTGGGTCCCGGCGTCATCGTCAACGGCAGCGGCTCTCCGTACAAGGTGTTCACCGCCTTCTCCCGCTCGTGGCACGACCACGGATGGCCGACGCCTGCCGAGCGTCCGGCCCGCATCCACTGGGTCGACGGCGGCTCCGGCGACGACGCGGAGAAGCTCATCGCGGACGCCGCCGGGGGCGAGCTGGACTTCGAGGTGGGAGAGGACGCGGCGCACCAGCGGTGGGAGGACTTCCTGGACGGCCCGGTCGACCATTACGGCACCGACCGCGACCGCCCCGCCAAGGACGGCACCTCGCGACTCTCGCCTTACCTCAAGCTCGGGGTGCTGCACCCGCGCACCCTGCTCGCCGATCTGGCCCACAAACGCTCCGACGGGGCCCAGACCTACCGCACCGAGATCGCCTGGCGCGAGTTCTACGCCGACGTGCTCTGGCATCAGCCGCGTTCGTCCTGGCACGACTTGCGCGACCAGCTGTCGGGCATGACGTACGACGAGCCCACACGGGCGATCGAGGCCTGGAAGGCGGGGGAGACCGGCTACCCCATCGTGGACGCGGGGATGCGTCAGCTGCTCGAGACCGGGTGGATGCACAACCGGCTGCGGATGATCACGGCCAGCTTCCTCACCAAGGACCTGCACGTGTGGTGGCCCGTGGGCGCCCGACACTTCCTGGACCACCTCGTCGACGGCGACGTGGCGTCCAACAACCACGGCTGGCAGTGGGTCGCGGGCACCGGCACCGACGCCTCGCCGTACTTCCGGGTCTTCAACCCGGTCACCCAGGGCCAGAAGTTCGACCCGGACGGTGCGTACGTGCGCCGGTGGGTGCCGCAACTGCGGCACCTGCAGGGCAAGGCCACCCATGAGCCGTGGACCGTCGACGACGGGTACGCCGAGGGTTACCCCGAGCGCATCGTGGACCACGCCGACGAACGGAAGGAGGCGCTGCGTCGCTACGAGGCGGCACGCTGAATCCCTGACAGGATGACGCCATGAATCGCAAGATCGTGGTCGTCGGCATGGGATATGTCGGCCTGTCCAATGCTGTGCTCCTGGCGCAGCACAACGACGTGCTGGGCACCGACCTGGACGCGTCCAGGATCGAGGCACTGCAGGCCGGGGTCAGTCCCATCAGCGACCCCGAGCTGGAGGACTATCTCGCGCACGCCGACCTGCGGCTGACCTTCGCCACGGACCCGCGGCCCGGGTACGTCGATGCCGACTTCGTGATCGTTGCGACCCCGACCGACTACGACCCGGTGACCAACTACTTCGACACCTCCAGCGTCGAGAGCGTCATCCGCGACGTTCTCGACAGCGGGAGCACCTCGACGATCGTCATCAAGTCCACGATCCCGGTGGGCTGCGTGCACGCGCTGCGCGAGCAGTTCGGCACCGAGGCGATCCTGCACTCCCCGGAGTTCCTGCGGGAGGGTCGCGCCCTGTACGACAACCTGCACCCGTCGCGCATCATCGTGGGCGCGCAGACGCAGGAGGCGAAGGAGTTCGGCGAGCTGCTGCGCGAGGGCGCCGAGGCAGACGGGACCGACGGCGAGATCGCGATGCTGCTCACCTCCAGCAAGGAGGCCGAGGCGATCAAGCTCTTCTCCAACACCTTCCTCGCGATGCGGGTCGCCTACTTCAACGAGCTCGACACCTTCGCGATCACCCACGGCGTCGACAGCCGCCAGATCATCGACGGCGTCAGCCTCGACCCGCGCATCGGCAGCCACTACAACAACCCGTCCTTCGGGTACGGGGGTTACTGCCTCCCCAAGGACACCAAGCAGTTGCTCGCCAACTACCGGGACGTCCCGCAGAAGCTGGTGGAGGCCATCGTCGGCGCGAACACCACCCGCAAGGACTTCATCGCCACGGACATCCTGCGCCGCAACCCCTCCGTCGTCGGGATCCACCGGCTCATCATGAAGACCGGCTCGGACAACTTCCGGGCCAGCAGTGTGCAGGGAATCATGAAGCGCATCAAGGCCAAGGGCGTCGAGGTGATCGTCTACGAGCCGGAGCTGGAGGGCGACACCTTCTTCGGCTCCCGCATCGTGTCCGACCTGCAGGAGTTCATCGCCGCAGCCGACGTGATCGTGGCGAACCGGCATTCCGCGGAGCTTGCCGTGGCCGGTGAGAAGGTCTACACCCGCGACCTCTTCGGCGGAGACTGACCGAGGGCCGCCTCAGCCCGACGCGCGCGGCGTACCGTGATCGGGTGGCACGCGAACTGAAGGTCGAAGACAGCGACGATCACCTCGAGGTGAGCCCGCCGCTGCACTCCGCCGCCGGCGTTCCCGCGGTCACCCGCGCGATGCGGATGGCGATGAAGCAGATGGGCCCGGCACGCTCCGGGCGCACGCTGCTGCGACTGAACAAGCCCGGCGGCTTCGACTGTCCGGGCTGCGCCTGGCCCGACCCGGGTCACACCCACGCCGCGGAGTTCTGCGAGAACGGCGTCAAGGCCGTCGCGGAGGAAGCCACCACCCGCCGGGTCACCCCGGACTTCTTCGCGCAGCACAGCATCGAGGACCTGCGCGGCCGCACCGACTACTGGCTCGGTCAGCAGGGGCGCCTCACCACGCCGATGCACAAGGCAGCGGGTGACACCCACTACCGACCGGTCAGCTGGGACGCCGCACTCGACATCGTCGCGAATCACCTTCGCGGGCTGAACGATCCGAACGAGGCGGTGTTCTACACCTCGGGCCGCACCAGCAACGAGGCGGCGTTCTGCTATCAGCTCTTCGCGCGCTCGTACGGCACCAACAACATGCCCGACTGCTCCAACATGTGCCACGAGTCGAGCGGCACTGCCCTGACGGAGTCGATCGGGATCGGCAAGGGCACCGTGACCCTGACCGACGTGGAGAACGCCGAGCTGCTCGTCGTGGCCGGACAGAACCCCGGCACCAACCACCCGCGGATGCTCTCGGCGCTGGAGGCGGCCAAGCAGCGCGGCGCGCGCATCGTGGCCATCAACCCGCTGCCGGAGGCGGGACTGATCAAGTTCCGCAACCCGCAGACCCCCCGTGGCGTCGTCGGACCCGGGACGCCCCTGGCCGACCTCTACCTGCAGGTGCGACTCGGCGGTGACCAGGCGCTCTTCCAGGCGCTGGGGCACCTGCTGCTGCAACGCCCCGACGTGCTCGATCGGGACTTCATCGCGGAGCACACCAGCGGGTTCGAGGAGTACGCCGCGTCGCTGGCGACGCTGGACTGGGACGCCACCGGCCGCGCCACCGGGCTCGAACGCAGCGAGATCGAAGCACTGGCCGACGAGTTCGCCCGCTCCCACGCGACGATCGTGTGCTGGGCGATGGGGCTGACCCAGCATCGGCACTCGGTCGCGACGATCCAGGACCTGACCGACGTGCTGTTGCTGCAGGGCAACATCGGCAAGCCCGGTGCCGGGGTGTGCCCCGTGCGCGGGCACTCCAACGTGCAGGGCGACCGCACGATGGGCGTCTGGGAGAAGCCCGGTGAGCCGTTCCTGCAGGCGCTGGACGACGAGTTCACGATGAACGCTCCCCGCGAGCACGGGTACGACGTGGTCGACGCGGTCCGTGCGTTCCGGGACGGGCACGCGAAGGTCTTCATGGCCGTGGGCGGCAACTTCGTACGCGCCACGTCCGACACCGACGTGACCGCCGCCTCCTTGGAGAAGGCGGCACTCACCGTGCATGTCTCCACCAAGCTGAACGGCTCGCACGCGGTCACCGGCGACGAGGCACTGATCCTGCCGACCATCGGCCGCACCGAGCAGGACCTGCAGGTCTCCGGGCAGCAACGGGTGAGCGTCGAGGACTCGATGAGCATGGTGCACGCCTCACAGGGGCAGTTGCGGCCGGCCGATCCGACCCTGCTCAGCGAGGTCGCGATCATCTGCGAGCTCGCCCGCAAGACGTTGCCGGACAGCACCATCGACTGGGCGTCCATGCGGGGCGACTACCGGGTGATCCGTTCGCACATCGCGGCGGTGGTGCCCGGGTTCGAACACTTCGAGACCCGGCTGGAGCACCCCGGTGGCTTCCTCCTGCCGAGCCCGCCACGCGACGAACGCCGATTCGTGACCGACTCCGGCAAAGCAACCTTCACCACCCACGAGATGTGGGCGCCGGACTGCCCGTCCGGTCATCTGTTGCTGCAGACGGTGCGCAGCCACGATCAGTACAACACCACGATCTACGGGATGGACGACCACTACCGCGGCATCAAGAACGGCCGTCGGGTGATCTTCGTCAATCCCGACGACCTGGCCGACCTGGGCCTGCAGGACGCCCAGCTCGTCGACATCGTCTCGGTGTGGCGTGGCGACGAGGGCACCGACGAGGTGCAGGAGCGCCGGGCCGACCGCTTCCGGATCGTCTCCTACCCGACCGCTCGCAGCTGCGCCGCCGCGTACTTCCCCGAGACGAACGTGCTGGTGCCGCTGGACTCCACGGCGAAGCGCAGCAACACCCCGACCTCGAAGACCGTCGTGGTCCGTCTGGAGCCCTCGATCTGATGGGCCGGATCACCACGCGCCACAAGGCCGTCCGCTTCGATATGGCGGGGGAGTCGCGCGGCCGGATCGACACGGTCGCCGTCGAGGAACCCCTGGAGATCCGGGTCGGCGGTGAGCAACTGACCGTCACGATGCGCACGCCCGGTCACGACATGGAGCTGGTCCACGGCTTCCTGCTCGCCGAGGGAGTCATCCGGCACCGGGACGACGTCCTCCTCGCCAGGTACTGCAGCGACACCGAGACGCTCAACGTCGTCGACGTGACGCTGCGCGACGCGACTCGGCCGCTGCCGGTGAGCGCGCAGCGCAGCCTGGTCATGCACGGCGGCTGCGGGCTGTGCGGCAAGACCACCATCGACGCCGTCCTGGCCGCGACACCGCCGGCGGCCGACGCGCAGGCGGGCGATGCGACCGAGCCGGCCTGGACGCCGCAGATCCTGGCGCGGTGCGCGGCCGGGTTGCGTGAGGGGCAGGCGGTGTTCGAGCGGACCGGGGGAGTGCATGCGGCGGGGCTGTTCAACGCGAGTGCACGTGCGCTGGTGGTGCGCGAGGACATCGGCCGGCACAACGCGGTGGACAAGGCGATCGGCTGGTCGGTCATGCACGAGGAGCCCGGCGCCGACCGCTCCGCCCTGGGGCTGATCGTGACGTCCCGGGCGTCGTTCGAGATCGTCCAGAAGGCGGCGATGGCCGGCATCCGGCTGCTGGCCTGCGTGTCGGCGCCGTCGAGCCTGGCGATCGAGGCGGCCCAGGAGCTGGGGTTGACCCTGGTGGGTTTCCTGCGCGAGGACCGGATGACCGCGTTCGCCCACCCGCAGCGGTTACAGGCTGGGAAGGGACACGGGCAGGCTCAGGCACGGGTCGCCGAGGGGCGGATGGTCACCAACTAGGCTGCGCGCTGTGCGGGACAAGGGTGCGGAGGGTGAAGCGGCGCGGACGCCGCAGCCCGTCAGCCACCGCATCGTGACCGTCCCCAACATCCTGTCGACCGCCCGGCTCGTCGGCGTGCCCATCTTCCTGGTCCTGATCCTGCAGCGGCAGGACCTGTGGGCGCTGCTGGTGCTGGTGCTGTCGGGGATCACCGACTACCTCGACGGGAAGATCGCCCGCGCGTACGGGCTGGTCTCACGCTTGGGCCAGTTGCTCGACCCCACCGCCGACCGTCTCTACATCCTGTCCACCTTGCTCGGGCTGGCCTGGCGGCACATCATCCCCTGGTGGCTCGTCGGCCTGCTCGTCCTGCGCGAGCTGTTCGTCCTCGCCCTCGGTCCGGTCCTGCAGATCCACCACCTGCCGATCCCACCGGTGCACTTCATCGGCAAGGCCGCGACATTCAACCTCATCTACGCGTTCCCATTGGTGCTGCTCGGGCAGCAGTCCGGGGTGGTCGGCACTGTCGCGCTGCCCGTCGGCTGGGCCTTCGTGTGGTGGGGGACGGGGCTGTACTGGGTCGCCGGCGTGCTGTACGCCGAGCACGTACGTCAGATGGTGCGCGACCGGCCCGGCACGACTCGCGAGCAGGTGGACGCGTGATGTCCGGTGCCACCGACCAGCAGGCCACCCGGCCGCCCCGGGATCCGGCGGCCTCCATGTCGCTGATCACCGAGCTGATGAAGAACCCGGTGGACCCGGCCTACCGCCAGGAGGCCGACCGCCGGAAGGCCGCCGGTGACATCGTCTCGACCGGCCGCCGCTCGCCGATCCTGATCGCCGTGGTGATCCTGCTCGGGTTCGCTTTGGCCACAGCGGTGTCCGCCCTGCGGGTGCCTCGTACGCAACTGGATCGGCAGCGCACCACGCTGATCTCCAGGATCCACCAGGAACAGGGCGACATCGCCGCCAGCTCACGACGCATCACCGGTCTGCGAGGCGAGATCGGCACCCTGCAGAACAAGGCATTGGCGCGTAACAACGGAGCCAGCACCGCCGCACAGCTGAACGCGCTCGGCGCCAGCACCGGGCTCGTGGCCGTGCACGGGCCGGGAGTGGTCCTCAGCGTGGACAACGCACCCACCGGCAGCGCGGGCGCGGGCGTCGACCCGCGGCACCAGCAGGGCACTGACACGACGTCCGCCGAGGGCCAGGTGACGTCGTCGGACCTGCAACTGGTCGTCGACGGCATGTGGCAGGGTGGCGCCGAAGCCATCGCGATCAACGGTCAGCGCCTCACCGCCCAGAGCGCCATTCGATCCGCCGGGGAGGCGATTCTCGTCAACTTCCAGCCTTTGCAACCGCCGTATGTCGTCTCGGCGATCGGGCCGCCGTCGCTGCGTTCTGCGTTCGGCGACTCCGAAGGAGGGATCTACCTGCACGGACTGGCCAGCGGATACGGCATCCGCACGAACCTGAGCTCCGACGGTTCGTTGAAACTGCCCGCCGCCGTCGTGGCCGACCCGCGCTACGCCAAGGCGACCCGGTGATCCCCGCACTCGGGCTGATCGGGGGCCTGCTCCTCGGACTCTTCCTGCACCCGGACGTGCCGCTCTGGCTGCAGCCCTACCTTCCGGTCGCGGTCATCGCCGCGCTGGACGCCGTCTTCGGCGCGGTCCGGTCGATGCTCGACGGGATCTTCAGCGACAAGGTCTTCGTCGTGTCGTTCCTGTCCAACGTCGTCGTCGCGGCCCTGATCGTCTTCATGGGCGACCAGCTCGGCGTCGGATCCCAGCTGTCGACCGCGGTGGTCGTCGTGCTGGGCCTGCGGATCTTCTCCAACGTCGCCGCGATCCGCCGGCACCTCTTCCACGCATGAGCGTCGGGTCGGGCGAGTCGGGGTGGCGGACGCTGGCCCGGATGGGCCGTCCCCGGGCGACGAAGGCCAACGCCCTGGCCGCCGTACTCGCCGCGGCGCTCGGATTCGCGATGGTCACCCAGGTCCATCAGAACCGCTCCTCGGGACTGGACAACCTCTCCCAGGACGACCTGGTCGCCCTCCTCGACGGCGAGGCGCAGCAGGCCGTCCGCCTGGGCCACGAGAGCGACACGCTCACCTACACCCGCGATCAGCTGCGCGGCAGCAGCGGCGATCAAGCGGCGCTCAGCGCAGCCCAGCAGCGTCTGACCCAGCTCGGCATCCTCGCGGGGACGCTGCCGGCCAAGGGGCCGGGCATCCGGGTGACCGTCGCCGATCCCAAGGCCGGCGTGCAGTCGGCCAACCTGCTGGATGCGGTCGAGGAGCTGCGCGATGCCGGCGCCGAGGCCATCCAGGTGAACTCGGTGCGCGTCGTGGCGAGCACCTACTTCTCGACCGGCAGTGACAACCGCCTGCAGGTCGACGGGACCGCGATCAGCCCGCCGTACGTGCTGCTGGCCATCGGCGACCCGCACACCATGTCGACCGCGATGGCCATTCCGGGTGGCGTGGTGAGCACGCTGCGCCAGTTGGGCGCCACGACCGTGGTGACCAGCTCGACGGCCGTGTCGGTGAGTGCGTTGCGAGCCCGAAGCGGCGATCGTTACGCTCAGCCCGACACCACGTCGACCGGCTGACCGGCCGAGCCCGACCTACCGCCTGCCTTATCTCGAGGAGCCCCATGTCCCAGCTGGAGTACCCCGCCGACCTGCGTTACACCGAGGATCACGAGTGGGTGCGAGAGCAGGGCGACGTGGTGCGGATCGGCATCACGGCCTTCGCACAGGACGCGCTCGGCGACGTGGTGTACGTCAGCCTTCCCGCTGTCGGCGACCAGCTCACCTCGGGTGACTCCTGCGGCGAGGTCGAGTCGACCAAGTCGGTCAGCGACCTCTACGCGCCGCTCGCCGGCGAGGTCACCGCGGTGAACGAAAGCCTCGACAGCACACCGGAGTTGATCAACACCGACCCCTACGGTGAAGGTTGGATGTTCGAGTTGCGCGTCGCCGACGCATCGGCGGTCGCGGCCCTGCAGGACGCCGACGCGTACACCGCGTCGCTGGGCTGAACCGAGCACTTCCATCGGGCCTGCCACGGCACGGCCCGCCTCACCGACCCCGATACACCGATCACATAGGGTGACGCAATGACCGAACAGCCGGCGTCCGGCGACACCACCGCACGCATCCCCGCAGCCGCGGCCGAGCCGGCCGATCCGGCCGCGTCGAACGAGGTGCGCCTGTCCAGCGTGGACCAGGCGACGATCGACGCGCTGCGTCCGGGAACGGCTCTTCTCATCTCTCAGCGCGGGCCCGGTTCGGGGGCGAGGTTCCTGCTCGACGCCGACGAGGTCAGTTCCGGGCGCCACCCGGACAGCGACATCTTCCTCGACGACGTCACCGTGTCGCGGCGGCACGCGATCTTCCGACGCACCGGCCAGGGGTACACGGTGCAGGACGTGGGGTCGCTCAACGGCACCTACGTGAACGGCCAGATCACCGACTCGGCACCGCTGCAGACCGGCACGGAGGTCCAGATCGGCAAGTTCCGCCTGGTCTACTACGGTGCCGCCGGCTCCTGAGGGCGGCAGCCACACCGTCGGCGCCGTCCTCGCGCTGCTGCGGGAGGACTTTCCCGACCTGACGATCTCCAAGGTCCGCTTCCTGGACGCCGAGGGTCTGGTCAGTCCGGGGCGCTCGCCGTCGGGATATCGCCGGTACAGCAACGCCGACCTCGATCGTCTGCGGTTCGTCCTCACCGCCCAGCGCGACCGCTTCTGGCCGTTGAAGGTCATCCGCGAGGCGCTCGACGCCTACGACCGCGGGCTCCAACCGCCCCAGGGTCCCGACGCACGTCCCGTTGCGCCACCACCCGTCGGCGATCCCGCGCTGCGCGCGCCCGATGCCCCACTCCGAGAAGAACGCGAGAAGCGCGCCGAGCCGCCCCTGCGACTGACCCTCGCCGAGGTGGCGCGCGGGTCAGGGCTGAACGAGGCGCAGGTGCGCGATCTCGCCGGCTTCGGGCTGATCACTCCGGACGCCGGCTACTTCGACCGTCAGGCCCTGGTCGTCGCCCGCAGTGCGGCGGCGCTGATGGCTCGCGGTCTCGGGGCCCGGCATCTGCGTACCTTCCGGCTGGCCGCCGAACGAGAGGCCGCGATGGTCGCGCAGCTGCGTGGCCGAGGCGGCCGGGGCGCCGAGAGCGAGCAGGTCGTCGGCGAGTGTTTGGCGCTGCATCTCGCCCTCCTGCGGGCGCAGGTAGCGTTACACCCATGAGACGGGTCGATGTCATGGGTGTGCGGGTCGAGATGCCGACCAACAAGCCGATCGTCCTGCTGCGTGAGCGGGACGGCGAGCTCTATGTGCCGATCTGGATCGGCGCGCCGGAGGCGACCGCGATCGCGTACGCGCAGCAAGGGGTGGCGCCCCCGCGGCCGCTCACCCACGACCTGCTGGTCAACGTGCTGACCGAGCTCGGACACACCCTGGAACACGTGGTGGTCAGCCGGATGGAGGACAGCGTCTTCTACGCCGAGCTCGTCGTCGACGGCGACACCACCATCAGCGCGCGATCCTCCGACGCGATCGCGATCGCGCTGCGGGCAGGGGTGTCGATCTACGTCGCGGACGAGATCTTCGACGAGGTCGGCGTCGCCGTGCCGGTCGAAGAGGACGACGAGGTCGAGAAATTCCGCGAATTCCTCGACAACGTGTCGGCCGAGGACTTCGAGACGTCCGAGGGCGAAGGGCCCGGCGAGGCGCCGGATAAGGGGCCGGATGACACACCCTCATCCTCCACTTGAGGGTTACTGTTGCACGAACTGCCGCGACACGCCGAAATTAGTGATCGCCGGTCGTTGACCCCGCCTGCAGCGAGCCATACGTTGCGAGCACGGTTCAGGTGGTTCGCGGGCCCTCCGCAAAGCCATTCCGGCCGTAGAATGCAGGTACAGCAGCCCGTTCGTCGGGTTGCTCACGCGGGTCGGTAGGACCCCGGAAACTGGAGGTCGACCGTGGCTGCGACAGGCATGACAGGCGATGCTGCGTCGGGACTGCAGGACGGAACCCGCGGTGCGCAACCGCTGCAGGGCGCGCTGTTCGCGCACCCCGGCGAGGCGGCCGACACCGAGTCCGTCGGTTACCGCGGTCCGGCTGCCTGCAACGCGGCGGGTGTCACCTACCGGCAGCTGGACTACTGGGCCCGCACCGGTCTGCTCGAGCCGTCGGTACGCAACCCGTCGGGCTCCGGTCACCAGCGTCTCTACAGCTTCCGCGACATCCTCGTGCTCAAGGTCGTCAAGCGGCTCCTGGACACCGGGGTCTCCCTGCAGCAGATCCGGATCGCGGTCGGTGCCCTCCGGGCCCGTGGTGTGTCCGACCTCGCCGGGATCACCCTCATGTCCGACGGTGCGAGCGTCTACGAGTGCACCTCCGACGAGGAGGTCATCGACCTGATGCGCGGCGGGCAGGGCGTCTTCGGGATCGCGCTCGGCTCGGTCTGGCGTGAGGTCGAAGGCACCTTGAGCGAACTGCCGAGCGAGCGGCCCGAGGCGCAGGAGCCTGCCGTGCACCCCGGTGACGAGCTGCGCCAGCGTCGCCAGGCCCGCCACGCCGGCTGATCCGGCCGTCGTACGACGCGGCGGGGAAGCGTAGTAATCTTGGGCACGCTCGCGACGCCGGCGGGAGAGAACTCGCACGATCCTGTGCGAGGACGCCGAAGGGGCAATTCTCCCCAGAACCTCTCAGGCTCCCGGACCGCCCGGTCGAGGCATCTCTGAAGGCACGTCCCCGCACGGTCGCAGTCTGGCCGGGGACCACCGACAGAAGGGGAGGCGACCGAACGCCGCCTGCCCTCTGCGAGGAACGCCATGAGCACCCCCACCCAGCACGACGCACCCGCCCCCGACTTCGTCCGCCGTCACGTCGCGCCCACCGAGGACGACGTCGCCGTGATGTTGAAGACGGTCGACCAACCCAGCCTCGAAGCCCTGCTGGACGCCGCGGTGCCCGGTCGCATCCGCGCGAACCACCCGCTGGAGTTGCAGGCCGCACCGTCCGAGCCCGCGGTGATCGAGGAGCTGCGCGCGATCGCGGCCCGCAACACGGTGCGCACCAGCATGATCGGCCTCGGCTACTACGGCACCCACACGCCCGCGGTGATCCGCCGCAACATCCTGGAGAACCCCGCCTGGTACACGGCGTACACGCCGTACCAGCCCGAGATCTCCCAGGGCCGCCTCGAGTCGCTGCTCAACTTCCAGACCGTCGTCCGCGACCTGACCGGGCTGCAGACGGCGGGCGCCTCGCTGCTCGACGAAGCCACCGCGGTCGCCGAGGCCATGACCCTGATGCGGCGCGGTAGCAAGGCCGCCGCCGACGCGGTACTGCTGGTGGACCAGCACGTGATGCCGCAGTCGATCGCCGTCACCCGGACCCGCGCCGTGCCGCTGGGCATCGAACTCGTGGTCGCCGACCTGCGCGGTGTGGACGATGCGGTGGCGTTGCGACAGGTCGCGGGGGACCGCGACGTCTTCGGTGTCGTCGTGCAGTACCCCGACGCGTCGGGGCGCATCGTCGACTGGACCGCGCTCACGCAGGCAGCTCATGACGCCGGCGCGTTGGTCACCGCCGCCGCCGACCTCCTGGCGTTGACGCTGCTGACCGCTCCCGGTTCCTGGGGTGCCGATGTGGCCGTGGGGACGACTCAGCGCTTCGGGGTGCCGATGGGCTTCGGCGGGCCGCACGCCGGGTACATGAGCGTCCGCGCCGGTCTGGAGCGCACGATGCCCGGCCGACTGGTCGGGGTGAGTGTCGACGCGGTCGGCAATCCGGCGTACCGGCTGGCGCTGCAGACCCGTGAGCAGCACATCCGCCGCGAGAAGGCCACCTCGAACATCTGCACCGCTCAGGTGCTCCTGGCGGTCATGGCCTCGATGTACGCGGTGTGGCACGGTCCGCAGGGCCTGACCCGGATCGCCCGCGAGGTGCACGCGAAGGCGACGGCCCTGGCCGCAGCGCTGCGCGAGGCGGGCGCGCAGGTCGCCGACGGCGACTTCTTCGACACGCTGACCGTGACGGTGTCCGGACGCGCCGACGACGTACGCGCCGCGGCGCTCGCGCAGGGCGTGAACCTGTGGCGGGTCGACGCCGACTCGGTCTGCCTGAGCGTCGACGAGACCACCACGGTTGACGACCTCGCAGCGGTGGCAACGGCATTCGGCGCGGCGGCACCGCAATACGCGGCCTCCGCGGCGGGGGAGCCCGACTGGGCCGACGCGATGCGGCGTACCGACGAGATCCTCACCCACCCGGTCTTCCACAGCCACCAGAGCGAGACGGCGATGCTGCGCTACCTGCGCACGCTGGCCGACCGCGACTACGCGCTGGACCGCGGGATGATCCCGCTCGGCTCCTGCACCATGAAGCTCAACGCCACCACCGAGATGGAGGCGATCACCTGGCCGGAATTCGCGAACCTGCACCCGTTCGCGCCCGCCGACCAGACCGAGGGGATCCGCTCGATCGTCGCCGACCTCGAGGGATGGCTCGCCACGATCACCGGCTACGACTCGGTGTCCCTGCAGCCGAACGCCGGCTCCCAGGGCGAGCTCGCAGGGCTGCTCGCGATCCACGCCTACCACCAGGCGAACGGCGACAACGACCGCCGGGTGTGCCTGATCCCCGCGTCCGCGCACGGCACGAACGCCGCCAGCGCCGTGATGGCCGGCCTCAAGGTCGTGGTCGTCAAGACCGCGCCGACTGGTGAGGTCGACCTGGACGACTTGCGCGCCAAGATCGACCAGCACGGCGACACGCTGGCCGCGGTGATGGTCACCTACCCCTCCACGCACGGGGTCTACGAGGACACCATCACCGAGTTGTGCGAGCTGGTGCACGAGGCCGGCGGCCAGGTCTACGTCGACGGCGCCAACCTCAACGCGCTCATCGGGATCGCCGAGCCGGGCAGCTTCGGCGGCGACGTGTCGCACCTGAACCTGCACAAGACGTTCTGCATCCCGCATGGTGGTGGCGGCCCCGGCGTCGGTCCGGTCGCCGTCCGCTCGCATCTGGCGCCGTACCTGCCGAACCACCCGCTGGCCGCGGAGGCCGGACCGGAGACAGGCATCGGCCCCATCTCGGCCGCGCCCTACGGCTCGGCGTCGATCCTGCCGATCTCGTGGGCCTACGTCCGCCTGATGGGCGGGCAAGGCCTCACCGACGCGACGCACACCGCAATCCTGTCGGCCAACTACGTCGCCGCGCGCCTGCGCGACTCCTACCCGGTGCTCTACTCCGGTGAGGGCGGCTTGGTCGCCCACGAGTGCATCCTCGACCTGCGCGGAATCACCAAGACCTCAGGGGTCACCGTGGACGACGTCGCCAAGCGCCTCGTCGACTACGGCTTCCACGCGCCGACGATGTCCTTCCCGGTGGCCGGCACGCTGATGGTCGAGCCGACCGAGAGCGAGAGCCTGGAGGAGCTCGACCGGTTCTGCGAGGCGATGATCGCCATCCGCGCCGAGATCCAGCAGGTCGAGGACGGCGTCGTACCGGCCGCGGACAGCGCGCTGCGGCACGCACCGCACACGGCGCAGTCGCTGACCCAGGACTGGGAGCACCCGTACTCGCGCGCCGAGGCGGTCTACCCGGCCGGCGTGGACCCGATGCGCAAGTACTGGGCGCCCGTGCGGCGGATCGACGGCGCGTACGGCGACCGCCACCTCATCTGCTCGTGCCCCTCACCGGAGGCGTTCGAGGACTGAGCGGTCCGTGGTTGTCAGCGGATTCCTGGCGGATGCGCCAGGAATCCGCTGACAATGGCGTGATGTACGCGCGTTACGCGCGGATCGTGCTGAGGTACCTACTGATCCGGCCGATCGCCTCGGTAAGCGTGTCGACGTCCGGCAGAGTGACCAGCCGGAAGTGATCCGGAGCGGCCCAGTTGAAGCCGGTGCCGTGGGTGACCAGGATCTTCTCGGCTCGTAGCAGGTCGATGACGAACGCCTGGTCGTCCTCGATCGGGTAGATCCCGGGATCCAACCGCGGGAAGCAGTAGAGCGCTCCCTCCGGCTTGACGCAGCTGACGCCGGGGATCTCGTTGAGCAGCCGCCACGCGAGCATCGACTGCTCGTAGAAGCGGCCGCCGGGCACGATCAGCTCGTCGATGGACTGGTATCCGCCGAGGGCGGTCTGGATGGCGTGCTGCGCGGGCACGTTGGCGCACATCCGCATGTTCGCCAGCAGCGTGAGACCTTCGAGGAAATCGGCTGCCAGATGTCGCGGCCCGGTGATGGCGAGCCACCCGGAGCGGTAGCCGCACACCCGGTAGGCCTTGGACAGCCCGCTGAAGGTCAGGCACAGCACGTCGTCGCCGGCGAACGTCGCGGCGTGGTGGTGCACCGCGTCGTCGAAGAGGATCTTCTCGTAGATCTCGTCGCACATCAGGACCAGTTCGTGGCGTCGGGCGATGTCCACGAACCCGCGGACGATCTCTTCGCTGTAGACCGCCCCGGTGGGGTTGTTGGGGTTGATGAGCACCAGCGCGTGCGTGTTCGGCGTGATCCGTGACTCGATGTCGGCCAGGTCGGGGTTCCAACCGTTGTCCTCGTCGCAGCGGTAGTGCACCGGCGTGCCTCCCGCCAGCGAGACCGCGCCGGTCCACAGCGGATAGTCCGGCGCCGGGATGAGGATCTCGTTGCCGTCGTCGACGAATGCCTGCAGCACCAGAGAGATGAGCTCACTGACCCCGTTGCCGATGAAGATGTCGTCGACCTCGACGTTCGTCAGGCCCTTGCTCTGGTAGTAGTTCGCGACTGCCGTACGCGCGGAGAAGATGCCGCGGGAGTCGCTGTACCCCTGGCTCTTGTGCAGGTGGTGGACGACGTCGCGCTGGATCGCGTCAGGTGCTTCGAAGCCGAACGGGGCAGGGTTGCCGATGTTCAACTTGAGGATGTGGTGGCCCTCGGCCTCGAGGCGCTCGGCCTCGACGAGGATCGGTCCGCGCACGTCGTACCGGACATGCTGAAGCTTCGCCGACTGCTTGATCTCACGCACGGCGCACAGCCTCGCACAGGGGCAGCGCCCGGCACCGACGCCACGGCGGGTGCCCGGTGTGTCGTTACGCGACCGCGTCCTGCGCCGCGCCGCGGACCTCGATGTGCGACCCGCTCTCTGTCTTGCGGACCTCGACGTGGCTGCGGATCCGCGCCCGGAGTTCACCCACGTGACTGACGATGCCGACGCTACGGCCGCCGGCGCGCAGCCCGTCGAGCACCTCCATCACCTGGTCGAGGGTCTGGTCGTCGAGCGACCCGAATCCCTCGTCGACGAAGAGCGTTCCGAGGGGGCGGCCGCCGGAATCGTGCAGGACGGCGTCCCCGAGTCCGAGTGCGAGGGCGAGCGATGCGGTGAACGCCTCGCCGCCGGAGAGGCTCGCGGTGTCGCGGGCACGACCGGTCCAGGCGTCGAGCACCCGCAGTCCGAGACCGCTGCGGGCGCCACCCCGGGCAAGCTGGTCGCTGTGCTCGAGGGTGAAGCGACCGTCCGACATGACCCGCAGGTGGTCGTTCGCCAGAGCTGTGACGAGCTCCAACCTGGCCGCCAGCACATAGGACGTCAGGCGCATCCGCAGCACGTTGTCGCCGTGGCCCGCCGCCGTGTCGGCCAATGGACCGAGGACCGCCAGCTCCTCCCGGGCGGGCGCCGATGCCGCAAGCAGGTCGCGGACCGCAGCGCCGATGGTGTCCAGGTCGCGCACGGCGCGATCGGCCGTCGATACCGCCTGTGCCGTCGTGGCGCGCCGGTGCTCGGCTGCGTGCGCCATTTCCTCGAGGGCGACCACATCCGGTGCCGGGGACCTCTCGGCATCGGCGACGTGCGGCTGATCCAGCACGCCGACAGCGCGGTTGTAGGCGGCGCGCTCGGCGACCGCCGCCTCCTCGAGGTGCTCGAGGCGCGCGGCGGAGAGCATCGCGTCCTCGGCATGCGGAAGGTCCGGAAAACCCTGTGCGGCGAGGATCTCGGTGAGGTCGCCGGCCGCACGCCCATCGGCGGTCTGCGCCACCTGCAGCGCCCGATCCGCGTCTCGCAGTGCATCGCCGGCTCGCACGAGCTCCACGTGGCGGGCCAGCGGATCGTCGCGATCGACGGGGTCGCAGCAGCACTCCAGGGTGTGCCGCCCTCGGCGCTCGGCCACGCGTCGGCCGATGTCGGTGAGCCGCTCGCGAGCATCGGTCAGCCGGTCGGCCGCCGTCGTACGACGGGCGTCGGCGCGGGCGAGCTCCTCCCGGGCCAGGGACAGGGCAGCGGACGCTTCGCCGAGCTGTTCGGTCAGGGTCCGGCGGTGGTCGCGGGTCGACGCCGCGCCGGCGGCAGCCCGCTCGGCCTGCGCCAACAACTCGTGCAGGGTCTCAGCGTCCGGGGCGGCATCCGTCTCGGTGCGCCCGGGCAACGCACTCAGCGCGAGCGTGTCGGCCGCGACACACTCCTCGTGGCGCCCACGAGCGGTCGCCAGCTCCGCCTGAGCGTCGGCGTGGGACGTGCGTGCTGCGGCGGCGTCGGCCTCCGCCTGCTCGACATCGGTGGCGGACACGGCGTCGTCGATCGGAGGTGCGGGCGACGGGTGCTGCTCGGAACCGCAGACGGGGCAGGGGCATCCGGGTTGCAGGCCGCCGCCGATCTCGCCGACCATGCCCGCCAGCCGCCGACGACGAAGGTCGAGCACGCGTTCTTCGGCGGCGACATAGACGGTGGCGATGCTGTCGGCTCGTGCGGTGGCCGCGTCGACGGCACGGTGCGCCTTGACGCGAGCCGTCAGTGAGCGTTGCGCGGTGCGGACCGAGTCCACGACCCGCTCCGCATCATGCACGGCATCCGGTCCGGGATCCTGCGCAGATACCAGCTCGGCATCGATCCGCTCAACCACCTCACGCGCCCCGGTGAGCTGCTGCGTCGCCGCCACCGACTGCTCCACCGCGATCCGCGCGCTGTCCTCGTGATTTCGGATGCTCTCTTCCTCGGTGATGCGTTGCGAGCTCAGCTCAGTCAGACCTGTGAGCGCCAGCCCACCGGCGGTGATCGCCGTCATGGTTGCGGATCGTTCCTCGGGCGAGTCGAGGGGACGGTCCGGACCGACGAGCGCGCGGACTCGGTCGATCGCGGCCCCGGCGGAGGACGACGCAGCGTGCAGGCTCTCGGCGGCCTCGCGGCGCCGCTGCGCGACCGGTCGGACCACGGCCGCGCGCCGGGAGGCCCGGACCGCCTCGCGTTCTGTCGTGCGCGCGTCCTCGCGCGCGGCGTACGCCTCACAGACCGAACGTGCTGCGCCGGCCTGGCGCTGCAGCTCGACGAGCCGGCCGCCCTGCGAGAAGGCGTCACGGGTCAGGTCGCGCTGCCGCGCAGCGTGATCGGCGTCGACGAGTGCGCGGGTCGCGTGATCGGCGGCCAGCCGGCGGCAGTCCTGGATCGTCGCGAGCAGGGCCGCGGCGCCCGGCCGGTCGCAGATCTCCGCAGGGGCCTCAGTAGCCGGAAGGTCCAGTTCCGCGAGCAGGTCGATGAGCCGGTCGGCCTGATGCCCGACGGCGGTGTCGGCGTCGCGCACCTGGGCCGCGAGGTCGCGTCGGCGATCGGCGAGCCAGTCCTGCGCCGCGCTGAACCGCTCGATGTCGAAAAGTCGCGCGAGCAGCGCGGCGCGATCCTCGGGTTTCGCGCGCAGGAACGTCGCGAACTCGCCTTGGGGGAGCAGTACCACCTGCGCGAACTGCTCCAATCCCAGACCCAGGTGATCGGCGACGATCTCGGCGGCCTCGTCCATCCGGGTGCTCTGCACGACCCACTCGGCGCCTCGTAGGACCTCCAACAGCACGGTCGCCGGACGACGGGTGGTGCCGTTGCCGCGTTTCTTGGGCGCGTCCCACTCCGGACTGCGCCGGATCCGCAATCGCTCACCCGCTGCGGTGAGCTCGATCCGCACGTAGGACTGGACGGTGGGGTCGGCGTGATCGCTGCGGATGGTCTCGCGATGCCCGGTGCGGCTGCCGGGAAGGGCGCCGTAGACGGCGTAGCAGACCGCGTCGAGGATCGAGGTCTTGCCGGCTCCGGTGGCACCGTGGATCAGATAGAGCCCGGCCGCATCGAGCGCATCGAAGTCGACCATCTCGACTCCCGCGAACGGCCCGAACGCCTGCACCTGCAACTGATGAAGTCTCATGCGACACCCCGGTCGCCCGATGCCATCCGGGCCGCGCCCTCGTCGACCGAGGCGTTCCGGGAAGTGCGACCGTGCTCGAACGCCGCACGCCAGACGGCGCGCTCGGCGTCCGTCGCGGCCACCCCATCGCGGACGTGCTCGGTGAAGTCGCAGCACAGGTCCAGGTCGTCGCGGCCGTCGACGCGCTCGGCGTAGCTGCGGCGGTCGATCGGGGTCGCCCCTTGGGCGAAGCCGAGTGTCAGCGTGTGCGGGAACCGGCGGCGCACCTGCTCCATGGCCGCAGGCGGGCGCGTCGGGTCGGTGAGGGTGACCTCGCACCAGGCGAGTTCGTGCTCCGCGAGGGTCGGGTCCGAGAGCAGATCGGCCAATGTGCCGCGCAGCCGGGCGATCGGGCGACGGACCGGAGCCGCGATCAGTTCGGTCCGCGACAGCCCGTCCTGCAGGTCGACCAGCACCGACGACTTCACCTGGCCGGCCTCCGAGAACGACATCGCGACGGGCGATCCGCTGTAGCGGATGCCGTCGGCCAACTCCATCGGACGGTGGATGTGGCCCAACGCGGCGTACGTCATCCCCGCGAAGACGGCGCGCGGCACGGCGGCCACCCCGCCGACCGCGATGTCCCGCTCGGAGTCGCTCGTGGTGGCCCCGGTGACGAAGGCGTGCGCCATCACGACCGTCGGGGTACGCCGGGTGGCGGCGTCCGCGCGCACCCGGCTCATCGCGGCGCGCAGCACATCGGCGTGCGTGGGTGCTGCGCCCAAGGTGGGTGCGACCACGGAGGGTTCGAGGTAGGGGAGCGGGTAGACCACTGCGCCGCCGAGATCGACGGGCCTGCCGATCCCGTCCAGCGACGTGCGGATGTGCAGCCCGGCGCGCTCCAGCACCCGGGAACCGAACCCCAATCGCGTCGCCGAGTCGTGGTTGCCGCTGGACAGCACCACCTGGGCACCGGCATCGAGCAGCCTCACCACGGCCTCGTCGAGCGCCGCGACGGTCGCGGGGGCGGGCAGCGCGCGGTCGTAGATGTCGCCGGACACCAGCACCGCGGCGACCTTTTCCTGGCGCACCACGTCGACCAGGTGGTCGAGGTAGTCCACCTGCGCGTCGAGCAGCCCGGCACCGTGGAAGGAACGGCCCAGGTGCCAGTCGGAGGTGTGGATGATGCGCACGTTCCGAAGGCTAGGAGCCACCCCCGACAGGCCCGCGCATTTGCCCCGGCGTGTGGCCGGGCACTCGAGGCGTACCTGCTCCAGGACTGGTTCTGCCAAGGTAAGCCCGTGAACCCCTGGCCGGCTGAGCGCGACATGCGCGTTCGCCATGAGGCAATGGCCTGGCTGAGTGCTCGCACCAACGACGGGTCGCTGCCGGTCAGGGGCGAAGACCTTGCGGACTTCCAATTCGACGGCGAGCGATTTGCCCTGGTCGACCGGCAACGGGGTATTCGTAAGCCGGCGGCGCTGGCGGCGGCCTTTTCGATTCGCACCGTCTATACCCAGCCCGGGCAACCGCGTCCTTATGACGATCTGCCGGGAGTGGATGGCCGCTTGAGGTACAAGTGGCGAGGCACCGACCCGCAACACCCCGAGAACGTTGCGCTCCGCCGGGCCATGCAGCATCGACTCCCGTTGATCTGGTTCTTCGGCGTCGGCCAGGGCCTCTATCAGCCGACGTTCCCGGTCTACCTGGTGGCTGAGGAAGTGGCTCGACACCAATTCGTCGTGGGTTACGAGCCGGAGCTTGCCGCTGCCGCACCGGACTCGCCGGTCGAGGCCGCATTACGTAGGTACGTCCTCCAAGAGACGAAGGTCCGCCTCCATCAGCCTGTCTTTCGCGCCACAGTGATGCGCGCTTACGGAACGCGATGCGCGGTGTGCTCGTTGCGACACGGCGAGTTGCTCGACGCCGCTCACATTGTCCCCGACTCGACAGAGGGCGGCATCGCATCGGTGACCAATGGGCTTGCCCTTTGCCGGATTCACCATGCGGCGTACGACCGTCGCATCCTCGGCATCAACCCGGACTACGTCGTGCACATCCGCCACGACCTCCTGGACGAGATTGACGGGCCGATGCTGGAGCACGGTCTCAAACGGCGGCACGGTCAACCGCTGATGGTGCTTCCGGAAATCGGTCGAGAACGGCCCGATCGTGATCTTCTCGCTCAGACGTGGGAGCAGTTCGCCTCGCGTGGGTCGAGCTGAGACTTCAACGCGGCGCACGTGCTGAAGGAAAGTGACCGCAGGGCCACAACCCACCCCGGCAGGCGGCTGCGCTGCGGGAAAGTGACCGCAGGGCCCACAACCCACCCCGGCAGGCGGGCGCGCTGCAGGAAAGTGACCGCAGGGCCCACAAATCCACCCCGGCACAGGGCGACCGTCAGCGTCGGGCGACAGAGCGATTCGTGGTCGGTGCAGCACGTCGGGTGCCGTCACCCCGTAGGTTGGGCCCGATCTTCGAGGAGGCCTGATGGGCGCGGAAGTTTCGGGCACGACGTACACCCGCGAGCAGCGACAGCGGTACCGCGAGAAGGTGCGCCAGGACCTGGACGTCTTCGAGCGGATGCTGTCGTCGCACCGTTTCGAGTACGAGCAGCAGCTGACCGGCATGGAGATCGAGCTCAACCTGGTCGGCCAGGACGCGATGCCGCTGATGTCGAACGCCGCGGTGCTGGAGAGCATCGCCGACACCGACTACCAGACCGAGCTCGGCCGCTACAACATCGAGCTCAACGTCAGCCCGCGTCCGATGCCGGGGGATTCGGCGATCCAACTGGAGCGGGAGCTGCGCGAGAGCCTCAACCGTGCCGAGGCGAAGGCGAACGAGGCCGGCGCGCGCATCGTGCAGGTCGGCATCCTGCCCACCCTGATGCCCGAGCACTTCTCACCGGACTGGATGAGCGCCAACGCCAGGTACGCCGCGCTGAACGAGTCGATCTTCGCCGCGCGCGGCGAGGACCTCTTCATCGATATCGAGGGCACTACCGGCGAACGCCTTGCGATGTATGCCGATTCGATCTACCCGGAGTCCGCGTGCACGTCGGTGCAATTGCACCTGCAGGTGCAGCCGAACCAGTTCGCGGCGTACTGGAACGCCGCCCAGGCGCTATCCGGCGTGCAGCTGGCGATCGGTGCGAACTCGCCGTACCTCTTCGGCAAGCAGCTGTGGCAGGAGACCCGCGTCGAGTTGTTCCTGCAGGCCACCGATACCCGCTCGGTCGAGCTGAAGTACCAAGGGGTGCGGCCGCGGGTGTGGTTCGGGGAGCGGTGGATCACCTCGATCTTCGACCTCTTCGAGGAGAACGTCCGCTACTTCCCGGCGCTGCTGCCGGAGACCACCGACGAGGACCCGATCGCCGTGCTCGACGACGGGCGCGCACCGGACCTGGCCGAGCTGAAGCTGCACAACGGCACGGTCTACCGCTGGAACAGGCCGATCTACGACACGGTCGACGGCGCACCGCACCTGCGGGTGGAGAACAGGGTGCTGCCCGCCGGACCCACGATCGCCGACACCCTGGCGAACTCGGCGTTCTACTACGGCGTCGTGCGGATGCTGGCCGAGCACGACCGGCCGGTGTGGTCCCGGATGAGTTTCGCCGCGGCCGAGCACAACTTCACCGAGGGTGCGCGGCGGGGGATCGACGCGACGATCTACTGGCCGGGGTACGGCGAGGTCGCGGCCGAGGAGCTCGTGCTGCGCCACCTGCTGCCGCTCGCGCACGAGGGCCTGCGCAAGTGGGGGGTCGCGACGGCGGTCCGCGAGCGCTACCTCGGGATCATCGAGGAACGGTGCCGCGTCGGACGCAACGGCGCGACCTGGCAGGTCGAGTGCGTGCAGGCGCTGGAGGCGAAGGGACTCAGCCGGATGGACGCCCTGGCGCAGATGGTGACGCTGTATCTGGACGGCATGCACAGCAACGAACCGGTGCACACCTGGAAGCTTCCGGGGGACTGAACCTCGCGGTCACACGCCTTCGCGGGTCGACCGGTTCCACACCTGGATGCACGGGTTGCCGTGGTAGTAGCCGAGCATCGAGATCGCACCGGCGTCCAGCATGAGCCGGGCGCCCAGACGCGGCACGTTCTGCAGGAACACGGTGGCGAGGATGCGTAGCGCATGACCGTGCGCGACCACCACGACGTTGCCCTCGTCGAGCAACGGCACCGAACGCTCGATGATGTGACTGACCCGTGCGGCGACGTCCTCGACGGTCTCGCCGGGCGTCTTGCCGGGCACCACGCCATCCTTGAAGATCTCCCAGCGCGGGTCGCCGGACCGCTCACGGATCTGGGGAGTGGTGAGACCTTCGTAGCCGCCGTAGTCCCATTCGCGCAGGTCGGCGTCGATGGTGTAGTCGGTGATTCCGGCCAGCTCGGCCGTACGACGTGCGCGCTGCATGGGCGACACGAACGACGCGACGCGCGGCATGTCCTTGATGACCTCACCCGCCCGGCGCGCGCAGTCCTCGCCCTCGGGAAGCAGCGGCAGATCGGTCGTCCCGGTGTGCTGACCGGTGCGCGACCACTCGGTTTCGCCGTGCCGAATGAGGATCAGGCTGAAGTTCGGGCTGTCGGCGCTCATCTGGGCAATCTAGTGGCAGCCTGAGCGACGTGCCGACCTACGTTGTGTTCCTGCGCGCGGTCAACGTGCGGCCACGCTGGGTGAAGATGGCGGTGCTGCGCGATCTGCTGTCGGACAACTCCTTCACCGACGTGGAGACCCACATCCAGAGCGGCAACCTGCGCATCGGCAGCACGATGCGGTCGGCGGCGAAGGTACGCACGGAGCTGGAGCGGCTGATCGGGGCCGAGTTCGGGTTCGAGGTGCCCTGTGTCGTGCGTACTCCCGCGGCTCTGGCCACAGTCGCGGTGTACGCGGAGGGGCTTCCGTCGCCGTTCCCCGACGACGAGCCGCGTCGGTACGTCACGTTCTGCGCGGCGCCGGTCACGGCGGACGCCGTCAGGCTGCTGGACGGGTGGGAGGAGCCCGGCGAGCGGCTGCGGGTGCACGGGTCCGAGGTCTACTGGTGGCTGACCAAGCCCGCGCACGAGGCGAAGATGACCAATGCGCGCCTGGAGAGGACCGTCGGCACCGCGACCACCCGCGACCTGAAGGTCGTGCGCACCCTCGCCGAACGCTGGGGGAGCTGAGCGCGCGTCCCGGCACCGCGTTGACCTGGACGAGTGCCGTACGCACGCGGGGCGCACGTTCGGGGCCGAGCGGCCCCCAACGAACCCCGCACCCACCGGCCGGCGCACGTTCGGGGCCGAGCGGGCCCAAACGCGCATCCCGTACGCCGGCGTGTCAGCCGTCGTACAACTCGAAGTCCGCGAAGTCGAAACCCGGGATCACCACGCAGCTGACGAGCACCGGCTCGGTCCGGCCCATCAGCCCGAACGGCGACGCGCGCTGCCAGTGCCCGGCGGGCACGAGCGCCTGGGGCACCGCGAAGTCGCGGTCGACGGCCGGACCGACGCCCAGGTACTCGGTGGTCCTGGCGTCGGGCACCTCGCCGTCACCGCCGAGCTGCAGCGCGAGCAGACCGCCGCGCTGGTGGATCCACAGCTCGTCCGAGGTCACCCGGTGCCACTCGCTCTGCTCGCCCGGCATCAGCAGGTACAAGATGGCGGTCGCGAGCGAACGGTGCCCGCCCGTACCGCCGGACAGGAAGTCCGGTATCTGCAGGTCGCTGCGGTAGGTCTCGCGGAACCAGCCGCCCTCCGGATGTCTCTGCAGGTCGAGCCGCTTCGCCCAGTCGGGCAGTTTGTTCCGGGCGGTCATCCTCGTCCCCTAACGTGTGCCGAATGGCGAGGTACTTCGATGTGCACCCTAGGGATCCCCAGCCGCGCAGCATCGCCCAGGCGGTGGCGATCGTGCGCGACGGCGGCCTCATCGCCTACCCGACCGACTCCGGTTACGCGCTCGGCTGCTCGCTCGACAACCCCGAGGGCAAGGAGCGGATCACCCGGATCCGGCACCTGGACAGCCATCACCACTTCACCGTCGTCTGCCACGACTTCGCCCAGGTGGGCCAGCTGGTCCACTTCGACAACCGGGTTTTCCGCGCGGTGAAGGCGGCGGCGCCCGGCTCGTACACGTTCATCCTCCCCGCCACGGGCGCGGTGCCGCGGCGGCTGCTGCACCCGAAGAAGCGCACCGTCGGCGTACGGATCGCCGCCCACCCGGTCGCGTGCGCGCTGCTGGAGGAGCTGGGCGACCCGATGCTGTCGAGCACGCTGATCCTGCCGGACCAGGAGGACCCGATGACGGACGGATGGCAGGTCAAGGAGGAGCTGGACCACCAGGTCGACGCCGTCATCGACTCCGGCGAGTGCGGCGACGAACCCACCACGGTGATCGACTGGTCGGGCGACACACCCGAGGTCGTGCGGGTCGGATCGGGCGATCCCGCCCCCTTCGAATGACGCCGCCGACCTAGGGTGGCCGGTATGACGCGCGCACTCTTCGTGACCGAGAACGGCGACCGTTCGGTGCTGGCGGTGCGGGACCACGACGTTCCCGCTCCGGCACCCGACGAGGTGCAGGTCCGGGTGGCCGCCACCGGTGTGAACTTCATCGACGTCTACAAACGCGAGGGCATCTACCCGGGTCCGACGCCGTTCGTGGCCGGCGACGAGGGCGCGGGCACCATCGAGGCAGTCGGCTCGCAGGTCACCGATCTGCACCCGGGTGCACGGGTCGCCTGGGCCTCCGGCCCCGGCTCGGCCGCCGAACTGGTCAACGTGTCCGCGGCGGCCGTCGTCCCCGTGCCGGACGGCGTCGACCTGCGGCTGGCCGCCGCGGCGATGCTGCAGGGGATGACCGCGCACTATCTGGTCGAGTCGACGTACGCGGTGCGCGAGGGCGACATCGCCCTGGTGCACGCCGCGGCCGGCGGTGTCGGACAGTTGCTCGTCCAGCTCATCGTCGCCAAGGGCGCCCACGTCGTCGCGACCGCCGGCAGCGCCGACAAGCTGGCCATCGCCTCGCGGCTCGGCGCACACCACACGATCGGTTACCACGAGTACGACGGGAAGCCGAAGGACCTTGCGGCGGCGGTGCGGGAGGCTGCCGGCCGGGGGGTCGACGTCGTCTACGACGGTGTCGGCCAGGCGACCTTCGAGGCATCGCTCCGGTCGCTGCGCCCGCGGGGTCTGATGGCACTCTTCGGCGCAGCCAGCGGCCAGGTGCCGCCGTTCGACCTCCAGCGCCTGAACCAGCTGGGCTCGCTCTTCGTCACGCGTCCGACTCTGGCGTCGTACATCGCGACTCGCGAGGAGCTGCTGTGGCGGGCCGGAGCGGTGTTCGGTGCGGTCGAGCGCGGATCGCTGCACGTCGACATCAGTGCGAGCTATCCGCTCGACGAGGCCGTTGCGGCGTACGAGGCCCTCGAAGGCCGCGCGACCACGGGCAAGCTCCTGCTCACCCCCTAACGCGGCACCCTCATCAGGAGCAGGCGTCCCAGCTGTCGAGTGCGCGATTCGCGCACCACAGGTGGCACACGCGTCACACCCGTATCCCGACATGCGCAGTCGGCCGGTGGGGGTGTGGACAACCCCGCAAACACCCACCTCGACGAGGGGGATGTGGATAACTCCTTCACGAATGATCAATATTTGCAGCATCTTTCGTGGCATCTACCCTTGCTGTCCATATCGAACACGCGTATGATAAAGAGTGCAGGGATGAGGTAGGAACGGGTAGCCACAGGAGGGGCCATGGCGCAGTTGACCAACGCGACACGTCAGCCCGCTGCGCCGGGGACGGGTGCCCGGTTGATGGCCCATCTGGAGCAGGTCGCCGCGGACCTGCAGGAGTGGCCCGGGGCGTTGTGGCAGTTGGACGAGGCGGCCCTGGGTGCGGTGGTCGGGTCGATGCTGCGGATCGGGTCCCGCTTCGAGAACGTCGCTGCGTTGGTGACCGCCGAGGCGTTGAGCCGGGGGACGGTCGCCAACTCGACCGCGACGGGTGCTCCGGCGTGGGTTGCCCGGCAGGCGGTCGGCGCCGAGCCGACTGTGGTGCGCCGGGTCGGGGCGGTGGGGGTCGAGTGCGCCGATCCCCGCAACGACGTGGTGGCCGAGGCGTTGGCTTCTGGGTCGGCGAGTGTGCCGGCGGCGGCGGCCGCGTTGCGGGAAGTGCCCCGGGTCCTGCCGCTGCTGCCGACCGCGGATCGCGACGACCTGTTGGGCCGCTACCTGTCGCTGTCTGACCACGGCTGGCGCACGCTGCGGCAGCTGTCCACCCGGATCGTCGGCGAATTCGCGCCCGAGCAACTCGTGCGGGACGAGGAACGTCAGCAGGAGTGTGAGTCGGTGTTCTGGACCGACCTGCCCAGTGGGTTGACCCGGTTCGTCGCCGAACTCTCCGGTGGTCACGCCGCCGCCGTGAAACACGCTCTGCAGGCGCTTTCTGCGCCAACGCCAGAGACCGGAGACGATGCATCAGAGCGTGACCTGCGGACCCCCGCCAAACGGCGTGCGGACGCCCTGGTGCGGCTGGTCGACACCGCCGCCGGGGTCCTGGACGGCAGCAGCCCACGACCGGTCGGGGAGTTCGGCGGGACCGCCAAAATCCTGGTCACCCTGGACTACAACACCCTCTACGAGGGACTCCGCAGCGCGGGCCGGCTCGACCAGCTCAGCGAACACGGTTCAGCAGCAAATGGATGCGCGCCCACGTACCTGCCCGGGATCGGGCGCACCACCGACGGAGAGCTGCTCGACGCCGGCACTCTCCGGAGGCTGGCCTGCGACGCCGATCTGATCCCCGCAGTCCTCGGCGGCGACTCTGAACCCCTCGACGTCGGCCGCGCCAAACGCCTCTTCACCGGCGGATTACGCACCGCGGTCATCCACCGGGATCAGCACTGCACCTTCCCCTGTTGCGACCGGCCACCGGACTGGTGCGACGCGCATCATGTGAGGCCCTGGTGGGCCGGCGGAGAGACAACACTGACCAACGCAGCACTGCTCTGCGCCAGGCATCACACCATCGTGCACCGCGACCTGCTCACCGCCCAGGTCACCACCACCAGCGTCACCTGGGACCTCACCCCCGGACGAATGCCCTGCCAACCCGCAGCCTGACGCTGACGGCGTTCGCAACAATTGACGGCGTTCCAACACCGTCAACGAAAGCGAACACCGTCAGCGTCGCGTGGGAGCTCGGCCCGGGCCGCCCGGCTGCGAGCGAGCAACGTGATCACATGCACAAGCACCCACCGCATCACTCCCCGGGACCTCGTTGGGTCACGGATCAGCGACCGCTAGGGTGAGCTGGCACACAGTAAGCAAGCGCTTAGTAAGCCGACGCGGCCTCCCCGACGTCGGCCCGAATACGGGGAGCACCCATGCCCGAAGCTGTCATCGTCGCCACCGCCAGGTCACCCATCGGCCGGGCGCGCAAGGGGTCGCTGGTCGACATGCGACCGGACGACCTGACCGTCCAGATGGTCCAGGCCGCACTCGACAAGGTGCCCGAGCTGGATCGCTCCGACATCGAGGACCTGATGCTGGGCTGCGGGCAGCCCGCCGGTGAGTCCGGCTTCAACATGGCCCGGGTCGTGGCCACGCTGCTCGGCCTGGACGGGGTCGGCGGCACCACGGTGCAGCGCTACTGCTCCTCGAGCCTGCAGACCTCCCGGATGGCGATGCACGCCATCCGCGCGGGGGAGGGTGAGGTCTTCATCTCCGCAGGCGTCGAGACCGTCAGCCGCTACGACCGCGGCTCGGCCGACGGCTACCCCGACACGAAGAACCCCCTCTTCGACGACGCCGGCCGACGTACCGAGGTCGCCGCGGCCGGTCAGATGCCGCCGTGGCACGACCCGCATGAGGACGGCGAGCTGCCCGACATCTACATGCAGATGGGGCAGACCGCGGAGAACGTCGCGTCGTTCAAGGGTGTGACACGCGCCGATCAGGACGAGTTCGGCGTACGCAGCCAAAACCTCGCCGAGGAGGCACAGAAGAACGGCTTCTGGGCGCAGGACATCACGCCGGTGACGCTGCCGGACGGCAGCACGGTGGAGAAGGACGACGGTCCGCGCGCCGGCGTGACACTGGAGAAGGTCAGCGGGCTGCAGCCGGTCTTCCGCCCGGACGGCACCGTGACCGCCGGCAACTGCTGTCCCCTCAACGACGGTGCCGCCGCGGTGATCATCATGAGCGACACCAAGGCCAAGCAGCTCGGGCTGACACCACTGGCCCGCATCGTCTCCACCGGTCTGACGGCGCTGTCCCCGGAGATCATGGGCCTGGGCCCGGTCGAGGCGTCCCGTAAGGCGCTCGCGAACGCCGGCATGAGCATCGGCGACATCGATCTGGTCGAGATCAACGAGGCCTTCGCCGCGCAGGTCATCCCGTCCGCCCGCGACCTCGGCATCCCGTGGGACAAGCTCAACGTCAACGGCGGCGCCATCGCCGTCGGGCACCCCTTCGGCATGACCGGGGCCCGCATCACCAGCACCTTGATCAACTCGCTGCGCTTCCACGACAAGCAGTTCGGTCTGGAGACCATGTGCGTCGGCGGCGGCCAGGGCATGGCGATGGTGCTCGAACGCCTCAGCTGACCTCGTCGGCGCTTCCACACAGATATAACGTCAGATGCATTGTGCGACAAGGAGATACGAGTGAGCAGACTGTCCGGTAAGACCGCCCTGGTGACGGGTGCGAGCCGAGGCATCGGCCTCGGGATCGCCCGTCAGATCGTCGCCGAGGGTGGCCGCGTGGTCATCACGGCGCGCAAACAGGAGGCCCTGGACGAGGCCGCCGCCGAGCTCGGCGGTCCGGACGTCGTCGTTGCGGTCGCCGGCAAGGCGGACGACCCGGCGCACCAGCAGCAGGCGATCGACACCGCCATCCGCACGTTCGGATCGCTGGATCTGCTGGTCAACAACGCCGGCATCAACCCCTCGTTCGGCCCGCTGGTCGACGTGGACCTCGCGGCTGCGCGTAAGACGACCGAGGTCAACGCGATCGCGGTCCTCTCCTGGGTGCAGCTCGCCTACCGCTCGTGGATGCGCGAGCACGGCGGCTCGATCGTCAACGTCGCGTCCGTGGCCGGGGTCCGCCCGGCGCCGGGCATCTCGCTGTACGGCGCGACCAAGGCGATGCTCATCTCGCTCACCGAGAGCCTCGCCGTGGAGCTCGGCCCGACCATCCGGGTCAATGCCGTCGCACCGGCCGTGGTGAAGACCCAGTTCGCGCAGGCGCTCTACGCGGAGGGTGAGGAGAAGGCATCGGCCGACTACCCGCTGAAGCGGCTGGGCGAGCCCGAGGACATCGCCACCGCCGTCACCTACTTCCTGTCCGCAGACAGCTCCTGGGTCACCGGCCAGACGCTCGTGCTGGACGGCGGCATCACCCTGCGCGGGGGAGTCTGAGGTGTCGGCTCCGGCAGCTGGAGCACAGACCGTCGTCGTCACCGGCGCTGCCCGAGGAATCGGTGCGGCCATCGCCACCCGGATGGCCGCCGACGGGGCCCGGCTGGTCGTCAGCGACCGCGACGGCGACGAACTACGCGAGCTCGCCGAACGGATCGGCGCGCACCCGGTGGTCGCCGACATCGCCTCCGATGGCGGCGTACAGAACCTCGTCGACGCGTCGCTGGAGGCTCTGGGCCGGATCGACGTGTTCTTCGCCAACGCCGGGATCGCCCTGGGCACAGGACTTTCCGGTACCAGTGACGAGCAGTGGGCGACGATCCTGGACATCAACGTCCTCGCGCACGTACGTGCGGCGCGGGCCCTGGAGCCGATCTGGGAGAAGCAGGGCGGTGGACGCTTCGTCGTCACCGCGTCCGCTGCAGGTCTTCTCACGATCCTGGACGACCCGTCGTACGCGGTGACCAAGCACGCGGCCGTCGCGTTCGCGGAATGGCTGAGCGTCACCTACCGCCACCGCGGCGTGGTCGTGCAGGCGATCTGCCCACAGGGCGTGCAGACGCGAATGCTCGAGGCGTCCGGCGAGCTGGAGGAGCTGCTCAGCCACGACCAGGCGCTGCCGCCCGAGCGGGTGGCCGATGCCGTCGCGGCGGCGCTCACGACCGAGGATTTCTACATCCTTCCCCACCCCGAGGTGGCCGGGTACGCGGCGCTGCGCAGCGCCGAGCCGGACCGCTGGCTGGCCGGGATGAACAAACTGCAACGCAAACTCGAGGACGCGCGGGCGACGCGCTATGGAGGCTGAGACGACATGGCGACGATGAGAGCACTGCGGATCGAGGAGCTGGGGCAGCCGAACAAGGTGCTGCAGGTGGTCGACGCACCCGTGCCCGAGCCGGGCCTCGGTCAGATCTGCGTGCGGGTGCTGGGTGCGGCGCTCAACTTCCCGGACGTGCTGATGTGCCGGGGCGAGTACCAGGTACGCCCGCCGCTGCCGTTCACGCCGGGCGTCGAGGTGTGCGGTGAGGTCACCGCCCTCGGTGACGGTGTCGACCACCTCTCAGTGGGAGCGCGGGTGCTGGGTTCCCCGGCCCTCCCGGCAGGCGGTTTCGCCGAGTTCGCCCTGATGGAGGCCACCGACGCGCACCCCGCGCCCCCCGCACTCGACGACGCGCAGGCAGCGTCGTTCTGGATCGGGTACCAGACCAGCTGGTTCGCCCTGCACCGCCGCGCCGCCCTGCAACCGGGGGAGACGCTGCTCGTGCACGCCGCGGCCGGTGGGGTGGGCAGCTCCGCCGTCCAGCTCGGCAAGGCCGCCGGCGCCCGGGTCATCGGCGTGGTCGGCGGCGCCGAGAAGGCCCGCTTCGCCCGTGAATTGGGCGCGGACATCGTGGTCGATCGGCACACCGAGGACTTCGTGCAGATCGTGAAGGACGCCACGGACGGCCGCGGCGCCGACGTGATCTACGACCCGGTCGGCGGCGACACCTACGACCGGTCGACCAAGTGCATCGCCTTCGAGGGCCGCATCGTGGTCATCGGTTTCGCGGGCGGCCGCATCCAGTCCGCCGCGCTCAACCACGCCCTGATCAAGAACTACTCGATCCTCGGACTGCACTGGGGTCTCTACAAGTCCAAGATCCCGGGCCTGATGACGGAATGTCACGAAGTGCTCTCCCAGATGGCGCAGGACGGCGTCGCCGTCCCATTGGTGAGCGAGCGGGTCGGTCTCGAGCAGGTGCCGGACGCGCTCCAGCGACTCGGCGACGGCTCCACCGTCGGTCGCGTGGTGATGGTTCCGTGAGCCACCCCACGAAGTTCTCCCCCGCCGCGCTCCGCCGATACTTCGTGGGGGCCCCGACCTCATGAGCTCAGTGGTGCAAGCGGTCCTCTTCGACTATGGCGGCGTCATCACGACGCCGATCCGCGGCAGCATCGCGTCGTGGACGAGCGAAGCCGACATCGACCCGCAGTCCTTCTCGCGGGTGCTCAAACGGTGGCTGGGACGCGACGCGTCGCCGGACAGCCCCATCCACCGGCTCGAACGCGGCGAGCTGTCGGCGTCCGAGTTCAACACTCTGCTCACGCGCGAACTACGTTCTCCGGGCGGCGATCCCGTGCCCCCCGGCGACTATCTGCGCGGCATGTTCAAGGCGAGCAAGGTCGACGAGGGCACGGTCGCCGTCGTACGCGACCTGCGAGCGGCCGGCGTCCGCACGGGCCTGCTGTCCAACAGCTGGGGTTTTTCCTACGACCGCACGCTGCTGGACGAGTTGTTCGATCCGATCGTCATCTCCGGCGAGGTCGGCATGCGCAAACCGGAGAAGCGCATCTTCGACCTCGCCGTCGAACGGCTGGGGCTGGCACCCTCCGACGTGATCTTCGTCGACGACGCCGAGCCCAACCTCGTGGGTGCACGCGCGGCAGGCCTGCGCACCGTTCTGCACGAGGACGCCGCCACCACCCGCGCGGCGTTGGGCGAGCTGCTGCAGCACTCGCCGACGCCCGCCCCCCGCTGAACGACCCTGTTGACCATCCAGACAAGGAGCACCACATGCGCACATTTCACGGACTGGACGATCTCGAAGCCGCCGTCGGCGACGAGCTCGGAGTGAGCGACTGGCACACCGTGACCCAGGAGCAGGTCGACACCTTCGCCGAGGCCACCGGTGACCATCAGTGGATCCACGTCGACGTCGAACGGGCGAGCAAGGGCCCGTTCGGTGGGACCATCGCGCACGGCTACCTGACCCTCTCGCTGCTGCCCACCCTCGTCTCCGAGATCTACACGGTCGACGGACTGTCGATGGGGATCAACTACGGCTCCAACAAGGTTCGCTTCCCCACTCCGGTGCCCGTGGGGTCGCGCGTGCGGGCCCGAGCGGTGCTCAAGGAGCTCAACCGCGGCCCGAACGGCGCACAGAGCGTCGCCACCGTGACCGTCGAGCTCGAGGGCGCCGAGAAGCCCGCCTGCGTCGCCGAGACCGTCTCGCTGCTGGTTCCGTGACCGACAGCCCGCAGGGTCTGGACCTGCAGGCGCTGTCCGGTTTCCTGCAGCGGGAAGCACCGGGGTTGCTGCACGGCGAGCTCACCGGACGCATCCTTGCCGGCGGCAAGTCCAACCTCACCTATGAGGTCGGTGACGGCACGACGAGCGTCGTCGTACGCCGCCCGCCGCTCGGTCACGTGCTGTCCACCGCGCACGACATGGTGCGCGAGCACACGGTCATCACGGCGTTGGCGCCGACGGACGTCCCGGTGCCCACGACGTACGCCGTGTGCCCGGACGACAGCGTCATCGGCGCCCCGTTCTACGTGATGGAGCTGGTGGCCGGTACGCCGTACCGGCATGCGGCCCAGATCGCGCCGCTCGGGCCCGACCGCACCCGCGACATCGCCCACCGGCTCGTCGACACGCTGGTGGCGCTGCACGCGGTCGATCCGGAGTCGGTCGGCCTGGGCGAGTTCGGACGCCCGCACGGGTTCCTGGAGCGGCAGGTTCGCCGCTGGCGCCGTCAGATGGACGCCTCCGCCAGCCGGGACCTGCCCCGCGCCGAGGAGCTGTCCGACGCGCTCGCCGCGGCAGTGCCCGGTGACGGCGACGTGTCCGTGCTGCACGGCGACTACCGGCTGGACAATCTGCTGGTAGGGGAGTCCGACCAGGTCACCGCGGTGCTGGACTGGGAGATGGCGACGCTGGGGGATCCGCTCTCGGACGTCGCGCTCTTCGTCGTCTACCAACAGCTCTCCCAGGTCACACCCGGCGCCGGCGTCTCCGATGTCGCCGCCGCGCCGGGCTACCCCGACACGGACACGATGCTGGCGCGCTACACCGCGGCCAGTGGTCGGGACGTCTCGCACATCGGGTGGCATATGGGGCTCGCCTACTACAAGTTGGCGACCATCCTGGAGGGCATCCACTACCGCTACACCCAGGGCCAGACCGTCGGCTCGGGTTTCGACAACGTGGGGACCGCCGTCGGTCCCCTCCTGGACGCCGGGCTCGCAGCCCTGCGGGAAGGCTGACATGGACTTCGAGTACGACGAGCGCACCACCGCGCTGATGAAGCAGCTGCGATCGTTCGTGGACGAGCGCGTCATCCCCTCCGTGGGCACCTTCCACGACGAGCTGGACGCCTCGGACGACCGGTGGGCGTGGTCACGCACCCCGGTCCTGCAGACGCTGCGGCAGGAGGCCCGCGACGCCGGCCTCTGGAACCTCTTTCTGCCCGGTGAGGGTGGCGCGGGGCTGACGAACCTGCAGTACGCGCCGCTCGCCGAGATCACCGGCCGTGCCATGGAGCTCGCCCCATCCGTCGTGAACTGCTCGGCGCCGGACACCGGCAACATGGAGGTGCTGGAGCAGTTCGGCACCCCCGAGCAGAAGGAGCAGTGGCTGAAACCGTTGCTGGAAGGGCGTATCCGCTCGTCGTTCGCGATGACGGAGCCGGCCGTCGCGTCCTCGGACGCGACCAACATCGAGACCCGCATCGAGCGCGACGGCGACGAATACGTCATCACCGGTCGCAAGTGGTGGATCACCGGTGCCATGAACCCGGACGCCGCGATCTTCATCGTGATGGGCAAGACCGACCCGAGCGCCGAGCGGCACCGCCAGCAGAGCCAGATCCTGGTGCCCCGCGACACCCCCGGTGTGCAGATCGTGCGGGGCATGCACGTCTACGGGTACGACGACCACGACCACGGCGGCCACGCGGAGATCGTCTTCGACCAGGTCCGGGTGCCGGCGAGCAACCTGATCAGCGGTGAGGGCGAGGGATTCGCGATCGCGCAGGCACGGCTCGGCCCCGGCCGCATCCACCACTGCATGCGCTCGATCGGCGTGGCCGAGCGCGCGATCGAGCTCATGTGCGAGCGGGTCAGCGACCGAGTGGCGTTCGGTCGACCGCTGTCCGAGCAGGGCGTCATCCGGGACTGGATCGCCGAGTCCCGCGTGCGCGTCGAGCAGTTGCGGCTGCTGGTGCTCAAGACCGCCTGGCTGATGGACACCGTCGGCAACCGCGGCGCGCACGGCGAGATCCAGGCCATCAAGATCGCCACCCCGAGCACCGTGGAGTGGATCCTCGACAAGGCCATCCAGGCGCACGGTGCCGGCGGCCTGAGCCAGGACTTCCCGCTCGCGCGGGCGGCGGCAGGCATCCGCACGCTGCGGTTCGCCGACGGCCCGGACGAGGTGCACAAGAACTCCCTCGCCAAGCGCGAACTGCGCCGTCACACGGCGGGCGGCTGAGATGGACCTGTCGCTGAGCGAGGACCAGCGCGATCTGCGCGATCTCGTCCGCGAATTCCTGGAGAAGGAGGTCGTGCCGCACCGGGCGCAGTGGGATCGCGACGAGAGCGTCGACACCTCGATCGTGCCGCGGCTCGGCGAGCTCGGCGTCTTCGGCTTCGGGATCCCCGAGGAGTACGGCGGCGTCCAGGCCGACTTCTTCACGTACGTCCTCGTGATGGAGGAGCTCGGGCGGGCGGACTCCGCGATCCGCGGCATCGTGTCGGTCAGCAACGGCCTGGTCGCCAAGACCATCGCGGCGCACGGCACCACCGAGCAGAAGGAGCAGTGGCTCCCGGGTCTCGCCGCAGGGCAGCAGCTCGGGTGCTTCGGGCTAACCGAGCCGGGCAACGGATCCGATGCCGGCAACCTCACCACGAAGGCGCGACGCGAGGGCGGCGACTACGTCCTGCGCGGCGAGAAGATCTTCATCACCAACGGCACCTGGGCCGATGTGGCTCTCATCTTCGCGCGTACCAGTGACGAGGGTCCACGCGGTGTCACAGCATTCCTGGTGCCGACGGATGCTCCCGGCCTCACGCGTACCGAGATCAAAGGCAAGCTCGGCCTGCGCGGACAGGCGACCGCATCCTTGTCGCTCGACGACGTACGCGTGCCGGAGTCGGCCGTCCTGGGGGAACCCGGGGCCGGCTTCAAGATCGCCATGACGGCGCTCGACAAGGGCCGGGTCGGCGTCGCCGCGGGCTGCGTCGGCATCGTGCAGGCGTGCCTCGAGGCGGTCGTCGAATACACCTGCGAGCGAACGCAGTTCGGCAAGCCCATCGCCGGCTACCAGCTGGTGCAGGACATGATCGCCGACATCTCCCTGGACGCTGACGCGGCCCGGTTGATGGTCTGGCGAGCGGCCGACCTGATCGACCGTGGAGAGCCGTTCCGGGTGGCCGCGTCCAAGGCCAAGCTGTTCGCCAGCGAGGCGGCGGTGCGCTCCTCGAACCTGGCCATCCAGGCGTTCGGCGGATACGGCTATGTCGATGAGTACCCCGTGCAGAAGCTCATGCGCGACGCCCGGGTGATGACGCTCTACGAAGGCACCAGCCAGATCCAGAAGCTCCTGATCGGCCGGGCCGAGACGGGCATCAACGCGTTCTAGGGAGACGGTCCCGACGCCGGGACCGCCTCCGCGCAGCAGTCGTCAGATCGAGGATGGGAACTCAATGCCAACGCTGTCGCTCGCCAGCATCCTGTCGGACTCGGCCAAGCGCCGTCCGACGAAAACGGCCGTCGTCCAGGGCGAGCGGCGTGTCAGCTACGCCGACCTGTGGGACTCCTCGCTCCGGGTGGCCGGCTCGCTCGCCGAACGAGGCGTCGGACCCGGCGTCCGGGTGGCGGTCCTGCTGCCGAACGTCGTGGAGTTCGTCACCGCGTACTACGGCGTCATCGCCGCGGGCGGCACCGTGGTGATGATCTCCCCGCTGCTCACCCCCGAAGAGGGCAGCGACATGGTTCGTCGCTCGAAGGCGGACATCGTGCTCTATCACGAGTCGTTCGGCGACCTCGCGCGCAGCATCGCCGAGCAGAGCGACGCGCAGGCACTGCAGGTGAGCGACCTGATGGACCACCCGCATCCGCTGCCGACGTACGTGACGCGCGCCCCGAACGACATCGCCGTGATCATCTTCACCAGCGGCACGACCGGCCGGCCGAAGGGCGTGATGCTCTCGCACCTCAACCTGCTGTTGTCGATGCACAACATGGCCTACGACTCCGACACCCCGGCGAACTCGACCGATGTGGTGATGGGCTGTCTGCCGCTGTTCCACATCTTCGGCCAGCAGGCGGTGATGAACACCCCGCTGCGGATCGGCGGGACGATCGTCCTGCTGCCGCGCTTCGACGCGGCCACCTGCCTGCGGCTGTTGAACGACGAGCACGTCACGATCTTCTCCGGCGTCCCCACGATGTTCGTGCAGCTGCTGCAGGCCGCAGCCGAACCGGGCGCACCCGGCATCCCGCAGATGAAGCGGGTCGCCTCCGGGGGCGCCGCCCTCCCGGTCTCGGTGCTGGAGCAGGTCGAGACCACCTTCGGCGCCCAGATCACCGAGGGGTACGGGCTGTCCGAGACCTCACCCGGTGTCAGCTCCAACCAACAGGTGTACGGCGTGCGGCCCGGCACGGTCGGCCACCCCGTGTGGGGTGTCGAGGCGGAGATCGCCGACAGCGACATCGAGGACCGCGTGGAGCTCCTCACGACCGGACAGCGGGGCGAGGTCGTCGTACGGGGGCACTGCGTCTTCGAGGGATACCTCGACGACCCGGAGGCCACCGCCGCAGCCATCCAGGACGGCTGGTTCCGCACCGGCGACATCGGGGTGAAGGACGAGGACGGCTTCCTGTCGATCGTGGACCGCAAGAAGGACCTCATCATCCGCGGTGGCTTCAACATCTACCCGCGGGAGGTCGAGGAGGTACTGGTGCGCCACCCCGCGGTGCAGATGGCGGCCGTGATCGGCGTCCCCGACGACGAACAGGGCGAGGAGGTCATGGCGTTCGTCACCCTGGTGCCGGGCGCTACCGCCACCGAGGAGGAGATCCACGCGTACGGCAGGGAGCATCTGGCACGGTACAAGTACCCCCGGCGGGTGCAGATCCGCGAAAGCCTGCCCCTCGGACCGTCCATGAAGATCCTGCGCCGCGAGCTGCGCGACGACGTAGCGGCCCAGCAGGGATAATCACCTGGTGAAGAGAAGAGAGCAGGCGGCGCAGCTGACCTCCTCGCTTCTCGCACGATGGCGCAGCACCCTGCCCGGACACACCCTGAGCCGGTCGCAGGCCCTGGATCTGGGCCACTACACCCTCGCCCTCGCCGCGCAGCAACTGCTGTGCATGGTGCCGCTCCTCGTCGCCACGTCCTCGGTGCTCCACCGGGTGCACGAAGGGTCGGCCGCCGGTCTGATCAGCGACGCGCTGGGGTTGAACGCCGACGGCCGACATGACCTGCACGTGTTGCTGCAGCCCGCGGCAACACCTGGATGGGGTGAGCTCGTGGTGGGCCTGCTGCTCGCCGTGGCCTTCACCGTCGGCGTCGCCGGCACCACGCAACGCATCCTGGAGATCGCGTGGGATCGCCCGCGGGCACCCTGGCAACGATGGTGGTGGATGCGGCTGGTGTGGGTGGCCTCGCTCGTGCCGTTCCTCGCGACCGCCATCTGGCTGAGCGGGCGCACCCGCAACTGGCCCATCGGGGGCGTGCTGGAGATCGCGATCGAGTCGATCACCGTCGGGCTGTCGATGGGCGGCTTCTACTGGTGGACCCAGTGGTGCCTGCTGCTGCGTCGCGTGCCGTGGGCCAAGCTGCTGCCGGGTTCGCTGCTGATCACCCTCGGCGCCACGGTCGTGTCCGTGGGTTCGGAGATCTGGCTGCCCGGCCAGGTCACCGAGCAGGTCGACGACTACGGCCTGGTCGGGACGACCTTCGTGTTGTCGGTGTGGGTCCTGGTCGTCAGCGGAGTGGTGGTGGCGGGGATCCTCGTGAACGCGGTCATCGACGAACGCCGCGCCGCGCGGCGGCGGGGGGACTCGGTCCGCCTGGCCGACTGGCGGACCCGCAGCGACGTCTGAGGCCGTACCTGCGCGGTCCCTGTGACTTCACCGGGTCGCGGCGTCGAACCCCAGCCCGGTGCGGTGCCGCAGGGCGAGCAGTGCGCCGACGGCGAACGCCAGCGGCATCACGATGAGCATCACCCAGAAGTAGAGGCCCGGGCCGAGCGACATCGCGAAGAACACGCCGACGCCGAGGACGAACGCGACGGCCGCCTGCGCGCGGTCGCCCCACATCGCCGCACCGGCCCAGAAGAGCGTGCACGAGCACCCGACGGCGGCCGCGTGAGCGACGACGACGATCTTGTCGTCGCTCAGCTGGAGATAGGTGTTGGCGACCAGGGGAGCGAGGCTCGACGCGCCGGCGACGGCCCACCCCGCGCCGTACATCAACGCCCGGTTCACCGGTTCGCCCCGCAGGTGGAAGTTCTCCCTGACCGACCCCAGGATCCCGACGGCGACCACTACGAAGTGCCACCCCACGAACCACAGCGACGGGATCCACACCCCGGCCGAGACCACCGGATGCTCTCCCGACCGCAGCGCCAGCGGTAGGAGGCCGACGATGTAGCAGAGCACCCCGGCGATGCACACACTGCGCGTGGGGAAGTCGAACTGCTCGCCGGAGTAGTCGAACTGATCGATGCTCGCCTCGGTCATGGCCATGGGTATCACGCGGATCGGCCGGTCGATGAGGACGCGCGCGGACGATCTGCCGGGCACGTCTCAGACGGTCTCCTCGGGCGGGTCAGCGGCGACGAGCAGCGCCCGCTGCATCCGGGCGACGTCATGCCACCGACCGTGCTTCCAGCCGACCGACCGGAAGACCCCGACGTGTTCGAAGCCCATCGACTCGTGCAGCCGCACGCTGGCCGGATTGGGGAGGGTGATCCCGGCCACCGCTTGGCGGAACCCTCGCGCGGTCAACCGGTCCAGCAGCACGCCGTACAACAGGCGACCCACCCCGCGTCCCCGCGCTTCAGTGGTCAGATAGACGCTCGGTTCGCAGGTCCATCGGTACGCCGGCCGCGCGGCGTACGGGTGGGCGTAGGCGTATCCGAGGAGCACGCCCCGCTCGTCCTGCGCCACCAGCCATGCATGCCGGTGCTGGGCCTCTTCGATGCGCCGCGCCATCTCCGCCGCCGCCGGTGCGGTGAGCTCGAAGGAAACCGCGGTGTCGAGCACGTACGGCGCATAGATTTCGGCGCACGCCCGGCCGTCGGCGGCGTTGGCGTCACGCACATCGACGGTCATGATCCGACGCTATGGCACCGTTCCACCTCCGCGGCAGCGGCCCGCCCACCGGTGCACGGCGGTGACCCCGTCGTCGCCGTACAGTTGTGCCAGATCCCTGCGACGGGTGCGGGCGGGTGGCACTATTCGGGGAAAGTCGCTGGGGAGACAGGAGTCCAGGCATGGGACGACGACGGGCCACGCCCGATGTCGGCGCCGGTGCGGGTTTCGACACCGTCATCGTGGGGGCCGGGTCGGCCGGTTGCGTGCTCGCCGATCGGCTCAGCGCCGACCCGAGTCACCGCGTGTTGGTGCTCGAGAGCGGTCGGATGGACTGGAAGTTCGACATCCTCACGCACATGCCGAACGCGCCGGTCCCGACCGGGAGCGACAGCTACGCGTGGCGCTACCTGTCCGAGCCCGAACCGGGCCTGGACGGGCGTCGGCTGGTCCACAGCCGCGGCAAGATGGTCGGCGGTTCCAGCTCGATCAACGCGATGATCTTCCTGCGGGGCAACCCGATGGACTACGACCGTTGGGCCACCCTTCCGGGCATGCAGGGATGGGACTGGGCCCACTGCCTGCCCTACTTCATGCGGATGGAGGACGCCACCGCCACGGGATCGGATGATCCGCGACGTGGTCGCAACGGGCCGATCGTGCTGCAGCGGGGCGATCCCGACCACCCGCTCAACGCCGCGTTCCTCCGTGCGGCGGCGGAGTGCGGCCACGAGGTGATCGACGACATCAACGGCTATCGGCAGGAGGGGTACGGCGTCCTCGACCGCAACACCTCGGCCGGCAGCCGCTGCTCGGCCGCGGACGGCTACCTCCGGCCCGCACTGTCCCGGCCCAACCTGGACCTCGTGACCCGCGCGTTCGTCACGCGGGTGCTCTTCGAGGGGACCCGCGCGGTGGGGGTGGAGTACCGCGCGGGCGACCGGCTGCACACGGTGTACGCCGACGAGGTCATCCTGTCCGGTGGGGTGTTCAACTCCCCGCAGGTGCTCCAGCTGTCCGGCGTCGGCAACGCCGAGGAGTTGAGCGCCCTGGACATCCCGGTCGTGCAGCACCTGCCCGGTGTGGGGCAGAACCTGCAGGACCACCTCGAGGCGTGGGTGCAGTTCCATTGCGACTCACCGGTGTCCGAGCAGCCCCACCACCATCACCGGCTTCGGCACGCTCCCCGGATGGTCACCCACTGGCTCTACAACCGCGGCGGGCCCGGCGCGTCGAACCATCACGAGGTGGGCGGGTTCAGCCGCTCGCGCACCGACACGGCGTACCCCGACATCATGTGTCACCTGCTGCCCTCGTTGCGCGAGGTGAGCGGAGTGCCCCAGAGCGGGCACGGTTTCGAGATGCACGTGGGCCCGATGCTGTCCAAGGCGACCGGCCACGTGAAGACGGTGTCGCGCAATCCCGCGACCCGTCCGGCGATCCGCTTCAACTACCTGACCGCGCCGGAGGACCAGCGCGAGTGGCTCGCCGCCATGCGGGTGGCGCGCGATATCGGTCGGTCCCCGGCCATGAAGGAACTGGGCGTCTACGAGCTCGCGCCGGGGGAGTTCCTCACCTCCGACCGTGACGTGCTCGCCTGGGTACGTCGCAACGTGAGCTCGGCACTGCACCCGTCGTGCAGCTGCAAGATGGGCACGGACGAGATGTCGGTCGTGGACCCGGACACCTTGCGCGTGCACGGGCTGGACGGGATCCGCGTCGTCGACGCCTCGGTCCTGCCGGTCATCCCCAACTCGAACATCTACGCGCCCGTGATGATGGTCGCCGAACGCGCGGCGGACATGATCACCGGCGCCGACCCGCTCCCGGCGTCCGACCTGACCTACCACCGCGCCGAGGTGTCGCCCGATGTGTCCGCCGAGACCGAGACGGTGCGCGACCAGGCCGGTTGAGCCGGCCGAGCCCGACCGCGGGGGTCAGTCCTCTTCGTCGTCCCGGCGCCGCAGGTAACGCTCGAACTCCCGGGCGATGGCGTCGCCGCTGGCCTCGGGAAGCTCCGTGGTGTCCTGCGCCTCCTCCAGGGAGTGCACGTACTCGGCCACCTCGTCGTCGGACGCCGCGAGTTCGTCGACACCGTGCTCCCACGCGCGCGCCTGGTCGGGCAGATCGGCGTGCCCGATGAGCGTGTCGAGCAGCTCCTCGAGGCGGGTGAGGAGCGCGAGGGTCGCCTTGGGGGACGGGCTACCGCCTGCGTAGTGCGGCACGGCGGCCCAGCACGACAGGTTCGGCACCCGCGCCGTACGGGCCGCGTCGCTGAGCACGCCTACGATCCCGGACGGTCCTTCGTACTTGCTGGCCTCCACGTCGTAGCGCAGCTGCGACTGCTCGTCGTCGGAGGTGACCGTCACCGGGATGGGCCGGGTGTGCGGCACATCCGCCAGCAGGCCGCCGAGGGTGATGATCATCGACACGTCGACCTCCGCCGCCAGGCTCATCAGCTCGCGGGTGTAGCCGAGCCATCGCATGGAGGGCTCGATGCCCTGCACGAGCAGGACGTCGCGCTCCAGCGGCGTGTTGCGCGCCAGGAAGACCTTGGTGGTCGGCCAGGTGATCTTGCGGTCGCGTCCCTCGCCGGAGACCTGGGGGCGGTTGACCTGGAAGTCGTAGTAGAGCTCAGGATCCATCGCGCAGAGCGGTTCGGCGTCCCACATCGCGATCAGGTGGGCGAGTGTCGAGCTGGCCGTCTCACCGGCGTCGTTCCAGCCCTCGAACGCGGCGATCATGATCGGGTCGCGCAGCAGTGGCACGTCCTCGAACTCGATCAAGGTGTCCTCCTCCGAGCGAGCGGAGCGCCCGGGGGAATACCCGGCGCTGCGTGCAGCCTATTGAGTACGCGTCTCATGGCGAACGACCGACATCCACCGTGACGCCGCCGCCTCATAGAATCGGGCGCATCACCCGATGAAGGGACACCACCTGTGAGCAGCCGCTCCGAGGGCTCCCGGCCCGCACCCGCCCTCCAACCTGACCGCACCGCCGAGCTGCAGGAGCTGCTCGCGGGTCGAATCATGATGCTGGACGGCGCGATGGGCACCATGATCCAGCGGCAGCGCCTGGGGGAGTCGGACTACCGCGGTGAGCGGTTCGCCGACTGGCCGAGCGACCTCAAGGGCAACAACGACCTGCTGTCGTTGACCCAGCCCGATCTGATCCGCTCGATCCACACCGAGTACCTCGACGGCGGAGCCGACCTGGTCGAGACCAACACCTTCAACGCGCAGCGGATCTCGCTGGCCGACTACGGCATGCAGGACCTCGCGTACGAGTTCAACCTGGCCTCCGCGCGACTGGCGCGTGAGGCGTGCGACGCGGTGACCGCGCAGGACCCGCAGCGACCGCGGTTCGTCGTCGGCGCGCTCGGGCCCACGAACCGGACCGCGTCGATCTCACCGGACGTCAACGACCCGAGCAAGCGCAACGTCCTCTTCGAAGAGCTGGTGGACGCCTACCTGGAGCAGGCCGACGGCCTGGTCGACGGCGGCGCCGACCTCCTGATCGTCGAGACCATCTTCGACACCCTCAACTCCAAGGCCGCGATCTTCGCGCTCGAGACGCTCTTCGAGCAGCGTGGCCGCCGCTGGCCGGTCATCATCTCCGGCACCATCACCGACGCCTCCGGCCGCACGCTGACCGGTCAGGTCACCGAGGCGTTCTGGAACAGCGTCCGGCACGCCCGGCCGCTCGCGATCGGCCTCAACTGCGCCCTCGGCGCGGCCGAGATGCGTCAGTACGTCGCCGAGCTGTCCTCCATCGCGGACTGCTTCGTGTCCTGCTACCCCAACGCCGGGCTCCCGAACGCGTTCGGGGAGTACGACGAGGAGCCCGACTCGATGGGCGAGATCGTGTCGTCGTTCGCGGCGGACGGGTTGGTCAACATCCTGGGCGGCTGCTGCGGCACCACGCCCGAGCACATCGCAGCCATCGCGCAGCGGGCAGCCGGACACGCGCCGCGCAAGCCCCCGACCGTCGCGCCCGCGCTGCGGTTGTCCGGCCTCGAACCGCTCACCGTGGTGCCCGAGTCCCTCTTCGTGAACGTCGGCGAGCGCACCAACATCACCGGCTCGGCCCGTTTCCGCAAGCTCATCAAGGAGGGCGACTACACCACGGCCCTCAACGTCGCCCGGCAGCAGGTCGAGGCCGGTGCGCAGGTCATCGACATCAACATGGACGAGGGGATGATCGACGGCATCGAGGCGATGGACCACTTCTGCAAGTTGATCGCCTCCGAGCCGGACATCTGCCGCGTACCGGTGATGGTCGACTCGTCCAAATGGGACGTCATCGAGGCCGGGCTGCGATGCATCCAGGGCAAGTCGATCGTCAACTCGATCTCGATGAAGGAGGGCGTGGAGCCTTTCATCGAGCACGCCCGGATGTGCCGGAAGTACGGCGCCGCCGTCGTCGTGATGGCGTTCGACGAGGAGGGCCAGGCCGACACCCTCGAGCGCCGCAAGGAGATCTGCGGGACCGCGTACCGGATCCTCACCGAAGAGGTGGGCTTCCCGCCCGAGGACATCATCTTCGATCCGAACATCTTCGCGCTGGCCACGGGCATCGAGGAGCACGCCAACTACGGCGTGGACTTCATCGAGGCCACCCGCTGGATCAAGGAGAACCTGCCCCACGCGCTGGTCTCCGGCGGTGTCTCGAACGTGTCGTTCTCCTTCCGCGGCAACAACCCGGTGCGCGAGGCGATCCACGCGGTCCTCCTCTTCCACGCCATCAAGGCCGGCATGGACATGGGCATCGTCAACGCCGGCGCGCTCGTGGTCTACGACCAGATCGACTCCGAGCTGCGCGACCGCATCGAGGACGTGGTCCTCAACCGTCGTGAGGACGCCGCCGAGCGGCTGCTCGAGGTCGCCGAACGCCACAACGCCAGCGGTCCGGCCTCTCCGGCCGAGCAGCAGGAGTGGCGCTCGCTGCCGCTGCGCGAGCGCATCACGCACGCCCTGGTGAAGGGCATCGACGAGCACGTGGTCGACGACACCGAGGCCCTGCGGCTCGAGCTGGTCGAGAGCGGCGGACGACCGCTGGACGTCATCGAGGGTCCGTTGATGGACGGCATGGACGTCGTCGGCGACCTCTTCGGCTCGGGCAAGATGTTCCTGCCGCAGGTCGTGAAGTCCGCCCGGGTGATGAAGAAGGCCGTGGCCCACCTGATCCCCTTCATCGAGGCCGAACGCAAGCCCGGTGACGTCAGTCGTGCCAAGGGCAAGATCGTGATGGCCACCGTCAAGGGCGACGTGCACGACATCGGCAAGAACATCGTCGGGGTGGTGCTGCAGTGCAACAACTACGAGGTCGTCGATCTCGGTGTGATGGTGCCGGGTCAGAAGATCCTGGATGCCGCCAAGGCCGAGGACGCCGACATCATCGGACTGTCCGGCCTCATCACCCCGTCCCTGGACGAGATGGTCAGCTTCGCCGAGGAGATGGAACGTCTGGGGATGACCATCCCGCTGCTGCTCGGCGGGGCCACGACCTCGCGGGCGCACACGGCGGTCAAGGTGACACCGAAGTACTCGGGACCGGTCGTCTGGGTCAAGGACGCATCCCGGTCGGTCGGGACCGCGGCCGCGCTGCTGTCCGACGAACGGCGCGACGGGTTCCTCGCCGAGGTCGAGAAGGACTACGACTCGATCCGGGCGCGGCACGCCGCCAAGAGCACCGACCGCAAACTGGTGGGCTACGACAAGGCACAGGAGCGTCGTACGCCGATCGACTGGACGGGCTATCGCCCGCCGCGGCCGCGTTTCCTGGCTGCCCAGGAGAAGGACTTCCACGAGGGTGAGAGCAGCCACGAAGGCACCCAGTGGACGAAGGTCTACCGGGACTACCCGCTGGACGTGCTGCGCGAGTACATCGACTGGCAGCCGTTCTTCAACGCCTGGGAGATGAAGGGACGCTTCCCCGACATCCTCAACAACCCCGCGTCCGGTGACACCGCGCGCAAGCTGTGGGACGACGCCCAGACGATGCTCGACACCATCATCGAGGAGGGCTGGCTGCGCGCGAACGGCGTTGCCGGGTTCTTCCCGGCGGCGGCACGGGGCGACGACATCGAGGTGTACGCCGACGAGGAGCGCACCCAGGTGCGCACCGTCCTGCACCAGCTGCGCCAGCAGGGCGAGCACCGGGAGGGCGTGCCCAACCGGTCGCTGGCCGACTACGTGGCGCCGACGGATGCCGGGCTGCGCGACTACGTGGGCGGCTTCGCCGTCACCGCGGGGTTGGGGTCGCAGGAGCGCGCGCAGAAGTTCAAGGACGACCTCGACGACTACAGCGCGATCCTGCTGGAGTCGCTGGCCGACCGGCTCGCCGAGGCGTTCGCCGAGCGCCTGCACGCCGTCGTACGCCACGACCTGTGGGGGTACGCCGGCGACGAGCACCTCACCAACACCGAGATGATCGAGGAGAAGTACCGCGGCATCCGCCCGGCGCCGGGATATCCGGCCTGCCCGGACCACACCGAGAAGGCGACGATCTGGGAACTGCTCGACGTGGAGCAGACCACCGGCATCGAGCTGACGGAGTCGATGGCCATGTGGCCGGGCGCCGCGGTGAGCGGGCTCTACTTCTCCCACCCGGACAGTCAGTACTTCGTGGTCGGGCGCCTAGGGCGTGACCAACTTGAGGACTACGCCGACCGCAAGGGCTGGCCGCTGCGCACCGCCGAGAAGTGGCTGTCGCCCAACCTCGGCTACGAGCCGGAGGACTGAGGGTGGCAGCGCCCGTCCTTCCCAGCGCCGTCCTGTGGGACATGGACGGCACGATCGTCGACACCGAGCCCTACTGGATCAGCGCCGAACACGACCTGGTGGAGTCCTACGGCGGCACATGGACCCAGGAGCTCGCGCACGAGTGTGTGGGCAACTCGTTGCTGGTCTCGGCCGAGATCATCCGCGCCAACTCCCCGGTCACCTTGTCGGCACCCGCGGTCGTCGACGTGCTCCTCGCGGCCGTCGTCGCGCAGATGCGCGAGCACGTGCCGTGGCGCCCGGGCGCCCGCGAGCTGTTGATCGCCCTCGGTGAGGAGGGTGTACCCAACGCGCTGGTGACGATGTCCTACCTGTCGTTCGCCCAGGTGCTGGTGGACGCGTTGCCCGACGGCACCTTCGCGGCGGTGATCACCGGAGACGCGGTCCGCGAGGGCAAGCCGGCACCCGAGCCCTACCTGGCCGCGTGCCGGGCGCTGGACCTGCCGCCGTCGCGGTGCGTGGCGATCGAGGATTCGATCCCGGGGGTGACCTCGGCGGTCGCCGCCGGCGTCCCGACGATCGCGGTGCCGCACGTCGTCGCGCTGCCCGCGGACATCGGCGCGGTCCAGCTGGGCACCCTCGCGGGGCTACGTCCGGCCGATCTGCTCGGGATGTTCCACCCGGTCCACTGAGCCCACCGGCGGGTCACTCCGTGTCGTCGGTGCTGCCGGATCGCGACGGGTCGAGCGCCAGCTCCTGGGCGCGTTCGGGCAGCGGAGGAGCGATTCCGCCGTGGGCCGGGCACAGGTCGCGGAAGCTGCACCAGTCGCACAACCGGGACGGGCTCGGTCGCCAATCGCCGTCGGTGGCGGCGCGCTCGATCGCCGCCCAGAGCGCGCGCACCTTGCGCTCGGTGGCGAGCAGATCGTGCTCCTCAGGCTCGTAGCGCACCAACTCGGAGTTGCCCAGATAGACCAGCTGCAGCATCCGCGGAACGACGCCGCGGGTGCGCCAGAGCACGAGCGCGTAGAACTTCATCTGGAAGAGCGCCTTGGCCTCGAACAACTGGGACGGCGAGCGGCCGGTCTTGTAGTCCACGACCCGCAACTCGCCCCCGGGTGCGACGTCCAACCGGTCGACGTACCCGCGCAACGTCAAGCCGTCGACCTCGGCCTCGACGTAGAGCTCGCGCTCGGCCGGCTCCAATCGGGTCGGGTCCTCCAACTCGAACCAGCGCTCGACCAGGACACCGGCGTCGGACACCCACTGCCGCATCGCGTCCGGACCCTCCGCGACCAACGTCGCGAGCTCCGGCTCGGCCTCGACGAGAGCGTCCCACTGCGGGGCGATCAGGGTGCGTGCGTGCTCCACGGTGCGTTCGGGCGCAGGGACGTCGAAGAGCCGCTCCAGGACCGAGTGCACCAGCGTGCCCCGCGCGGCGGCGGGGCTGGGCGGCTCAGGGAGCTTGTCGATGGTGCGGAAGCGGTAGAGCAGCGGGCACTGCATGAAGTCCGAAGCGCGGCTCGGTGAGAGCGCCGCGGTGCGGGGGAGTGCCGTGTGCTGAGCCATGGAGGTGACTGTAGGACCGGCCCCCGACAACTGCCCGGCGAGCCCACCGGGCAGTGCGTGGGTCGGGTCGGTGGAAGGG
>NZ_JAGEKR010000007.1 GCF_017565405.1 Allobranchiibius sp. CTAmp26
GTTGAGTTATCAAGAAACGATCGCGACCGTTACACGCAGATCTTGTCTGCATTTCTCCGGGGCAACTTCTCTAACTTAGCACCACTTCCCGGCTGCTTCCAAATCGAGCGAAGCGGGGGATTTCGTTCGTGATGCTGGGTATTCACTGAACTGCGGACCAGCCGGCTGCTCGCCGTCTGTGCCTCCGTCAGGCAGTGGGCAAGAGCGTACGACACCGGGTCGGGTGCGGCCAAATCGGCTCTCACGCACGCCGTGCAGCCACCAGATGCTTGCGTCCACGCTTGATCAGGGCCACCCGTCCGTGGAGGTAGTCGGCCTCGGTGAGGGTGGCTTCCGCGTTCGTCACCTTGACGTTGTTGAGCGAGATCCCGCCCTCGTCGATCAGCCGGCGGGCGGCGTTGCGGCTCTCCGCCACTCCCGTCTGCACCAGCGCATCGACGATGGTCGCCCCCGCCTGCACCACTGCGCCGGGAAGCTCCGCCGTGGCGTCCTGCAGGGTGCGTTCGTCGAGTGCATTCACGTCCCCCTTGGCGAAGAGCGCCTCTGCGGCCGCCTGCGCGGACCTGGTCGCGTCGGCGCCGTGCACGAGTGTGGTGACCAGTTCGGCCAGCGTGCGCTGCGCGGTACGGCGGAAGGGCTCGTCGCGCACCTGTTGCTCCAGGGGCCCGATCTCGGCGAGGTCCAGATCCGTCAGCACCTTGAGGAGGGTCACCACCTCGGCGTCGTCGACGTTGATCCAGAACTGGTAGAACGCCCACGGGCTGAACATCTGCGCGTCGAGCCAGACGGCGTTGCCCTCGGACTTGCCGTACTTGCGTCCACTGGAGTCGGTCAGCAGCGGGGTGGTCAGCACGTGGACCGCCGCACCCTCGCTGGAGCGGATGAGGTCGGCGCCGGCCAGGATGTTGCCCCACTGGTCGACCGCCCCGGTCTGCAACGTGCAGCCGTACTCGCGGAACAGGTGCAGGTAGTCCAGGCCCTGCAGCACCTGGTAGCTGAACTCGGTGTAGCTGATGCCGTGCTCGCTGTTCAGGCGCGCCGCGACGGCGTCCTTCTTGATCATCGTGTTGACCCGGAAGTGCTTGCCGATGTCGCGCAGGAAGTCCAGCGCCGAGATGCTGCTGGTCCAGTCCAGGTTGTTGACGATCCGGGCCGGGTTGGCACCGTCGAAGTCCAGGAACGGGCGCACCTGCTCCTCGATCCGGCTCACCCACTCCGCGGTCTGCTCGGGTGTCTTCAGCACCCGCTCGGCCGTGGGCCGCGGATCGCCGATCAGACCCGTCGAGCCGCCGACCAGGCACAGCACGTGGTGCCCGGCGCGCTGCAGACGTCGCAGCAGGACCAGCTGGACGAGATTGCCGAAGTGCAGTGACGGGGCGGTCGGGTCGAAACCGCAGTAGACCGTCAGAGGGCCGCTCGCGAGCGCATCGCGCAGGGCGGTCTCATCGGTGGTCTGGGCCACCATGCCGCGCCACTGCAGCTCCTCGAAGATGTCAGTCACTGGTCTCGGTTCCTTCCGTGGCGTCCCGTCGGGGTGCGCCGTGTCGTGGGTGCAGGCTGCCGCACCAGTCTCAGGTACGTCGACGGGGTTTCGACGGGCGGTACGTCGAGACGTGGGGGTCGCCGTCGATCCAGAACCTCCAGGGGTACGTCGCGCCGTCGCCGCCCGCACCGCTGACCCCTACCCGCGGGCCCGTCCGTACCGCCGTCGGCGGCACGGGCTCCCCCGCCCGGACCTGCACCGGTGAGTCGGGGTCGCTCAGATCGGTCCCGTTGCGGCGCAGATCGGTGAAAGCGAGTGCCTGGGCCAGCCGCGCGGGCCCTCGGGCAAGGTCCCGGTCGGCGAGTGTGCCCTGTCGGCCCCGGCGTTCGCGGGCGAGGTCGACCCCCTGCACGACCTGTCCTGCCCGCAGCAGCAGTCCGGCAGCGTGTCCCGGCGGACCGCAGACGACGTTGATGCAGTAGTGCATCCCGTAGGTGAAGTAGACGTAGAGGTGACCGGGCGGCCCGAACATCACGAAGTTGCGGGGCGTCTGCCCCCGGAAACCGTGAGCCCCCGGGTCGTTCGCGCCGTCGTACGCCTCGACCTCGCAGATCCGCACCCCGACGCCGGCATGCTCGACGTACGCCCCGAGCATCCTCGGCGCCACGTCGAGCACGTCCACCGAACCGTCGAGAGGGAACGGCAGCGACGAGGACCCGGTCATTCCGCGGCGTGGTCCCCAGGAGCCCGCCGGGTCCAGGTGCGCAGCTCGCCGTTCCGCGCATCGACCTCCTGCAGCTGCTCGCGCACCCGGTCGGGAGCGGTGCCGCCTCGGGAGTCGCGCGAAGCGAGCGACCCCGGGACGCTCAGCACCTCGCGGACACCGGGCTGCAAAGCAGGGTCGATCTCCTGCAGGTCCTCGTCCGTGAGCTCCCACAGCTCGATGCCGCGCGACTCGCAGACCCGCACGCACGCGCCGGCGACCTCGTGCGCGATCCGGAACGCCACCCCCTGACGCACGAGCCAGTCGGCGATGTCGGTGGCGAGGGCGAACCCCTGCGGGGCGAGGGACTCCAGCCGCGCCGTGTCGAAGGTGAGCGTCGCGACCATCCCCGAGAACGCCGGGAGCAGCACCTCAAACGTGTCGACCGCGTCGAAGATCGGCTCCTTGTCCTCCTGCAGATCGCGGTTGTACGCGAGCGGAAGTCCCTTGAGCGTCGTCAGCAGGCCGGCGAGATCGCCGACGAGACGACCCGCCTTGCCGCGCGCGAGCTCGGCGACATCGGGGTTCTTCTTCTGCGGCATGATGCTCGACCCGGTGGAGTAGGCGTCGTCGAGCGTGACGAAGGAGAACTCCCGGGTGGCCCAGAGGATCACCTCCTCGGCGATCCGTGAGATGTCCACCGCGGACATCGCGGCGACGAACGCGAACTCGGCGACGACGTCGCGGCTCGCGGTGCCGTCGATGGAGTTCGGCGACGACGTGCTGAACCCCAGCTCACGGGCCACCGCGAGCGGGTCCAGGCCGAGCGAGGAACCCGCCAGCGCACCCGCGCCGTACGGCGACTCGTCAGCTCGCACGTCCCAGTCCCGCAGCCGGTCGACGTCGCGCAGCAGCGCCCAGGCGTGCGCGAGCAGGTGGTGGGACAGCAGCACCGGCTGCGCGTGCTGCAGGTGGGTCCGGCCCGGCATGGCGACCCCGAGGTGCGCGCGGGCGTGCAGCACGAGGGCGTCGACCACATCGAGCAGCAGCCCCCCGACCTCACGGGAGTGCTCGCGCAGGAACACGCGGAAGAGCGTGGCGATCTGGTCGTTGCGGGACCGGCCGGCGCGCAGCCGACCCCCCACCTCCGCGCCGGCACGATCGATCAGCCCACGTTCGAGCGCGGTGTGCACGTCCTCGTCCTCCGGCGCCGGGACGAACGCGCCGCTCGCCACGTCGTCCGCCAGCCGGTCGAGCGCATCCAGCATCGCGGCGAGATCCTCCGGCGACAGCAACCCCGCCCCGTGCAGCACCCGGGCATGCGCTCGGGAACCGCGGATGTCGTACGACGCGAGCCGCCAGTCGAAGTGCGTCGACTTCGAGAGGGCCGCCAGTGCGTCGGCCGGCCCGTCGCTGAACCGCCCGCCCCAGAGGCTGACGGGGGTCGCCGGGGTCTCGTGCGTCATTGCTGGGCATCTCCTTGATCGCGTGCGGGGTCGGTGTTCTCCGCTGCGTCCAGCAGCGCGCGTGCCACCGCCGGTGCGGTGGCGGCCGAGCTTGCCACCACCATGACGGTGTCGTCCCCGGCGAGGGTGCCCACCACGTCGCGCGGCGAGGAGTGGTCGATCGCTGACGCCAGGTAGTTCGCGGCGCCCGGCGGGGTCCGCAGGATCACGAGATTCTCGGTCACCGTCGCGGTGACCAGCAGTTCGGCGCACACCCGCCGCAGGCGTTCGTCCACCTCGCCGCTCTCGGCGGGGGCTCGCATCCTGTCGTCGCCACCCTCGGCGGGGACGGCGTAGATCAGTTGCGAGCCGTCGCGCACCTTGGCGGCCCGGAGCTGCACCAAATCCCGCGAGAGCGTCGCCTGCGTGACCTCCACCCCGCTGCGAGCCAGATGGTCAGCCAGCTCCGATTGGGAGTGGACGCGCTCGGAGGTGATGACCTCGACGATGAGCTGCTGACGCGCCGTACGGGTCGCCGGGATCATGACTGCCCCAGCACGAACGACAGCAGCGCCTTCTGCGCGTGCAGCCTGTTCTCGGCCTCGTCGAAGACCACCGACGCCGGTCCGTCGATCACCTCGGCGCTGATCTCGAACCCGCGGTAGGCCGGTAGACAGTGCAGGACGATCGCGTCGTTCGCGGCGTGGGACAGCAACGCGGCGTCCACCGCGTACGGCGCGAACGGGGAGTCCTCGCCCTTGCGGGTCGCGGACTCACCCTCTTGACCCATCGACACCCACGTATCGGTGATGACGGCCTGGGCGGAGTCGACAGCAGCGCGCGGATCGTCGGTGAGGGTGACCGATCCCCCTGTCGTGTCGGCGATCTCACGGGCGCGGCGTACGACGTCCGGGTCCACCTGCGCGACGTTCGGCCCGCCGACCCGCAGGTGGATGCCCGCGGTCGCGAAACCCAGCAGGTAGGAGTGCGCCATGTTGTTGGCGGCATCGCCGACGTACGCCGCGGTGAGACCGGCGAGTCGGCCGCGGTGCTCGGTGATGGTCAGCAGATCGGCCAGGATCTGGCACGGGTGGAACTGGTCGGTGAGGGCGTTGACCACCGGCACCCCGGCGTACTGCGCCATCTCCTCGATCCGGGACTGGTCGAAGGTGCGCCACACGATCGCCGCCACCTGCCGGCCGAGGACGCGAGCGCAGTCCGGGATCGACTCGCGCACCCCGATCTGGGCCATCGACCCGTCGACGACCACCGGGTAGCCGCCCAGTTCGGACACGCCTGTGGAGAAGGACAACTGGGTCCGCAGCGTGGGCTTGTCGAAGATCAGCGCGACCGAGCGGGGACCCTCCAACGGCCGGGCGGCGAACCGGTCCACCTTCAGGCGGGCCGCCTCGGCCAGGATCCGGGCCTGCTCCTCCGGGGTGATGTCGTCGTCGCGCAGGAAGTGTCGGGTCATGAGGTCGCCTCCTGCAGGATGCCCGGCAGGGCATCCAGGAACTGGTCGAGTTGGGTCGTACTCAGCACCAGGGGAGGTGCCAGCCGAAGTGCCTGCGGCGCCACGGGGTTGACGATGAAGCCGGCGTCACGGGCGGCGATGGCGACCGCGGGCGCGATCGGTTCGGCGAGCGTGATCGCCTGCAGCAGGCCGATCCCCCGCACGCCGGTGACTCCGGCCGGGGCCTGGTCGCGGATGCGATCGGCGAGATGGCGACCGAGACGCTCGGCGTGAGCGAGCAGACCCTGCTCCTCGATGGTCTGGACCACCGCCAGGCCAGCTGCGGCCGCCAGCGGATTGCCGCCGAACGTGGATCCATGCTGGCCCGGCTGCAGTAGGTGTGACACCTGTTCGCCGTAGGTCACCAGGGCACCGATCGGCACTCCCCCGCCCAGTCCCTTGGCCACCGTGATCGCGTCCGGCACGACGTCGGTGTGCTGGTGGGCGAACCAGCGGCCCGTGCGCCCCATGCCGGTCTGGATCTCGTCGAGGATGAGGAGTGCCCCTGCGGCCGTGGTGATGTCGCGGGCCGCCCGCAGGTAGGCGGGGTCCGGCACGATGACGCCCGCCTCGCCCTGCACCGGCTCCAGGATGACCGCGCCGGTCTCAGAGGTGACCTGCGACGCCAACGCGTCGACGTCGCCGTACGGGACATGACTCACGCCGGGCATCAATGGTTCGAACGGCGTGCGGTACGCGGCCTTGTGGGTGAGTGCGAGTGCGCCGGTGGTGCGCCCGTGGAAGGCTCCCTCGGCGGCGACGATGCCCGGCCGACCGGTACGCCGCGCGAGCTTGATCGCCGCTTCGATCGCCTCGGCGCCGGAGTTGGCGAAGAACACCCGCGAGCCCTGAGGCGCCGCCGCGACCCGCAGCAGCTGCTCGGCGAGCTCGATCTGCGGCCGGGAGGTGAAGAGGTTGGAGATGTGGATGGCTTCGGCCGCCTGTTTGGACACCGCGGCCACCAGCGCGGGGTGACCGTGGCCGAGCACGTTGACGGCGATGCCTCCGAGCAGGTCCAGGTAGCGCCGCCCGTCCGCATCCCAGACGTAGCAGCCGTCGCCGTGCGTCAGCACGAGTGGAGGGGTGCCGAACACGTTCAGCAGACTGCCCTCGTACCGCTGCAGCAACTCCTGCTGGGCGGTCATGCGTCGTCCTGCGGAAGCACCATGGTGCCGATCCCTTCGTCGGTGAAGACCTCGAGCAGCAGCGAGTGCGCCCGGCGGCCGTCGATCACGTGTGCTTGCGGCACTCCCCCACGGATCGCGCGGATGCACCCCTCGAGCTTGGGCACCATCCCCGAATCCACTTCTGCCAGCAGCTCTTCGGCGCGCTCAAGAGACAGGGAGCTGAGGAGGCTGTCGCGGTCCGGCCAACTCGCGTAGATGCCCTCGACATCGGTGAGCATGACGAGCTTGTGCGCACCGAGCGCGACGGCCAGGGCGGAGGCGGCCGTGTCGGCGTTGACGTTGAGCACCTGGCCCGGCTCGCCGAGGTCCGGCGCGACCGAGGACACGACGGGCACCCTCCCGGCGTCGAGCAGGTCGCGGACGGCGGCCGGGTTGACGGTGACCACGTCGCCGACGAGCCCGATGTCGACCTCCTCGCCGTCGATCAGCGCACCGCGCCGACGCGCACCGAAGAGCGAGCCGTCCTCACCGGACAATCCGACCGCCAGGGATCCGTGCTGGTTGATCAGGCCGATCAGCTCCCGGGAGACCTGGCCGGTCAGCACCATCCGCACGACCTCCATCACCTCCGGGGTGGTGACGCGCAGGCCGGCCTTGAACTCGGATCGCAGGCCCAATCGGTCGAGCATGATCTGGATCTGCGGGCCGCCGCCGTGCACGACGACCGGACGCAGCCCGGCGTACCGCAGGAAGGCGACGTCCTGGGCGAACGCCAGTTTGAGGGCGTCGTCGGTCATCGCGTTGCCGCCGTACTTGATCACCACGAGCGCGTCGCGGAATCGCTCCAGCCACGGGAGCGCCTCGACCAGGGTGACGGCTTTGTCGGCGGCGCCGATCAGGTCGGTCGGCGGGCGCAGGGTCATGTGCTGTACGCCGAGTTCTCGTGCACGTACTCGTGGGTGAGGTCGTTGGTCCAGATCGTCGCCGCCGCCTCCCCCGCGTGGAGGGCGACCACGACCTGCACCTCCCGACCGGTCAGGTCGACTCCGGCGCGGTCATCTCCCACGCCCCCGGAGCGGCACACCTGCACCCCGTTCATCCAGACGTCCAGCTCGGCAGGGTCGAAGCTCGCGTACGTCGTGCCGACAGCTGCGAGCACCCGGCCCCAGTTCGGGTCGTTGCCGAAGACCGCGCACTTGAAGAGGTTGTTGCGCGCGATCGCGCGCCCGACCTCGAGCGCCTCGGTCGTGGAGAGGGCCGAACGGATCTCGATGCTGATGTCGTGGTGCGCGCCCTCCGCGTCGCCGATCAGCTGACGTGCCAGATCGGCGCAGCACGTGGTGAGGGCGTCCGTCAGCTCCGCGCGATCCACCGTGACGCCGGAAGCACTCGACGCGAGCACCAGGACCGTGTCGTTGGTGGACTGGCACCCGTCGGAGTCGATCCGGTCGAAGGTGATCTCGGTGGCCGCACGCAGCGCTGCTTCGAGGTCGGCGGGGTCGACCACGGCGTCGGTGGTGATCACCACCAGCATCGTGGCCAGGGCCGGCGCCAGCATCCCCGCGCCCTTGGCCATCCCGCCGACCGACCACCCGGACCGGGCGACCGTCGCCTGCTTGGGGTGCGTGTCGGTGGTCATGATCGCGGTGGCAGCTGCCGTGCCGCCCTGCGCGTCCAGGGCATCCACGCTGCGCGTGACACCTGACAGCAGTCTGTCCATCGGCAACAACTCGCCGATCAGCCCCGTCGAACACACCACGACGTCACCGGCAGACACCCCCAGGGCAGCCGCGGTCGCCTCGGCCGTGCGGTGGGTGTCGGCGAATCCCTGTGCGCCCGTGAGCGCGTTCGCGCCGCCGGAGTTGAGGATCACGGCGTCGGCGCGGCCGTCGGAGACGACCTGCCGACTCCAGGTGACCGGCGCAGCCTCGATGCGGTTGCTGGTGAAGACTGCGGCCGCGTGGTGGTCGGGCCCGTCGTTCACCACGAGCGCCACGTCGGGATCGCCACTGGCCTTCAGACCGGCGGTCACACCGGCGGCCCGGAACCCCTGCGGTGCGGTCACACTCACGGCGTACTCCCTCTGCTGGTCATGGTCACGGCGCGATCCCCGCCGTGGGCAGGCCGGTGGTCTCGGGGAGCCCGAGCGCCAGGTTCATGCACTGCACGGCGGCGCCCGCGGTGCCCTTGGTCAGGTTGTCGACCGCCGCGACCGCGACCAGCCTGCCGACCCGTTCGTCGACCTCGACCTGCAGGTGGACCAGGTTGGATCCGAGCACGCTGCCGGTCGACGGCCACGATCCGGCAGGGAGCACCTTGACGAACGGCTCGTCGGCGTACGCCGCGGCGTACGCCTCGCGGACCTGTCGGGGATCGACGCCCTCGGCGAGCGGCGCCGTGCAGGTGGCGAGGATGCCCCTCGGCATCGGGGCGAGAGTCGGGGTGAACGACACCCGCACCGGACCGCCGCTCGCCGCGGTGAGATTCTGCTCGATCTCGGGGGTGTGCCGGTGAGTGCCGCCGACGCCGTACGGCGACATCGCACCCATCACCTCGGCACCGAGCAGGTGCGGTTTCAGGCTGCGTCCGGCACCGGAGGTGCCGCTGGCCGCGACGATGACCACGTCCCGGAGCTGCACCAGCCCTGCAGCGAACGCGGGTGCCAGCGCCAGGGTGCACGCGGTCGGATAGCAGCCGGGGACCGCGATGCGGCGAGCCCCGCGCAGAACGTCCCGCTGCCGACCGTCGGTCGTGAGCAGCTCGGGCAGGCCGTACGGCCAGGTGCCGGCGTGCGGCGTGTCGTAGAACGTGGTCCATGCATCGGCGTCCTGCAGCCGGAAGTCCGCGCCGCAGTCGATGACCACCGTGTCCGGCGACAGCTGCTCCACGATCGCGGCGGATGCGCCGTGCGGCAACGCGAGGAACACCACGTCGTGGTCACGCAGGTGCTCGGCCGTGGAGTCCAGCAGCACGCGGTCGGCCAACGGGCCGAGGTGGGGCGCCACCTCACCGAGCGTCCGTCCGGCGCTGGACGCCGCCGTCAGGTGCCCGATCTGCACGTCGGGACGCCCGAGCAGCAGGCGCAGGATCTCCCCGCCCGCGTACCCGCTGGCTCCTGCGACCGCGACCTTCAGCATGTGCATGACAATACATGACTTTGCATAGTCATGCGCCGCGCTGGAACGCCCCGGTCTCCTGCTCGGCGCGGGACACGGCACGGTCGCGGGCCGCATTCACCTCGGACGTGGTGAGGGTGCGGTCCGGCGCGCGGAACTGCAATCGGTACGCCAGGGACTTCTTGCCCTCGCCGACCTGCTCACCGGAGTAGAGGTCGAAGAGAGCCGCGGCTTCGAGGTGTTCGCCGGCACCGGCGCGCAGCGCTGCCTCGACCCGTGCGGCCGGCACGGTGTCGTCGACAACGAGAGCCACGTCGCTGCTAGCCATCGGGTACGTCGAGACCGGCGCCGAGAGCGTGTCGCCCTCGCTCGCGGCGAGCAGCACGTCGAGGTCCAGCTCACCCGCCACGGTGCGTGCGGGTAGCTCCAGTGCCTCACAGACCTTCGGGTGCACCTCACCGACCCAGCCGGCCGTCCGGCCATCGGGGACGGTCACCACGGCGCAGCGGCCGGGGTGGAAGGGCGCCCGCTCGGCGGCGGCCGTGGTGAGCGTGAGGCCCAGAGCCTGTCCGAGATCGCGCACGATCTCCAGGGCGTCCGTCCAGTCCGCGCCGCGTCCGGGACCCCACCAGGCGGTGCGATCGCGTTCCCCGGTCAGGGCGAAGGCGACCTGACGCGGTTGCGGGGGCACGGCCGCGCGGATCCGCGCCAGGGTGGCGTCGTCCGGGCGGATGCCGGGCTCCTCGGTGGGCGCCGTGCGTCCCTGACCGTCCGGCAGGGCGACGAGCCCGACCTCGAAGAGCGCGAGGTCGCGAGCACCGCGGGAGACGTTGCGTCGCAACGTGTCGAACAGTCCGGGCAGCAGTGTCGTACGGAAGAGGTCGGCCTCCTGGGACAGCGGATTCGCGATCTTGACGGCCTGGCTGCGGGGGTCGGCGACGTCGATCCCGAGCCGCTGCAGCACCTGCGCGCTGATGAACGGCGCGCTCCAGGTCTCCTGCAGGCCGCGACCGGCCAGCAGCTCCGCCACCATCCGCCGGGCCTGCTGGCTCCGGGTCAGGCCACGCCCGCCGGGCGGACGGGGCACCACCGAGGGGATGGCGTCGTACCCGTGGATGCGCGCCACCTCCTCCACGAGGTCCGGGCCGGTCGTGAGGTCGGGGCGCCAGGTCGGAGGTCTGACGCGAGCGCGATCGCCGGACACCTCGACGGCGCAACCGATCTGCCGTAGGACGTCGACGACCTCATCCTCGTCGTACGCGACACCGACGAGGCGGGTCGGCAGGGTGAGGTCGAGATCGATGCTCACAGCGGGGAGTCCGTCGCCTACGTCGGTCGCGCCTTCGTCCGCGACTCCCCCGGCGTACTCGACGAGCAGGTCGACGATCAGCTGGGCGGCTGCGGGTGCCAGCTCGATGTCCACGCCGCGTTCGAACCGGCGCGCGGCCTCCGACGGCAGTTTGTGCCGCCGGGCCGAGCGGGCGATGGAGACCGGGTCGAAGTTGGCCGCCTCGATCAGCACGTCGGTGGTGGAACCTGAGATCTCGGTGTCGGCGCCGCCCATCACCCCGGCGATGCCGAGCACGCGGTCACCACCGTCGGTGATCAGCAGGTCCTCGTCGAAGAGCGAACGCTCCTGGTCGTCGAGGGTCTTCAAGGTCTCACCGGCAGCTGCCCGGCGGACGACGATGGGTCCGGTGATGGACGCGAGGTCGAAGGTGTGGGTGGGCTGACCCAGCGCCAGCATCACGTAGTTGCTGATGTCGACGGTGAGGGAGATGGGCCGCATCCCGGCCTCGGTCAGCCGGGTCGCCATCCAGGCGGGGGTGGGGGCGCCCTGGTCGATACCTCGCACGGTGCGGGTGACGTAGCGGCGGCACCCGGGCTGACCGCGCAGCGGTGCCTGGTCGTCCAGGCGCACCGCGAAGCCGTCATCGCTGCCGTGCGGCGCTCGCCGAGCCAGCGTGGGCACCGGATCGGTGAAGGCGGCGCCGGTGGCGTGGGAGTACTCGCGTGCGACGCCGCGCAGGCTGAAGCAGTAGCCGCGGTCGGGGGTCACGTTGATCTCGACCGTCACGCGGTCGAGCCCGAGCAGCGCGACGGCGTCCTGGCCGGGCACCAGGTCGGCGCCGGGCAGCAGTTCGGCCAGCCGGATGATCCCGCCGGAGCCGTCGTCGGGCAGCCCGAGCTCGTCCGCGGCGCAGATCATCCCGGCGCTGACGTGCCCGTAGGTCTTGCGCGCCGCGATCGAGAAATCCCCGGGCAGCACGCCACCGGGCAGCACGCAGACGACCCAGTCGCCCGCGACGAAGTTGTGCGCGCCGCAGACGATGCCCTGCGGCTCACCGGTGCCGTTGGCGTCGCCCACGTCGACCTGGCACCAGTTGATCGTCTTGCCGTTCTTCTGCGGCTCGGGGTCGGCGGAGATCACCCGGCCGACCACCAGCGGTCCGGTGATGTCGGCGCCGTGCAGCCCCTCCTCCTCCAGACCGACACGCACCAGGGAGGCGGCGATGTCCGCGCCGGTCGTCCCCGGTGCCACCTCGACGTACTCGCGCAGCCATTCGACGGGCACCCGCATCAGATCTCCATCCCGAACTGGCTGTTGAAGCGCACGTCGCCCTCGATCATCTCTCGCATGTCGGCCACACCGGTGCGGAACATCAGCGCCCGGTCGATGCCCATGCCGAAGGCGAAGCCGGAGTACTTCCGCGGGTCGACGCCGCACGCGCGGAGCACGTTCTCGTTGACCATCCCGCAGCCGCCCCACTCGATCCATCCGGTGCCGCCACAGGTGCGACAGTCCGGGTCGTTGCCGTGGCACACGAAGCAGCGCAGGTCCATCTCGGCGGACGGCTCGGTGAACGGGAAGTACGACGGGCGCAGACGGGTGGTGATCTCCGGGCCGAAGAGCTCGGCGGCCAGCCGGTCCAGGGTGCCCTTGAGGTGGGCCATCGTCAGGCCCTCGTCGACCGCCAGACCTTCGAGCTGGTGGAAGGCCGGCATGTGGGTGGCGTCCAGTTCGTCGGTGCGGAACACCCGCCCCGGGACGGCGATGTAGAGCGGCACGCCGCGCTCGAGCATGGCGCGGGCCTGTACCGGCGAGGTGTGCGTGCGCAGTACGAGACCGGCATCCGGCGGCTCGACGTAGAACGTGTCCTGCATCTGGCGGGCCGGGTGGTCCTGGTCGAAGTTGAGCGCGTCGAAGGTGAACCACTCGGCCTCGACCTCGGGCCCCTCGGCGATCTCCCAGCCCATCCCGACCATCACGTCGGCCATCTGCTGCCCCATCAGCTCGACGGGGTGGCGCCGGCCGAGCGGGCGCCGATCCGGAACCAGCGTCATGTCGACGCGCTCGTCGGCGAGGATGCGCTCGTCGCGCTCGGCCTCGAGGACCTGCTGACGGGCCTTGAGCTCCTGGGCGACGCGACCACGGGCCTGGCCGACGCGCTTGCCGGCCTCGGCCTTCGCGGTCGGCGGGAGCGCGCCGATCTCACGGTTGGCCAGCGCCAGAGGGCTCTTGTCGCCCTGGTGCTCGGTGCGTGCGACCTTCAGCGCCTCGAGGGAGTCGGCGGCTGCGATCCCCTCGATCGCGGACTGCACCGCCGCATCGATCTGCGCGGGGTCCAACGCGGCCACCTCGACCGGGTCGTACTGCGTGTTGGGGCCTGACATCGACTGCCTTCGTTGAGCGTTCGCGGGACGGGCGGAGTCTATCGACGGAGGGTGGTGCTCTTCACGGGTGTTTGCGCCGCGGCGCTGGCGTAGAGGCAGAGGGTCGCTGCCATCGCCAGATTGAGGGATTCGGCGTGACCGTGGATCGGCACCCGGACGACCGCGTCGCATCGATCGCGTACCTCGTGCGGCAGTCCCCACGCCTCGTTGCCCATCACCCAGGCGTGCGGTCCGTGCAGCTCGGCCTCGGGCAGCAGCACCTCCCCGGCCCCGTCTGCCGCGAGCACTGCGATGCCACGCCGACGGCAGCCTTCGATGACCGACTCAAGGGGCGCGCCGACGACGACGGGCAGGTGCCAGAGGGACCCCGCGGTGGAGCGCACCACCTTGGGGTTGTAGACGTCGACGCTGGAGTCGGTGACGATCACCGCGCGGGCGCCCGCGGCGTCCGCGCCACGCAGCACCGTGCCGGCGTTCCCCGGGTCGCGCACCTGCGCGAGCACGACCACGAAGCCCGCGGTGGGCTCGACGACCGCGTCCAGCGCGTCGTCGAGGGGGACGTCGACCCGCCGGCAGACCGCCAGGATCCCTTGCGGGTGCTGAGTGTCGGTGAGTTCGGCCAGCACCTGGGCGCTGCAGTCGTGCACGGGTACGTCGGCGGCGCGCGCCAGTGCGAGCAGATCCGCGTGGCGTGGGACGCAGTCCACGTCGACGTAGACCTCGACCGCGGTGGCCGATGCGAACCTCAGCAGCTCGCGCACGGCCTGCGGGCCGTCCGCAACGAAACGGTGGGCCCGCTCACGCGCCGAACGCCGGCCGAGCGTCCGTACCGCCTTCACCCGCGTCGCGCGGGGGTTGGTCAGCACGGCAGGCTCGGCCGGCGTTCGAGGATGGTGATGTCGATCAGGCGGCGCTGGTCGCGTCTGCCTTCTCGTCGGTCGCCGGCACGTTGGCCTTGGCGATCTCGACCAGCGCGGCGAATGCGGGGGCGTCGTTGACGGCCAGCTCTGCCAGCATGCGACGGTCGACCTCGATCTCGGCGGCCTTCAGGCCCTGGATGAACCGGTTGTAGGTCATCCCGTTGGCGCGGGCGCCGGCGTTGATGCGCTGGATCCACAGGCGACGGAAGTCACCCTTGCGGGCCCGGCGGTCCCGGTAGGAGTAACCCATGCTGTGGGTTACCTGCTCCTTGGCCTTCCGGTACAGGCGCGAGCGCTGACCGCGGTAGCCGCTCGCCTGTTCCAGGACGACGCGACGCTTCTTGTGGGCGTTGACTGCCCGCTTCACGCGTGCCACGTGAATCTCCTTCGTGTAGTGCTACCGGTGGACTCACCGGTGATGCGAGATGGGCAGTACTTACTTACCGAGCAGGCGCTTGATCCTGCGGGTGTCGGCGGGCGCGACGACGACGTCGTTCACCAGCCGGCGGGCGTTGCTGGAGCTGCGCTCCTGGAACTTGTGCACGTGACGCGCGCGCTGACGCATCACCTTGCCGGTCGCGGTGGTGCGGAAGCGCTTCTTGGCCCCGCTGTGGGTCTTCATCTTCGGCATCTGCCGGTCTCCTTCGTGTCGCCGGCCGCGCTCGGGCGCGGGTGTTCCGGTGTGGCGTGCAAATCTCTGGGCTCGCTACGACGCGAGCCGGTCACTCGGTGGTCGCGAGCTCCGTGTCGGGCTGGTCCTGGTCGGCCGCTTCGGCCTCCCGCTTACGACGTCCCTCGGCGCGGGCCTCGGCCTTCTTCTTGACCGGCCCGATGACCATGACCATGTTGCGACCGTCCTGCTTCGGCGAACTCTCGACGAAGCCGATCTCGGCCACGTCCTCGGCGAGACGCTGCAGCAGCTTGAAACCCATCTCCGGACGGGACTGCTCGCGACCGCGGAACATGATCGTGACCTTGACCTTGTCGCCGGCGTTCAGGAATCGCTCGACGTGGCCCTTCTTGGTGCCGTAGTCGTGCGGGTCGATCTTCAGGCGGAGTTTGATCTCCTTGATGACCGTGTTGACCTGGTTCTTGCGGGCCTCACGGGCCTTGACGGCAGCCTCGTACTTGAACTTGCCGTAGTCCATGAGCTTGGCGACCGGCGGTTTGGCCATCGGCGCGACCTCGACGAGGTCGAGGTCTGCTTCGCCGGCCAGTCGCAGCGCGTCCTCGACGCGCACGATGCCGACCTGTTCGCCGTTGGGTCCGACCAGTCGCACCTCGGGTACCCGGATCCGGTCGTTGATACGTGGTTCAGCGCTGATGTCTGCTCCTTCTTCCGCTGCTCCTTCGAAGCTGCGTGGAGACAAAGAAAGGCTCCTCGTCACCCACGGTGCACGAGGAGCCCACGCTGCAGTTCAGGCGTGTCGGTCGACGACCGACGACGACACAACCGTCGGGTCATCGCTGGAATTGCCATACCAGCGGTCGACCACGAGGAGCGTCGTACCTGGACCGGAACCCCGCGGCATGCCTGCCGCACAGGGTGGAAGCGGTTGCTTCTCTTGCACACCGGCGGTGACGGCCCGAACTGAGGCCCGGACGACAACGCCGATCGGTAGACACAACGGTAACAGCCGCCCTGCCATTCCCACCAATTCCGCGCCGATCCGCGCTCTCCGGTGCCCCGACACCGTGCAGCGAGCGGCACCCGGCACGATAATCACCCCATGCCGTACGACACGGACCTCGCTGAGCGCATTCGGCACCTGGTCGAGGGCAGCTACGGGCTGTCGGAGAAGGCGATGTTCGGTGGGCTCGCCTTCCTCATCGGCGGCCACCTCGCCGTCGCGGCGAACAGCCACGGCGCCCTCATGGTCCGTGTGGCGCCCGATCGAACGGCAGAGCTGCTCGATCCACCGCGGGTGAACCACTTCGTCATGCGCGGGCGATCGCTGGACGGCTGGCTCGACGTATCGGCGGAGGCGGTCGGCGACGACGAGGCGCTGCGCGGGTGGGTCGACCTGGGCGTGACGTACGCCGCCGGCCTGCCGCCGCGCGATGACACCGAGCCGAGCGACTGAGACCGGGGCCGGGTCAGGCAGCGAGCCGGTGCTCGACCTCGACCGCACGGCCGGCGCGCGGTCGCGCACCGGCGGCGGCCAGCAGGGCGATCACCGCCCCGAGGATCGAGACGGACACGAATCCGCCGCCGAAGCCGAAGTGGTCGATCGCGACGCCACCGATGGGTGCACCGAGAGCAGACCCTGTGGTCATCGACGAACCGTGCCAGCCCATCGCCTCACCTCGCGCCGACGGCGGCACCACCCGGGAGATCGCGTCCACCGTCGCGGTGATCGTCGGTGCGCAGAAGATCCCCGCGAGCAGCGACAACGCGGCCAGCATCCACGGGGAGGTCGCGAGCGCCATCGGCGCTGTCGTCACCGCGAGCCCGAGCAACAGCAACGCCGGCGGCAGCGGCCGGGAGATCGCGCCGTACACGAGTCCGCCGAGGATCGAGCCGACGCTCCACACCACCAGGACCAGCCCGAGGGATGCGGTGGCCGACCATCGCTGCATAGCTGCGACGAAGGCGACGTCGCTGCCGGTCAGCACGATGGTCGAGGCGGCGGCTGCAGCACACAACAGCACGAACTTCAGCCGGAACCAGTCGGCGCGTTGCACCGGCGCCGCCGACGCGCCGTCCGCCGCGGCGTCGCGCAACGGCGGGTTCGCCCACCACAGCAGCACGCCCACCACGACTCCGACCATCTCGATGCCGAAGAGCACCCAGGTCGTCGAGACGACCGTCGCGAGCCAGACCACCAGCAGCGGGCCGGCCATGAACGCGAGCTCGACGACGATCCCGTCCAGCGAGAGGGCGGTGCGGCGGTCGACCTCGGTGACGGCCGCGATGACGCCCTGCCGGATCACGGAGAACGTCGGTACCACGAAGAGACCCGCCACTACAGAGAGGACCAGGAGCGCCCAGTAGCCGACGAACGGCGCGATCGACCAGCACACGGCGTTCACCGCGATGGACGGGGCGACCACCCGACGCAGGCCGAGACGGTCGAGCAGCCGGCCACGCCACGGGCCTGAGACCGCGATGGCGATGGTGCCGGCGGCGGCCACCAGACCGGCTTCGGTGTAGGTGCGGTGCAGATGGGTGACCACGTGCAGCGTGAGGATCACCCCGGCCGAGAAGATCGGTAGGCGGAGCAGGAATCCGAGCAGCAGCACGCGACGTGCGTCGCGGACGGCGAGCACGCGTCGGTACGGCGTGAGGGACATGGCTCAATAGTTCCATATCGAAATTCTTGACGCCAGTCATTTTCGTGTGATCTCGATCGCCATCCGCCCTGCGCGTCGGAAAGTGACCGCACCGCCGACAACCCACCAGCTGAGCACTCGACATGGGGAGTTAGCCGACCCTGTCTTGAACCATTCCAGTCTGGTGTGGTGGTGTAGGTCACGATGCATCTCTCCGAGACTCCGATGAAGCTGCGCGCGGCGCAGCTGCGGGTCACCGCGCCCCGCGTCGCGGTGCTGGAGGAACTCACCAGCCGACCGCACGCCGACGCCGACGACCTCGTCGTCGCGGTCCGCGAGCGCCTCGGGTCGGTCTCGGTGCAGGCGGTCTACGACGTACTGCGTGCACTGACCGCCGCCGGCCTCGTCCGTCGGATCGAGCCCGCGGGCCACCCGGCGCGCTACGAGACGCGGACCGGCGACAACCACCACCACGTCGTATGCCGCTCGTGCGGGGCCGTCGGCGACGTCGACTGCGCCGTCGGTGCCGCGCCCTGCCTGCAGGCGGACGACCCGGACGGCTTCACGATCGACGAGGCCGAGGTCATCTACTGGGGCTATTGCACCGAGTGCCGGGACGACGTTCCGGGTATTGACCGGTCGACGGCCCCGCAGCCCGGTTCCCTCAGCGAACCGGCCCCCTGATCCCCCAGACCCCCATCGAAGACCGACCACCGAAGAAGGAAAGTGAGAGCCAGATGACCGGCAACGAATCCATCCAGACCGCTCCCTCGAAAGAGGCGCACCTCGGTTCACGCACCTCGACCGGCGCCCCGGCGCCGAGTGACCGCAACTCCCTCACCAACGGGCCGGACGGTCCGATCTTCCTGCACGACACCCACTTCATCGAGCAGATGGCGCACTTCAACCGCGAGCGGGTGCCCGAGCGCAACGTGCACGCCAAGGGGTCCGGCGCGTTCGGCGTCTTCGAAGCGACCGAGGACGTGTCGGCGTACACCAAGGCCGCCCTGTTCCAGAAGGGCACGACGACCGACATGCTCGCGCGCTTCTCGACCGTCGCCGGCGAGCAGGGATCGCCCGACACCTGGCGCGACCCGCGCGGTTTCTCGCTGAAGTTCTACACGACCGAGGGCAACTACGACCTGGTCGGCAACAACACCCCGGTGTTCTTCATCCGCGACACGATGAAGTTCCCGCACTTCATCCGCAGCCAGAAGCGTCGTGGCGGCACCGGCCTGCGCGACAACAACATGCAGTGGGACTTCTGGAGCCTCAACCCCGAGTCCGCGCACCAGGTCACGTACCTGATGGGCGACCGCGGGATCCCGCACACCTGGCGGCACATGAACGGCTACGGCAGCCACACCTTCCTGTGGATCAACGAGGCCGGCGAGAAGCACTGGGTGAAGTACCACTTCCACAGCAACCAGGGCGTCGAGGGCCTGACCGGCGAGGCGGCCACCCGGATCGCCGGCGAGGACGCCGACTTCCACCGTCGCGACCTGCACGAGGCCATCGAGGGCGGCGACTTCCCCAGCTGGGACCTGTCGGTACAGCTCATGCCGTACGAGGACGCGAAGACCTACCACCTCAACCCGTTCGACCTCACGAAGGTGTGGCCGCACAGCGACTACCCGCTGGTCAAGGTCGGCAAGATGACCTTGAACCGCAACCCGGAGAATTTCTTCGCCCAGATCGAGCAGGCGGCGTTCGAGCCGTCGGCGACGGTGCCGGGTATCGGCTTCTCCCCCGACAAGATGCTGCTGGGCCGCACGTTCGCCTACAGCGACACCCACCGCTACCGGATCGGTGCGAACTACCTGCAGCTGCCGGTCAACCGGCCGCGGGTGCAGGACCACAACACCTACGCGTTCGACGGTCCGATGGCCTTCGAGCACACCGGTGACGACCCTGTCTACGCACCGAACAGCTTCGGTCGCGGCTACGCCGACAACGTCGGCGAGGTCGAGGACAGCTGGGAGTCCGATGGCGAGATGGTGCGCCAGGCCTACACCCTGCGCGCGGACGACGACGACTTCAGCCAGGCGGGTGACCTGGTCCGCAACGTGTGGACGCAGGACCAGCGTGACCGGTTCGTCGACACCGTCGCGGGTCACCTGCTCGGCGGCGTCAAGGGTGACGTGCTCGAGCGCGCCTTCCAGTACTGGAAGAACGTCGACCCCACCACGGGCGCGAAGATCGAGGAGCAGGTCCGCGCCGAGGTCGGCGGGGAGAACCCCGGCGGCGAGGACGACGACGCTAAGGCGAACGTCGACCTGATCGTGGAGAAGCGCACCCAGGCGACCCACTGACCCGTTGAAGCACTGACGCGGTGACCTGACCGCGTGTCCTGCAGAGGGCGTACGTCGACCGCACTGGTCGGCGTACGCCCTCCGGCGTTACCGGACTCTCGTGAACGGCACGTCGCTGTCGGTGGGTGGTGTCATCGTGGCGAGATGACGGCAGAGATACAGATCACCTACGACTGCGCCGATCCTGACCGCCTCGCCCGGTTCTGGGCGGCGATGCTCGGCTACCAGCTGCAGCCGCCGCCGAAGGGCTTCGAGTCCTGGGATGAAGCCCTCGCATCCTTCGGGGTGCCGCCGCAGGAGCGCAACGACCGCTCGGCCATCCTGCCGCTGGACGGAGCCGGCCCGCGGCTGTTCTTCCAGCGCGTGCCGGAGACCAAGACGGTGAAGAACCGGATCCATCTGGACGTGCGCGCCGCGCCGGGCGTGCAGGGCGAGGCACGGATGATCGCGCTGGAGGCGGGGGCCGAGCGCGCGCGGGCTCTCGGCGCCACCCGCCTCTACCGCGTCGAACCGGACCCTACCGTCATGGAATCCGGTTTCATCACGATGGCCGACCCGGAGGGCAACGAGTTCTGCCTCGACTGAGGCTCAGCCGTGCACGGTGTGCCGGAACGCGTCGTACCGCTCCCGGATCCGTGCACCGTCGTCACCGCTCGGCAGGTCGATCGTCGTGTGCGCATCGACCGACCACGGCGGGAGGTCGCCGCCTCCGGACAGCACCCAGGCTGCCTGGCGGGCGGCACCGAGCGCGACGTACTCCGCGCTGTCGGGCACACTCACCGGCACGCCCAGGACCATGGGTGCGATCTCCCGGACGGCAGCCGACGCCGCTGCACCGCCGATCAGGAGGGCACGTTCGACGGGTACGCCGACCGAGCGCAGGTCGGTGATCCCTGCCGCCAGGTTGGCGAGCATCCCCTCCACGCAGGCACGCGCCAGATTCTCCGGCGTCGCGTTGGAGCGGGTGAGGCCGCCCAGGGTGCCGGTGGCCTCAGGGAGGTTGGGCGTGCGCTCGCCGTCAAGGTAGGGCAGCAGCACCAGCCCCTGCGCGCCGGGCGACGCCGCACGCGCCAGCCGGTCGAGACCGGCCAGGTCGGTCCCGAGCATCGACGCCGCGGCGCTGAGCACCCGTGCGGCGTTGAGTGTGCACATGAGCGGCAGGTGCCCACCGGTCGCGTCGGCGAATCCGGCGACCGCGCCGGTGGGATCGCCGGACGGCCGCTCATGGGCGGCGTAGACCGTCCCGCTGGTCCCGAGCGACACCACGGCGTCGCCCGTCCCGAGTCCGAGGGACAGTGCGGCGGCCATGTTGTCGCCGGTCCCCGGTGCGACGAGGATCCCGGTGTCCGTGCGACCCGCGATCTCGTCGGGTGCCAGCACGTCGGGCAGCTCCAGGTCCTTCCCGGCAGCGAGTCGCACCAGCTCATCCTGGTACTTGCCGGTCACCGGCGACCAGTAGCCGGTGCCTGACGCGTCGCCCCGGTCCGTAGTCCACCGGTGGAATCCGTTGCCGGACTGCAGGATGCGGCCGGTGAGCCAGTCGTGCGGCAGGACGACCCGCTCGGTGCGCGCGGCGTTGTCGGGTTCGTGCTCGGCCAGCCAGCGCACCTTGGCCACGGTGAACGCGGCGAGCGGCACGACGTCCACCCGGTCGACCCACTCCTGCGGCCCGCCCAACTCCTGGACGAGGTCGGCGGCTGCCTGGGCGGAGCGCACGTCGTTCCACAGCAACGCGTCGCGGACCAGCCGATCGTCGCCGTCGAGGGTGACCATGCCGTGCTGCTGACCGCCGACGGCCAGCGCCGAGACGCCGTCGAGTATGCCGTCGGAGCTGGCCTCCTCGTACGCCGTCCACCAGTGCTCGGCGGACACTTCGGTGCCGTCCGGGTGGGCAGCGCGCGACTCACGGACCACCTCGCCGGTGTCCGCGTCGCAGACGACGATCTTGCAGGCCTGGGTCGAGGAGTCGACTCCGGCGACGAGGGTGCGGGGCATCGGTGTCCTTGGGTGGGCTCGGAAGACGGCGGACGTCAGGGCGGTGCCGCCTCGGTGCGGGCGGCACGGCTCACCTGTCTACGCCTCCCGGACCCGGTCCACAAGTTCCTGCAGTGTCTGACGGGCGCCGTTGTCGTGCAACGACTTCAGCGAGGCAAGATACGGCTTCGTGAAGCCCTCCTGGCCGGCCAGATCGCCGAAGAGCGTCTTGTCCCGCACGAATGCCAGTGGATCGGAGGTGTCGGCGGCAGCACGCATCACGGCCTCCTTGCGGTGGTCGACGATGTCGATGGGCTCGCCGTCCTCGTCGGTGCCCTCGGCGTAGCGCGCCCACGCCGCGACCACGAGCGCCGAACGATCCACCGCACGACCCGCCGCCAGGTCCGCCTTGATCACCGGGACGAGCCACTTCGGGATCCGGTCCGAACTCTCCGCACACAGTCGGGCCAGCGTGTCGCGCACCTCGGGGTTGGCGAAGCGGGACACCAGCTCCTCGCGGTAGGCCGCCAGATCCACTCCGGGCACCTCGGGCAACGTCGGCGATCCTTCGAACTCCATGTACCCGAGCAGGAACTCGGCGAAGAGCGGGTCGGACGCGACCTCGTGTGCGTAGCGGTACCCGGACAGGTAGCCCAGGTAGCACAGGGCCTGGTGACTGGCGTTGAGCAGTCTCAGCTTCATCAGCTCGTAGGGCACGACGTCGTCCACGACCTGGACGCCGACCTTCTCCCACTCGGGCCGGCCGTCGGCGAAGTGGTCCTCCAGCACCCACTGGGTGAACGGTTCGCACACCACCGGCCAACCGTCGCGCACCCCGAAGCGGTCCTCGAGCGCGGCGATGTCCTCCGGTGCGGTGACCGGGGTGATGCGATCGACCATGCAGTTGGGGAAGGGCACGTGCTCTTCCATCCAGTCGGCCAGTTCGGGATCCTTCAATCGGGCGAAGGCACCGATCGACTGGTGCGCGGTGTCGCCGTTGCCCGGCAGGTTGTCGCAGGACATCACGGTGAACGGAGCGGTACCGTCCGCGCGGCGGCGGCGCAGCGCCTCCACGATGAACCCGAACGCCGTGGTCGGAGCGGCGCCCTCCTTCAGGTCGCCCTGGATGGAGGGGTGATCGGCCTCGAACTTCCCCGTGACCTGGTCCACCAGGTACCCGCCCTCGGTGATCGTCAGAGAGACGATTCGGGTGGCGGGGTCGGTCATCGCCGACAGCACGCCGTCCGGATCGCTCGGCGCGTGCAGCATCCGCAGCAGGGACCCGATGACGCGCGGTTCCAGGCTTCCGTCCGGGTGCTTCTGCACGAGGGTGTAGAGCCCGTCCTGACGATTGAGGATCTCGACGATCCGCTCGTCCTGCGGCAGCACGCCCACCCCCACGATGCCGAAGTCCGTGGCGGCGCCCTCGTTCAGCAGAGCGTCGGTGTACATCGCCTGGTGCGCGCGGTGGAAACCACCCACGCCCAGGTGCACCATGCCTGCGGTGACCTTCGAGCGGTCGTACGTCGGTCTGGCGACCTCCGTGCCGAGTCTGCCCAGCGTTGCATCGGACAGTGTGACGGTCTCTGTCACTTGACTGCACCCAGCGACAAGCCCTGGACGAGCTTGTCCTGAGCCGCGAAGCCGGCCGCGAGGACCGGCAGTGAGATGGCGACGGACGCCGCGCACACCTTCGCCAGGAACAGCCCCTGGCTGGTGACGAACCCGGTCAGGAAGACCGGTGCCGTCTGAGCGGTGTTGCCGCCCAGCGTGTTGGCGAGCAGCAACTCGTTCCAGCTGAAGATGAAGCAGATCAGTGCCGCGGACGCCAGGCCCGGCATCACCAACGGCACCACGATCTTGTACATCTGGGTGAAGAAGCCGGCGCCGTCGACCTGGGAGGCCTCGAGGATCTCGATCGGCATCTCGGCCAGGAAGGAACGCAGCATCCACACGGCGATGGGGAGGTTCATCGAGGTGTAGATGATGACCAGCGCCCACACGTTCCCCAGAAGGCCGGTGTTCTTGGCCACCAGGTAGAGCGGCAACAACCCGGCCACGATCGGCATGAACTTCGTGGACAGGAAGAAGAACATCACGTCGGTCCATTTCCGCACCGGCTTGATGGACAGCGCGTACGCCGCGGGAAGCGCCAGCAGGAGCACGAACAAGGTCGACGCCAGCGACGCCGTCAGCGAGTTCAGCAACGGAGGAATCGGCTTGGCCGCCCAGAAGTCACTGAAACCCGACATCGACAGGGGGGCGAAGAACGACGGCGGATTCTTGGCCGCGTCGTTCTCGCTGTGGAAGGCGGTCAACACCATCCACAGGATCGGGATGATGAACAGCACCGCGATCACCCACGCGGCCGCGCTCAGAAGTCCCCCGGCGCGCTTGTTGCGCCCCGCTGCCCGGTTGATCACCGCACCAGCCATCAGCTCTCCTCCTTCAGCACCGTGAGGACGGTGCGCAGCGCGAACGTCGCGATGACGATGGTGCCGATGACGACGACCACACCGGCTGCGGACGCGACGCCGTACTCACCGGTCCCGGCGAAGAACGTCTGCTGGATGTAGTAGGGCAGGTTGGCGGTGTTCTGCCCACCTGAGGTGATCGTGTAGACGTACTCGAAGTTCTGCACGATGTAGATCGCGCCGAGGAGTCCCGCCAGCTCGATGTAGCGACGCATGTGCGGCAGCGTCATCTTGGTGAAGATCTGCCAGGTGTTCGCACCGTCCACCTGGGCGGCTTCGATGATGTCCATCGGTCGGCCCTGCAGCCCGGCCAGCATGATGAGCATCATGAACGGGGTCCACTGCCAGACCAGGGCCGTAACGATGGTGCCCAGGGGGTGGCTGGTGATCCAGTCCGGCTGCGGCGGGTTCTTCAACCCGAACCAGTTGTAGAACTGGGTGATCGAGCCGTTGATGAGGCCGGACTGCACGTTGAACAGGGCGTGCTTCCACACCAGCGCCGCAGCCTCGGGGACGATGAGGAACGGGGCGATCATCATCGTGCGGACGATCCCGCGGCCGCGGAACGTGCGATCCAGCAGCAACGCGATCACGATGCCCAGCACGAGGCTGATCAGGACCACCAGCAACGTCAACTCGATGGTCGTCACCACGGCCGACCGCGCGTCGGAGTCCTGGAAGACGGTCTTGAAGTTGTCCAGTCCCGCGAACCCCTTGTTCCCGCTGAAGGCGGTCCAGTTGCTGAACGAGATGAAGATGGTCGCGAGGAACGGCAGCTGCGTCATGATGATGACGAAGACGAACGCCGGCATCAACGGCAGTCGACGTTTCCAGCCCTCACGGCGTGCCCGGCGCTTGGTCTCGGGATCCGCCCCGGGCGGCGCCGTGGAGGCCTCCACGGCGCCGGTCGGGTCAAGGCTCGCGGTAGTCATTACTTCTTGTACGCCTTCACGCCGTCCTGCGCGATCGACTGACTCGCGTTGAGCGCGCTGGAGACCGACGTGCTACCGGCGATGGCGTTGGAGATCTGCTGACTCACCTTCTGACCGAAGTCGGTGAACTCGGCCACGTCCACGAACTGGATCCCCGGCACCGGCGGGTGGGTCGAGCGGCCGGTGTTGTTCGGGTCGGCCGAGTTGATCGCCGCCAGCGTGGGCTGCGCGAACGAGCTCGCGACCTTCAGGTAGTTCGGGTTGGTGTAGAGCGAGGCCCGAGCGCCGGCCGGCACGTTGGCCCAGCCCATCCCGGTACCGGTGCGACCGCCCACCGTGTTGAGGTAGTCCTTGCCGCTCGCCCACGAGATGAACTTCCAGGCCGCGTCCTTCTTCTTGGACGCCGACTCAACACCCCAGGCCCACGTGTAGAGCCATCCGGAGCTCTTCGTCTGCTCCACGGGTGCCGGTGCGTAACCGATCTCGGAGCCGTACTTGGAACTGACGAGGGTGCCGGCGGCCGAGGTCGCGTCGTACCACATGGCTGCCTGGCCCTGGATCATCGCGTTGTCGCACTCGGTGAACCCAGCCTGCGCCGCTCCCGGCTCGCCGTACTTCTTGACCAGGTCCACGTAGAAGTTGGTGGCCTTGGCGAAGCCGCCCGTGTTGACCTTGGCGTTCCAGTTGTTGTCGAACCAGGTGCCGCCCATGGTGTTGACCACCGTGGTGAGCGGGGCCATCACCTGACCCCAGCCGACCGCGCCGCGCAGGCAGATCCCCGCCGTGCTGCCCTTCTTCAACTTCGCGGCGAACCCGGCCACCTGCTGCCAGGTGGGATTGGCCGGCATGGTGAGCCCTGCGGCCTTGAAGAGGTCCTTGCGGTACATCAGGAAGGAGGACTCGCCGTAGAAGGGCTCGCCGTAGATCTTGTTGTTCACCGTCAGCGACGTGGCCATCGGCTTCAGGATGTCGCTCTGGTCGAAGTCCTTGCCGTTCCAGCTCGACTTGGGGTCGCTGGTGTACTTCGTCAGATCGGCGACCCACCCCTTCTTGGCGTAGATGGGGATCTCGAAGTTGGACAGGGTGGCCAGGTCGTACTGGTTGGCCTGCTGCGCGAACTCGGTGGACGCGGTGGAGCGCAGGTCGTTCTCCGGCAGGTCCTTGAAGTTGACCTTGATGCCGGTCGCCTTGGTGAACTCGGGCGCGACCAGCTTCAGCGCCTCCATCTGGGGGTTGTTGACCATCAGGACGTTGAGGGTCTTACTGCCCCCGCTGGACCCTCCACTACTCGCGGAACAGGAGGACAGTCCGGCCGCGACCAGCCCGACGACTGCGACGCTGACGGCGACTCGTTGTGTGGATCGCATATGAACTCATTCTCCTCAGAGCGCTCATATGAGCGCCCACCGCTCATATGCAGGTAGTGTTGCAGATCACATCTTTCATGGCGAGCACAACAGGTCGCATTTTGGTAACGACGAGAAAAGAGGACCGATGATCGACAGCGGCGCAGACGGCCACGGGACGGCTCGGGCCAACCCGTCGGCGGTGCGGGCCCGGCAGATCCGGGCCGCCCGGCGCTTCTATCTGGAGGATGCGAGCAAGGTCGAGATCGGCCGCGAGCTCGGCATCTCGCGCTTCCAGGTGGCGCGACTCCTGCAGTCCGCCCGCGCCACCGGTGTCGTACGGATTCACATCGACGAGGTGCACGCCACCCGTGACGACCTCGCCCGCGACCTGACCAGAGCGTTCAACCTGCAGATGGCCGCCGTCCTGGATGCCGCACCGGTGGACACGGTCGAACAACGTCGGGCGAGCCTCGGGGCGTTGGCCGCTCAGCAGCTGCACTCGATGCTCTCCCCCGACGACGTCCTCGGGCTGCCCTGGTCCCGCTCGGTCTCGGCCACCGTCGCGGCCCTCTCCAGCCTGCCGCCGGTGGACGTGGTGCAACTGAGCGGTGCGCGGTGGGAACCGGACCACAGCTCGGCACCGGCGGACGTGGTTCGCGACGCCACGGCCCTCAGCGGCGGACGGCCCTACCGTTTCCACGCACCGTTCGTCGCGTCCGACGCCACCGCGGCGGCATCGCTGCGCCGTGACCCCGCGTTCCTCGCGGCGCAGGAGCGGGTCCCGGCCATCACGGTCGCCGTGGTCGGCGTCGGCGCGTTCGACCCGGAGTTCTCGACGCTCTACACGGCCGCGACGTCCGCCGAGATCGCCGAACTACGTGCCGCCGGCGCCGTCGGGGAGGTGAGTGGGGTGTTCATCGACGTCGACGGATACCCGCTGTCCGGTTCCTTCGCGCGCCGGCTGCTCACGGTGAGCGCGGACCAACTGCGCGGCATACCCGACGTGATCGGCGTGTGCATGGGCGACGAACGTGCCGGAGCCGTCGCGGCGGCGTGCCGGGGCGGACTGCTGAAGTCACTGGTGGTGGACGTCCCGCTCGCACAGGCGCTGCTACGGGGGGACTAAAGTTCCCGGTCGTGGCTGATCACTTTGACGTCGTTGTTCTCGGTGCCGGTCCCGGTGGGTATGTCGCGGCGATCCGCGCCAGCCAGCTGGGCCTGAAGACCGCGGTGGTGGAGAAGAAGTACTGGGGCGGTGTCTGTCTTAACGTCGGGTGCATCCCGTCCAAGGCGCTGCTGCGCAACGCCGAACTCGCCCACGTGCTCACCAAGGAGAAGGCCGTCTTCGGCATCTCCGGCGACGCGACCATGGCGTACGACGTCACGCACGCCCGCAGCCGCAAGGTGTCCGAGGGCATCGTCAAGGGCGTGCACTTCCTGATGAAGAAGAACAAGATCACCGAGATCGACGGCTGGGGCACCCTCAAGGACGGCAGGACGCTGTCGGTCGAGCTCAACGACGGCGGGACGCAGGAGGTCACCTGCGACCACCTGATCATCGCGACGGGTGCGACGACCCGCCTCGTGCCGGGCACGACGCTGTCTGAGCGGGTCGTGACGTACGAGGAGCAGATCCTCGACGCGGAGCTGCCCGGTTCGATCGTCATTGCGGGGTCGGGTGCGATCGGTGTCGAATTCGCTTACGTGATGACCAATTTCGGCGTCGACGTGACGATCGTGGAGTTCTTGGACCGGATGGTGCCCACCGAGGATGTCGCGGTGTCCAAGGAGCTGCTCAAGCAGTACAAGAAGCTGGGCGTGAAGGTCATGCTGTCGACGAAGGTCGAGACCATCGACGACTCGGGTGACAAGGTCAAGGTCACCGTCTCCCCCGCCGGCGGCGGGGACTCGCAGGTCATCGAGACCGACAAGGTGCTGCAGGCGATTGGCTTCGCCCCGCGCACCCAGGGGTACGGCCTGGAGGAGATCGGCGTCGAGCTCACCGACCGCGGCGCCATCGCGATCGACGGCCGCGGGCGCACCAACCTCGACGGCGTCTACGCGATCGGCGACGTCACCGGCAAGCTCATGCTCGCCCACACCGCCGAGGCCATGGGCGTGGTGGCGGCCGAGACCATCGCCGGCGCCGAGACGGTCGAGATCGACTACGACATGATCCCGCGCGCGACGTTCTGCCAGCCGCAGATCGCCTCCTTCGGCTACACCGAGGAACAGGCGAAGGACAAGGGGTACGACGTCAAGGTCGCGCAGTTCCCATACTCCGCCAACGGCAAGGCGCAGGGGCTGGGCGAGGCGGTCGGCTTCGTGAAGGTCGTCGCCGACTCCGAGCACAACGAGATCATCGGCGCCCACCTCATCGGCCCGGATGTCACCGAGCTGCTGCCCGTGCTGACGTTGGCCCAGAAGTGGGACCTGACCGCCGACGAGGTCGCCCGCAACGTGTTCGCCCACCCCACGCTGGGTGAGGCCGTGAAGGAAGCCGTCGAAGGCCTCGCCGGCCACATGATCAACCTCTGACCTGACGCTGGCACAGGTAGAGCCGAGGGCCACAGGCTGACTGTGGCCCTCGGCTCTACCTGTGCCACCGTCGACATCAGCGGTCCGGCAGTGTCGACGTCGGCCGAAACCCTCGTGCGCGCAACAAGATCGGCACCGTGAGCCACCTCATACGGAAGCGGGGTGGGACATCCGCTGACGGCAAGCTAAGGTAAGCCTCACCTTCCTTACCGTGCTGCTGTCAGGAGTCCCACCTCGTGCTCGCGACGTTCGTCATCGGCCTGCGTGAGGGCCTCGAGGCCGCGCTCATCGTCGGCATCATCGCGGCGTTCCTGCGGCAGAACGATCGCTCGCTGCGCCCGCTGTGGATCGGTGTGACGCTGGCCCTCCTTCTCAGTGCCGCGGTCGGGATCGCCCTCAAGGTCGTCGAGTCCAGCCTGCCGCAGGCCGCCCAAGAGGGCATGGAGACCGTGATCGGCGCCGTCGCCGTCGTCTTCGTGACGGGGATGGTGCTGTGGATGATGACCCACGCGCGCGGTCTGAAGAAGGAGCTGGAGAGCTCCGCGCGTGACGCGTTGGGTGCAGGATCCAGCCGCGCGCTCGCCGTGATGGCCTTCCTCGCCGTCCTGAAGGAAGGCTTCGAGACAGCAGTCTTCCTGCTCGCGACCTTCCAGGCCGCCGCGAGTCCCGCGCTGGCCGCGACCGGTGCGGTGCTCGGCATCCTGGTCTCGGTCGCCGTCGGCATCGGGATCTACCGCGGCGGCGTCCGCCTCAATCTGGCGAGGTTCTTCAAGTTCACCGGTGCATTCCTTCTCCTGGTGGCCGCAGGACTGGTCGTGACCGCACTGCGCACCGCCCACGAGGCCGGCTGGCTGAACGCCGGGCAACAGCGCACGCTCGATCTCACCTGGCTGGCCCCGGCGGGATCGATCCGCGGCGCCCTGCTCACCGGCGTCCTCGGCATCCCGACCGGTCCGCGAATGGTCGAGGTCCTCGGCTGGTGCGCCTACCTCGTACCAATGGCCCTGCTCGTTTACTGGCCGGTCAAGCACCGTGCGGGTGCGGTGGGCGCGTCCCGGATCCGGCTCGGCGCCGCCGCCGCGCTGGTGCTCGCTGCCGGGGTCCTCGCGGCGGCGTACCCGGGCGCCGGCATCGACGCGTCCCGTACCGCCCCGCTGGCGGGGGGATCGTCAGGCACCGTAGAGCTCTCCGGCGGCGATCTCATCCGTACGACGGGCGGCACCCGATCGGCGTACGCGCTCGGCTCGTCCCGTTCGGCCGAGCACCAGGGCGTCCCCACGACCCAGCACACCTCCCCGCTCTCGGGGGCCGTCGCGGGCCGCCCGTCGTCCATCACCTCGACGCAGTTGCTCGCGCTCAACGGCGGCCGGATACCGGTAGGCGTCAACGCCTCCCAGAGTCCGGGCCCCTACACCGCGCGCTGGACCCACGTCGGCGCGCGCGACGTATGGGTCAGCCGGGACAAGCTCGTCGACGCGACCCAGCGGGTGCGCACCGTGCTCACTCTGAGCGGTGGCGGCCTCACCGGCAGCCGCACGCTGACCGTGGACGACGCAGGCTCCACCGCCGACACCTGGTCGGTGCGACCGACGTACGTCACCGACATGGCCTCGTCGCTGCGGACCCTCGACGCCCGCCAGACCGAGGCGCGCTTCTGGTCTCGCACCCTCCCGCTCACTTTGCTCGTCGCCGCCGCCCTGGTGCTGTTCACCTGGTGGCGTCGTCGGCCGCGCACGTCGGACGACTCCGACGACACCTCACCCGACACCACACCCCGACTCAGGAGCACCGTCCATGCCCGTTAGGCACCCCGCAGTCCTCACCGCCGTCGCCGGCGTCGCCACGCTCGCACTCGCCGCGTGCGGCACCAACGGTGGGGGCACCGGCTCGTCGCGCACCGGCAGCAGCGGCACCGGGTCGACGAACGCCGCTCCCGTGAGCAACGGAGCCGCGCAGGTGCACATCACCCTGGCGAGCGGTCCGTCCGGCGACTCCTGCACCATCGATCACCCGCAGGCCAAGGCGGGCCCGGTCACCTTCACCGTGATCAACACCAACGCGACCGCCCTCACCGAGCTGGAGTTGCAGAGCAACCAGCGGATCATCGGCGAGAAGGAGAACCTCGCGCCCGGCCTCGGTGCCGTGAAGTTCACGACGACCCTCGGCGGCGGCACGTATCAGATCTACTGCCCGGGCGCGACGAAGGAGATGCAGAACCTCACGGTGACCGGCAAGGCGGCCGCCGCCACCGGTGGCAGCGCCTCGGCCCTCCTCGCGAGCGGGACCGCCGGCTACGCGCAGTTCGTCGACACCCAGCTGAGCGCGATGAAGGCCGGCACCGCCGCGCTGCGTACGGCCGTCGACTCCGGGAACCTCGCGCAGGCCAAGGTGAAGTACGCCGCCGCCCGCCCGTACTACGAGAAGATCGAGTCCGACGTCGACGGCTTCGTGCTGCCCGGCCACTCGGCCACCGACAACGCGGGCAACCTGGACTACCTGATCGACATGCGGGCCTCCAACCTGGACCCCAAGGTCGGCTGGCACGGCTTCCACGCCGTCGAGCGGGACCTCTGGCAGAGCGGCAGGATCACCGCCAACACCAAGAAGCTGGCCGCCGAGCTGGACACCAACGTCGGCAAGCTGGTGACCCTGGCCAAGACGCTCAAGTACAAGCCGGAGGATCTCGCGAACGGCGCCGCCGGGCTCCTGGAGGAGGTGCAGTCCAACAAGATCAAGGGCGAGGAGGAGTTCTACAGCCACCTGGACCTGATGGACTTCAACGGCAACCTCGAGGGTGCGCAGCAGGCGTTCGCCTACCTCAAGCCGGGCCTGAACGTCCTCGACCCGGTCCTGACCAAGCAGATCAGCGCCGAGTTCGCCAAGGTCGGCGGCCAGCTCAACGCCTTCCGGAGCGCCAAGGGCCCCGGTGGTTTCCTGCCGTGGACCCCTGCGCAGCGCATCAAGAGCGCAGCAGCGCTGAGCCAGGGCGTGCAGGGGCTGCAGGACCCGCTGTCGCGCATCGCCGAGAAGGTCGCGACCCAGGGATGAGCGACTCAGATCAGCCTCGTCCCGGCCTCGGCCGGCGGCGCCTCGTCCAGGGTGCCGCCGGTGGACTCGCCGCGGGCGCCGTCGTCGGACTGGGAGCCGGCTGGGGCGTGGGATCGGCGGCTGCTGCGAGTCCGTCCGACGACCACGACACGGTCGACCTCAGCACGCAGCACCCGTTCTACGACGAACCGCAGCCCGCGGGGATCAAGACGCCCCAGCAGCGGTACGCCGTCTACATGACCTTCGACCTCGTGGACGGTGCGTTGCGGTCTGACCTGCAGGTGCTGCTGGCCCGGTGGACCGCGGCCATCGCCCAGTTGATGAAGGGCGCACCCATCGGGCAGGTCGACTCGGTGCGGCCCGGTGCGATCGGACAGGACACGGGAGAGGCGGCCGGTCTCGATCCGGCGAGTCTCACCGTCACGGTCGGCCTCGGGCCGGGCCTGTTCGACCAGCGCTTCGGCCTGTCCGCCAAGCGGCCCGCACTGCTCGCCGACCTGCCCGCTCTGCCGAGCGACAACCTCGTCGCCGCGTCCTCCGGCGGCGACCTGTCGTTGCAGGCGTGTGCCGACGACCCCCAGGTCACCTACCACGCGGTGCGCAACCTCGCCCGGATGGTGCGCGGCACCGCGAAGACCCGTTGGGCCGTCCTCGGCTTCGGTCGCGCGTCCGCCGGGAAGGGTCAGCAGACCCCGCGCAACCTGCTGGGTTTCAAGGACGGCACCCGCAACCTGCGATCCGACGCCGAGTACGACGGCTTCGTGTGGGTGGACGACGCCTCCGAACAGTCGTGGCTGCGCGGCGGTACCTACCAGGTCGTGCGCAAGATCTCGATGAACATCGAGGTGTGGGACGCCGATCCGATCGACGACCAGCAGTCGATCTTCGGGCGCACGAAGAACGTCGGAGCTCCCCTCACCGGCCATGGTGAGTTCGACACCCCCGACTTCCACAGCAGGACCGCGAGCGGCAAGACCGTCATACCCGCCGACTCCCATGTGGCGCTCGCCGCTCACGAGAACAACGGGGGCGTGAAGATCATGCGCCGCGGATACAATTACACGGAGGGCATCAACGGCTTCGGGCAGCTGGACGCCGGGTTGCTCTTCATCGCGTACATGAACACCCCGCAGCACTTCATCACGCTGCAGTCGAAGCTCGGTGCATCCGACCGGTTGAACGAGTACATCTCGCACATCGGATCCGGCCTGTTCGCAGTGCCACCGGCACCCAGGACGGGTCATTACATCGGCGAGCAGCTCTTCGCCTGACGCCGCGACTCGGACGCCACGCTGGTGACCGTCGCACTCCCCTCGACGGTCCCTTCACGTGGGTAGTGTCGGCACGTGAAACCCGCTGGTACGTCGCCCACCTGTGCCTTCGTGCTCGGCGGGGGCGGCGTCCTCGGTGCCACGCAGATCGGCATGTTGCGGGCGCTCCTGGAGCACGACATCCGGCCCGACCTCGTCGTCGGGACGAGCATCGGCGCGGTGAACGGCGCGGCCATCGCGGCCGAGCCGACCGAAGCCGCACTCGAGCGGCTGACCGAGCTGTGGTCGTCGATGTCGGTCCTGCCCAGCCTGCAGGACGCACTCCCCCGCCCTCGGTTGCGGGTGCCGGGCCGCCGGCCCGAGTCCGACTCCTCGGGATCGTCGGAGTCTCGGTCGCGCCGTCGCGTGCCGCGCACCCACCTGTCCCCGGCAGGTCCGTTCCTGCGTCTGATCCGGGACAACCTGCCGGTCGCCAATATCGAGGACATGCAGGTGCCGTTCCAGTGTGTGGCGGCCAATCTCGAGCGTTCAGTGGCTCACTGGTTCAGCGAAGGTCCTGCAGCGCCGGCGATCATGGCGTCCTGCGCCGTGCCGGGGCTCTTTCCGCCCATCGAGATCGACGGCAGCCACTACTGGGACGGCGGCCTGGTCCACTCGATCCCGGTCTCGCGCGCGATCGCGCTGGGTGCGACCCGCATCTACGTGATGCACGTCGGTCGCGTCGAGCAGCAGCTGCGGCTGCCCCGCTGGCCCTGGGAGGTCGCGTCGGTGACGTTCGAGATCGCCCGCCGCCACCGGTACGTCGAGGAGATGGCCAACATCCCGCCCGGGATCGAGGTGCACGAGCTCCCGAGCGGTGCCGAGGATGCGCCGATGGTCTCGCTGCTGCACCGCAACCCGGCATACATCACCGGGCGGATCGCGGCGGCGTACGCCTCGTCCAACGCCTACCTGGCGTCCGCGGACGCGAGCTGACAGGTGGAGCTCCCGGTCCTTCCTCTGCCGCTGCGCCGGGTGGTGCGCGACCCGATCTACGTGGTTGCCGTGCCCGTGCTGCTGGTCGTGCTAGCGATCCTCGCGGTGCCGGCATGGTTGCTGGGTTTGGTCTCCCGTCGGCGAAGGCCGTTGCGATTCATCGTGATCGGGATGGCCGCGGTCGTCCTGGACTTCTCGATCTTCGCGCGCTGCACGGGCCTGTGGGTGGCGCACCGCACCGGGCGCCGGGCGCCGCAGGACTGGAACGCCGACCACGTCGAGGTCGTCGCGCGGGCGCTGGACGTCTTCGTACGCAGAGCACGACGGCTCGTCGGTTTCGAGGTGCGCATCGCCGGTGGGACGGATCTGGACCGAGCGGTCCCCACGGTGCTCCTGGCCCGGCATGCCGGGGTCGGCGACTCGCTGATGATGGTCTGGGTGATGACCCGCCACCTGGGGTGCGTGCCGCGCGTGGTGCTGAAGCGGATGCTGCTGTGGGATCCGGCGATGGATCTCGCGCTGCGTCGCCTCGGCGCCTTCTTCCTCCCGCCGCCGCGCGTCCCGGATGACGAAAGAGACTCCCAACTGGCCGATTTCGCACGATCCGCCGGCCCCGGCGAGGTCATCCTGCTCTTTCCGGAGGGCCGCAACTGGACACCCGGTCGATGGGAGGCCGAGGTCGAGGAGGCTCGCGCCGACGGCGATCTCGACGCGGTCGAGTGGATGCAGTCCCACCCGACTGTGCTGGACCCGCACACCGGTGCGATGCGCACCATCCTGGGCGCGGTGCCGGATCCGCAGGTGCTGGTCGGCGCGCATCGCGGCGTGGAGCGACTCTCCTCGATCCGCGCGATCTGGGACGCCGTGCCGCTCACCCACCCGGTCGATGTGTCTCTGCGACGCACGAGGGTACGACCGGACGATCTGGTCGGATGGCTGCGCGACGAGTGGGCCGCGATCGACGACTGGACACCACCCGAGAGCGAGACCGTCGGCTGAAGGTCTTCCACCACCGCGCACTACCAGGCTGACGGTGTTTGCGTTCATTGACGGTGTTCGAACGCCGTCAATGGTGGCGAACGCCGTCAGCCTCACGCCGCGGGCTGCTGACCGGGGCGTCCGGGCATGAGTCCGGGGGTGGGGTTCCAGGTGACGCCGGCGGTGGTGACCTGTGCGGTGAGCAGGTCGCGGTGCACGATGGTGTGGTGCCGTGCGCACAGCAGCGCGGCGTTGGTGAGGGTGGTGTCGCCGCCGGCCCACCACGGGATCACATGATGCGCGTCGCACCAGTCCGGCGGGCGGTCGCAGCCCGGGAAGGTGCAGCCTTTATCTCGGTGGATGATCGCCGTTCTGAGTCCGCCGGTGAACAGCCGTTTGGTGCGCCCGACATCGAGGGGTTCGGACTCGGTGCCGAGAACCATCGGGATGAGGTCGGCGTCGCAGGCCATCCTTCGCAGGGTCCCCGCGTCGAGCAGGTCACCGTTGATCGTTCGCCCGATCCCCGGTAAGGATCCGGGTGGATCACCTCTACGCCCGATGTCGTCGAGCTTGCCCGCTGTTGTCAGCTGATCGATGAGGGTCTGGTGGTCGAACGTGATGACGATCTTGGCCGACCCGCCGATGTTCCCGCTGGTGTGGGATCGGTCCTCGTCCAGCAACCGGGCCGCAGTGTCGGCCAGCTCGATCAGTGCGTCCGCGCGCCGCTTACCGGGGGTGCGGGTGTCCCGCTCGGCGACAGTGCCCGTGTGGGGCGCCGAATCATTCTCAGTGCCAGACGGGTTCGCTTCATGGCAGCGTGCAGGTGCGGGGGCGGACAGTGCCTGGATCGCGTGCTTGACCACTGCAGCGTGACCTGCCGAGAGGTCCGCGGTCAGCCGTGTCAGCCCGTTCGGGAGGTCCGCCCACGTCAGCGACTCACACGCCTGCTGACGTTCTTCCTGTTCGGTAAGAACTTCAGGGGCGAACCGGCCGATGATCCGCGCGGACAGGTCCCGCAGCGTGCGGGCCCCGGTGTGCGAGAGCGCCAGGTACCAGGAGAGGACCTCGTCCCGGTCCGCACCGGGGATCACCGGCAACACCTTGGGAGCCTCCCGCAACGCCACCTGCGCGCAGCGCACGCTCACCACTCCCGCGGCCAGCGCATCGGCCACCACCGAGTTCCGCGGATCAGCACACCCCGTGGCGACCACCCCGATACGACGGCATACGGCCGCCTCGGCGACAACCCGATTGGGCGTACGCCCCTCGCCACCCGTGCTGGATGACCCAGCAGAGCTTGCCTCGGTGACACAGGCGCCAACCCACCCGCCGGCATCCGTCGCCGTGGAATTGGCGACTACTCCCCGGGTGACCGCCTCGGTCGTGGCACCAACCGCCAACGATTCCGCCCGCGACGACAGACCCACCATCGACGCGACGAACCGGCCCAGCTGGGCCTCACTCAGTTGGTACAGCGCACCGGGCCAGTCCTCCAACCGGGCGGTGAGCACCCCCAGGTCCTCCAGCAACCCGCCCGCCGCACCAGGACCAGCCAACACCACCGACGGGCTGGCGGGAAGCGGTGCATCCGGCACCCGAGAGATCCCCTCGACACTCATCCGCACCCACCCCCTTTGCAGTCACCTGGCAGGTCTGTGATGTACCCCTTATCGTACGCGCGTTCGAAGCAATACGCAAGGGCCAATCAGGCGAATCTTCATATATGGCAGCACTATTCAAGAACTGGTCATCCATATCCCCCGCCGGCAGTGGACGTTATCCACACCTGCGGGCGGGTCCGCTTGTCAGCTCGCGGTGAGCACCCGGCAGGAGAAGGCGTCGATACGCGCCCGGGTCTGCCCGTCGGTGGCAATCCACGCGCACAGACCGCGTACCGCGTCGGAGGCGAGTCCGCTCAGCGGCGCTGCTCTGCACTCCACACCTGCGGGCGGGTCGGCTTGTCAGTTCGCCGTGAGCACCCGGAACGAGAGGGCGTCGATGCGCGCCCGAGTCTCGCCGTCGGTGGCGATCTGCTCACCGATCCGGGCACACAGCCCCTGCACCGCGCTGGAATCGAGCCCCGGAGTCAGCCGCAACACCACGCGCAGCTGCCCGTCGTCGTCGCTCTCGCAGTCGACCGACACCACAGCCGACTCGTCACGGGCGGCACGAGCGATGGCCTCACGCACGAACGGATCGGCGTACGCCGGAAGCCACGCTCGCTGCGTGGCCAGCGCCCACAGCATGCTGGAGCGCACGATGCGCAGCCGCTCCGAGCCGAGGTCGAGCACCAGGACGTCGCACCCCTCGGCGACCGCCGCCTGAGCGGCCTGCGCGGACGGCACCGGGCGTGGTCGTGCGTCGGGATTCCAGGCGTTCAGGGCCTGGATGCTGGAGAACACCGGCAGGGCTCGCTCGCCGTCGGGCGCGGTCAGCGTCACCACGGCCATCTGCGTCGACTTCTCGACCGTGAGCCCGTCCTCGGTGTCCTCGACATCGTCGGCGGTCGCGACGATCGGCACCAGCAGCCTGGCGGCCGCCAACGCCGTCATGAACGTCGTGCCGTCGGCGTCCATCGCCGCCACGAGCGCAGAATCCGCTTCCCCCGTGTCCCGCTCGAAACCGGTGGCGGGAAGCTCCCGCCCCTCCCAGGAATGGCCGGCGGAGTCGAAGTTGTCGCCGTCGCTCACGGCCTACCTGCCGCGTCGAGCGCCTGACCGAGCGTGAACGCGCCCCGGTAGAGCGCGGATCCGACGATCGCACCCTCTACGCCGTCGGGCACCAGGGTCCGCAACGCCGCGATGTCGGCGACGGTCGATACGCCTCCGGATGCGACCACCGGTCGATCGGTGCGCGAGCAGACCTCCTGCAGGAGCGGCACGTTCGGCCCCTGAAGCATCCCGTCCTTGGCGACATCGGTCACGACGTAGCGTGCGCATCCTTCGGCGTCGAGCCGCGCCAGCGTCTCCCACAGGTCTCCACCCTCGCGCGTCCACCCGCGGGCGGCCAGCGTCGTACCGCGTACGTCGAGCCCGACGGCGATCCGATCACCATGCTCAGCAATGGCTTTGGCAGTCCACTCCGGATTCTCCAGCGCTGCCGTGCCGAGGTTCACTCGCCGGCACCCACTGGACAGTGCTGCATTGAGTGTCTCCTCGTCACGGATGCCTCCGGACAGTTCGACCTTCATGTCGAGGCGGCCGATGATCGACGCCAGCAGCTCACGGTTGTCTCCCCTGCCGAACGCGGCGTCGAGGTCGACCAGGTGCAGCCACTCCGCACCCTGCTCCTGCCACGCCAGCGCCGCCTGCCACGGGTCGCCGAACTCCCCTCCCGAGCCCGCGACTCCCTGCACCAGCTGCACGGCGCGGCCGTCGACCACGTCGACCGCCGGAAGCAGCTGCAGCCGCGGATCTGTGCCTTGCTCGGAAACCACTGTCATTCCTCTCGATTCATCCATCCACTACGATCCGATCAGAACGACGCGAGCCAGTTCTCGATCAGAGTCGCCCCGGCGTCCCCGGACTTCTCGGGGTGGAACTGGGTGCCGCCGAGCGCGCCGTCCTCCACCGCCGCGACGAAGACCTCTCCGTGCTCGGCGGTGCTGACCAGAGGCGCCCGGTCCACTCCTGCGCGCCCGGCGCCGGGCGCCCGCAGCGCGGCGTAGGAGTGCACGAAGTAGAACCACTCGTCCTCGATGCCGTCGAAGAGTGTCGAGCCGGACGCCGGCTGCACCTGCGACCAGCCCATGTGCGGTACGACGGGCGCCGTGAGCCGGGTGACCGTGCCGGGCCACAGGCCGATGCCGTCGAGCGCATCGGTCGCGTAGTGCTCGGTGGACCCCTCGAACAGCACCTGGAACCCGACGCACACCCCCAGCACGGGTAGACCGGCGGCGAGCCGCTCCGCGATGAGCGCCGGACCGTCCGCACGCCTCAGTCCCGCGACGCACGCATGGAAGTTCCCCACGCCCGGCACGTAGAGCCCGTCCGCGCGGCGTACGGCCTCCGGGTCGGCGGTGAGTTCCACATGCGCACCCACCCGCTCGAGCATCCGTACGACCGAGCGAACGTTGCCGCTGCCGTAGTCGAGGACCACGACGCGTTTCACGACGACCCGGTGACCGCGTCGTTGATCTCGACGCGTTCCATGACGAGTCGCTCGTACTGGCGCACCGACCGCTCGTCGGGCTCGACCAGGGTGGCCCCCTCGGCGCTCTTGACGCCCCGCCCTAGCACGAGCCGTTCACCGGGCAACGAGAGCAGGCCGATGAGGTCGCCGAGGATGTCGGCCACGGCGGCCGACCTTTCGGCCAGTACGGCGCGTACCTCTCGCTCGACCTCCGGAGCGACGCCGGCGGCTCGGACGAGGTCGGCCGGCGACGCAGGCGGCAGGGACGGCACCCGCGCGGTCCCCCGGCCGGATTCCCAGACCAGCCAGCGGGGCACGGCACGCCATCCCGCCGGATGCACGGTGACGATCGCGCGACCGTCGATGTCGAACAGGCCCAGTGCGCTGCGCAGGTTGGACGGCACGCCGCGTGACGCGAGCACGACGTGCCCGGCGTCGTACGGCGCGGGCGCAGCCGCCGCGCCCGCGGGCACCACGGCGGTCCACCCCGCGAGCGGCACGACGAAGCACGCCGCCTGGCCGCGGCGCACCCAGGCGTCGACACGCTGACGGTCACCCTGCAGGTAGAGCACCCCGGTCGCGGGTCGCGTGGCTGTCATGGTCGGTTAGAGCGTGCCCTTGGCGCTCGGGATGCCGACCACCCGCGGGTCCCGTGCGACGGCGGCACGCACCGCCCGAGCGACCGCCTTGAACTGGGCCTCGACGATGTGGTGCGGGTCGCGGCCGGACAGCACCCGCACGTGCAGCGCGATCCCTGCGTGGAAGGCGAAGGACTCCAGCACGTGACGCGTGAGCGCGCCCGTGTAGGTGCCGCCGATGATCGCGTAGACCTGACCGTCCGGCTCGCCCTCGTGCACGACGTACGGGCGGCCGGCGACGTCGACGACGGCCTGCGCCAGCGCCTCGTCCAGCGGCACCATCGCATCGCCGAAACGGGCGATCCCCGACTTGTCGCCGAGCGCCTCGCGCAGCGCCTCGCCGAGCACGATCGCGGTGTCCTCGACCGTGTGGTGCGCGTCCACGTCGATGTCGCCCGTGGAGGCGATCGTCAGGTCGATCAGGCTGTGCTTGGCGAAGCTCTCCAGCATGTGGTCGTAGAACCGCACACCGGTGCTGACCTGCGCCTCACCGGTGCCGTCGAGGTCGAGGAAGAGATCGACGCTGCTCTCCTTGGTGGCGCGCTGCACATGGGCGGTGCGGTGCCCCGCGCGGGCGACCGTGCCCTCGTCGTACGCCGTCATGCGGTGCCCTTCCCGTCCTCGTCAAGCGTGAGCGCCAGCGCGTCGAGCACTGACCGCGTCTCGTGCATCGTGCCCGCGGTGATCCGCAGATGGTGCGGCAGACCCACGTCGCGCACGAGCACACCACGGTCGAGCAGCTGTTGCCAGGAGGCTCGCGCGTCGGCGAATCCTCCCACGAGCACGAAGTTGGCATCGCTCGGCACGGGATCGAGACCCAGCGCGACGCAGCCCACGACCAGCGCGTCCCGGGACGCCTTGATCTGCTCGACCATCGACAGCATCGTGCGCGCGTGGGTCAGCGCGGCCAGCGCGACGGCCTGCGTGACCGACGACAGGTGATAGGGCAGGCGGACCAGTCGCAGCAGGCGGGTCAGCTCGGGGTCGGCCGCGAGGTAGCCGAGGCGCACCCCGGCGAAGGCGAAGGCCTTGGACATGGTGCGGGTGACCACCAGCCGGTCGCGGCCAGGCAGCAGGGTGAGCGCGCTGGGGGTGCCGGGGCGGGCGAACTCGGCGTACGCCTCGTCCACCACCACGATCGCTCGGGGCGCGGCGTCGTACACCGCGGTCACCGTGTCCAGACCCAGTGCGGTGCCGGTCGGGTTGTTCGGCGAGCACAGGAAGATCACGTGCGGGTCGTGCTCCTGCACCTGCGCGACGGCGAGTTCGGTGTCGATGTCGAAGCGGTCCGGTGATGCGTCGCGCAACCCGTCGACCCAGGTAGTGCCGACGCCGCGGCTGATGATCGGGTGCATGGAGTACGACGGGGTGAAGCCGAGCGCAACCCGGCCCGGTCCGCCGAACGCCTGCACCAGATGCTGCAGCACCTCGTTCGATCCGTTGCCCGCCCAGACCTGCTCACGGTCGATCTCGCAGCCTGTGGTGACAGACAGATACCCAGCGAGCGCCGTTCGCAACTCGACGAATTCGCGGTCCGGATAGCGGTTCAGACCGGGCGCGACACGTGTCACCGCCGCGGCGATGGCCTGCACCACGTCGTGCGGGACCGGGTGCGAGGACTCGTTGGTGTTGACGGCCACCGGTACGTCGAGTTGCGGCGCGCCGTACGGGCTCCCGCCGCGCAGGTCCGCGCGCAGCATGGCCTGGAAATCGGTCACGACGAGGCGCTCACGCGTCCGGGAAGCGCGCGGTGACGGCCTCACCGTGCGCGGGAAGGTCCTCGGCGTTGGCCAGCGTCACCACCTGCGCAGCGACCTCGTGCAGCGCGTCGCGGGAGTAGTCGACGACGTGGATGCCGCGCAGGAAGGACTGCACCGACAGGCCGCTGCTGTGGCAGGCGCAGCCACCGGTCGGCAGGACGTGGTTGGAGCCGGCGCAGTAGTCACCCAGGCTGACCGGGGCGTAGGCGCCCACGAAGATGGCGCCGGCGTTGCGGATCCGCGCGGCCACGGTCGCGGCGTCCCGGGTCTGGATCTCCAGGTGCTCGGCGGCGTACGCGTCGACGACCCGGATGCCGTCGTCGAGGGAGTCCACCAGCACGATGCCGGACTGCCGCCCGCCGAGCGCGGTCTTGACCCGTACGGCGTGCCGGGTCGCGCCCGCGCGGGTATCGAGCGCGCGCTCCACCAGCTCGGCCAACTCCGGGCTGTCGGTGACCAGCACTGCCGCTGCCAGCTCGTCGTGCTCGGCCTGGCTGATCATGTCGGCGGCGACGAGGTCGGCGTCCGCGGCGTCGTCCGCCAGGATCGCGATCTCGGTGGGGCCGGCCTCGGCGTCGATCCCGATCAGACCCTTGAGCAGGCGTTTGGCGGCCGCCACGTAGATGTTACCCGGGCCGGTGACGAGCGTGACCGGCTCGCAGACCGTAGTGCCGTCCTCGTCCGACGCGCCGTACGCGAACATCGCGACGGCCTGTGCGCCGCCGACCGCGTAGACCTCGTCGACGCCGAGCAGCTCGCAGGCCGCGAGGATCGTCGGGTGCGGGTAACCCTGGAAGACACCGGTGTTGGTGGACTGCGGCGGGCTGGCGACCGCCAGTGACGGCACCTCGGCGGCCTGGGCGGGCACGACGTTCATCACGACACTGCTCGGGTAGACCGCGATGCCGCCGGGCACGTAGAGACCCACCCGGTCGACCGGCACCCAGCGCTCGGTCACCGTGCCGCCGTCCGTCACGGCCGTGGTGGTGTCGGTGCGGCGCTGATCGTCATGCACCAGACGCGCGCGTCGGATCGACTCCAGGAGCGCGTCGCGGATCGCGGGGTCGAGCTGCTCGGCGGCGGCCCGCAACACCTCGCGGGGCACCCGCAACGACGCGGGGCGCACCTTGTCGAAGCGCTCCCCCAGCTCCAGCAGCGCCTCGACGCCACGCGCCCGCACGTCGGCGCAGATGGGGCGTACGACGTCGAGTGCCGCGTCGACGTCGAACTCGGCGCGCGGCAGCGCGTCACGCAGCCCACGGGCGTCCAACGACGACAAGGCGGTGCCGCGCAGGTCCAGACGGGAGATCACGGGCCCAGTTTAGTAGCCGGTGCCGACGCTCTTCGTGCTCGTCCACGACGCGGTCCGCTTGCTGCCGCGGTCGCAGCCACCCGCCGAGTGGCATAGGAACACTTCGAGTGGCGTACCTACGAGTGCGCCACTCGAAACATATGTATGCCACTCGGCGGGTGGAGGTGGCGCCGGTCAGCCGGGGTGGGAGGCGGCGCAGACGATGCAGGTGCGCGCGAACGGGCGGGCCTCCAGCCGCTCCGGTGCGATCGGGCCACCGCACACCTCGCACACGAAGTAGGTGCCCTCGTGCGCCCGCGCCAGCGCGACGTCCAGCGCCCCCAGCCGACGTTGCGCCTGGTCGATCAACGCGGACAGCTGCGAGCGCTCGTAGGCGATCGTGGCGCCCTCAGGGTCGTGTTCGTCGTCGGCGTTGGTGTCGCGCGACGCCTCGACGGTGCGCGCGAACTGGCTCCGCAGATCCGTCAGCCGGAGCACCGACTCGGCGCGATCCGCTGCGAGTGCGGCCTCGACGCCTGCGAGATCACTCACAGGGACCAGCATCCCCCGGCCGGACCAGGGCCGTCCTGCCGGGAGTCCTACGATCAGCGAGGTGTGGGGAACTCGTCGCGGCCTTCGGTGAGATCGCTGTCGTAGAAACGCTGTTCGACGATCGCGCGGGCGAGTCGTGTCTGCCGGAGATAGTCCTCCTGCAGCCCGTAACTGCGCGTCAGCGGCCAGCCGAGCAGGCTGGCGATGCCGCGTACGTCGCCCAGGCTGCTTGGCAACGACTCCATCGCCCGGCCGCGCCACAGCACGCCCGCGTTGCGCATGCGGGTCGCTAGCGACCACGTCGAGCCCAGCAGCTCGGCCTCCTCCTCGGTGAGGAGGTCGTGCTTGGCCATCACCGCCAGCAGCGAGTAGGTGCCGGTGTGCCGCAGCGCAGGGATCTCGTGGGCATGTTCGAGCTGAGCGAGCTGCACGGTCCACTCGACGTCGGACATGCCTCCCCGGCCGAGTTTGAAATGGGTACGCCGGTCGCCGCCGCGCGGGATCCGCTCGGCCTCCATCCGCGCCTTCAGGCGACGGATCTGGCGCACGGCCGCATCGTCGATGCCGCCCTCGGGATACCGCAGCGGGTCGATGAGCTGCACGAACCGCTCCCCGAGGTCGGTGTCGCCGGCGATCGGCGCCGCGCGCAGTAGCGCCTGGGCCTCCCACCCGGCCGACCACCGCTGGTAGTACGCGGCGTACGACGCGAGCGTGCGCACGATCGGCCCCGATTTCCCTTCCGGGCGCAGATCGGCGTCGACCGTGAGGGACGGGTCCGGGCCGCTCGCACCGAGGGAGTCGCGCAGCCGGTTGACCACCTGGGTGGCCTGCGTCTGCGCACGCCCGGAGTCGGCGCCCGGTCGAGGGTCGTGCACGAAGAGCACGTCGGCGTCGCTGGAGTAGCCCGTCTCGCGCCCACCCAGGCGGCCCATGCCGATCACCGCGATCCTGGTCACGAGCGGGTCGCCGCTGGCGCGCTCCACCTCCCGGATCGCGACGTCCAGCGCCGACTGGATGGTCGCCGCGGCGATGTCGGTGAGGGCCTGCTCGAGGGTGTCCAGGTCCAGAGTGCCGGCGATGTCGGCCACCGCCACCCGGATCAGCTCGGTGCGCCGGGTCTCCCGGATCGCGCGCACGGCGTTGTCCGGGTCGTCGTGCCGCTCGATGGCGGCACGCAGCACCTCGAGGATCTGGTTGCGCCGCAACGGGATGCGCGCGTCCGACGACCCGAAGACGGCCACCGCGGAGGGCGCACCCTCGATCAGTTGGCCGGCGTACCGGCTGCTCGCGAGCACCCGCGCCATCAGCTGCGCGGCGCCGCCCTCGTCGCGCAGCATCTTCAGGTACCAGTGGGTCCCGCCCAGCCGGTCGCTGATCCGCCGGAAGGCGAGCAGCCCGAGGTCGGGGTCGGCCTCCTGCGCGAACCAGTGCAGCATCACCGGCAGCAGCGTCCGCTGGATCGCGGCGCGGCGGCTGACCCCGCCGGTGAGCGCCTGGATATGCCCGATCGCGCCCTTCGGATCGGCGTACCCGAGGGCGGCGAACCGGTCCTGGGCGCTGTCCAGCGACAGGCACGCGTCGTCGTCGCTCAGCCGCGCCACGGCGGACAGCAGCGGCCGGAAGAAGAGGCGTTCGTAGAGGCGGCGCACGTCACGGGCGGTGTCGCGCCACAGCTTGACCACGCCCTCGGACGGGTCTCGGGTGATCCCGAGCGCCCGCCCGAGCGGCCGCAGCTGCTCGGGGTCGGTCGGCATCAGGTGGGTGCGCCGCATCCGGGAGAGCTGGATGCGGTGCTCGAGCACCCGCAGGATCCGGTAGCAGCGGTCCAGCTCGTGTGCGTCCGTCCGGCCGACGTACCCGCCGCGCATCAGCGACTCGATACCGACCAGGGTGGCGCGGTTGCGCAGATGCTCGTCGCTGCGGCCGTGCACCAGCTGCAGCAGCTGCACGCTGAACTCCACGTCGCGCAGGCCGCCGGGCCCGAGCTTCAGCTGCCGCTCGGACTCGCTGGCCGGCACGTACTGCTCGACCCGCGCGCGCATCGCCTGCACGTCCTGGACGAAGTTCTCCCGGGTCGAGGCCTGCCACACCATCGGCAGCATCGCGTCGAGGTACGCCGCGCCGACCTCGGCGTCGCCCGCCACGTGCCGCGCCTTCAGCAGCGCCTGGAACTCCCAGGTCTTCGCCCAGCGCTCGTAGTACGCGGCGTGCCCGGCGACCGTGCGCACCAGCGGCCCCTGCTTGCCCTCGGGGCGCAGTGCGGTGTCGACCTCCCAGAGGGTGCCTTCGGCGGTGTGCGCCGAACACGCCTGGATGGTGGCCACCGCCAGCTTGCCCGCTATCTCGCGCGCCCCGGTCTCGTCGTCGGCCTCGACCGGCTCGGCCACGAAGATGACGTCGACGTCGCTGACGTAGTTGAGCTCGCGGCCACCGCACTTGCCCATGCCGATCACGGCGAGCCGGGCGCGGTCGGCGCCCTCGACCTCGCGCCGGGCGATGCCCAGGGCCGCGTCGAGGCAGGCGCCGGCGAGGTCGGCCAACGACTCCCCCACGATCGGCAGCGCCTCGATCGGGTCGCTGGTGACGTCGTACGCCGCGATGCGGACCAACTGCCGGCGGTACGCGACCCGCAGCGCGTCGTACGCCGTGGTGCCGGTGGCGTCCCCGACGTCGCCTGCCACGTCCGCGTAGATCGTCGCGGCGTCCCGCGGCTGCGCGTCGGCGACCTCGCGCCAGTGCGCGGGATGGCGCACCAGGTGATCGGTCAGACCGCTGGAGCTGCCGAGCAGCTGGATCAGGCGGCGCCGGCCGGGCCCCTGGTCGGTGAGCAACGCGCCGAGCTGCGCGCGGTCCTCGCCATCCGCCGCCTCGCTCAGTCGGACCAGGCCCAGCACGGCCTGGTCGGGGTCGGGCGACGCGGCGAGCAGCGCGACGACCTCGTCGGTGGCCCAGTCGCCGAGGTCCTCCAGGCACCGACCGGAGCGGTCGGCGTCCAGGAACCCTGCACGGACCAGCGCACCGCGGGTCGGAGCCGTCACGGGCGGTGCAGGTACTGGTCGAGCTCGAACTGGGTGACCTGGTCGCGGTAGGCGGCCCACTCGGCCTTCTTGTTGCGCAGGAAGAAGTCGAAGACGTGCTCCCCCAGTGTCTCGGCCACCAGCTCGCTGTTCTCCATCAAGTGGATCGCGTGATCCAGCGATGCTGGCAGCGGGTCGATGCCGAGGCTGCGGCGTTCGCGGTCGGTGAGGCTCCAGACGTCGTCCTCGGCCTCCGGCGGCAGCTCGTACTCCTCCTCGATGCCCTTCATGCCCGCCGCGAGCAGCACGGCGTACGCGAGGTAGGGGTTGGCCGCGGCGTCCAGCGACCTGATCTCTATCCGGGTGCTCTGGTCTTTGCCCGGCTTGTGCATCGGCACCCGCACCATCGCGCTGCGGTTGTTGTGGCCCCAGCAGACGTGCGCCGGCGCCTCGGCCCCGCCCCACATCCGCTTGTAGGAGTTGACCCACTGGTTGGTGACGGCCGACATCTCGCACGCGTGCCGCAGGATGCCCGCGATGAAGTGTTTGCCGGTGCGCGAGAGCTGGTAGGGCGCGCCCGCCTCGTGGAAGGCGTTGCGGTCGCCCTCGAAGAGCGAGACGTGGGTGTGCATCCCGCTGCCGGGGTGGTTGGCCAGCGGCTTGGGCATGAATGAGGCGAAGATGCCCTGCTCCAGCGCGACCTCCTTGATGACCGTGCGGAAGGTCATGATGTTGTCCGCGGTGGAGAGCGCGTCGGCGTACCTCAGGTCGATCTCGTTCTGGCCCGGGCCCGCCTCGTGGTGGCTGAACTCCACGGAGATGCCCATGCTCTCCAGCATCGTGATGGCTGCGCGACGGAAGTCGTGGGCGGTGCCGTGCGGCACATGGTCGAAGAAGCCGGCGTTGTCGACCGGCACCGGCGGGGTGTCGGTGCTCGTGCGCTGCTCGAAGAGGTAGAACTCGATCTCCGGGTGGGTGTAGAACGTCAGGCCCTTGTCGGCAGCCTTGGTGAGCGCACGCTGCAGGACGAAGCGGGGGTCGGCGGCGCTGGCGGTGTTGTCGGGCAGCCGGATGTCGGCGAAGAGCCTCGCCGTGCCGGGGCTCTCGCCCCGCCAGGGCAGGATCTGGAACGTCGAGGCGTCGGGGAGCACGAGCATGTCCGCCTCGAAGACCCGCGCGAGCCCCTCGATCGAGCTGCCGTCGAAGCCGATGCCCTCGGCGAACGCCCCCTCGAGTTCGGCGGGGGCCACGGCCACCGACTTGAGCATGCCGAGCACATCGGTGAACCACAGGCGCACGAAACGGATGTCGCGCTCCTCGATGGTCCGGAGCACGAATTCCTGCTGACGATCCATGCCCGTGATCCTAGGTGTACGACGCCGCCGGAGCGGGCCGCACCGGTGGTCAGCGAATCCATGGCGCCGACGCCATCGATCGGCTGACAACCGAGGGCCGCGGGCGGATCGCTAGGGTCGGGCGCATGACCGAGGAAGTCCCGCCCTACGGCACCGGCAACGCGCCCGCCGCCCCCTCCGACGGCACCTCGAGTGCCCCTGTACGCCGGGTACGCACCCATCACCTGCTCGCCCTGAAGCGGGAGGGCACCCGGTGGTCGATGCTCACGACGTACGACCAGTACACCGCCGCCATCTTCGACGAGGCCGGCATCGAGGTCCTGCTCATCGGCGACTCGGCCGCCAACAACGTCCTCGGCTACGAGACGACCCTGCCGGTCACCGTCGACGAGCTGCTGCCCCTGGTACGCGCGGTCTCCGGTGCCGCTCGACGCTCCCTGGTGATCGCGGACCTGCCGTTCGGCAGCTACCAGCGCGATCCGGGCCAGGCGTTCGACACGGCGGTGCGCTTCATGAAGGAGGGCCGCGCCCACGGGGTGAAGCTGGAGGGCGGCGTCGCGATGGCGCCGACCATCGCCCACCTGACGGCTGCCGGCATTCCGGTGATGGCGCACATCGGCTTCACCCCGCAGAGCGAGCACGCCCTCGGCGGCTACCGGGTGCAGGGCCGCACGGACGCGGGTGACGAGCTTGTCGCCGCCGCCGAGGCGCTGCAGGACGCCGGCGCGTTTGCGATCGTGATGGAGATGGTGCCTGCTCCGGTCGCGGCGCGGGTGACGAAGGCGCTGCAGATCCCCACGGTGGGGATCGGCGCCGGGCCGGAGTGCGACGCACAGGTGCTGGTGTGGCAGGACTTCGCCGGACTGCGCGGCGGCAAGATGGCGCGTTTCGTCAAGCAGTACGCCGACCTGCGCTCGACACTGTTGGAGGCCGCCCGCGACTACCGCTCGGACGTCGTGTCGGGCACCTTCCCGGGGCCCGAGCACAGCTTCGAGAAGTAGCTACCTCTTCATCGAGCGGAGCGGTTCGTCCTCGAGCGGAGGGGTCGTATCCCCTCCGCCGGCCGGCGTACCCCTCCGCTCGGCGGAGGCGCGGGTCGGCACCGCACGCCACATCACCGCGGCGGCTCCCAGGCCGGTCGCGCCGGACACGACTACTCCGGCGCCGAGGCTCAGCACCGCGGTGACCCCGGCGAGGACGCCCGGACCGATCGTCGAGCCGGCATCGGACAGTTCACGCCAGATCCCGAGGAACTGCGCGCGACCGCGCTCGGGCGAGAAATCGGCACCCAGGGTCATCACCATCCCGGCGCCGATCCCGTTGCCGAACCCGAGCACGCAGGTCACGAGGCACAGCGTCACGGCGCCGTGGGTGAGCGGGATCGCCATCATCGACACGGCCATCACCAGCATCGACGGCACGGTCACCCAGCGGCGGCCGTAGAGGTCCATCACCTTCCCGGCCGGGTAGAAGACCAGCATGTCGATGCCGCCGCTGATGCCGTAGATGAGCGACGCCGTGGTCGGCGACAGCGACAGGTGCTCCGCCCAGAGCGGGATCACGGCCTGCCGGGTCGCGCGGATCGCCGACACGAGCAGCACACCCATGCCGACGGTCAGGAAGACCCGGCGGTAGTCGTGCAATGTGCTCCGCACGGTTGCTCCGGCCTGCTGCCCGGCGGCCTTGCGGCGCGTATCGGCCTCGTGCGGCAGGTCTTTCAACGTCGCGCCGAGCACACCGGCGAGCGCGAGGGCCGCGGTGCTGACGACGTACGCGCCGGCGAGGTGCCACAGGCTCATCGCCGCGGCCCCGATGAACGGCCCGACGAAGACCCCGATCCGCATCACGCCGCCCAGGGTCGACAGCGCCCGAGCCCGGTGGGTCGCGGGCACGGCCTCGGTCAGGTAGCTCTGCCGGGCGAGCATGAAGACCGACGCGCTGATGCCGTAGAGCACGGCGCCGGCCGCGTACACCCACACCTCGTGGCCGACGAGGAAAAGCAGGGACGCGAGCACGCCGACGACCGATGCTCCGATGATCGCGTGGCGCTCGCCGTACCGGTCGGTGATGATCGACGACGGCACGTTGAAGATCAGCGAGCCGACGTTGATGAGCATGACCATGGTCGCGGCGATGGCGACGGTGGCCCCGACGTCGCGCGCGGACAGCGGCAGCACCGGGAGCATCGCGCCCTCGCCGAGGCCGAAGAGCAGAGAGGGGCCGTACGCGGGGATCGCCAGGGCTCCGAATCCGAAGCCGTCGTCGGTGGAAGTCATCTCGACGTCAAGATTAGAGCCTGCCTATGGATGCGGCCGTCCACCCCGGCGGCATCCGTGTCGTCTCAGCTGGGCGAGCCCTTCGAGTTCCAGTCGCGGTCCTCGGCGTCCCACTTCTCGGTGTTCTCCCGAGCCTTCGCCAGAGCGTTCGCGGCCTCGTCCCGGCTCCGGTACGGACCCATCAGGTGGTCGGCCGCGCTCTTGTTCTCGTCGTCCTCGACCTGACCGCTGTCGACGTTGTACCAGTAGGTCATCGCGTGCTCCTGTCCACGGGAGGGATGTGCTCTTTCGCCGCCCCTACACTGGCACACCTATGCCCACGTCGACTGTCACCGCAGGCCGGGTCGGCCCGCGTCGCGCCGTGCCCGCGGGGATCGCGCGACCGGAGTACGTCGACCGCCCCGAACCCGCACCGTTCACGGGTTCGGAGGTCAAGGACGAAGCGACAATCGAGGCCATGCGGGTGGCGGGCCGGATCGCCGCCGGCGCGCTGCGGGCGGCCGGTGCCGCCGCCGCGCCGGGAGTGACCACCGACGAGCTGGACCGGATCGGCCACGAGTACGTGCTCGATCACGGCGCCTACCCCTCGACGCTCGGCTACCGCGGCTTCCCCAAGTCGCTGTGCACCAGCGTGAACGAGGTCGTCTGCCACGGGATCCCCGACGACCGCCCGCTGGACGACGGCGACATCGTGAAAATCGACGTGACGGCGTACGTCGACGGCGTGCACGGTGACAACTGCGGGTCGTTCCTGGTCGGCGACGCCGACGAGGAGTCGCGGCTACTGGTCGAGCGCACCCGCGAGGCGATGATGCGCGGCATCCGTGCGGCACTGCCCGGCCGCCAGGTCAACGTGATCGGACGGGTCATCGAGAAGTACGCCGCCCGCTTCGGGTACGGCGTCGTGCGCGAGTACACCGGCCACGGCGTCGGCCAGACCTTCCACTCCGGGCTGATCATCCCGCACTACGACGCGGCGCCGGCGTACGACGACGTGATCGAGGCGGGTATGACGTTCACCGTCGAGCCGATGATCAACCTGGGCGGATCGGCGACGCAGCTGTGGGAGGACGGCTGGACCGTCGTCACCGCGGACCGGTCGCGGTCGGCGCAGTTCGAGCAGACCATCCTCATCACCCCGACCGGCCCCGAGATACTGACCACCGTCTGACCCCTTGCGCATCCACGCTTCCGGCATCCGCCGGACGCCCTTCGAAGGAGAGCTCATGTCGACCACTCACCCCCTCGGTATCGACGTCGGCGGCACCGGCATCAAGGGTGCCCCGGTGGATCTGCGCAGCGGCGAGTTCGCGGCGGAGCGGTTGCGGATCGAGACGCCCAAGGAGTCGACTCCCGACGCCGTGGCCGACATCATCGAGCAGATCGTCGACCACTTCAAGGACCTGGTGGGCGAGCAGCCCATCGGCGTGACGCTCCCGTCGGTCGTCACCCACGGCGTCGTACGCAGCGCCGCCAACATCGACCAGTCGTGGATCGGGACCAACGTCGAGGAACTGCTGCAGGAGCGTCTCGGCCGCCCGGCCACCGTGCTGAACGACGCCGACGCCGCAGGGGTCGGCGAGCTGCGCTTCGGCGCCGCGCGCAACACCGAGGGACTGGTGCTGGTCTCGACGCTCGGCACCGGTATCGGATCGGCGTTGCTGAACAAGGGTCAGCTGGTGCCGAACTCCGAGCTCGGCCACCTGGAGATCGACGGGCACGACGCGGAGAGCAAGGCCTCCAGCAACGCCAAGGAGCGCGAGGACCTGTCGTGGGAGGACTGGGCCGAGCGGCTGCAGCGCTACTACAGCCACGTCGAGGACCTGCTGTGGCCGGACCTGATCGTGGTCGGCGGCGGCGTCTCGAAGAAGGCCGACAAGTTCCTGCCACTGCTGCACCTGCGCGCGCCGATCGTGGCCGCCCAGCTGCGCAACGCCGCGGGCATCGTGGGCGCGGCGTACGAGGCCGTGGAGTCCGCCAAGGCCGAAGGCACCCACCGCGAGTAGACGGGTCGGCAGTTCCGACTCCCGCCATCGGTGAGGGTCAGCGTGCGTCGGCCGGCGCGGCGCGCGTCACGCGCAGTCCGAGGAAAGCCGCGAGGCTGTCGATCTCGCCGTCGACCGCGCGTGCCATCGCTGCGGTGAACTTGACGTCCTGGTGAACGGCGTTGACGCGCAACAGTCCCGTGTCGATGTCGGAGGCGGCGTCGAGCTTCCCGACGAACCGGTCGCCGTAGAGGATCGGCAGCGCGAAGTACCCCCACCGACGCTTGGCGGCCGGCTTGTACATCTCGAGTTGATAGTCGAACTCGAAGATCTCGGTGAGCCGTTTGCGGTCGACCACCAGCCTGTCGAGCGGCGACAGCAGCGCGGCCCGGCCCCGGAACGGCGCACCGAGCTGCGCCGGATCCACCCGCCAGGTGCCCCGCACCCCCTCGATGACCGCCTCCTCACCGGCAGCGCCCACGTCCCAGGGTTCGCCGGGCGGCTTGGTCATCGACGCCCGGGCGATGCCGAGCGAGGTCAACCGGCGTCGATCACGCTCGGCGACGGCCTGCTCGGCGTCGACGACGTCGGTGGTGGGGTAGACCCGGTCAGCCAGGTCCCAGAGCCGCTCGCGGCCCTCCCGGGAGGACACCGCGATCTCCCCGCGGGCCTCCATCAGGTCCAGCATGCCCGGCACGTTGCGGTTGTTGTTCCAGCCGCTCGACCGCCACGGCACCACACAGGTGTCGCGCAGGTCGCGGGCCGCGGTCGGGCCCTCGGACCGCAGGGTCGCCAGGATGTCGTCGTGGCAGGCTTGATTGGCCGTCAGCCACCGATGTTGCCCCGTCCGCCACGTCGTGCCCTCGCCCGGCCAGGCAGCCATCCGGGCGCGGAAGAGCGCGATGTCCTCACCGGGCCGCAACAGCCCGGCGTACTCCACGATCCGCCCCTCGTCGAGCAGGGCGTCGAGCTCCTGGGGTCGGTACGCCGCCCCGAGCCGGCTCCAGAGGACCAGGTCGATGTTGGGCGCGACGGCGGCCGTCAGATCGACCTGCACCAGGCACAGGTGTCGGATCACCTCGAGCAGGTCCGTGGGCCGGGAGGCGTCCAGCAGTTGCGCGCGCACGGCGATCCGGCGGGCGTCGCGACGCGTCAGGCGGTGCACCATGGCCTCACGGTAGGGCGAGGGGGTGACACCCGGTGGCGATCGCGGTCGCCCCGCGCGCGTCAGGCGGGTGAGCCCTCCGGCTTGCCCGGCCGCGCGGCACGGACCGCGGCCTCGACGGCGCCGCGCGGGTCGCGCAGCGCGCCCCGGACGGCGGGCACGCCCCGCTTGAGCCCGCGGCGTACGACGGGCAGCGCGCGTTCGAAGGTCGCGTAGAGCGGTGACAGGGGCACGTCCCAAGTGCCGATCAGCAGGTCCTCGTGACCGGCGAACTGCCGCTTGAAGTCGGAGATCCCGTCGTTCAGCAGACCGTTGAAGTCGTACCGCGACACCCCGGCCTCACGCATCTGCGTCATCGCGTGGAACTTCAGCCCGTAGTTGAGGCGCAGTTTCATGCCGCGCGGGTTGACCCCGCCGTAGAGCTCGAACGCCGTGGTGCCGGAGACGACCAGCCACACGAACGCGACCAGCTCCTCGCCCTCCCACGCCGCGAGCAGGCGGGACCGCTCGCCGAGCAGATCGCGGATCCCGCGGTGGTAGGCGTCGTCGTGCACCGCGAAGTCGGCACGCTCGGCGGTGGCCCGGTTGATGGCCAGGACGGCGTCGAGGTCGGCGTCGGTGGTCACTTCTCCGAAGCGGACGTCCTCGGCACGGAACGACTTGCGCACGTTCTGCCGGGTGGAGGAGGTGAGGCCCTTCATCAGGGTGTCGTCGTCGGCGCGTACGTCGACGATGAGCGTGCGCGGGATCAGGCCGGTGTTGGCGCTCCGCCGGAAACCCGCGGCCGCCACCTCCGCGAGCCATCCGACCGGTGGGCGCTCCTGCAGCGCAGCGATCTGGGTCTCGTCGGCGCCCTTCTCCAGCGGCGCGCCCGGCTGCTCCCAGTCGGGCTCGATGCTGAGCGCGATGGGGTGATGGGTGGTGCGGACGTACTCGGTGAGCGCGGCGAGCACCGCTCCCCTGTCCTCCTCGGCCGCCTGCGGTCCGCGCGGGATGTAGGCCAGGCTGCGGAACGGACGGGGCAGCTTGCGCAACAGCACCTGGGCGCTGCCGACCACGCGGTCGCCGTCCCGCACGACGAGACGGTCGGCGCTCCACTCGTACCGCGACTTCAGCGCACCCCACCCCCAGAGCTGCAGCGGATGGCCGCCGGCCCCGTCGACGACCGCGTCCCAGTCGGCCTGATCGCGGCAAGGGGTCACCGTGAGCGTCATGGACGGCAGGCTATCCGCCGCCCCTTCCAGCGGATCGCCCCCGTCGGTGGATGGAGGTCAGAATCGCCCCGGTGCACCGTCGGCGAGGTCGCGCAACTCCACGCCGCCGTCCGCCCCGAACCGCTGCACATGCCCGACGTACATGCCTCGCCCGACCTCGGTCAGCAGCGCGTCGTGGATCGGGACGATCGATGAGGGTGCGATCCGGCGTACGAAGGCGATGACCTCCTTGAGCGCGGACCACGGTGCGCAGATCGGGACGGCGAGTACGTCGACCGGTCCGGGCTCGGCGTCGAGCGCGTCGCCCGGGTGGAAGAGGCTGGGCTCACCGGCCGCCGTCAACCGCAGACCGACGTTCTCGATGCGCGGGAGTTGCTCGGTGATGACAGCGTGCTGAGCACCGAACGGCTCGACGGTGACCTCGCCGATCGTGAACGGCTCGCCCTCCCGGGTCACGGACACCTCGACGTCGTCCAGCTCCGCGGCCGTGCCGGGGTCGGTGTGCACGGCCACGCCCGGGTTGGCGGCCACCAGGGCGGCCAGCTTGTCCGGCTCGACGTGATCGGCGTGTTGGTGGGTGACCAGGATCGCGTCCAGACCGGTCAGCCCGTCGTACGTCGAGAAGCTCCCGGGGTCGATCAGCACTCGGGTGGAGGAGTATTCGACCAGTAGGCAGGCGTGTCCCAGGTGTGTGATCTGCATGGTTCGCACGGTACGCCGGGACGCCACCGGCCCGCCCGTAGGATCTCGGAGTGCGTTTCATCGGTGAACTCCCGGCCCACGACCTGACCTACAACGACGTCTTCATGGTGCCCTCACGGTCCTCGGTCACCAGTCGGCTGGAGGTCGACCTGCGTACGCCCGACGGCGTGGGGACGACGCTGCCCCTGGTGGTGTCCAACATGACCGCGGTGTCCGGCCGACGGATGTCGGAGACGGTCGCCCGTCGCGGCGGCATCGCGGTGCTGCCGCAGGACATCCCGGTGCACGCCGTGCAGGAGACGATCGACGCGGTGAAGGCGAGCCACACCGTCTTCGAGTCGCCGGTGACGATCAGCCCGGACGAACCGGTCGGCGCCGTGCTGGCGCTCATGGGCAAGCGGGCGCACCGGGCGGCCGTGGTCGTCGACGGGGCCGGGCGCCCGGTCGGCATCGTCAAGGAGTCGCAGTGCCTGCGGGTCGACCGCTTCACCACCGTGGGGCAGGTCATGAGCGAGGACCTCGTCACGGTGCGTGCGGACGCGGATCTGCGGGAGACGTTCGACGTGCTGGTGAAGGCGCACCTGGAGTTCGCGCCCGTGCTCGGCCCGGATGGCGTCCTGGCCGGGGTGATCACCCGCAAGGGCATCCTGCGCTCGACCATCTACTCCCCCGCCGTCGACGGCGACGGCCGCCTGGCGCTCGGCGTGGCCATTGGTATCAACGGCGACGTCGGCGACAAGGCGAAGACCATGCTGGCCGCGGGCGCCGACGTGCTCGTGGTCGACACCGCGCACGGGCACCAGGACAAGATGATCGACGCCCTCGGCCTGGTCCGCGCCGCCCGGGACGCGCACGAGGACGCGACCGGCATACGCATACCGCTCGCCGCCGGCAACGTGGTGTCCGCGCAGGGCGCCCGCGACCTCGTCGCAGCCGGCGCCGACATCGTCAAGGTGGGTGTCGGTCCTGGTGCCATGTGCACCACGCGGATGATGACCGGGGTGGGCCGACCGCAGTTCTCCGCCGTGCTCGAATGCGCCTCTGCCGCGGACGATCTCGGCGCGTACGTCTGGGCCGACGGCGGCGTGAAATACCCACGGGACGTGGCGCTCGCGCTCGCCGCCGGCGCGTCCTCGGTGATGATCGGTTCGTGGTTCGCGGGCACCTGGGAGAGCCCGGGCGACCTCAACCGGGACGCCGACGGACGGCTCTACAAGGAGTCGTTCGGGATGGCGTCCGCGCGGGCGGTCGGCAACCGCAGCGCCGGGCGCAGCGCGTTCGACCGGGCCCGGCTCGGCATGTTCGAGGAAGGCATCTCCTCCTCCAAGATGTACCTGGATCCGCAGCGGCCGGGCGTCGAGGACCTGATCGACGGGATCGCCGCCGGGGTGCGCTCCAGCTTCACGTACGCCGGTGCGCGCAGCATCGCGGAGTTCCGCGACCGCGCCGTGGTCGGCGTACAGAGCGCGAGCGGCTACGACGAGGGTCGCCCTCGCGAAACGTCCTGGTGACGCCGGCCCGCTTCATCGAGGGGTAGGGAGAAGACCGAGGGGTGATCTTATTTCCCCACCCCTCGGTGATTTCTCCACCCTCCGACGGGCGGGGTGGACGAGCTGGCCGGTACGCCGGATTCTGTCCGGCGCCGCTGTTGCCGGCGGCGCCGTGGCGACCATCCATCTAGGGCCGTCGTTGCCGACGGCCTCGAGCGACCTACCCGCATGCTCGGGCGGGCCGCCCTCGAACGCATGCTGTCTGGTCTTGCTCCGGGTGGGGTTTACCGAGCCGCGCCGGTCACCCGGCACGCTGGTGGTCTCTTACACCACCGTTTCACCCTTACCGTCGCGCCGCGGCAGGGCCGAAGCCCTTCCGCACCGACGACGGCGGTCTGTTTTCTGTGGCACTTTCCCGCGGGTCACCCCGGGTGGCCGTTAGCCATCACCCTGCCCTGTGGAGTCCGGACGTTCCTCGGCGAGCACCCCTGCGGGTGCCCGACGCGGCCGCCTGGCCAGCTCGTCCACGAGGGGTCACCCTAGCCGGAAGGTGACGGTGTGCGCGCCGACGTCCGTGGCCACCAGCACCACGTGGACGACCTCGCCCGGAGCAGCGTTCCCCGGGCAGCTGGCGAGCACCGCGATGTCACGCAGCTGCACCTGGATCCCCTTGTCGTTCTTGGCGACCACGACGGCCTCGAAGCTCTCACCGACCCTCGTGCTCAGCACGGCCGCCTCGACCGCGTCGTCGCACGCGTGACCGACCGCGGAGGCGACCTGGTCGCGCGACCGCATGATGTCCGGGAGTGTGGGCAGCGCCTGCCGCGCCCAATCCGGCGGCGCGGCACCGCGGCTGACCGCCTCGCAGATCGCGAGCCCGAAGCGGTCGACGAGCCGGCGCAGCGGAGCGGTCACGTGCGCGTACGGCGCGGCGACGGCGGCCTGCTCGGTCTCCGCCGGCACCTCACCGTCGAACGGGGTGTACCCGGCGCCGCGGAAGAGCGAGGTCGCGTCGTGGATGAGCGCGAGGTGCTTGGGGTCGGTGCGGTCCAAGGAGGCGATGAACTCGCCGTACGCCTCACCCTGCGGCCAGGTGATCCCGAGCGCTTCCGCGCGCCGCCGGAAGGTGCCGATCGCGTCCTGGGGTGGCGCGGGCATCGTGCGCAGGATGCCGACCTTGGCCTCGATCATCATGCTCGCGGCACACATCCCGGCGAGCAGGGAGATCTGCGCGTTCCAGTCCTCGCTCGGCACCGGCGGTCGGAACTGCAGCCGGTAGGAGCCGTCCTCGTCCTGGTGCACTTCCTGCTCGGGCATCGGCAGATCGGCGCCACCACGCTTGCGTTGCAACGCGATCCGCAGCTCGCCGATCTCCTTCAGAAGTCGCAGCCCTTCGGGTGCGTCGGCACCGACCTGTTGTTGGACACCGTCATAGTCGAGGCGCGCGGTGCTGCGGACCCGCGCCAGGTAGACCTGCGCGTCCCGCACGTCGCCCGACGCGTCGAGCTCGATGTCCCAGATGTACGCGCCGCGGACCTGATCGGGCAGCAGGCTGGCGGCATCCTCGCTCAGCAGCGTCGGGTGCAGCGGCACGCGCATGTCGGGCAGGTAGACGGTCTCGCCGCGAGCGCGCGTCTCCTGGTCGAGCGCGCCGCCGGGAGCGACGTACGCCGCGACGTCGGCGATCGCGTAGCGCACCCGGTAGCCGTCGCCGGTCCGCTCCAGATACATGGCCTGGTCCAGGTCGGTCGAGCCGGGCGGGTCGATGGTGAAGAACGGCACAGCCGTCTCGTCGCGGTCCGGCAACGGCGTTGCCGTCGCGGCCTTCTCGGCCTCACCGAGGGCGGGCTGCGGGTAGTCCGGGCTCAGCTTGTGCTCGGCCCGGATCGCCGTGAACGCCAGCTCCAGCGGCCCCGGGTCGGCGCTCGTCGGATCGGCCTGAGGCGCGCGGACGACACGGGGCAGCATGCCGGTCACTGTACGCAGCGCACCCGTCTCGGGTCCTGACTCACCGGCGTGCATTCCGGTCATCCTGCGGGCGTCAGCGAGACCGCCCGGTAGACCCGCGCGCGGGCGTTCGACGGCCCCAGGCAGGTGAGCCGGTCGGGCGCCGACCAGGACATGACCACGCCGACCGTGGCGTCGCCGTCGGGCCCGCTGACCGTCACCTCGGCGCGATCGTCGACGACCCGGCTGACGCGCCGCACGACCAGCGCTCCGTTGGTCGGGATCGACAGCTCGCGGTGGGCGTGGGCCAGCCCGGCCTGGGCGATCGGCGACATCCCGAACCAGCCGCGCAGGAAGTGGGGGGATACCTGGCCGCGGACGATCCGGTCGACCAGTTCGGGAGCGGCCTGCGGCGTCACCCGGCCATAGAGCGCACCGCTCGGCAGAGCCAGCAGGTTGGCTGCGAACCTGTCCCCGCCCACGTGCGTGGTCTCCCACACCCGCCCCGGCAACAACCCTTGCAACGCGACGGCGAGCGGGCGACCGCGCAACGCGCAACACGCGTCGTGACGACCGTGCGTGCAGACCAGCAGCAGCGGTTCACGGTCGATGACCGCGTCGTCGGGAAGCCACCCGTCGTCGAGAGTGCTGGCGGATTCCAACTGACCGACGAGGGTGTCGAGCGAGTCGACCGCCCACCAGGTCGTCCGTGCAACGCCAGGGCGTACGTCGGCGACCGCCACCCGGTGGCCCCCACCGTCGTCGGCGTGGCGTCCGGCACGTCGAATCGCCTGCAACCGCAGACCCACAGCCGCGGCGAGGTGGTCGATCCGCAGGGCCACCGCGGGGTCGGCGTGGCTCTCCTGCAGGCCCTGGCGACCCCACGGACCGGGCTGCTCGACGAGCAGGAGCCGCGCGGACGGCGGCGCGGTGCCGATCATCGGGTCACCGCGCAGGTCTGCCCGGAAGGCGCAGCGCTCGGGTGTCTCGCGCGGTCTGGGCAGCGAAGGCGGCGGGGGCGGCGGGGGCGGCGGGGGCGGCGGAGGCACGGTCACGAAGTGCCGGCGGGGACGACGAGTCCTTCGCGCAGCAACCGGCGCACCAGTGTCACCGCATCGTCGACGACCAGGTCGGGGACGCGTCCCACCGTGACCACCCGACCGGAGAGCAACTCGCGCAGTCCGGTCTCGACGGAGGAGGGCAGGGTGAGCGAGCGGCCGGCCAGGACGAGCGTGACCTTGTCGCCGGCCGGACGCAGCGACCAGCGCAGCCCGCGTCGTACGACGACCGCGTCGTCCGGGCCGATCGACTGCGCCGCGTCGATCTGGGCAAGAGGTGACAGCGGCTGGGGGCGGGTGCGGTCGGCGAGGTGGCGCCCGACGGCCGCGGCGACCCGCGCCACGTCGAGCCGATCGATGGCCCGGTGCAACGCGTCCTGGGTCGCCTTCAGCTCGGTGTCGAGCACGGCCGGGTCGGCGAGGTCGACTCCCATCGGCAGGGAACGACGCAGCTCGACGTCGTCGACCAGGGTCGCCAGTGCCTGTTCGGCGAGGAAGGACCGGGTGACGGGGTGGACACCGACCGTCAGGTGGCCGCAGACGCCGCCGAGCGCGGTGGCCGAGTGCAGATAGCCCCGGGGTAGATAGAGCGCGTCGCCCGGCTCGAGCACCGTGTCGATCAGCGGTTCTTCCTTCGCGCGGGCCTGGACTGCGCCGCGCCGCTGGTCCCAGGGCTGATCGCGCAGGGGCGCCTCGAGGACGGGCTCGTGGATCCGCCAGCGCTTGCGCCCGGCGAACTGCAGCACGAACACATCGTGCACGTCGTAGTGCGCGGAGAACCCGGTGTTCTGGGCCGGTGTGATGTACGCGTTGACCTGGATCGGGTGCCCGAGCTGCGCGGAGAGCGCGGCGCCGAAGTCGATGACCGGCGGCCACACCCGGTGCATTCCCTGCAGCACCAAGGTGGCGCCATCGGCGAACTCCGCGAGCACTCGATCGTCCGCTACCTGGTCGGCGATCTCGGCCCCGGCACCACCTCCGCGGGTGAAGCGGGCCCCCGGGAGCACCTCGCCGTCCTTGGCCATCCGAAGGAACGGCGTGCGCAGGCCGCGTCGGGAGACCAGCTCGTCGACGGCATCGAGGTCGAGCAGGTCGGCGAACCCATCACCCGGCAGCTCGGCCGCACGACGAAGGAGAGGCTGCCGAGCCCAGTACGACGACGCGAACTCCTGCGCCGACAGGCCCGTCGCGCGCTGCAGCGGGTCGAGCGTCACGGCTGTCCTCCTTCTCGTGCGGACGTCCGTCGGGCGACGAGACGCTGTCCGTCTCGCCGCCCGACGTCCTTCGTGAACGAGCGGATCAGGCTGAGCCGTCCGCGCCGCCGTCGTGCTGGCCCGACGTACCGGATGCGCCGCCGTCGGCAGGACCCTCGGATCCACCGCCGCCCGCACCACCATCGGCGCCACCGTCGGCGCCGCCATCGTGCTGACCCGACGTACCGGATGCGCCGCCGTCAGCGGGACCCTCGGACCCACCACCCGCGCCGCCGTCCGCGCCGCCGTCGTGCTGACCCGACGTACCGGATGCGCCGCCGTCAGCGGGACCCTCGGACCCACCACCCGCGCCGCCGTCCGCGCCGCCATCGTGCTGACCCGACGTACCGGATGCGCCGCCGTCGGCAGGACCCTCGGATCCACCGCCGCCCGCACCACCATCGGCGCCACCGTCCGCGCCGCCGTCGTGCTGACCCGACGTACCGGATGCGCCGCCGTCAGCGGGACCCTCGGATCCACCGCCGCCCGCGCCACCATCGGCGCCGCCGTCGTGCTGGCCCGACGTACCGGATGCGCCGCCGTCAGCGGGGCCCTCGGATCCACTGTCGTTGCTGGTGATGTCGTCGTCCTCGAGCATGTCGATTCCTTTCCTCGAGTGCCGATGCCGGATCCGACATCGCTCTTGTCATATTCCCAGATACGGGCGCCCGCAAACCATGAATGCAGAACGAACGGATAGGGCATCGTCGAAGCCGATTCATGCCGCGCCTCGTCCTTGGTGGCCGGGCTGTTGTGGCATGAGTCCGGGGGTGGGGTTCCAGGTGACGCCGGTGGTGGTGGCGGTGGCGGTGAGCAGGTCGCGGTGCACGATGGTGTGGTGCCTGGCGCAGAGCAGCGCGGCGTTGGTGAGGGTGGTTTCGCCACCCGCCCACCAGGGGGTGATGTGGTGGGCGTCGCACCAGTCCGGTGGGCGGTCGCAGCCGGGGAAGGTGCAGCCTTCATCACGGTGGATGATCGCCGTTCTGAGTCCGCTGGTGAACAACCGTTTGGTGCGCCCGACGTCGAGTGGTTCGGATGCGCCACCGAGCACCGCCGGGATGAGGTCGGCGTCGCAGGCCATCCGCCGTAGGGTGCCGGCGTCGAGCAGGTCACCGTTGATTGTTCGCCCGGTGCCGGGTAGGTGGCCTGCGGTGGTGAGCTGATCGATGAGGGTCTGGTGGTCGAAGGTGATGACGATCTTGGCCGACCTGCCGATGTTGCCGCTGGTGTGGGACCGGTCCTCGTCCAGCAACCGGGCCGCAGTGTCGGCCAGTTCCACCAGCGCGTCCGCGCGCCGCTTGCCGGGGGTGCGGGTGTCCCGCTCGGCCACGACACCGGCACCCAGGCCGGATACCGGGTCGGTCTCTGCAGCAACACCACCACCGGCGGCGGGGCACGATGCGGGAGCGGGGGCGGCGAGGGCTTGGATGGCGTGTTTGATCACTGCCGCGTGACCGGTGGACAGGTCCGCGGTCAACCGCGTCAACCCGTTCGGCAGGTCCGCCCAGGTCAGCGTCTCGCAGGCCTGCTGCTGCTCCTCCTGGGCGGTCAACACCTCGGGCGCGAAGCGGCCGATGATCCGCGCGGACAGGTCCCGCAACGTGCGGGCCCCGGTGTGCGACAAGGCCAGGTACCAGGAGAGGACCTCGTCCCGATCGGCACCGGGGATCACCGGCAACGCCTTGGGAGCCTCCCGCAACGCGACCTGCGCGCAGTGCACGCTCACCACTCCCGCGGCCAGCGCATCGGCCACCACCGAGTTCCGCGGATCAGCACACCCCGTGGCGACCACCCCGATACGACGGCATACGACCGCCTCGGCGACAACCCGATTCGGCGTGCCGCTCTCTGAGGTACCAACGGCAGCACCGGCCTCGGTGACGCACGCCGCGACCCAACCGCCCGCATCCGTCGCCGTGGAGTGGGCCACGGTCCCGCGGGTGACCGCCTCCGTGGTCGCGACCGCCGCCAGCGACTCCGCCCGCGACGACAAGCCGACCATCGACGCGACGAACCGGCCCAGTTGCGTCTCACTCAGCTGGTACAACGCACCGGGCCAGTCCTCCAACCGGGCGACCAGCACCCCTAAGTCCTCCATCAACCCGACCGCCGCACCAGGACCGGCTGGCAGCACCGACGGACAGGCCGGAAGCGGCGCATCCGGCACCCGGGAGATCCCCTCGACACTCATCCGCACCCACCCCCTTTTCAGTCGCCTGGCAGGTATGCGATCTACCCCTTATCGTACGCGCGTTCGAAGCAACGCGCAAGGGCAAATAAAGCGAATCCTCATCATCGACAGCATGATTCGAGCAGACATCATCCACATCCCCCACGATCAAGTGACGTCGTCCACACCCACCGACAGCGCCCTTGACCGCGGACCACCAACACCTCACTCCTCCCCTGCACGCCTCAGCCGTGAACGATCCCTCTAGGGTGCCGTCGTGCTCGTGCTGCTGCCCCCGTCGGAGTCCAAGCACGGCCGCAGCCGAGGCGCCGCGCTCGACATCGACCGGCTCTCCTTCCCCGCACTCAGCGCCACCCGCACCGCCGTGCTCGACGCACTGGGCGACGTCTCGACGCGTCCCGATGCGGCCAGCGTGCTCGGCGTCAGCCCGAACCTGGTCGACGACATCGCGCGCAACACCCGACTGCGCGCGGCGCCGGCCACGCCCGTCGCCCAGCTCTACACCGGCGTGCTCTACGACGCGCTGGATCTGGCTTCGTTCGATCCCGCAGCGCTGCGCCGCGCGCGTCGCTGGATCGTGGTGCAGTCCGCAGCCTTCGGCGCCCTCCGACTCGGCGACAAGGTGCCGCCGTACCGGCTGTCGATGGCCGTCAACCTGCCAGGCCTCGGGCCGCTCGCCGGCCTCTGGCGCGCCCCACTCGACGACCAGCTCACCGCGGCCGCGGGACGCCGGCTCGTCGTCGACTGCCGTTCCAGCACATACGCGGCCGCGTGGACCCCGCGCGGGCCCGTCGCTCGCCGCTGGGTGCGCATCGAGGTGCCCGGGGCGACCCACGGGGCGAAGCACACCCGCGGCCTGGTCACCCGCGCCCTGTGCGAACTGCCGACCGAGCCGACCACCCCGCGCGCCCTGCAGGAGGCCCTGCGACCGACGTTCGAGACCGAGCTCGTGGCCCCGGCGACGGCCGCGCGACCGTGGTCGCTCAGCGTGTCTGCGCGATGATCGGCCTGTGACGCATCTGATCAACGAGCTCGGGCCCGTGTGGCCGGTGCTCATCTTCCTGGTCGCCATCAGCATCGTGGCGGAGGTCTGCCAGACGGCCGGCCTGTTCGACGTGGCCGCGTTCTGGGCGGGCCGGGCCGGTGGCGGCCGCACCGTGCGCCTGTGGCTGTTGGTGGTCGTCCTCTGCGTGGCGTGCACCGCGGTGCTCAGCCTCGACACGACTGCGGTCCTCCTGTCCCCGGTCGCCGTGGCCCTCGCCCGTCAATGCAAACTGCCTCCGCTACCGTTCGCGCTCACGGCCGTGTGGCTGGCGAACACGGCCTCTCTCATCCTCCCCGTGTCCAACCTCACCAACCTGCTGTCTCTGCAGACGTTCTCGCACCTGGGTGGCCAGTCGGCGTACTTTCGGACCGCCTGGCTCCCCGCCGTGACGGCCGTTGTCGCCACCGTCGTCATGATCGCCGTGCTGCATCCCAGGGTGCTGCGCGGCCGGTACGACGTCCCGCAGGCGCCTGCCCCGCGCGACCGTGCGCTGGTCATCCTCACCGGATGCACCTGCGTGGTGCTTGCTCCCCTCTTCGTCAGCGGGATCACCCCTGCCATCCCCGCCGTCGTCGCCGCGATCGTGCTGGTGTCGGTCCTCGCCGTCCGGGACCGCTCGGCATTGCGCGAGCTGTCGGTGCCCTGGACGCTCGCGCTCGGGGTGCTCGCCCTCTTCGTCGTCGTCGAGATCGCCCGACAGCACGGATTGGACAAAGCGCTGGCCGACTTGGTGGGGACGGGGCACGGGGCGTCGGCCCTGCTGCGCCTCGCCGGCGTCGGCGCCGTGGCGGCGAACGTGGTCAACAACCTCCCGGCCTACCTCGCGCTGCGTCCGACCGCCACCGACACCCCACAACGCGCTCTCGCCCTGCTCGTGGGGGTCAACGCCGGCTCGATCGTGCTGCCGTGGGGGTCGCTCGCCACCCTCCTGTGGCGTGATCGCTGCAAACGGGCAGGCCTGCAGATCAACACCATCCGCTTCATCGGCGAGAGCGCCGCCGTCGCGCTCGTCACCGTCGTGGCGACCACCCTCGTCATCCGGTGAGTGAGAGCGCCGCGACACCCGTCGCCAGCCGCGCCCGACGTCAGAGAAGGCGCCGGTAGAAGTCCTCGACGGGTCGGTAACCCAGCTGGTCGTACAGCGCCCGCGCACCGGTGTTGGGTGCGAACACGTTGAGTCCCAGTCCCGTTCGACCGGCGGCTCGACAATGGGCGGCTCCCGCGAGCATGATCGCGCGACCGTAGCCGCGCCGTCGTCGGCCCGGGTAGACCTGCACGTCGTAGACGAAGGCATGCGGCTGCTGCGCACCGATCCACAACAGCCCGACGGGTACCTCGCCGTCGTACGCCGTCCAGAGCCATTGCCCCTCGGAGGCCAGGCCGTCGGGCAAAAGGCGGTTGTACGACTCCCGGGCGTTGGCAATCGCGACATCCGCCGGCTCACCCGCCTCGCCCCGCTCGTGCGCGTACCCCTCGACGGCCTCGGCGCGGTAGTCCTCGAACTGGTCGGCCGTCATCTCCCGCAGCTCCAGGCGGTCGTCCGTGCCCGGCTCGGCGGTCGTGAAGGTCAGGTCCATCAGCGACGCCGAACGCTCGGCTCCCAGGGCGGCGGCGAGTTCGCCACCGTGCGCCTCTCCGGGCCAGTGCGCCGCGGCGATCATCCGGGTGCCCACCCGATCCGCGTACGCCGTGACGGCCGCCACCGCGTCCGGCAGGCGCGCGGGCGGCAGGGTGCTGTCGCCCACCCGCACCCCGCCGTCGCGCGGGTCGCGTCGCCACCACAGCCAGCCGTCGGACAACGAATCACCGGCGACGAGAACCACGTTCGCTGACGGGTCCGACTCCCCCAGCGCCCACCAGGAGTCCACCAGGTCCGCGGCCGCGGACTGTGCGCTCTCGTCATCGTGCCCGCAGACGGCGAACTGCCACCGCGCGCGACGGCGCACCTCCTCGTCCCGCCAGGCATCCACCTCGTCCGCGCGCAACGACCGTAGAGACGACACCGGGCGGTTCTCGGATCCGGTCACGGCAGGTGGTGGGTCACGTTGAGGTTCTGCACCACGGCCCGCCCGTCCGCCCAGACCTGCAGCGTGGTCAGCGAGGCGGGGTCGGCCTGCAGCATCCACGCTGTCTCCGCCGAGATCCCGAGGATCAGGGCGAGCACGACCATCAGGGGTTTGCGGTGGGTCGCCACGATCACCGTGCCGCCGGGCCCCGCGGTGTCCACTGCGCGTCGGAACCCCGCGGCGACCCGCGCCACGAGTTCGGTGTGCGACTCACCTCCGCCGGGCCGGAAGTCCTCGTGCGAGCGCATCTTCGCCAGCTGCGCCGGATACTCGGCCTCGATCTCGGTGAAGGTCAGGCCGTCCCAGGTCCCGACGCTCTGCTCGTCCCAGTCCGCGTCGACCCGGAGCGACATGCCCAGCGCTCGCGCAGCGGCATCCCCGGTCTCCCGGGCGCGAGCGAGCGACGAGGACACGACCTGCACGGGACCGGTGAGCCGGTCGGCGAGTTCGTCCGCTGCGGCTGCCGCCTGCTGCCGTCCTCGCGCGTTCAGGCTGGGATCGGCCCCACCGCGCCCGTCGAGCTTGTGCCCGACGGTGAAGTCGGTGACGCCGTGGCGCAGCAGCACGACGGTGGTCGCCGTCGCGGGATCCGGCCCTCGCGATGCAGCGGGGCGCGAGGGCGGCTGGGCTGCAACGGGTTCGGTGTCGAACAGGGTCCCGGTGTGGTCCGTCGCGTCAGCACCACCGGCCGGCGCCGACGCCGGCTCGGACCCCTCCGGAGCCGCCGCCTGCGCATGGGTGTGTTCGGAGCTCCAGAGGTCGCGGACGACGTGTCGCCCGTCCATGCCGTCGTTGCTGAGCTTGTCGGCATCCTTGTTGATCTCACGCGGGATCCAGGTCCAGGTGACGTCCCCACCCAGAGCGCGGCGTCGGCGTACGAACGAGTTCGCCTCCAGCGCAAGCCTCTTCATGTCCTCGTGCTTGATCTTCCATCGACCGGCCATCTGCTCGACGACCAGCTTGGAATCCATCCGTACGGCGACCCGCGCCCCCGGATCGATCGCCTCCGCCGCCTCGAGCCCGGCGATCAGGCCGGAGTACTCCGCGACGTTGTTGCTGGCCTTGCCCAGCGGCGCGGCACGCTCGGCGAGCAGCTCCCCCGACGCGGCGTCCCGGACCAGCGCGCCGTACCCGGCCACCCCCGGATTGCCCCGGGAGCCGCCGTCCGCCTCGACGATGAGTTCGCGCACCACCGGCTCAGAGCCCCGATTCGGCGGTCCGCACCAGGATGCGTCCGCACTCGTCGTGCCGCAGCACCTCGTCGTCGGCGGCACCGCGGATGCGCGCGAGCTCCGACTGGTCGATCTCCAACCCGCAACCGCCGCACCGACGTTGGCCCAGGGCAGCCGCTCCGATACCGCCGCGCTGCTCACGAATACGGGTGTAAAGGTCGAGCAGGTCCTGCCCGACCCCCGCTGCGACGTTGGAACGGTCGGCCGTGATCCGCTCACGCTCTGAGGTGAGCTCGCGCAGCTCTCCCCCGCGCTCGTCCTCCAGCTGCTCCAGGCGGGCCCGACCCACCTGCAGCTCCTCCTCGCGGCGGGTGAGCGTGGTGCGCAGCTCCTCGGCGCGCTCCATGACCTCCAGCTCGACCTCCTCCAGGTCACCCTGACGCCGTGCCAACGCCTCCAGTTCGTGCTGCAGCGCCTGCAGGTCCTTGGCGCTGCCCTGGCCGGCGTCGAGCCGCGACTGGTTGCGGGCCGCGCGATCGCGCACCTGCTGCACATCGACGTCGGCGCGGGTGATCTCGCGGTCGACGTCCGAGAGCGCCGTGCGGGCCAGGACGACCTCCTCCTCGGAGGTGTCGACCTGCCGCTGGGCCTGCTCGACCTGCGCGTTGAGCGGCAGGGTGCGCTCCCGGTGCGCGATCTGGTCCAGGCGGGTGTCGAGCTTCTGCAGGTCGAGCAACCGCCACTGGCGACTGGTGTCAGCTTTCACGGGGGCTCCTGAAGTATTTACGTGTGGTCCGGGGTCGAGCGTCCCGCGGTGAAATCCCACGGGTCGGTCCGTAGGTCGGAGACGTGCGTGACGATACGTGCCTGCAGCGCCTCCGCGAGACGCGACGCCGCCGCGGCGAGCCACAGGTGCTCGGTCGCGTAGTGCCCCGCGTCGATCAAGTATGGCGGGCCGTCGCCTGCTTCCTCGCGCGCCTCGAGGGCGGGGTGATGGCGCAGATCGGCCGTGACGTAGACATCGGCGCCGTGCGCGCGTACGTCGTCGAACCGGTCGTCGCCCGCCCCGCCCATCACCGCCACGGTGTGCACGAGCGCATGCGGGTCCCCGGCGACCCGCACGCCGACCGGAGTCGGCGGCAGTGCGTCGGCGAGGCGCGTGGCGAACTCGCGCAGGGTGATCGGCTCGGGAAGCCGCCCCACGCGACCGATCGGCTGGCCGTCCTCGGTGGCGAGCGGCGGACAGTCCTCGGGCAGGCCCGCGGCAGCCGCCAGGGCGTCGTTGACACCGGGCCGGGCGACGTCGGCGTTGGTGTGCGCGCAGTAGATGGCGAGGTCGGCGACGACGGCCGTGGTGACGATCGCGCCCTTGGCGGTGGTGGTGGCCACCGAGTGCACCCCGCGCAGCAGCAGCGGGTGGTGCGTGACCAGCAGGTCGGCCCCGGCCGCGACGGCCTCGTCGACGACGGCGCGGGTGGGATCGACGGCGAAGTGCACGCGGCGTACGGGCTGCCCCGGATCGCCGGTGACCAACCCCACCTGGTCCCACGACGCTGCGGTGTCCGGCGGGTAGGACCCGTCCAGCACCGCCACCACCTGCGCCAGGCTCACGTCGTGCGCACTCGTTGTCATGGCGACCATTCGTACCAGCCCGCGGCCCGCCCGTCGCACCCCGCGGCGGAAGCTCCGTACGCGGTACGGGTCCGGCAACGACTACTTCGGATCCCGCGAGCAGCAGACGATGCTCAACTTCCGGGTCCGCGACCTGGACGCGATGCTCACCCAGTTGCGCGCCCGAGGTACCGAGGTGATCGGCGAGGTGCAGGACCCGGAGGGCGTCGGCCGGTTCGGGTGGGCCGCCGATCCCGAGGGCAACCGCGTGGAGTTGTGGCAGCCCGCCTGACGACGGATGCGGTGGTGGGCCCGGCCGGGCTCGAACCGACGACAGCCGCGGTGTAAACGCGGTGCTCTACCAACTGAGCTACAGGCCCCGATACGCGGAGCGTGGCGATCCTAGACGACCGCGCACTGCCGAGTGGCATACCTATGTTTCCAGTGGCGTACTCGTAGGTGCGCCACTCGATACATAGCTATGCCACTCGGGGATTCAGGCGTACTGCTGCTGCGGGGGGTCGTTGCGGTGGTAGTACGCCGAACTCTCCTTGCGCCAGATCAGGATGATCACGGCCAGCCCGATGAGGAAGTTGAGGACGCTCACCACGACGCTCGGCGCGCCGCCGCCCTGCGCTGCCACGGCGATCACGGTGTAGACGAAGCCCAGCGCCGAGAATCCGAACAGCACGGTCGCCACGATGCGCGCCCAGTTGCGACCCTGCCGGTTGAGGACGGCCATTGCGATCCAGATGAGCATCGTGAGGACGCCGATGACGATGGAGGCCGCGATCGCGACGTGCACCGCCGTGTCGACGGCACTCGCGCTGAGGTGCTGGCTGCCGGTCTTCTTGTCGTTGCTCTTGACGAGCGCGTCCCGGACCCGCCCGGTGTTGAACGAGCTGTAGATCACGCCGAAGAGGGTCAGCGCCGCGCCGAGGAACATGAGCTTCGCCGCGGTGTCGAGCGGCTTGGGCACCGTGCTGACCGGCTTCCCACGGCCGACGTCCTCCTGCGGCATCGCCGCGTATCTTTCGGACGAGCGGCCCTGATCCCCTTGATGACTCATGGGGCGAAGCTTCCCAGACTCCGCGGCGAACCTCGTGGATGCGCGGCCCATCGACTCAGAGCGTCGCGAGCGCCTCGTGGAACCCGCTGAAGTCGCGCGCCTCGCCCGGCCCGTTGACCAAAGTCCACCGCACGACACCGTCGGTGTCGATGAGGAACGTGCCCCGGATCGCCAGCCCGGCCGGCTCCAGGAAGACGTCGTACGCGCGTGCCACCTCGCCGTGCGGCCAGAAGTCGGACAGCAGCGGGAACGTGTAGCCCTGGTCGTCGGCCCAGGCGCGCTGGGTGTACATCGGGTCGCAGGAGATGCCCACGACCTGGACGTCGGGGTTGACGAACCGGGAGATGTCGTCGCGGATCTCGCACAGCTCGCCGGTGCAGATTCCCGAGAACGCGAAGGGGTAGAACACGAGCAGCACGGCGCGGTCGGCGTGCAGGGACGCCAGGGAGGTGTCCTGGCCGAACTGGTCCTTGAGGGTGAAGTCCGGAGCCTTCGACCCGACAGCGGGGTGGCTCATCGCTGCTTCGCCGTCCCGCCCTGGACCAGCTTGGTCGCGATCCACTCGACACCGGCCTTCACCGGCGCCGAGGCCTTCAGGCCCGCGGTCTGCGCTGCCTCCTCGATGTCCGCCGGCTCGACCGTGTCCGGGTGCCCGCTGCGCGGCGACAGCAGCACGACGAACCCCTTGTCCGCCAGGCCGGACAGGGCGTCGACGCAGTCGTCGATCAGGTCCCCGTCGCCCTCGCGCCACCAGAGCAGCACAGCGTCGACCACACCGTCGAAGTCCTCGTCCTCGATCTGCGAGCCGATGACCGCCTCGACGGCTTCGCGGAAGCCCTCGTCAGCGTCGTCGTCCCAGCCGATCTCCTGCACGATCTGTCCGTCGGCGAATCCGAGGCGTCCGCTCAGCGTCGCCTCTCCATCTCGGTCCACAGCCGTCCTTTCTGCGCCGGCCCCGGGGGGCCCGCTGTCGGTGATGTCCTGCACGGTTCGGGGATGTCGCGGCTAAGTCCACCTGCAACTGCCAGCATTTGCAACCGATCCGCGATCCCGCATCGGCTCCACCCGCCCAGATAGCCCCTACCCGCTCGTACCCGAAAGTAACCGACCGCGGTTCGCAGCGGGCGACCGCGCAGGTAGAAGATGTCCGGTACGCACATGAGAGGAGCCACTCGTGGCACGCGAAGAAACGGGCCCGATCCTGAACGGGATCCCCAGCCAGTTGCCGGACATCGATCCCGAAGAGACAGCCGAGTGGCTGGATTCGCTGGACGCGGTGATCGACCAGGGCGGGCAGGCCCGAGCACGCTACGTGATGCTCAAGATGCTGGAGCGCGCCCGCGAGCGTCAGATCGGGGTGCCGTCGTTGACGGCGACCGACTACATCAACACCATCCCCGCCGAGTCCGAGCCGTGGTTCCCCGGCGACGAGGAGGTCGAACGCCGCTACCGCGCGTGGATGCGCTGGAACGCCGCGATCATGGTGCACCGCGCGCAGCGCCCCGAGGTCGGCGTGGGCGGTCACATCTCGACGTACGCCTCCGCGGCAACGCTCTACGAGGTCGGCTTCAACCACTTCTTCCGCGGCAAGGACCACCCCGGCGGCGGCGACCAGATCTTCATCCAGGGCCACGCCTCGCCGGGCATCTACGCCCGCGCGTACCTCGAGGGACGCCTCACGGAGGACCAGCTCGACGGGTTCCGGCAGGAGCAGTCCCACCGGGTCGACGGGCGTCGGATGGGTCTGCCCTCCTACCCGCACCCTCGCAACATGCCGGGGTTCTGGGAGTTCCCGACGGTGTCGATGGGCATCGGCCCGATGAACGCCATCCACCAGGCGCAGTTCAACCGCTACCTGCACGGTCGCGGCCTGAAGGACACCAGCCAGCAGCACGTCTGGGCCTACCTGGGCGACGGCGAGATGGACGAGCCGGAGTCGCGCGGGCTGCTGCAGTTGGCCGCCGTGGAGGGGCTGGACAACCTCACCTTCGTCATCAACTGCAACCTGCAGCGGCTCGACGGACCGGTGCGCGGCAACGGCAAGATCATCCAGGAGCTGGAGTCGTTCTTCCGCGGCGCCGGATGGAACGTCATCAAGTGCATCTGGGGCCGCGGGTGGGACACCCTGCTCGGCGCGGACCGCGACGGCGCGCTCGTGCACCTAATGAACACCACGCCGGACGGGGACTACCAGACCTTCCGCGCCAACGACGGCGCCTACGTGCGCGAGCACTTCTTCGGCCGCGACCCGCGCACCCGCGACATGGTCAAGGACTGGTCCGACGAGGACATCTGGTGGAAGCTCAAGCGCGGCGGCCACGACTACCGCAAGGTGTACGCCGCGTACCGGGCCGCCATGGAGCACCACGGCCAGCCGACGGTGATCCTGGCCCACACCATCAAGGGCTACTCGCTCGGCACCCACTTCGCCGGCCGCAACGCCACGCACCAGATGAAGAAGCTGGCCCTGGACGACCTGAAGACCTTCCGCGACTCGCTCGAGATTCCGGTGTCGGACCAGCAGCTGGAGGACAACCCCTACCTGCCGCCGTACTACCACCCCGGCGAGAAGGACCCAGCGATCGAGTATCTGCGCGAACGGCGTACGAAGCTCGGCGGCGGAGTGCCGAGCCGGCGCACCGAGGGCATCTCGCTCAAACTGCCTGGCGACAGCGCCTACGCGTCCTCGAAGAAGGGGTCGGGCAAACAGCAGATCGCCACGACGATGGCGTTCGTCCGCGGACTGCGAGACCTGATGCGGGACAAGGACTTCGGCAAGCACATCGTGCCGATCATCCCCGACGAGGCACGCACGTTCGGGATGGACAGCTTCTTCCCGACGGCGAAGATCTACAACCCGCACGGGCAGAACTACACCTCCGTGGACGCCGAGCTGATGCTGGCCTACAAGGAGGCCACCGACGGCCAGATCCTGCACCTCGGCATCAACGAGGGCGGCTCGGTCGCGGCGTTCACCGCGGTCGGCACGTCGTACGCCACGCACGGCATCCCGATGGTGCCGATCTACGTCTTCTACTCGATGTTCGGCTTCCAGCGCACGGCCGACTTCATCTGGGCCGCCGCGGACCAGATGGCGCGCGGATTCCTCATCGGCGCGACCGCCGGTCGCACCACGCTGACCGGCGAGGGGCTGCAGCACGCCGACGGGCACTCGCTGCTGCTGGCGTCGACGAATCCCGCTGTCATCGCTTACGATCCGGCGTTCGCGTACGAGACATCGCACATCATGCAGGACGGCATCCGCCGCATGTTCGGTGACAATCCCGAGAACGTCATCTACTACCTCACGGTCTACAACGAGCCGATGCAGCAGCCGGCGGAGCCCGAGGACGTGGACGTCGAGGGGATCCTGCGCGGGATGCACCGGATCGCCGACGGCAGCTCCGACGGTGTCGGCGACGACGCCCCGCGCGTGCAGCTGCTCGCCTCCGGTGTCGGTGTGCCGTGGGCGCTCGAGGCGCAGCAGCTGCTGAAGGACGACTTCGGCGTCGTGGCCGACGTGTGGTCGGTGACCTCGTGGAACGAACTGCGCCGTGACGGCCTCGACTGCGACGAGCACTCGTTCCTGCACCCCGAGGAGGAACGCCGCGTCCCCTACGTCACCCGGCGCCTGCAGGACGCCCCGGGGCCGATCATCGCGGTCTCGGACTGGATGCGTGCGGTGCAGGACCAGATCGGCCAGTGGGTCCCGGGCGACTACGTCACCCTGGGCGCCGACGGGTTCGGCTTCAGCGACACCCGCCAGGCGGCGCGCCGCTTCTTCCACATCGACGGTCCGTCGATGGCGGTGCGGGCGCTGCAGGCCCTCGCCGACCGCGGCGAGATCGACGCGTCCAAGGCGCGCGAGGCCGCCGAGAAGTACCGGCTGCTCGACGTGACGGCCGGGGCGTCCGGCAACGCGGGCGGCGAGGCCTGATCGGTCTTTTGTCGCACACGTGACGGTGGCTCAGATACGCCCGAGAGGCACAGGCCGACCTGTGCCTCTCGGTCCCGACTGAGCCACCGTGCGCACGCAGTGTCAGGACGGCAGGCGGCTGAGCATCTCGTCGCGGGCGAGGACGGCGAGGTCTGGCTGGTCGCAGATCAACGCGTCGACGCCGGCGCGCAGGAACCGGCGCATCTCTCCGAGGACGTCGCCCCAGTCCGCCTCGCGCCCGCCGCGCCGCATGTCCTCGGCGAGGAAGGCGTTCTCGGCGCGGAAGGTCCACACGTGCACCAGCAGTCCGGCGGCGTGCGCGTCGCGGACCAGACGACTCGGCATCCCGAGCGTGCCGTCGGTTCGTCGCGGGAAGACGCGTGCCTTGCCCGGCCCCACTCCGTCGATCCAGGTCGACAGCAGCTTGAGTCCGCGGGCGGACAAGAGCTCGTCGTAGGTGCCCTTGTGCGCGCCACTGCCGAAACCGGGCGGCACCCCGCCGTTCTCCAGCAGGAAGATCAGCGGCAGCGTGACGCCGAGCTCGTCGCGCAGGCGGATCAGACTGTGCAGCTCGAAGGACTGCAGGTAGGCCGGCACGCTGCCGTCCACCGCGCCGCCCCGCCGCAACCCGTCGAGCACGGCGCGCTCCATGTCCATCCCCATCGCTCGGTACCGGGACGGGTCCTTCAGTTCCACGCTCAGACCGATCTCGCGACCGAGCTCCCGCGACACCTGAGCGCGTACGCGGAGGAGGTCGTCGAAGGAGGCCACCCGGCACCGGCCGTGGTAGATCGTGTTCGACGGTCGTAGCTGAGCGAGTCGCTCGGTCGCCCACAGGGTCCCGATCTCGGCGAGCGTGAAGTCCTCGGCGAACCAGCCGGTCGCCTCGCTCTCCCCCACCCGGCGCGTCGTACGCCGGTCGGCGAACTCGGCCCGGGTCGCCACGTCCGTCGTCCGGGAAAGCTCCGGCTCGTGGCGGCAGATCAGCTGCCCGTCGGAGGTCATCACGAGGTCCGGCTCCAGGGAGTCCGCGCCGAGACGGGCGGCCAGCAGATAGGACTCCACGGTGTGTTCGGGCCGGTATCCGCAGGCTCCGCGGTGACCGACGATGAGAGGTTCACGTCCACCGGCGCGGCCGGCCTCGAGGCTCATGCCCCCACGCGATCACCCGCGTACGACGTGCTGGTGGAAGCGACATGCCGCTCCCGTGTCGAGGTCGTGAACGGCGGGCAAACCGGCCCCCCACCGCCCGGTGGGGACCTATCGCGCCCTGTTATCGAGGTCATACAAATACCCTGGAGGAGTGAGCACCCCCACACACCGTCGCCTGGAGCAGCACGCGGGCGAACTGTCGACCGCCGCCGTGCACCAGATGGAGGCGTCCTACCAGTGGTACCAGGAGTTGTCGGCGTCCGACCGGTCGTGGGTGGGACTGGTCGCCCAGGCGGGCATCGCGGCGTTCATCTCCTGGCACAGCGACCAGTCCGAGGCGCCGTCGGTGGCCACCGACGTCTTCGGCAGCGCGCCGCGCGACCTGATGCGCACCGTCACGCTGCGGCAGACCCTCGACCTGGTCCGCACCGTGATCGACGTGGTCGAGCAGCATGTCGGCGTGCTCGCGGCACCGGGTGAGGAGATCCGGCTGCGCGAGGCCGTCCTCACCTACTCCCGGGAGATCGCGTTCGGCGCGGCACAGGTCTACGCCGCCGCGGCGGAGTCCCGCGGCGCCTGGGACGCGCGCCTGGAGTCCCTCGTGGTCGATGCGATCCTGCGCGGCGAGGCGGATGAGTCGCTGGCCTCCCGGGTGTCCGCCCTCGGCTGGGACGAGGTGCATGACATCGTCGTCGTCGTCGGCACCGCGCCGGCCGGTCCCGGTGCCGAGACAGTGGATTCGTTACGCCGAGAGGCGCTGCGACGCGATCTGCCACTCCTCGCCGCGGTCCAGCGGCGACGGCTCATCGCGATCATCGGTGGGGTGGACGATGTCCTCGCCGCTGTCAGCGCGATCACCTCGCAATGGGCCGACGGCCCGGTCGTGATCGGACCCAAGGTGCCGCATCTGTACGCCGCCGGGCGCAGTGCGCGCGCCGCACTCGCCGGCCAGGGCGCGGCACCGGCGTGGCCCGAGGCTCCGCGCCCGTGCCTCGCGGACGAGCTGCTACCCGAGCGCGCGCTGGCCGGCGACACCCGCGCACGCCGACGGCTCGTCGACAAGGTGGCGCGCACCATGGCCGACCACCCGGCGTTGTACGAGACGGCCACCGCCTACCTCGATCAGGGCAGCCTGGAGGCCACGGCCCGGCTGCTCTTCGTGCACCCCAACACGGTGCGCTACCGCCTCGGACGGATCCACGACCTGACCGACTGCGACCTCACCAGGCCACGCGAGGCCTTCACGGTCCGGCTCGCCCTGGCGATCTCGCACCTGCCGGATTTGTAGCAATCCTCTAAAACCAGCCGGTCAACTTGGTCCGATGGGCACCCAGGCGCCCGGCGCCTGTCGCGGCACGATGAACGGGTGCTAGCGATCGTGTGCCCCGGACAAGGCTCGCAGACCCCAGGTTTCCTCGCCCCATGGCTGGAGGTGCCCGGGTTCCCCGAACGGCTCGCGTGGCTCTCCGCGGTGGCCGGGATGGACCTGGTGGCGCACGGGACCACCTCCGACGCCGAGACCATCAAGGACACCGCGGTCGCCCAGCCGCTGATCGTGGGGTCCGGGCTGCTGTCGCTGCTCGCGCTCTTCGAGCACCCCGCCGACGGTTTCCGCCTGGTCGGCGCGGGTGCCGGGCACTCGGTCGGCGAGATCACCGCCGCCGCGGCGGCCGGCGTCCTCTCCGCGGAGCAGGCGATGGTCTTCGTCCGCGAGCGTGGTGCCGCGATGGCGCAGGCCAGCGCCGTACGACCGACCGGCATGAGTGCGGTCCTCGGGGGTGACCCGGACGAGGTGCGCGCGTCGCTCGACCAGCACGGACTGACCGCCGCGAACATCAACGCCGCGGGCCAGGTCGTCGCTGCAGGCACCCTCGAGCAGCTCGGCGAGCTCAAGGCCGCACCGCCCGCTAAGGCGCGCGTGATGCCGCTGCAGGTCGCAGGCGCGTTCCACACCCAGCACATGGCCTCGGCCGTCGACCGCCTGGCGCACCTCGCCAGCGCGATCTCGACGCACGACTCACGAATCCCGTTGGTGAGCAACAAGGACGGCCAGGTCGTGCACCAGGGCCGCGAGGTGCTCGGCCGGATCGTGTCCCAGGTGCGCAACCCCGTCCGCTGGGACCTCACCATGGACACGTTGGCGTCGATGGGCGTCACCGGACTCATCGAGATCCCGCCGGCGGGCACGCTCGTCGGCCTGGCCAAGCGAGGGATGCCGGGTGTCGAGACGCTCGCGCTGAAGACCCCCGACGACATCGACAAGGCGATCCGGATGGTCGGTGAGCACGGCGAACCCCACGACGGTGGCATCGCGCCGTCCTGGCGACTCGTGATCTCCCCCAGCAAGGGCACCGTGTCGCTCGACACCAGCGCGGTCGGCACGACCGTGCACCCCGGCGACACGATCGCGCAGGTCTCGACCCTGCGTGACAGCCACCCGGTGCTCTCGCCGCACGGCGGTCAGGTCGTCGAATGGCTGGCCGAGGACGGCGACCCGGTCGCGCCCGGTCAACCCCTGCTGCGTCTGCACCCGACGGAGTCCTCCCGATGAGCACCGTCGCCAAGGGCACCGGCACGCTGCAGGCGCCGGTCGGTGCGCGGTACGCCGGGATGCTCGGCGTCGGCGGCTACCGCCCCGAGCGGGTCGTCACCAACGACGAGGTCTGCACCTGGATCGACTCCACCGACGCCTGGATCCGCGAGCGGACCGGCATCGTCTCCCGCCGCTGGGCCGCCGGGGAGGAGACGGTCATCGACATGGCGGAGCATGCCGCCGGTCCGGCACTGGAGATGGCCGGCATCACCGCGGACCGGCTGAGCGCGGTCATCGTCGCGACCGTGACCCACACCATGCAGACACCCGCCGCCGCACCGATCCTCGCCACTCGTCTCGGCGCGAAGGACGCGGCCGCCTTCGACATCTCGGCCGCGTGCGCCGGCTACTGCCACGGCATCTCGCTCGCCTCGGACATGGTGCGCGGCGGAAGCGCCGAGTACGTCCTGGTGGTCGGCGTGGAGAAGCTCTCCGACATCACCGACAAACGCGACCGCGGCTCGGCGTTCATCTTCGCCGACGGGGCGGGCGCCGCGGTGATCGGCCCGTCGGACACCCCGGGCATCGGCCCGACCGTGTGGGGCTCGGACGGGGAGAAGTGGGAAGCCATCTCGCAGCGCGTCCCGTGGGACAAGATCGTCGCGCTGCAGGAGGAGGAGGCCGCCACCGGCAAGCCGGCCGACTGGGTCGCCGCCGGTGCGATCGACGCCACGGAAGCCTCGACGCTGAAGATGGCCGGCCAGACCGTCTTCCGGTGGGCCGTCTGGTCGATGGCACCGGTCGCCCAGCAGGCCATCGAGGCAGCGGGCATCACCGCCGCCGACCTGGACGCGTTCATCCCGCACCAGGCCAACATGCGCATCACCGACGCGATGATCAAGCAGCTCAAGCTGCCCGCGGACATCCCGGTGGCGCGCGACATCGCTGAGACCGGCAACACCTCCGCGGCCTCGATCCCGCTGGCCATCGAACGGATGCTGCGCGAGCAGGAGGTGCCGCGGGGCGGACTCGCCCTGCAGATCGGCTTCGGCGCCGGCCTGGCGTACGCCGCACAGGTCGTCCGGCTGCCCTAGGCCGCCCACAGGTACCAACAGACACCCGAGGCTCGGCGGGAAATCCGGGTCAGCCCAGATGAAAACCGTTGTAGCACAGCCAAATCAAAGGAGAACAGCATGGCGCAAGACGAGCAGCAGGTCCTGTCCGGACTCGCCGAGATCGTCAACGAGGAGACCGGGGTGGACGCGGCCGACGTACAGCCGGACAAGTCCTTCACCGAGGACCTCGACATCGACTCGCTGTCGATGATGACGATCGTGGTCAACGCCGAGGAGAAGTTCGGCGTGACCATCCCCGACGACGAGGTCAAGAACCTCACCACCGTCGGCGACGCCGTGAAGTACATCCAGACCGCCCAGGGCTGACCCACGACCTTCCGGGTGGCCCGTCGTCGACGGGCCACCCGGACCGGTCGCACCCTTCGAGCGGCTTTCGAGCAGCACTGACCTTCAAGGAGTTTCATCCCATGACCGCAGACCGGCGCATCGTCGTCACCGGACTCGGTGCGACCACTCCCCTGGGTGGCACCATGACGCAGACCTGGGAGGCGCTGCTCGCCGGCGAGTCGGGCGCGCGCGCGCTGCCGCAGGAATGGCTGGACCGCTACGACCTCCCCGTCACCTTCGCCGCGACCATCAAGCAGCACCCGTCCGAGGTGCTCAAGAAGGTCGAGATCCGCCGGATGGACCCGTCGGCGCAGTACGCGATGATCGCCTCCCGCGAGGCCTGGGCAGACGCGGGTGCCCCCGAGGTCGACCCCGAGCGGCTCGGCGTCGCCATCGGCACCGGCATCGGCGGCGTGCACACCCTGCTGGACCAGTACGACGTGCTGAAGGAGAAGGGTCCCCGCCGGATCTATCCCCTCACGGTCCCGATGCTCATGCCCAACACCGCATCCGGCAACGTGTCCCTGGAGCTCGGCGGTCGCGCCGGCGCCCACACCACCGTGTCCGCGTGCGCCTCCGGAGCCGAGGCCATGGGATACGCCGCCGCGATGATCCGCGACGGGCGCGCGGACGTCGTCGTCGCAGGCGGCACCGAAGCCGCGATCCACCCGCTCCCGATGGCCGGCTTCGCCGCGATGCGCGCCCTGTCGCCCCGCAACGACGACCCGACCCACGCCTCCCGTCCGTACGACGTGGACCGCGACGGTTTCGTGATCGGCGAGGGCGCCGGCGTCCTGGTGCTGGAGTCCTACGAGCACGCCACCGCCCGCGGCGCCCGCATCTACGCGGAGCTGGCGAGCATCGGAATGTCGGCCGACGCCTTCCATATCACCGCCCCCGAGCCCGAGGGCGCGGGCGCGTCCAGAGCGATGCTCGAGGCCGTGGAGCGCGCCGATCTCTCGACGCGCGACATCATGCACATCAACGCCCACGCCACCTCTACACCGGTGGGCGACATCGCCGAATCCAACGCCATCCGAAGGGCATTCGGCGACGCGACCGACGACATCTCGATCACGGCGACCAAGTCGATGACCGGCCACCTGCTCGGTGCAGCCGGCGCGCTCGAGGGCCTGATCACGGTGCTGAGCCTCTACCACCGGATCGTCCCGGCGACCACCAACGTGGACAACCTCGACCCGGAGATCTCGCTCGACGTCGTACGCGGTGAACACCGCAAGCTGCCGGACGGCGACATCGCCGCCCTCAACAACTCCTTCGGATTCGGCGGCCACAACGTGGCCCTGACAGTGAAGAGCATCTGATGACGTCCACCGACCACGCACCCGCTCCTGCCCCCGTCGAGGAAGCGGACCCGCGCGACCCCCTGACCCGGCTCACGACCTTCCTGGACGACGGCTCGCTGCACCTGATCTCGGCACAGGACCGCAGCGGCATGCTGGCCGCCACCGGCACCGTGCGCGGCGTCCCTACGGTGGTCTTCGCCGCCGACCCGCGCATCCAGGGCGGGGCGCTGGGCGCTGAGGGCTGCGGCGTGATCGTGGAGGCGTACGAGCGTGCGCTCGCGGACGATTCGCCGATCGTGGGCCTGTGGCACTCCGGTGGCGCGCGGCTGGCCGACGGCGTGGTCTCCCTCAACGGGATGGGCGAGATGTTCGCGATCATGACCCGCGCCTCGGGCAAGATCCCGCAGATCTCCGTGGTGCTCGGTGCGGCGGCCGGTGGCGCGGCGTACGGCCCGGCCCTGACCGACATCGTCATCCTCGGCCCGGACGGGCTGATCTTCGTGACCGGACCGGACGTGGTGCGTTCGGTGACGGGTGAGAACGTCACCGCCGCCCGGCTCGGCGGGGCCGAACCGCACGGCCGCCGCTCCGGCGTCGTGCATGTGGCGACCGCGACCACCGAGGAGGCGTACGACCGCGGCCGGCAGATGGTCAGCCTGCTCTCCGACCAGGGTCGGATGGACGTGTCCTCGGTGCAGGACCGCGACCTCGCGGCGACCTTCCCCGAGTCGGCCAAGCGCGCGTACGACGTGCACCCGCTGATCGCCGACGTGGTCGACGACGTCGAGGACTGCGTCGAGCTGCACCCCCGCTGGGCACCGTCCATCGTGACCACGCTCGGTCGCCTCGGGGGCCGCACCATCGGTGTCATCGCCAACAACCCGCTACGGCTCGGCGGCTGCCTCGACGCGACATCCGCGGAGAAGGCCAGCCGCTTCGTGCGGATGTGCGACGCGTTCGGGATCCCCCTCGTGGTGCTCGTCGACGTGCCGGGCTACCTGCCGGGCGTGGGTCAGGAGTGGGACGGCGTCGTACGCCGCGGCGCGAAGCTGCTGCACGCGTTCGCCGAGGCCGTCGTGCCCCGGGTGACTCTCGTGACGCGCAAGACGTACGGCGGTGCGTACATCGCCATGAACTCCCGCTCCCTGGGCGCGACCCGGGTCTTCGCCTGGCCGACGGCCGAGGTCGCGGTGATGGGCCACGTGGCCGCCGTGCGGATCCTGCACCGGCGCCGGCTCGCGGAGGTCGACCCGGCCGAACGCGTGACCGTCGAGAACGAACTGGCCGAGGAGCACGCCGTCCTCGCGGGCGGTCTGCCGCGCGCCGTCGAGATCGGCGTGGTCGACGAGGTCATCGAGCCGACCACGACCCGCAGTGCGCTCGCCACCGCCATCGCGGCGGCGCCCCAGCGACGCGGCGAGCACGGCAACATCCCGCTCTGATGTGCCCGCCCCTCATCGGGGGGTATGCAAACGGTCGAGGGGTGGCGATATATCGCCACCCCTCGACCGTTTCGCTACCCCCCCGATGGGCAGAGGCCGAGTCAGGACACCCGGTGCAACCACCGCACGGTGGCGCCGTCGCCGGCGTACCGGAACGGCTCCAGCTCCTTGTCCCACGCGGTCCCGAGCAGCTCGGCCATCTCGGCGCGGAACACCTCGGGGTCTCCCCCGCACTCCGCGAGCGCCGACCGCAGCCGGTCCTCGTGGATGACCGCGTCCCCCGACGTCGAGGTCCACGTGTGGTGGATCCCGAGATTCGGGGTGTGCGCCCATCGTGAACCGTCGACTCCGGAGCTGGCTTCCTCGGTGACCTCGTATCGCACGTGGTCCCAGCCCCGCAGTGTGCTGGCCAGGCGGGCGCCGGTGCCCGGCTCGGCCATCCAGGACAGCTCGGTGCGCACCATGCCGGACGCGACCGGCTGCGCGGTCCATTCGAGCGCAACGGACTGGCCCAGCACGCTCTCCAGCGCCCAGGCGATGTGCGGGCACAACGCGGTGGGGGCCGAGTGGATGAACACAACCCCGCGCGCGATGGCGCGACTACCTGCCACGGACATCCGAGCCTCCTTCACCATGAGGGACGTCTTCCCCAACGACCTACCGGTGAAACGAGCCGACGGCGTGCGCGGCGTACTGCTGATTCAATTGCCGCTCATTGTGCCCCATTCGTCACACGAGCACCAGGTTTAACGTCGGGTCAGTCCACCCGGGTCAGTTCGCGGAATCGGGCACGTTCGGCGATGCGGCGTACGCCTGCGCCGGCGTCATCGCGACGCCGTTGATCTGCACGGTCGGCACCTGTGCGACCTGGGCACAGCCCACGGCCTTGTCGACCGTGGTCGCGTAGTCCGTGCCGGTCCCGCTGCCGGTGGCGCCGGTGGTCGGCGTCGTGCTCCCGCTCGGGGTCGGGGTCGTGCTGGAGGACGACCCTGGCGACGACGAGCTCGCGCCGGAGGACTTCTTCTTCGGGGACGCGGTGAGGGAGGTGTCCGCCTTGATCTTGGCGAAGAGGGCGGCCGCGTTGCTGGCCGGCACGACCTCGTTGGGATTCTGCGGGTTGGGAACGGTCGGCATCGTGGTGAAGGTGATGCGCTTGCCAGGGATCTTGTTCAGCTCCTTGGCCATGCCGGTCAGCTTGCCGATGTCGCCCAGGCCGTCGTCGACGGTGACCGCCTTGGTCGCGGCGTCCGCCAGGTCGTAGAGGCGCACCGGGTTGGCGAGCGTCGAGGCACTCTCGAACTGGCGCAGCATCGCGGACAGGAAGAGGTGCTGGGCCACGGTGCGACCGATGTCGCCGCCGTCGCCGAAGCCGTGCCGGGTGCGCAGGAACTCCAGGGCGGACTTGCCCTTGAGGGTGTGCGAGCCCTTCTTGAGCTTCAGGTGCGAGTAGGTGTCGTAGACGTTCTCGTTGACGCAGGCGTTCACGCCGCCGACCGCGTCGGACATGGTGACGACACCCGCGAAGTCGATGACCGCGAAGTGGTCGATGGGTACGCCGGTGAGGTTGTGCACCGTCTGGAGCGTGCAGGTCGGTCCGTACTGCAGCGTGCTGTTGACGCGCTCACGATGCGGGGCGACCGCCCGCCCGGTCGCCGGGTCCGTGCATTGCGGGATGTCGACCACGGTGTCCCGCGGAATGCTCGTGATCGAGGCGTTGGTGCGGTCGGCGGAGATGTGCACGAGCATCTCGACGTCGGCGTTCGCCGAGAGTGAGGTGGCCCCCTTGCCCGTCGCCGTACTCGTCGACGCCTTGCAGTCGCCCCCGATCGCACAGTCGGCCGAGCTGCCCCGGGTGTCCGAGCCCATGACGAGGATGTTGATCGGCGCGCGGCCCTTGGCGTCGGTGGACTCGGTGCCGACGATGCCCTTGGGGATCGCGACCGTGCGGATGTTGCCGTTCAAGTGGTGCACGATCAGTGCCCCGGCCGCCACGATCACGACCATGACCGCGGCCAGACCGAGCAGGATGCGCCGCCGCAGGTGGGTTCGGCGCAGCGCCGCCCGCTCGGCCGCCGCCGAACGGTTGCCGGTCGCTCCTGCCGGCCGGGCGTCGCCCCGGCGAGGATCCGGCCGTGCGCCGTCCTGCGGGGTGCCGCCTGGGCCGCCCGCTGACTCGCCGCGGGGGCGCTGCCGAGGCAACCGCGCGCCGGGGCCCTGACGGTCGTCGTCACTCATCGGCGGCCCACCGCCGTCGGCAGCAGGTCATCGAGCTGTCCGCGAAGTCGCGGGCGGGAGAACATGAATGAGGTACTTCCTGGCAGAGGTCGATGAGCAATGGCGAGAGCCTTGGGCACGATAACCACCGAACCTTTCGGCCGCTCTCAGGTTCGCGGTGGTTCGCCGGGATGCCGCCGGTTGCGCCCGAGTGAGCGTGACAGGCCTCACTCACGAACCCCTGGGCGAACGCCGTACGGTCCCTGAGCGCGGACGACCGGGCTCGAAGGCCGCCGGGTAGGGTGCGTGCGCTGGGGGCGGTAGCTCAGCTGGTCAGAGCAGCGGACTCATAATCCGTCGGTCCTGGGTTCAAGCCCCAGCCGCCCCACTCGAACTCTGCGCAGAAGGTCCCATCTGCGGATGAGGCTGTCAGCAGCCGTCGCCGCCGGCGGGGGTCACGGTGTCCGGCCGGGAGCCGGACACGGCGCGGTCGTACACGGCGAAGACCTCGGATGTGAAGCTGGAGCTGTAGGACGTGTAGGAGTAGCAGCCACCCTGGTGCAGGCCGCCGATGACGCCGCGGACCGCCTTCACGGAGCTGCCGCTGACGGCGGACAACCACGGGCTGCCGCTGCTGCCGCCGACGTAACCGTCACAGTTGAAGGCGGGATACCCGCTCGTGACGTAGGTCGGGACCGTGCAGCTGATGGGTCGGTCGGCACCGCCGTTGTAGGCGACATCGGTGATCTCGGTCCCGGGTCGCGGGGCCGTGGCAAGGGTGTTGCCGCCGGTGAGGTCCTGCACCTGGACCGTTCGCCAGCCATGACGTTGCCCCGCGACCTGCAGGATCGCGTAGTCGTACTGCGTGTCGTGCACGCTCTTCCACCGGGGTGCGACGTAGGCGTGCTTGACCGTCCACACGCCGTACGGAGCCGGCCTCGTCGCGGACGCGCCGTTGTAGTCGGGGACGAACAACCACCCGGCCGCCGTGCCCGACACGCAGTGCCCGGCCGTGATCAACAGGTTGTGGGTCGGGCTGGCGATGACGCTCGCCGTGCAGCTGTGCCGTCCCGGGAATCCGCCCGTGAACAACGTCCCGACGGTGGGGATACCCGCGGAGACGCTGGCTGTCGGCGTTGCGGAGCGTGCGAAGGCGTCGGCCGACGCCGGCACGGTGGCCGCGGCGAACAGCGTCCCCGTAGCGCCGAGCCCGGCCATGATCATCGCGATGACGCGTTTCATCGGTGTGCTCCAGTTCAGGTGGGGGGACAGCCGACCCGCCTCAGGCTGCCCTTAGCGGCATCGAGTCGGTGCAGTCGTCGAGCAATGAGCATGACGAGGTGATTGTTGCGCAGACCGGGGAACGAAGGTGGGAACCTGCGGTGTCGATCGCGCCTGAACCGCCGATGCGACCATGGGAGACGGACTCTGCCGCCGTTTGACCGACGGCGCGCGCCACACCTATCTGGGGGTCGGCTCCACGGCCGCCCCAGATCCGAGGGAGACACATGAACGAGCGGGACCTGGCAGGACGGCGAGTCGTGATCACGGGCGGCGGCAGTGGGATCGGGGCCGCCTGCGCCCGACGATTCGCAGAGAGTGGCGCTGAGGTCGTCCTCGTCGACCTGGACGGCGCTGCGGCGCGAGCGGTGGCCGCCGAGATCGGGGCCAGCGCGGTGGAGGCGGATCTGTCCGACCCCACCTTCGACGCCGACTCCCTCGCCGGGAGTGCCGACGTCCTGGTGAACAACGCCGGGATCCAGCACGTCGCGCCCGTTCACGAGTTCCCCCTCGACCGCTTCCGGCTGATCCAGGCCCTCATGGTGGAAGCACCGTTCCGACTCGCACGCGCCGCCCTGCCACACATGTACGAGCAGGAGTTCGGCCGCATCGTGAACATCTCGTCCGTGCACGGCGTACGCGCGTCGCCGTACAAGGTCGCGTACGTCACCGCGAAGCATGCGCTGGAGGGCATGTCGAAGGTGATCGCCCTCGAGGGTGCCCCGCACGGTGTCACGTCGAACACGATCTGCCCCGGTTACGTGCGAACTCCCTTGGTGGAGAAACAGATCGCGTCCCAGGCAGAGGCCCACGGAATCCCGGCCGAACGGGTGGTGGAGGAGGTCATGCTCCGTGAGATGGCCGTCAAGCGCCTGGTGGAACCCGGCGAGGTCGCCGAGTTGGCGGCCTACCTGTGTTCGCCGCTGGCCGGGTCTGCCACCGGCTCGTCCTGGATGCTCGACGGCGGCTGGTCCGCCCGGTAGGAAGCCCGCCGGCGATCAGGGTCCGCGTCGACGGCACTCTCAAAAGGCCTCAGCCCTGCGAGGCCTTGCTCTCGTCGGTGGATTCGGTGATGCCGAGTCCATGCTTGTTGCCCGTGGTCAGGATCCCGGACAACGTGCTCTCCAGGCTGGTCAGAGACGTGAAGTCCCCGCTGGTGATCTTGCCCTTGAGGCCGCCGAGGTCGCGGACGGCGTTCTCGATCGGCGCTGCCAGGACCTTGCAGAGGGTCGGATTGGCCTCGACGTTCTTCTTGGCGTTGTTCATCAGGTGCAGGTCCAGCCCGGCCACCGCGGCGCCCTTGACGATCGCCCGGATCCGGCCGTGGGAACCCTTGTTGAAAGTGCCGGCCTTGTACGGCTTCCAGATCCATCGGTGGAACGTCCCGACGGTGAGGCCGATGTCGGTGACGAACCGGGTCTTGGCGAACGAGCGCGTGTTGGAGCTGGGGCAGCTCGCGGCCGCACCGGTGGCGCTGCCCGACGAACCGGTGGCGTTGCTCGACGAACCGGTGGTGCTGCTCGAGCCGCTGGAGCTCGCGCTGGACGCGGTCGAGGAGCCGCTGGACGAGCCGGCCGCACCGCCCGACGACGATGATGCGGTGCTGGAGTTGTTGCAGCCGGCGACCAACGCGACGCTGAGAAGGGCCGGTACGGCGGCGGCGCGGGAAAGATGCATGATCAGGCTCCCTGTGGGATCAGGACTCACTTCGGTCTGCACTGCGGACGTCTTGAAACGCTAGGAGCCGCCCCTGAGCGAAACCTGCGAACCGGGTCGGCCGGCAGAGGGCAGTCGGATCGATCGGTGACGCAACGCGGCGCAGAGATCCGGCCGGACCTACCGTGTCTCTGGTAGCGGCCTCCGTCGAGGCCCGATGTCCGGTCATCACCGGGTTGTGCGAAAGGTCCAGCAGTCGTGAAACGTCGGCTCAGCACGTCCCTCCTCGCGGCGCTCGTCGCGATCCCGGCGCTCCTGGCCTCCGCGCCGGGCGCTCGCGCGGCGAGCGCTCTCCCGTCGATGGCGGCGGTGCCGTACGCGCTGCTGCCGACGAAGGCCGCCGTCTGGGTCACCGTGCCGTCCGGGACGGTCGTGACCGTGCGCCACGCGGGCGGGTCGGTGATCGGGTCCAGCACCTCCGTGACCGGTCACGCCCTGCTCGTCCTCTGGCAGCCGACCGGATCGCGCAGCTCGTACGTCGTCACCGCGCCGGGATACGCGCCGCTGACGGTCTCGGCGAGCACCTCCGCCACATCGTTGTCCGGCGCCCCGTGGCGCATCACCAACAAGCGCAACGCCTTGCCGTCGACGTACGTGCCGACCGGCCTGCAGACCGTCGGATCCCGGCAGCTCACCAGCAGCGCGGCGACCGCGATCCGCCAGCTCATCGCGGGGGCGGCCGCCGTGGGGCTGACGACGGCGGTCAACAGCGGATACCGCTCGTACGACTCGCAGCGCGCGCTCTACGACCAGGACGTGAAGCAGTACGGGCAGAAGGTGGCGGACAACCTCGTCGCCCGCCCGGGCTTCAGCGAACACCAGCTCGGCCTGGCCGCCGACCTCACCAACGCCCCGTGCACGAACTCCTCGTGCACCACGACCACCGCGACAGGGCGGTGGATCGCGGCCAACGCCTGGCGCTACGGGTTCGTCCTCAGCAACGCCGTGGGCAAGACCGCCGTGACCGGCTGGCAGTCCGAGCCGTGGCACGTCCGGTACTTCGGCACGCCACTGACCGCGTACGTGCACGCGCGCCAGATCCTGACCGAGGAAGACCTCTTCGGACTCCCCGCCGCACCGACCTACTGATCCCGACGCAGTGATCCCGACACCCCTGGTGCGGGGCGTCGGGGATCAGCAGGGGGATGTCAGAGGCTCAGACCGCGACATCCTCTTCCAGCTCCTCCTCGGTGGCGGCGTCCAGCCGGCCCGCCGGCCGGTCGGCGTACGCACTCACCGGGGTACGACGCGCGCGGCGCCGCTCCACGGTGTGGCCGAGGCTCAGGCACGCGATGCCGAGCACGAACCACCCGACGAGGATCGCCATCGGGCCGCCGAGGCCGACCGCCGGGAAGTAGAAGATCCGGCGCAGTGCCTCCACGAACCCGGCACCGATCCAGAAGTGGTGCAGCCAGCCGAAGAACGCCGGCTGCAGGACGGGCGCGAACACTCCCCCGGACGTCGTGAAGTTCAGCGCGACGAACACGGCCGAGTAGAGCAGCGTGCTGAACCGGCCGACCAGCGGGTGCAGTCCGACGCCGATGAACATCACCGCCGCGGTGTAGAGGATCGACAGACCCCAGACCGCCGGGAGATGGCCGCCGAACATGTCGTAACCGAAGTGGGCGACGGCGAGCTCGGCCGTCGAAAGCACCACGGCGGCACCCGCCGCCAGGCCGACGCGGTCGCGGAAGCGCCGGGTCGCAGCAGCCGCACCGATCGCGATCGACGTCGCGTACGCACCGACGGTGAGGGCGACGAGGAAGAAGAAGCCGTTCTGACCGATGGGGTCGTCGGAGCTCACCGGCGCCACGTCCTTCACCGACATCGGCACACCCTGCTTGATGGCGACCGGCGAGAACACCTGTGTCACCACGGTCTTCGTGCTGTCGGATGCTGCAGCCCCGGTCAGGACGACCGCCTGGTGAGCGCCGGGCACGTAGGCGCCGGAGAGGTCGAGCTGCCGGATCTCGCGGGTGGCCTCGGCCGCGTTGGGCAGCACACGCACCGTCGCCGCGTCACCGACCGCACGCTGCAGCGCGTCCGCGATCGGCTGCGCCTGCTGCGTCGTCCCCACGACGGCCAGCGGGATGTTGTGGGGCGCCGGTTTGTGGAAGCCGCCCAGGTAGGCCGCCGCCATCACCAGGCCCATCACGATCGGCACCAGCACATGCGACAGCACCGTCTTCATCGGCGCCACCTGCTGCGGTCCGCTCACCTTCACCGTTCTCCTCCACCTGTCCGGGTTTGAAGTTGGTAGATGCAACTTCTGTATCTATAGTATCTCTATGGACACGGACGGCAAGTCACGCGATGAGCCACTGCGCATAGTGCTCTCTGAATTACGTTCATTCACAAGGAGATTGCGGCGCGAGTGGAGCATGAACGTGCCGGAGATCACGTTCGCGGAGGCCACCCTGATGTCCGCGGTCACCGCCAAGCCCCACCCGACGGCGGTCGATGTGGCGGCCGACCTGCAGATCGACAAGTCCACCGCGAGCCGCCAGATCTCCGTCCTCGAGCAGCGCGGGCTCATCGAGCGGCAAGCCGCTCCCGGTGAACGCCGGGCGCAATGGCTCCGGTTGACCGCCGAGGGCGACCGCATCCTGCAGGAGTCGGACACCGTGCGGATCGCGGCGATCAACGAGCGGGTCGCGGACTGGACGGATGCCGAGGTGACGCAGTTCGCCGACCTGCTGCGCCGATTCAACGCGCGCCCCAGCTGACCGTCAGCATCAGCGATCTGAGGGTGGTTGGGGCGTGTGGATAACCCCCTGAAATCCCATCTCTAGCATGGGGGATGTGGATAACTCAGGTTCGAATAGTCCACGCCCACAGTGGTATTCGTCGGATTTACCGTTGCAGCTTGGTTCGAACACGCGTATGATACAAGCTATAAGGACGAACCAGGGATCAGCAGCCGAGGAGGGGCCATGGCGCAGTCTACGAGCGACCTGCAGGCACCCGCCGCGCCGGGCACGGGTGCCCGGTTGATGGGTCTGCTGGGCGAGTTCAAGACCGCGTTGGATGAGTGGCCCGGTGCGCTGTACCAACTGGATGAGACCGAGCTTGGCGAGGTCGTCGGGTCGATGCTGCAGATCGGAACACGGGGAGAGAACGTTGCCGCCCTGGCCACCGCCGACGCGTTGAGCCGGGGCACGGTCGCCAATTCCACTGCGACCGGTGCACCGGCCTGGGTCGCCCGCCAGGCTGCCGGTGTCGATCCCGTGGTGGTGCGCCGGGTTGGGACCGTCGGGGTCGACTGTGCCGATCCGCGAAATCAGGTCGTAGCCGAGGCGTTGGCGACCGGGTCCGCGACCGTGCCGGTGGCGGCGGTCGCTCTGCGGGAGGTTCCCCGGATCCTCCCGCAGCTGCCGACCGCGGACCGGGAGGACCTGCTGGGGCGGTACCTGTCGCTGAGCAGTTTCGGACCCCGCGCCCTACGCGAGCTCAGCACCCGGATCCGCGGTGAGTACGCCCCCGAACACCTCGTGCGGGACGAGGAACGCCAGCAGGACTGCGAATCGGTGTACTGGGCCGACCTACCCAGTGGGTTGACCCGGTTCGTCGCGGAACTGTCCGGCGGGCACGCCGCCGTCGTCAAACACGCCCTGCGCGCCCTGTCCGCACCGGCACCACAGCCCTGCCCGACGGACACCGACGGCCCCAACACTAGTGCGACCGAGCGGGATACCCGCACTCCGGCCAAACGCCGCGCGGACGCCTTGGTGCGTCTGGTCGACACCGCAGCAGGGGTCCTGGACGGCACTGCACCGCGGCCGGTGGGTGAGTTCGGTGGGACCGCGAAGATCCTGGTCACCCTGGACTACCAGACCCTGACCGACCAACTCACCCAGGCGGGATACCTCCCCGGGATCGGCCGCACCACCGACGGGGACCACCTCGACGCCGCCACCCTGCGGCGGTTGGCCTGCGACGCCGACCTCATCCCCGCCGTCCTTGGTGGAGACTCTGAACCCTTGGACGTCGGCCGCGCCAAACGCTTGTTCACCGGCGGCCTGCGCACCGCGATCATCCACCGAGACCAGCACTGCACCTTCCCCGGCTGCGACCGACCACCCGACTGGTGCGACGCCCACCATGTGACGCCATGGTGGGCCGGCGGCAAGACCAATCTCCAGAACGCAGCACTGCTCTGCGCACGCCACCACACCATCGTGCACCGCGACCTGCTCACCGCCACCGTCACCAACGCCGGCGTCACCTGGGACCTCACACCCGGACTCATGCCCGCACGACCCGGCCAGAACCCAGCAGCATGACCGGGCAGCGCCGCCGGACCGAACGACCCACCGCGGCGGCCACACCGGCACTAGACGGCGTCGCCCTCCGGCACCGTACGACCCACCGGGAGGTCGTGCACGGTGGCAACGTCGCCGGACTCGCCGGCTTGCACGTCGTGACGGCTCGCCGCGAGGTAGGCGACCAGCCCGATGATGAGCAGCGTGAGGACCCCGGTGACGACGCCGTCGCCGTACCCCAGGCCCGCACCGAACGAATGCGGCTTGCCGAACCAGTCGGCGAACGACGCCCCGAGCGGTCGGGTGAGGACGTACGCCGTCCAGAACGCCGCGATGGCGCCCAGGCCGAGGCGCCACGCGAGCAGCACCAAGAGGATCCCGGCCCCGAACAGCAGACCCGAGGCGAAGAAGCCGAGGTGCATCGTGGTCGCGGTCAGGTCACCGGCGGCCGTGCCGAGGGCGAAGGTGAGGAGCACGGTGACCCAGTAGTACGTCTCACGCCGCTTGGTCGTGATGCTGTGGATGGACAGGGTGCCCTCACTGCGGTGCCACCGGTGGAAGACGACGGCGAGCGCCACTGCGTAGACCACCGTGGTCACGGTGTAGGGCAGCGCCAGGACGATGTGCAGGCCGTCCGCGACCATGGTGCCGAACAACGCGACCATGGCGACCGCGAACCAGTACGTCCACGCGCGGTAGCGGGTGCTGCGCAGCTGCAGGCGCATGCCGAGCACGAAACCGCCGATGCCCAGCAGACCCGCCAGGACGATGCTGATGCCGCCGAGCCAGTCCGCCGCGGCCTCCCCCATCCCGGTGGTGAGCACCTTCACGACCCAGAAGAGGGCAGTGATCTCGGGGACCTTCGCGGCGACCGGATCGGGTCTCCACGAGGCCGACTTCAGGCGAGGGCTGCGGTGGGGTGAAGGCACCCGCGCAAGGTAAGCGGCGTCGACTGAGAGATCGCTGGACGCGCTCAGTCGTGCGGGGCCACCGGCAGCACCTCCGGGGCGCCGATCAGCCAGGCGAGCAGGGTGGCGGTGATGGACTGCGCGCACAGCAGACCGACCAGCACGACGATCTGGAAACGGGCGGCACTCTCGGCACTGGCTCCCCCGAGCAGGGCGCCGACGAATGCACCGGGCAGCGTCACCAGACCCACGGTGCGGGTCTGGTCCAGCGCCGGCACCAGGGCCTCGTACACCGAGGTACGCGCGACGTCCCGCGCCGCCTGCCGTGGGGTCGCGCCGATCGACAGCCACGCCTCCACCTCGTCGCGGCGCTCGTGCAGTCCGCGGACGAACCTGCGTCCGGTGAGGGTCGCGACGGTCATGGCGCCGCCGATCACGATCCCGCAGACGGCGACCAGCGTGCGGACGTCGCGGGTGAGCGTCGGCATGCCGACGATGATCGCTACCGTCACCGACACCCCGGCGCCGATCGAGACCACGACCGCGCGCATCGCGTTCAACTGGCCCCGCAGGCGGCGCCCGGCCGTCCAGCACGCGACCGTGAACATCACCGCGACCACCGCGATCACCGTGACCGGCGCCGCGAAGACTCCGCGCAGCGCGAGCGCGATGAGGGTGAGCTGCACCACCGCCCGCAGCGACGCGGTCAGCACGCCGCGCACGTGCGGGATCGCGGCCCGCCGCAGCACCACGCACGCGAGGGACAGCAGCAGAATCAGGCCGACCGCGAGTCGGCCGTACTCGTGGACGTAGGAGGACGGCGTACCCACAGCCAGGTACGGGAGTCTCTGCAGAGTCATGCGGCGATCTCAGCCGATGCGCAGGCGTACCGGGCGAAGATGGTCCGGTGATCCGGTTCCCGCGTGGCATCCGCAGCCGCCTGACGATCCTGGCGGCGGTCGTCACCGCGCTGCCGCTGCTGCTCGGTGTCCTGGTGGTGGCCAACCTGCTGCAGCGGTCCCTGACCGCCAACCTGCAGCGCACCACCGAGCACACCGCCACCGCCGTCGCCACGGCCGTCGCCGCCTCGGGTCCGACCGGCCTCGCCCACGTCACCTCGAGCGTCAGCCCGGGCACGACGGTGCATGTCTTCGCCGCCGGCGGCCGGGTGGCCGCGGAGTATCCGCGGGAGAGCCGCTGGACCGGCAGGGTGACCCAGGACGACGCCACCCTGGTGCGGGGGAACAAGGGTTACTGGCTGCCGGGAGACCTCGACCGACCGCTCAGCGTCCAGGTCCGCACGACGTACGCGGGTCAGCAGTTCGCGATCCTGGTCCAGGCCTCGCAGGAGGCCCAGCACGAGGCGGTGAGCGAGGCGGCCAAGGTCGTGCTGGCGTGCATCCCGTTCCTGGTCGGCGGCGCAGCCGCGCTGGCGTGGGTGCTGACCGGTCGGACCCTGCGGCCGGTCGAGGCGATCCGGCGCCAGGCCGAGCGCATCACCTCCCGCAACCTGGACGAACGCCTGCCCGTCGGCCCGGGACGGGACGAGGTCGCGACGTTGGCCATAACGATGAACGAGATGCTGCACCGGCTCTACACGGCGCAGGAGTCCCAGCAGCGGTTCGTCGCGGACGCCAGTCACGAGTTGCGCTCCCCCGTCGCGACGCTGCAGGCCGCCCTGGAGATCGCCGCCACCGACGGCCACCCGATCTCGGCAGAGAACGCCGGTCTGATGCGCAGCGAGACCAACCGGCTGCAGGAAATGATCGACGGCCTGCTGCTCCTCACCCGCAGCGACAACAGGGGCCTGGTGCTGCGCGAACGCGACGTCGATCTGGACGACATCGCGTTCCACCACACCACGAGGCTGGCTTCGACCTCCGGGCTCACGGTGGAGGCGCGGCTCGCGCCTGCGCGATTGGTGGGTGATCCTGAGCGGCTGGACCAGGTCGTGCGCAACCTGACCGACAACGCGGCTCGGCACGCCCGCTCCTGGGTGCAGGTGAGCACGGCGGATGCCGAGGACCACGTGCTGCTGACCGTGGGCGACGACGGCGGGGGCATCGCCGAGCAGGACCGCGCTCGGGTCTTCGAGCGCTTCGTCCGGCTGGACGAGAGCCGCACCCGCGAGGTGGGCGGTTCCGGGCTGGGGCTCGCGATCGTCCGGGAGATCGTGCGCGCGCACGGCGGCACCGTGCAGGTGGATCGCAGTGCGCGCGGCGGGGCGCAGTTCACCGTGTCGTTGCCCTATACGTCGGCCACGAGGCGGTAGCCGACGCCGCGCACCGTCTCCAGGGTGCGCAGGTCGAACGGCGTGTCGATCTTGCGACGCAGGTAGCCGATGTAGACCTCGACGATGTTGCCGTGGTCGGCCAGCGGCAGATCCCACACATCGTCCAGGATCTGCGACTTGGTGAGCAGCTGCCCCGGATGCCGCATGAAGAACTCCAGGAGCGCGAACTCCCTCGGTGTCAGGTCGATCTCGCTGTCCGCGCGGTGCACCCGGTGCTGCGCCGAGTCCAGCCGCAGGCCGCCGACCCGCAGCGGCGCGTCCACGCCGGCTCCGCTGCGGCGGGCCAGCGCCCGGAGCCGCGCGATGAGCACGACGAAGCTGAACGGCTTGGTCAGGTAGTCGTCGGCCCCGAGCTCGAACGCGTCCGACTGATCCCATTCGCCGTCCTTGGCGGTCAGCATCAGGATCGGCGTCTGGGAATCGTGTTCGCGGACCGCCTTCACCACGTCGTACCCGTTGAGCCCGGGCATCATGATGTCCAGGACGATCACGTCGTACGCCGTCTCCCTCGCGCGCCAGACCGCGTCGCGTCCGTCGTGGACGGTGTCCACGCTGAAGCCGCGCTCGCGCAGGCCGTTGGTGACGACGGTGGCGAGGCTCTGTTCGTCCTCGGCGAGCAGCACATGGAGGTGGGGCACGGTCACATCCTGGACCCATGCGGCAGCCGGGCGTCGTCGAACCTGCCGCGGACCCGATGTTCGATCGGCCGCAGGAGTCCGCCGGCGACCAGAACGGCACCACCGGCGATGAGCGGTGACCCCACCACGTCCCCCAGGTAGTGCGCACCCAGCAACAGCCTGGTCAACGCCACCAGCACGATGACCGGCACACCCACCAGCAGCACCCACGACCGCACGGCGCGGTTGCCGCGCAGGGCGACGGCGGCACCCACGACGATGCCGGCGGCGAGCGCGGTATGCCCGCTGGGGAAGCTGTCGGCGCCGTGCTCGACGATCAGGGCGTGGATGGGACCCGTCGGCGGTCGGTGCCGGTGGAAGACCACCTTGCACACCGTGACCGAGAACCACCCGATGATCGCCAGACCCAGGAACCACGCGGCGGTGCCGCGATCGGTCAGTCGCCACAGCACGGCCGCGAGCGCCAACAGCAGGAACGGCCCCACCAGGGGCGAACCGACGACGTCCACGAGACGTGCGAGCCCCACCCCGACGACGTTGCGGTGCTGAGACAGATCCACGTCCAAGGCGTACTCGCCGGTGTGCCGCGCACCCGTCGACGTCACCCAGACGCCGATCAGCAGACCCACCGCCACCATCGACGATCCCCATGCCAGGAGCCTGCGGTCGACCGGCTCCTGCGGTGCGGGGCCGGACGCTCGACGGGTCGGGACGGGAAGCAACACCATGACAGGTTGCCCCGCCGTCCCTGTGGCAGGGCTGAGCAGCAGCTGACGACGGAGCGCCGACGATCCTCCGGCCAGGCCCACGCGCGGGTCAGGAGGGACGCAGCTGTTCCTGGTCGAGGGTGCCGTCGATGATCTCGATCGCGACGTTCGACAGCGGGCGCCCGGTGCGGCGGGCATAGGTACGCATCGCGGCGAACGCGTCGGGCACCGCCACGTCATGGTGTGCGGCGAGCATGCCCTTGGCCTGCTCGATCACCACACGACTGTTGAGAGCTCCCTGGAGCTGCTCGGCCAGGACCTGCTGCTGCTGCACGGCGCGTTCCTGCAGCAGGCCGATGGTGGCGATGTCGGCAAGGCCTTGGCTGAGCTCGATGTCCCCCTCGGACAGCTTCCCTAGGCGGACCAGGAACAGGTTCATGGCGCCGATCACCTCGTCGCGCAGGCGCATCGGGATGGCATGCACGGTGCTGAAATTGCCGGCGCGGACGGCGGGGCCGAAAGCCGGCCACCGTTGCTCGGCGGTGTCCAGATCGACGTTCACCACCGCGACGCCCTGGTGATAGGCGTCCAGGCACGGCCCTTGGTGGTGCTGCAGTTCGAACAGTTCCAGCGTGCGCGTCTCCTCCGACGACGCCGCGAGCAAGTGCAACTCACCCCGCTGATCGGCCAGCATCAGCCCGGCGGCATCCGCGTCGAGGAGTTCCACGCTGGTCGCCGCCAGCGTGTGCAGGAAGTCGATGACGTCGAAGTCGGCTACCAGCGTGTCGGCAAGTTCGACGAAGGCCTGCAGGAGGCGCTGCTGGGTCACCATGGTGGACGGCCTTTCGTGCGGGGTGCTCGGTTCGATGATCCCACTCATTTCTGCTCGCTATCGGGATGGAAGCGAAGATTTCCTGAGACGACGTCCCGCGCGACGGCCACGATGCCGCGGCCGTCCGAAAATGCCCGGGCGCGCAGCAGCAGCAGCGCCTCGGCGAGTCCGACGGCGGCCTGGACAGCGATCATCCCGGTGGCCTGATGCACCTCGGGCCGGTCGTGTTGCGGCAGCAACAGATCGGGGTGCAGCGCCCCGTCGACCGGCATCTGACCTTGCAGATACAACAGGACCCTGGTCGCTGCATCGCTGAACGCGAGCGCGTCCCGGAACACCTGCGGGCTCAGGGTGCCGGGGACGTCCCGATAGAGATCCAGTACGCCGAGCCGGATCGCGCCCACCTGCAGCGGAAAGGCGAAGACCGCCTCGATCCCGGCCTGCAGAGCGGCGGGCGCGAAGGCCGGCCACCGCGGACCGCCCGTCTCGCGCAACTCCGGATGCAGGACCGGGCGACCCCCGGACGATGCGTCGACGCACGGCCCTTCACCGAGATCGAACTGCAGGTCCTCCATGGTCTTGGCAAGCCCGTCGGACGCGGCCACCAGACCTTCGGGGCCGCGCTTGCTCATGAGGGCCAGCCCGACGCCCGTCACCGGGAGGGCTGCAGCGCAGGCAGCGCACAGCGCCTCGGGAAGAGTGCTGCTTCCGCGGTCGGCGGACTCCAGATCCCGCAGGATGCGCTGCACCCTGTCCATCGGTACCCCGTCCTGCTCGGCATCATCTCGGTCGAACCGACGCCAAGGTGCGGGGTCGTCTCTGTGCACGCAGCAGCCTAGTCCGCACGACCGTCGCCGCGGTCGTCCATCGCCACATCCATGAAGTCCACGAATTCGTGGGTGTGGCTGGTGAACCGTTGACACGCCGCGGGCGCGGTGCAACGGTTATTACGGACCACGAACACGTGGTTTCCTGCCCCGGACCCGGCAGCCGCCATAGAAAGGTGCGACGGGGGCGGGTTTTTGTTCTTTCCTTCGGTCGAGCCTCATTCACCGGCTCAGACTTCCTGCGCCGTCCTTCGACGGCCACGGCGGCTGCTGATCGACGAAGGATCCTCATGATCACGCGCTCTTCGAGACGTCCGACGACCCGCGTCACCCCGCGTCATGGGTAGCCAGACGCTCAGGCTCCGTGCGCGGCCCTCCCCCGTCGCGTCGCAGCGGGTCGAGGTCATCGCCCAGGCGGTGCTGGCCACGCCCGGTGTCCAGGCTCTGCACGCCGGCAAGGAACACGTCGTCACCTACCTCCCGACCCGGCAGGTGCGTGGCATCCGCGAGGCCGAGCACGGCTACGAGGTGCACGTGGTACTCGCCCGCGACTGCTCCCTGCTGATCACCGTCGAGGCCGTCCGTGCCGCGGTGCAAGCCGTGGCCCCGGGTCGTGTCGACGTGACCGTCGAGAACGTCGCCGCGAGGCGTCGGGCGAACTCGCGATGAGCGCGACGACCGGGGGTGTGCTCACCCCTGTCCGCGAGGTTCGCACCATGGACTTGCTGGAGCGCGCCGCGCACGCGCCCGACGACACGGTCGCCGCGCAGCTGCGGGCCGAGGCCATCCAGGAGAACATCGCGCTCGCGCACGCCATCGCGCGGCGCTACGCGGGTCTCGGTGCCGAGGCGGAGGACCTGCAGCAGGTCGCGTCGTTGGCTCTCGTGATGGCGGTCGCGCGCTTCGACCCCGGACGAGGGTCAGCGTTCACGGCGTACGCCCGCATCACCATCGATGGCGAACTCAAGCGACACCTGCGCGACCACGGCTGGGCGGTGCGCCCGCCGCGCAATCTGCACGACGTCTACCACGAGGTCCGGCGCGCGACCCAGGATCTGACCCAGACCCTCGGCACGACACCGACCGTCGCGGACATCGCCCACCACCTGCAGATCAGCGACGAGCTGGTGCGTGACGCACAGCGGGTCGGATCGTCGTACACCGCGACGTCGCTGGACGCGTTGCTGGTCGTGCATCCCGATTCCCAGCCCGGCGACCGGCTCAATCTGGGCACGGTCGGCAATGTCGACACGCTCCTCACCGCGTTGGTGCTCCGGGAGGGCATCCGTGCGCTCGAACCCCGGGATCGGCTGATCCTGCAGCTGCGTTTCGAGCAGGAGATGACCCAACTGGAGATCGGGCACCACCTGGGCATCAGTCAGATGCAGGTGTCGCGGGTGCTGGCGGGGATCATCGCGCGACTGCGTGAGTGCCTGGACGATCACGCCGAACGGGTATCCGCCTAGCGGGATCCCGGATCATGCGGCTGTCCGCCGGTGATCCAGCGCACCTCGCCGACCCCGGCGCCGTCCGCTCCCCCGCGGGACGACCGGGGCCCGGACGGCGACGCAAGGTGCAGCAGGCCACCCGTCGCACCCGCAGCGATCCGGCCGCTCGAGCCCAGCCCGACGGCCGTGGACGGGTTCACGGTCGCGGCCCGCACGGCCGCCGGGACGGACAGGCCGACGTCGACGCAGCGGCGTACGGCGTCCCGCATCGTGAGGGTGCTGCCCGCCAGCGAACCGTTGTGCGCGAGCCGGGCCACGCCGCTGGTCACCCCGACGGCCTGCCCGCCGAGTTCGTGGGTGCCGTCGGCGAGCCCGGCCGCGCTGATGGCGTCGGTGATCGCCACGAGACGGTCGGGCACCGCGCGCTCGACGATCCGCAACGCGGCGGGGTGCAGATGGACACCGTCGGCGATCACCTCGCACCAGAGCCTCCGGTCCAGGGCCGCGCCGACGGGCCCGGGCGCGCGGTGGTGCAGCGGAGGCATCCCGTTGAAGAGGTGCGTGGCGACCGTGGCACCTTCCTCGATCGCCGGCAGGCACTGCTCGTACGTCGCGTCGGTATGCCCCAGCGCCACGGTCACCTCGTGGCGGCGCGCGGCCCGCACGAGGTCGAGCGCCCCGGGCAGCTCCGGCGCGACGGTGATCATCCGCAGCGTCCCGCGGGCGGCGGCGACCAGCCGCTCGAACGCCGCCACATCGGGATCCACCAGGTGAGCGGGGTTCTGCGCGCCGCAGCGTGCATGCGAGAGGAACGGGCCCTCCAGGTGGGCGCCACGGACAGCCGTTTCGCCGTCCTGGACGACCACAGCGATCGCGGCGAGTTGAGCGCACAGGTCGTCCAGGGGTGCGGTGACCAGCGAGGCGAGCATCGCGCCCGTCCCGTTCGCCGCGTGGTATCGCGCCGCGACCCGGATCGAGTCGGGGTCGGCCGACGCGAAGTCTCCCCGATCGCCACCGTGGCAATGGATGTCGACGAAGCCCGGCGCCAGCCAGCCGTCGGCGAGCTCCACATCGGGGTGCGCGGCCGGTGCCCCGGGCCCCACGTCGACCACTCGCGCGCCGTCGATCCGGACCCACCCCTCGGCGCCGTCCGGCACCGCGTCACCCGCGCCCAGCACGTGTGCCGCATGGACCAGCATCAGGTCGTCCTGGTCACCTTGTTCAACCCGCGTGGTCGATCCGGGTCGTAGTGCCGCGAGAGCGCCAACTGCAGCGCGAGCTGTTGTAGGGGGACGATCTGCGCGATGGGTGCGAGCTGCTCGTCCATCCCCGACGGCAGCGGGATGCGCGCGTGCGACCTCGCGACCGTCTCCCGCGGCGCGACCAGACAGACGTCGGCGCCACGCTCGGCCAGCTGCTCCAGCACCGGTCGCAGCATCCGGCCACCCTGCCCGGCCGGGCTGATCACGATGACGGGGCGGTCCTCGTCGACCATGGCGAGCGGACCGTGCAGCAGGTCCGCGCCGGAGAACGCGTGCGCCGACAGATAGCAGGTCTCCATCAGCTTCAGCGCGGCCTCCCGCGCGGTCGGGTACCCGAACCCGCGCGAGGTCGTGACCAGCCGGTCCACGAAGCGGTAGCGCGACGCCACCTCGGCGACCTCCGGCCGGTCCAGTGCGGCGGCCGTCCAGTCGGGCACCCCCGCCGCGACGTCGATGTCGCCTCCGGACCACGACCGCACCAGCAGCCAGAGCCACAGCAGGCTGGCGGAGTAGGTCTTCGTCGCCGCCACAGATATCTCGGCGCCGGCCAGCATCGGCAGCCGCAGCTCGGCGGCCTCGGACAGCGGACTGTCGTCGACGTTCGTCAACGAGATGGTGAGCGCGCCCCGGTCGCGGGCGATCTGCGTCGAGGCCACCAGATCCGGCGAACCCCCGGACTGGCTGACCGCGATCCACACGACGCCCCGCAGATCGGGACGCGCGTCGTACCCGGTATAGGTCGAGGTCGACACCAGACCGGTCGGCAGGCCGAGCTGGGTCTCGATCAGGTATTTCGCGTAGAGCGCTGCGTGGTCGGACGTGCCCCGGGCCACGAGCAGCACCGCCCGGGTGTCGTGCGACCGCAGCCGCGCCACCACGGGCGCCAGGTGTTCTGCGTACGACGCGAGGATGCGCCGGAGAACGTGCGGTTGCTCGGCGATCTCGGCCGCCATCAACGCTCCCGGCGCGCCGACCGCGCTCTTCTCTGACGTGCTCATGCGTGCAGGTTCCGGATGTGGTTCCTGATCGGGGCGTAGTGCTCCTCGATGGCATTGCGCAGCCGCTCGAGGTCACCGGCCGCGGCCGAGTCGACGATCTCCACGTGCGCGTTGGCGGTGCGCAGCCAGTCGGCCGGCGCGACGTCCAGGCTGGGCGCGACCCGCGCCTGCACCTCCCAGAACGCGCCGGTCAGCTGAACCACGAGATGGTTGCCGAGAGGCTCCAGCAGCAGGAGGTGGAACTGCCGGTCCTGCTCGATGTACGGCTTGCCCTCCTTGGCCAGGGTCTTCATCTGCCGGGCCAGGTCGCCGAGGCCCTTCTCCTGGGCCGCCGTGAAGCTGTCGATGATCGGCCGGGCGAACCCCTGCTCCATCAACTGGCGGATCGAGACCAGGTCCGCCAGCACGGCGTAGTCGGTGCCGTTGCTCAGCATCGAGCGGAACGCCAGGCTCTCGATCATCGCGCTCAGCGACAGCCGTCCCACGAAGGTGCCGTGACCGTGGCGCACCTCCACGATATCGAGCGCCGCCAGGGTGCGGATCGCCTCCCGGACGCTCGAGCGGCTCGCGCCGATCGCCGCGGTCAGTTCCGACTCGGTCGGGAGCGGGTCGCCGGCCCGCAGCCGGTGGTCGAGGATGTAGGACTTGATCCGTTCGACGGCCTGCAGCTGTGCTGACTGTGGCCGGGCGACCGCCGTGGTCATGGGTCCTCCTGTGGTGTGTGGGTTCGACAAGAGCATACAAGACGATGTCCGATGTCAGACGTCTGATGTATGCTGCTTCACATTCCGCGCCCAGCCATGGAGGCACCATGACCCGCACCAAGCTTGCTCTCGACCCCGCCGGCCTGACCGGTACGACGCGCCGCACCTTCCTGCGGTACACCGGCACGCTGAGTGCTGGCGCCGCCATCACCGCCGCGGTGAGCGCCTGCGGTCCCGAGTCGGGCACCAGCAACGGCGCGACCGGCTCCGGCAAGTCCGGGTCGTCCGAGATCGACGCCACGCTCGCGTTCACCCTCTCCAGCGGGCTGGACCCGGTCAACGCGTCCAGTGCGGTCGCGACCGCCGCCAACCAGCATGTGTTCGAGGGGCTGATCGACCTCGATCCGATCACCCGGGCGCCGTACCTCGCGCTCGCCAAGTCCCAGCCGACGGCCAGCGCCGACGGCAAGACCTGGACGGTCACGCTGCGCGACGGCGCGAACTTCTCCGACGGCACCCCGGTCACGGCCACCGACGTCGCCTGGTCCTTCACCCGCGCTCAGGACCCGACGACGCTGATGTCGCAGTTCATCACCTTCATCTCCTCGGTGCGGGCCAAGGATGCATCGACCGTCGAGTTCACGCTCAAGCAGCCGTTCACCCTGTTCCCGAGCCGGATCTCGGTCATCAAGATCGTGCCGAAGGCCAAGACCGGGACGGCCGCCGCGAGCAAGACGTTCGACACCGCGCCGATCGGCAGCGGCCCGTGGAAGCTGCTCACCGCGGACGCGAACAACGGCCTGACCTTCGCGGCGAATGCCGGTTACAACGGCTCGCGCAAGGCGAAGGCCACCAGCATGGTGTGGCACACCACCACGCAGGCGGCGACCCGGGTCGCCGACCTGCAGAGTGGCCGGTCGCAGGCGATCGAGGCCGTCCCCTACATCAACGTCAAGCAGCTGCAGGGCAAGAAGGACGTCGAGGCGAAGCAGGCGTTCAACCAGATCTTCCTGATGTTCAACTGCTCGGCGAAACCGTTCGACGACAAGCGGGTCCGACAGGCGTTGCACTACGCCATCGACACCGACTCGCTGATCCGGACGGCGTTCCAGGGATACGCGTCGGCTGCCGACAGCTACCTTGACCCGGCGAACGCCGACTACCAGAAGGCCTCGACGGTCTACTCCTACGACAAGGCGAAGGCCACGTCGCTGCTCGCCGCCGCCGGGGTGTCCAACCTGTCCATCGAGCTGGTGACCACCGACGCCGCCGCCGTGACCGACACCGCCCCGCTGATCATCGACGCGTGGAAGCAGATCGGCGTGCACGCCACCCTGAACACCGCACCGTCGTCCTCGGTCTACGCACCGGCGCCGGACGGCCTGGTGTCCAAGCCGACCTTCCGCGCGCTGCTCGCCTCCGGTGATCCGTCGGTCTTCGGGACCGACACCGATCTGTTGCTGCGCTGGTTCTACTTCGGTGAGACCTGGCCGCAGGACCGTTACCACTGGGACGCCGCGTCGCAGAAGAAGGTCGCGGGTCTGCTGGAACAGGCGGCCAGGGAGTCGGACAGGACCGCGCAGAAGGCCCTGTGGAAGCAGGTGCTCGACTTCGTCGCCCAGGAGGCGCCGCTCTATCCGGTGCTGCACACCAAGATCGTCACCGGCTGGGACACGAAGAAGCTGACCGGTTTCGAGGCGGCACCGACGACCGGCCTGTACTTCCTCGGCGCCTCCCGCTCGTGATGGCGACCCCTGTCCTGCCGGTCACGTTGTGAAGGAGCTCCCATGACCAACGTCCTGGGCATGGTCGTACGACGACTGCTCACGCTGATACCGCTGATGCTCGGCATCGCCCTGTTCGTCTTCGTGATCATGCGACTGTCACCGGTCAACTCCGCCGTCTCGGCACTCGGCGACAACGCCTCGCCCGCCCAGATCGCGGCGTACAACCAGGCGCACGGGCTCGACAAGCCGGCGCCGGTGCAGTTCGTGACGTTCGTCAAGGACCTGCTGACCGGTGACCTCGGCACCACCCAGTCGCTCAACAAGTCGGTCGGCTCGCTGGTGAGCGAGGCGCTGCCGGTCACGCTGGAGCTCACGCTCATCGGTGCGTTCCTCGCGCTGGTGCTGGCCGTCGTGCTCGGCATCGTCGCCGCGCTCTTCCGCGACCGGTGGCCGGACCAGGTCATCCGCGTCATCTCGATGACGGGCATCTCGGTGCCGTCGTTCTGGCTCGCGCTGCTGCTGATCCAGCAGCTGTCGATCACCTGGGGCTGGCTGCCGAACGCCGGGTACACCAACCCGTCCGACTCGGTGACCGGCTTCTTCGAGTCCATGGCGATGCCGGCGATCGCCCTCGCAGTGCCCGTCGGTTGCTCGCTGGCCCGCATCGTGCGGACCGCGATGGTCGAGGAGCTCGACAAGGACTACGTCCGGACGGCGTACGGCTCCGGGCTGCCGCCGCGGGTCGTGGTCGGGCGCAACGTGCTGCGCAACGCCCTGGTCAACCCACTGACGGTGCTCGGCCTGCGGGTCGGTTACCTGCTGGGCGGCACCATCATCATCGAGGCGATCTTCCAGATGCCCGGGATGGGCACCCTGGTCATGCAGGCCGTCACCACCAACGACACCGCGCTCGCGCAGGGCACCATCCTGGTCATCGCCGGATGCTTCGTCGTGATCAACCTGGTGGTCGACATCCTCTACATGGTCGCCAACCCCCGACTGCGAGGGAGCCACTGATGCCCACCTACCGTTCCGGCCTGGCCGCCACCCTGTCCTCCGCCCGCAACGGGCGCCGACCGTCGTTCAGTCTGCGGCGCTTCGGCATGCCGGCTCGCGTCGCGCTGGCGTTCGTGGCCCTGCTCGTCCTGGTCGCCCTCTTCAGCACCTGGCTGACGCCGCACGATCCGACACGCCCCGGACTCGCACCCGTCGGCACCGGCCCGGGAGGCTCGTACTGGTTCGGTGTCGACGCCTCCGGGCGCGACGTCTTCTCCCGGCTGGTCGCGGGCACCCGACGCTCCCTGGAGGTCGGGTTCGGCGCCGCCGCCCTGGCCCTGATCGTGGGAACGGTGCTCGGCGCCCTGGCGGCGACGAGCCGCAAGGCCGTCGACGAGATCATCATGCGGCTGCTCGACATCGTCATGGCGTTCCCAGCCATCGCACTCGCCGCGGTGCTGATCGTCGCGTACGGCAAGGACAAGCTGAGCGTCCTGATCATCGCCATCGGTTTCGTCTTCGCACCCTCCATCGCCCGGGTCGTGCGCGCCAACGTGCTGGCGCAGTACGGCGAGGACTACGTCGCCGCCGAACACGTCATCGGCGCCCGGCGGGTGCACATCCTGCGTCGTCACGTGCTGCGCAACTGCGCGGCACCCGTCCTGGTCTTCGCCACGGTGATGGTGGCCGACTCGATCATCTTCGAGGCGTCGCTGTCCTTCATCGGTGGTGGCCTGCCGGGCCAGGCGGCGCAGTCGTCCTGGGGCTCGGTCATCGCCTACGGCCAGCAGATCCTCACGGCAGGCTCCTGGTGGGCGACCTTCTTCCCCGGTCTGCTCATCCTGCTCACCGTGCTCGCGCTGAACATCCTGAGCGAGGGCATCTCCGATGCCTGGGCCGCACCGGCCACCGGCGGGACGAGCGCGGATACAGCGGCGCCCCTGCCGGAGACAGCACCCACCTCGGCCGGGCACCCCGTCGAGGACACCCCCACCGCCCTGCCCGGGCTCGCCCGGGCTGCCGCACGACTGCGGAGCTCGGCCCGTCCGCTCCCGGACGGCGACCCGATCCTGACGGTCCGCGACCTGCACATCCGCTTCGCCGACCGCCATCGAGGAGTCGACATCGTGGACGGCGTGGACCTGCAGGTCCGCCCCGGTGAAGTGCTCGGCCTCGTCGGCGAGTCCGGCAGCGGGAAGTCCCTCACCTCCCTCACCGTGATGGGCGTGCAGCCCACCGGTGCCGAGGTGACCGGCTCGATGGTCTTCGACGGCCAGGAGCTGGTGGGGATGAAGGCGGCCAGACGGCGCGCGCTGATGGGCAGCCAGATCGCGATGGTGTACCAGGACGCGCTGTCGGCGCTCAACCCCGCGATGACGATCAAGGCCCAGCTCGCTCAGGTCGTCAAGCGCGGTGGCACCCGCACCGCGCGCGAGTTGATGGAGCTGGTCGGGCTGGACCCGCAACGCACGCTGTCGTCGTACCCGCACGAACTGTCCGGCGGTCAGCGCCAGCGGGTGGTCATCGCCATGGCGCTGTCCCGCGACCCCAAGCTGATCATCGCCGACGAACCCACCACGGCACTGGACGTCACCGTCCAGGCGCAGGTCGTCCAGTTGCTGCTGCGGCTGCGCGAGGAGCTCGGGTTCGCGCTCATCCTGGTCAGTCACGATCTGGCCCTGGTCAGCGAGGTGTGCGACCGGGTGGCCGTCATGTACGGCGGCCGGATCGTCGAGACCGGCGTCTGCGCCGACATCGTCGCCGAACCTCGGCACCACTACAGCCGTGGCCTGCTCGGCTCGGTCCTCTCACTGGAGGCGGGCGCCGCCCGGCTCACCCAGATCACGGGGACGGTGCCGTCACCGGCCGACTTCCCACAGGGGTGCCGCTTCGCGGACCGCTGCCCGATGGCCACGCAGGTCTGCCTGGACGACGCGCCCCGACTCACCGGTGACGACCCGCATCACCTCACGGCCTGCCACCACCCCGCCGGCCACCGCGCCGCACTCGAGGAGGCTCACTCATGATCGGTGGATCGGACGCGCCCGTCCTGCAGACCGAGGACCTGAGCGTGGTGCACCGCACGCGCGGTGGCGGTATGTTCGACAGGGCCAGGGTCTACGCGCTCACATCGGCCGATGTGGCGATCCACGCCGGTGAGACGGTCGGCATCGTCGGCGAGTCCGGCTGCGGGAAGTCGACCCTGGCCAAGGCCATGGTCGGCCTGCAGGCACCCACGTCCGGTCGGTTGCTGTGGTCCGGCGAGGACGTGTGGGCGATGTCCGCGGCCCGCCGCCGCGCGACCCTGGGCCGCGGTGTCGGGATGATCTTCCAGGACCCCGCGGGTTCGCTGAATCGCCGGATGCCCGTCTCGCAGATCATCCGGGACCCGCTCGACGTGCACCGCTGGAAGACCGCGCGGGACCGGGGCGCCCGGGTCCGCAGTCTCATGGAGATGGTCGGGTTGCCGCAGTCCCTCGCGGGCGCGCTGCCCGGCCAACTGTCCGGCGGTCAGCGCCAACGCGTCTCGATCGCCCGGGCGCTCGCCATGGAGCCCTCGTTGATCGTGGCCGACGAGCCGACCAGCGCACTCGACGTCTCGGTGCGCGCGCAGATCCTCAACCTGCTGATGGATCTCAAGAACGAGCTCGGACTGTCGATGGTGTTCGTGTCCCACGACATCCAGACCGTGAAACGGATCAGCGACCGCATCGTGACCATGTACCTCGGCCGGGTCGTGGAGGAGACACCCGCGGTGCTGCTGCCCGACGGCAGCCGGCACCCCTACACCCGGGCGCTCTTCTCGGCCACCCCCAGCCTGCTCGACGCCGTCGAGCCGATCCCCCTGACCGGGCCGGTGCCCTCGGCCACCGCGCCCCCGAGCGGGTGCCCGTTCCGGACCCGCTGCTGGCGGGCGGACGACGCGTGCGCACAGGACATGCCACCCGTGACGTCCGCACCGGGCGGTCACCAGTTCCGTTGTCATCACCCGATTCCCGAAGGTACGTCGGCGCGCGCCGTGCTGCGCGACGCTCGCGACGCTCATCCAGCCCACCCTGCCCATCCAGCACACCCCGTCGCCTCTGTCGACGCCGACCAAGGAGCCTGAATCGCCGTGCCCGACCTGACCCTCACCGGTGTCATCCCACCCGTCCTCACCCCGCTCACCGACGACGGGGAGGTGGACGTCGCGTCGCTCGAACGGCTGGTGCAGCACCTGCTCGACGGCGGGGTCAGTGGCCTGTTCGCGCTCGGCAGCTCGGGCGAGACGGTGTTCCTCACCGACCCCCAGCGTGACCAGGCGCTGGAGGTCATCGTGAGGTCCGCGGCAGGCGCAGTGCCCGTCATCGCCGGGTGCATCGAGCCGACGACGCCCCGGGTGATCCAGCGGGTGCGGGCCGCGGAGCGATTCGGGGTGGACGCGATCGTGGCGACCGCGCCCTTCTACGCGATCGTCGGACCGCACGAGACCGAGCGTCACCTGCGCGCCGTCGGCGCCGCGTCCGACCTGCCGCTGCTCGCTTACGACATCCCGGTCTGCGTCGGACGCAAACTGCCCAACGACCTTCTGCTGCAGCTCGCTTCGGACGGTGTCCTCGCCGGTGTCAAGGACTCCAGCGGCGACGACGTCGCCTTCCGGCAGCTCGTGGTCGGACTCCAGGACCGGCAGGTGGAGGACTTCGCGACCCTGACCGGGCACGAGGTCGTCGTCGACGCGATGCTCCTGGCCGGAGCCACCGGGTCGGTGCCGGGTCTCGCCAACGTCGACCCCCACGGCTACGCGCGCCTGCACCGCGGCGCCGCCGACGGCGACTGGGACACCGCACACAAGGAGCAGGAGCGTCTGGTGCGCCTCTTCCGCATCGTCGACGCCGCCGACCCCGCCACCGCCGCGGGCGCGACCCGCGGGATCGGCGCGTTCAAGACCGCCCTGCATCTGCTGGGCGTCATCGACTCCCCCGCCGTCTCGCTGCCCATGCGGCGGTACGACGCCGCCGAGACCGGCCGGGTGCGCGAGCACCTCGAACGCGCGGGTCTGTCCGTCCGCCGATGACGCGCACTGCCCGGGCACAGGACGCCGTGGTCGGGGTGGACCTCGGGGGCACCAAGACCAATGCGGCGCTGATCGACCGGGAAGGACACATCCTGCGACGGGCGACGTCGAGGACACCTGGGCGCGGCGGACCGGGAGAGATCGTCCGGACGGTCGGCCGGCTCGTCGAGCAGGTCGGCAGGCATGCTCATCCCCTCGGCGTCGGCGTCGGCAGCGCTGGCGTGATCGACCACGTGCGCGGTGAGGTGGTTTCGGCCACGAGCGTGCTGCGCGACTGGGCGGGTACGCCGATCCGCCAGGTGCTGGAGCAGTGGACCGGCCTGCCGGTGGTCGTCGACAACGACGTGCACACGCATGCGCTGGGCGAGCTCTGGCGCGGTCGCGCCCGCGAGGTGCACAGCATGCTGCTGGTGGCGGTGGGCACGGGCGTCGGCGCCTCCCTCGTCCTCGACGGCGAGGTCTGGCACGGTGCCCGCCACGTCGCCGGCCACCTGGGTCACATCGTCTCGGCGTACGCCGACGGGAGGCCATGCGTCTGCGGTGGGTGGGGACACCTGGAATCGGTCGCCTCCGGTCCTGCGATCTGCGCCGAGGTCGCCCGCCAGACGGGCGAGCCGGTCGACCGACTGCAGGACGTGGTCCACGCGGCCGACGCGGGATCGGCCATCGAGACCGACGCCTTGCGCCAGGGTGCGCTGGCTCTCGGTGTCGCCGTGGGCGGTGTCGTGAATCTGCTCGACCCGCAGCTGGTCGTCGTCACCGGAGGCGTAACCGGTGCCGGCCCGTCGTGGTGGACGGCGATGGATCGCGCGCTGCGGGCCGAACTCCTGCCGGCGACCCGCGACGTACCCGTGCTCGACAGCGAGCTCGGCGCCGACGCCGCGCTCCTCGGCGCGGCCCGCATGGCCTTCGAGAGGACGTCCCGTGTCTGACCTGATGGAGCGACTACGTGGGCGCCTCGTCGTGTCCTGCCAGGCCTATCCCGGCGAGCCGATGCGGGATCCGCGCACCATGACCCAGATCGCGCAGGCCGCGGTCGCCGGCGGTGCGGCGGCGATCCGTGCTCAGGGCATCGAGGACCTGGCCTCGATCGTGGCTGCTGTGGACGTCCCCGTCATCGGCCTGTGGAAGGACGGCGATGCGACGGTCTACATCACCCCCACCCTCGATCACGCGCTGGCCGTCGCCGCCACCGGGTCGCACATCGTCGCGATCGACGGGACCGGTCAGGAGAGACCGGACGGCCGCAGCCTCGCGCAGACGATCGAGGCCCTGCACGAGCGGACCACCGCCCTGGTCATGGCCGACTGCTCGACGCTCGAGGAGGGCCGGGCCGCTGCCGATTGCGGCGCCGACCTGGTGGGGACCACCCTCGCCGGGTACACGTCGTACACGCACAGGACGCCCGGTCCCGATATCGAACTCGTCAGGACGCTCGTCGACGCCGTCGAGGTCCCGGTGATCTGCGAGGGGCGCGTCCACTCCCCCGCTCAGGCGGCGCAGGCCATCGAGGCCGGCGCCTTCGCGGTGGTCGTGGGCACGGCCATCACCCACCCGCAGACCATCACGGGCTGGTTCGATCACGCCGTCCGGGACGCAGCGGAGTCCGTGGTCTGCGGCGAGTAGCACCGGGCGGCGGGCCGATCGGCCGCGTGGACCCTAGATGGCGACACGAGCGACGCCCGAGCCTCGAACCCGAACGGTGTGGCATTCGCTGTCTTACCGCAACACGATGGTCCGGCGCTCCTGGATGACCACGCGGCCTTCGCAATGCCATCGCACGGCGTTGGACAACGCTTTGCACTCGGTGTCGCGGCCGGCCACGACCAGATCCTCGGGTGTGTAGGTGTGGTCGATCTCCTGCACCTGCTGGGAGATGATCGGGCCCTCGTCGAGGTCGTCGGTGACGTAGTGCGCCGTGGCACCGACCGTCTTCACACCGCGTGCGTGCGCCTGGTGATAGGGCCTGGCGCCCTTGAAACTCGGCAGGAACGAGTGGTGGATGTTGATGACCCGCCCCTGCATCACCGTGACGAGCGAGGCGGAGAGGATCTGCATGTAGCGGGCGAGGACCACGAGGTCCACCTTGTGGTCCGCGACGATCCGCAGCAGTTCGGCCTCCGCCTGCTCCTTGCGGTCCGGCGTCACCGGCAGATGGAAGAACGGCACGTGGTGCCACTCGGCGAGATCGCGATGATCGGGGTGGTTCGACACGACGGCCACGATCTCGATCGGCAGGTCTCCGGTGCGTGCCCGGAAGAGCAGGTCGTTGAGGCAGTGCTCGAACTTGGACACCATCACCAGGACCCGCACCCGGTCGGCGCCACGGCGCAGCACCGCACGCAGTCCCCACGGCTCGCAGAAGTCCTCGACGGCGTCGGTCAGCGCCGGTAGTCCCGGGTCGTGCTCGGGCGGCACCGCGAACTCCACGCGCGCCATGTACGCGTGTGCCGCGGCATCGTCGAACTGGTTGAGTTCGCGGATGTCCGCGTGATGCCCGACCAGGAGACCGGTGATCGCGTGCAGGAGACCGGGTTGCTCCGGACCGTCGAGGGTGAGCACGTAGGACGGCTGCCGCACCGAGGCAGCACCGCCCAGATATTCGCGCACAGAGCTGTCAGCACTCAATGACGTTCACCGCCAGACCTCCACGAGATGTCTCCTTGTACTTGTCCTTCATGTCGGCGCCCGTCTCCCGCATCGTCGCGATGGCGTCGTCGAGGCGCACCCGGTGCTCTCCGTCACCCTGCAGGGCGAGCCGCGCTGCGTTGATCGCCTTGACCGACGCGATGGCGTTGCGTTCGATGCACGGCACCTGCACCAGGCCGCCGACCGGATCGCAGGTCAGCCCGAGGTTGTGCTCGATGCCGATCTCCGCGGCGTTCTCCACCTGTGCGGGGCTCCCTCCGAGGACGGCGCACAGCGCACCGGCAGCCATCGAGCACGCCGACCCCACCTCGCCCTGGCACCCGACCTCGGCACCCGAGATCGAGGCGCCCTCCTTGTAGAGGATGCCGATGGCGGCCGCCGTCAGCAGGAAGGTGACGACGGAGTCGTCGTCCGCTCCGTCGACGAATCGGGTGAGGTAGTGCAGCACCGCCGGCACGATCCCGGCAGCTCCGTTGGTGGGTGCGGTCACCACGCGGCCGCCGGACGCGTTCTCCTCGTTGACCGCCAGCGCGTAGAGGTTGACCCACTCCATCGCCCACAGGGGGTCTCGGGGGTTGCCGGGCTCGACGTTCGCCAGAGCCTCCTGCTCGCGCAGTCGCAGACGCAGCCGCGGTGCCCGCCGACGCACCTGCAACCGGCCGGGCAGGAGGTCCGCCTCGCGCGTGCAGCCCTGCTCGACGCATTCCTGCATCACGTCCCAGATGTGCAGCAGCGCCGCGCGGGTCTGCGAAGCTGCGCGGAACGCCGCCTCGTTCGCCGACATCACGTCGGCGATGGATCCCCCGACGTCCGCGCAGGCCTTCAGAAGGTCGGTCGCCGTGCGGAACGGGTAGGGCACGACGACATCGTCGCCGGCTGCGGACGCCAGGTCGTCATCCTTCACTTGGATGACGAATCCCCCTCCGACGGAGTAGAACTCGCTTTCCAGAAGCACGTCTCCCGAGGTGTCGCGGGCATGGAAGCGCAGCCCGTTGGGGTGCCGCGGCAGCGCCTTCAGGTGCATGGTGAGATCCGTCGAGGGATCGAAGTCGATCGCGTGCGTCGAACCCAGTCGCAGCCGATGGCTCCGGCCGATCTCGTCGACGCGCACCGAGGCCGCCTCGACGTCGATCGACTCCGGATCGCAGCCCTCCAGCCCGAGCAGCACTGCCCGGTCGGTGCCGTGCCCGACGCCCGTTGCCGCCAGCGACCCGAAGAGCTCCACGGTGACTGCCCCGACCCGTTCCAGGTCGCCGTCCTTCACCAACTGGTCCACGAACAGCTTCGCGGCACGCATCGGCCCGACAGTGTGGGAGGAGGAGGGACCGATCCCGACCGAGAAGAGGTCCAGCGCGGACAGAGCCATCAGCGGTACTCGCGCATGCCGTCGAGCAGCCACCGCGCGACGTGCACGGCGAACGACGCGCGCGGCATGACCCGCCAGGTGCCGACGTCGGTGCGCCACACGATCACGCCGACCGACTCCAGGAGGGTGGCCACCGCATGCCCGACCGGGAACGCCTGAGGGTCCAGGTCGAGCCGGCAGGACTTGTCCAGCACGTCCTGGGCATGTGGACCGGACAGCTCCAGGGTGGTGCGGTTGGCCGACAGGTCGACCACCTGACCCGGCAGCTCACCGAGCGCGGTGACCAGTTCGGCGGTGAGCGCGGCGGGGTCCAGACCGCCGTCGCGTTCGTCCGGTGCCAGGACCAGGTACTCGTCCGGCCCGAGCCACAGCGTCGAGCGCCCGGCCGGTAGCGCGGTGACCTGTCCGACGCCGGCGGGCAACGGCCCGGCCAGCGCCGCCTCGAGGGCGGCGGCCGAGGGACTGCCCGGTCGGACGCGCAGTCCGATCTGAGCGAGAAAGGGCACCTCGTGCAGCTGCACGCCGGCACCGCTGCCGTGCTCCAACTCCTCGGTGAGCGCGTGCAGCGGGCTGCGCCGCCGCTCCAGGACACTGCTTCGATCAACCATCGCGTCGAGTTCCTTCCTTGTCGTAGACCACGGCGTCCCCGATCTCGACCGGCACGAAGCGTCCACCGAAGGACGCCACGGCCTGCTGGCCGACGCGGTCGCGGCCGTCCTTGACGAGCGCGAGCGCGAAACTGCGACCGATGGCCTGGCTGTGGTAGCTGGAGGTGACGTGCCCGATCATCGGGATCGGCATCCGGGCGGGCCCGTCCAGTGGTCCTTCTGGTGCCGCAGCCTGCTCGATGACCTGGCTGCCCTCCGGCAGCCGCAGCGTCGTGTCCAACGGGAGCAGGCTCACGAGCTGCTTACGACCCGTGGCGTTGTGCGAGGCCCGTTCGTACGAGCGCTTTCCCACGAACTCCTTCTTCGTGGACACCACCCAGCTCATCCCGAGGTCCTGCGGTGTCACGGTGCCGTCGGTGTCCTGGCCGACGATGGGATACGCCTTCTCGGCCCGCAGCACGTGCATCGTCTCGGTGCCGTACGGCGTGATCCCCAGCGACTCGCCCGCGGCGGACACGTCGTCCCACAGGCTCTGGCCGTACCAGCCGGAGACGTTGATCTCGAAGGCGAGCTCACCGGAGAACGTCACCCGGGCGATGCGGGCCGGGATCCCACTCGCCAGGGTCGTGTCGCGGAAGGCCATGAACTCGAAACCCTCCTTGGACACGTCCAGGTCCGGAGCCAGCGCGGCGACGACCTGCCGCGACCGCGGTCCGACCACGGCGATCGTGGTCCACTGCTCGGTCACCGAGGTGAACCAGACGTCCAGGTCGGGCCACTCGGTCTGGGACCACTCCTCGAGCCACTCCAGGACCCGTGCGGCGCCGCCGGTGGTCGTGGTCATGACGAATCTGTCGTCGGCGAGCCGGAAGGTGACCCCGTCGTCGAAGACCATCCCGTCGGGGCGGCACATCACGCCGTACCGCTGCTTGCCGACGGCCAGCTTCGCGAACGCGTTGGTGTAGATCCTGTTCAGGAACGTCGCCGCGTCCGCACCGCGCACCTCGATCTTGCCCAAGGTGGTGGCATCCATGTACGCGACGTTCTCCCGCGCCGCGCGGCACTCGCGGGCCACCGCGGCGTCCATGTCCTCACCGTGTCGCGCGAAGTACCAGGCGCGTTTCCACTGGCCCACGTCCTCGAACCGCGCTCCCAGCTCGACCTGCCGGCCGTGGCTCGGGGTGAGCCGGGCCGGGTCGTAGAGCTGCCCGCGCGAGCGTCCGGCGAGGGCCACGAAGGCGACCGGTGTGAACGGTGCGCGGAACGTCGTCGTACCGAGGGCGCCCGGCGAGGGCCGCATCGATGCGTTGGTCGCACGACCACCCTCGTTCACCTCGCCGTCCTCCGCGCCGTCGCCGACGACCTGGCCGGGTTGGCCCGCGGGCACGGCGGCCATGTCCGGTGCGGACAGCAGCTGGGTGAGCAGGCCGATGGTGAGGACTCCACCGATCTTGCCCTGGTCCAGGCCGGTGCTGATGGAGGTGTAGCGCTTCACGTGCTCGACCGAGCGCATGCCCGCGCCCACGGCGCGCACGACGTCGGCCGCGGTGTTGTCTCGTTGCGGGTCGACGAAGTGGGTGGCGAGATCACCGTGCGGGCCGGGGACGAGCCACAGGTCCGCGGTGGCGCCGGCGCGGTCGGCCCGTTCACCGGCGTGCACCGGTGACACCTCGTCGGCCCCAGCAGCGGCGCCTTCGCTCAGGCACCCTTCGGTCCAGCTCGTCCCCAGCACGGCACCGGCCAGCGCCTGCCGGGCGACGGGCGCGGTGGGCACGAAGCCGACGAGGCGTTCGTCCCAGCGCAAAGCGCCCTGGCGTTGCGAGTGCAGGCTGACGTTGGGCGACCATCCTCCGGACACGGCGAGCAGGTCACACTCCAGCTCCTGGGGCACCACGTCGCTGCCGTCGGCCGACGCGATCCGTACGCCGGTGACCACCTCGTCGCCGAGGGTCTCGACCACCACCATGCCGAAGCGCACGTCGACAGCGGGCGGCAGCTGGCACCCCGCCGACGGGCGGGCATCCAGCACGGTGACCGTGGCGCCGACGGCGGCGAGATCTGCCGCCACCGGGTACGCCGAGTCGTTCGTCGTGAAGACCACGACCCGTTCGCCGACGAGCACCCCGAAGCGACCCAGATACGCCTGCGCCGCCGAGGCGAGCATCACCCCGGGCCGGTCGTTGCCGGCGAAGATCAGCGAACGTTCGAAGGAGCCGGTCGCGAGGACCACGCGGCCGACGATCAGGTGCCACACCCGCTGGCGCGACATCCCCTCGGTCGTCAGGTGACCGGTGCGCTTCTCCAAGGCCACCAAGTAGTTGTTGTCGTAACTGCCGAAGACGCTGGTACGCAACAGGATCCGGCAATTGGGTGCCGCTTCCAGCTCGGCACGCACCTGCTGCACCCACTCGTGTGCCGGTCGTCCTTCGACCTGCTCACCGGGCCTTCCGAGCAGGCTCCCGCCGAGGGCGAAGTCCTGTTCGAGCAGCGTGACCCGGACACCGGTGGCCACGGCGGCCCGCGCCGCGCTCAGCCCGGCGGGACCGGCGCCCACGATCGCCACGTCGGTGTGCACGTGCATGTGGTCGTACTCGGCGTCGTCCACCGACTGGTCGAGCGTGCCGATGCCGTCCTCCCACGTCATCTGCAGGTCGTCGGCGAGCTCCAGCGTGGTTGCCGGCAGCATCGACTCCCCGTACCCGCCCTCGACCCGGACGAAGGCGTTGGGCTCCTCCACCCCACAGGTCATCACCCCGCGAGGTCGCCGCAGGTAGATCGAGTCACCAACGCGCGCAATGCCGTTGGCGAGCGCGGCGGACGCCACGGTGTCACCGGCGAATCCGGCGTACGTGGTGGAGCCCAGCGTGAACTTGATGGTCTCGTCACGGCCGATCAAGCCGCCCGTGGCAAGTCGTCGAGAGGTCATCCCTCACTCCTTCGCAGTCGTGGTCGGAGCGAGCGGACCGCCGTGCGGCGCCGGCCGTGGATCGCTCGGCAGGTAGGTCGCGGTGATCTCGTAGGTGCGGGTGTCGCGAACCGCGTTGAACCACTTGCGACAACCGGCGCTGTGCACCCAGCGCTCGCTGTAGAGACCCTTGGGGTTGTCTCGGTAGAAGAGGTACTGCGCCCATTCGGCGTCGGTCAGCGCCGACGGGTCCTCGGGGTAGGCCACGTGGGCCTGCCCGCCGTACCCGTACTCGTCCTCGGTGCGCGGCCCGCAATGCGGGCAGTCGATGATCAGCATCGGTCGTCCTCCGGTCAGTGGGCCACGGCTGCGGCGCCGTGTTCGTCGATCAGGGCACCGGTCTCGAACCGGTCCAGGGCGAACGGCTCGTTCAACGGGTGCGGTGCGTTGTTCGCGATGGTGTGCGCGAACGCCGTGCCGGCGCCCGGCACCGCCTTGAATCCGCCGGTGCCCCAGCCGCAGTTGACGTACATCCCCTCGACGGGCGTGAGGCCGACGATGGGCGAGGCGTCCAGGGTGACGTCGACGATCCCGCCCCAGGTGCGCAGCAGGTGCGCGCGGGAGAACGCGGGGAAGAGTTCGACCGCCGCCGACATCTGCTGCTCGATGACGTGGAACGAGCCGCGCTGTCCGTAGCCGTTGTACGGGTCGACGCCCGCGCCCATCACCAGTTCGCCCTTGTGCGCTTGCGAGACGTAGACGTGCACGTGGTTCGACATGACCACCGTCGGATGGATGATGTCGTGCAGTTCGGAGACCAGGGCCTGCAGGGGATGGGACTGGATCGGCACCCGGAAGCCCGCCATCTCGGTGAGCACCGAGGTGTGACCGGCCGCCGCGAGCGCGACCCGGCCCGCGTGGATCGTGCCGCGATTGGTGTGCACGCCGGTCACCCGGCCGTGATCCATCTCGAATCCGGTGACCTCGCAGTTCTGGATGAGGTCGACGCCCATGTCGCTGGCGCGGCGGGCATAGGCCCAGGCCACCCAGTCGTGCTTGGCGATGCCGGCCCGCGGCTGGTACGTCGCGCCCATCACCGGGTAGCGGATGTCCTGCCCGATGTTGATGATCGGGCACAACTCCTTGACCTGCTCGGGCGTGATCCATTCGGCGTCGATGCCGTTCAAGCGGTTGGCCTCGACACGGCGTACGGAGTCGCGCTCGTCCTGCAGGGTGTGCGCGAGGTTCATCACGCCCCGCTGGGAGAAGAAGATGTCGTAGTCGAGCTCGTCCTCCAGTCCCTCCCACAGCTTGAGTGACTGCTCGTACATCGCGGCCGACTCGTCCCACAGGTAGTTGCTGCGGATGATCGTGGTGTTGCGGGCCATGTTGCCGCCGGCGAGCCAGCCGCGTTCGAGGACGGCGATCCGGGTGATGCCGTGGTTCTTGGCCAGGTAGTAGGCCGTGGCCAGCCCGTGACCGCCGCCTCCGACGATGATCACGTCGTACATGGAGCTCGGCTCGGGGTTGTGCCACAGGAATTCGGGGTGTTCGGGCAGGTCGCGCTGCTTCATCCGTGCTCCTCAGAGGCTCGCTGTGAGTGATGGGTAGAGCGGGAAGCGCCGAGCGAGCTCGGCGACTCGTTCCCGCAACCCGTGCAGGACGCTCTCCGGGTCGGTCGCGCACAGGGCGAGAGCGATGACGTCGGCGACCTCGGTGAACTCGGCGGGCCCGAACCCCCGGGTCGCCAGCGCGGGGGTGCCGATCCGCAGCCCGGAGGTGACCATCGGAGGGCGGGGGTCGTGCGGCACCGCGTTGCGATTGACCGTGACACCGATCCGGTGCAGCCGGTCCTCCGCCTGTTTGCCGTCGAGCGCCGCGTCCCGCAGGTCGACCAGCACGAGGTGGACGTCCGTGCCGCCGCTCAGCACCCGGATCCCGGCCGCACGTGCGTCGTCCTGCTGGAGCCGATCCGCCAGGATCCGCGCCCCCTCGATGGTGCGGCGCTGCCGCTCGGCGAACGCGGGTTCGCCGGCGATCTTGAAGCTCACCGCCTTCGCGGCGATGACGTGTTCGAGCGGGCCGCCCTGCAGCCCGGGGAACACGGCCGAGTTGATCTTCTTCGCGATGGCCGCGTCGTTGGTGAGCACGATGCCGCCGCGCGGGCCGCCGAGCGTCTTGTGGGTCGTGCTGGTGGTGACGTCGGCGAACGGGACGGGATTCGGGTGCAGTCCGGCCGCGACGAGCCCGGCGAAGTGCGCCATGTCGACCATGAGCAGCGCGCCGACCTCGTCCGCGATGGCGCGGAACGCCGCGAAGTCGAGCTGGCGGGGGTAGGCCGACCAACCGGCCACGATCATCTTCGGCCGGTGCGTCCTCGCCAGCTCGGCGACCTCCGGCATGTCGACGAGTCCGTCGTCCCCGACGTGGTAGGGCACGACGTCGAACGTCCGGCCGCTGTAGTTGATGCGCATCCCGTGGGTGAGGTGCCCGCCGTTGGCCAGATCCAGCCCCAGGATCGTGTCGCCGGGCTGCAGCAGGGCGAAGTACGCCGCCGTGTTCGCCTGGGCACCGGAGTGCGGCTGGACATTCGCGTAGGCCGCGCCGAACAGCTCCTTCACCCGGTCGATGGCGAGCTGCTCGATGACGTCGACGTGCTCGCAGCCGCCGTAGTAGCGCCGACCCGGGTATCCCTCGGCGTACTTGTTCGTCAGCACCGAACCCTGCGCCTGCAGCACGGCGACCGGTGCGAAGTTCTCCGAGGCGATCATCTCGAGGGTCTCCTGCTGCCGACGCAGCTCCGCGTCGACGGCCTGGGCAACAGCCGGATCCGCCTGGGAGAGATCGGAATCGAAGCCGGCGGGTCGGCGTACGTCGGCCCCGGACCCGTTCGGGGCGGCTGTCTGAAGGGCCATGAAATCCACCATCCATTTTGTCGACGTTTGATATATCAGTTGTCGGTTAAGCTAGGCATCCACTCGGAGCCTGTCAACCCCCAGGAGGACGCTCGTGTCGACGAGCACCGACCGCGCAGCGTCCATCTCGTTGACCGAGGCGGCCTACCAGGCGCTGAAGGAACGGCTGGTGCTCCTGGACATCGCGCCGGGGGCACCCATCAACGAGCAGGGGCTCTCCGCGGAGCTCGCGATCGGACGCACTCCGCTGCGGGAGGCGTTGAAACGACTGGAGTCCGACCACCTGGTGGTGAGCTTCCCGCGCCGCGGCACGTTCGCCAGTCCGGTCGACATGACGGCGCTGTCGGAGATCTCCGAGATCCGTCGCGCCCTCGAACCGCTCGCCGCCCGGATCGCCGCGCAGCGGTCCGCCGAGGTGGACCGCTATGAGATGGAACGCCTGCGCGGGGTGCTCGCGACGATGCCGGACGACACGTCGCCGCGCGACACGATGGAGCACGACCTGCAGGTCCACCGGGCGATCTACCGGGCCACGCACAACCTGCACCTGCAGGCCGCGCTCGTGCGGTACGGAAGTCTCGCCACCCGCATCTGGTCGGTGGCCGCACCCCGCCTGAGCAACGTCGAATCGCACGTGGTCGAGCTGGTGGATCTGCTGCACGCCATCGAGCAGGGCGACGGGCATCGCGCGGAGGAACTGATGCTGGAGCACATGGCCGATTTCGAGGCGCGCATCCGCACCGTGCTCTGAACCGGGCACCGTCGGCTCCCATAGAACCGTCGACCGGACGCCCAGACCGCCCGGCGGCCTGAGCCGCCCCGAGCGGCATTCCGATTCCGCGAGGTATTCGCCGGAAACCCTTGACGGGGACATCCCACATGTCTAGCGTCACTGCAACCAGGTTGTGTTAAACGCAACTATGTGGCACACGAGACCGCCGCGACCCGCCGCCCCCCGGCGACTCCGGCGGGTGCAGATCCGGCTCAGCGCAGAGCAGCACGGCACCACGGGTGCGCGCCACCCCGCCAATCGCCGGCCGCTCGGCCGGCACCCGCAGGCGTACCCCCGCATCGACGTCCGCCCAGAACGCCCCTCAGGAAGGCACCCGCCATGAGCATCCAAGAAGCCCCCCACGGGGAGGTCTCGACGGCGGACGTCGAAGACGTCCTGCAACCGATCCCGGAATCGAAACGAACCACCAGGGTCTCCGGTCAGTTCTGGATCTGGGCGGGTGCCAACGTGGCGCCCATCAACTGGATCCTGGGCGCGCTCGGCGTCGAACTCGGCCTGAGTCTGCGCGACACCCTGATCGTGCTGGTGCTGGGCAACCTGCTCGGGATGGCCGGCTTCGGCTTCTTCGTGCTGCTCGGTCAGCGATCCGGAGCCACCGGCATGCTGCTGTCGCGGGGCGCCTTCGGCCGCCGCGGGGCGTACCTGCCGGCAGCCGTCCAGGCGGTGGTCGCCATCGGCTGGTCGGCGGTCAACACGTGGATCATCCTCGACCTGGTCATGAGCCTGTTCGGCATCCTCGGATGGGTGGATCCGAACGCGCACAACTACGCCGCCCGCATCGCCGTCGCAGCGGTGATCATGATCATCCAAGTCACCATCTGCTTCCTCGGCTACCGCGCCATCGCCGCCTTCGAACGATGGTCGGTCCCGCCCACGGTGCTGGTGCTGGTGGTCATGAGCGTGTTGGCCTGGACCACCGTCAACATCAAGTGGGGGTACCAGGGCGAACCGGGTCACATCCTCACCGGTATGCCGCGCCTCGCCGCCATGAGCGGGGTGATGACGGCCATCGGCATCGGCTGGGGCATTGGCTGGTTCACCTACGCACCGGACTACTCCCGCTTCGTCAGCAAGAGCGTGCCGCGTCGCCGTCTCTACCTCGTGAGCGTCCTCGGGCAGTTCCTCCCGGTGATCTGGCTCGGTGTGCTGGGCGCGTCCCTGGCGACGACCAACAGCAAGGCCGACCCGGGCCAACTCATCGCCGGCAACTTCGGCGCCATGGCGATCCCGATCATCCTGCTGGTGATCCACGGACCCATCGCGACCAACATCATCAACATGTACACGTTCAGTGTGGCGAGTCAGGCCCTCGACATCCGCATCTCGCGCAAGGCCCTCTCGCTGCTGGTCGGCGTGCTGTCGATGTGCGCCGTGATCGGGTTCATGTTCACCAGCGACTTCGCGTCCGTCGTCGACACCTGGCTGTCGGCGATCGCCGGATGGGTGGCGACCTGGGCCGGGATCATGATCGTGCACTACTTCGTCTTCGAGCGGCACCACCGCGACTACGACTATCTCTTCCGCAGCCCCCAGGACACCCAGCTCAAGGCCGTCAACCCCTGGGCGTTGATCGCGTTCGCCGGCGGCCTCGTGATGACCTGGATGTTCATGTACGGCGGCACCCCGATCCTGCAAGGGCCGATCGCCCGCGCGACGAACGGCATCGACCTCTCCTGGCTCGCGGGCGGCCTCACCTCGGGGCTGATCTACTTCGTCGCCGGGTACCCCCGGTTCCGGGCCCGCATCCACGCCGGCGTACCGCTGGGGATCCGGGCGGGCCTCGACGACGAGACCGCCAGCAGGGAGCTCGTCACTCCCGGCGGCACCTCCTCCCCCGAGGCGGCGGTGGCACCGTGACGGCGAATCTCTATCACCCGGCGTCCGGCTTCCCCTGGCCGCAGGGCCGCGGTTTCGGCGCGGCGTTCACCTTCGATGTCGACGCCGAGGCCGGCGCCCTCGCCTTCGACTCGACGTTCCACCGCCGGATGTCGCTGATGTCGCACCAGCAATACGGGCCCGCGGTGGCGGTGCCGAAGCTGCTGGGCATGCTCGAGCACCACGAGGTGAAGGCCACCTTCTTCGTCCCCGGCTTCACCGCGGACCTGCACCCGGACCTCGTGCGCCGGATCCGCGACCACGGCCACGAGATCGGTCACCACGGGTGGCTGCACGAGCAGACCACCGCGCTGACCGATGCCCAGGAGGAGGAGATGATCGACCGGGGCCTGGAGAGTCTGGGCCGGCTGGGGATCACGCCCGTCGGCTACCGGGCGCCGTGGTGGGAGTACAACTACCGCACCACGGACATGCTCCTGTCCCGCGGATTCGAGTACGACTCGAGCCTGCTCGACGACGACGTCCCCTACCGCTTCACCTCCGACGCCTCGGCGACCGGCTCCCTGGTGGAGATCCCGGTCGACTGGGCGCTGGACGACTGGGAGCAGTTCGCGTTCTACCCCGGATGGACCGGGAGCGGTGTGATCGAGTCACCGCGCAAGGCGCTGCAGATGTGGTCCGAGGAAGCATCCGTGGCCGCTCATGCCGGTAACTGCTTCGTGCTCACCAACCATCCGTTCATCTCCGGGCGGCCGTCCCGGCTGAACGCGCTGTCGGCCCTCATCGAGCACGTCAAGGGCCTGGACGGTGCCTGGATCACCACCTTGCAGGACATCGCGCGGCACACGGCATCGGTGATCGAGGACATCAAGGTCCACGACCGTGTCGCCGACCCGGGGCCACAGCCCGGACAGGACGACCAGGGACACCCCCTCCCGTCCACCGACGACCACCTCTTCGACAACTAAGGAGTCAACGATGACGACCACCAACATCCAGTCCGTCACGGATCTGGAGCGCCTGAAGGTCTTGCACAACGGCGACAAGGTCGCCCTGACCTTCTCGGACGCCGAGTTGGAGCAGCGCATCACGAATCTGCGCACGATCATGCAGGAGCTGCGGCTCGATGCCGCGGTCCTGACCAGCTACCACTCCATCAAGTACTACAGCGACTTCCTCTTCACCTCCTTCGGCCGCTCGTACGCCATGGTCGTGACACCGACCGACACGGTGACCGTCACTGCGAACATCGATGCCGGGATGCCGTGGCGGCGCTCGTACGGCGAGAACGTCGTCTACACCGACTGGAAGCGCGACAACTACTTCTTCGCGATCAGCGAGGCGCTGCGCACCCGTGGCATCACCCCCCGCCGGATCGGCGTCGAGGACGACTCGCTCCCCGTCAGCCAGCGGCAGCGGATCGCCGCGGCGCTGGAGGGCGCCGAGCTGGTCGACGTGTCCGGGGCCGCCATGCGTCAACGGATGATCAAATCGGCCGAGGAGATCGAGGTCATCAAGCACGGTGCACGCATCGGCGACCTCGGTGGAGAGGCGATCCGCAGCGCCATCGCCGTGGGCGCGACCGAGTACGAGATCGCGCTCGCCGGCACGGACGCGATGGTCCGCGAGATCGCCCGCACCTTCCCCGACAGCGAGATCCGCGACACCTGGGTGTGGTTCCAGTCCGGCATCAACACCGACGGCGCGCACAACTGGCCGACCACCCGGCGGCTCCAGTCGGGCGACATCCTGTCCCTCAACTGCTTCCCGATGTCCTCGGGTTACTACACGGCCCTGGAGCGCACCCTCTTCCTCGGCGAGCCCGATGCCCGCTCGCTGGAGCTGTGGAACATCAACGTCGAGGTGCACCGTGCCGGGCTCGAGCTCATCAAGCCCGGTGCGGTCTGCAAGGACATCGCAGCCGAGCTGAACGAGATCTACATCAGCTACGGGTTGCTGCCCAACCGCACCTTCGGGTACGGGCACTCCTTCGGTGTGCTCTCGCACTACTACGGCCGCGAGGCGGGGCTGGAGCTGCGCGAGGACATCGACACGGTCCTCGAACCGGGGATGGTCGTCTCCATGGAGCCGATGATCACCGTGCTCGACGGCCAGCCGGGCGCGGGCGGATACCGCGAGCACGACATCCTCGTGGTGGGCGACACCGGCGCGGAGAACATCACCAGATTCCCGTTCGGCCCGGAGCACAACATCATCCCCGGCTGACCGCGGGACACGCGGTGATGCGACGGTGGGCCCGTACGGCGGGCCCACCGTCGCCTGCGTCCGAAGGAGCCCCGTGATGACCACCCCGCCCCGCGGTTCGTCGCCCATCGCCACAGCGATGGCGATCCTGCGCTGCTTCCGACCGGGCCGGCCGGTGCTGGGAGTCGTCGAGATCGCCGAGGAGATCGGGCTGCACAAGTCGTCCGTCTCCCGGATGATGGGCACCCTGGAGGCGGAGAACCTCGTCGAGCAGGACGCGCTCTCCAAGAAGTACCGCCTCGGTCTGGGGCTGCTCAGCGTCACCGGGTCGTTGCTCGCCCACCTCGACGTACGCCGCGCCGCCCTCCCCGTGCTCACCGCGCTCAGCGCGTCCATCGGTGAGACCAGCTCGTTGGTGCTGTGGGACGGCCAGGGCGCGGTGACCGTGGAGCAGGTCCCGTCCGCCCATCCGGTCAAGCACTCGGCCGAGCTCGGGACCCGCTACGAGACGGCAGAGAACTCCTCGGTGCGCATCTTCCTGGCCGCGCTGACCCCGGTCACCCGCGCGGAGTTCCTCGCTCGGTTCCCCGGATCCGCCGAACGCTACGAATGGCTCTCCCGGCTCGACCGCGACGGGACATGCGTGAACCTGGGCGACACGATGCCGGACGAGGTCGGCATCGCAACGGGCGTGCACGACCACCGCGGCGACGTCATCGCAGCGATCCTGATCTCCGCGCCGCGCTACCGGGTGGACACCGAACAGCTGACCTCGCTGCAGGACGCCTCGCGCGCCGCGGCAGCCGATCTCACCCGCAGCCTCGGTGGTGCCGCGCCCCACTCCTGAGGGTGTGGGCGCACTCCTTCCCTGACGCCGGCCTCCAGGCGGCTTCGACCGGAGCGCGCTCGCTGAATCACGCTGCTCGGACCGCCGCGCATCGGATATGCGCACTGCGGTCACTTTCCTGCAGCGTTGCCGGTTTGCAGGCGGCCTGGAGGAGGAACACTGCGGTCGGCTCGCGCTGCCGGGCGTCACCTGCGTGGGTTATCGGCGCTGCGGTCACTTTCCTGCAGCGGCGTACGACGCTCGGCTGGGTTGCTGGCCCTGCGGTCACTTGCCTGCAGCGGCGTACGACGCCCGGGTGGGTTGCTGGTCCTGCGGTCACTTCCCTGCAGCGACGTACGACGCCCGGGTGAGTTATCGGCGCTGCGGTCACTTTCCCGCGCCGGGCGCCCGGCGCCCTCGCCCGGGTGGGTTGTTGGTCCTGCGGTCACTTTCCTGCGCCCGGCGCCCTCGCCCGGGTGGGTTATCGGCGCTGTGGTCACTTTCCCGCGCCCGGAGCGAGCGGTCGGGTGGGTGACATCGAGGTTGCCCCGGGCGGTGCGGACCGCCCGGGGCAACCTCGCGGGTAAGAGACCCTCAGCTCGTGGCCGGGTCCGACCAGGGCTCGACCCCGACCCGTGTCGAGGTCGAGGACCCGTCCGGTGTCGTGCCGGTCACCCGCACCTGCGGCGCGAAGCCGTTCGCGACGTCCGCCGCCGTCAGGGTGTGGGTGGCCGTGCACTTGTAGCTCTGGCCGGGGGTGAGCGCCGAGTAGTGGCACACTCCGAGCCCATCCAGACCTCCGGTGAGGGTGACGTCGTTCGCCGTGGTGTTGCCCGAGTTGCGCACCCGGATCGCGTACGAGACGACATCGCCCGGCAGCCCCGGCGCTCCCCCGGCGTCGAGGTGGTCCAGGACGACGGTGCCGTCGAGCTTCGGCCGCGCGGGCGCCGACGGTGCCGCCTGCACGTGCAGCGTGGTGATCGTGCTGGAGCGCCGGCCCGCACTGGTGTAGGCGAACGTCAGGTCCTGGTCGCCGAACGCGGTCCGCGGCACCCGGAACCCGACGTTGACGCGGGCAGGGCGCCCCGGCTGGATGCGGGGCACGGACACCTGGGTGACGTCCCACCCGGTGGGACCGCTCACCCGCAGGGTGCCTTTGGCGAGTGCCGAGGCCTGCTGGTCGGTCACCGTCGCGGTGACGGTGCCCGCAGTGCCCGCCCTGACCGAGTCCGGCGCCTTCACCGAGATCGGCGCGCACACCCCCTTCAACCAGTCCAGGCCGAAGGAGGTGTAGGTGATCTTCTGATAGCCGTCGCGCTCGTAGAGCAGCCCGAACCGGCCGTTGCTCTGGCGGGTCAGCGTGGAGTAGCCGGCGCTGTCGGGGTCGACCACGCGGGAGACCGGCCAGGTGCGCCCGCTGTCGCAGGACATCCGGACCGTGAGGTTGCGCCGCAGCGTGGGGTCGTCGTTGTTGACGAAGAGCAGTTGCCGCGAACGGGGGTCGCTACGCGGAGCGTCCGGAGAGACCCGGATGATCGAGCCGTTGTCCGCGGGGTCGACCAGCGCCGGATCCGCCTGCGGGGTGGAGTAGGTGACGCCGCCGTCGTGAGAGATGGCCACCAGACGGCGCGGCGTGGCGCGTGAGTTCAGCATGACGCTGCCGTCCGACAGCTCGACCGTCTTGTTCTCGTCCATGCCCGGACCCACCGGACGCCCCATCTTCCAGGTGGCGCCGTGGTCGTCGCTGTACGCGGTGGCCGCGTAGTTCTGCCCGGAGATGCGCACGAGGTACTGCTGCAGGAGCCGGCCGGCGTACGGGCCGTGCCGCAGCTGGATGCCCTGGCCGGACGCCGCGAACAGTCCGGACCAGGCCGGGTTCTTGATCTGAGAGGTGATCCGGCGGGAGGTCCAGGTGAGGCCGTCGTCGTCGGAGTAGCTGTAGTCGGTCTGCAAGATGTTCGGGTCGGTCTCGCTGTTGCCCGTCCCACTGCCGCCGAAGCCCTGGTTGACGCCCGCGGCGTAGAACACGAAGATCCGTCCGGTCTCGTGGTCGACCAGCAGGCTGGGGTCGCCGAATCCGGCGGGCGCGGGCGCCTGCCGGACGATCTGCTGCTGGGTCCAGGTGCGGCCTTGATCGGTGCTGCGCCGCACCAGGATGGTGATGTGGCTCGGCAGATCGGCGATCGTGGGACGCCCGTCGTACGCCGCGAGCAGTGTGCCCTTGGTCGTGGAGGTGAGCGCCGGGATCCGGTACTGCGGGTAACCGCCCTGGCCCCGGACCGCCAGATCGGTCAGGCGCAGGGCGGGCGCGCCGCTCGCCTCCCCGGGCGCGGATGCGCCGAATCCGTCCGCGTGCGCGGGGCCGGCACTGACCAAGCCGGCGCCGAGCGTTACGGCGGCGACCATCGGTACGGCGAGGGCATGAGTACGAGCAAGCATCGGGTCTCCTGACATCAGACGTCTGACGTCAGAACTCTGCACCACAATGTGTAGGACGTCAATGGTCCGTCCAGGATCGACACCGCCCCGTGGGCGTCGGCGCACCGTGTCGCCAGGACCGTCGGCCATCCCTCCGCGGACTCCTCGAGGTGGGGTCGGGGATCAATAGCGCAGGGAAAGTTCTTGTTGCCCCCGTGACTCGTGTGGCGATATCGTCGATGACGGATTCATGCAGGAATCGTCCATCCGGATAAAGGGGACTGACATGCAGGGTTTCAAAGACTTCATCATGCGCGGGAATCTCGTCGAACTCGCCGTCGCTTTCGTCATCGCCACTGCCTTCGCCAAAGTAGTCGCTGCATTGGTCGTCGTGATCATGGACATCGTCGGGAAGATCGGCGGCTCCCCCAGTTTCTCGTCTTACACGCCGCACGGGATCCACATCGGCGACTTCCTCACCGCGCTCATCGGCTTCGTCCTCCTGGCGGCGGTGGTCTACTTCTTCGTCGTCGTGCCCTACAACAAGGCGACCGAGCTGGCTAAGAGCCGCCGCAAGGGCGGCGTCGAGATCGAAGCCGACCCGACCGAGCTCGACCTGCTGGTGCAGATCCGCGACGAGTTGCGCACGCGGCCCCGCGCCTGATCGCCGCTACATGAATGCGCCGCCGGGCGCTGCCGGTCTCTGTTGCGAACGGTGAGCAGTGGGACACGTCGGATAGGACGTGTCCCACTGTCCGTTTCGGGTCCGCAGCACGCGGACTTTCTCCAAGAAATATCCGCCCGAGAACAATATCGATCGCTATTGGCTTAGGACGCCGCGCGAAGCCGACGTTTTACCTGCGTTCGACATGCAAGCCCCATTGCGCCGAAAGCCGACGTCGGCCCGGAGCAGGTGCGCACTAGACCCGGGCCGGGGCGGTGAGCCGCGCGGAGTAGATCGAGTACCCGTCGATCCAGCGGGTGACCGCCGTCGCGATGACCGTGGCGACGATCATCGGCACCATCAGCCCGAATCCGCCGTGCGTGAGTTCGAGCAGCAGCGCCAGCGCGGCGAGGGGAGCCTGCATCCCCGCGCCGACCATCGCGGCCGCGCCGATCAGCGCGTACGCACCGACCGGCGATCCGGGCCACAGGTCGCTCCACAGGATGCCGAGCGCGGCACCCAGGGCGGCCCCCGTACTGAGAACGGGGGTGAACAGACCACCCGACGCCCCGCTGCCCAGGCACAGCAACGTCACCAGCGGCTTGAGCACCGCGAGCGCGACGAACAAGGCGAGCGATCCACCACCGACGAGCCCGAGGCGGGCGATGTCGGAACCGTTTCCGTAGAGCAGTGGATAGCGCAGCGCCAGCACACCGAGCACGGCGAACGCCGCGAGCGGGGCGATGAGCATCCATCGCCCGGTGACGCGATAGTGCGACACGATCCCGATCAGCCGCACGTACCCCGCGGCGAGGACCCCGACGACAGGCCCGAGCAGCAGAGCCCAGACCAGCAGCCGCGGGTCGTACGCGAACTGTGGGATGCCCAGGTACGTCGCGTGGTCCGGCAGGCCCACCCACGCCGTGACCGTGGCCACCCCCGCGCAGGTCAGGGCCGGCAGCACGATCGGCAGATTGACCGCGCCCACCAACACCTCGGCGGTGAAGAGCGCACCACCGAGCGGCACGTTGTAGACGCACGCGAATCCCGCACCGGCGCCGCAGGCCACCAGCAGGCGCAGCTGTGCCGGGGTGAGCCCGAACCACCCGGCGACCACGTTGCCCGACACCGCGCCCATCAGCTTGGGCGCCGCCTCGCGGCCGAGGGACGCACCGAGCCCGACGACGATCTCCGAGAGCACCGACGTACCGAGGCTGCGGCGTACCGACAGACGACCCTCTCCGGTCCAGAGCACGTCGTCGACCTCGGACTTGCGGCCGGGCGTGAAGCGGCGCAGCAGGTACCACCCGACCCCGGCGATGACCCCGGCGACCAGCAGCGGCAGCAGCCGGTGCCAGGGACTCGCGGCGGCGACCTTCGCGGCGAAGTCGCCGAAATCCCTCGCGCCGAATGCGATTCGCGACACCCCGCGCAGCAGCGCCATCAGCAGGTCGCCGATCAGACCGGTCAGCACACCGGTGAGGACGATGGCGCCCCAGAACCGCAGGGTCAGCGCCGCGTCGCCGTCGTGGGTGACGTTGGGCTGCAGCATCGCGCCGCGGCCCGACGGCAGGCGCCGCTTCAGCAGTGGCGGCGGTATCCGCTCGCGCTCACCGGATCTCATCGCAGGTTCACCCTAGCCACGCGGTCCTTCACCGGAACGAAGCGTGCTGCTGCAACGTCTCGCTATCCTGCGGCGCGCTGGCCCGCCGCGACCAGGTCGAGGGCGATGTCGGTGATCATGTCCTCCTGGCCGCCGACGAGCTTGCGGGCACCGACCTCGGTGAGGATCGAGCGGACGTCCACGCCGTACCGCTGCGAGGCGGTCTCTGCGTGCCGAAGGAAGCTGGAGTAGACCCCGGCGTACCCCAGCGTGAGGGTGTCGCGGTCGACCCGGACCGGGCGGTCCTGCAGTGGTCGGACCAGGTCGTCGGCGGCGTCCTGCAGGGCGAACAGATCGCTGCCGTACGTCGGTGGGCGCATGCGCGAGAAGGGCTTTGCCGATCGCGGTCGCGTGCAACGGCATTCGGCCACCGAGTCGAGACGGTGACCGCGCCTGGCGGTGACCACCGAGCTTCGCCACATAGACGACCTCGAGGCCCTCGCGGACCCCCAGGTGCACCGTCTCGTGGGTGCGTTCGTAGAGGTCCTCCAGGAACGGGGTGGCGACCTCGATGAGCCCTCGCTCGATCGAGGCGCGCATGCCGAGCTCGAAGAGTCTGCCGCCGAGGTGGTAGAGGCCGTCGTGCTGGTCGATCAGTCGCAACTCCAGCAGTTCCGCGAGCAGGCGGTGCAGGGTCGACTTGGGCAGGCCCGTGCGGCGTTGCAACTCCACGTACCGGACGCCGTGGTCCTCCACCCGGAACGCCTCGAGGACGGTGACGGCCCGGCTGAGGCGACCGTCGCCGCGCTCGTCGATCGGTGTCGAACGCACGCAGCACCCCTTCCGATCCGGACGCGAACAGCCGCTGGAACCCGCGGGTGCCGACCGGTCCGATCGTATCGACCACCCACACGCGACCCGGGCCAGCGCGTTCGTGCGCACCGACGTTCGCCATTGTCGAGAGCGCTCTTATCTGGTCTAATCGTCAGGAAACCTGCCGATTGGCCATTCACCCTGGAGGCGCCCGTGCCGGACCAGACACCGCCCGATCTGCCGCCCTCGCTGGTCCTCTCCCGGCATGGGAAGGTCGCCGTCCTCACCCTCAATCGACCGGCCAAGCGCAACGCGCTGGACGACGCGACGGTGCTGGGAATCGAACGGTTCTTCAGCAACGTTCCCGAGGATGTCGCGTGCGTGGTCATCGCGGCCGAGGGCGACCACTTCAGCGCGGGACTCGACCTGTCGGAGATGGCCGAACGCGACACGATCGCCGGCGTGCGGCACTCGCGGATGTGGCACCGCGCGTTCGAGTTGATCGAGTTCGGTCCGGTGCCGGTCGTGTGCGCGCTCAAGGGCGCCGTCGTCGGCGGCGGCCTCGAACTCGCCGCTGCGACCCATCTGCGCGTCGCCGAACGCTCCACCTTCTACGCGCTGCCCGAGGGCATGCGCGGCCTCTTCGTCGGTGGCGGTGCCTCCGTCCGCCTGCCGCGGCTCATCGGCGTGGCGCGGATGGCCGACCTGATGCTCACCGGTCGCCGGTACGACGCGCAGGAGGGTGCGGCGGTCGGCCTGTCCCAATACGTCGTCGAGGACGGCGCCGGTCTCGACGAGGCGCTGCGCCTCGCCGCCCGGATCGCCGACAACGCACCGCAGAGCAACTACGCCGTCATCCAGGCACTCCCCCGTATCGCCGAATCGGGCCGCCACGAGGGCTATCTCATGGAAGCCATGATGGCCGCGATCGCGCAGGGCACCGACGATGCGAAGGGCCGGATGCAGGACTTCCTGCAGGGCCGCGCCGCGAAGGTGACCGACCGATGAGCGTGCGCACCGGCGACGTGCTGTGGCAGCCGCCGGCCGACATCCTGCAGACCAGCGAGGTCGGCCGCTTCCTCGCGTGGCTGGGCACGCACCGCGACGTCGACCTGCGGGACCACGATGCCCTGTGGCGGTGGTCCGTGGCGGATCTCGAGGACTTCTGGTCCGCGGTCTGGGAGTTCTTCGAGGTCCACGACCACGGCGCGCGCACGTCGGTCCTCGCCGATCGTGTGATGCCCGGTGCGCGATGGTTCACCGGGTCGCTGCTCAACTACACCGAGCACGCGCTGCGCGGCGCCGGAGCGAAGGACTCCGCGGTGGCGATCCGCGGCCGGTCCCAGACGCGCGCGGACCACGACCTGACGTGGGGCGAGTTGCGCGACCAGGTCGCTCGCGCCGCACGGGTCCTCACCGACCTGGGCGTGGGCCCCGGCGATCGGGTCGCCGGTTATCTGCCCAACTGCCCGGAGGCCGTGGTCGCCTTCCTCGCGACCGCCGCCCTGGGCGCCGTGTGGTCCAGCTGCGCGATCGAGTTCGGCCCGCGCAGCGTGGTCGACCGGTTCGGGCAGATCGAGCCGGTCGTCCTCTTCGCCGCGGGCGGATACCGCTACGGCACCAAGGACGTCGACCGCCGCGACGAGCTGGACGCGATCACCGCGGACCTGCCGACGGTGCGGCACGTCGTCGACATCGAGTACGGCGCCTGGCGGGTCGACGGCGCGACCTCCTGGCCGGCGTCCCTCGCCGCCGCCGAGCCGCTCACTCAGGTGGTGCCGGTGCCGTTCGATCACCCGTTGGTGGTGCTGTTCTCCTCCGGCACGACGGGCCGGCCCAAGGCGATCGTGCACGGCCACGGGGGAATCGTCCTGGAGCACCTCAAGAACCACGCGCTGTCCTGGGACCTGCGTCGCGGCGATGTCATCCAGTGGTACTCGACGACCGCCTGGATGATGTGGAACGCGCTGGTGTCCGGCCTGCTCGTCGGCGCCGGCATCGTCACGATCGACGGCGACCCGGCGCACCCCGACCTGAGGTGGCAGTGGCAACTGGCGCAGGAGGCCGGGGCCACGCTCATGGGAGCGAGCCCCGGTTTCATCATGGCGTGCCGGTCCGCCGGGGTCGACCTGCGCGGGCTCGACCTGCGGATCCGGGTGGTCGGCTCCGCGGGGTCGCCGCTCCCGCCGGAGGGCTACGCCTGGATCGGCGACCAGCTCGGTCCGCGGGTGCAGCTCAACGTCGGCAGCGGAGGCACCGACGTGTGCAGCGGGCTGGTGCAGAACAACCCGCTGCTGCCGGTGCGCGCGGGGATGATCTCCGGGCGGGCGCTCGCGGTCGACGTCCATGCGTACGACGACGCGGGCACCGAGGTGACCGGCGAGCCGGGTGAGCTCGTGGTGACCTCGCCGATGCCGTCGATGCCGGTGGGCCTGTGGGGCGACGTGGACGGATCGCGGCTCCGGGCAACGTATTTCGACCGATTCCCCGGCGTGTGGCAGCACGGCGACTGGATCGTCTTCGAGCCCGACGGCAGCTGCGTCGTCACCGGTCGCAGCGACGCCACGCTCAACCGCGGCGGGGTGCGTCTGGGCACCGCCGAGTTCTACCGCGTGGTCGAGGAGCTGCCGGGCGTCGCCGACAGCCTCGTCGTGCACCTCGAGGATCCCCAGGGCGGCAACGGCGAGCTGATCCTGTTCGTCACCCCGTCCGCGGGCATCGAAGTGGACGACGCCCTGATCGCGATCCTGCGCACCGCACTGCGGACGTCGCTGTCGCCCCGGCATGTGCCCGATCGCGTCGTCGGCGTCCCCGCGATCCCGCGCAACCTCACCGGCAAGAAGCTCGAGCTGCCGGTCAAGCGGATCCTGCAAGGGGTGGAGCCGTCGCAGGTGGTGAGCCGGGACGCGCTCGCCGACCCGGCATCGCTGGATCCGTTCATCGCCCTGGCACCGGAGGGGGCCCGATGAGGAGCGACCTGTCCCCCGTCGCCGTCATCGGAGCGGGCGCGATCGGCGGCAGCTGGGCCGCGCTCGCGCTGTCACGCGGCCTCGTCGTGCACGCCGCCGACCCCGCACCCGGCGCGGAGGATGCGTTGTGCGCGGCGGTCGCGGACCACCTCACCGAACTGGACGGCGCGCCCGAGGCGCTCGACCGCCTGCACTTCGCCACCGACCCGGCCGCCGCGGCCGCGGTCGCGGCGTTCGTCATCGAGTGCGGCCCGGAGCGGGTGGAGATGAAGCGCGAGCTGTTCGCAGCGCTCGACGAAGCCACCGCGTCGGACGTCGTCCTCGCGAGCAGCTCCTCGGGCATCGGCCCGTCCGCATTCCAGGACGCCTGCCGGCACCCCGAGCGGGTGGTGGTCGCGCACCCGTTCAACCCGCCCCACCTGGTGCCGCTGGTGGAGGTGGTGGGCGGCCGGCTCACCTCACCCGAGACGGTGGACGCCACGATGACCGCGATGCGTGCGCTCGGGCGCAGCCCCGTGCACGTGCGCGCCGAGCTGCCCGGCCACGTGGTGAACCGGCTGCAGGCGGCGCTCTGGCGGGAGGCCTACGACCTCGTACGCCGCGGCGCGATCTCCGTGGCCGACCTGGACCGTGCGGTCGCGTCGGGCCCGGGCCTGCGGTGGGCGCTGCTCGGCCCGATCGCCACCCAGCATCTCTCGGGCGGTCCGGAAGGGCTGGCGCACGTGCTGGCACATCTCGGACCGCCGATGGTCGACTGGTGGGCCGACCTCGGGGACCCCGAACTCACACCGGAGCTGACCGCGCAGCTGGTCGCCGGCGTGACCGAGGAACTCGGCGGACACGAGCGGGAGGTACGCGCCCGGCGCGACCGGGGCCTGCGGGAGCTGCTCGCCACCAAGGAGCGCCTGGGCCTGACCGCCGTCGGGGAGGACACGCCGTGAAGGACCAGGGCCTGGGCTCGTGGACCGGGCGGCGCGCCCGGATGACCCCCGACCGACCCGCGCTCGTCCAGGACGGCCGCGCCGCGACGTACGCCGAGTTGCACCGGGCGAGCACCCGCCTTGCGCACGGCCTGTCGGACCGCGGGATCACCCGCGGTGACCGGGTGGCGTTCCTCGGCCTCAACAGCGTCGAGATGGTCCTCGCGATGTTCGCCACCGCGAAGCTGGGCGGTGTCTTCGTGCCGGTGAACACCCGGCTGGCGACCCCGGAGCTGGCCTACGTGCTGAGCCACAGCGGAGCCCGACTGCTGCTGGTCGAGGACGCGCTCGCCGCTGGGGTCGCCGCACCGGAGATCGGCGAACTCGCCCTGGACGTCGTGCCGTTCGCGCGCAACGGCGGCGGCGGCCTCGACGCGCTGCGCGGCCCGGACGCCGGTGAGATCGACGAGGTCATCGCCCTCGACGACCTCTTCATGATCCAGTACACCTCCGGCACCAGCGGTCGCCCGAAAGGTGTGATGCTGACCCACGGGAACGTCGTGTGGAACGTCTACAACCTGCTGGTCGACATCGACCTCGGCAGTGACGAGGTGGCCCTCGTGACCGCGCCGCTCTTCCACACGGCAGCGCTCAACCAGGTCCTCTTCCCGACGATCCTCAAGGGTGGGACGGCGTTGCTCGAGGCCCGTTTCGACCCCGTCGCGGCGATCGACACGATCGAACGCGAGCGCGTGACACTGCTGTTCGGGGTGACCTCCATGTACCTCGCGCTGGCGTCGGCGCCGCGTTTCCGTGAGGCGGACCTGGCCAGCCTGCACCTGGCGCTCAGCGGCGGGGCCCCGATCCCGGAGTCGTTGCTGCACACCTGGCTGGACCGAGGACTGATGATCGTGCAGGGCTACGGCCTGACCGAGGCCTCCCCGGGTGCCACGATGCTCCGGGCCGCGGACGGCGTCCGCAAACTCGGGACCGCGGGCACCGCATGCTTCTTCGCCGACGTGCGGGTGGTCGTCGGTGACGACGACGTGCCCGCGGGTGAACCCGGCGAGGTGCTCGTGAGCGGACCGAACGTGAGCCCCGGCTACTGGCAGGATCCGCAGGCCACGCAGGCGGCGTTCACCGACGAGTGGCTGCACACGGGCGACGTCGCCACGGCGGACCAGGAGGGTTACCTGCGCATCGTCGACCGGATCAAGGACATGTACATCTCCGGCGGCGAGAACGTCTACCCGGCCGAGGTCGAGCAGGCGCTGCACGAGCACCCGCAGGTCGCCGAGTGCGCGGTCGTCGGGGTGCCCGACGAGAGGTGGGGCGAGGTCGGGCGCGCGTTCGTGGTGACCCGCCCGGGCGCGCAGCTGTCGCAAGCCGACGTCCTCGCCCATCTGGACGGGCGGCTCGCCCGGTACAAGCGGCCCGCAACGGTCGTCTTCCTGGACGAACTGCCGCACAACGCCTCCGGCAAACTGATCAAATCCCGACTGAGAGAGACCACCCGATGACCCGCTACGAGCCCGCCATCGACCTGGACGCGATCACCGCGCTCGACGTCCACGTGCACGTCGAGTCCGACGGTCACGGCCACTTCGCCCTGGACGACGAGCTGCTCGACGCGTCCGCGGCGTACTTCAAGGCCGGCGAGAGCCGCACCCCCTCGGTGCAGGACCTGGCACGCCGCTACCGAGACGCCGGGATGGCGGCCGTCGTCTTCACCGTCGACGCGACCACGGCTACCGGCCACCCCGCGATCTCGAGCGAGGAGATCGCCGAGGCCGCGGCCGAGCACGCCGACGTGCTCGTGCCGTTCGGCTCGGTGGACCCGCACCAGGGAGCGGCGGCAGTCGAACGGGCGCGCCACCTCGTGCGCGAGTACGGCGTTCGCGGGTTCAAGTTCCACCCGAGCCTGCAGGCCTTCTCCCCCGACGACCCGGTGTTCCAGCCACTCTGGGGAGCGCTGGAGCAGCTCGGCGTGCCGGCGCTCTTCCACACCGGGCAGAACGGGATCGGTGCCGGACTCCCGGGCGGGCGCGGGATCAAGCTGCGCTACTCTAACCCGCTGCTGCTCGACGACGTGGCGGCCGACTTCCCCGGGCTGACGGTGATCCTGGCGCACCCGTCCGTGCCCTGGCAGGCCGAGGCGATCTCGATGGCGACCCACAAGGCCAACGTCTACATCGACCTGTCCGGATGGCGGCCGAAGTACTTCCCACCCGAGCTGGTGCGGGCCGCCGGCGGACTGCTGCGCCGCAAGGTGCTCTTCGGCAGCGACTACCCCCTGATCGCGCCGGAGCGGTGGCTCACCGACTTCGAGGACCTAGGCATCGATCCGGCCCACCACTCCGGCATCCTCAAGGACAACGCCGCCCACGTCCTGGGGCTGCGCTGACGCTCCCTAACATGGCGCTCATGGAGAACGAGGGGGCGCGAGGCGACAGCGCCCCGCGGACGGCGCCGCCGACCCTGCTCTATCTGATGAAGCAGGTCGAGCTGTCGGTCCGTTCCGCACTGGACGACCTCGCCCGACCCGAGGGGCTCACGGCGCTGCAGTACACGGCGCTCACCGTGCTCGAACGTCACCCCGACCTCACCGCGGCACACCTGGCCCGGCTCTCGTTCGTGACCGCCCAGAGCACGGCCGACATGGTGAGCACCCTGCTCGACCGGGAACTGATCGAACGGCACCGCGACCCCCGCGACCGGCGGCGCCTGGTGATGGCCCTCACCCGCCGCGGCCGGCTCGTCCTGGATCGGATGCGGCCACAGGTCACCGCGCTCGAGGAGCGCATGCTCGGGCAGGCAAGCGCCGCCGAGGCGACGGCGCTGCGCCACACGCTCGAGCTGTGCCGACAGGCTCTGCACGAGGACACGCCCGTCGACTGAGCGTCCAGCGTACGGCGTCGGGCTCCGACAAATTGATCAGGAAACCTGTACATATCGGGTGTCCTTGTGCTTTGCTCGCCCGATGACTACATCCGCAGCATCGGAGCCCCGTGGCGGCCTTCCGACGTTGACGAGCGGCACGCTGCTCGCCTCGGTCTTCGCCTGTTTCGTCGCCCAGATCGGGCTGAGCATCCCCGCGGTCATCAACGGCTACATCAACAAGGACCTCGGCACGACGTCCACCCAGCTGACCTGGGTGTCCGACGCGTTCCTCGTCCCGGTGACGCTGTTCGAGCTGACCTTCGGGGTGGTCGGCGACCTGTTCGGCCGCAAGCGGCTGCTCGCCACGGGTGCGGCCCTGGTGGTCGTGGGCGGGCTCATCGCCTTCGTCACCCCGTCCGGAGGCGTCGGCATCCTGCTGACCGGTCAGGTCATCGCCGGGCTCGGCGCCGCGGCGATCTTCCCCACGTCGGTGGCGATGATCGCGGCGGGCACCCACACCGTGCGCGACCGCGCCCACTCCATCTCGATCTGGGCAGCCGCACTCACCGCGGGTGGGTTCATGTCCCCCGTGATCGGCGGCGTCCTGGCCCGGATCCACCACTCCGGCAGCCCGGAGGCCAGCTGGCGCTACGCCTTCCTCGCGATGGCGATCCTCGCCGCGCTGAGCGTCGCGATCACGGTGGCGGTCGCCCAGAACTCCTTGGCGCCGGAGGGCCGCTCGCTGGACTGGCCCGGCCAGATCACCATCGCCGTGGCGCTCTTCGCGCTGCTGTACGCCGTGATCCAGGGGGCCGAGGACGGCTGGGGAAGCCTCACCGTCATCGGCGGGTTCGTCGTGGCCGTGGTGTTCCTCGTGCTCTTCGTCCTCGTGGAACGACGGGTCGACAAGCCGCTGCTGCAACTCGATCTCTTCAGCAACCGGATGTTCACCATCTCCGCGGTCGTGACGGTGCTCGGCATGTTCGCCTACCTCGGCACGGCGTACGACACCAGCATCCGGCTGTCGGCGATCCAGGAGTACACGCCGCTCAAGACCTCGATCGGCTTCGTGCTGCTCAACATCATGGGCGTGATCCTCTTCCCGGTCAGCAGCAGGATGCTGCAGCGGTTCAACCCCGGCTGGGTGCTCGCCGGCGGCATGGGGCTCATCGGGATCGGCGACCTGGTGCTCGCGGCGATCCCGGCCACCAACCTGTCCATCGCCGCGGTCGCCGTGCCGCTGCTGGTCGTCGGTGCGGGCTTCAAGACGGCGGTCACGGCCATCACCGTGGTAGCCGTCAACAGCGTGCCGACCCAGAAGGCTGGGATGGCCAGTGGCGCCACGAGCATGCTGCGCGACTTCGGCCTGACTCTCGGCCCGGCAATCATCGGAGCCATCGCGCTGACGAACGCTGCCAACGCGATCCAGGCCAAGGTCGCGTCCTCGCCGACCCTGGGCAAGGCGGTCGAACAGTTCAACGCATCGCCGGTGCCGCCGCCGGTCAAGGGTGCCGTCAATTCCGGCCCGCTCGGCGCCAACGCGATCCCGAATCCGCCGAACCCACTGAAGGACACTGCCTTCCACGCGCTGTCACACGCCTATTCGATCGGCTACCTGGTCTGCGGCATCGCGGCACTGGTCGCTGCGGCGATCGCGGCGGTGATGATCGGCGGGCGCCAGCACGAGCACGCGTTCGTCAGCGCGCCGGAGCCCGAGCTCGTCGTCGACTGAGCGAGTCTCAGAGTTCGAGGACCAGCCGAGGGCACTTCGCGCGCGACACGCACACGAACATCACGTCGTGGGCGTCCTGCTCCTGCGGAGTGAGCAGGGAGTCACGATGGTCGACGACGCCCTCGAGCACCCCGGTCTCACAGGTGCCGCAGGTGCCCTCGGTGCACGACGACAGGATCGGCACGTCGGCCTCCTCCAGCACCTGCAGGATCGACTTGTCGGCCGGGACGGTCAACACCTTGCCCGACTCGGACAGCTCGACCTCGAATTCGCTGGCATCGCCCTGAAGTTCGAGCGCCTTCGGAGCGAAGCGCTCCGTCCGCAGCGTCCCAAGGCGGTCGGTGCAGCGCTGCTCGACGGCGGCCAGGAGGGGCTCCGGACCGCAGCAGTAGACGAGCGCGCCCTCGATCTCCGTGTCTCCCAACAGGGCATCCAGGTCGATCAGCCCGACCTCGTCCTGCGGCGCGAGGCGCACCCGCTCGCCGTACCGCTCGACGAGTGTGCCGGCGTACGCCATCGACTCGCGCGTGCGTCCGCCGTAGGTCAGGGTCCAGTCCGCGCCGGCGGCCTCCGCAGCGGCCACCATCGGGATGAGGGGGGTGATGCCGATCCCGCCGGCGATGAACACGTAGCGCGCCGCGGGTGCCAACTCGAAGTGGTTGCGCGGGCCTCGCACCTGCACGTCCGTGCCGGCGGTGACGCTGTCGTGCAGGTACGCCGAGCCGCCGCGGCCGTCCGGCTCCCGCAGGACGGCGATCGTCCACGAGGTGCGGTCGGCCGGGTCGCCGCACAGCGAGTACTGGCGCACGTGGTCGGGCGTCACGACGTCGATGTGGGCGCCGGCGCTCCAGGGCGGCAGGTCCGTGCCGTCCGCCCGGCGCAGGATGACTTCGAGCACTCCGGTGGCCGGCGTCGCGACGCGTTCCACCACCAGGTCAAGGGCCTCCTCCTGCCCGTCCGCGTTCCTCATGCCGGCTCCAGGACCTGCGGCCGGCCGGCCGTCGGGGGCCCCCCACCCGAGCCGGACGAATGCCCGTCGGGATGCTCCAGCAGCCAGGTCCACAACGTGATCGGGTCCTCCGACTCGTGCGACTCGCCGCACCAGCAGTAGCCGACGAGGATGTCGGTATTGAGTTTGGACACCACCCGGAAGACGTGCTCGCCGCGCAGCATGCGCGCCGGTGTCAGATCGACGTCGGCTGTCATGCCGTCACAGCCTCGCCCTGCGTGAGCTGCCTGGCGATGATGCGTCGCGCGGCGAGGCCGCCTGTGTCGATGTTGATCGACAGCTCCTGATAGTGGTCCTTCTCGCCCTCGACGACGACCTCGAGCACGTCCAGCGCCTCGACGTCCTGCAGCACCACCGTGCGGTTGCTCTCGGCCAGGAAGTCCGAGACGCCCTGATCCTCGAGCGCGAAGTCGCGCGCCACCATCCAGAAATCGTGGGTCGAGTGCTCGGTCTCCGGAGTGATCGCGTAGACCACCTCGACGTGGAACGCCGGCTCGTCCCGTCCGTCCTCCGTCGGATCCGGCGTCCCCACCGGAGCGACCCGGCTGTGCAGCAGGTAGAGACACGGCGGGTGGTACTCGATGTCCTGCCACCGGGTGATCCGCCCCTCGATGCCGGTCGAGGTGGCGTAGAACGGCGGGCACGCCGCGTCGTCCATGTGGCGGCTGACGTAGATCACCTGCGCCTCGTCGTCCACCTCCGTCGTGATCGGCGTCTCGGCCACCTCCGGGGTGCCGATGTAGCCGCCGTGCAGGTAGGTCTCGTGCGAGAGGTCCATCAGGTTGTCCACGAGGAGTCCGTAGCGCGCCTTCAGCGGCTCCAGCCCGCGCACCGTCGTGTACTCGGGCGAGTCCAGCCACGGCGCACGCGGAATCGTCGATTCGTCGGCCCGTTCCTGCTCGCCGATCCAGACCCACACCAGCGAGTCCTGCTCGACCAGGTGGAAGGCGGGGACCCGCGCGGTGCGTGGGATGCGCTTCTGGCCGGGCGCTGCGAGGCAGGTGCCGGTGCGGTCGTAGGTGAAACCGTGGTAGCCGCAGATGACGTTGTCGTCGACGAGATGGCTCTTGGACAGCGGGAACCGGCGGTGCACGCAGCGGTCGGCCAGCGCGACCGCCTCCCCGTCGGAGGTCCGGTAGAAGACCATCGGCTCGGCACAGATGGTGCGGGCCATCAGCTCGCCGGTCACCTCGGCGGAGTACGCCGCGACGTACCACTGGTTGCGGGGCCAACTGGGCATGGGAACCTCCGGAGCTCGAGAACAGGGACTGCCCTCACCATGACCTGGGTCACACCGCGGGCGCTGTAGCGTTTCCGCCAGCCGGAAGACCGAGTGAGGAGACCGATGGAACCGCAGCGGTCCCTCAGCACCCGGACCATGGACGTGCTCGCGGCGTTCACCGCGGACGACCCCCACCTGGCGCTGTCCGACATCAGCCGTCGCGCGCGCCTGTCGCTCACCACGACACATCGCATCGTCGCCGATCTCACGGCGTGGGGAGCACTGGAGCGAGCTCCCGACGGAAGGTACGGCGTGGGCCTGCGGCTCTTCGAGGCAGCCGCGCTGGCGCCGCGGGGACCCGCGCTGCGCGAGGTCGCGCTGCCCTATCTCGAGGATCTGTACGAGGCCACCCACGAGAACGTGCAACTCGCCGTCCGCGAGGGCCTGGAGGTGGTCTACATCGAACGCATCGCCGGTCGCGACGCGGTGCCGGTCCTGACCAGGGTGGGCGGCCGGTTCGCGCTGCACGCCACCGGAGTGGGCCTGGTCCTTCTCGCGTTCGCTCCGCGGGACGTGCAGGAGCAGGTGCTGAGCGGACCGCTCACGACCTGGACGACGCGGACCATCAGCGATCCGGCGATCTTGCGCACCACGCTCGCGGGCGTGCGACGTGGCGACCATGCGGTGAGCCGCGGGCAGGTGACGCTGGATGCGCTGTCGGTCGCGTGCCCGATCCGTGGAGCCGACGACGAGGTCGTCGCCGCGATCTCCGTGGTCGTGCAGGTCGACACCGATCCGCGAGGACTCCTGCCGGCGCTGCGGGCAGCCAGTCGCAGCATCTCCCGAGCGCTGGGCTCCCCCCGGGCGCGCCGGTCGGTCGCCCGTCCTCGGGACTGAGCGGAGGCCTGAACTCAGTCGACGCGCGAGCGCCGATGCGGCGCCCGCAGCGAGCGCCCGATCCCCTGCGCGGCGACCTGCAGGGCTGTCACCAGGCGTGCCCGGTCCCGACGCAGATCGGCGACCACCACACCGAGCGCGGCGACGACCGTCTCCCCGTCGGCGGCGCGGATCGGCACCGCGGCCGAGCAGGCGCCGAGCGTCATCTCCTCGGAGGTCGTGGCGTACCCGTCGCGGCGTACGCGGTCCAGCTGCCGGCGCATCTGCGCCGCCGACGTGACGGTGTACGGCGTCACCCTGGCCAGCGACGCCAGCGCCTCCTCCTGGATATTGGTGGGCGCGTACGCGAACAACACCTTGCCCACTCCCGTGGAGTGCAACGGCAGGCGGGAGCCGACGGTGCTCACGACCGGCACCGAGGCGTTGCCGGAGATCCGTTCCAGATACAACACCTGGGCCCGGTCCCTGATCGCCAGATGCACGGTGGCGCGGGTGGCCGCGTGCAGGTCGGTGAGGAAGGGCGAGGCGGTCTGCCGCAGCCCGGTCTGCACCGGCGCGAGCAGTCCGATGTCCCACAGCCGCCGGCCGATCACGTACTCCCCCGACGTACGACGCGTCAGCGCACCGCCGTCGACCAGCTCGGAGGCGATCCGGTACGTCGTCGGCACCGGCAGCCGGGCACGGCGTGCCAGCCGGGTCAACGAGAGGCTGCGGTGGTCCTCGTCGAACGCGGACAGGACAGCGAGCGCCCGGGAGACGACGGACGCACCCGGCGTCGAGGTGTTGCCGGCCATCGACTTTTCCTTTCACTCAGTGGAAGCCTAGCCTCGACGTGACGCGCGCCACTCCCCTACCGTCCTGAGGGTGAGCACTTCACCCGCATCCCCGGCGAACGCACCGGCGAGTCAGCGGACCATCTCCGCCGAGATCGAGCAGCTCCGAGCCGCGTGGACCGACGGTGACGCGCAGCCGCTGATCGACTATCCGCCGTACCGCAGCTCCGTGCTGCGGCACCCGACCAAGGCGCTGCATCCCGCCGACCCGGAGGGCGCCGAGTTGGTCGCTCCGGTCTTCGGCCACTCCGACGTCGACCCGCTGGAGGCGGACCTGACGATCCAGGACCGCGGCGAACCCATCGGTGAGCGGATGCTGGTCACCGGCCGCGTCCTCGACGGCGAGGGCCGCCCGGTGCGCCACCAGCTCGTGGAGATCTGGCAGGCCAATGCGGCCGGGCGCTACGTGCACCAGCGCGACCAGCACCACGCGCCGCTCGACCCGCACTTCACCGGCACCGGGCGCTGCCTGACCGACGCGGACGGCGTCTACCGGTTCGTCACGATCAAGCCCGGGCCCTACCCGTGGCGCAACCACCACAACGCCTGGCGCCCGGCCCACATCCACTTCTCGCTGTTCGGCACCGACTTCACCCAGCGGCTGATCACCCAGATGTACTTCCCGGGCGACCCGCTCTTCGACCTGGATCCGATCTACCAGTCGATCACCGACCCGGCCGCGCGCGACCGCCTCCTCGCGACCTACGACCACGACTTGTCCGAGCACGAGTGGCAACTGGGCTACCGGTGGGACATCGTGCTGACCGGCGGCCATTCGACACCGATGGAGCACCCGGAGGAGCACGATGCCTGAGCTCGACCCGACACCGGGCCAGACGATCGGCCCGTTCTTCGCCTACGCCCTGCCGTACGACCGCGACTACGAGCTCGTCCGACCCACGACGACCGGCGCAGTCCGGCTGCACGGCACTGTCTACGACGGCGCCGGCTCACCGGTGCCCGACGCCCTCCTGGAGATCCGCCAGGCCGACGGCGCCGGTGCGGTGCCGACGGTGGAGGGGTCGATCCGGCGCGACGGCACGGCGTTCACCGGCTGGGGACGCTGCCAGACCGACTCCGCCGGGCGGTACTCGTTCACGACGATCGCGCCGGGCGGCGACTCCGCGCCGTTCGTCGCCGTCGTCGTCTTCGCGCGGGGGCTGCTGCACCGGCTGTTCACCCGGGCGTACCTCCCGGAAGCGAGCGCGTCGTCCAGTCCCTTTCTGGCATCACTGGAGCCGCGCATTCGCGAGCGCCTGATCGCCGTCCGCGACGACGACGGGGGCCTGCTCTTCGACATCCACCTGCAGGGAGAGCTGGAGACGCCGTTCCTGACGTTCCCGGGTGAGGCATGAGCGAGCAAGGGCTGCTCACGCCGGGGTCGTTCCGGGCGGCCGGCACCGTCGACGATCGCGCGGTCGCCGACGCGATGGTCCGGGTGGAGCTCGCCTGGGTGCGGGCGCTGGCGCACGTCGGGGCCGTCGACGCGGACCGGGCCGACCGGATCCTCGCCTCCTGCGCCGACTGGACACCCGACCTCGCCGCGATCGGCGCCGCGACGGAGGCAGCGGGCAACCCGGTCGTGCCGCTGCTCACGGCACTGCGGGAGCAGCTGGCGCCGGCCGATGCCGCCGTCATCCACCGAGGACTGACCAGCCAGGACGTGCTCGACACCGCCCTGATCCTGCTGAGTGCGGACGCGCTCACCCGGGTGCGCGCCGACCTGGGGGCGGCGTGCGCGGCCCTCGCCCGGCTGGCCGACGCGCACCGCGGCAGCGTGATGGCCGGACGGACCCTGACCCAGTACGCCGTGCCGATCACGTTCGGGCTCAAGGCCGCCCAATGGCTGGCCGCGCTGCTCGAGGCGTCCGACGAGATCAGTGCGATCCTGGCCACCCTGCCGGTCCAGTGCGGCGGCGCGGCGGGGACTCTGTCCCTCGCGGGCGAACTGACAGCCGACCCTGTTGCCCTGGCGGAGGCGCTCGCCGGCGAGCTGGGGCTCACCTGGCCCGGGCTGCCGTGGCACACCGAACGCCGAGCGGTCACGCGCATCGGCGACGCACTCGTCGCGACGTGCGACGCGCTCGGGCACCTCGGCGCCGACGTCGCCACCTTGTCCCGCCCCGAGATCGGCGAACTGCGCGAGGCCGCCGTGGCAGGTCGCGGCGGCTCCTCGACGATGCCGCACAAGCAGAACCCGATCCTCAGCGTGCTGATCCGTTCGGCCGCGATGCAGGCCCCCCAGCTCGGCGCCCAACTGCACCTGGCCGCTGCCCTCGCCGTCGACGAACGCCCCGACGGCGCCTGGCACAGCGAGTGGTCGGCGCTGCGCCGACTGCTCGAGCTCACCGTCACCGCCGCCTCACAAGCCGCGGAGCTCGCGGCGGGCCTGCAGGTCGATGTCGACCGGATGCGGGCACGGGCCACTGGCGCGGCGGCCGACCTGCTCGCCGAGCGGGGCACCGACGGCGACGGCGACCCCGCGGCGTACCTCGGCGTGTCCCAGACCTTCGTCGACACGGTCCTGGCACGGCTGCCGGGCGGCGGACCCGACCATGCCTGACCCCGACACCACAGGAGCACAGCGATGACCGACGACCCCTACGACGCCGGGATGGCGGTGCGACGCAGCGTCCTCGGAGACGCGCACGTCGACCGTGCCGAAGCCCGCACGGACGATTTCACGCGGGACTTCCAGGAGCTGATCACCCGCTATGCGTGGGGCAGCGTCTGGACCCGGCCGGGCCTGGACCGTCGCTCCCGCAGCATCGCCACGCTCACCGCGCTCATCGCGCGCGGTCACTGGGACGAGTTCGAGATGCACGTGCGAGCCGCGCGTACCAACGGCCTGAGCGTCGAGGAGATCGGCGAGGTCATCCTTCAGTCCGCGATCTACTGCGGCGTGCCCGCCGCCAACCACGGGTTCGCGCTGGCCTCCACGGTGCTGCGGGAGACCGACCAGTGAGCGCGGGGGCCCGATGACGCGCCCGGTGACCCGCACCCAGGTCGGCATCGTGGGGGCAGGGCCGGCCGGCCTCATGCTCGCCCACCTCCTGCACCGGGCCGGCGTCGACAGCGTCGCGGTGGACTCCCGGTCCCGCACCGAGATCGAGCAGACCCACCGCGCCGGGATCCTCGAGCGGGACAGCGTGCGGCTGCTCGTCGACTCCGGCGTGTCCGACCGGGTCCTGCGCGAGGGGTATCAGCACGAGGGAATCGCGTTGCGCTTCAACGGCGTCAGCCACCGGATCGACTTCGAGAAGTTGGTGGGATCTTCGGTCTGGCTCTATCCGCAGACCGACGTCTTCATGGATCTGGCGGACGCACGGGCCCGGGACGGAGGCGACGTGCGGTTCGGAGTCACCGACACCCGGGTGGTCGACACCACCGGCGATCGTCCCGGCATCCTGTGCACCGACGCCGACGGACTCGAGCAGGAGATCCGCTGCGACATCCTGGTCGGCGCGGACGGCTCCCGCAGCATGACCCGGCACGAGATCCCCGATCGCCGGCAGTACTACCGCGAATACCCGTTCGCCTGGTTCGGGATCCTGTGCGAGGCGCCGCCGTCGGCCCCCGAGCTGATCTACACCCGGTCCGAGCGCGGCTTCGCCCTCATCTCCCAGCGCACCGACGCCATCCAGCGGATGTACTTCCAGTGCCCGCCGGACGAGCAGGTCGAGGACTGGTCATCGGACCGTATCTGGGAGGAGCTGCAGTCCCGGGTCGCCGGCGAGGACGGCTTCCAGCTGAAGGAGGGCCGCATCCTGGAGAAATCGGTGCTGCCCTTCCGCTCCTTCGTGTGCGAACCGATGCGATACGGAAACCTGCTGCTCGCCGGGGACGCCGCCCACACGGTGCCGCCGACCGGAGCCAAGGGACTCAACCTGGCACTCGCCGACGTCCGGGTGCTCGCCGAGGTGCTGCAGCAGGTGATCGTGGAGGGACGACGTGAGGCCCTGGACGACTACACGTCCCGCGCCTTGAACCGGGTGTGGAAGGCCCAGCACTTCTCGTACTGGATGACCACCATGCTCCATGCGTCCGACGACGCCGGCGAGTTCGACGTACGCCGGCAGCTCGGTGAGCTCGAGACCCTCACCGGCTCCGAGCACGGCGCGGCGTACCTCGCCGAGGCCTACACCGGCTGGCCGCACGGCTGATCCGGGGCGGCGCGACCGAGCTCGCCAGGCATGCCAAAGGGCCTCTGACGTGCATCGCTGCACATCAGAGGCCCTTGTCGCTCCCCCGATTGGACTCGAACCAACATGTTGGCTTGTTGGACATTTGCGGCCAGGAGTGGCCATAAATGCCTCTGACCTGCAGAAATAGGCATATGCACCGCACCTCCAACTGTCTCGGATGGGCCACAAACGGTCACTAAACGCCATACGATCCGATGCATGAACGCTGCAAGTCGGATGCCCAGGACCAGTCCGCGACGTCGGTTCGGGCAGATAAAGCGCATGCGCTCCGGACGCTGGCAAGCCCGCTACGCGGTCCCGCTTGACCACCCGTCAGGACGGGGCGGACAAATGATCACCGGCCCCCACACCTTTGAGCCGGGCACTTACGGCAGGGAGGCAGCCGGCGACTGGCTCCGAGACGAAGAACGACGCCTGCACGTTGAAGGCGCGACCTGGGCCACACTCGCCGAACACGCCGCCGCCCGGAGCGAACTGGCCCAACTAGAACGCGTCATCACGTTCGGGGAGTTCGCCACGACTTGGCTACGAACGCGCCGGACTAAGACGGGACCGTTGGAAGACTCGACCCGACGCGCCTATCGAATCTGGCTGAACAAGTACTTGCTCCCGACCCTGGGTCCGCTTCCGCTTGACGTTCTGACACCCAGTGTCATTCTGCACTGGTACGAGGAGGAGCTCCCGCACGATAAAGCAAAGACCACCCGGGAGTGTTACGCGCTCGGGTCGGCCATCATGAGCACCGCGACCGCAGCCGACGGAGTGCTGGCCGGGGCAGTGAACCCGTTCAAGATCGACGGGGCCGGCTCGATCGGCTCCCGATCGAAGGCCCGGACCGAGATCGTCGACGACAACGACCTGACCTACATCATGGCCACGATCCGGCCCGAGTGGCGGGCCATGGTGGCGCTTGCGCTGGGGTGCGGGCTGCGGTTCGGCGAGATCATCGCGCTACGCCGCTCAGACGTGGACCTCAAGAACCCCGCTCCGGTCGTCCACGTACATCGAGCTGTCGGGACTGGGGCCGGCGGGCGACGCTACGAGAAGCCTCCCAAGAGCGCCGCAGGTATCCGCGACCAACGGATCCCTGACCCAGTGGTCGTCGTCCTCAGCCAGCACCTGCACACGTTCATCACCGGCCAGAACGGGTTATTGTTCCCCGCACCCTCGGGGGGCTGGCTCTCTGAGACCCGTTTTCGAAAGGCGGCTGGGGGATGGATCGCCGTCCGTGACGCGGTCGGTCGTTCGGTTAACTTCCACGACCTCCGAGCAACCGGCGCGACCCGCCTCGCACAACGCGGGGCGACCGTTGCGGAAGTAAAACTATTTCTCGGCGACTCTTCTACGCAGGCGGCCGAGCGATACGTTCGAACGACCCAGAGCCGAATGGACGACCTAACAGCTGCGGCGTTCGCCAGCATCGACTTCGGGACGGATCGAAGCGCCGGGCCCATTTAGGACCCATGCAGTGCACTGGGTGGAACCGGGTCAAGTGAGGGTGCTACAAACCAACAAGACGATAGCCGTGGCGAGCGGCAATGGTGGAGCGCCCAGTGCTCGCGCGGTGGTCACGCTGTATTCCCGGCGAATCGGAAGACATCGGCAAGGACTGGGCCGACCCCGCAGCACTGACCCAGTTCGGCGACCGCGACCCACGGAGCCCTGGACATGGTCGGGGCCCCCTCGCACCGTGACCGGACGCAGTTGGGGCGGTTGCATCGAAGTTCTCCAGTGGATCTTGACCGCGGGCCGCTTCCCGACCGACCCCGCTGTCGTCGACGGCGGGGTGCTTCTCCTGGAGGCCAGTGACGAGGTCATTCCCGCGCAGGAATTCGGTTGGATCCTGCGATCTCTCGGAGAACGCGGTTTGTTGGCGGCCGCCAGTGCGGTCTTGGTTGGTCGGCCCCCGGTATCTACATCGGACAAGCACCGGTCCGCCGCGCAAAGGTCAGCCCACCGCGCCGAACAACGTAGTTCCCCGGGTCTTGGAACTCGCTAGGCCCCGCCGCGCCACACTTTCGTTGCAGGCTCCACCGCGTCACTGATCTGAACGCCGGCGCGGCGCAGCAACTGCACCAACTCCCACCGGCCCAAACTCCAGAAGTAAAAGTCACTGCCGTCTGCGGCGGTGAAGGCGACTCCGACGCCCATCAGCAATCTCCGAACCAGGTAGACCCGCCTTAGCTCGTCAAAACGGGCGTCCAACTGCCGAGCACCAAAGAATCTGCCAAGCACGCATAAACGCATCGACACCATGGTGTCTGTCACCTCAACCACCGCTAGCGGCCACGTGACATTGACCCTCGCCCACTCCCCCGGGACATTGCCTGCCCCCACCACCCTCCGAGGCAAATCATCATTCTTAGACGTAGAGACACCATCGACTGACCGGCCGCGGCCCATCAC
>NZ_JAGEKR010000008.1 GCF_017565405.1 Allobranchiibius sp. CTAmp26
CCCGACCCAGGCCGTCTACGGCAACACCACCGACCCCGAACTGCGCCTGATCACCTGCGGGGGCAGTTTCGACTCCGCGACCGGCCACTTCCGCAACAACACCGTCGTCTACGCCCGACTCGCCGCCTGAGCGCTCGTCTCAGGTGGCGTGAGCAGCGCTCAGGCGGAGCCGTCGCCGTTCGGCTGCTACCGGGGTGAGCACCGCACCGACCAGCGGGAAGACCGCGCAGATCGCGAACGCGAGCCCGTACCCGTGCGCGGCGGCTAGTGCGCCGACCAGAGGGCCGGTACCGAACGCCGCGAGGTTCTGCGCGGTGTTCTGGGTGCCGAGCGCCCGCCCCGCCCAGGACGGCCCGGCGAACTCCGCCGTCGCCGTGAAGCCCAGCCCGTTGTCGGTGACCGACACGATCGACGCCGCCGCGAGCGCCAGGATCACCAGCACCGAGCCCGCCCACGCGGTGGCGGCTACCGCCAGCATGCAGCACATGGAGACCACTGCGATCTGACGCATCGGCCCTAGGCGATTGCCGACCCGATCGGACCAGCGACCGGCAACCAGGCGTCCGGTGGCACCCAGGACGGCGACGACCGCGAGGATGCGACCCGCACCCGCGGGATCCCAATGACGCTGTGCCACCAGGTATTCGGCAGCGAACGTCGCGGTCGCGAACTGCGGGACGACCAACAGGGCGCTGGCTCCGTGCACCCGCCAGAGCGCAGCCGAGTCCCGGTACGGCGACGCGGGCCTGACCCCTGCCGTCGCCGGCGCGTGGCGTGGGGGATCGACGGCGAACAACAGCAGAGCGACGGTCACCAGGAGGCAGAGCGCCGACGGCGCGAGGAGTGCCACGGACACGCCGTACCGGTGGGCGAGCGGTGGCAGCACCAGTGCGGCCACGGCGACCCCGAGCGGTTGCCCCATCTGCCGCACGCCCATCGCCACCCCGCGTCGTTCCTGCGGGAACCAGCCCATGATGAGCCGCCCGCTCGCGGAGTTGACCGACGCTCCCGCCGCTCCCACGAGGGCCAGCGCCACGGCCCGGGCAGGGAGCGTGTGGCTCGCGGCGGCGACCAGTCCGGCGAGACCGGTGAGGCCGAGTCCCAGCCACATCGCCAGCCGCTCGCCGTACCGGTCGGCGAAGCCGCCCCACAGGATCAAGGTGGCCACCAGGCCGAGGGAGGGTGCGGCGGCGAGCGCTCCCGCGGCGCTCAGGCTGACGCCCTGCGCGCGGAAGGTCGGCACGAGGAACGGCATGCCGTAGAGCAGGCTGCAGGCGACGGTGAGCGCCAGTGTGCCGAGGGTCAGCATCAACCAGGGGCGCGCAGTCGCCGGAGCGTCGTTCACCCACCCGACGGTAGGCCGGTGTCCGGTCGATGAGACCGGTGTCTCGTCATACGGATCGACAGGGTCAGCCGAGGGACGTCGCGTTGAAGGTGTCGCAGGCGTTCAGCTGCCCGGTCTGGTAGCCGGTCTGGAACCAGTGCTGCCGCTCGGCGGACGACCCGTGCGTCCAGGTGTCCTGGTTGACCCTGCCGGACGATTGCTTCTGGATGCGGTCGTCGCCGACGGCGGATGCTGCCGAGAGGGCCGACCTGATGTCGGAGGCGGTGATGGCCTTCAGGTACGCCGTCCCGTTGGCGTCCGTGGTGGTCGTCGCGTAGTGCGCCCAGAGGCCGGCGTAGCAGTCGGCCTGCAACTCCGTGCGGACCGAGCCGCTGGTGGCGCCCTGGGGATCCTGCTGCGCGCGTCCGAGGGCGCCGAGCAGGTCCTGGATGTGGTGGCCGTACTCGTGCGCCACGACGTACTCCTTGGCCAGTTGGCCGGTGTCCGCGCCGTACTTGCTGCTCAGCTCGGAGAAGAAGCCGGCGTCGATGTAGACCTTCTTGTTCAGCGGGCAGTAGAACGGTCCGGTCTGGTTGCTGGCGGTGCCGCAGGAGGACTGGGTGCTGCCGCTGTAGACCACCGCGACGGCCCCCGTGTACTGCTTGCCGGTGGCCTTGGGTAGGTAGGTGGTCCAGAAGTTCTCGACCGTCGCCACCGTGGCTTTGATGAGGCAGACGTCGCTGCGGTTGGCGTCGGCGCCGGTCCTGCACGCCGCGAGCTGCTGCTGCACCGAGTCGCTCCCGCCGACCTGACCGTTGTCGTACTGGTTGCCGGCGACCTGACCTGCATTGCCGGCGTTCGACGTCGCGCCGCCGCCGTTCCCGCCGGCGAAGTTGCTGATCAGGATGATGATGACGGTGAGGACCAGGCCTCCGATGCCACCACCCGCGACCATCCCGCCCGGCGCGAAGCCGCCACCGCCGCCCCCCGAACCCCCGCTGGAGACGTCGGAGGTGCCGATGTCGGCGTTGTCGTTGAACGTCACGGCGGGTCGACCTCCGGCAGTCGGTGTGCCGGCTGTGCTCCGGCTGATCAGCGTCAGCGTAGCCAGCGATGTTCGTCACGTGCGCCGTCATGTGGTCGTGTGGCCGCTGCGGTGGGCGTAAAATCGGGTGTACGCCTGACCCGACGGCCCGGGGTCGGGCGTTCGCGTTGCCGCGTATCCAGCAGGCGGACGCCCCCTCATCGCACCGAAGGAGTCCGACCGTGCTCACCGCGCATGACATCGAACTACGCGCCGGCGCCCGGACCTTGTTGGAGCACACCAGTTTCCGGGTCGCACCGGGCGATCGCGTCGGTCTGGTCGGCCGTAACGGCGCCGGCAAGACGACCCTCACGAAGGTGCTGGCCGGGCAGGCGAACCCCGAGGCAGGCCAGGTGACCCGTTCCGGCGAGGTCGGCTACCTGCCGCAGGACCCCCGCACCGGTGACCTCACAGTGCTGGCGCGCGACCGCATCCTGTCCGCGCGCGGGTTGGACACCATCGTGCGCGACCTGCGCAAGGCCGAGGCGCAGATGGGCGAGGACGACGAGGAACGTCGCGAGAAGGCGATGCGCCGCTATACCCGTCTCGACCACGAGTTCCAGGCGCAGGGCGGATACGCAGCCGAGTCCGAGGCCGCGTCCATCGCCTCCGCGTTGGCGCTGGACGAGCGGCTCCTGGATCAGCCGTTGCAGACGCTGTCCGGTGGTCAGCGGCGCCGGGTGGAGCTGTCCCGGATCCTGTTCTCCGGTGCCGAGACGCTGCTGCTCGACGAGCCGACCAACCACCTGGACGCCGACTCGATCGTCTGGTTGCGCGACTACCTCCGCGCGTACAAGGGCGGCCTGATCATCATCAGCCACGACGTGGAGATGCTCGACACCGTGGTGACCCGGGTCTTCCACCTGGACGCCAACCGCGCCGAGCTCGATCAGTACAACATGGGGTGGAAGACCTACCTGCAGCAGCGCGAGACCGACGAGCGCCGCCGCAAGCGTGAGCGCCAGAACGCCGAGAAGAAGGCGTCGGCCCTCTTCACCCAGGCCGACAAGATGCGCGCCAAGGCCACCAAGGCGACGGCCGCGCAGAACATGGCCAAGCGCGCCGAACGGCTGCTCGCGGGGCTGGAGACCGAGCGTCAGCAGGACCGGGTCGCCAAGCTGCGCTTCCCGAAGCCGTCACCCTGCGGGCGCACCCCGTTGATGGCAGAAGGGCTTTCGCGGTCCTACGGGTCGCTGGAGATCTTCACCGACGTCGATCTGGCGATCGACCGCGGCTCGCGGGTCGTCGTGCTCGGCCTGAACGGCGCGGGCAAGACGACCCTGCTGCGGATCCTCGCGGGCGTCGACGACCCGGACACGGGTGAGGTGCAGCCAGGGCACGGGCTGAAGCTCGGCTACTACGCCCAGGAGCACGAGAACCTGGACATGGACCGGTCGGTGCTGGACAACATGAAGTCCGCGGCGCCGGACCTCGGGGAGACCGAGACCCGCAAGGTGCTCGGCTCGTTCCTCTTCAGCGGCGAGGACGTGCAGAAGCCCACCCGGGTGCTGTCCGGTGGGGAGAAGACGCGCCTGTCGCTGGCCCTTCTGGTCGTGTCGTCGGCCAACGTGCTGCTGCTCGATGAGCCCACCAACAACCTCGACCCGGCGTCCCGCGAGGAGATCCTGGGCGCGCTGCGCGGGTACGAGGGTGCTGTCGTGCTCGTGACCCACGACGAGGGCGCCGTGTCGGCCCTGGAGCCCGAGCGGGTGCTGATGCTCCCGGACGGGGTCGAGGACCACTGGAACCCGGACTACCTGGACCTGGTCACGCTGGCCTGACCCGTCGCCGTACGCCGGGGTGGCTGTCATGTGTCCGCCTGCGGTGTCCGCCCGGCGGGCGGGGCCTCGCAGGTCGCTCGAGGTGGCCGGTTTGCGTCTGCGGCCAGGGCTGCAGCACTGCCCATGAACGCAAACCGCCCACACCGGCGGAGACCGACGCGGTGGCCGGGGCGGGCCCGCTCGGCATACCTGCGTGCCCCCGGGTGTTGACCCATCCAGACCTTTCAGACGTGCACAGCGAAGGAGAGCCGCAGACGTGTCGATGCCCGGCGGTTGGATGACGATGCGCTCGCTCACCCGCGACTCCTCCGTGAAGAACGCGCCCCTCAAGCCGGGCACCACCAAGCGGGTGCTGGGCTACGCAGGTCCGTTCCGGCGTCCGCTCATCGCCTTCCTCGTGATGGTCGTGATCGACGCGCTGATGGTGATCGCGACCCCCCTGATCCTGCGCGAGATCGTCGACAAGGGAGTCCTGCACCGGGACACCTCGCTGGTGGTCTGGCTCGCGGTCGGCGCCGCCGTCGTCTCGATCCTGGACGCCGGACTGGGCGTCGGCGAACGCTGGCTGTCCGCGGTGATCGGGGAGGGACTGATCTACGACCTGCGTCGAGAGGTCTTCGCCCACGTGCTCCGGCAGCCGATCGCGTTCTTCACCCGGGCTCAGACGGGCGCGCTGGTCACCCGTCTCAACTCCGACGTCATCGGCGCACAGACGGCGTTCACCTCGGTGATGTCCAACGTGGTCTCGAACGCCGTCAGTCTCGTGGTGATCGTGAGCGCGATGGCCGTGCTGTCCTGGCAGCTCACGCTCGCGGCGCTGGTCCTGGTGCCGCTCTTCCTCATCCCGACCCGCATCATCGGACGCCGCGTCGCCGGGCTCACCCGCAACCAGATGATCGAGAACGCCGATCTGGGCGCGCGGATGACCGAGCGCTTCAACGTCGCCGGCGCGCTGCTGGTCAAGCTGTTCGGCCGGCCCGAGACCGAGCACCGCGAGTACGCCGAGCGCGCCGGCAAGGTCCGCGACTACGGGATCGCCCTGGCCCTGCAGCGCAGCGTCTTCCTCGTCGGGCTGACCCTGCTGGCATCACTCGCGACCGCGATGGTCTACGGCGTCGGCGGTGTGATGGCCGCACGCGGCACCCTCACGGTCGGCACGCTGCTGGCCCTGGCCGCACTGCTCGGGCGCCTCTACCTGCCGCTCACCCAGCTCTCGAACGTGCGCGTCGACGTGATGTCGGCGCTCGTGTCGTTCGAGCGGGTCTTCGAGATCCTCGACCTGCAGCCGATGGTGCGCGAGGCGGAGCACCCGGTGGCGCTGCCCGACGGGCCGCTCGACGTACGGTTCGAGGGCGTCGAGTTCAGCTATCCGGATGCGGACCAGGTCTCGTTGGCCTCGCTGCAGACCGTGCAGTCCGGCGACGACGGCGCCAGCTCGCAGGTGTTGCAGGGCATCTCGTTTGTCGCGCACCCGGGGGAGATGGTCGCGATCGTCGGTCCGTCCGGTGCGGGCAAGACGACGATCAGCGCCCTGGTCGGCCGGCTCTACGACCCCACGTCCGGCGCCGTACGGATCGGCGGGGTCGCCCTCACCGAGGTCGCCAACACCTCGCTGCGCGACCGGGTCGGGATGGTCACCCAGGACGCGCACATGTTCCACGACACCATCGGCGCCAACCTGCGGTATGCGCGCCCGGACGCCACCGACGCCCAATTGCACGCCGCGTTGCAGGCCGCCAACATCTCCGAGCTGGTGGACCGGTTGCCGCACGGTCTGGACACCCTGGTGGGCGACCGAGGGCACCGCCTGTCCGGCGGGGAGAAGCAGCGGCTCGCCATCGCGCGCCTGCTGCTCAAGGCACCGTCGGTCGTCGTGCTGGACGAGGCCACCGCACACCTGGACAGCGAGTCGGAGGCTGCCGTGCAGCGCGCGCTCGACACCGCGTTGCAGGGGCGCACCTCGCTGGTGATCGCGCACCGCCTGTCGACCGTGCGCGCCGCCGACCAGATTCTCGTCGTCGAGGCCGGGCAGATCGTGGAGCGCGGGCGACACGCGGAGCTACTCGCAGCCGACGGCCTGTACGCCGAGCTCTACCGCACCCAGTTCTCCGAGACGCCCACTCCCGCCTGACCGCCGCGATTGTCAGCGGTTCTGTGGCGCGGGCGTCACTTTCCTGCGGACAATCGCGGGGAGGCGGCCACTGTCAGGCGTCCTCTTCGTCCCAGATGCGGACTTTCTTGACGCGCGGCGGTTTCGCCGGCGTCGCACCTGACTCCAACTCGGCGTCCCGGTGCTCCTGGCGGGCGCGGAACAGCACGAACGCCAGTCCCGCGACCATCCCGAGCCACCACTGCAGCGCGTAACTGAGGTTGATCCCGGCGTACGAGCCCGGGTCCGGCTTGTCCAGGGGAGCAGGCCGGGCGGGGACGGCGCCGGCCGCCGTACGTTCGCTGCGCATCCGCACGTAGACGTGGGTGTACGTCGCCACCCGGGTCTGCGCGGTGACGTCGCCGGGGTTGATCGACGCGACCGAGCCGGGCACCGGTGCGCGGCCGAGGCTGTGCTCGGTGGGCCTCAGCCAGCCGACGACGGTGCTGGCGCCGGAGGGTGCGGGCGGCACGTACGCCGGGGTGGACGCGTTCGCGCCGTTGTCGACCCAGCCGCGGTCGACCAGCACGGTGCCTGCTCCGCCGTCCTGCACGAAGGGCACGAGGACCTCGTACCCGAAGTTGCCGTTGTCGGGCCGGTTGCGCACCAGGATCCGCGCGGCCGGCAGGTAGTGCCCGCGGAGGTGCACCTGGGTCCATTGTCGGCTCGCCGGGAGCTGGGACGCCGACGTCGGCACGACCGAGGGCATAGAACGGGGCGGCGCGTTGTAGTTCTGCGAAACCTGTTGCTGCGCGTTGTGTTTGGACTCCCACCGGTGCCATTGCCAGCGACCGAGGAAGAAGCAGCCGATGCCCCACACCACCGCCACCAGGATCCAGGTCAACCAACGCCTGGTGAGCAGCAAGCGAATCACTGACGCAACGGTACCCGCCGTACTCTGGACGCTATGACGCACTCACCAGCACGCGACCTTCCGGTGCTGGGCGACCGCTTCGGGCGGGTCGCGGCGGATCTGCGGGTCTCGGTCACCGACCGCTGCAACCTGCGCTGCACCTACTGCATGCCCGCCGAGGGTCTGGACTGGATGCCCCGTCCCGAGATGCTGACGGATGACGAACTGGTCCGCGTGATCGGGCTGTTCGTCGACCTCGGGGTGCGGCAGGTCCGGTTCACCGGCGGCGAGCCGTTGCTGCGCCGCTCCCTCGTGGACGTCGTACGCCGTGTCGGAGAGCTGCCGAACGCGCCGCGGATGGCGATGACCACCAACGGCATCGGGCTCGACCGGCTCGCTCAGCCGCTGGCGGACGCCGGACTGCACCGGGTCAACGTCTCGCTCGACACGGTCTCACCCGAGCGGTTCCAGGTGCTGACCCGCCGGGACAGGTTCCATGACGTCGAACGCGGTCTAAAGGCGGCCTCGGACGCCGGGCTCGCACCGGTGAAGGTCAACGCGGTGGCGATGCACAGTGACGTCGAGAGCCCTGCGGACCTGCTCGCGTGGTGCCTGGACCGCGGCTACCAGCTGCGGTTCATCGAGCAGATGCCGCTGGATGCCCAGCACTCCTGGGACCGTTCGACGATGATGACCGGCGCGCAGCTGCGTACCGCGATCGAGGAGCGGTTCCGACTCACCGAGCTCCCGGCGGATGCGCGGGGGAGTGCACCGGCGGAAGAATTCCTGGTCGACGGCGGCCCGGAGACAGTGGGCCTGATCGCCAGCGTCAGCGCGCCGTTCTGCGCGGCCTGCGACCGGGTGCGGCTCACCGCCGACGGGCAGGTGCGCAACTGCCTCTTCGCCCGCGACGAGGGCGATCTGCGCGCGCCGCTGCGCTCCGGCGCGTCCGACGAGCAGCTGACCGAGGTCATCCGCGCGACGATGTGGGCCAAGGCGGCCGGGCACGGGATCGACCGCCCCGACTTCCTGCAGCCGCAGCGCCCGATGTCCGCCATCGGCGGCTGAATCCCCGGGACTTTCCCTGCCGAGTGGCATACATATCTTTCGAGTGGCGCACTCGTCGGTATGCCACTCGAAACATATATATGCCACTCGGGCTCAGGTGCGGTGCGGGAGGTCCTCGACGGGCAAGACGTCCTTGAGGAACCCGCGGATGCCGAGGAAGGAGCTCAGCTGCTCACGGTGCTCCTCGCACGCCAGCCAGGTCTTACGGCGGTCAGGAGTGTGCAGCTTGGGGTTGTTCCAGAGCAGCGCGTACGCCGCCGGTGTGCGGCAGCCCTTGGCGCTGCACACGGTCTCCGCCGCACCGTCACCCGGCGGAGCCGAAGGGAAGAGCACGCTCACAGCGGCGTGTGATGCCCCGCCTCGAGGCGCGGGACCTGCTCCTCGGGGCGCACCGACCCGAGCACGTCGATCCGGCGGCGGTTCGTGGCGTTGGCGATCACGACGGCGACGTAGGGCAGCACCACAGCCAACCCCACGCAGACCCAGCGGGCGGGGCCTGTAAGCACCACGGCCAGGAAGAAGCACAGAGTGCGAATGCCCATGGAGAACAGGTACTTTCGCATCCGCGAGCTTTGGTCGCCCTTGGCGGAAGGGGGCAGGTTGGTCGCCGACGCAACGGTGGGGACTTCCTTGCCACGGGGCATGCTTCCAGTGTAGGCGTCGGCAGTGAGCCGCCTGTGGGCAGCGGCTCCGGCTACCGCGCGGTAGTCCGATAGCGTCGGGGCCGACGTCGATGAGGAGACATATGAGCGAGCCCCGCAGAGTCCTGGTCACCGGTGGCAATCGCGGCATCGGAGCCGCGATCGCCACCGCGTTCGCGCAGGCGGGTGACGACGTGGTCATCACCTCGCGCACCGGCGAGGGACCCGACGGAGTGCACGCCGTGCCGTGTGACGTCACCTCTGCCGAGCAGGTCGATGCGGCGTTCACGCAGGCCGAGGAGCTCCTGGGAGGCCCGATCGAGGTGGTCGTGGCGAACGCCGGCATCACGCACGACACGCTGCTGATGCGGATGAGCGACGACGACTTCACCTCCGTGCTCGACACCAACCTGGCCGGTGCGTTCCGCTGTGCGCGACGCGCCAGCAAGGGCATGCTGAAGCTCAAGCGCGGCCGGATCATCTTCATCTCCAGCGTCGTCGGGCTGTACGGCGCGCCCGGCCAGGCCAACTACGCGGCGTCCAAGGCCGGACTGGTGGGTCTGGCGCGCTCGATCACCCGTGAGCTCGGCAAGCGCGGGATCACCGCCAACGTCGTCGCCCCCGGTTTCATCGACACCGACATGACCCGGTCATTGCCGGAGAAGCAGCAGGCGGAATACCTGGCGGCCATCCCCGCCGGCCGGTTCGCGCAGCCCGAGGAGGTCGCCCGAGTGGTGCAGTTCCTCGCCGGCGACGACGCGGCGTACATCAGCGGAGCGGTCGTCCCGGTGGACGGCGGCCTGGGGATGGGCCACTAGGCAATGAAGCGCGAGAGAGGACGACATGGGACTGCTCGAGGGTAAGAAACTGCTGGTCACGGGGGTGTTGATGGATTCCTCCATCGCGTTCCACGTCGCACGGTTGGCGCAGCAGGAGGGCGCCGAGGTCGTGCTGACGTCGTTCGGTCGCACCATGAAGATCACCCGCACCATCTCCCGGCGGTTGCCGACGACTCCCGAGGTCGTCGAGCTCGACGTCACCAGCACCGACGACCTCGACTCGCTGGCCGACCGCCTGCGCGAGCACGTCGACGGTCTCGACGGGGTGCTGCACTCGATCGGCTTCGCGCCGCCCGGTGCGTTCAACTTCCTCGAGGGCACCTGGGAGGACGCGAGCACGGCGCTGCAGGCGTCGGCGTACTCCCTCAAGGCCCTTGCAGTCGCTGCGCTTCCGCTCATGCACGAGAAGTCCTCGCTGGTCGGGCTGACCTTCGACGCCCAGTTCGCCTGGCCGGTCTACGACTGGATGGGCGTGGCCAAGGCGGCGTTCGAGTCCACCAACCGCTACCTGGCGCGCGACCTCGGACCGCGCGGGGTGCGGTGCAACCTGGTCGCCGCCGGGCCTGTGCGCACGACGGCCGCGAAGTCGATCCCCGGCTTCGAGACGTTCGAGAACACCTGGGGCGAGCGTGCGCCGCTCGGCTGGGACGTGCGCGACGCCGAACCGGCTGCCCGAGCCTGTGTGGCGCTGATGTCCGACTGGTTCCCCGCCACGACCGGCGAGATCGTCCACGTGGACGGCGGGGTGCACGCGATGGGGCAGTAGCGACCTAGGCTTCGCGGGTGTCCACCCATGACGGCGCGACCGTGACCCACGTCCGGGTGCTCGAGGGCCCCAATCTCTACTTCACCCGACCCGCGGTGCTCCTGACGCTGTCGGTGCCGGGTTACCTCGCCGCCGAGCGCGACGCGCTCGTCGAGGTCGCCCGCGGGCTGGGCGTACGACGCTCGGAGCCCGGCCGACCCGGCACCGAGGCCCGGCAACGCTTCGTGCTGCGGGTCGTGGAACGAGCGGTGCGCTCGGTGGCCGCGGGTGCCGGATCCGCGCGTCTGGGAGTGCGTGCGCGTGCGGGCACGACCGCCGAGGAGCTCCTCGTCGCGGTGGCGGTGCGCAACCGGGGCCGGGCCGTCGCGCTCGGTGAGGAGCTGGGGCCGCTGCTCGCCGCGCTCCTGGCCGGCGAGGACACTCGTCAGGCGGTGGCCTCGGCTGCCGAGCGGGTGCATCAGGCGCCGATCGGCGAGGTGCTGCGGCCGTTGCGGCCGCGGGTCCCGACGGTCTGCGTGACCGGCACCAACGGCAAGACCACGACGACCCGGATGATCGCGCACCTGGCGATGACGGCGGGTCGTCGGACCGGCTGGAGCTCCACCGACGGCGTTCTCATCGAGGGTGAGCTCGTGGAGTACGGCGACTACTCCGGCCCGGCCGGAGCTCGCACCGTGCTCGCGGACAAGAGCGTCGACTTCGCCGTGCTGGAGACGGCGCGTGGCGGGATGCTGCTGAAGGGCCTCGGTACGGCGTACAACCACGTCAGTGTGGTGACCAATGTCAGTGCAGACCACCTCGGTGTCAACGGGATCGACACTCTGGACCAGCTGGCCGAGGTCAAGGCCATCATCACGCGGGTCACCCGGCCCGACGGGTGGGTGGTGCTCAACGGCGACGACCCGCGGGTGTGGGCGATGCGCGGCGCCGCAGGCGGCCGCCCGTGGTGTTTCACCCTGTCGCCGGACGCTCCCGCGCTGCGGGAGGCGCTCGGCGCGGGCGGCCGCGGCATCACCGTGCTGGACGGGCAGCTCACGGTGCTCGCGCCGGGCCAGTCGCCCGTGCGGTTGCTGCCTGTCAGCGACGTGCCCGTGACCCTGGCCGGCCTGTCCGAGCACAACGTCGCGAACGCGCTGGCCGCGGCCGCCGCCGGTCTTGCCGCGGGACTGCCGCACGACGCGGTCGTCGAAGGCCTGCGTACGTTCCTGCCCGACGCCGAGCACAACGCGGGTCGTCTTAACGTCTACTCCGTTCCCATCGATGGTGGCGAAGTGACGTTCATCGTCGATATGGCTCACAACGAGGCCGGCCTGGAAGCGCTGCTGCGCGTCGCGCGCGGGCTGACGCCGCCGGGGTCGCAGGTGCTGCTCGGGCTCGGGACGGGTGGGGACCGCACCGACGAGATCCTGGTCAACCTCGGCGAGATGGCCGGTCTCGGAGCCGACCGGGTCTACATCGAGCACAAAGAGCACTACCTGCGCGGGCGCACGATGGAGGGGCTGGAAGCCAAGCTGCGAGAAGGACTTTCGCGAGTCGGAGTGGCACCGGTGAATTCCTCCGAGACGGAGCTCGAAGGTCTGCGCGCATTGCTGAACGACGCGCGGGACGGCGACGTCCTGGCCGAGATGGTGCACTCCCACCAGGCGCCGGTCCACGCGTGGCTGCTCGAGCACGGCGGGCGGGTCGATGATCCCGCAGCGATCGCACGCAAGGTCACCGCCGCCACCGGACGACACGAGGCCGACGACCGGATCGCCGCGCTGTGGGCGATGGGGGACGACGTACGCCGGATCGAGGCAGCGCACGCACTGGCACTCGATTTCCCCGACGACGGGCGAGTCCTCTACGAGTTGGCGGGCACCTACGACTCCGCCGGCCGCGAGGAGGAGGCGCTGGCGCGGTACGACGACGCGCTGGCACGTCCGCTGCGCGAACCGTTCCACCGGCGCGCGCTGATCCAGAAGGGGTCCACGCTGCGCCACCTGGGCCGCTTCGAGGAGTCGCTGGCGATCTTCGACCAGCTGCTGGCGGACTGGCCGGGCAATCCGGCGGTCGTGGCCTTCCGCGCGTTCACCCTGCACGACATGGGCCGTGACCCGGACGCGCTGCGGATGGCGCTGGAGCACCTGGTCGCGGCATCGGCCGACCCCGACGTGCAGCGCTACCCGGGCTCGCTCACGCGCTTCACCGCCGCCATCTGACCATCGAGCGGCGGGGTTCACGCACGAGCGGAGGGGACATGACGCCTCCGCTCGACGGTGGACCCCTCCGCTCGACGGGGAGTCAGAGAGCGGGCGCGGGCGGCTCGATGGCCTCCCGACGGGCGGCGGCCTCCTGGGCGTACGACGTCCGCGCCTCGTCGACCAACTGCCGCGGATCCAGGTCGGGATCGCCGGGCTGGGATCCGTCGGTGCGCGATCCGGCGGCCGCCTCGTGGGTGAAGTCCTCCAGCTCGGCCAGCACCGCAGCGTGCTGGTCGACGCAGAGCATCACCAGGTCGCCGGGATTGGCCAGGTGCACCGAATGCCGCACGGCCGCGATCTCGTCGACGACCGTCGCGATCTGCTTGCACCGCGCGCCGGCGTCCATGGCGCGCTGCGCACCGCGTACGACGAGTGCCGCCGCCTCACCCGGTGCACGGCGGCGCAGGTTGGCGTCCTCGCGCACCACCATGACGTCGAAGTGCCGGGCCGCGATGTGCCCCAGCGCCTCGATGTCCTCATCGCGTCGGTCTCCGGCCGCGCCGATCATGCCGATCCGCGAGATGCGGTGGTCCAGCGACTTCTGCCGCTGCTCGACGTACCCCTCGACGAACTCGCCGAGCCGTTCCATGCCGGGCGGGTTGTGGCAGTAGTCGACGAACACCTCGGCGCTGTTGACCTCCAGCCGGTTCAACCGACCGGGGGAGAGGTAGTACGACGTGGTGTAGGTGCGCAGACCCTGGCGGATGTCGTGCAACGGCGCACCCGCCGCGAACGCCGCACCGGCGGCGGCGAGCGCGTTCGCGACGTTCATCCGGGCGGTGCCGCCGAACGTCGACGGCAGCAGGTGCGTCCAGGCCAGGGGCATCCGGCGGCGACCCTGGCGCAGCACGATCATCTCGCCGCGGTCGCTCGGCTCCAGCACCACGGCACGGGCGCCGCGACGACAGCGCTCCTCGACGAACTCGCGGACCTCGCTGCCCGGCGGCTCCATCGAGAACCACACGATGGTGCCCGAGCACTTGCGCCGCATCGCGCGTACATGCGGGTCGTCGGCATTGAGCACCGCGAAACCGTCGCGCGGAACTGCCTCCACCACAACGGATTTCACGGTCGCAAGCTGCTCGAGGGTGTCGATGCCGCGCATCCCCAGGTGGTCGGCGGCAATGTTGGTGACCACGGCGATGTCGTTGCGGTCGTAGCCGAGACCCTCGCGCAGGATGCCGCCGCGGGCGACCTCGAAGACGGCGAAGTCGACCCGGGGATTCGACAGCACCATCCGCGCGGACCGGGGGCCGGAGGCGTCGGCCCGGATGACCAGGCGCTCGTCGATCACGATGCCGTCGGTCGACGTCATGCCGACCTTGTGGCCGAGGCCCTTCATGATGTGCGCCAGCATCCGCGAGGTGGTCGTCTTGCCGTTGGTGCCGGTGACCGCGACGATCGGCACCCGTGACGGTGCGCCCGGTGGGAAGAGCAGGTCGACGACCGGTTTGCCGATGAACTGCGGCTCGCCGACCGTCGGGTGGGTGTGCATCCGGAAACCGGGAGCCGCGTTGACCTCGCAGATCGCTCCGCCGGTCTCGCGGACCGGTGCGGTGATGTCGGGACAGATGAAGTCGATGCCCGCAACATCGAGGCCGATGAGCTGCGCGGCCTCCTCGGCGATCTCGATGTTGTCGGGGTGGGCGTCGAAGGTGCGGTCGACCGAGATGCCGCCGGTGGACATGTTGCCGGTGAGTGCCAACTTGACCATCTGTTCGGCAGGAGGCACCGAATCCCATTCGTATCCCTGCGACTTCACCAGCTCGCGGGCGGCGTCGTCGATCGCGATCCGGGTCAGCACCTTCTCGTGCCCCACCCCGCGGCGTGGGTCGGCGTTGGTGGTCTCGACCAGTTCGCCGACGGTGTGCTCGCCGTCGCCGATGACGTGGGCCGGCACCCGCTCGGCGATGGCCGCCATCCGGCCGCCGATGATGAGGCAGCGGTAGTCCTTGCCCGTGATGTGCGACTCGACCTGTACGACGCCCCGCTTGGACTGCGCCTGCGCGATCGGGAACGCTGCGAGCACGTCGGCCTCGCTGCGCAGGTCGAGGCACACCCCGCGACCGTGGTTGCCGTCCAGCGGCTTCACCACGACCGGGAAGCCGATGGAGATCGCCGCGTCCGCGGCGGCCTCCGCGCTGCGGACGCTCTCGGCCTTCGGCACCGGCAGGCCGGCCGAACCGAGAAGCGTGGTGGTCAGGCTCTTGTCGCCGGCGATGTCGACCGCGAGCGCCGAGGTGCGGGAGGTCATCGTGGCGCGGATGCGCTGCGCGTGGACGCCCTGCCCGAGCTGGACCAGGGAGGCCTGGTTGAGCCGGGTCCAGGGGATGTCGCGGCTGGTCGCCTCCTCGATGATCGCGGCGGTCGACGGTCCGAAGGCCATCCGCCCCGACGCGGCGAGGAAGGCGTCCAACTCGAGCGCGAAGTCGAAGCCGGGCTCCGCGCGTACGAGGTGGTTGACGAGGCGCACGGCGAGGCGGCCGGCCGCCAGGGCGACCCGCTCGTCCAGGTAGCCGTAGATCACGTTGTAGCGACCGGGCACACCCCGGTCGGCGCGGGTCTTGCCGCGGCGCAGGTCGTGGCCGGCCTGTTGCTGCAGCTGCAGGGCCACGTGCTCGGCGACGTGGCCGAGCCAGGTGCCCTCACGCAGCCGCTCGATGAAACCGCCGCGGTGGCCACGCGAGCAGGTGTGGCCTTCCAACCCTGGGAGCAGGTCCAGCAGCGCATCGGTGAATCCGGGCAGTGTGTCCGACGGATAGCCCTCCAGCACACCAAGATCAACCACGAGGTGGACGGCCTTGTCGTAGGACCAGATGTTGGGTCCGCGATAGACCCGGGTGGAGACGATCTGCAGCTCGGGCGCTGCCGGTCCGGTGGGGACGGGGCGGTCGGTCGGCAAGGGGAACCTCCATACGGGTTCGGGTGACGGTGCGGTGCGGCGCGCGTCGGTCAGTGACGCAGCGCTGCGGCCGCCGTTGCGGTGTCGTGCCGGTCGCGGCTGGAGGAGACCGACAGGTCGGTGTGCTTCTCCACGAACTCGGTCAAGGTGGCGGTCTGCAGATCGAAGGTGGCGCCGAACGGCAGGGTGTGCACCACGGCGCCGGTGACGAGCAGGGGTGCGTCCCGGCGCGCCTCGTGGGCGTCCGTCACCGCGTTGCGAGCATCCACCACGAAGACCGCACCCGAGCCGACGACGGTCAGCGCGCGGCCGTCGGTGATCTCCGCGGCGGTGTCCTCGTCGATGCCCATGCCGAGCAGGCTCGGCGATCCGGCCACCAGCGACAGCAACCGGCCGTAGCGGGCCCGCTGGTCGAAGTGCTGGTCGACGATCACACCGGGCAGCAGCCCGAGGCCGGCGGTCAGTTGGCTGGAACGCTGGCGCGGCGTCACGCCCTCGTCGCCCATCGAGATCATGAACTGGCTCATGATCGAGGCGCCGGCGGAGGTGCCCGCCACGACGGCACCGCGTTGGTACGCGCGCAGCAGGGCCGCGCCGAGCGGCGTCCCGACGATCAGCTGGCTCAGTTTCAGCTGGTTGCCGCCGGACAGGAAGACGCCCGTCGCGTCGTCGACGCGTTCGACGAGCTCACTGTCACCCGCGGCCTGCCGGTTGGCGGGGTCGACGGAGGTGACGGACGCGCACCCGAGCCGCTCGAAGACGGTGGAGTAGACCTCGACCACCTCATCCGGGACGGACGACGCGGTGGGGATGACGACCAGGCGGGCCTTGCGGCCGCCGGCGAGGCGGACGAACCGCCGCAGGATGGTGACCCGGCCGACCTTGTCCTCCGCGCCTCCGATGATGAGCAGCGAACGCTTCGGTGCTTCAGGCATGGGGGGAGTCTAGGGACTGGGCGATGTTGGCCTCGGCCGCGTCGATCTCGTCCCGGGAGATGCCGAGCAGATAGAGGACGGCGTCGAGGTAGGGCACGCTGACCGATGCGTGCGCTTCGGCCCGCACCACGGGTTTGGCGTTGAAGGCGATGCCGAGGCCGGCGATGGCCAGCATGTCGAGGTCGTTGGCGCCATCTCCGACGGCGACGGTCCGGGAGAGCGGCAGCTCCGCCGCGTGCGCGAATCGCCTGAGCGCGCGGGCCTTCTCGGCCCGGTCCACGACCTGGCCGGTGACCCTGCCGGTGAGATGGCCGTCCCGGATCTCCAGGGTGTTGGCGTGCGCGTGGTCGATGCCGAGCTCGGCCGCCAGCGGCCCGACGATCTCGATGAAACCGCCGGACACCACCGCGACCGTGAACCCCAGTCGTTTCACCGTGCGCACGAGCGTGGCGGCTCCGGGCGTGAGCCGGACGGCACGGCGTACGTCGGCGAGCACCGACTCGGGCAGCCCGGCCAGCGTCGCGACCCTCTCGTGCAGGCTCTCCGCGAAGTCGAGCTCGCCACGCATGGCCCGCTCGGTGACCGCCGCGACCTGGGCCTCGACCCCGGCGTGCCGCGCCAGCAACTCGATCACCTCGTCCTGGATGAGCGTGGAGTCCACGTCCATGACCAGCAGGCGGCGTCCGCGGCGATCGAGCCCACCCGGGGCGACCGCCACGTCGACGGAGTGGGCCGACGCCTCCATCGCGAGCGCCCGCCGAAGGATGGGCACCTCCGCGCCGGACACCTGCAGTTCGAGACCGGTGAGGGGGGTGCGGACGAGCCGACGTACTCGCTCGATACGGGCGCCCTGGGCGACGATCGCCGCGGTGATGGCGGCCAGGGCCGCGGCGCGGAGCGGGGCCCCGATGACCACGACGGAGGCTCGGCCGACCTGGGGCACCGGTGCGTCTTCGACATCCGCCGTGAGGGTCACGTCGAGGCCGTGCGCGCGAGCCGCTCCGGCCACGGCGTCGTACAGCACGTCGGCGCTCGAACGGCAGGTCAGCAACAGCGAGACGGACAAGCGGCCGCGGACAACCACCTGGCCGAGGTCGAGCACGTCCTCGTCGTACGGCGCGACGGCGGTGAGGACGTCGGCGACGGCTCCGGGGGAGTCGTCACCGGCCAGGGTGAGCAGGACGGTGCCGGGCGACATGACGCTCAGTCTCCCGGCTGGGTCAGACGGTGAGGACGGTGCCCTTGCCGACGACCACGATCCCGCTGTCGGTGACAGTCAGGCCGCGCTTGCGGTCGACGTCGTGGTCGACCCCGATGCTCACGCCTTCGGGCACCACCACGTCCTTGTCGAGGATGGCCCGGCGGATGGTGCAGGAGCGGCCGATGTCGACGTTGTCGAGCAGCACCGAGTCCTCGATGTGGCCGAAGCTGTGCACGTGCACGTTGGGGGACAGCACGGATCGCTCCACCAGGGACCCGCTGACGATGCAGCCCGAGGAGACCATCGAATCGATCGCGACGCCCCGCCGTTTCGCCGAGCCGTGCACGAACTTCGCGGGCGGGAAGCTGCCCGGGTTGGTCAGGATCGGCCATTCGTAGTTGTAGATGTTGAAGATCGGCAGGATCGAGACCAGGTCCATGTGCGCGTCGAAGTAGGAGTCCATCGTCCCCACGTCGCGCCAGTAGCCGCGGTCGCGCTCGGTCGCACCGGGGATCTCGTTGTCGCCGAAGTCGTACGCGTACGCCTCGCCACGGCTGACGAAGTCGGGCACGATGTCGCCGCCCATGTCGTTCTTGCTGTCGTCGCGTTGGGCGTCGCGGCGTACGGCGTCGACCAGCGCGTCCGCGGTGAAGACGTAGTTGCCCATCGAGGCGAGGATCTCGCCGGGGCTGTCCTCCAGGGGCTCGGGATCGGTGGGCTTCTCACGAAAGGCGGAGATACGCTGGGAGCCCTTCTCCAGCTCGATGACACCGAACTGGTCGGACTGCGCGATCGGCTGCCGGATCGCGGCCACCGAGCAGGCTGCGCCGGACTCGATGTGCCGGGAGACCATCTGGGAGAAGTCCATCCGGTAGACGTGATCGGCGCCGACCACGACGACGATGTCCGGTTTCTCGTCGTGGATGAGGTTCAGGCTCTGGTAGATCGCGTCGGCCGAACCCGCGAACCACTGCTTGCCGAGCCGCTGCTGGGCCGGAACGGGCGCGACGTAGTTGCCGAGCAGCGTCGACATCCGCCAGGCCTTGGTGATGTGCCGGTCCAGGCTGTGCGACTTGTACTGGGTCAGCACGACCATTTTCAGGTAGCCGCTGTTGGCCAGGTTGGACAGTGCGAAGTCGATCAGCCGATAGATACCGCCGAATGGGACGGCGGGTTTGGCACGGTCGGCGGTCAACGGCATCAACCGTTTTCCCTCTCCACCGGCGAGCACGATGGCAAGGACGCTGGGACCACCTTTGGCAACCATTGACCCAACCTAGGCCCACCCCGGCGGTGCGTGTGCGGATCCGCGACACGGTGGTGCCGACCGCCCCGCAGGACTAGCGTCGCGGGCGTGCGCGTCGATCTGCTGACCAAGGAATACCCACCGAACATCTACGGCGGCGCGGGGGTGCACGTCGCCGAACTGGTGAAGGCGTTGCGGGCCGGCGGGATCGAGACGCAGGTGCGGGCGTTCGGCGTACCCGTCCAGGAGCCCGACACCACCGGCTATCCCGACCTGCCTCAGCTGCAGGACGCCAACGCGACCCTGCAGACCCTCGGTGTGGACCTCACGATGACCGCCGACTGCGCGGGCGCCGAGGTGGTGCACTCGCACACCTGGTACGCCAACATGGCCGGCCATCTCGCCTCGTTGCTGCACGGCGTGCCGCATGTGATCACGGCGCACTCGCTCGAGCCGATGCGGCCGTGGAAGGCCGAGCAGCTCGGCGGCGGGTACCGGATCTCGTCGTACGTCGAACGCACCGGCTACGAGAACGCCGCCGCCGTCATCGCGGTGTCGGACGGGATGCGCCAGGACGTGCTGCGCAGCTATCCCGCGCTCGACCCGGCGCGGGTGCACGTGGTGCACAACGGGATCGACGCCGACCTGTGGGCGCGGGACGAGTCGCCGGAGGCGAAGGAGATCGCCCGCCGGCACGGCATGGACCCGGACCGGCCATCGATCGTCTTCGTGGGCCGGATCACGCGGCAGAAGGGGTTGCCCTACTTGCTGCGCGCGGCGGCCGAACTGCCGCCCGAGGTGCAACTGGTGCTCTGCGCAGGCGCGCCGGACACCCCCGAGATTCTCGCCGAGGTGCAGGGTCTGGTCGCCGGCCTGCGGGAGTCGCGCGGGGGTGTCGTCTGGATCGACGAGATGCTCCCACGCCGGGAAGTGGTCGCGCTCCTGTCTGCCGCCACCGTGTTCATCTGCCCCTCGGTCTACGAGCCGCTCGGGATCGTCAACCTCGAGGCCATGGCGTGCGAGGTGGCCGTGGTCGGCACGGCGACTGGCGGGATCCCCGAGGTGGTGGCCGACGGCGAGACCGGCTGGCTCGTCCCGATCGATCAAGTCGCGGACGGCACCGGCACACCGAAGGATCCGGACATGTTCGTCGCCGATTTGGCGCGGGTGCTGACCGATGCGGTGTCGGACCCGGTCCGCGCGCGGGAACGCGGCCGCGCCGGTCGCGAGCGCGCGGTGCGCGAGTTCGGCTGGGAGGCGATCGCCGTCCGCACCCAGGAGGTCTACGACCGCGTCGTACAGGAGTGGGCCGCCCGCTGAGAGCGGTCGGCGCGGCGAGGTAGGGCGGCATCGACAGCAGCGCGTATGCGGTTTGCGTCCGTGGCCAGCGCTGCAGCCCTGGCCACCGACGCAAATCCCCCACACGGACGCACCGACTGCGCGGCGTACGTCGTCGGCCGGGTCGCTATCTGTCGGACTGCCGACGCAGATCGTCCAACCACGCGCGTGTCTGGCGGGCGGTGGTGAGTCTGATGACCGGAGGACCGTCCCGATCCGCGGCCAGGTCACGGATGCGGGCGCGCTTGCGTGCGAAGGATCGGAAGTGCCAGGCGATGATCGATTCGCGGCCGAAGAGACCGCTCAACGACTCACGGTTCCCGTTGCAGATCTCGCGCTGGTCCACCAATCGGGCGATGCAACGGCGGACGAGCCGTTGAAGGGAGAACCACCGCGGGTAGTCCAACGCGACCACGAGGTGGGCGCGCGTCAGGGGAACGTCCCGCCACCTTCGGTACGCCGTGTCCAGGATCCACTCGGGCTGCTTGCAGATGCGCTCGATCCGTCGCCGCTGCTCCTCCTCCGCCACCGGAATCCAGCCGGGTTCCCACGTCAGATCGTCCACGGAGTGCCACTCGATGCCGGTGGCCTCGCCAAGCTTCCGAGCGAGCGTCGTCTTACCCGATCCGGTCACCCCGTAGATCAGGATCCGCCGTGCCTCGCCGAGCGGTCGTCCAGTCCCCACGTCGCAGGACGGTAGCGGGGTTGGTTGCACATGGTGCGCGGTTTGCGTCCGCGGCCAGGACTGCAGCCCTGGCCACCGACGCAAATTCCCCACACGGACGCCGACCCGCCGCGTCGAGGCGGCGTCAGCGGGCGGGGCGCAGACCGCCGAGCGACAGCGCGCAGGACGTCGTGGCCTGGGCCAGCGCCCGATCGGCGCCGGCCTGCAGCCGCAGCAGCAGTGCGTGCCTTTCGCCGTGGTCGTGCCGGTGCACGGCGGGCGACTCGGCCAGGGCGACGTCGACCGCCGAGGCGATGGACCCAGCGAGCACCAGGATGCGGTGCGCGCGGCCGGGCAGCCCGGGCGGCAGCCCCCAGTCGTGATCCCGCACCCGCGAGTCCACTTCGGCGCGGGCGGTCGACCCCGCCCACGGCTGCACGTCGAGGGTCTCGAACGCGGCGGTCGCCTCCCGCACCAGTTCGGCCAGGTCACGTTCGATCTGGCTCTCCTGCAGGCTCTCCAGCTGATGCACCGGTGTCGGTTCGCAGTCGTACGCCGTCCAGGTGATCTGGGTGCCGGTGTCGCCCTCGGGGCCGTAGGTCTCGATGGTCGGCACGAGGGCACCGCCGAGCGCGGGCACGTAGACGCACTCGCCGGAGTCGGCGGCCGCGCCGGTGAAGTCGAGGCTCCCGCGCGGCATACCCGTCAGGTCACCGGGGCGGGGGAGCGCGCACCCGAGCACACGCTCGCCGAAGTCCTGCCACAGCGAGAGGCGGTCCAGATCACCGTGCACCTCGTCGACGTCGGGCATGGCGCGGCGTACGGCGTCGTCGAGGTCGAGGTGACCCGCCCAGGCGGCGGTCACCCAGAGGCTGAGGCGCGCACACGCCGGGAGGGTCGACACGGCGGACATCGTAGGTCGCCTAGGGTCGGACTCCATGAGCGATGTGCTGGCGCTGGCCGACGTGAGCGTGGTCCGCTCGGGCAAGTCGTTGCTCGACCGGGTCAGCTGGGAGATCGAGGAGGGCGAGCGGTGGGTCGTCCTCGGACCGAACGGCGCCGGCAAGACCACCCTGCTGCAGATCGCCTCCGGCCGGATGCACCCCACGACCGGTGTCGCCGGCGTGCTGTCGGAGGTCCTCGGCGCGGTCGACGTCTTCGAGTTGCGGCCGCGGATCGGGCTGGCGTCCGCGTCGATCGCCGAGCGCATCCCCGGCGGCGAGGTGGTCCGCGACGTGGTGGTCACCGCGTCGTACGGCATCGTCGGGCGCTGGCGTGAGGCGTACGACGACCTCGACCACGCGCGCGCCGCGGAGCTGCTCGACGCGCTCGGGGCGGCCCACCTGATCGACCGTCGCTACGGGACGCTGTCCGAAGGCGAGCGCAAGCGGGTCCAGATCGCCCGCGCGCTGATGACCGACCCGGAGCTGCTGCTGCTGGACGAACCCGCCGCCGGACTGGACCTCGGCGGCCGGGAGGACCTGCTCGGCCGGTTGTCGGCGCTGGCGCAGGACACCGACGCGCCGGCCCTGGTGCTCGTCACCCACCACGTCGAGGAGATCCCGCCGGGGTTCACCGACGTGCTGATGCTGCGCGACGGAGCCGTGGTCGCGGCCGGGCCGATCGAGCTGACGCTGACCGCGGAGAACCTCACGGCGACCTTCGGGATGCCCCTGGTCCTCGACCGGCACGGGGACCGCTGGTCCGCGCGCGCCGACAGTTGAGACGCGCCCGAGCGCGTACGACGTTCTCGTTAGGTTGAATTCGTGCCGCTCAGCCATGCAGTCCTGATCCTGCTCGCCGGAATGGCCGCCGGGATCATCAACACGGTGGTGGGTTCGGGCACCCTGGTGACCTTCCCGACGCTGCTCGCGTTCGGCTATCCGTCGGTCACCGCCAACGTGTCGAACACGCTGGGCCTGGTGGCGGGCGGCTTCTCCGGCACCTTCGGCTACCGCAAGGAACTGCGCGGGATGGCGGCGCTGCTGCGGCGCCTCGCGCCCATGTCGTTCCTCGGCGGGGTCACCGGTGCGGTGTTGCTCATCGTGCTGCCGCCCGGGGTGTTCAAGACCGTCGTACCGATCCTCATCCTGGTCGGCATCCTGCTGGTGGTCTTCGGGCCGTGGCTGGGCAAGCGGGCGCAGGCGGCGCACGCCGAGAACGACACTCGTGCACGACGGATCGCCCTGCTGGTCGGCATCTACGGGGCGGGGGTGTACGGCGGCTACTTCGGAGCCGCGCAGGGCGTCCTGTTGCTCGGCCTGATGAGCGTCTTCATGACCGAGTCGCTGCAGCGGGTCAACGGCGTGAAGAACGTGCTGAGCACCATCGTGAACAGCGTCGCGGCCATCACCTTCCTCATCATCGCCTGGGACAAGATGAACTGGGCCGCCGCGGGACTGATCGCGGTCGGGTCGCTGATCGGCGGGCTCATCGGCGCGCGGGTCGGTCGCGCGCTGCCGCCGTGGCTGCTGCGTGCGTTCATCGTGGTGATCGGACTGGTCGCCATCGGCAATCTCGTGCTGCGGTGAGCGACCTGCTCGTCTACCTGCTGCTGGGCATCGTGGTCGCCGTGGGCGCGCTCGTGCAGTCGGTGGTCGGTTTCGGACTCGCCGTCGTCGCCGCGCCGGTCATCATCATCCTGCGTCCGGATCTCATGCCCGCCGCGTTGCTCCTCACGTCGCTGGCCCTCCCGGTCTGGGAGCTGGCCTTCGGGGAGCGCGACATCGACTGGCGTCTTTTCGGATTCGCCATTGCCGGCCGGGTGGCGCTGATGCCGGTCGGCGTCTGGCTGGTCGCGACGGCCTCCTCGGACGCGATCGCCGTGGTGATCGGCGTCATGGTGCTGGTGGCGGTGGCCGCATCGGTCTCGCGGCTGACCGTGCGGGCGCGTCCGATGCCCGCTCTGGGTGCGGGGATCCTCACCGGCATCTCGGGTACGGCGGCCTCCATCGGCGGGCCGTTCCTGGGGCTGGTGCTGCAGCACGAGCGTCCCTCGCGGGTGCGCTCGACGCTCGCGGTGTTCTTCGTCGCCGGGGCCACGACGTCGCTGCTCGGCCTGGCGGTCGCCGGCCAGGTGCATGGTGGGGAGATGCTCGCCGGACTCGGTTGGATCCCGTTCGTCGCGGTCGGCGCCGTCCTGGCGCGACCCGTGCGGGCCACCGTCGACCGCGAGCGGATGCGTCGTGCGGTGCTGGTCGTCGCGGCCCTGGCGGGAGTGTTGGTGCTGGCCCGAGCGGCGCTGGCATGAGCGTCGTACGCATCGAGAACCCCGCCGACGAGCGGGTACGCGACTACTTCTCGCTGACCGACGTCGCGCTGCGCCGGCTGCTCGAGACCGAGCAGGGGCTCTACCTGGCCGAGAGCGAGAAGGTGATCCGGCGGGCGCTGGCCGCCGGCCATCGTCCACGGTCGTTCCTGATGGGCGAGCGGTGGCTGACCGACCTGGCCGATCTCGTCGAGCAGGCCGGACGCGACGACGTGCCCGTCTACACCGCCGACGCGGGCGTGATCGAGGCCATGACCGGATTCCATCTGCACCGGGGCGCGCTGGCCGCGATGCACCGGCCGGAGCCCGCGCCGTACGCCGAGGTGCTGGCCGGCGCTCGCCGTGCCCTGGTGATCGAGGACGTGGTCGACCACACGAACGTCGGCGCGATCTTCCGCTCGGCCGCCGGGCTCGGTGTCGACGCCGTGCTGGTCACCCCGCGCTGCGCGGACCCGCTCTACCGGCGCAGCGTGCGGGTGTCGATGGGCACCGTCTTCCAGGTGCCGTGGACCCGGATCGAGCCGTGGCCGACGGCGTTGGGCACGCTGCGCGACGACGGTTGGTACGTCGCGTCGTTGGCGCTCGGCGACGGCTCGATAGACCTCGACGAACTGGCCGCCGACCTCCCGGAGAAGCTGCTGCTGGTGCTCGGCACCGAGGGTGACGGGCTCTCGGCGCGGACGCTCGCGCACAGCGACGCCGTGGTGCGCATCCCGATGGCCGGGGGAGTGGACTCCCTCAACGTTGCGGCGGCGTCGGCGGTCGCGATGTGGGCGACGCGCGCCCGCTGACCCCGCCTCATTTTGGACATGCACGACGGGGCACATCTGCCCCGTCGTGCATGTCCAAAATGAGGGAAGGGTCAGGCGTAGGCCTTCATCAGCAACTCGTACGAACGCCGGCGCTGCGCCGGATCGTGCACGTTCGTGGTCACCATCAGCTCGTCGGCGCCGCACGCCTCAGCCCGTGCGCGCACGCCCTTCGCCACCTGGTCGCCGGTGCCGATGGTGGTGAACCGCGACATCCGCTGCGCCATCGACTCGTCCAGCTCGCTCCATTCGTGCGCGGCCGCCTCCTGCGGTGACGGGAAGGGACCGGGCCGGTTCTGGCGCAGCCGCACCATGGCCAGCGCCGCCGCCCGCGCGTTGTCCGCCGCGGTCTGCTCGTCGTCGGAGGCGATGGCGCTGACCGCGAGCATCGAGCGCGGTGCCTCCAGCGCGCCGGGACGTCCGCTCGGCCGGAAGCCCTTGCGGTAGATGTCCATCGCCTCGGTGGGGTCGGCCTCGCCGAAGTGCCCGGCGTAGGCGAACGCCGTACCAAACGCGGCCGCTGCCTGCGCGCCGTACAGGCTCGAGCCGAGGATCCAGATCGGGGGCAGCGGTACGTCGGACGGCTGGGCGGAGATGGGCGCGAACGGGTGGTCGTCCGGGAAACCGTCGACGTAGGCGAGCAGCTCGGCGTACTGCTGCGGGAAGTCGTCAGCGGTCAGCGCCTCCCGGCTGCGGCGCAGGGCGAACGCCGTGAGCTGGTCGGTGCCCGGCGCGCGTCCGAGCCCGAGGTCGATGCGCCCGGGGTGCAGCGCCTCCAGCACCCGGAACTGCTCGGCGACCTGCAGCGGTGAGTGGTTGGGCAGCATGATGCCGCCCGCGCCCACCCGGATCCGGCTGGTCGACGCCGCGACCGTGGCCATCATGACCACGGGGGCGCTGCTCGTGACGCTCGGCAGGTTGTGGTGCTCGGCGACCCAGAAACGTTCGTACCCGAGGGTTTCCGTGGCCTGAGCGAGCTGCACGGTCTCCCGCAGGGCATCCGCACCGGTGCGTCCGGAACTGACGGGGGAGAGGTCGAGCACTGACAGGGGGATGGCGTGGCTCACGAGGGCGACAACGCCCCCCCGGCGGCCTGCATTCCGCCTCAGGGACGGTCGATACGCTGCCGAGATGCCGCTGCGACCCGCCGAATCCGTCACCACCGCGCCCATCGTCGCCGTCGGGCTGGTGGGCGGTTACCTCGCCGCGCGAGAGACCGGCGTACGCCCGGTCGGCGGGGTCGTGCTCGCGGCGGCCGGTGGGTACGCGGCGCGCAGCTGGGTGGCGAAGGTCGGCCCGGCGGGGGCGGCGGCGCTCGGCGCGACGTACCTGCTGTCGTTCGGGCTGTCGCACCCGCTGGCCAAGAAGATCGGCGCCTGGCCGTCGGTGCTGACCGTCGCCGCGGCCAGCGCGGCGACGGCCTGGGCGATCTCCGACCGCCGATAGTCTGACGCGATGGAACCCGTCTACCGTCCCGTCATCGCCGCTGCCCGGGGCCTGTTCGCCTTCCAGGGCAACGACATCACCCGGATCGGCGCGGACAACATCCCGGCCACCGGTGGAGCGGTCATGGCGCTCAACCACATCGGCTACCTCGACTTCGCGTACGGCGGCTTCCCGGCCGTCGACGTGCACCGCCTCGTGCGGTTCATGGCGAAGAAGGAGGTCTTCGACCACAAGGTCACCGGGCCGTTGATGCGGGGGATGAAGCACATCCCCGTCGATCGTGCGGCCGGCGCGTCGGCGTACCGGGAGGCCGTACGGGCCCTGCGCAACGGCGAACTGATCGGGGTCTTCCCGGAAGCGACGATCTCGCGGTCCTTCGAGCTCAAGGACTTCAAGCTCGGCGCGGTCCGGATGGCTCAGGAGGCCGGCGTGCCGATCCTGCCGATGGTCGTGTGGGGCACCCAGCGGGTGTGGACCAAGGACCACCCGAAGTCGGTCGGCAAGCGCCGCCACGTGCCGATCACGGTGCGGGTGGGTCCGGCGATCCCGGTGCCCGCCGACGCCGACACCGCGGCCGTGACTGCTCAGGTGAAGTCGGCGATGGCCGAGATGCTGCACGAGGTGCAGCAGTCCTACCCCACGCTCACCGGCGACGATCTCGTCTACCTGCCGGCCCGGCTGGGCGGCGCCGCGCCGACGCCCGAGCGCGCCCGCGAACTGGATTCTCAGGAGGCTGCCGACAAGATCGCGAAGCGGCGCGCCAAGGCTGCCAAGGCCGCGGCGAAGGCCGCCAAGTCCAAGTCCTGACCGCACCGTGGCTCAGCTGTGACCGAGAGCCACAGGTCGGCCTGTGGCTCTCGGTCGTAACTGTGCCCCTGTGGATACGGCGCGGGCGCTGTCGGCCGGCGCGGGCACAATGCACCGGGTGACCCCGACACCGACCGCCGCCGGCAGCCTCGACATCGATCAGGTCGCCGCACGCGTACTCACCGACCTGGCGGGCCCTGACGCGCAGCTGCGCGACGGCCAGGGGGAGGCCCTGCACGCGCTGACCCGTCCCGGTGCCCGGGTGCTGGTCGTGCAGGCGACGGGCTGGGGCAAGTCGGCGGTCTACTGGATCGCGACGTCGTGGAGCAGGCAGGCCGGCCGGGGCCCGACACTGGTGGTCTCGCCGCTGCTGTCGCTGATGCGGGACCAGGTGGCCGCCGCGGGCCGGGCCGGGCTGCGCGCCGCGACGATCAACAGCTCCAACATCGACAGCTGGAGCGCGATCGAGGCCGACCTGGCCTCCGGCGCTCTCGACGTGATCCTGGTATCGCCCGAGCGCCTCGCCAATCCGGGGTTCGGCGCCCGGGTGATGCAGACCCTGGCCGGGCGGCTCGGCCTGGTCGTCATCGACGAGGCGCACTCGGTGTCCGACTGGGGTCACGACTTCCGGCCGGACTACCGACGCGTGTCGGACGTGCTGCAGCAGGTGCACCCCGATCTCCCGGTGCTCGCGACCACCGCCACGGCGAACTCCCGGGTGGTCGAGGACCTGGCGCGTCAGTTCGGCACCGACACCACGGTGCTGCGCGGGCCCCTCGCGCGTTCCAGTCTCGAGTTGGCGGTGCTGCCGACGATGGGCCCGCTCGAGCGGTACGCCTGGGTCGTCGACCACCTGCCCAGGCTGCCCGGCTCCGGCATCATCTACGCGCTCACGGTCGCGGACGCCGAGCGGCTCACGCAGGCGCTGCGCACGCGGTACGCCGAGGACCCCGGGCTGCGGGTCGCGGCGTACACCGGTGGTCTGGAGGCGGGGGAGCGCGAACGGCTGGAGGACGCGCTGCGCGCGGGCGAGGTCAAGGCGCTGGTGGCCACGTCGGCGCTCGGGATGGGCTACGACAAGCCCGACCTGGGTTTCGTGGTGCATGTGGGCGCGCCGCCCTCGCCGGTGTCGTACTACCAGCAGGTGGGTCGTGCGGGTCGTGCGATCGACCACGCACCCGTCGCGCTGCTGCCGTCCGCCGGTGACGAGGGCGTGTGGGACTACTTCGCGACGACGACGATCCCGCGCGAGGACGACGTACGCCGCCTGCTGGCCTCGCTCGGCGACGCGAACTCACCGCAGTCCGTGCCCGCGCTGGAGGCGGAGACCGGGTTGCGGCGCGGCAAGATCGAGTTGCTGCTCAAGCAGCTCGCCGTCGACGAGGTCGTCAGCCGGGCCACCGACGGGTGGAGCGTCACCGGGACGCCGTGGACCTACGACGGCGCGCACTATGAGGGCGTCCTCGCCGGACGCCGCCGCGAGGCCGACATCATGCGGTCCTACATCGCGGGCGAACGATGCCTGATGGCGCTGCTGCAGGAATCCCTCGACGATCCGGCCGCGCAGCCCTGCGGTCGCTGCTCGGTGTGCACCGGCCATCTGCCCGACGGCTGGTCCGACCACGCCGACCCGCAGACCGTGCGCGACCTGGCCGCGGTGCTGCGTGCCGACCAGCAGGTGCTCGAACCCCGCAAGCTGTGGCCCGGTGGCGCGTTCGGGGCGAAGGGCCGCATCCCACCGCAGCTCGCGGCCGCACCCGGGCGCGTGCTGGTGCACGCCGATGCGGCGGAGTGGAGCGAGCTGCGGGCCGGACCGTTACGCCACGACGAAGCGGCACCACAGGAGCTGCAGGACGCCGCCGTACGGGTGCTCGCCGGCTGGAAAGACGACTGGCCGGCTCGCCCGGAGGTCGTGGTCTCGTGCGCGGTGGACGGGCATCCGCTGCTCACTGCGTCCCTGGCGGAGCGGCTGGCCGCCGTAGGGCGGATGACGTACGCCGCGTGGGCGGTCGCCAGCCCCGATGTGGCCGACCTCGCGTCCTCGGACGAGGCGGCCGCCTGGCGCACCGCGTTCGCGGGCAGTGAGCTCCCGGCGGTCGAGGGGCAGACCGTGCTGCTGGTGCTCGATGCATCGCGGTCAGGGTGGTCGGTCACGGTCGCCACGGCGACGCTGCGCGAGGCGGGGGCCGGCGCGGTCCTCCCGTTGCTCATCCACCGCACGGTCTGACGCCGACCCGCCTCTCCCGCCGAGTGGCATAGGTATATGTCGAGTGCACCGGGTGGAGGTACGCCGCTCGATACATAGGTATGCCACTCGGCGGGCATCGAGTCCGAGGCCAGGCAGAATCAGCGACTGTGCCGATCAGCGATGCACTACAGCACCCCGTCCGCGCCTACGTCCACGCGGCGGGCGATCTCGAGACTTCCCGCGCGGAGAGCAGGATGTCGGCGTACGTCTACGGCGAGATCCTGGTGCTCGCGGCGACTGCGGGTGTCTCCCAGTCCGACATCCGCTCCGGGCGGTCGCTCCTCGTGGTGCTGGGCACAATCCTGTCGACGTACATCGCGCACGCGCTCGCCGACATCGTCGGCGCAGCCCTCACCGGTCACTCACTGACGGGGATGGTGCGACACGAGCTGCGTGACTCGGTCCCCGTCGTGAGTGCGGGTGTGCCCTCCCTGGTCCTGCTGGGTGTCGCCGCGCTCGGATGGCCGCCGGCGGTGTGGGCGCAGTCCCTCGCCTGCGTGATCCTGATCGTGCGGCTCGGGCTCACCGGGTTGGTCTACCGCCGGTTGCACCGGGGGATGAGTGTGGAGCGTGGCGTCCGGTTCGGGCTCTCCGTCGCCCTCGTGGCCGCGCTGGTGGTCGCGCTCAAGCTGGTGCTGACCCACTGAGCTCGTGACGGGTGGCGCCGACGTCCGCCACCCCTCACGCATCGCGCCACGCCTCCGGCGAGAATGACCGCATGCGAACGACGGCCAGCATCCTGCACCTGGATCTGGACGCCTTCTTCGCCGCCGTCGAGCAACGCGACAAGCCCTCCTTGCAAGGGAAGCCCGTCTGCGTCGGCGGCACGGGGCACCGCGGCGTTGTGTCGACCGCGTCGTACGAAGCGCGCGTCTACGGCGCCCGGTCGGCGATGCCGACGGCTCAGGCGCGCCGGCTGTGCCCGGCTGGTACGGCGTTCCTGTCACCCCGCTTCGGCGCGTACAGCCGCTCGAGCCAGGCGGTGATGGGGTTGCTGCACGAGCTCTCGCCGGTCGTGCAGCAGGTGTCGGTCGACGAGGCGTACGTCGATCTCGCGGCTGCCGGGATCGAGCTCACCCTCGAGGACGTCACGGCACGGGTGCGTCGACTGCTCGACGACATCCCCGGCGCGACCGGCGGGCTGACGGCGTCGGCAGGCGTCGCCTCGTCGAAGATGCTGGCCAAGATCGCGTCCGACCTGGAGAAGCCGGCGGGGCTGGTCGTCGTACCGCCGGGCCACGAACTGGACGTGCTGGGGCCCTTGCCGGTGCGTGCGATCGGCGGCATCGGACCTGCCACGGCGACCCGGCTGCGGACGTTCGGTGTCGAGAGCGTCGCGGACCTGCAGCGGATGGGCGAGGCCGATCTGGTCAGCATCTTCGGCGACTCGCACGGGCGGGGCATCTACCGGCTCGCCCGGGCCCAGGACGACCGCGCGGTGGAGACCGAGCGGGAGGCGAAGAGCGTGTCCGCGGAGGAGACGTTCGAGGTCGACGTGACCGACCCGCGGGTGCTCGCCGCCGAACTCGCCACGATGAGCACCCGGGTGACTAGTCGGTTGGCCGAGGGGTCGGCGTTCGCCCGGACGGTGACGATCAAGGTGCGCCAGCACGACTTCACCACCTCGACCCGCTCGGCGACCCTGCCGCACCCGACGGGCGAGCCCGAGGTCATCCGTGCCACCGCGCAACGGCTGCTCGACGCGGTCGACGTGTCGGATGGGTTGCGGCTGCTCGGGGTCGGTGTGTCCGGCTTCACCACCCACGCGCAGGAGCAGTTCCTCTTCGACGACGAGCCCGACGGCGGGCCGGTCGAGGCCGACGTCGCTCCCGTCACGCCCGCGCCACTGCTGCGATCCAGCCAGGGGTGGGCGCCGGGGGCCGACGTCCGGCACGACGAACTGGGCGCGGGGTGGGTCTGGGGCCGCGGCCTTGGGCGGGTGACCGTGCGGTTCGAAGGCCCGGGTACGCCGCCCGGTCCGGTGCGGACGTTCGCCGCCGACGACCCGGCCCTGCATCCCGCCGACCCGCCCGACTGGACCTGACGGCCTCACCAGCGCTGGTCGAAGGAGACCTCGTACGCCTCGAGCACTCTGCGGCGGTCCAGGTCCAGCACCGCGTCGATCAGCGAGCCGGGGCCGGCGATGTAGGTCCAGGCATCGTCGATGTCCGTCGCCGCGAACCAGGCTCGATCCGCGGGCCACCACATCTGCGGACCCAGTGCGGACACCCCTTCGGCGAAAGCGGTCGGTCCGCCGAGCGCGTCCACCGCCGACAGCGATCCGCTCATCAACGCCATCTCCCGAGCGCCCCACCACGGGATCTCGGCGCATGAGGCAACGAAGCGCCTGGCCGTTGCTGCTGCGCTGTCGGCGTCCCCCTGCAGTCTGCGTCGCTCCAACTCAATCTGACCGCTGGTCATGTCACCGTTCGACGACAGCAGCATCCCGGAGGCTCCAGAGCCGCTGATGCCGCCGAATCCCTTCCAGAGCGCGTACCAGCTGAGCTGCGGCGTGGTCGTCGTGTCGATCAGCAACGGCAGCAACCTCGGCAGGTAGTCGCGAGGCAGCGTGCCATCAGTCACGTGGTACGGCTCGACCTGGTGATGTAGGAACCCGTTCGGCCCGTCCTGGAAGAAGTCCGGGAGCGCGTCCGACCAGCGGGGTGACGGCGCCTCGTCGCCCGTGCGCAGCTCGTGCATCAGCCGCACCACCGCTGGAAAACAGTCCGGCACCATGCGCGACACGCCGTCGCCTCCGCGCATCCGCGACAGCGCCCACTCGGCATCGGCGTCGGAGACGTCGGTGGCAGGAGTCATCCCCTCGAATGCGTACATAGGCATCGACCCTGCAGCAACGGTCGGCCACCCCGCACCCGGTTTATCGCCCGCCCCGGCGACAGCGGCGTCGGAAAGTGGCCGCAGCGCCGACAACTCGCGTCAGCCGCGGTACGCCGCGTCGGAAAGTGACCGCAGCGCCGACAATCCACGCACGCGGGAAACCGACCGTGGCGCACCAGACGTAACACCGGCGCAACCCGGGCACGCCAGGCGACTGCATAGGGTGTGCCGGGTGACGATCCGCGTGGCCCTCCAGCACCGCACGACCTACACCTTCGATCGCCCGGTGACCGTGCATCCTCACACCGTGCGGCTGCGGCCGGCTCCGCACAGTCGTACGCCGATCACGGCGTACTCGCTGACCGTCTCCCCGCGCGACCACTTCCTCAACTGGCAACAGGACGCGTTCGGCAACTACCTGGGCCGACTCGTCTTTCCCGAGAAGGTGGGCGAGCTGGACATCATCGTCGACCTGGTGGCCGACATGACGGTCATCAACCCGTTCGACTTCTTCGTCGAGGACTACGCCGAGACCTACCCGTTCACCTACCCGCCGGAGCTGCACGCCGACCTCGAGCCGTATCTGCGACCGGTCGACGACGGTGCGCCGGGCGCCGGGCCGGGGCCGCTCGTGCGGCAGTGGGTGCAGGACAAGGTCGAGCGTCCGGCCGGCGGCACCCGCATCGTGGACTTCCTGGTCGGCATCAACCAGCGGGTGCGGGACGACGTGGACTACAGCGTCCGCCTCGAGACCGGCGTCCAGCAGCCCGACGAGACCCTCGGCAAGCACCTGGGTTCCTGCCGGGACAGCGCCTGGCTGCTGGTCTCGGTGCTGCGTCAGCTGGGCCTGGCCGCGCGCTTCGTCTCGGGCTACCTGGTGCAGTTGACCGCCGACCAGGCAGCAATCGGCGGTCCGAGCGGGCCGACCCAGGACTTCACCGACCTGCACGCATGGGCCGAGGTCTTCATCCCCGGCGCCGGATGGGTGGGGCTGGACGCGACCTCGGGCCTGTTCGCCGGCGAGGGGCACATCCCGCTCTGCGCGACGCCGCACCCCTCCAGCTCCGCGCCGATCTCCGGAGCCACCGACTTCACCGGCGTGCAGTTCTCCTTCTCCAACTCCGTGACCCGGGTCTTCGAGGACCCGCGCGTCACGAAGCCGTACTCCGAGGAGCAGTGGCAGGGCGTCCAGGCGCTCGGGACCCACGTCGACGACCTGCTGGCCGAGGGCGACGTACGCCTCACGATGGGCGGGGAACCGACCTTCGTAAGCGTGGGGGACACCTCCGACCCGCAGTGGGAGACCGCCGCCGATGGTGCCGAGAAGCGCCAGCTGGCAACGCAGTTGGCCGACAAGCTGCGCGCGCGGTGGGCCCCCGAGGGCTTGACCCACCACGGTCAGGGGAAGTGGTACCCCGGTGAGCCGCTGCCGCGGTGGCAGATCGGGCTGCTCTGGCGGCATGACGGTCAACCACTCTGGCGCGACCAGTCCTTGCTCGACGACCCATGGTCGGCACCGCGCGTCGAGGCCGGCTCCACGGCCGCGGGGGAGTCGGTACGCGCGCTGGCTCTGGCGGTCGCAGCCCGCCTGGGCGTGCCTGCGGAGGTGACGCGCGCGGCGTACGAGGATCCGCTGAACGAGCTCCTCACCCAGGCCCGCGACCCCCGCGGGGAGCGCCCGGACGAGCGCATCACGCCGGAGACGGGCGCCGACCAGCGTGCACGCGAGCTGGCAGCCGTCGACGCGTCCGCCGGCATGCCAGCCGGGTGGGTCGTGCCGGTCTTCTCCGATCCGGACGGCGACGGCTGGGCGACCGCGCACTGGCGCACCCGCCGCGAGCGCCTCTTCCTGATGCCCGGCACCTCCCCACTGGGGCTGCGCCTCCCACTGGCGTCCGTGGCCTGGACCGAGGCGCCCTACGTGCCCGACCGGTCGCCGTTCGCGGCGCGCGGCCCGTTGCCGCGGATCGACCCGATCACGGTCCCCGACGACGTACCGGCTGCCCCTGTCCGCGACATCGAGGACTCGCCGCGCACCGCCCTGGCGGTGGAGGAGCGCGACGGTCACGTCTTCGTGTTCCTGCCGCCCTGGGACGACTTCGAGCACGGCGTCAGCCTGCTCGCCGCGATCGAGGGTGCGGCCGCTGCGACCGGCGTACCCGTGGTGCTGGAGGGTTACCCGCCGCCCGGCGACGGCCGCGTCCAGACCCTCAGCGTCACGCCGGACCCGGGCGTGATCGAGGTCAACCTGCAGCCGACGAGCAGTTGGCCGGAGCTGGTGCACCTCACCGAGAGCCTGGACGACGACGCCCGTCACTCGCGGCTCGCGACCGAGAAGTTCGACCTCGACGGCACCCACACCGGCACCGGAGGCGGCAACCACATCACCCTCGGCGGGGCGACCCCGGCCGACAGTCCGATGCTGCGGCGACCGGACCTGCTGCGCAGCATGATCACGTTCTGGCAGCACCACCCGGCGCTGTCGTACGTCTTCTCCGGCCGGTTCATCGGCCCGACCAGCCAGAGCCCGCGGGTGGACGAGGGTCGCGCGGAGACGCTCTACGAGCTGGAGATCGCGTTCTCCGAGCTCGAGCGCGTCACGAGCGATCCCCTGCAGCAGGGCAAGGAGTCGCTGCCCTGGCTCACCGACCGGCTGTTGCGGCACCTGCTGACCGACATCACCGGCAACACCCACCGCAGCGAGTTCTGCATCGACAAGCTCTACAGCCCCGATTCGGACCGCGGCCGGCTCGGACTGCTGGAGATGCGCGGCTTCGAGATGCCGCCGCACCCGCGCATGGCGTTGGTGCAGGCGCTGCTCGTGCGCACCCTCGTCGCCCGGTTCTGGTCGAGGCCGTACGCCGCGCCGCTCATCCCGTGGGGCACCCGGCTGCACGACCGCTTCCTGCTGCCCGCCTTCGCGTCGGCGGATCTGCGCGACGTGATCGACGACCTCAACGTGTTCTTGCGCGAAAGCGTTAGTGACACAACGCGTTTCGACCCCGCCTGGGTCGGCCCGTTCCACGAGTTCCGCTTCCCCCGGTTGGGAGAGGTCGACGTGGCCGGAGTGCACCTGGAGCTGCGGCAGGCACTCGAGCCGTGGAACGTGCTCGGGGAGGAGGTCGGCCGTGGCGGAACGTCGCGGTACGTCGACTCCTCCGTCGAGCGCGTCCAGGTCTCCGCGACCGGACTGCTGCCCGAGCGGCACGTGGTGACCTGCAACGGCGTGCCCATGCCCCTGCTCCCGGTGCCCGGCACGGGTGGTCAGGTCGCGGGCGGTGTGCGCTACCGCGCGTGGGCGCCGCCGTCGGCGCTGCACCCGACGATCGGGGTGCATTCACCGCTCGTCTTCGACCTGGTCGACCGTTGGAACGACCGTTCTCTCGGTGGCTTCACGTACCACGTTACGCACCCCGGGGGCCGGTCCTACGAGCATTACCCGGTCAACGCCGCCGAAGCGGAGACCCGCCGGGGGAGCCGCTTCGAGGCAGCCGGCCACACCGCCGGACCGGTCGACACCAGCGCGTGGCCGACCACCGCGAGCACCGCGTACGCCAGTGCCGACTATCCCGCCACGCTCGACCTGCGACGCTTCTCGGCCGGCCACAAGGCGACCTCGTAGGGTGAGCGGATCATGATGTCGGTCAAGGTTGCTCGCGCGTCCGAACACCTCGTCGAGGTCCAATCACGATGACGACCGTCGACGTGCTGGAGCAGTACGGGGATCGGCGCTCCGACGCGCGGTCGCCCCTCGCCGGACAGGATCTCGGCACCCCGTACGACGAGACCTTCGGGGCCGACGGCGCGCTCGTCCCCAGCGCCGACCTGGTGCGCGACATGGGCGCCCTCGGCGCGGGCGGCCTTCGGTCACTGCAGGCCGGGGTGCGCCGTCTGGTCAGTGACGACGGCATCACCTACGGCGTCGCACCCGAGGGCCGACGGGCCGGTCGATGGCGCCTGGACGCACTGCCCGTCATCCTCGACCGGACGCAGTGGCAGGTCATCGAATCCGGCCTCTCCCAACGCGCCGAGCTGCTCGACGCGCTGCTCACCGACCTCTACGGCCCTCAGCGACTGCTGGCCGACGGCACCATCCCGGCAGCGGTCGTCTTCGGGCACGCGGGGTTCCTGCCCGCGGCGTACGGCACCTCCCTGCCCGGCCCCCGACAACTCATCCTGCCCAGCACCGACCTCGCCCGTGACGCGCACGGGCAGTGGACGGCGCTCGGTGACCGCGCGCAGGCCCCGTCGGGCGCCGGATACGCGATGGCCGACCGCCGGATCGTCGCCCGTGCCCTGCCCGGGCTCTACCGAACGACCGAGCTGAGCCGGCTGCGTGGCTTCTTCGACGACGTGCGCGACGCGCTGCTGGCGGTCGCACACGAACGCGACCGTCAGCCCCGCGTCGTGCTGCTCTCGCCGGGCCCCGCCAGCGAGACGGCGTTCGACCAGGCCTTCGTCGCCACCCTCCTCGGGCTGCCCCTGGTGCAGTCGGAGGACCTGGGCATGCGTGACGGGAAGGTGTGGTTGCGCACGACCGGGCGGGAGGAGCAGGTCGATGTGATCCTGCGGCGGGTCGACGCGTCCTGGTCGGATCCGCTCGATCTGCGTGCCGGATCCCGGCTGGGGATCCCCGGGCTCGTCGAGGCCACCCGCAGCGGCCACGTAAGCGTGGTCAACCCGCTGGGCGCCGGGGTCCTGGAGAATCCCGCGCTGGCCCCCTATCTCGACCGCGCCTGCCGCGCGCTGCTCGGTGAGGAGCTGCGCCTGCCCTCGGTCCGAACGCTCTGGTGCGGCGACGAGGATGCCCGCCGCGAGGGACTCGCGCGGCTCGGTGAACTCGTCATCACCCCGATCGACCGCGAGGCCGGCGAGCAGACCGTCTTCGGGTGGGAGCGCACGCATGCCCAACTGTCCGACCTGAAGGCGCAGATCGAGGGCGAGCCGTGGCGCTGGACCCTGCAGGAACCGGTGGCCATGTCGACCACACCGGTCGTCGCGGACGACGGTCTCGCTCCACGACGTCTGGTGCTCCGCGCGTTCGGGGTGGCGAGCGATGACGGATACCGTTGGATGCCAGGCGGGCTCGGCCGACTGTCACGGGATGAGACGAGCCGCCTGGTCTCCAATGCGGCGGGCGGGCAGGCCAAGGACGTCTGGGTCCTCGCGTCCGCGGACATCGAGCGCACCGACCGCGACAACGCGCACCTGTGGCTCGCCCGGCCCCTGCCCGGGATGCATCGGTCGGTCGCTCTTGCGCCGCGTGCCGCCGGTGACCTCTTCTGGCTGGGTCGCTACACCGAGCGCGCCGAGTCCTCCACCCGGCTGGCCCTGATCTGCGACGACCTCGTCGCGGACCACCTGCGCCGGTCGGCGTCGCCGGGGTACGCGGCGATGGCGGTGCTGCTCGCCGCGCTGACCGAACTGACCACCGTGCGACCGGGATTCACCGGAACTCACGCCGAGGCAGCGTTGGCCACGCCGGTGCACGAGCTGCGGATCCTGCTGAGTGAGACCACCAGGGTCGGCACCATCGCCTACGACATCGAGGCGGTGGTGCGCACCGCGCACGCCGCCCGCGAGTTGCTCTCCGTGGACACCTGGCGGGTGCTCGGTCGGCTCCAGGAGGCGCTCGACGGGCTCCCCGACGACGCGGCGGGCGCCGACGACCCCGTGCAGGGGGTGCTCGGCCAGGCTCTCGAGCTGCTCATCGCGCTGGCCGGGCTCAACGCCGAGAGCATGGTGCGCGATCTGGCGTGGGCGTTCCTCGACGCGGGCCGACGTACGGAACGCGCGCTGCGCACCGTCGACCTGTTGCGGCACACCCTCGCCCAGGAGCGTCCACCGGTGGTCGACGGTCAGCTGACCGAATCGGTCCTCCGCGCCTGCGACAGCCTCATCACCCACCGACGCAGGCTCACCGCGGGGCAGGGCCCGGCCTCGCCCGTGCAGGCGGCGTTGGACCTGCTGCTGCTCGACCCGGCGAACCCACGCTCGGTGCGCTTCCAGCTCGACCAGCTGGAGATCGCGCTGCGCGAGGTGCCGAACGTCCAGGTCACAGCACAGATCGCGGACATCCGAGGACTGCTCACGGGTGTCGACCTCGACGAGATCTGCGCCGCGCGCCGCGCCGGCCTCCAGCAGCTCGGCCACGAGCTGCACGAGCGACTCACCCGGCTGGGTGCGGCGATCGAGGATGCGCACTTCGGGCGCCCCAGCACCCAGCAGACGATGCGGGTCAGCGAGTTGATCGAGCCGGAGGGCATGGGGCAGACCATGGATGGTGGGCTCACGCAGGAGCTCAGCGGGATGACCCAGACGATGGCGGCGCCGTCGAGGGCGGGGGAGTCGTGACCGGCTCGGACCTGCACGCGACGCGGTGGTACGAGGTGCGGCACCGCACGAACTACTACTACGAGGACTACGTCACCGCGTCCTACGGGCGCGCCTGTCTGCGGCCGCGTGCGACACCGCACCAGCAGGTCGCGTCCAACGTGGTGGAGGTCAAGCCGGCCGCGGACGTACTGAGCGAGCACACCGACCTCTTCGGCAACTTCAGCCACTATCTCGAGGTGCGGACCCGCCACACCGAGCTGCGCGTGTCCAAGACCAGCGTGGTGTCGGTGACGGTGCCGCCAGTGGACGTGGACGCGCTGAATCGCTGGACCGTCGCCTCCGCGGCGCGCGAGCTGCGCGAGTCCGAGGCGACTCCGCGGGCGGCGTACGCGGCCTACACGCTACCGTCCAGCCTGGTCGAGCTCACCCCCGCGGTCCGGGAGTACGCAGCGTCCATCCTGCCGCCGGACCGTCCGCTCGGTGAGGCGCTGGCCGATCTGTACCACCGGGTGTTCGACGACTTCGAGTACAAGAAGGGCGCCACCGGCGTCTCGACCACCCTGGACGAGGTGCTCGCCAGCCGGCGCGGCGTCTGCCAGGACTTCGCCCACCTGGGCGCCGGGTGCCTGCGCGCTGTAGGTCTGCCCGGCCGTTACGTGAGTGGTTACATCGAGACGGCGCCGCCGGCCGGTAAGCCGAAGCTCGAGGGGTCGGACGCGACGCACGCCTGGGTCGCCGCCATGGTGCCCGGCGGGGACTGGATCGACCTGGACCCCACCAACGACCACTTCGCCGACTCGCGTTACCTCACGACCGCGTGGGGCCGCGACTTCCGCGATGTGTCGCCGTTGCGCGGGGTGATCTACACCGAGAGCAGGACCAGTCGGCTGGAGGTGCTGGTCGACGTCATCCCGCTGGATCCCGCGGACCTGCCGCCACGGCTGCTGTCGGTGACCTGACCCGAGTTGCGGAGGCGACGGTGCGCGTCGAACGCCCACCTCGTCGTGGGGACGAGGCGGGCGTCGCGTCAGTTGCCGGCGGACCCCTCAGTGGTGGAAGGACGTCGGGCCGCTGTTGCCTGCTTTCCGCACGTCCTTCACCAGAGTGTCGGTGACCTGCCGGAGATCGCGCATGAAGAGGTCGGCGAGGTCGCGGGAGAAGCCGTGCCGGCAGACGATCCGCAGGACGGCGAGGTCGGTGCGGTCCTGCGGGAAGGTGTACGCGGGCACCTGCCACCCGTGTTCGCGCAGACCGCGTGAGACCGCGAAGACGTCCCATTCGGTGACGTCGTCGGCGGTGGTGAAGGCGAAGACCGGCAGCTGGTCCCCGCGGGTGATGAGCCGGTAGGGGCCGAGCTTCTCGATCTCACTGGCCAGCCAGGTGGCGACGTCGCGGGACGCCTGCTGCACAGCGACGTACCCCTCGAAACCGAGTCGGAAGAACGTGTAGTACTGCGCGATCACCTCCGACCCCGGACGGGAGAAGTTGAGCGCGAAGGTGGGCATGTCACCACCGAGGTAGTTGACGTTGAAGACCAGCTCCTTCGGCAGAGCGTCCGCGTCGCGCCAGATCGCCCAGCCGACACCGGGATACACCAGCCCGTACTTGTGACCGGAGGTGTTGATCGAAGCCACCCGGGGGAGGCGGAAGTCCCAGACCAGGTCGGGGTCGAGGAACGGGGCGACCATCCCGCCGGACGCGGCGTCCACGTGAATGGGTACGTCGGGGCCTCCGCCCGCTGCCAGCCCGTCCAGGGCGGCGGCGATCTCCGCGACGGGCTCGTAGCTCCCGTCGAAGGTCGATCCGAGGATGGCCACCACCCCGATCGTGTTCTCGTCGCAGTGGGCGACGGCCTGCTCGGCGCCGAGGTGCAGCCGATCGCCCTCGACGGGGACGAGGCGCGGCTCGACATCCCAGTAGCGACAGAACTTCTCCCAGCAGACCTGCACGTTCGCGCCCATCACCAGGTTGGGTCTCCGGGTCGGGTCGGCGCCCGTTCGGGCCGCCCATCGACGTTTGAGGGCCATCCCGGCGAGCATGCACGCCTCGCTGGATCCGGTCGTCGAGCAGCCGGTGGCGACGTCTGCCTCGGGCGCATGCCACAGATCGGCCAGGATCGCCACGCAGCGGTTCTCGATGGCCGCGGTCTGGGGGTACTCGTCCTTGTCGATCATGTTCTTGTCGACCGATTCGGCCATCAACTGGTGCGCCTGCGGCTCCATCCAGGTGGTGACGAACGTCGCGAGGTTGAGGCGGGCACTCCCGTCGAGCAGCAACTCGTCGTGGACCAGCTGATAGGCGACGTCCGGCGGCACCGGATGCTGCGACAGCGCGTTCAGGGGCGGGATGATCTCGGTCTCGAGAGCCGGGTTGGCGAGGCCGAGGAACGGGTTCCCCTCGCGCCGTCCCGGAGTGTGTCGGACAGGGACGTTGTCACCGTGGAGGGCCATGCCGGTCACTATCGCAGCGTCACCTGCGCCCCGCGCGCCCGCCGCACGGCCCGGGTGGTCTCGCCGCACGTTTCGTGGGGGTTTTGCGTCTGCGGCCAGGACTGCAGCACTGGCCACAGACGCAGAACGCCCACCTCGTCGCCAGGACGAAGTGGGCGTCGTGCACAGCACCGGCCGCACCGCATGGCGGGCCCTGTGAGCTGTCGATCTGTGGTGTCCGAGGGGGGACTTGAACCCCCACCCTCTAATACGAGGACTAGCACCTCAAGCTAGCGCGTCTGCCTATTCCGCCACCCGGACGAGGTGTACGACGGCCACCCTGGGAGGCGGGCCGACGACGCGAAAGGCTAGCACGCTGTAGGCCTGCGCCCCGCATCGGCAGCAGCCGCCGAGCGGCCGTCGTACCGCCCCGGACGCCGCGGTCAGGAGGCGGGCGCGTGCGGTGTCACGCGGAGCACCTTGTCGCTCTTGTTGCCGTTGTCGGTGGTGACGTAGAGCGCCCCGCCGGGGCCGGTCTGGACGGTGCGGATCCGCCCGAAGGTCTTGTTCAGCTCCGGCATCAGCTCCTGTCGCAGCACCTTGCCCGCCTTGTTGAGCGTGAGGACGCGCACGCCCTGACCCTTCAACTCGGCGATGGCCAGCGCTCCGTTCCAGCGGCCCCAGGCGGCGCCTTGCAGGAAGGTGATGCCGCAGGTCGCGACGGTGCTCGACCCCGAGGACCACTGTGCGCGGATGGCCTTGGGGAACTTCTTCAGGTCGGTCATCGGCACGGACTCGTTGTAGCCCGGCACCGGGTCGTACCCGTAGTTGCCGCCGTTGTAGGCGATGTTCGTCTCGTCGTCCCGCGTCGTGCCCTGCTCCTGCGTCCACAGCTGCGAGGTGCCCGGGCGCATCGCCAGGCCCTGCATGTTGCGGTGCCCGTAGCTCGTCACGTAGCGCGCATTGCCGCCCTTGGAGTGGAACGGCGTGTTGGTCGGAATCTGACCGTTGGCACCGACCCGCAGGGTCTTGCCGCCCAGGGAGTAGAGGTTCTGCGGGTTCGTCCCGGTGGCGGCGTCGCCTGTGCCGACCGCGAGCCAGTAACCCGGCACGAACCGCAGCCGGCACCCACTGTGCCGGCCGCTCGTCACCGGCAGACCGGAGAGGATCGTCTTCTGGCGGTTGGCCGACTTGCCGTCGTTCGACATCGCCCACCGGATCACGCGGGCATCGACCGCCTTACCGCCGCGCTGGTAGGTCTGACAGGTGTAGAAGTAGCGGTGCACGGTCGTCGGGTCGACGACCAGGCCCTCCAGGCCGCCCTCGCTGTGCACGTAGAGGTCACCCAGCGGCGCCTTGATGGTGCGCACGCTGCCGGCGCGGGTACGCAGGGTCAGCACGCCCGGCCGCTGGGTGGTGAGCATGTCGCCGTTCTTGAAGAACGACACGTCCCAGGGGTGATCGAGGCCCGACATCACAGTCTGTACGGCGGGTGCGGCGGCTGCCTGCGCGGAACCGCTGGCGCTGCCCGAGACGGCCGAGCACGCCATGGTGACGGCGGCAGTGCCGGCGACCGCGGCCGCGGTGACGCCGGCGCGCAGGGAGCGGGGCATGCGGCGGTGATCAGTGTGATGGCTCATGAAACAACGCTAGACCGCGAGCCCCCAGCTGTGGTGGGACGTGCTCCACCGGGCTGGGCCGTCCTTCCGCCCAACCAGGGAGCAGCGTGCGGCGTCCTGAGGATGAAGGGGAGGGAGGATCGATGAAGCGCATTGCATCGTGGTTCGCGGCCGGGGTGGTCGTCGTTGGCCTGGTCGTGGGTCTCGTCTGGCAGCTCCATTCCGACGGCAAGATCAGCTACCACCGCAGTAGCGTCGCCGTCGCCTCCTACGAGTCCGCATCTTCCGACGCCCGTGCGTTGGTCCTCAGCACCGCGATGTTGGCCGGGGGTGACAAGGATGTGACTGCGAGGGTGGTCAGTGAGTCGTCGAGCCGGGTCGTCGTCGCCATGAGTTATCAGCGGTTCGAGTGCAACGGCTGTGCTCGAACTGCTGAAGGCTTCATTGTCCCCGTCCCCGTACATCTGCGCGCGCCGCTCGCGGGACGCACGGTCGTCGATCGACTCACGGGCCGCCCGGTGAAATACGCGACCAGGCCCTGACACCGAGTGTCGGTGGTTACCAGCAGACTGACCGGATGCTGCTGGCTGATCTCGTCTCCGTCTCCACAAAGGTCGGTGCGACGCGCTCGCGCAACGCCAAGACGCAACTGGTGGCCGACCTGTTGGGCGCCGCGGCACAGGAGGAGCCCGACGAGGTGGAGGTCGTCGCGGCGTACCTGTCGGGCGTGCTTCCGCAGCGCCGCGTAGGCGTCGGATACCGCACTCTCGCGGCGGTTCCCGAGCCGGCTGCCACGCCCCGACTCACCGTCGCGCAGACCGACGAGGCGATGCAGCAGCTCGCGGACGCCGGCGGACCTGGCTCGGCGGGCGCACGCGAGCAGATCCTCCGCGCGCTGCTCGGCGCGGCCACCGAGCCGGAGCAGACCTTCCTCAAGGGCCTCATCACCGGCGAGCTGCGCCAGGGTGCGCAGGACGGTGTGATGCTCGCGGCGATCGCCGCCGCGGCCCAGGTGCCCGCACCCTCCGTACGACGCGCCGTCATGTTGGCGGGTTTCACCGCGCCCGTCGCCTCGGCGGCCCTGCGCGGGGGAGCGTCCGCGCTCGCCGAGATCGGTCTGCTGCCAGGGCGACCCCTGCGGCCCATGCTCGCCGCGTCGGCGACGACCGTGAGTGACGCGATGCAGGCCGTCACGTCGACGGGGGAGGCCGTGGCGGTGGAGTGCAAGCTCGACGGCATCCGCATCCAGGCCCACAAGCTGGGCAGTGAGGTTCGGCTCTTCACCCGGAGCCTGGAGGAGGTCACCGACCGGCTGCCGGAGGTCCTGGAGGCGGTGCTGGCTCTCCCCGCTGAGCGGCTGGTGCTCGACGGCGAGGTCATCGCCCTGCGTGAGGACGGCGTGCCGCAGCCCTTCCAGGTCACGGGTGCGCGCACCGCCAGCCGCAAGGACCCGGCACAGCTGCGCGTCGAGACACCGGTGACTCCCTGGTTCTTCGACGTCCTGCACATCGACGGAGACGACCTGATCGACGTGCCCGCGAGCGCGCGCTGGGCCCGGCTGACCGCATTGGTGCCGCGGACCTATCTGATTCCGCGGGTCGAGACCGCGGATCCCGAGGTCGCTCAGCAGTTCTTCCAGGAGAAGGTCACGGCCGGTCACGAGGGCGTGGTCGTCAAGTCGCTCGACGCGCCGTACGCTGCCGGCCGTCGCGGCGCGGGCTGGGTCAAGGTCAAACCCCGGCACACCCTCGACCTGGTGGTGCTCGCCGTCGAGCGCGGCAGCGGGCGGCGCACCGGACTGCTCTCCAACATCCACCTCGGCGCACGCGATCCGGCGACGGGGGATTTCGTGATGCTCGGCAAGACCTTCAAGGGGATGACCGACGAGATCCTGGCCTGGCAGACCGAGCGCTTCTCCCAGCTGGCCACCGCGGACGACGGGTGGACCGTCACGGTGCGTCCCGAACAGGTGGTGGAGATCGCGTTCGACGGGGTGCAGCGATCCACTCGGTACCCCGGCGGGATGGCGCTGCGTTTCGCTCGCGTGCTGCGCTACCGCGAGGACAAACGCGCCGAGGAAGCCGACACCGTGGACCTGGTGCGCGAGGTGGCACAGTGGGAGGCATGACTGACGCGCAGCCCGAAGACGAGGTCGTCCAGCTCTGCCAGGACCTCATCGGCATCGACACCAGCAACTACGGCGACGGCAGCGGTCCGGGGGAGCGCAAGGCGGCCGAGTACGTGATGGGGCGTCTCGAGGAGGTCGGGCTCGAGCCAGAGCTCGTGGAGAGCGAGCCGGGCCGGGCGAGCGTGCTGGTGCGCATCGAGGGCGAGGACTCCGCGCGTGGCGCGCTGGCCGTGCACGGACACCTCGACGTCGTGCCGGCGAACGCCGACGACTGGGCGGCGGATCCGTTCGGCGCCGAGATCCGTGACGGCTGCGTGTGGGGACGTGGCGCAGTCGACATGAAGGACATGGACGCGATGATCCTGGCGTGCGTGCGTGACCTCGCTCGCACCGGCAAGAAGCCCGCGCGCGATCTGGTGATCGGGTTCCTGGCCGACGAGGAGGCCGGGGGAGTCAAGGGCTCGCAGTGGCTCGTGCAGAACCGTGCTGACCTCTTTGAGGGCGTCACCGAGGCAATCAGCGAGGTTGGCGGCTACTCGGTCACGGTGCGCAACAAGGAGGGCGTCGACCAGCGCGCTTACCTGCTGCAGACCGCCGAGAAGGGCATCGCCTGGCTGACGCTGCGCGCCCATGGTCGAGCCGGGCACGGCTCGCTGGTGGCCGACGACAACGCCGTCGTACGCCTCGCCGAGGCCATCGCCCGCATCGATGCGCACCCGTGGCCGCGGGAGTTCATCGCCTCGGTCCGCGACCTGTTCGACGGATTGTCGGACCTGACCGGCAAGCCGTACGACGACGACTCGGTCGACGACCTGCTGCCCGATCTGGCCGGTGCGTCGGCCTTCGTCAACGCCACCCTGCGCAACACCGCGAACTTCACCATGCTGAACGCCGGCTACAAGCACAACGTCATCCCGCAGAGCGCCAGTGCCTCGCTGGACTGTCGTTTCCTGCCCGGTCACGAGGAGGAGATGATGTCGATCATCTCCGAGCTCGCGGGCGAGCACGTCGAGGTCGAGGTCGTGCACAAGGACATCGCCCTGGAGGCGCCGTACGACGCGCCGCTGGTGGAGAAGATGAAGCAGGCGCTGCTGGCGCAGGATCCGGGTGCGGCGATCCTGCCCTACTGCCTGTCCGGTGGCACCGACAACAAGGCGCTGGCGACCCTCGGCATCACCGGCTACGGATTCGCGCCGCTGAGGCTGCCGGCGGACATGGACTTCTCCTCGATGTTCCACGGTGTCGACGAGCGGGTGCCGGTGGATGCGCTGAAGTTCGGCACACGGGTGCTGGGCGGCTTCCTCGCGGACTGCTGACCTTCTCCACCCGCGCGGCACCCGCTCCCGCGAGAGTGCGGTCGCGCGGGTGGGCGTCAGGCGGTGCGCTGCACGCGGATGATCTTGCGGCGCAGCCACACCCGTCGGTGACCGCCGATATAGAGCCGTACGCGCGCGAGTTCCCAGTGGCCGTACTCGGCCTCGTCGGCCAGGATCTGGCGGATGTCACCCCGGCTCGCGTGCCGCGGGAAGCGCAGCATGCGGTACTCGTACTCGATCATGACTGCCTATTGTGCGACACACCCGATACGGTCGGGGGCATGCCCATCGATCCGCGAGTTGCCCTGCAGCGCTTCACCGACGCGCTCGAAGAGCACCTGGCCGCTTCACGTGCACGGCGGGGGGAGAACGATCCGGCGGTCGTCGAGGCGTACCGCCGGGTCGCCGACTCTTTCGACGCGTACGACGAGTCGTTGATGGACGCGTTCGGTGAGGTCACCCCGCTGGAGGTCTACGAAGGCGACGAGGACGACGACGACCTCGACGACGACGACCTCGACGACGACCAGGACGACGACGATGACGACGAGTCGTCGGACGAGTTGGATGATCCCGACGAGGACGCCGCCGAGGATCTGGATGATGAGGACGTCGAGTTCGAGCGCGGTCCCGCCACTCCGGGGCGCTGAGCCCGCTACCTTCGCCGACCGCGCGCTGAGCGGCGTACCTGGTTGCGCTGTTACTCCGAGTGCAGGGACACCTCGTCCAGTGCGTCCCTGACCTGATCGGGCAGGTCGATCGCGTTGCTTCCCAGCGCCATCCGCAACTGCCCGGGCGTACGCGCGCCCACGATCGCCGTGGCGATGCCGGGCTGCTCCCTCAACCACGTCAGCGCCACCTGCACCGGGCTGATCCGCAGCCCCTCGGCCGCTGTCGCCACGGCATCCACGATGGTCCCCGACCCGTTGTCCACCCGCCGGCGCGCCCAGTTCTCGTGCCGGCCCCCGGCGGCGCGGGAGTCCGCCGGGACTCCGTGCCGGTACTTGCCCGTCAGCACTCCGCCACCCAGCGGTGCCCAGGCCAGGATGCCGGCGCCCAGATGTTCCGCGGCGGGCAGGACGTCGGAGTCGGCGGTCCTGGCCACCAGGCTGTACTCGATCTGATCCGCGACGACCGGCACGCCTTCGGCCTGCAGCAGCGTCGCCACCCGGGCGAGCTGCCAGCCGTTGTGGTTCGACACCCCGACGTAGCGCGCGCGACCCGAGGAGACGGCGTACGCCATCGCCGACACCGTCTCCTCGATCGGCGCGGTGTCGCCCCAGGCGTGCACCATCCAGAGGTCCACGCGGTCGGTGCGCAGGCGGCGTAGGGAGGCGTCGAGCTGGTCGAGCAGGGTGCCACGCGAGGTGTCGACGACGCGGGCGCCGCTGGTCCGCGAGATGCCCGCCTTGGTGGCGAGCGTGAGCTCATCCCGGGAGGTGGCAACGAGCGCGCCGAGGATCTGCTCGCTGGCACCGTCGCCGTACCCGTACGCGGTGTCGACCAGCGTGCCGCCCGCGTCGCGGAAGGAGTCCAGGAGCTCGGCCGCCGTGTTCTGGTCGACCTCGCTGCCCCACCCCATCGTGCCGAGCGCCAGTGCGCTCACCCGCAGACCGGACCGTCCCACCGTTCGCATGCGCACGGTGCACACCGTAGGCCCCGGAGGTGGTGCGTTAGCGTCTGGACCATGCGACTTGGGCTCAACCTCGGCTATTGGGGCACGACCGGCACGGACGACCTGGAAAGCATGGTGACTCTCGCGCGGGAGGCGGACCGGCAGGGGTACGCCGTGGCGTGGCTCGCCGAGGCGTACGGCTCCGACATCCCTTCGTTGGCGGGGTACCTGGCCGCGCACACCCCGCAGATGGGTTGGGGGAGCGCGATCATGCAGATCCCGGCGCGCACCCCGGCGATGACGGCGATGACCGCGGCCACCCTCGACCGGATCACCGGCGGGAAGTTCCACCTGGGTCTCGGTGTGTCCGGTCCCCAGGTCAGCGAGGGCTGGCACGGCGTGCGCTTCAACGATCCGCTGGGCCGCACCAGGGAGTACGTCGAGATCATCCGGGCGGCGTTCGCCCGCAAGAACGTCGAGCACGAGGGCAAGCACTTCCAGCTGCCCCTGCCCGACGGTCCGGGGAAGGCGCTGCGGCTGCTGTTGCTGCCCGAGCGTCCCAACGTGCCCATCTACCTCGCGTCGATCGGCCCGAAGAACCTGCAGCTGACCGGCGAGATCGCCGACGGGTGGCTCGGCATCTTCGTCAGCCCCGAGTACGTCGGCGAGCAGCTCGCCGAGATCCGGACCGGTCGGGCCAAGGCCGGGCACGACCACCTGGACGGTTTCGACGTGGCCGCGTCCGTGAGCGTGAGCGTCGACGACGACCTCGACGTGGCGGCCGACCGGTTGCGCGCGAACGCCGCGCTCTACATCGGCGGGATGGGGTCGCGCGACAAGAACTTCTACAACAAGCTTGCCGTGCGGATGGGCTTCGAGCAGGAGGCCGGCACGGTGCAGGACCTCTACCTGCAGCGCCAGCACCGCGAGGCGGCGGGTGCCGTCCCGCGCGACTTCATCGACCAGACCTCGCTGATCGGTCCCAAGGACCGGATCGCGCAGCGGCTGCACCGGTACGCCGAGGCGGGTGTCACCACGATCAACGTCGCGCCGGTCGGGGAATCGCTGGAGGATCGCCTGGCCACCCTCGTGCTCATGCGTGAGGTGCTCGATCGCGAAGGCCTCGCCGACTGATGGCGACTCTCCTGCTGCTGCGGCACGGCCGCAGCTCGGCCAACACTGCCGGCGTCCTCGCCGGCTGGACCCCCGACGTCCACCTCGACGACACCGGTCGCGAACAGGTGCGACGACTGTCCGAGCAGCTCGCCGTGCTCCCGATCGCGCGCGTCGTCTCGAGTCCCCTCGAACGCTGCCAGGAGACCGCCGCCGCGGTCGCCGCGCCGCACAGCCTGCAGGTCGAGACCGATCAGGACCTGGGGGAGTGCAAGTACGGCGCGTGGACCGGACGCAAGATCTCCGAGCTCGCCAAGGAACCCCTGTGGCGCACCGTGCAGGACCACCCGGCCGGTGCCGTCTTCCCCCCGTCGGAGGACTTCGAGTCCGAGTCGCTCGCCGGGATGCACGCCCGCGCGGTCGCCGCCGTACGCCGGTTGGATGCGGAAATCGAGGCCGAGCACGGGCCGCAGGCGGTCTGGTGCGCGGTGTCCCACGGCGACGTCATCAAGGCCATCCTGGCCGACGCGCTCGGGCTGCACCTCGACCAGTTCCAGCGCATCATGACCGGCCCGGCGTCGCTGTCGGTGGTGCGGTACACCCCCAACCGGCCGTTCGTCGTACGCGTCAACGACCAGGCGCGTGACGTCGCCGACCTGTTGCCGAGCAAGCAGGAATCGAGCGGCGACGCCACACCTGGTGGCTCCACGGGCGTCGCCGACGGGTCCGGTCAGGACGCTGCGGCGACCGGGCCGGACGGCGCCGGCGACGCGCACGGTCACGACACGGTCGCGACCGGGTCCACCGGTTCATCGGTCGCCGATGTCGCCGATTAGAGTCTGAGCATGCGTTTGTTGGAGTTCGAGCACCCGGACCGGTTCGTCGCCGGCACCGTGGGCCCGCCCGGAGGACGCACCTTCTTCCTGCAGGCCGTACAGGGCCGGGCCGTGGTGTCGGTGTCCCTGGAGAAGGAGCAGGTGGCGGTGCTCGCCGAGCGCGTCAACGACCTGCTCGATGAGGTCGACGCCACCGCGGACGTCCCCCAGGCGCCCCAGGACAATGACCCGCTGAGCACGCCGATCGACGACGAGTTCCGGGTCAGCACCATGAGCCTGGCGTGGGAGGCCGACCGCAAGGTTGTGATCATCGAGTGTCACGACCGCGAGGTGTCGCTGGAACCCGACGAGACCGGCGCCGACCTGGTCGAGGTGACCGAGCCGGACGCGAGCCTCATGCGCGTGGTGCTGCGACCCGAACTGGCTCGTGAGTTCGCCCGCCGCAGCCTCGCCGCCGTCGCGAGCGGACGCCCGCCGTGTCCGTTCTGCGGGGAGCCCCTCGAACCCACCGGCCACGTGTGTCCCCGTGCCAACGGCTATCGACGCTAGCTCCGACGACATCCTCGCGACGTTGCGCGAGGGCGAGTTGGAGATCGAGGGTCGACTGGTCGACGCCTCGAACGTCGCACTGCGGGTGTGGGCCGGCAGCGACGACCCGATAGCCGCCGTCTACAAGCCGATTCGCGGCGAACGGCCGCTGTGGGATTTCCCGGACGATTCGCTGGCCGCTCGCGAGGTCGCGGCGTTCATGGTGTCCGACGTCGGCGGCTGGGATCTCATCCCGCCCACCGTGATGCGCGACGGTCCCCTGGGCGCGGGGTCGGTGCAGCAGTGGGTCGGACCCTTGGACGAGCGTCCGGACCACGAGCTGCTACGGGTGGATCACGGCTCGGACGTGCCCGAGGGGTACGTGCCGATCTGGTCGGTGCTCGACGACTACGACCGCTCTCAGATCGTGTCGCACTCGACCACACAGGCGCTGCGCGATCTGGCCGTGCTGGACGCGGTCCTGAACAACGCCGACCGCAAGGCCAGCGCGATCATCGTGGACGAGGGCCGGGTGTGGGCGATCGACCAGGGGCTCTGCTTCAACTCGGCGCCGAAGTTGCGCACCTGTCTGTGGGGATTCGCGGGCGACCCCATCGATCAGGAGAATCTGCTGCGTCTGGAGCGTCTCGCGGAATTCCTGCGCGAGGACAACCCCCTCGAGGGTCTCCTCACACACCTCGAACTGGAGGCCCTGCGGTCCCGGTGCGCGCGGCTGCTGCGGGAGGAAACCTACCCGAAGGTCCCCGAGGGACGCACACCACTGCCATGGCCGCTCTGGTGACCCGGATAGGCTGACCGACGTGAAGTCCTGGCCCTCCCCGAAGATTCCCACCGTCGAGGGCAGCGGCCAGGACCTGAGGTTGCACAACCCGGTCACCGGCGCACTCGACACCGTCGAACTGCGCGACGACACCGCCCGGATGTACGTCTGCGGGATCACCCCGTACGACGCGACGCACCTCGGCCACGCGGCGACCTACGTGACCTTCGACCTCGCCGCGCGAGTCTGGCTCGACGCCGGTCGTCAGGTGCTCTACGTGCAGAACGTCACCGACATCGACGACCCGCTGCTGGAGCGTGCGGCTCGCGACGGGATCGACTGGCGCGATCTCGCACACCGCGAGGTGTCGCTGTTCCAGGACGACATGACCGCACTGCGGGTGCTCGCGCCGGACCACTTCGTGAGCGTGGTCGAGACGATGCCTCGTCACATCGACGTCGTCGGCCGCCTGCTCGCCTCCGGCGCGGCGTACACGATCGCGATCCCCGAGGACGACGGGCCGTTGGACGGTGCGGCCGATGTCTACCTCGATCTGTCCCAGCAGTCGTCGTTCGGCGACGTCAGCGGCTGGGACCGCGCGCAGATGATGTCGGTCTTCGCCGACCGTGGGGGAGACCCGGATCGCGCCGGCAAACGCGACCAGCTCGATCCGTTGCTGTGGCGCGGTGCCCGTGCGGGTGAGCCGTCGTGGGACGGCGGCGCGGTCGGTCCCGGTCGCCCAGGCTGGCATGTGGAGTGCACGACGATTGCGCTGGACCACCTCGGCATGGGCTTCGAGCTGCAGGGCGGGGGGACCGACCTGCGTTTCCCGCACCACGAGATGAGCGCCGTCCAGGCCGTCGCGCTGACCGGCGACAAGCCCTTCGCCGAGCACTACGCGCGTCAGGCCATGGTCGGCTTCGACGGCGAGAAGATGAGCAAGTCCAAGGGCAACCTGGTGCGGGTCTCGGAGTTGACGCTCGCCGGCCACGATCCGATGGCGGTGCGCCTCGTGCTGCTCGACCAGCACTACCGCACGGAGTGGGAGTACACCCCAGACCTTCTCGCCGCGGCCGAGCAGCGGCTCGACCGGTGGCGGGATGCGGTGGGCCGCGGTGAGGATGGCGACGCCGAGGTGCTCGTCGACGGGATCCGTCGCGCGCTGTGCGACGACCTCGATGCGCCGCGGGCGCTCCAGCTCATCGACGACTGGTGCGCGACCGCGACTGCCGGCGGTGCGTCGCCGCTCGTCGCGAGGGCGGTCGACGCCCTGCTCGGCATCGCTCTCTGAGCCGCTCGTACGCCGCGCGTCTTGCGCATCCACGTTGACGGTGTTCGCGTCGATTGACGGTGTTCGAACGCCGTCAGTGGTGGTAAACGCCGTCAGGGTCATGCCGCGCCCCTGCCTTGGTGGCCGGGCTGTTGTGGCATGAGTCCGGGGGTGGGGTTCCAGGTGACGCCGGTGGGTGTGACGGTGGCGGTGAGCAGGTCGCGGTGCACGATGGTGTGGTGGCGGCCGCACAGCAGTGCCGCGTTCTGAAGGTTGGTCTTGCCGCCGGCCCACCAGGGCTTCACATGGTGGGCTTTGCACCAGTCGGGTGGTCGATCACAGCCCGGGAACGTGCACCCTTCATCGCGGTGGATGATCGCGGTTCTGAGTCCACCGGTGAACAGGCGTCGGGTGCGCCCGACATCGAGGGGTTCGGACTCGCCACCGAGAACCATCGGGATGAGGTCGGCGTTGCATGCCATTCGCCGCAGGGTCCCGGCGTCGAGCAGGTCACCGTTGATCGTTCGCCCGACGCCAGGGAGGTGGCCTGCGGTGGTGAGCTGGTCGATCAGGGTCTGGTGGTCGAAGGTGATGACGATCTTGGCCGACCCGCCGACGTTGCCGTTGCTGTGGGACCGGTCCTCGTCCAGCAACCGGGCCGCAGTGTCGGCCAGTTCCATCAGCGCGTCCGCGCGCCGCTTGCCGGGGGTGCGGGTGTCCCGCTCGGCCACGACACCGGCACCCAGGCCGGATACCGGGTCGGTCTCTGCAGCAACACCACCACCGGCCGCGGCGGCGGCGGGGCACGATGCGGGAGCGGGGGCGGCGAGGGCTTGGATGGCGTGTTTGATCACCGCGGCGTGACCGGTGGACAGGTCCGCGGTCAACCGGGTCAACCCGTTCGGCAGGTCCGCCCACGTGAGCGTTTCGCAGGCCTGCTGGTGTTCTTCGTCGGCGACGAGGACTTCGGGGGCGAACCGGCCGATGATTCGCGCGGACAGGTCCCGCAGGGTGCGGGCCCCGGTGTGCGATAACGCGAGGTACCAGGAGAGGACCTCGTCCCGATCGGCACCGGGGATCACCGGCAACACCTTCGGTGCCTCCCGCAGCGCGACCTGCGCGCATCGCACAGTGACGACCCCCGCGGCCAACGCACCGGCGACGACCCGGTTACGAGGGTCAGCGCACCCGGTCGCGACCACACCCACCCGCCGGCAGGCGGATGAGTCGGCAACGGCACCGTCACTCTCGGTGACACAACTAGCGACCCAGCCACCCGCATCCGTTGCCGTGGAGTTGGCCACGGTCCCGCGGGTGACCGCCTCGGTCGTAGCGACCGCCGCCAGCGACTCGGCCCGCGACGACAAACCCACCATCGCGGCCACGAACCCACCCAGCTGGGCCTCACTCAGTTGGTACAGCGCACCGGGCCACCCCTGAAGGTCCGCCACCAGATCGGCCAGCCGACCCAGCAGCTCAGGCGCCGCACCGGGACCGGCCGGCACCACCGGTGGGGCAGGCGGCAGCGACGCATTCGGCACCCGAGAGATCCCCTCGACACTCATCCGCACCCACCCCCTTTGCAGTCGCCCGGCAGGTCTGCGATCTACCTCTCATCGTACGCGCGTTCGAAGCAATGCGCAATAGTCAATTGGTCGAATCTTCATATTTGGCAGCACTATTCGAGCAGAAGTTATCCACATCCCCCGCGCAAGAGAGCGCTTGTCCACACCCTCTAGATGAACCCCTTGCGCCCCACGAGCGAAGCCCAGCGGGCCAGGACGGCACCCGCCCTCCAGATGATCAGCTTGCCTATGTAACGTCCGAGCACATGATGATCGAAGTGCAGGCAGCGTCAGGTCCGGCAGAGGCATGGGTGTCCACACCGGACGGGGGCGGCACGCACCCCGGAGTGCTCCTCTACATGGACGCCATCGGCCTTCGGCCGCGGTTGCACGAGATGGCCGACCGGATTGCCTCGTGGGGATACGTCGTCCTGGTCCCGAACGTCTTCTACCGCGTCGGCACGGCGGCGGAGACCTCGCCTGCCGGTGAGCTGGACAGTGACGAGGCCCGCGCGGCGTTCTTCGAGAAGGCGATGCCGCGTGTCCACGAACTCACCCCCGAGCAGTCACGCCCTGACACGCAGGCCTGGCTGGACGCGCTGACCTCGCGTGACGACGTGAGCACCCCCGTCGGTGTCCTCGGCTACTGCATGGGCGCACGTCTCGCGGTCCGCGCTGCCGGCGATCATCCCGACCTCGTTGCAGCGTGCGCTGGTTTCCACGGTGGGGGACTGGTGGCGGACGACCCGCAGAGTCCGCACATGAGCATCTCGACAGCGCGCGCCGAGTTCGTCTTCGGTCACGCCGACAACGACCGGTCGATGACCCCGGACAACGTGCAGTCCCTTGGATCGGCGCTTGACGGAGCGGGCCTCACCGCCAAGAACGAGGTCTACTCCGGCGCGCCGCACGGATATTCGATGTCCGATACTGCGGCGTACGACCACGAGGCGACCGAGCGGTCGTTCCGCGAGTTGCGCGCCCTCCTCGACCGCACGCTGAACTGACCCGCGAGTGTCCGCGGGCGCGACCCTGTCGCGACGCTCACCTCGGACGGTCGATGAGGTGAGGGTGGCGCGTCGCGTGTACGACGGAACCCTGGGCGCGGGTATGGGCGGGCAATCCGGCAGGCTGGTCTCTACGAACACCTGATGACCACCGCGACTGCCGCCAGGCCCAGGCGGCAGCGCGGCGGTCCGCATACGTCAATGTCACCGCACGCCCGCGAGTCGAAGGATGATCATGAAGATCCGCAGCACGGCGATCGTCGTTCTCGCCGCCGCGCCCCTGGTGCTTGCCGGGTGCGGCAGCTCCTCCTCATCCGGGGCGTCGACCACGACGAGCAGTACGTCGTCGTCCAGGTCCACGAGCCCGTCCGCGTCGTCCAGTTCGTCGTCCTCGAGCAAGGGCGACTCCATGGCCGGGATGTCGATGGCGCCCGGTCAAACGATGGGCGCAACGCCGCCGAAGAAGGCGCTGATGGTGTGCGGCGGGGACGTCCCGGCCAACATCAAGGACGCGCTGAAGCTGAGCGCGACCCCGAAGGGCACCACGAAGTGGTCGGACAACCTCTTCACCTGCACATACCCGCTGGCTGAGGGCAATCTCGTGCTCCGCGTCAAGCAGTCCACGAACGACGCCACGGCCCGCGCGTACTTCGACTCCCGCAAAGCGAGTGCCGCCAAGGTGTCGACCCTGAGCGGTCTGGCATCGCTCGGCCTTCCTGCGTACGAGACCGCTGGGGGCACCGCGTCCTTCGTGCGGGACAACCTCACCTTGGAGGTCGACGCGACCGCGATGAAGCCGGTGGTCGGAGTCGACAAGACCACCCGCAAGGACTTCGCGTACACCGTGGCGTCGTTCGTGCTGGCCTGCTGGCGCGAGCACTGACCTGGCGGTCGGCCGGTGGAGGTCGCGGCCGACCGCCCACCCCACGCGCCGGCATGTCGCAGCCCGACAGGGGGTAGGACGCCTCGCCAACTGCCCACTGCTGCGGCAAGATCCCGGCAAGTCTCCGAAGCCGCTGGCCCCGCCGCTGCGTTCCGAAAATGGGATGCGGCCGCATGCTTGTCTCGTGTCTGATCGGGGCATGACGATCACCTTGCAGACCCCGGACGTCGTCGATCTCGGCGACGCAGTGCGCGCGCTGGGGGAGTGGCAGTACGACGGGCCGACCGTGCCGCTGCATCCGGGCGATCTGGGGTGGCACTGGACATCCGGTGCGCAGGCCACCGCGGCGGCGATGCGCACCTGGGCCCGGGACGGACGACTCGTCGCCGTGGGCTTGCTCGACGGGCCAGAGGTGCTGCGGCTGACGATTGCACCGGACGCTCAGCACGACGAGGAGCTGGCACGGCGGATGGCAGCCGACATCACGCAGGTGGAGCGCGGGGTCCTGCCGGCGGGGAAGGTGGCCGTCGAGGCGCGTGATGCCGCAGTGCTCCGGGGGTTCCTCGCCGATGAGGGGTGGGTCGCGGGCGAAGCGTGGACTCCGCTCTCGCGAGACCTTCGGGATCCGGTGGGGGAGTCGGGGGTGCGCATCGAGCTCATCGGGCCCGGTCAGGCGTCCGAGCAGACCGTGGTGCATCGATCGGCGTTCGAAAGTCAGAGGTTCACCGACGAACGCTGGCACGCGATGGCGGAGGGGCCGGCATACGCCGACGCTCGATCACTGGTCGCGTATGACGACCACGGCCACGCGGTCGCCGAGGTGACGGTGTGGTCCGCGGGCCCGGGGAAGCCGGGACTGCTCGAACCCATGGGGGTGCATGCGCAGCACCGAGGCCGTGGCTACGGCCGGGCGATCTGCATCGCCGCCGCAGCCGCCCTACGGCAGATGGGGTCGTCGAGCGCAACCGTCTGCACCCGGAGCGCGAACACAGGCGGGATCGCCACGTACGAGGCGGCGGGGTACCGGCGGCTGGCGGACGTGGCCGACCTGAGCCGCCCTCAGTAGAGGGTGGTGAGGCGCATTTCTCATCCAGAGGCTCGGATGCTCGTGCGCGCAGCGACCCCTGACGACGTCGCGGGGATCCTCGCGTTCGGCGCGGAGGTCGTGCCAGAGCACTACCGGCCGATCCTCGGCGAGCAGGCCGCTTTCGCGCAGCTCGACTGGTGGTCGGTTCGGCGCACCACCGACGCCGTGCGCGCGGGACACGAGTGGGTCGCGGAGGATGGTGGCGCCATCGTCGGGGTCTGCGAGACCGGAGAGTTCGACGGGGCGTACGTCGTGTGGAAGCTCTACGTGCGGCCAGACTGGCGCGACCGGTCGGTGGGCCGCGGCCTCCTACAGGCAGCGATCGCGGCACGACCCTACGGCGTCCAGGACGTGGTGCTCGAACACTTCGCTGGGAACCGCGATGCGGCCCGTTTCTACGAGCGCGAGGGTTTCGTGCAGCTCCGCACTGACAGCGCTCCCTCGGGCGACCCGAACGCCGCGACCGTCTGGCGCTCCCTGCACGTCGAGGAGTGAGCGGAGCGGCGCCGGGTTGCTGGCATCTGACGTCTCACGGTCACAGTGACGCGGCGATCCGGTCGCCGCCGGACCCCGGATGGGTGGCGGTGAACAACTCGCACGTCATGTTGTAGTAGCGGTTGGTCGGCCCCTCGTGGGTCATCCCGATGCGTCGCGCCACAGCCTGGGACGCGGTGTTCGCCTCCAATGTCACCGCGACGACTCTGGCGAGGCCGGAGTCGAAGGCGTGCTGCAGGATGCGAGTGCCTCCCTCCGCGGCGTAACCGTGACCCCACGCGTCGGGGTGCAGATGCCAACCGATCTCGATGTCACCCGAGGGTGGCAGTGGATCCTCGTCGCTGGAGGCGGGGATCGGTTTCAGCATCAGGGTGCCGAGCAGGTCGCCGCTTTCGCGGTGTTCGATGGCCCAGATCCCGTACGTCGGGTGGTCGCCGGTGTTCCAGCGGGCGACCGCGGCCTCGGCCTCACTGCGGTTCGACATCACTTTCGGAGTCCGGCCGATGAAGCGCTGCACGTCCCAGCGGGAGTACATGTCGAGGACGAAGTCGACGTCCTCTGCTGACCAGGGGCGTATCAGGAGGCGGTCGCTCTCGAGAGTCTGCACACGAGAAGTGTCACACCATGGCACTCATCGACTCATGAAGATGACGGTCCTGGTGGTTCGAGACGCGTGTCGACACCGTGGATCTCGTTGGACAGCACCAAGCCTGCAGCGCGGTCCAAGGCATCGATGCGTACAACCACCGCGGTCTGCACGTCCAGCTGCACCCGGTAAGTCGTGGGGATGCCGTCCGCGCCCGTAATCGGGTGATCCGGTCCGTACTCCACCAACCGACTCGCCCGGCTGTCCAGCAACGGGCAGCATCCGCAGCGGGGGTCATACCCGCCGACCCAGTCCTCGCCCGCCCCGACCAGGGGCACACAGGTGGCCGACCACGTCTCACGCCCCAGACGGACGGCCGCGGCCACATCACGGATCTGCACGCCGTGGTCGAGCTCGTCCGGGTCGAGCATCGCGGTCCACCGGTAGTCCCGCCACATCGGGTCGCCCCGAACCAGGTGCCACGCCGGCGGTCGGCGTGCGACCAGCCCGTCGGCCCGAAACTCGGGCACGCCGAGTGGTCGGTCCGTCCCCGCCGACCCGCTGTACGGCACGCCGCCGGCGACCCCGACCACGCCCTTGGATCGGACGGTCACGCACTGGGACGGGCGGTCGAGCCATGCCTCAACCCCGCCGTCGTCGTCGGACGGGCTGGATCGGTGCGTGAAGTGGAGGGTCTGGAACCGCCACGGTGAGCTACGGGCAAGAGCCCGGAAGTCCTCCTCGCGCGGACCATCGTGACTCATGCGCTGAGTACATCACCGGACAACGTCGTCGCCGTACCTCTCATCGATCCGGCGCCTTGGTCGTCGCCTGAGATCTCGCGGATACTCGGCAGGTGGATTCCTCGCGCGACGACGTGTTGGAGCTGGCCGACCACGTCTGGGCGCGCTTCACGGTCCGGATGTCGGAGCTGGGCGACGAAGAGTGGGCATGGTGTCCCACGCCGGACGATCGGATCAGCATCCGGTGGCGAGTGCAGCACGTCACCGAGGTGTTGGGGGAGCAGCGGAACGGGGTCTGGCTCGGCCTGGAGGCGCCTGCGACTGCATCTCGCCCCAGCCCGACCGGCGCTGTGGCCGCGATGGCTGCGGCGAATGAGGCTTTCACCCGTTGGCGTGCCCTGGTGGTGCGCGACGAGGTCGTTCTGTCCGCGCCCGTCGGTGCGACGGCTGGCGATCATGGGGAGGCCACCCGGCGCTCGTACGTATTGCACGTGATCGACGAGCTGGCCCATCACTGCGCGGAGATTACGTTATTACGCAGTCTGTATGAGTGTCGCCAGCGCGCGCCGATCTTGCCGACCTTCGCGGCGGTCATCGGCCATGGTCCGGCATGGGATGACGATCTGGACCCTCGTCACCAGACGGGCTGGGAAGCCCACGCGAAGTACACGGACGGGTTGGTCGCGGACGGGACCATCGCCCTCGGTGGACCGCTGGAGGACGGCGGCGAGATCGTGCATCTCGTCACTGCGCCGGACGAGGCATCCTTACGGCGCAGACTCGGCGACGACCCGTGGCACCGCGGGGGCCTGCTTCGCATCGACCGGGTACAGCGCTGCCACCTGTGGCTCGACGGGCGCGCGTAGGCGCGAGTTGTCGCGGAAATCGTTGACCGACCACGCGCGCCGAAAGGAGGATGGGTCTCCGCGCCCCGAACTCACTCCGAAGGCTGACCATGATCGCGAATTCGTACTACGGCCACGATGCGCACGGCGACTACGACCTGATCAGCATCGGTGAGCTGAAGCTGGAGGAGGGCGGCGTCATCCCCGACTGTCAGCTGGCGGTCGCCACCTTCGGTGAGCTGAACGCTGCGAAGGACAACGCGATCTTCGTGTCCACCTGGTATTCGGGCACCCACCAGATCTGGCGCGATGCCTACATCGGGCCGGGCCACGCGTTGGATCCGTCGAAGTACTTCATCGTCGTGGTGGACCAGATCGGCAGCGGTCTGTCGACCTCCCCGCACAATGCCGACGGCCCGAACGCCGAGATCGCGATGTCGAAGTTCCCGAACGTGCGCATCGGCGACGATGTCGTCGCGCAGGAACGGCTGCTCCGCGAGCACTTCGGCATCGAGCAGCTCGCGCTCGTGGTCGGCGGTTCGATGGGCGCGCAGCAGACCTACGAGTGGGCGGTGCGCTTTCCCGACAAGGTTAAGCGTGCCGCGCCCATTGCCGGCACCGCGCAGAACACCCCGCACGACTTCCTCTACACGAAGGCGCTCATCGAGGCCATCACCTCCGACCCCGGCTGGGCTGGTGGCGAGTACGCGTCCAACGAGGACGTCGAGGCGGGTCTCAAGCGGCACGCGGGCATCTGGGCGATCATGGGCTTCTCCACGGAGTTCTGGAAGCAGGAGGTCTGGCGCGCGCTGGAATTCGACACCAAGGAAGCATTCATGGCCGGCTTCCTCGAGCCGTACTTCACCGTGATGGATCCGGGCGACCTGCTCTGCATGGCGTGGAAGTGGCAACGCGGCGACGTCGCCCGCCACACCGGCGGTGACCTCGCCGCAGCACTGGGACGCATCACGGCCACGACGTTCGTGATGCCGATCGACGAGGACATGTTCTTCCCCGTCCGAGACTGCGCCGCCGAGCAGAGTCTGATCCCGGGCAGCGAACTACGCGTCGTCGACGAAGTCCTCGGTCACCTCGGCCTGTTCGCGGTCGCCGAGACCTACATGCCGCAGATCGACCGGCACCTCAGCGAACTGCTCGCCAAACCTGCCTGACGCAGGGGGCGCGTACGTCGCTGCTTCTGCGACAGGCAGGTTTGGCGTGCGACGCCGAGCAGGAGTCCTGAGGTGTGCTCGACCGGGGATGACCGTCAGATGCCGCAGGCCGGGTTGTTGGCAACATCTTCCATCACGTAGAACGCCTGCTGGTGGTGACCGAGTTCAATGGCCACCTCGGAGATGCACTTGCCGACATCCGTGGTGACGATGTCCTTGGATCGGCCTCCGACGATCGGGAAGAGCGACCAGGTGCCGACGGAGTGCAGATGGGGCGCTCCGGGACGGAACGCAGCGACGTCCTCCGGCGTCTGCGCCGTGGGCTCGAAGCGGTATCCGCCGACGTAGAGATGCACGGGCCGACTCATCACGTCGAAGGTGCCGTAGGAGTGGCGATAGCGAATCGCCGACCCGGCAGCCAGGACGACGAGAACGATCACCAGCAGGCCCGCGACTCCCCGAATGTTCTGACCCCTCACCCGCCGAACCATAGTGATATCTGTAGGCGGTGACCCGGCACCACGCGCATCACAGGCCCGTTTCCGGCGCCTCCGCCACTCGCTCGACACGGCCCGGACCGGTCCGAGGGGCTGGTCCCGTAACTAGTCTGGTCCGCGTGCGCGCAGGCGTGATCCAGAGACCCACAGTGGGAGGGGTATGACGGGGTGCCGAGAGTGCCGACTGCCCGGTCTGCCGCCGGTGGCGTCGCTCGAGACCGATGCGGATGGGGCGCGGGTTGTGACAGACATGATGAGCCGAATGCTGGCCGGCCGGAAGCGGCTGCTGGAACAGGCGCGGTCGTCGCGGTGACGATCCTTACCGACGACGTCGCGCCACCTGAGGATCCGCGGGTCGCCCGCTGGCAGCGCGCGGCAGACACCCCGTTGATGTGTGCCGCCGTGCTCTTCCTCTCGGCGTACGCCGTTCCGATCATCTCGCCGCACGTCGATCGGGCTGTGCGCCACGCGTGTTGGGCGGTGCAATGGAGCTGCTGGGCACTCTTCGCGGTCGACTACGTCGCCCGGTTGGCGCTGAGTCACCAGCGTGGCCGGTGGTTCGTGCGGCACCTGCTGGACCTGGCGGTGATCGCCCTGCCGATGCTGCGGCCGCTGCGTCTCCTGCGGCTCGTGACCCTGCTGCACGTGTTCAACCGAGGGGCCACCTCCACATTGCGCGGTCGGGTGGTCGCGTACGTGGTCGGGGGAGCGGTGCTGTTGTCGTTCGTGGCTGCGCTGGCCGCGACCGATGCCGAGCGGGGACATCCCGGGGCGAACATCAACTCTTTCGGTGATGCGTGGTGGTGGGCGATCTCGACGATGACGACCGTCGGTTACGGCGACCGGTACCCGGTCACGACCGAGGGCCGGTTCGTCGCGATCGGTTTGATGATCAGCGGGATCGCGCTGCTCGGAACGGTCACCGCGACCTTGGCGTCGTGGCTGTCCGATCGAGTGCGCAGCGAGTCGGACGCCACGACCGAGATCCTCGCCGAGCTCCGCGAGTTGAGAGCCATCGTCGAGAAGCAGAACGGCGACGGCGAGCGGCCGTAGCACCTGGGCGACGTGGCACCTGAGCGGACATGCAGACCGGCTGGCAGGCGCCCGGACGATTCAGGGTTGCGCATCCGACAGGCGCTGGGAGGATGAGTCGCTCCGACGATGACCCGCACGAGGGGGACGCGACGATGACCGATGCACAGACTGACGTCACGGGGCCCATCCGGTTCGGCGTCGTCGCGCCGATCGCCGACCTGGGGACGTGGCGTGACCAGATACGCCGCGTCGCCGATCTCGGGTACTCGACCCTGTTGCTGCCCGACGTCCCGGGATGGCAGCCCGCACCCGGACCGACTCTCGCCGTCGCGGCGAGCCTGACCGACCTGCACGTGGGCACGTGGGTCTACGCCACGGCGCTGCGCCCGGCTTCGATGACGGTATGGGAGGCGCATTCGCTGACCGAGCTCACCGACGGGCGCTTCGAGCTCGGCCTGGGCACCGGGCGCCCGGGAATCGAGGATCTCGCCGCCGAACTGGGCCTACCGCCCACCACGCCCGGCCAACGCGTCGACCGCATGCGGGACACCGTGACAGCACTGCGGAAGCTCGACGGACCTGACCGGCACACCCCGGTCGTGATGGCGGTACGGGGTCCGAGGACGCGAGCGCTGGCCGTCGAACTCGCTGACACGGTGACGATCGCGTCGCTGCCCGGCGACACACGCGATGACGTGAAGGAGCTCGTCCGCGATCTTCGAGCGACCCGCGACATCCCCCTTGCCCTGCACGTGTCGGTCGTGGGGGACACCGTCGCGCCGTACATGGCCGGCCCCGGTGCCGACCCGGCCGCGATGCGCGCGGCCGACTCCCTGGCGATCCTGCCGGCCGACCCGTCGGCCGCCCTCGAGGAGTTGCATCGTCGGCGCGAGGAGATCGGCTTCTCCGTCGTCGTCATCGGTTCCAACTCGGTGGAGACACTGGCCCCTGTCGTGTCCCAGCTCGCCGGCAACTGACTGATCAGTCCGCGCTGCTCGTCGCCGGTACCGGGAGTGATCGAGGCGAGCCTTGCAGCGCACCGTCTCGATGGCAGGAGCGTTGCGGCACCGAAGTCAGGGTGGGTTCTGAGGTGCTTCGGGACGCAATGCACGTCGCCGCTGTCATCGACGGGTCAGCGGGTGGCTCCCGGGCCAGCATGGAGATAGACGAATCCGCTGGGTGTACGACATGACGCACAGCGGCGAATTCTGGGCGGACGCCACACAACCAGGCCGGCGTCGACAAGGTCGAGCAGCAAAGTTGCAGCCACCGCCGTCACCATCGTGCGGGCTCGTGGCCGGCCGCTGATCGTGTCCAGCGAAAGCAGCCACATCCGGTGCGTGTCGAGCATGATGACCTGTCTACAGGTCATCGCCGTAGCAGCGAGTCATTAGCTCGAAACGTGTGGCGAGACAGGGGTGGGCTACAGTCGTGGATCTTACTGGACACCCTGCGTATCAAGGTTGGTCGTATAGCTCACCGATCCGCGCCTGTCGCGGCAGCGGCGGGCGAGCGTAACCGACCCAGTCATGCCGCAATAGTGGACGGCTAGGGGTGGCGGTGAACTTGTCTTGCCGTTGCCCGATCATGAACCTCATGCAGGACCAGCAGCCGCCGCAGTCGGCCGAACGTGAGGCGAAGGTCATCACGCTGTGCGGCTCGAGCAAGTTTGAAGCTGAGTTCGCGGAGGTCAACCAGCGACTCACGATGGAGGGTTGCGTCGTGATCAGCCTCGGAATGTTCGGCCTGCCTGATCTGCCGGACTATGACTGGGCAGCCGATAGCTCGGACCTGAGGGGGCAGCTCGGCCGTGTGCACTTCCAAAAGATTCGCATGGCCGACGAGGTGTACATCGTGGATCCGGGCGGCTACGTGGGTCAGTCAACCCGACGCGAGATTGCTTACGCGCAGTCGCTCGGCAAGCCGGTTCGGTATCTGAGTCGCGAGCGGGTGGAGCGAACGGAAAGTGACGTCCAATAATGAGTCCGTCCGGGCGTGCCGGGTAGGCGGCGGTTCGCGTAGGGCGCTGCGGGTAGCCGTGTCGTTGAGCGCCGGCTACCGGCTACGGGCTACTGATGCGCCGACCTGCGTAGCGGGCCCATGGTTCGGCGGCTTTGGTGGCGTGGAGGAATGCCACCTGGGGGCTGTATCCGAGAGCTTCGGCGACGAGCGAGGGTGGGCATTGCAGAACAAGTTCACCGATGGCGCGGTTGCGGGCGCCAAGGAGGTTGACACCGAGGCTGCGCAAACGATCCATGGCCGTGCCCGGGTGTAGGTGCCTTCCGGCGAGCGTGCTCGGGAACAGCCAGGGGTTGTTGCTGCCGGCGCCGGTACGGAGGTTCGGCCGGGAGGCCAGGTGTTGCCAGATCGTAGAAGCGAACGGTTCGGGGACGTCTGTGGGGTGTGTGCCGAGGGCGATGGTCATGCCGTTCTCGCTGTTGCTGATGATGCTCGTCGGGAGCGCAACGACTCGGACAAGGGGCTGGGCGTAGAGCAGCAGCAGCATGCCGGCGACGCGGTAGGGCAGTGATTCGCTGGTGCCGGTGAGGAGTTCGTGGATCCAGGCGAGTCGCTGGTCCTGACTCAGCGACGGGCTTGTTGTGGCCGATCGGTGCTGGACTGTGACGGTGGTGTTGAGGCGTGTTTTGGTGGCCACCACGAAGAATGTCCTGATCGCGCTACGTGTTGTTGGCCCGCTGGCGATCCACTCGTCGACGTCTTGTTGGGTGCAGGTGGCGGCGGTGCGCTGGTAGGTCTCGTGCAGCCAGAGCAGGAACTTCACCGTTTCGGTGATCTCTTGTTTGGCGGAGTGGACCGGTCCGCGGGTTGAGGCACCGGCGGCTGCTTTCGCGCGGATCCGTCGCAGGTGATGCCAGGTGGCGAAATGCCGCACCGGTTGGCCGACGTCGTCGGGTAGGCCTGCGAGCTTTGCGTCGATCCATTGCTCGAATCGAGGCAGGTACTGGTCACGTTGGGGGAGTAGACCATGGTGTTGCAAGATCGCGCGTAGGTGCTCGGTGGGCTTGCCGGGCACTGTGTCGAGCCCCTCGTGGGTCACCGGGATGGTGCCGTCGCCGAGGGTGCGTAGTAGTTCTTGAACCTTCGCAGAGCGTTTCCAGACGATGATCGATTCGGGTCGGTCGTCGACGCAGAGGGCATCGACAAGTCCGGCTAGTGCGGGCTGGTTCGGTTCGCCGCCCAGGAGGTCGTGCAGGCCATCTCGTAGTGCGCACCGGGCGCAGAGGCGACCTCGGTGGTGCGCGGCCTCGACGTTGCATCGCTGGCAGTGGAAGTCGTAGGGGATCTCGGCGCAGGCCACGCAGGTCGGGTGGCCGTCGGCGTTAGGTGGTCCGGGCAGGAGCCGGTCTTGGAGGCAGGCGGGGCAGGTGCCATGAGTGTGTACGGCGTTGAAGTAGCAGGTGAAGCAGAGCCGGCCTTCGGGCCAGGTGGCTGCCAGGCGTGGGATGTTGCGTCCGCAGCGTGCGCACGGGTCGTGACGGTCACTGGTGGCGCGTGGCCGGCCGCGGACGGTGCGGCGAGGACAGAGGCCGACAGGTTTCGGATCCATCAATGCCACAGTTCTATTCGTCCAGGATGTTCGCGCGGCGCGGTCGTACGGTCCGGTCCAGTTGGACGACATTCGGCGCGTCCGCGGTTCCGGTCTTGCGGGCACGTGCATCGGCCGCTGTCGTGGTGAGTAGGTCGGCGGGTGTGCATTCGAAGATGTCGCACAGCGCGGCGATGACCTGCAGGGAGACGCGTTCGGGGCGTTGGTTGACCAGGCGGTAGACCTGGGGTCGGGACAAGGTGATGTCACGCTCGGCGAGCAAGGGGATGAGGTCGGTGGTGTTGTGCAGGCCGCGTGCTGCCATGAGCTCAGCCAGTCGCCACGTGTAGTCGACTGTGCGTTTCATGATGTTCCGTCCTGGGTGGTGCGGGCCATGGCTTCCTTCACCGTACGGTCGAGCGCGGCCCGCAGGGTAGAGCGTCGGAACTGGTCGGACACGAATTGGTAGATGCCGGTGGTCGAGGCGTATTCGTGTCCCATCTGGTCCTGTACGAATCGTGGGTCCCAGCCGGCTTCGAGTAGATGCGTGGCGTAGGAGCGTCGGAAGGAGTGCAGGTCCAGACCGTCGGGCATGCCGAGTTCTTCGCAGTATCGGCGTACCCGGCGGATCAGCGTCGACTCGACGACCAGCCCGCCGCGTTCACTGGGGAACAGGTCGAGCGTGTCGGGTTCGCCCCGGCCATTGGCGAGCCAGTCTTCGAGGATGGCTGGTGTCCATCGCCAGACCGTTAGGACGCTGCGGGGTTTGTGGGGTGAGCCGCGTCGTGCCTTGCCGTAGCGCACCTTGCAGACGCCGAAGGCGCCGAACTCCCGGGCGTGCGGGTTGCGGGCGAAGTCGACCGTTTGCAGATGGCGCAGCTCGTTGAACCGCAGCCCGTATGCGTAGGCGACTTTCATCATCACGGCGTCGCGGTAGGCGGCCTGCCATCCCTTGCGGCCTGACCGGCCGATGCGTTCGACCTCGTCATCCGCGTGGTCCAAGAGCGCGGCGATCTCCTGCCGCGTGTACGGGCGCTTGGTCGGTCGCGCGTCGTACTCCTGGGCGTGACCGGCGGTGTTCCACTCGAAGAACACCTGTGCCGGGTGCGTCCCGAAGTACTGCTCACAGACGCGATCCCAGCCATAGTCGGGGTTGCTGATGTAGCTGGTGAATGCTCGAAGAGAGCCGTGGTAACTGCGCAGCGTGGAGTGAGCAACGTGCTTGACCGTCCGCAGATCAGCGGAGAATTCTTCGACCATCGCCGGGGTCCAGTTCCACGGATCCTCATTCACATGGTCCATGAATCGCTGCACGAGGCGGACCCGTTGGTCGATCGTGGCGAACTGCAGGTTCCGGGACAGCTGCTGGTTGCGCCAGCCATCAAGCATCATCGCGAGCACCTGCTCATCGGGGCGCAGGACCGGCATCGATGCCACGATGTGGACTCGTCCGGAGTCGTCTATCCGCATTGAAACTCCCGCACATCCGGTTGCATCCAGTGATTCAATGATGCATCAGATGAGAATCACGCGCATCCGCGCAGGTCAGCGGCGTGTCATCACAACAACGCTTGACCCGCAGGTCGGCATCCGAGGGTCTTACTGGCCGCGCCGCGCGCACCTAGAACTGCATGTTTCCGCAGGTCAGAGACTTGGACGTCGCCATCGCTGGGGCAGTAAAGCCGAACCACGCGATTGATGCATCTGATGCAATACGCAGACTACTACTTGTCATAATGTAGATTATCGGCGATAGCAGATCCCGGGCCTCCGGCTGCTTCGGCCGCCGACCCGGCTCCAGTCTCAATCGCCGGTCGGCGCCGCGAAATCCAGTTCCTCGGTCGTCACGACGCCCGCCGTGCGACCCGGTGCGGTCTGGTACTCCCAGTAGAGATTCGTGTGGTCGATGACCTTCTCGGGCGGCGGCGCGCCGTACGGCGACAGGTCCTCGGTCGTGTGCGCGTCCGAGACCAGCGTCGTGTCGTAGCCGCGGACCAGCGCGCCGTGCAGCGTGGACCGGATGCACGCGTCGGTCTGCGCACCGGACAGCACCAGCGCACCGACGCCGCGTTCGGCCAGCACCGACTCCAGCTCGGTATCTTCGAACGAATCGCCGAATGCCTTCTGCACCAACGGTTCTGCGTCGAGGCGCGTGAGCTCGGGAACGTACTGCCAGCTTTCGCTGCCGGTCTGCAGTTCTTCACTATTGTGCTGAATCCACACCACCGGCACCTCGGCTGCCCGAGCCTTGTCGATCAGGGTGGAGACGTTCGCGACGACCCGGTCACGGTCGTACGACTCTCCCATCACCCCGTTCTGGACGTCGATCACCAGCAGTGCCGTCTTGGGTCGGTTCGAGAGCGTGGTCATGGGTGCCTCCGGGTCCGGATCGGGTCGTGCACCCGATGCTAGGGGCGACCTACGACAACGCGCCCCGTCAGCGCGATGCCCCGGTCGGCGTCAGCAACAGACGCCCGGACCACGCGCCCCTGGCCGTCCGCGTCACCACCAGGCACCAGGCGCCCACCAGGCACAGATACAGCACGCAGGCCATCACCTTCAGCACGTCGTTCCCGGTGGCTGCGGCCAGGGCCGACGTACCCGTCACCATCGTGCCGACCGGGAACGTGAAAGACCACCACGTGAGCCCGAACGGCATACCCGAACGCACCGTCCGCGCCGTGATCGCCACCACGATGCCGAGCCACAGCATCGCGATCCCCCACACCGGAACGCTGTAGATCAGAGTCGTCTCGCGGAAGCTCGGGCCGTACGCCGAGCCCAGCACGGTCGGCGCGGCGACCCCCAGGCGACGCGCCGCGGTGATCGACTGCCCGAGCGGGCCGAGCACGATCCAGAGCGTGGGCACCGACGCCGCAGCGCCGACCCCATATCGGAGCAGTCGCCGCCAGATCAACGGGATGACCACCAGGCATCCGAGCAACGTCACGCCGAAGCAGGCATAACAGAAGAACAACATGGTGGCTCGCGCGTGCCCTGGCGGAAGATGCGGGATGAGCGCGGCGCCCCCGGCCGCGCTGACCATCGGGGGGACGATCGGCATCAGCCAGCCGCCGAACGCCGCTTCGGTGGCGGCGCTTCCCCGCACGAAGGCGCGGTACGGCACCAACACCGTCGTTGTCAGGCCCATCGCCGTCCCCACTGACCACAGGGTGGCGTCGACCGCCACCGCGAGGTGCGATCCGAGCAGCGGGCGCCCCGTCGCCAACGCACCCGCGCCGATGGTCACGAACGCCATGGCGGGAGCGCCGTAGAAATGCCCCATCACCGGGTGGTCCAGATGGCTCCGAGCGACGACCGGATGCCGCACCCAATGCGCGACCGTCGCAACGGAAAGAACGACGAGAAGTGCTGCGGCACAAACCCAGACGGCAGCGGCGAAGACGGCGGTTCCTGCCGGTTGCACGGGCAAACCCACGGCCGCGAGCGCCACGATCCCGGTACCCATCACGGCCGCGAACCAGTTGGGCCCCACATACGCCAGCGGCGAAGCACCGCGGAGCTCGGCGAAGGCTCCCCCGGCGCGACTCGACGCCGACGGTTGAAGGGTCTGGGTCACGCGACCAGCCTCGGGGTGGTGCCGCCGCCGCGCTAGCCGGTACGTCCCTGTTCGGTCACAACTCGACCCTGTGAGTGGGTACGGTGGCTCGCGTGACACTGCCCGATCTGCCCTCGCTGCGCCTCCTCGTCGACGTCGCCCGCCTCGGCAGCATCGGGGCGGCCGGCCGCGCCGCTGGGATGTCGCAACAGGCCGCGTCCGAGCGACTGCGCACCGTCGAGGTGAATGTCGGGGTCACTGTGCTGCGGCGCTCCCCCGGTGGATCCACACTGACGGACGCGGGCGTGCTCCTCGTGGAGTGGGCCACCCGCCTGCTCGACGTCGCCGACGAGATCGAGCAGGGCATCGGGACGCTGCGCGCCGACCGCGACCGCGAGCTGTCCGTGGTCGCCAGCATGACGGTCGCCGAGTATCTGCTGCCCGCCTGGCTGGTCCGCCTGCGGCAACGACACACGACGACCGTCACGCTTCGAGCGACCAACAGTGAGAACGTGATTCAGACAGTGCGCGCCGCAGAGGCCGATCTCGGCTTCGTGGAGGATTCGGTCTCGCACAGCGGTCTCGCGAGTCTCGTCGTCGCCCACGATGAGCTCGTCGTCGTCGCGCACCCGGACGACCCGTGGTGCAGGAGACGACGGGGAGTCGCCGCGAGCACGTTGGCGCGGCGTGGGCTGACCGCCCGCGAGCCCGGCTCGGGCACCCGCCGCGTGCTGGAATCCGCGCTGCGCGCCGCGGCGCTCACCCCGTCCGAGCCCGCGGTCGAGCTCACTACGACCGCGGCCGTCCGCAGCTCGGTCCTCGCTGGAAGTCCGCCGGCCGTGCTCAGCAGGCTGGCGGTCGAGGCCGACCTGAGCAGCGGTCGGCTGCGGTCGGTGCCCGTCGCCGACCTCGACCTGCGCCGTGACCTGACGGCGGTCTGGGTGGGCACGGCGCGCCCGCCGGCCGGACCGGTGCGCGACCTGCTCGCCATCGCCCGCACCGGCTGATCCGCGCCGACCCGGCCGACCTCACCCCACGAAGATGCAGAACGGGTGCCCCGCCGGGTCGGCGTACACCCGCAACGGCTCTTCCTCGTCGTCGGACCGGTCGAACAGCATCCGCCCGCCGAGCCGCAGGACCCGCTGGTGCTGCTCCTCGAGGGCGTCCTTCGAGGCCACCGTCATGTCCAGGTGCAGTTGCTGCGGCACCGGTTCGTTGTCCGGCCAGCTGCTGGGCGTCAGCACCTCGACCTGCTGGAATGCCAGTGGCGGCGCGCCGTCCCCACCGCGCAGCACCAGCCAGTCGGCGGGGTCCGGCTCCCCCGCGTCCGGCGTCTCGTCGCCGGGGCGGTAGTCGTAGCCCAGCAGCACTCGGTAGAACTCGGCCAGGCCGCGCACGTCGGTCGTGTCGAGCACCGTCTGCCGCACTCGTGGCACCTCTTCGGCTGCGCTCATCACCGGTCACTTCCCATCTGTCCGTCGGCCGACGTCGGCACCCGCGATCGCGACGTACCGGGCGGTGGAATCCTCAGCGAAACCACCCGGTGCCTCGGCCCGGCACCCTAATCTGAAAGTGGTCGAAGCGAGGCGCATTCCCCGAGAGGCACGGCCATGGCGTACGACGGACCCAACCACGCACCGCTCCTCGCGCGTCTACGAGACATGGACCACCTCGATCGACGCGCGTTCCTGGCAGCAACCGCCACCGGAGCCGCAGCAGCCGCGCTCGCAGGATGCAGTTCCGGCAGCCTCAGCGCGAGTGGTCGCACCGCGGCTGCGGGCAGTGTGTCGTCGGCGGGCGCCTCGTCGCCGAGCACGCAGACCGCCGTGGAGCGCACGGTCGGCACCGCGGCCGCGCCCACGCTCGACGACTGGAAGCAGTTGGCGAGCCAGATCCAGGGCGTGGTCCTGCTGCCGGGCAGCACGCCGTACGCGCAGGACAAGCTGCTCTTCAATCCCGAGTTCGACGGTGCGAGACCCCAAGCCGTCGTCCGCCCCAAGATCGCGTCCGACGTGCAGCGCTGCGTGGCCTTCGCGAACGAGCACGGGCTGCAGGTCACACCGCGCTCCGGGGGGCACTCGTACATCGGCGCGTCGGCGGCCGACGGCGCGATGGTCATCGACCTGCGCGACATGGCGGGCGTGCAGGCCTCGGGGTCGACCGTGGCCGTGCAGGCCGGAGCCAACCTGTACGCCGTGCACGCCCTGCTCGCGGGCCGCAACCGCACCATCCCCACCGGCACCTGCCCGACCGTCGGTGCGTCGGGGCTCACCCTCGGCGGCGGCCTCGGCACCGAGTCCCGTGCCCACGGACTGACCTGCGACCGGCTGCAGTCGGTGCAGCTCGTGCTGCCCGACAGCAGGCTCGTGACCGCCACGGCCTCCTCGAACAGCGACCTGTTCTGGGCGGCCCGGGGCGGCAGCAGTGCGATCCCGGGGGTCGTGACGAGCCTGGGGTACGGCACGTACCCGACGAGCAACCGGGGCGTCTTCCGCGCGAGTTTCCCGGTCGGATCGGCGACCCAGGTGCTGGAGGGCTGGGCATCCTGGCTGGCCGGTGCCAGCAGGGACTGGTGGGCCAACGTGCACCTCGACCTCAGTGCGGGATCGTTGCGTCCGAGCATCCTCGGTGTCTGCACGGCGGGCCACGAACTCGTCGCGCTGAGCTCGCTGCAGCGGCACATCGGTGCCCGCGCCACCTCCACCTCCCACTTCGAGCTGGGCTACCTCGCGACCGTGCGGTACTTCGGCGGCGGTACGACGTCGGCGCGCGCGCCCTTCACCGCGGGCACCGACCTGGTCACGACGATGTCCAGTGCGGCCGCCGCGGCGATCGTCCGCGGCACACTGGCCGCCGGCCACCGTTCGGTGTCCGCTCTCGTGGACCCGCTGGACGGCGCCGTGCACGACGTGTCCGCCAGGTCCGGCGCCTTCCCGTGGCGCTCCCACCAGGCGTCGATCCAGTGGTACGCCGGCGGCAACGACTACGCCGGCGCACGGTCCTGGATCGCGGCGGCGCACGCGGCGACCAGAGCGGTCTCGGCCGGCGGCTATGTGAACTACCTGGAGAGCGGTGTCGCCGGTTCGCGGTACTTCGCCGGCAACACCGCGACGCTGAAGTCCGTTCACCAGAAGTACGACCGCACGGTCTGATGCACCTGCCCTTTACCCTCTGACGGTGGCCGGCGGACGCTCCTCGACTCCCGAACAGCTTCGTCTGCAGTCCCGGTGGTACTGGTACGACTGGTCAGTCACGGCGTACATCACCGTCACGCTCGCGGTGCTCTTCTCGCCGTACCTCACCAGCATCGCGAACAAGGCCGCCTGCCCGACCCAACCCAGCGACCGCACCTGCCACGCCGATCTGCACGTGCTGGGGATCCCGGTGGCGCCAGGCTCCCTGGTGCCGTACACGATCACCGTGGCCACGATCGTCTCGGCGTTCGTGCTCGTCGTGGTGGGCGCGATGGCGGACCGGTCCCGTCGCCCGTTGCGTTTCCTGACCGGGTTCACCGCCGTCGGCTCGGTGGCCGCGGCCGCTCTGTGCCTGGTGGCCGGCACCCGGTGGGCGCTCGGGATGGGCTTCGCGATCGTGGCGAACGTCTGCGTGGCGGGGTCGCTGATCGTCTACTCGGCGATCATGTGCCGGATCACCCCGCCGGACGACCGCGACCGGGTCTCGGCCCGCGGCTGGTCCTACGGGTACCTCGGCGGGGGCCTGCTGCTCGTGGTCAACCTGGTCTTCCTGTCACTGCACGGCACCCTCGGACTCAGCACCACGGCCGTGGTGCGGATCAGCTTCGGGGTGAACGGCCTCTGGTGGGCGGTCTTCGCGGTCTACTCGATCCGCGGCCTGCGGACCGTGCCGCACGAACCGGCGGCCGCGATCGGCGGTAGTCCGTTGACCGCCGGTGTCCGTCAGCTGCGCGCGACCTTCGCCGAGCTGCGCGGCTACCCGCAGACGCTGCGCTTCCTGCTGGCCTACCTCTTCTACAACGACGGCGTGCAGACGGTCATCGCCTCCGCGAGCCTCTACGGCGCGCAGCAACTGAAGTTCTCCAGCACCGAGCTGCTCCTCACGATCCTGCTGGTGCAGTTCGTCGCGTTCGGCGGCGCCCTCGGCTTCGGCCGGCTCGCCCGCCGGGTGCCAGCGCGCGACCTGGTCCTGCGCAGCCTCTATCTATGGACCGTCGTGGTGATCCTCGCGTTCTTCGTGCCCCGGCACGCGTTCATGCTCTGGCTGCTGCTCGCCACCGGGATTGGCCTTGTCCTCGGTGGCACCCAGGCGCTCTCCCGTTCGCTGTACTCCCACCTGGTGCCGCACGGCCGCGAGGCGGAGTTCTTCAGCCTCTACCAGGCCATGGACCGGGGCACCAGCTGGCTCGGCACCCTCACGTTCGGGGTGGTCTACCAGCTCTTCCACGACTATCGACTCTCCATCGGGGCGCTGATCGTCTTCTTCGTGGTCGGCGGCACGCTGCTGCGGACGGTCGACGTGCGCCAGGGCGTCGAGGCCGCCGGGAACGAGGTGCCGGCCGTCGTCTGAGGGGCGCTCGGCGGGACCCGGCCGGCGTATGCCGATTTGCCCTCCCCCGAGCGCCCTCGATAATGTCGCCGCCGACGTCGTGAGCCTTCGGTGGCATCCAGGGGCAACCAATCCGAGCCCGCCGACGTCTACGAATCAGACTCATCAATCCTCATGCGCGATGGAACACGACACCACACCGGTTCGTTATGCGTAAGAGATCGCCGCGGTGTTCCCGACGAGCCGCGGCCGCCGAGCAGGGAGAAGACCATGGCAGACCGTTCACTTCGAGGCACCAACCTCTCCACGCTGTCGCTGGAGACGGATGAGAACATCGCGTACAGCGAGCGACAGACCGTCCGGTACGAGTGCCAGTGCGGCCGGATCACCGAGCTGCCCTTCTCCGTGGAGGCCGACGTGCCGTCCATCTGGGAGTGCCGCTGCGGCAAGGAAGCCACCCTGGTCGACGGCCCGGAGCCGAGCCGCAAGCCGGTCAAGCCCGCGCGTACCCACTGGGACATGCTGCTCGAGCGTCGCTCGGTGCCCGAGCTGGAGGAGCTCTTGGAGGAGCGCCTCACCTGGCTGCGCGCCTCGCGCGGTGAGAAGCCGCGCCGCAAGCGCACCGCCTGACCGCACCTGCGGGATTCAGTCCCGCACGATCTTTCCCTCGATGGCACCGGGCTCGCCCGGTGCCATCGGCGTATCCGGGCCCTGCCCGCTCCCCCGGTCGCCCGACGGGTCCCGCTGCCCGTCGCGCTCTTCCTTCTTCCAGTCGTAGGGCTCGGCCCGGTACGTCGGTGGCACCCGTTCGCCACGTACGACACGTCCGCTCCCGGCCGCACCGAGCACCCGGCGCGCCACCAGCATCTGCAGCAGTCGCCGTCCGACCGGCCGGGTGAAAGGCAGGATCAGCAGCAGACCGAGCACATCGGTGATGAAACCGGGCACCAAGATCAGCAGCCCGCCGACCAGCACCAGGGCGGCGTCCGCCAGCTCGTCCGCGGGCATCGCGCCGGTGCGCAGGGCCTCGCGCAGATGCCGCCACGCGCCGGACCATTCACGGCGTACGAGCCAGGCACCGAGCAGGGAGCAGAGGACGAGCAGCCCGAGCGTCTGCCATCCTCCGATGGCGCGCGCGACGGCGACGATGACGGCGATCTCGCAGACAGCCGCAACGAGCAGCATCAGCGGCACCCACCGCAGCCAGGGGGTCCGTCGGCGGGGCACCGTCGTCATCGGGGGCCGCCCGGCAGCAGCCGGGCGAGTTGCCCGGCGCGGTAGTGCAGACCCCAGGACGTGATGTTGACCAGGGACTCGCGCATGATGTCGCCACTCATCTTCGACACCCCTACCTCACGCTCGACGAAGGTGATCGGTATCTCCACGATCCGCATGCCCGCCTGCGCGGCGCGCCATGTGAGGTCGATCTGAAAACAGTATCCGGCCGAGGCGACGTCCTCCAGGCGCAGCCGGCGCAGCGCGTCGGCGCGGTAGACCCGGTAACCGGCGGTGGCGTCGCGCACCTGCATGCCGAGCAGGAGCCGGGTGTAGAGGTTCGCGCCGCGGCTGAGCGCCTCCCGCTGGCGTGGCCAGTTGCGCACGCTGCCGCCGGGCACCCATCGCGAGCCGATCACCACGTCGGCCTGCGCCGCCGCCTGGATCATCCGTGGCAGCACGCTCGGCGGGTGCGAGCCGTCGGCGTCGATCTCGACCAGCGCGTCGTAGTCGCGCTCCAGGCCCCACGCGAACCCGGCCAGATACGCCGCGCCGAGACCTTCCTTGGCCGAGCGGTGCATCACCTGCAGGTGCGGGTCGTCGGCAGCCAGCCGGTCGGCCAGCTCACCGGTGCCGTCCGGCGAGGCGTCGTCCAGGACCAGGACGTCGGCGTCGGGCACGGCCTCGCGCAGGCGCCTCAGAATGGCGGGGAGGCTCTCCAGCTCGTTGTACGTCGGCACCAGCACCAGCACGCGCCGTAGGGCGGAGTCAGACAAGCTGGCGGCCTCTCGGGGTCGTCGTGTCGGCACGGACGGCGGTGCGTCGTCGCCGCGAACCCGACGCGGCCAGCAGGAAGGATGCCACAGCCAGCACGTACGCGAGGTGTTCCGGCAGATTCCCGAGGCGGTCGGCGAGGGTCAGCGAGCTGCGCAGTGGCATCGCCCCCGACAGCACCTTGCTGGTGAAGAGGCTGGAGCGGTCGTGCACCACGCCGTCGGGGGTGATCAGTCCGCTCACTCCGACCGTGGACACGTGCACCACCGACCGACCGTGTTCGATCGCACGGATCCGGGAGATCGCCAGTTGCTGCTCGGACTCGGCCGTACGCCCGAACGTCGCGTTGTTGGTCTGCACGATGATCAGCTGCGCCCCCTTCTCGACGGGGGCGCGCACCAACCCGTCGTACGCCACCTCGAAACAGATCACGGGTCCGACCTTCACGTCGCCCTGGGTGCGGGTGGGGATCGTGAAGAGACCGGTCTTCTTGCCGTGCGTGAAGTTGACGGTCAGCAGGTCGACCTTGCTGCTGAAGTGTCGGAAGAACGAGCGATACGGCATGTACTCCGCGAACGGCACCGGGTGCTGCTTCACGTACCGCGCGACGATGCCCTCGCCGGGCAGGTAGAGCAGGGAGGCGTTCGAGACGTCCGGCGCCGGCTCGTCCAGTACGGCGCCCACGATCAGCGGTGCCTTGACCTCGGCGACGGCGTGCAGGATCTCGGTCATCGCGTCCGGGTTGCGGGTCGGGTCGATGTCGGAGGAGTTCTCCGGCCACACCACCAGGTCCGGTGCGGGGATCTGCCCGCGCGCCACCATCGCGGCGGCCCGCGCCGTCGTCCGCGCGTGGTCGTCCAGCACCGCGCGACGCTGGGCGTTGAACTCCAGCCCGATGGTCGGGACGTTTCCCTGGATGCCGACGACCTGCAGCTTCTTACCGGAGGTGGGCGTCGGGTACCAGACGGAGGCAGCCACGACGGCGACGACGGCGAGCACCGGCCAGAGCGGGCGCAGGCTGCGTCGAGGCGCGTACGCCGGTGCGTCGGCCTGCCGCCCCCCGACGATGCCGGGCGCCCACCGGTGCACGACGGCGGCGAGCACCCCGCCGAGGAGCGCCACCACGAAGGTGAGGCCCGGTGCCCCGGCGATGGAGGCCAGGTGCGCCAGCGGAGAGTCCGACTGCGACCACGCCAGACGCGCCCAGGGGAATCCGCCGAACGGCACGCTGGAACGCACGCCCTCCTGCACGACCCACAGCAGCGCCACCCAGAACGGGCGCACCCGCGGGCCCGCCGCGGGCCACAGCCACCGCGGAAGCCAGGGCAGCGGCGCCGCGGACTGCAGGATCGCGATGCCGAGTCCGAGGAAACCCACGTAGATCGATTCGGTGATGCCCAGCGCGATCCAGGGCAGCGGGCCGACGTAGATGCCGGTCCAGTGCAGCACCGGCAGGAAGCATGCGGCCCCGCCCACCAGTCCGCAGAGGAACCCGACCCGGGCGCGCGCACCACACGTGCCGAGGGAGATCAGGGCCACGCCGACGATGGCCAGCGGCCAGATGCTGAGCGACGGGAAGGAGAGCCACAGGCAGAGTCCGCCCACGACACAGAGGAGAAGCCGTCGCCACACGCGAGCAAGGGTATGCGAGGCGCCCGTAAGGCCTCCGGGCAGAGGGATGGACCCGCACTCCGTTGGGACCAGTACGCGCCGAGGCGCATGTTTTCTACTGAGAGTGCGAGTCCATCCTGCCTGCAACCGCCGTAACGGCCTGCGGCGCGAGAAGAAATTTACCCGTCGACAAGTAGATGTCAACAGCGGTCTGACCTGCGCAGATGCGCGTTTTCGCAGGTCAACGCGTCGCTCTCAGGAACGTCAAAGTTTCACCAATATTGGCATTTACGGCGTGTCGCGCTCGACACGCCGTTCTCGGACCGGCGGCGGAAAGCGGTCTTCCCAGGGGGTGCTGAGCACGACCGTGGTGTGCGTGGTGACCGATGCCGCCGCCCTGATGCGGGCGAGCAGCTCCTCCAGCTGCAGCGGACCGGCGACCCGGGCCTGCAGCACGTAGCTCTCCACTCCCGCCACCGAATAGCAGGAGTCCAGCTCGGCGAGGTCGCGCAGCCGGTCCGGCACATCGTCCGGTGCGGCGGGGTCGACGGGGGTCACCGAGATGAGCGCCGTGAGGGGTATGCCGGCCGCGTCGTGGTCGATCAGCGCACGGTAGCCGCGGATGACTCCGCGCTCCTCCAGGCGGCGTACCCGCTGGTGCGCCGCGGAGGTCGACAGGCCGAGAGCCCGGCCCAGATCGGTGAAGCTCATCCGCCCGTCGGCGGCGAGCATGCCGACGATCCGACGATCGAGTTCCTCCATGGGGGCACTGTAGGGGACGATGCAGTCCATGACCCGACGCCTCATGCTGCTGGACTCTGCGAGTCTCTACTTTCGCGCGTTCTACGGGGTGCCGGACAGGCGGGATAGCCCGGATGCCTTGCCCACCAATGCGATCCGCGGTTTCTTGGACATGATCGCGACCCTGGTCAACGACCACTCTCCCACCGATCTGGTCGCGTGCTGGGACAACGACTGGCGCCCCGCGTTCCGGGTGGACGCCATCCCGTCGTACAAGGCGCACCGGGTGACCGAGGGGTCCGAGGTGCTCGAGGAGTCGCCGGAGGACCTCACCCCGCAGGTGCCCTACATCGTGGCGCTGCTGGCCGCACTCGGCATCCCCCGGGTCGGCGCCGACGGGTACGAGGCCGATGACGTGATCGGCACCCTGGTGCACACGCACCTGGGGGTCTGCCCCGTCGACGTGGTGACCGGGGACCGCGACCTGTTCCAGCTGGTCGACGACGAGGCATCGGTGCGGGTGCTCTACACCGCGCGCGGGGGGGTCCGGGAACCGGACGTGATCGACCAGTCGGCGCTCCAGGCGAAGTACGCGGTCGCGACCGGACGTGCGTACGCCGAGATGGCCACGCTGCGCGGTGACACCAGCGACGGGCTGCCCGGGGTCGCCGGCATCGGTGAGAAGACCGCGGCCACGCTGCTGGCCCGGTACGGCGACCTGGCGGGTCTGCGCGCCGCGATCGACGGCGGCGACCCGTCGCTCAAGGGCGCACAGCGCGCCAAGCTGGAGGCGGCCTCGGACTATCTCAACGTCGCTCCCGCGGTCGTCGACGTGGCGCTCGACGCTCCCATGCCCACCGACCTGGTCACCGCGTTGCCCGCGACGGTCGCGGATCCCGCTGCGCTGCAGCGGATCTGCGAGGAGATCGACATCAACACCCCGTTGCGGCGGGTGCTCACCGCACTCGACCTACAGGACTGACGCCGGCCTCAGAACGAGCGGCGCCGGTCTCCCCGCGGGTCCCCCGGCGGGAAGGTGCCCTCGTCGTCGGTGCCGTTGTCGTGCTGGAAGAGCAACTCGTTGAGCCGCACCTGCACGTCCTCCACATGGGGCACGTCGTGCAGCCGCAGGCCCGCCTGGTCCGAGGCGTCCGAGACGATCAAGGTGCCGCAGCCGAGGATCCGGTCCAGCGGGCCCTTGTCGTAGGCGACGTCGGAGATCCGGTAGAGCGGGATGTCCCGCCCCGATTTGCTCACGATCCCGGTGCGGGTGATCAGCCGGCGGTTGGTGATGACGTAGAACGTGGCGCGCCACCGCCACACCGGCACCAGCACGAAGCCGATCACGATCAGCAACCAGAGGATCGCGATGGCGAGCCGACCCCACTGGTTGTCCCAGTACACCGCGCCCGCGAGGGCTGCCACGGTCGCGACGACCAACACGATGAGAGGCAGCACGATCTGCTTGATGTGGGTGTGCAGCTCGAGCTCGACGCGCTCACCCTGGGTCAGGTGCTTCGGCGAAAAGGACATGGCCGCATCCTGCCACGCCCCGGTCTCACGACCCGGTTGTCAGCGCATTCCTGGCGCCCGCACCAGAAGGGCGCTGACAACCGATGGAATCAGTCGAGCCGGTCGGCCGCGACCACTCCACGCAGCACCGCGTCGATACCCGCGCGCGTCGTACGTCGCATCTGCGGGTCCGAGCTCGCATCGTGGATCTGGTCCATCAGGTCCACCAGCTGCTTGCAGCGGCGTACGAAGTCACCGGCCGACAGCTCGGAGTCGCGCAACACGAGCTCCAGACGCCCACCGCTGGCCCAGCGGTGCATCATCCAGGCGATCCCGGCGTCGGGCTCACCGGTCGGCGCCAACCTCTTGCCCAGCTGGCGATCGTGCAGCTCCCCCCACAGCCGTGACATGTGCTCGAGCGCCTCGGAGACCTGGTCGTTCGGGATCTTCACCGAGCCGCCTTCGCCCTCCCGGCGCGCCTGGTGGATCAGCGAACTGACCACCGCCACGAGCGACGGCGGGTCGAGTCTGCGCCAGATGTCCTGCCGCAGACACTCCGCGACCAGCAGGTCCTTCTCGGCGTAGATGCGCTGCAGCACCCGCCCCTCGTCGGTGACCCGCTCGCCGTCGGCCGTCAGGTACCCGAGCTCGGCCAGCAGATCGCAGATCCGGTCGAACGTGGCGGCGACGGTCTGAGTGCGCCCGGACACCTTGCGCTGCAGGCCGTCGGTCTCCCGGCGCAGCCGCCACCAGCGCTCGGCCCAGCGGGCGTGCTCCTCGCGGTGCTCGCACGTGTCGCACGGGTGGTCGTGCAGCCGGCGGCGCAGGCGCTCCACGTCGACCTGGGTCTGCTCGTCCGGCTCCTGAGAGGTCGACCGCGTGGCGCGCTCGGCCATCCCGTCCGGCACCTTGGCGCGCAGGGTGGCCGCCAGGTCACGACGGGCCTTGGGGTTGCGCGAGTGGAAACCCTTGGGAATCGGCAGCGTGGTGAACGCGGCGATGGGCCCGTCGAGGTCGCTGTCCTCGAGGCGGCGCACCTGGGCGTCCTGGGTGAGGACCATCGGCTCGGCGGCGCCGCGGCGGCCGCCCGCGTTCGCCTGGATGACGATGGCCAGGCCCTGACGGCGACCGGAGGGCACCTGCACCACGTCACCGGGCTTCAACGCCTCGAGCGACACGGCGGTCTCCGCGCGACGGCTGGCGGCGCGGCGGCGTACTGCGGCCTTCTGCAGGTCGGACAGTTCGCGGCGCAGCGCGGCGTACTGCGCGAAGTCGCCGAGGTGGCAACGCATCGCCTCGGCGTAGCCCTCGAGGGCCTCTTCGTTGCGGCGTACGGCGGTGCCGGCGCCGACCACGGACTTGTCGGCCTGGAACTGCGCGAACGACTGCTGCAGCAGATCGCGCGCGCCGGGCCGACCGACCTGGTCGACGAGGTTGACGGCCATGTTGGAGGTGGGCACGAAACTGGACCGCAAGGGGTAGGTGCGGGTCGAGGCCAGACCACCCACCTGATGGGGATCCAGGCCGCGGTTGTAGAGCACGACGGCGTGGCCCTCGTAGTCGATCCCGCGACGGCCCGCCCGGCCGGTGAGCTGGGTGTACTCCCCCGGCGTGATGTCCGCATGGGTCTCGCCGTTGTACTTCACCAGCCGTTCCAGCACCACGGTGCGCGCGGGCATGTTGATGCCGAGCGCCAACGTCTCGGTCGCGAAGACGGCTTTGATCCGGCCCTCGGTGAACAGCTCCTCGACGATCTCCCGGAAGGTCGGCAGCATCCCGGCGTGGTGCGCGGCGAAGCCCCGCCCCAGGCCCTCCACAAAATCCCAGTAGCCGAGGACGGCCAGGTCCTCCTCGGGCAGGTAGGACACCCGCTCCTGCACGAGCTGGCGGATCCGCTCGCCCTCAGCGGCCGGGATGAGCCGGGTGCCCCACGCGAGCAGCTGCGAGACCGCCGCGTCGCAGCCGACGCGACTGAAGATGAAGGTGATCGCAGGCAGCAGGCCGGCCCGGTCGAGGGCGTCGATGACCTCGGCCCTGCTGGGTCCCCGACTCGGCCGGCCCGAGCGGACCGGGCCCTCCTGGGATCGGCCACGACGCTGGTTGCCCCGTCGGCCCTTCGGCCCGCCCGCGTCCTCGCGACGTCCGTGTCGGTCGGTCTTGGCATCGAACTGCGAGATGCGCTGCAGGAGCTCGGGATTGAGCCGCAGACGATCGCTGTCCCTGTCGTCGTCGACGAAGAGGTCCATGATGCTCGGCCCGACCATCATGTGCTGCCAGAGCGGCACCGGGCGCGTCTCCTCGACGATGAGCTCGGTGTCGCCGCGGACCGTGCCGAGCCACTCCCCGAACTCCTCGGCGTTGCTCACCGTCGCCGACAACGACACCAGCTGTACTTCGTCCGGCAGCTGGATGATGACCTCCTCCCACACGGCGCCGCGGAAGCGGTCGGCGAGGTAGTGCACCTCGTCCATCACGACGTACCCGAGCCCGCGCAGGGTGTCCGATCCGGCGTAGATCATGTTGCGCAGCACCTCGGTGGTCATCACGACCACCGGAGCCTCGCCGTTGATGGAGGAGTCGCCGGTCAGCAGGCCGACCTTGTCGGCGCCGTGCCGCGCGACCAGATCGGCGTACTTCTGGTTCGACAGCGCCTTGATCGGCGTCGTGTAGAAGGTCTTGGTGCCGGTCTGCAGCGCGAGGTACGCCGCGAACTCACCCACCAGCGTCTTGCCCGATCCGGTCGGCGCGGCCACCAGAACGCTGCGGCGCCCCTCCTGGACGGCGACCAGGGCCTGCCGCTGGAAGTCGTCGAACGGGAAGTCGTACCCGTCGGCGAACCGGCGCAGATGCGAACTGTCGATCCGGCGCGGGGCGCGCGGGGACTGCGAAGTTGCCGAGCTGGACATATCTCGAAGGCTAGCCCTGCGGGTGGATCAGAGCGTGGAGGCCTCGTCGTCCGGCACGTCGAGCCATTCGCGCGGCTCGGCCTGCTTGCGTCGACGATCGAAGAACGCCGAGATGCCCACCGCCGCGAAGTACAGCGCGACCATCGGGAAGGCCAGCGCGAGCATCGACCAGGCGTCGGGACTGGGGCTCATGACGGCGGCGAAGACGAAGATGAGCATGACCGCGATCCGCCAGCCCTTGAGCATCACCCGGGCCGGGAGCACCCGGATGCCGTTGAGCCCGACCAGGAAGACTGGCAGCAGGAAGGCCAGCCCGAACGCCAGGACGAACTTGATGATGAACGCGATGTAGGTCTGCGCGTCGATGAAGTTGGTGCCCTCGCTCGGCGTCTGGGAGATGAGGAACACCACGGCGTTGGGGATCGTGCGCGTCGCCACCCAGCAGCCGAGCAGGAAGAGCGGCACGGCCGACAGGACGAACGCCGCGCCGACCCGCTTCTCCTTCCGGGTCAGGCCGGGGGCCAGGAACGCCCAGATCTCCCAGAGCCACACCGGGCTGGCGATGATGAAACCCAGCCACACCGACACCTTGAGCTTGATGCTGAAGGCGTCGCCGACCCCCCGGCCGAAGTTGGTGCTCACCCGCGAATCGGGCACGTGACGATGCCGGGCGGCGTCCAGCAGAGGATTGATCATCCACTGGTAGACCGTGTCGAACTTCAACCAGCCGAGCACCGCTGCGATCGCGATGGCGATGGCAGCGACGAGGGCACGCCGACGAAACTCCCTGAAGTGCTCCCCCAGGGACATCCGGCCTTCCGGATTGTCGTTATGGCGCAGTACGGCCATGAAGTCTCAGCTGCCCCGCCGCGCGACGTGTCAGGCGGAGGTGTTGTGGTCCGCCGGGTGCTGCGCGGGGGTCTCGGGCATCGCGGGAGTCGCACCTGCGGTCGGTGTGACGGGCGGGGTGGCGCCCGGCGCGGCGGTGGGCGCAGCCGGGGGCGGCGTGCTCGCCTCGCCCTTGACCGTCTGGCCGGCGGCCTCGGATTTCTTGTCGTTCTTCATCTCGTCCATCTCCGAGCGCAGGATGCGCGCGGAGCGGCCGAAGCTGCGGGCCATGTCGGGCATCTTCTTCCACCCGAAGAGCAGGAGGACCACAACGGCAATGACCACGATGTGCCAGCCGTCGAAAAAGTTGCGAACCATCGCAGATGTCCTTCGCGTTGAGGGTCGTGCAGCGATATCCACTGTACGCGACCTGCCTGGTCACTCCCGGGCGATGCCGAAGGTCACTCTCGGCGGAATCAGCTCTCCTCGTACGCCGCGAGCGCTTCCTCCGCGCCCGCACGCACCTCCTGGCGCAGCGATTCCGGCTCGATCACCCAGGCTCCGCCGGCCAGACGCCAGACCAGGTTGCGCACCCACGTGCTGTCGGCCGTGCGCAGCGTCACCGTCAGGGTGCCGTCCGTGCCCTGAATGAGCTCCTGCACCGGGTAGTACTCCGCGACCCACGCGGCCTGCGGCGCGAGCCCCAGGGTCACCTGCAGGTCGTCCGGGGCCGGGGTGAAGATGTCGGTGTCCAGGTCGCGGGCGCGTGCCTGCGCGGGCGGGGTGCCGTCGTGGTCGAGCAGCGTGATCGTCTCGATCCGGTCCAGCCGGAAGAGCCGCACGTCCTGCGCCCGGTGACACCACCCCTCGAGGTACCAGTGACTGTCGATGTTGAACACCCGCATCGGGTCGACGTCCCGTTCGGTGGCCTCGTCGCGCGCGGCCACCAGGTAGCGAAGGTGCACACGGCGGCGCGCGGACAGCGCTTCGCGGGCCAGGGCGAGCGTCTCGTCGGCGACCGAGCCCGCCAACTTCACCTGCACCCGACTGGTCGCCTGCGCGCTCTCACCCGTCGCCTCGGTGAGTTTGGCCAGCGCACGGTCCACGGCCTCCCGCTCCCCCAGGCCCGGCACGGCCGCGAGCGCGCGCAGCCCGACGATCAAGGCCGTCGCCTCGTCGATGCCGAGCCGCAGCGGCCGGGCGATGGTGTCGGCATTGCGCAGGTAGACCCGGCCCTCCTCCCACTCGGCCTCGATCAGGTCGTCGGGCAGGTGTCCCGGTGTCCCGCAGACGAAGAGCAGGCTCAAGTCGGCCTCGATCTGCGTACGTGGCACGCCGAGCTCGGCGGCCGCCTCGTCGATGTCGATGCCCTGCCGGTTGACCAGCCACGGCACCATCGTGAGCAGTCGGGAAAGCCGCGCGGTGGCGCTCTCGGGAGTGGCCATCAGCGTGCCTCCTGGGCGTCACGGGCGGCGCGCAGCCGACGTACCACGGCACGGGACAGCTCCGGTGGGTGGATCACGCGGACGGCCGGGCCGAACCCGGCGATCTGCTCGGCGAACACCTCGGTGTCGGTGAAGTCGACGTCCAGCTGCGACCAGTGGTCGTCGACCTCGCCCACGGTGCGCGCGCGCCGTCGCAGCGTGTTCCCCGCTCCGACCAGCACCCGCAGCACCGCCGGCTGCGGCTCGCGCTCGACCTCGACGCCGTCGATCATCCGCAGCGCGTCGTGGTCCTCGGGCACCTGGTATGCGCCGGCCCGCCCCGTGGCCTTCACGGCGCCGTCGATGCGGCCCAGCCGGAAGACCCGCGGCGCGTCGCGGTCGGTGTCGAATCCGGTGACGTACCAACGGCCGTGCCAGTTGGTGACACCCCACGGCTGCAGGTGGCGGGTGCTGACCGCGCCGTCGGGCTTGCGGTAGTCGAAGCTGATCGGTCGGCAGGCGAGGACGGCGTCCTTCACCGGTGTGAAGGCGGCCTCGGTGGTGCGCACGCGCGGTTCCAGACCGAGGATCGACGCGCTGTCGCGCTCGACGTCGGCGGCCCGCAGCTTGCGCATCGCGGTCGAGGCCGCGCCGGCGAGGCTTGCCTGCTGCCAGGTGCGGCTGGCCAGACCCAGCACGGCCAGCTCGTCCGCCTCGAAGACGATGTCGGGCAGCGCGTACTCGCGACGGTCGATGCGGTAGCCGGGTTCGTCGTCGAAGTAGGCGTCCAGCGGCTCGGTACGCAGCGGGATCCCCAGATCGCGCAGCTCGTCCTTGTCGCGCTCGAACATCCGGTCGAAGGCCTCGGTCGACGCGGTCTCGCCGTACTGGGGCACGGCGTCGCGGATCCGCGCCTTCGACAGCGGCTGGCGCGTGTAGAGCAGGCAGATCACCAGATTGAGCAGCCGCTCGGTCTTGGCGGCCGGGGAGGTGGTGCTCATGTGCGGCAACGCTATCCCACGTCGGGCCCGGGTGCGCACGTATGTTCGCCCTCGCGATTTGTCCGGGTCCTGCACGACGGCGGCACAGCTACGTCCGAGACACCGGTCGACCTGTGCCTCTCGGACGAATCTGTGCCACTGTCATCGATTCGTACGTCGGGTCTGTCACGCTGAGCTCATGCCCGGAGTCTTTCCCGCACCCGACGAGCCGACCCCGCCGTGGTCGCCCGGCACTCCGGTGTGGCGCGCGACGGAGCTGCCGCCGGATGCCCGTCGGATGGGTCTGTCCCCGTGGGTCGCGCCCGAGCTGCAGCTGGCGAGCAATCTGCGCGCCGACAAGAAATTCCACCGGGTCCTGGCCTGGATCGGGCTGGTGGTCTCGGTGGCCCTGGTGCTCGCGCCGCTCGTCGGCATCCTCCTCTGAGCACCACACCCTGAGTGGCAGACAAAAGCGTCGAGTGGCATACCTGTAGGTACGCCACTCGACGCTCTTTTCTGCCACTCGGGCGCTGGTCGGGTCAGCCGATGCCGAACGCAGCCCCCGCGCCGGGTCGGTTGGTGCTGACCAGGTCCACCACGAAGATCAGGGTCTCCCCCGGCTTGATGGCGTCGCCCGCACCGCGCTCGCCGTAGCCCATCTGGGGCGGGATCGTCAGCTTGCGCCGACCGCCCGCGCGCATCCCCACGATGCCCTCGTCCCAACCGCTGATGACCTGGCCGACGCCGACCTGGAAGCGCAGCGGCTCGCCGCGGTCCCAGGAGGAGTCGAACTCCTCACCGGTCGACCAGGCCACGCCGACGTAGTGCGCCTCGATCGTGTCGCCGGACTCGGCCTCGTTGCCGTCACCCTCGGTGATGTCCTCGATGACCAGGTCATCGGGCGGGGTGTCACCCGGGAAGTCGACTTCGGGTTTGGTGGTGGTGGAGTCGAACGGCATGGCGACCTTCCTGTGCAGTGGGATCGAAGTGGGGCGTGCGCCGGATCAGTTACCGGTCGAGGACTGCTGCTGCGGGGGCTGCGGGACGATCGCCAGGATGTCGACGACGAACGCGATGGTGTCGGTGCCCTTGATGCCCGCCTGCGTGTTGCCTGCTGTGCCGTACCCCTGGGCCGGCGGGATGACGAGGAGCATCCGGCTGCCCACGGTCTGACCGGTGAGGCCCTTCACGAAGCCGGTGATCGCGCCGGTCGCGAGCTGGAAGGTCGCGGGCTGACCGGTCTTGGCGCTGGTGTCGAAGACCTTCTTGGTGCGCAGGTTGATCCCGGTGTAGCTCACCGTGACGAAGTCGCCGGTGGCGGTCTTGATGCCCTTGCCCGTGATCAGGGGCTGGGCCACGAGCGTCTTGGGCGCGACGGCCGGGACGGTGATCGAGGCCTGCTTGTTCGTGCCCGCGGGGACGGAGACCTTGAAGCCGCTCTGCGGGGTGGCCTGCGTGCCGGTGGGCTGCGTGAGGGCGTCGGCCGCCCCGTCGATCTTGATGTAGAAGACCAGCGTGTCGGTGGCGGAGACCCCGAGGGTGCTGTTGCCCGCGGACCCGAAGCCCTGGGACGCCGGGATCGCGACCTTCTGGGTCGTGCCGACCTTCTTGCCGACGAGCGACTTCACCAGGCCGGGAAGCTGGGTGGTGTCGGCCAGCGGGATGGGCACGAAACGCTGCCCGAAGGTGCTGACCAGCTGCTTGTTCTTCGTGGCGTTGTAGGCCACGTAGTCGACGTACGCGATCTGCTTGGCGCCGAGGGTCGGACCGGATCCCTGCGAGAGCACCTGGGTGGCGGTCTGGGAACCGGCCTTGAAGCCACCCTTGGGGATGGTGACCGTCGGTTTGTTGGCGTTCGAGGTGTTGACCTTGAGGTCGCTGAGCGACGTCGCTGTCTTGGGTTTGGAGTCGCTGCCGCATCCTGTGAGCAGGACGAGCGGAACGGCGGTGATGCTGAGCAGACGGACGGCAGTGCGGCGCACGGAGCAAACCTCATGGGTCGGGTGTGGGAGACACGTCACCCTAACCCGGTGTTCTGTGCCGCCTCGCCAGCGGTCACATGCCGTCGATGAGCCGTTCGACCCGGGGGTCCTGCGCCGAGAACGGGTCCTTGACCAGCACCGTGCGCTGCGCCTGGTCGTTCAACTTCAGGTGTACCCAGTCCACCGTGAAGTCGCGACGATGCGACTGCGCGGACCGGATGAAGTCGCCCCGCAGCTTCGCGCGGGTGGTCTGCGGCGGGAAGGTCTTCGCGGCGAAGACCTCCGGGTCGGTGCACACGCGCGCTGCTTTTCCACGGCGCTGCAGCAGGTAGAAGAGCCCTCGGCGCCGGTTGATGTCGTGGTAGGTGAGGTCGATCTGCTGCAGTCGCGGATCGTCCAACCCCAGGCCGTGCTTGGCGGCGACCTGGTCGAGCAGACGGTGCTTGATGACCCAGTCGATCTCGGTGTCGACCATGCCGAGGTCATCGGTGTCGACGGCGGTCAGCGTGCGCTGCCACAGATCCAGCACCTGCTTGGTGACCGGGTCGCTGATGCCCTCCTTCTCGGCGAACGCCCGCGCGCGCTCGAAGTATTCACTCTGGATCTGCAGTGCCGACATCTCTTTGCCGTTCGACAGACGCACCGGCGTACGTCCCGTGATGTCGTGGCTGATCTCGCGGATGGCCCGGATCGGGTTCTCCAGGCTCAGGTCGCGCATCGGTGCGCCGGCCTCGATCATCTGCAACACCAGGTGGGCTGAACCGAGCTTCAGCAACGTGGTGGTCTCGCTCATGTTGCTGTCGCCGACGATCACATGCAGTCGGCGGTAGCGCTCGGCGTCGGCGTGCGGCTCGTCGCGGGTGTTGATGATGGGCCGCGAGCGGGTCGTCGCGCTACTGACCCCCTCCCAGATGTGGTCGGCGCGTTGGCTGACGCAGTACGTCGGCTTGTGCCCGAGCATCGAGATCTTGCCGGCGCCGCAGATGATCTGCCGGCTCACCAGGAACGGGATGAGCACGTCGGAGACGGCCTGGAACTCCCCCTGCCGGCCGATCAGGAAGTTCTCGTGGCACCCGTAGGAGTTGCCGGCGGAGTCGGTGTTGTTCTTGAAGACATAGATCTGGCCCTCGACACCCTCTTCGGCCAGGCGAAGCTGGGCCTCCTCGACGAGTCCCTCGAGGATGCGCTCCCCGGCTTTGTCGTGGATGACGGCCTCGCGGATGTCGTCGCACTCGGGCGTGGCGTACTCCGGGTGGCTCCCGACGTCGAGGTAGAGCCGGGAACCGTTGCCCAGGAACACATTCGAGGACCGGCCCCACGAGACGACCTTGCGGAAGAGATAGCGCGCGACCTCGTCCGGGGAGAGTCGGCGCTGCCCCGCGGAGGTGCACGTGACGCCGTACTCGTTCTCGATACCGAAGATGCGACGCTCCATGACCTGACTTTAGTCGCGCAGACCGGGAGATGCCCGGCGACCGTCAGGCGAGCGAGCGTGTCCAGGCGTCGTGCAGCGCGGCGTAGCGGCCGGCATCGGCGATCAGCTGTGCCGGGCTGCCGTCCTCGACGATCCGGCCGTGCTCCATGACCAGCACCCGGTCGGCGACCTCGACGGTGGAGAGCCGGTGGGCGATGATCACCGCGGTCCGGTCGGCGAGCACGGTCTCCAGGGCCCGCTGCACCAGCCGCTCGCTGGGGATGTCGAGCGAGGAGGTGGCCTCGTCGAGGATCAGGACGGCCGGGTCGGCGAGGAAGGCCCGCGCGAACGCCACGAGCTGCCGCTGCCCGGCGGACAGGCGCCCGCCGCGCTTGCCGACGTCGGTGTCGTAACCGTCCGGCAGGGTGTCGACGAAGCGGTCGAGGCTGACCGCCCGGGCTGCCGCCAACACCTCGTCGTCGCTGGCGTCCGGGGCGCCGAACCGGATGTTGTCGGCCACGCTGCCCTCGAACATGAAGTTCTCCTGCGTGACCATCACCACCTGACGACGCAGCTGCTCCTGGGTGACCTCGCGCAGGTCGACACCGTCGAGGCGGATGCCGCCCGCACTGGCGTCGTAGAACCGGGCCATGAGCTTGGCCAGGGTGGTCTTGCCCGCACCGGTCGTCCCCACGACCGCGACGGTCTGCCCGGCGGGGATGTGCAGATCCAGGTCGCTGATGACCGGGTGTCCCGGCACGTACCCGAAGTCGACGTGGTCGAAGTCGACGGTGCCGTCCGCGGACTCCAGCAGCCTCGGCGAGCTCGGGTCGGCGATCTTGGGCTCTTCGGCGAGCACTCCGGCCAGCTTCTCCAACGCCGAGGAGGCCGACTGGAAGGTGTTGAAGAACTGGGTGATGTCCTGCATCGGCTCGAAGAACATCCGCAGGTAGAGCAGGAACGCCGCGAGGACGCCGATCGTCATCGACCCCTCGAGCACCCGCCACCCGCCGTAGATGAGCACGACGCCGGTGGTGATGTTGCCGATGAGTTTCACGCCGGGCATGAAGACCGCGACGAGCTTGAAGGTGCGCTCGTTGATCCGTCGGTAACGGTCTGCGAGCGCTTCGAAGATCTGCTGGTTGCGCGGCTCGCGGCGGTAGGCCTGCACGGCCTTGATGCCGGTCATCGTCTCGACGAACTGCACGATCACCAGCGCGGCGCTCTCGCGCACCTCCCGGTAGGTCTTGGACGACTCGCGACGGAACCACGCCGACAACAGGACCAGGAACGGGAAGCTCACCAGACAGATCAGCCCGAGCCGGACATCCAGCAGCAGCAGTGCGATCGCCGTACCGACGAGGGTCAGCCCCGCGGTGATGAGGCTGTCGAAGCCGTTCTCCAGCATCTCCTGGATCGCTTCGACGTCGTTCGTCGAGCGGCTGACCACGCGGCCGGAGGTGTAGCGGTCGTGGAAGGAGACGTCGAGCCGCTGGAAGTGCCGGAACACCCTGCGGCGCAGCTCCAGCAGCACCTGTTGGCCGATGATCCCCGAGCGACGCAGGAAGAAGGTGCGGGTCACCGCCTGCACGACCACGGCCACGCACAGGATGCCGACGACCACCATCAGGGTGCGCGAGCCCCGGTGGGCCACGATGGGCGGGATGCCGTGGTCGATGCCGCGCTGCACCAGGAACGGCACGGCCAGTCGGGAGAGGTTCTCCAGCACCACCACCAGCGTGAGCAGCGCGATCGCCCGCCGGTAGGGGTGCAGCAGGCTGCGCAGCAGCGCACGGGCCTCGGCCCGGTACGTCGTGCCGTCGTCGACCTTCTCCTGCTCGGGGTCCGCGACCTTGCCGCGCCACTGCTCGGGCGAGAGTGCCTCGTCCGCCGCGCGATCCGCCTCCGGCGCGTCGGTGCGGGGTGACACCTCGGTGCTCATCGGGCACCTCCGGTCGGGACGGTCGCCTCGTCATCGGCGGCGAGCAGGTAGCGGTAGTCGGGCACGGACTGCAGCAGTTCGCGGTGCGTGCCGACATGGGTGATGCGTCCGTCCTGCAGCAACGCCACCCGGTCGGCGAGCATCACCGTCGAGGCGCGGTGCGCCACGACGATCGCGGTGACACCCACGAGCACCTCGCGTAGGGCATCCTCGACCAACGCCTCGGTGTGCACGTCGAGCGCGGACAGCGTGTCGTCGAGGACGATGATCCGCGGCTGCGCGAGCACTGCCCGGGCCAGGGCCAGTCGTTGGCGCTGGCCGCCGGACAGGCTCATCCCCTGCTCGCCGATCCGGGTGTCCAGACCGTAGGGCAGGTCGTCGACGAAGTCGGCCCGCACGACCTGCAGCGCCTCGCGGATCTCCTCCTCGGTGGCGTCGGAGCGACCGAGAGTGAGGTTCTCGCGCACCGACATGGAGAAGAGCGTCGGATCCTCGAACGCGGTGGCGACCACCGACCGCAGCTGGTCCAGGCGCAGGTCGCGGATGTCCTCGCCGTCGATGCGCACCTCCCCTTCGCTCACGTCGTACAGCCGTGAGATCAGGCCGGTCAACACGGTCTTGCCCGCGCCCGTGGGCCCCACGAGGGCGAGCGTCTGCCCGGCGGGCACGGTCAGGTCGAGGTGACGCAGCGCCCACCCGTCACCGTCCGGGAAGCGGTACCCGACGTCGCGCAGCTCCAGTTCGCCGCCGCGGACCGGCACGAGACCCGCGCCGTCGAGGATCTCCCGGGGCGCGTCGAACACCTCCACGATGCGGTCGGCGGCCGTCATCGACTCCTGGGTCATCGACAGGAAGAACCCCATCGAGGCGATCGGCCAGACGATGGACAGCATCATGGTGATGAACGCGACCAGCGTGCCGAGCGTGATCCGGCCCTCGCCGGCGGCGGTCGCGCCGAGCCCCAGCACCAGGATCAGGGTGACGTTGGGGATCACTTCCAGGATCGTCCAGAAGGTGGCCTGCAGGCCGACCTTCCCGACCTGGATGTCGTAGAGCTCCCGGACCTGCGCGTCGAACCGGTCGAAGACGTAGTCCTCGCGCCCGAAGGACTTGATCGCCCGCAGGCCGAGCGCGGACTCCTCCACGTGCGTCGCGACACGGCCGGACTGGTCCTGCGCCTTGCGGGACAGGGCGGTGAACTTGCGTTCGTTGCGCAGCACGGTCACGCAGATCGGCACGACGGAGACGACCACGACCAGGCCCAGCGGCCAGTACATGGCCAGCAGGATCAGCGTGGTGATCACGATCTGGATCGTGTTGAGCAGCAGGAAGAGCGCGCCGAACGACAGGAACCGGCGCACCGTGCCCAGGTCGTTCATGATGCGCGACAGCAGCTGGCCGGACTGCCATTGACTGTGGAAAGACATGGGCAGCAACTGCATCCGCGCGTAGAGGTCCTTGCGGATGTCGGCCTCGACGCCCATCGTGGCGCGGGCTACGAGCCAGCGTCGCACGATCCAGAGCAGGACCTCTGCCATCCCGATGCCGAGGGCGGCGCTCCCCCACAGCCACAGGCCGGTGCGGTCGTGGTGGCGCACCGGGCCGTCGATCACCACCTTGGTCATCAGCGGGATCACGATCGTCGCCACCGTGCTCACCACCGCGACGAACACCATCGCGATCCAGCGCGTGCGGTAGGGCCGCAGGTAGGGCAGCAACCGCCGCATCGCGGCGTACCGCGAAGGCGTGGAAGGCGCAGGGCCGACAGGAGGGCGGCGCCCGAGCGCCTCACGGCTGTGGTCCGTTGTCATCCACTCCCCCTTCGTCCGACCGGCCCCGACCCTCCGGGCACACCAGTCTATTGCTGATCTATGCGTTGGTCCGCGGATCTGCCGTCATCCATCCACGCCAACGGCCGGCCGACCACCCGCAGATGACTCTGTCATCCGCCACCGACAGCCGCCACCGCGTTTCCGCCGGAGCGGTCGGTGGGCGGTCGGGGCCGGCCGGCCCGCGGTGGTTTCGGGCCATCGTGAACCACCATCGGGGGGTCGCGCGATGCCACACTGAGAAAATGCCCCAAGGCTCCGTCCTCAACGACGCCCGCTCTGCGATGCGGGCCCTCGGCGAGGTCGCCGACCCCGGCGACGTGCCCACCCTGCAGCGGTACTTCAAGACCGGTCCTGGTGAGTACGGCGAGGGCGACGTCTTCATCGGCGTGCGCATGCCGGTGGTGCGCGAGGTCGCCCGGCATGCCACCGGGATGCCCCTGGTGCAGCTCGACGTGCTGCTCGACTCCCCCGTGCACGAGCACCGTCAGCTCGCCGTGATCGTGCTCAACCGGGCGTTCGCCGCGGCGTCCGCGACGCGCGGGTTCGACGAACAGGCCCGCGCCGCGTACGTGTCGTTCTACCTGGCCGCCGTGCGCCGCGGCCGGATCGACAACTGGGACCTGGTCGACGCCTCAGCCGACGCCGTGCTCGGGGAGTACCTGGTCGATCGAGACCGCAGTCTGCTGCTGGACCTCGCCGGATCACCGGTGCTCTGGGAACGGCGGGTCGCCGTGCTGGCCTCCTTCGCCTTCATCAAACGGGGCGACGCCAGCACGACGCTACAACTCGCCGAGCAACTGGTCACCGACCGGGAACTGTTGCTGCAGAAGGCCGTCGGCTGGATGTTGCGCGAGATCGGCAAGCGGGTCGACGTGGAACTGCTGCGCTCGTTCCTGGACCAGCACGCCGCACAGATGCCGCGCACCATGCTCACCTACGCGGTCGAACACCTGGGCCAGGCCGAGCGCATGCACTACCGCTCGCTGCGCTGAGGCTCAGCCCTCGCCGGTCAGCGTCTCGTGTGAGCCGACGCCCGGGTCGTCGGTCTGCGGGACGTCGTGGGTGGGGTCGTCGGGGCTCAGCAGCGCGTCGAGCAACGGCCCGGCCAGTCGGCGGAACGCCCGTCGCTCCCGGTGCCGGTCGAGCACGGCCACCTCCAACTGCGCCGCCCCCAACTCCCGCAATACGCCCTGCGGGTCCGGCGCCAGCGCCTCGACGGCCAGGCGCAACGCCTCGCCGAGATCGAGCCCACCGTGCCAGCGGTCTTCGAGCAGTTCGGTGATCGCGTCGGCCGCGCCGCCCATCGCGACGAATCCGCGCTCGTCGGCCACGGACCCGTCGTAGGTGAGCCGGTAGATCTGGTCGTCGTCGGTGGAGGCACCGACCTGGGCCACGACGATCTCGACCTCGTAGGGCTTGGACTCCTGGGTGAACACGGTGCCGAGGGTCTGCGCGTACGCGTTCGCCAGGCCTCGCGCCGTGACGTCGATGCGGTCGTAGGAGTAACCCCGCAGATCGGCGTACCGCACGCCGGCGACCCGCAGGTTCTCGAACTCGTTGTACTTGCCGACCGCGGCGAACGCGATGCGGTCGTAGATCTCCGAGACCTTGTGCAGCGCGCGGCTGGTGTTCTCACCGACGAAGGCGATGCCGCCGTCGTAGCCCAGCACGATCACCGACCGGCCACGGGCGATGCCCTTGCGCGCGAAGTCGGCACGGTCCTTCATCAACTGCTCGGGCGAGACGTAAAACGGCATGCTCATCGCGGATCGGCCTCCTCCCGGCGCTGCTGAACGACGCCGGTCACCACCTGCTCGAGTTGTTCGGCGCTCACGAACCGTGCCCCTTCGGCGTCCAGCAACGCCACGGTCGGCCAGATCCGTCGGCCGAGGTCCGGGCCGCCGGTCGCGGAGTCGTCGTCGGCGGCGTCGTACAGCGCCTCGACCGCCACCCGGATCGCCTCGTCCCGGGTCAGTCCTGAGCGCCACAGCTTCTTCAGGGCTCCGCGGGCGAACAACGACCCCGAGCCGACGCTGTGGTGGTCGGTCTCCTCGTAACAGCCACCGGTCACGTCGTAGGAGAAGATCCGTCCGCGATCGCCGGCCAGGTCGTATCCGGCGAACAACGGCACCGCCGACAGACCCTGCATCGCCATGCCGAGGTTGCCCCGGATCATGCTGGCGAGCCGGTTGGCCTTGCCCTCCAGCGACAGCAGAGTGCCCTCGATCTTCTCGTAGTGCTCCAACTCGACCTGGAAGAGCCGTACCAGCTCGATCGCGATGCCGGCGGTGCCCGCGATGCCGGCCGCGGAGTACTCGTCGGTGGTGAACACCTTCTGCATCGTGTGGTTGGCGATCAGGTTGCCCATCGTCGCTCGCCGGTCACCGGCGAGCAGCACGCCGCCGGTGTACTGGATCGCGAGGATCGTCGTGCCGTGCGGCGCGTCGATCGGTACGCCGCCCGGCACGGCCCTCGACCCGGGGATCAGGTGGGGAGCATGCGCACCGACGAACTCGGTGAAGGATGCCGATCCGGCCTGCAGGAACGCGGCAGGGAGCCGGCCGTTCGACGCGTCGGCTGAGGTCACTGGCCACCCTTCTGGACGAAACCCCGGACGAACTCCTCGGCGTTGCTCTCCAGCACGCCGTCGATCTCCGCCAGCATGCTGTCGGTGTCGTCGTCGAGTTCCTGCTTGCCGGCCTGGACCGCGGGCGCGGCGGGCTCGGGCGCATCGCCATGCGGGTCGGCGTCTCGACGCTGGGGACTCTTGTGCTCCTGGCCGGCCATGGTGGCTCGCTTTCGCTGAGGAAGACTCGATCTCCACCTTAATGCGCGTGTCCGACACGGTTGCGGGGCGCGCCCATGCCGACGGCAACTCGCGGGCGGCGGCGAGTCAGTCGACGACGGCCAGGGCGCGCAGGAGTTCGTCGGCGCTGCCGGCGCTCTCCATCAGCTCCCCTACGTGCGCCTTGGTGCCGCGTTCGGGTTCCAGCATCGGCACGCGCTGCAGGCTGGGCCGACCGGGGACGTCGAAGATCACCGAGTCCCACGACGCGGCCGCCACCTGATCGGGGAAACGGGCCAGGCACTGACCGCGGAAGTACGCCCTCGTGTCCTCCGGCGGGGTGGTCACCGCCCGGCGTACCTCCTCCTCGTCGACGAGCGTGTCGAAACGTCCGGCCGCCGACATGCGGTGGAACAAGCCCTTGTCGAGCCGCACGTCGGACCACTGGATGTCGATGGCGCGCAGTCGCGGATCCGACCAGTCGAGGTTGTCCCTGGCCCGGAAGCCCTCCATCGCAGCGAGTTTCGCGACCCAGTCCACCTGCCGGGCGCAACTCATCGGGTCGCGCTCGAGACCGGTGAGCACCTGCTCCCAGAGCGTCATGACCTGCACGGTGTCGTCGTCCCAGTCGCCCGGCCCGTCGCCGTACGTCTTGGTGAGCCAGGTGGTGGCCATCTCCTGGTAGACGCGCAGCAGCTCCAGGCTCGTCATGCTCGTGCCGTCCGCAAGCTTGACCTTCGTGCGCAGCGTCGGGTCATGGGAGATCTCACGCAGCGTCGTCACCGGCTGGTCCAGCGTGAGGTCGCGGGTCACCGCGCCCGCCTCGATCAGCGCGAGCACCAGGCTCGTGCTGCCCAGCTTCAGCAGGTTGGCGGTATCGCAGTGATTGGCGTCGCCGAGGATCACGTGCAGCCGCCGGTAGCGGTCGGCGACCGCGTGCGGCTCGTCGCGGGTGTTGATGATCGGCCGCTTGAGCGTGGTCTCCAGACCGACCTCGACCTCGAAGAAGTCGGCGCGCTGCGACAGCTGGAAACCCGGCCGGGTGGACTCGGCGCCGATCCCGACCCGGCCCGACCCGCTCATCACCTGGCGCACCACGAAGAACGGGATGAGGTGCCTGACGATGTCCGCGAACGGTGTCGCCCGGCTCATCAGGTAGTTCTCGTGAGTGCCGTACGAGGCGCCCTTGCCGTCGGTGTTGTTCTTGTAGAGGTTGACGCCGGGAGCGCCGGGAGGCGACAGCAGGCGCGACGCCTCCCGCATCACCAGCTCGCCGGCACGGTCCCAGACCACGGCAGCGCGCGGGCTGGTCACCTCGGGCGAGGAGTACTCCGGGTGGGCGTGGTCGACGTACAGCCGCGCACCGTTGGTGAGGACGACGTTCGCGAGGGTCGGATCCGGCTCGTCGGTCAGTTGGGACGGGTCGGCGACCGCCCGGGACAGGTCGTAGCCGCGCGCGTCGCGCAACGGCGCCTCGTCCTCGTAGTCCCAGCTGGCCCGGGTAGAGCGGATGCCCTGGCGGGTCGCGTACGCCGTCACGACCGCACCGGACAGGTTCATCGGGTTCGCGGTCGGGTCACCGGGGACGGAGATGCCGTACTCGGTCTCGATGCCCATCACACGGCGCACTGTCATCCCCCGACAGTAACGAGCGATCCGCGAACGGCAGACTGGCGCCATGGACAACCGATCTGCACTGGTAGCCGGCGGCGCACGTCTGCGGTCGCTATGGACGGCCTCGGCGGGAATGCCGTTGCGCACCAGGGTGATCAGCACGGGTCTGGCCGTCAGCCAGGGCAAGCCGCTCAGTGAGCTCAGCGCGGCGGAGCTGCAGAAGCGACGCGCGCTCTCACCGGCCCCGAGGCCGCCCGTGTCCTGGGTGGTGGGCCGGGTCGCGGCCGGCGCCGTCATCGAGACGGTGCAGGTGCCGGTGCGCAACGGTCGCACGGTGCCGACCAGGGTGCTGCGGCCGACGTCCGGCACATCGGAGAAGGTGCTGGTCTGGTATCACGGCGGAGGGTGGGCCTTGGGGCGCCCGCGGGACTTCGACCCGTTGCTGAGCTTCCTCGTCGAGCAGACCGGTTGTGTCGTGCTGGCTCCCGACTACCGCCTGGCGCCGGAGGACAAGGCGCCGGCCGGAGTGCACGACTGCCTGGACGTCCTGGACTGGGTCACGACCGGAGCCGGCAGCCTCACGAGCACCACGCCGCGCGTCGCGGTCGGCGGGGACAGCGCCGGAGGGAACCTCGCGGCGTTGGCCGCGCTGCACGCCCGTGACAACAGGATCGACCTGTCCGGTCAGGTGCTCGTCTACCCGGCCACCGATCTGGCCGCCGACCGGCCCTACCGCGACGCGCCCGTCCTGTCCGGCGCGGACATGGACGCCTTCGAGGGCTTCTATCTCACCGGTTCCGGTCTGACCGGCAGCGACCCGGTCGTCTCACCCGCGCACGCCGCGAGCCACGCGGGCCTGGCGCCGGCACTCGTGCAGACCGCCGAGCTGGATCCGCTCCACCCCGAGGGCGAGCGCTACGCGCAGACCCTCGAGACCGCAGGCGTGCCGACGAGATACACCTGCTACCGCGGTGTCCCCCACGGTTTCCTGAACATGCCGGGCGGCACCCACGTCGGTTACCAGGCCTGGTGGGAGATCTCCGACACGCTGCGCCGCTGGTGGGTCTGAGCGCCGGTTAGACCGCTCACCGCCGTACGTGGTGAGCCTCTCGTGGGTGCAGGCGAAGGTCCGGCACCCCGATTCCCCCGGCGCCTCGCGGGACGCCTGACTCTTCAGGTGACGTGAACCGGTCGACGGCGGGCGGCTGACCGCCCGCGCGTTCATCTTCCTGTCCCGGCGGTTCTCCCCCGCCGGTTCGGTCCGCTCCCCCATCGCCGGACGCATCGGCGTGTCCACGTGCGCTCGGATTCCGGCGATGCGCAAAGCGTGCGGATTCCGTCGTACGCCGCTCCCTCGGCGGTGCGTATCGACAGTCCAAACCTGATCGACGAACTATTTCGAAAGAGATCTGCGCGTTTCGCCGTTCATTGAGGTTTCAACGGTTTACCATCGCTTTACCAAACGATGACCGGGGAGATGCTGTGGGCGGGGACATGCGTGACCGAGGGGGTGCCGTCGTGGAGAGTGAGCGACCGCGGATCAGGCGGCGAGCAGTCATCGCGGGCGCGCTGTGGACGGCGCCGGTCATCCTCGTCGGAGCGCCCGCTCCTGCCGAGGCGGCATCGACGAGCGTTCAGCCGGCCCAGCTGGCCTTCAACACGCTCAACACGACAGGCACGGCGAACAACACCGCGGGCAAGCCCACGGCTCTGCAGACCCAGGTCCAGGTCCAGAACGTCTACTACGCGTCGTACCCCTCGGTGTCCGCCACCGTTCAGAAGCTGACCGTCCTCGTCCGGTTCCCGACGTCGCAGGCCACGACCGCCGATCCCACCGCAGTGTCCGGAACGGGATGGGTGTACGTGAGCGCGGCGACCTCGGGTGGCAACCGGGTCCTCACGTTCACCTGGACCGGGTCGATCGCGCCCGGCGATCAGACTGCGGTGCTCCAGTTCACCTCGGCGCTGAGCAGCACCAGCGCGGGGCAGCGGACACTGACCGCCACGGCCAGCGCCACTAACGCGACCGACGCCAACGGTTCGGCCTCTTACACCGTCAACTGATCGTCACTTGGCTGCAGTGGGGCTGATCTGCAGTCGGTCGGCTAGAACCTGCTGATACCAGTGGGAGTCGGTGACGTTGTGCGCCGACGGAAGCTCGAAGCGGGGCCCGAGTCCGCGATCACCGAGCCGGGATGCGGCGGACTGGTGGATCCAGGCGCCCTCCGGTATCCGCCGATGGTGGGGTGGGCCGGTGACCAGCCATGACTTGGGCAACGGGTGGACGGCTCCCTGGTACGCGCCCTCGGTGAGCGCATCGAACAGGGCCGAGTAGGAGTCCTGCTCGCGCAGGATCAGATGCTCGACCGCACCGTCGACGACCCACTTCAGGGCGATGACCGCGAGCCGGTGGTCGTCCTCGTACGTCCCGCCGACGTCGGAGTGGACACCCGCGAACCATGCCTCCTCCGGGTGCTCGCAGGTGGGCCGGTCCTCCAGCAGCATCGCCCGGTACGGGTTGCGCCACTCGTGGATCGCGACGGCATGCCGGACGGAGATCGCATTCGGCACGGAGTGGGTGAAGCGCCAATGGTGTTCGTGCATGTGAAGCACACCGGAGGCCTCGACGGTGTCCCAGATGCCGAGGAACGCGACCGGTACGGAGTGGTACGGCACGAAGTAGGACCCGTCCATCGGCGGGGAGACGGGCTCCTGCGCCGGCGACCGCGACCCGACGTACGCGCTGCCTGGCGTGCGGCGGCCCGCACTGACCGGGTTCTGCGGGGTCCCCCAACAGAAGGCGTCGGCGAACTCGGTGAGCCCTTGGCACTCCTCGGGGGTGTCAGGCCAGTCGTTGGTCGCGTACTTGTTGATCGCGTACGGGACGAGGTTCTCCGAGCCGGTGCGCAGCAGTCCGGGACAGTGCAGCATCCCCACCAGCGCTCGCGCGGTGTACGCGCCCCGGCTGAACCCGAAGACGAAGATCCGGTCGCCGAACGCGTAGTGGCGCATCAGCCAGCTGTACGCCTCGGTCAGCTTGTGCCTCATGCCGATGCCGAACGCGAGCTCCTCCCCGGTGGACAGGTGCCGTTCGATGATCCCGCGGGCGTGGGGGGCCGGCAGAGTGCCGATGCCCGGGTCGTAGTACGCGATCTGCCGGGACGGATCGACCAGGCTGAGCATCCGAAAGATCTTCGCCACGTTCGACGGCTCGGAGACCCCGATCTGGTCGTTGGTGCCGTCCAGGCACATGACGATCGTCTTCGGCCCGTCCTGGGTCGGCCCCGGGTGCTGTGCCTGGTCCGACATTGCGACACCCCTTCGTGGCGGCGAATTTCGACCCTCGAGGTTATGCCCGCAGCCGCACGATCGGCAGCTCGTTGAGAGAATCTCGTGGGACCTGGCTCCAGTGCGGAGTATCTTGGAAAGCGGCGGAACTGGTGCGTCGAGTCGGTTGGGGCTCCGTTCCATGCGATGGCCCGTTCGCCCGGATCAGGTGATCCCGATGGCTGCGATCGGTGTGTTGGTGGCCCTGTGCGGACTGGGGCTGCTGGTGCTGGAGGCCCATGTGCCCGGCTTCGGCATCTTCGGGTCCGTCGGCGTTCTCGCGCTTGCCGGCGGTGTCGGGTTGATGGTCGAGGCCGCCGGCGCACCACTGGCCGTGGCCCTTCCCGTGGCCCTGGTCCTCACCCTCGTCGGCGCGGTCCTGCTGCTCGTCGTGGGTCAGAAGGTCCTGCTGTCGCGCCGTCTGGAACCGCAGTCCGGGCCTGAACGTTTACCCGGTGTGGCCGGTGTCGTGCAGACGTGGGCAGGGGACGAGGGCCAGGTGGCCGCGGACGGCTCGCTCTGGCGCGCGCGTACCAGTTTCGGATGGCAGGATCCCGCGCCGACCGCGGGCGAGACCATCGTGATCGAACGACTCGACGGATTGACCTTGATGGTTCGTCGTCCGCACTCGTGGGAAAAGGATCCGGTATGGAAGCCCTCGGAATTGTCGCTGTAGTCGTCGTCGTCGTTCTCCTGGCGCTGTTGGGATCGTCCGTCCGGGTGCTGCGCGAGTACGAGCGGGGCGTCGTGTTCCGGCTGGGACGTCTGGTCACGCTCAAGGAGCCGGGACTGGTGCTGCTGATCCCGGTGGTGGACCGGATGGTCCGCGTCGGGATGCGAACGGTCACGCTTAACGTGCCGGCGCAGGACGTCATCACGCGGGACAACGTGCCCGTGCGGGTGAACGCGGTGACCTACTTCCGCGTCGTGGACGCCAACCGCTCGATCGTCGAGGTCGAGAACTTCCTGGCGGCGACCAGCCAGATCGCCCAGACCTCGCTGCGCGCCGTACTGGGTAAGGCGGAGTTGGACACGCTGTTGTCCGAACGCGAGCGGCTCAACGCGGATCTGCAGAAGGTCATCGACCAGCAGACCGAGCCGTGGGGCATCAAGGTCCTGCTCGTGGAGATCAAGGACGTCGAGATCCCGGGCAGCATGCAGCGGGCCATCGCGCGGCAGGCAGAGGCCGAGCGCGAACGTCGTGCGAAGGTCATTAACGCCGAGGGTGAGTTCCAGGCGTCGGCGAAGTTGGCCGAGGCGGCCGACGTCATGTCGACCAACCCCGCCACCCTGCAGCTGCGGTATCTGCAGACGTTGCTTGAGATCGGAGGCAACAACAACAACAACGTCGTGATCCCCCTGCCGATCGATCTCATCCAAGGGGTGCTCGGTGGTCTGAGGCCCAGCCCCGACGCCTCCGACAAGGTCGCCGAGGCCAAGCGGGCGGCGGACGCGATCCTCAAGGAGAGCCGGGTCACGGGCGAGGCCGACGATGCTCAGCCCGAGATGGACGCGGTCGTCTCACCGTCCTGACCTACAGACCCGCGTTGGCGTTCTGACGCTGACGGCGTTCACTTTCGTTGACGGCGTTCCAACACCGTCAACGAAAGTGAACGCCTTCAGCGTCAGGCTGCGGGTCGGCGACCGGGTCGGGAGGGCATCAGCCCGGGGGTGAGGTCCCAGATCACGCCGGTGGTGGTGACCTTCGCGGTGAGCAGGTCGCGGTGGACGATGGTGTGGTGGCGTGCGCAGAGCAGCGCCGCGTTCTGGAGTGTTGTCTCTCCGCCGGCCCACCATGGCGTCACATGGTGTGCGTCGCACCAGTCCGGTGGTCGGTCGCAGCCGGGGAAGGTGCAGTGCTGATCTCGATGGATGATCGCGGTTCTGAGGCCGCCGGTGAAGAGGCGTCTGGCCCTGCCGGCGTCTAAGGATTCGGAGTCTGTGCCGAGGACGGCGGGGATGAGGTCCGCGTCGCATGCGAGCCGCCTGAGGGTGCCGGCGTCGAGGTAATCCCCGTCGGTGGTGCGTCCGATGCCTGGCAAGTACGTCGGGCCGGATTGGCTGTCGTGCGAACCTAGTTGGCTGTCCTGATGGAGCCGGCCCGCGTTGCGAAGGCCCTCGTACAAGGTCGCGTAGTCCATCGTGACGAGGATCTTGGCGGTGCCGCCGAACTCACCGACCGGCCGCGGCGTGGTGCCGTCCAGCACCCCGGCTGCGGTGTCGACCAGCCGCACCAACGCGTCCGCCCGCCGTTTGGCCGGGGTACGCGGGTCCCGCTCGGGCGTACCGGCGCCGGTCTCTAGCAGCGGGCCGGTTCCCGAGTCGCTGTCAGGGTCGTTTGTACTGGCGGGACTGGGTTGTGGCGCGGGTGTGGGCGCGGACAAGGCGCGCAGGGCGTGTTTGACCACGGCGGCGTGCCCGCCGGACAGTTCCGCGACGAACCGAGTCAGCCCACTGGGCAAATCGGCCCAGTACACCGACTCGCACTCCTGCTGTCGCTCTTCGTCACGGACGAGCCGCTGCGGCGCGTACTCCCCCAAGATCCGGGTGGTCAGCTCCCGCAACGTCTTTGCGCCGTAGTCGGACAGCGACAGGTAACGGCCCAATAGGTCATCCCGATCCGCGGTCGGCAGTTGCGGCAGGATCAGCGGTAGTTGCCGCAACGCCGCAGCGGCGACCGGCACACCGGCGGACCCATCGGCCAGCGCGTCAACTACGACCTGGTTGCGGGGGTCGGCGCACTCGACACCCACCGCCCCGACCCGGCGTACGACCGTCGGGTCCACGCCAGCCGCCTGCCGAGCCACCCACGCCGGGGCACCCGTCGCGGTGGAGTTCGCGACCGTCCCGCGGCTCAGCGCGTCCGCGGTGGCCAGCGCGGCGACGTTCTCCGCCCGGGAGGAGACACGCAGCATGCCCCCGACCACTTGGGCCAGGCCCGCCTCATCCAGCTGCCACAGCGCTCCGGGCCACTCATCCAGCGCAGAGGTGAACTCCCGCAGCGAAGCCAACAACCGGTCACCAGCACCCGGCGCAGCAGGCCGAGGAATGTCGGTCGTCGGCCGCGCCATGGCCCCTCCTGCGCTGATGACGGCACCTCTTGCCATCTACTGTCTATCATACGCCTGTTCGACACGTTGCACAAGAACATATCGGGCGAATATGCCTGCCAATGTTGATCATTCAGGACTTTGTTATCGACATCTCACTCGGCGAGGTGGGCGACTCAGGGGTTGTCCACAAGTCAGTGTCGGAGTCTTGACGAGTGCCGCTTAGGCTCGAACCATGGCCCTTCGAACCTCGGCTCCCGTCACCAAGCCACCCGCCGGGCGCGACCTCGCTGCGCGGCGTACCACGGTGATCGCCGCCGTGCTCGACGTGGTGCTCATCGTCGCCTTCGCCGCGATCGGGCGGGCATCGCATTCCGAGAGCCACCCCGTGCTCGAGTCCGCCGTCGTGGCGTGGCCGTTCCTGGCGGGGGCGGCCGTGGGGTGGGCGTTCGCGGTCGGCATACGGCGATGGGCGCCCGCGTCGCTGCGTGCCGGCGTACCGGTCTGGGTGGGTGCCGTCGCGATCGGGATGGTGCTGCGAGTCGTCACCGGCCGCGGGGTGGCGCTCAGCTTCGTCATCGTCGCGATGGTCGTGTTGGCGGTGTTCCTGCTCGGGTGGCGTGGCATTGTTGCCGGATGGCAACGACGGACGCACAGCTGAACACCAACTGGTCGGGCACCATCGCCTATCGCGCGGGCCGCCGCGTCCGACCCACGTCGGTCGAGGAGTTGCGGTCGGTCCTCCGCGAGGCGCCGTCGGTCAAAGTCACCGGCTCCGGGCACAGCTTCAACTATGTCGCGGACAGTGAGAACGGTTGGCAGATAGACCTTTCCGGGCTCGTGGAGCCGCCGGTCGTCAGCGCCGACCACAGCACGGTCGAGGTCAGCGGCGGGACGACGTACGGCGCGCTCGTGCCCTTCCTGGCGCAGGAGGGCCTCGCGTTGGCGAACCTCGCCTCGCTCCCCCACATCACCGTCGCCGGCAGCGTCGCGACCGGCACCCACGGATCAGGCGCCCGCCAGCCGGGGCTGGCCGCCTCCGTGCAGGCGGTGCAGCTGATGACCGCGGACGGCGACCTGCGGTGGTTCGACCGCTCCGACCCGCGGTTCCCGGCACTCGTGGTGTCGCTCGGCGCACTCGGCGTCGTCACCCGACTCAGGCTCTCGATCGAGCCGGAGTTCGAGGTGCGCCAGGACACCTTCGTCGGCCTGACCTGGGCACAGCTGACCGCCGAGCTGGGGACCATCCTGGAGTCTGCGTACAGCGTCAGCGTCTTCGGCCGGTGGGTCGGGCCCGGACCCGACCACATCGTGCTGAAGAGTCGCACCGACCAGCGCAGCGATGCCCCGGTCCTGCCGGGCGCCGAGTGGATCGCCGACACCAAGCACCCGTCCTGGGCCTCGGGCGAGCCCAGCGAGAAGGTGACCGAGCAGGGCGGGGCGCCCGGCCTGTGGTCCGACCGTCTGCCGCACTTCCGGATGGGGTTCACCCCCAGCTCGGGCGAGGAGATCCAGTCCGAGTTCTTCGTGCCCGCAGCACATGGAGCCGCGGCCGCCGAAGCACTGCTGCAGATCGGCGAGCGCATCGCGCCGATGATCATCGTGTCCGAGATCCGTGCGGTCGCAGCCGACGGGCAATGGCTCAGCCCGACCTACGACCGCGACAGCGTCGTCTTCCACTTCACCTGGCGTCCGGACACGGCCGCCACATCGGAGGCCGCCGACCTCGTCCAGCAGGCGCTCGCACCGTTCGACCCGCGCCCGCACTGGGGCAAGTTGTTCACCTACGCGGGGCGACTCGACGCGGCGTACCCGCGCCTGGACGACTTCGAGGCGGTACGCCGTGAGCTCGATCCGTCCGGCGCGTTCCTCAACGACTTCCTGCGTCGCCACGTCGCATCGGACTGACCTCAGGGGGTGATGGCGTACGCCGAGCGGCCGCCGGCCGCGACCGCCGTCGCGCCGGTGATCCCCGTGACGACCACCGGTGTGCTCGCCGAGTCGGTGGGCCCCGCGCTGCCCAGTTCGCCGTAGCTGTTGTCCCCCCAGGCGGCGATGGTGCCGTTGGACATCCGCGCATAGGCGGAGTTGTCGGAGGCGGCGATGGACAGGACGTTCGACACGTTGAGCACGCTCTGGGGCACCCGGGAGTCCGCAGTGCTGCCGTAGCCGATGCCACCGCCTGCCCCCTGGCCCTGTGCGGAGACACCGCCGCCGCGGATCGCGTACCCGTCGACGCCACTCGCCGCGACCGCGTCAGCCGTGTACCCGGGGATGCGCGTGGGCACGGTCACGTAGGGATCGGGCGAGTTGAGCGCGAGCTGGCCGACCGAGTTGTCGCCCCACACCCAGACGCCGGTGTCCGAGGTCAGCGCGAGCACCGAGCGTCCCCCGCCGACGATCGAGGCGACGTTGCTGATGCCGGTGACCTTGACCGGCGTACTGGCGCCTTCCGTCGTCCCGGGGATCTGCCCGTAGTACCCGTCGCCCCAGGCCCACACGGTGCCGTCGGACGCGAGCGCGTACGCCGTGTCCCACCCCGCCGAGATCGCGACGATCCCCGGCAGTCCGGTGACCTGCGCCGGCGTGCTGCTGGAGTTGCCGGATCCGTTGCCCAGCTCGCCGTGGAAACCGCTGCCCCACGCCCAGACCGTGCCGTCGCCGCGCAGCGCGTAGCCGGAGAAGTAGCCGGCCGCCACGGACGTGACTCCGGTCAGACCGAGGACCTGGCGCGGCACGGTGGTGACGTCCGAGCCGTCCAGGCTGCCGCCGTCGCCCAGCTCACCTGCCCCGCCGTCGCCCCACGCCCACACGGTGCCGTCCGCCCGCAGCGCGTACCCGGTGGCCTCTCCGGCTGCGATGCCGGTCACCCCTGAGAGGGCGCTCACCCGCACCGTGGCGCTCGAAGAGGTGGGGCTGGCGCCGTTGCCGAGCTGGCCACTGAACCCCGCGCCCCACGCCGACACCACGCCGGTGAGCGGATAGCGGAAGTAACCCTGGACATCCACGAGCAGATCGGTCTGCGCCGAGCTGAAGATGCTGACCTTGCCGCCCGCACCCACCTTGGCGGTCACCGAGTTGGCGACGGCCTGACCCTGCGGGTAGTTGAGGGTGGAGGAGCCCGGGCGGCTGCCGCCCGCGGGGTAGGTCGTGAGGTAACCGCCGGCGGACGGCCCGACCGCGGTGACGCCCAGCTCGACGGCGTTGATGCCCGCCGTGGGTACGCCGCCCACCCCGGTGACCTGCACGGTGAGGGTGCCGCCCGCGGGGACCCGCGCCCGCGGTGCCCCGGTGCCGCTGCGGGTGTCGACCAGGCGGGTCGGGGTGACGCCGGTGTAGTCGGCGGACGTCGGGAGCCAGCCGGCGATGTCCACCAGCAGGTGGGTCGTGGCCGAGGTATAGATCGAGACCGCTCCCCCGGTGCCGACCCGCGCGAACGTCGTACCCACGGCGGCGCGTCCGACCACGAAGTTCACGTTCGAGGACGACGGGCGGGTCGCTCCGGCCGGGTAGGCGATGAGGTATCCGGACGTGGCGGGCGCGACCACCGTGATGTTGAGGATGACTGCACCCACCCCGCTCGACGGGACGCCTGCGACACCTGTGACGGGCACCGTCGTGGTGGACCCCGCCGCGACCGTGTGCGTCTTGCGGGTGTCCAGCAGACGGGTCGGGGTGACCGGGTGGTAGGAGCCGCCGGTGGCGTAGTAACCGGAGACGTCGGCGAAGAACTGCGTCGAGGTGGACAGGTAGACGCTCACCCGGCCACTCGCGTCGACCGGCGTGACCGACTGGTTGGCCACGGTCTGTCCGGCGGAGAAGGTGATGTTCGAGGTGCCCGGTCGGGTGGAACCGGTCGCATAGGCGATGAGATACCCCGAAGCGGTCGCACCGGTCACCGTGATGTTGAGGACGACGGCTGCGACCCCCGAGGTGGGCACCCCGCCCGTCCCGCCGACCTTGGCGGTCGTCGTACTCCCTGCTGCAACAGCTCCTTTCGGGCCGCCAAGGCCCGTCCGGGTGTCGATGACCCGGGTGGGCGCGACGGACGTGAGCCGGGTGGTGGGCGCCGGTCCCGCGACGACGGCCGGGCGCGCGGTTCCGCTCGGGTGCGAAAGGGCGGCAGACATCGAGGCGGCGTACGCCATGGTGGGCGCAGCGAGCGCGCACCCCAGCAGCATCGCGAGAAGGAGACTGCGCAGCGCGGCGTACGAACGCATTCGGGTGACCACTTCCGACGGAGCAGGAATGCGGCGAGCGCCGCGGGCTCCAAAACTACTGCGCCGTAGGGACGTTGACGGCTCTTGAGACCTGGTCAGGAATCATGGTCCGGCTCGCGGTCGGTTGTCCGCGGTTTCGTGACGCCGCCGTCACGAAACCGCGGACAACCGGCTACAGGTACTGGCCGGTGTTGGCGATCGAGTCGATCGCGCGGCCGGGCTCGGAGCCGTCCTTGCCGTCGATGAGTGTGCGGATGTAGACGATCCGCTCGCCCTTCTTGCCCGAGATGCGCGCCCAGTCGTCCGGGTTGGTCGTGTTGGGCAGGTCCTCGTTCTCCTTGAACTCGTCGACGCACGCGCGCAGCAGGTGATCGACACGAATTCCCTTGGAGCCCAGGGTGATCAGATCCTTGATCGCCATCTTCTTCGCGCGGTCGACGATGTTCTGGATCATCGCGCCCGAGTTGAAGTCCTTGAAGTAGAGGATCTCCTTGTCACCGCTGGCGTAGGTGACCTCGAGGAACTTGTTCTCGTCGATCTCGGTGTACATCCGCTCGACGGTCGTCTGGATCATCGCGGTCACCGTGTCCTGCGCCGAGCCGCCGTACTCCGCCAGGTCGTCGGCATGCAGGGGCAGCGTGACGGTGAGGTACTTCTCGAAGATGTCCCGGGCGCTCTCGGCGTCCGGCCGCTCGATCTTGATCTTCACGTCCAGCCGGCCCGGACGCAGGATCGCCGGGTCGATCATGTCCTCGCGGTTGGACGCACCGATGACGATGACGTTCTCCAGGCGCTCGACACCGTCGATCTCGGCGAGGAGCTGGGGGACGATCGTGGTCTCCACGTCGGAGGAGACGCCCGACCCGCGGGTGCGGAAGAGGCTCTCCATCTCGTCGAAGAAGACCACCACGGGCGTGCCGTCGGAGGACTTCTCCCGCGCCCGCTGGAAGATCAGCCGGATGTGCCGCTCGGTCTCACCGACGTACTTGTTGAGCAGCTCCGGGCCCTTGATGTTGAGGAAGAAGCTGCGGGTCTCCGATCGCCCGGTCTTCTCGGCGACCTTGCGAGCCAGCGACGCGGCCACCGCCTTGGCGATGAGCGTCTTGCCGCACCCGGGAGGGCCGTAGAGCAGCACGCCCTTGGGCGGCCGCAGCGCGTGTTCGCGGAAGAGCTCCTTGTGCAGGTAGGGCAGTTCGACGGCGTCGCGGATCTGCTCGATCTGCCCCGCCAGGCCGCCGATGTCCTCGTACTGGATGTCGGGCACCTCTTCGAGTACGAGGTCCGCGACCTCGGCCTTGGGGATGCGCTCGTAGACGAAGCCGCTGCGGCCGTCGAGCAGCAGCGAATCGCCGACCCGGACGGTCTGCCCGTCGAGGCTCGCGGCCCGACGGCACACCCGCTCCTCGTCGGTGTGCGCGACGACCAGGATGCGCGTGTCGTCGAGCAGGTCCTTGACCGTGACGATCTCGCCGATGGACTCGTAGCCGGTCACCGCGACGATGTTCATCGCCTCGTTGAGCAGTACCTCGCGGCCGGGCTGCAGCACCTCGGGCTCGACGGTCGGGCTGACCGCCACCCGCATCTTGCGGCCGCTGTTGAGGATGTCGGCCGTCGCATCGTCACGGACGGCGAGGACCACGCCGTACGCGGCGGGCGGCTGCGCCAGCCGGTCGACCTCGCCCTTGAGCGTGACGATCTGCTCGCGAGCCTCGCCGAGCGTGCAGACGAGCCGTTCGTTCTGCGCCGAGAGAGTGCCCACGGAGGACTGCAGCTGATTCACCTGCTGGGTGAGCTGCGGGTTGCGCCCGGCGCCGGATGCGTTCAGCCGGCTGCGGAGTGCCTTGACCTCCTGCTGGAGGCTCTCGACGGCGTCGTAGGGCGTGGAGTCATCGGGCTGGTGGTCGGACATCAGGCCTCCTGCGTGGAGCGGTGGGCGCTTCGCGAGTGATGTCACCCGACCTTAACCCGACGGCCTGATCAATTCGCGGGCGGCTCACTCAACGAGCGGCGAACTTTGCGGACCTTCTTGTCCGAGACGGGGCGTTCACCGAGGCTCTCGGCGTCCCAGCTCGAGCTCGACGCGTCGCTCTCATCACCGTAGGAGCCCTTCGCCGGACGACGCTTGCGCAGCGGCGGGGTGACACCGGGTGCCAACCGGCGCGTGGTGATGAGGAAGCCGGTGTGTCCGTGCATCCGGTGCTCGGGTCGGACCGCCAGGCCCTCCAGGTGCCAGCCGCGCACCATCGACTCCCACGCCTGCGGCTCGGTGAAGCCGCCGTGCTCGCGGGCCGCTTCGGCGACCCGGGACAGCTGGGTGGCGGTCGCGACGTAGGCGATGAGGACACCGCCGGGCGCGAGCGCCTCTGCGACCGCGTCGAGGCACTCCCAGGGGGCGAGCATGTCGAGCACGACCCGGTCGACCGAGCCCGGCGCCTCGTGCTGGGGCAGCGACTCGACCAGGTCGCCGACGGTCACCGTCCATGCCGGGTGGTCCGCACCGAAGAACGCGCGCGCGTTGCCCCGGGCGATGTCGGCGAAGTCCTCGCGGCGTTCGAAGGAGTGCACGTGACCGGTGTCGCCCACGGCGCGCAGCAGCGACATGCTGAGTGCACCGGAACCCACGCCGGCCTCGACGACCCGGGCGCCAGGGAAGATGTCGGCCATCGTGACGATCTGGCCGGCGTCCTTGGGGTAGACGACGGCGGCACCGCGCGGCATCGACATCACGTAGTCCGACAGCAGCGGACGCAGCGCCAGGTACTGCACGTTGGCGGTGTTGGTGATCGTGCTGCCGTCGGGCGCGCCGATCAGGTCGTCGTGCAGCAGGTGGCCCCGGTGGGTGTGGAACTGCTTGCCCTCCCCCAGGGTGATGGTGTGCATCCGGCCCTTGGCGTCGGTGAGCTGGACGCGCTCTCCTGCGGTGAACGGACCGCGTCGTGTGTCGGCGCCCGTGGCGTGTGCGGTCGGTGTGGTCATCGGGCGTCAGCCTAGTGAGCCTGCGAGGCGGCCTGCAGCGCCTGTCCCAGCTCGGCCGTGCGGATGATGCCGACGGGCCGGCCGTCGCGCAGCGTGACCAGCAGCTGTTCTGGCGCCGGATCGGCGGACTGCACGGCCGTGATCAGCTCCGAGCAGTCGTCGTCCACCGAGTCCACCTGGGCGACCCAGCCCTGTGGCTGGCGTCGCGCGACGGCGTCGACCGGGGCGCTGTCGCCGATGCCCGCGGGCACCCGTGCCCGGTCGGCCGCCGTCGCGAAACCCCACGGCACCCCCGCCGGGTCGGTGACCACCAGGTCGCCGTTGCCGCGCAGCCGGGACAGCGGCGTACCCGTGGGCACCAGGGTCACCCTCGTCAGCAACTGCCGCACGGTCACCCGGGAGATGACCCGGCTCGCCGAGGCACGGGCGATCGCGCTCGTCGCACCCACCCAGAGGAATCCGGCGATCAGGACGGCCCAGACGACGGTGTAGAAGTCGACCTGGACACCCTGCAGGAGGGATCGCCCCAGGGCGGCGACGACGACGATGACGGCGACGACCCTGCCGCACCACCCGGCAACCAGCAGCCCGGTCGCGCGGGAGCCGGTGATCCGCCATACGAGGGAGTCGACGAGGAACCCGCCATCGAGCGGCAGACCCGGCAGCAGGTTGAAGATCGCCACGAAGCCGTTCGTCCATACGAACACCTGGACCAGCAGGTGGGGCACCCCGCCGTCCGTGCTCTGCAGCGCCAGGTAGCCGAGACCCGCGAGCACGCCGTTGCTCAGCGGTCCGGCGACGGCCACCAGCGCGCTGGAGAGTGGCGTGGTGTCGGCCGTGTCGTACGACGTGTGCCCGCCCCAGAGGTCCGCCACGATCTGGCGCACCTGGTATCCGCGCCACTGCCCCACCAGGGCGTGGGAGGCCTCGTGGACGAGCACGGACAGCAGGAGCAGCAGCACGTAGCCGATCGCGACCAGGTAGGCGCCGCCGGAGCCGAGTTCGGGAAGCACTCCGTGCACCTGCGGTCCGAAGGTGACCACGATGAAGATCGCGATGATGGGCCAACTGCGTCCCAGATAGACGGGGACGCCGCGAACCTGGCCGATCTGCCACCCGGGGCAGGAAGCGTCGGGGGTTCGCGGCATGTGCTCAGGCTAACTGCAGGCGTCGTGCAGCACTTCAGGGCTAACCCTGGGTTCGTGGATGCTCGCCGCCACTTCCCGCTGCTGCGCCGGTTCACAGGCGGCCTGGAGGACGCCCGTGTCGATCGCCTGGCGCTGCCGGCCCGGGTTGAGTGGGTCGTGGGCTCTGCGGCGACTTTCCTGCGCCCGAGGCACCACGCGGCGCCCTTCCACCGATCCGACCGGCCAAGCCCGCCTCAGGAGGGACCACGCGGCGCCCTTCCACCGACCCGACCGGCCAAGCCCGCCTCAGGAGGGACCACGCGGCGCCCTTCCACCGACCCGACCCACCAAGCCCGCCTCACGAGGGACCACGCGGCGCCCTTCCACCGACCCGACCCACCAAGCCCGCCTCACGAGGGACCACGCGGCGCCCTTCCACCGACCCGACCCACGCACTGCCCGGTGGGCTCGCCGGGCAGTTGTCGGGGGCCGGTCC
>NZ_JAGEKR010000009.1 GCF_017565405.1 Allobranchiibius sp. CTAmp26
ATCGCTGTGTGCCCGAGGCGTCCTCTTCGTGCGCTGTCGAGGTCAGCTCCGTACGACGGTGGGTGCGGTCAGCGGCGAGTCGGACTTCAGGACCCGGCGGCGGGCGGCGGCGACTCCGCCGTACGACTGCTCGATCGAGGTGAGGCGAGCCGCATAGTGGCTGATCGGGGTCTCGAAGGTCATTCCGATGCCGCCGTGCAGCTGCACGACCTCCTCGGCGACCACCCGTGCGGCGTGGGCGATGTAGACGAACGCGTCGTCGGCGGTCGCGTCGACGTCGGTGTCGTCGGTCTGCGCGTCCCGTTCGAGGCTCGCGGTGGCCCACAGCGCGACCGAGCGAGCGAGTTCGACCTCGGCGTAGAGATCGGCGGCGCGGTGCACCAGAGCCTGGAACGTCGACAGCGGCACCCCGAACTGCTTGCGCGACTTCAGGTAGTCGACCGTCACCTTGCTCGCGCGGTCCATCAGGCCTACGGCCTCGGCGAGCACCGCGATGCGGGCACGGGCGACCGCGGCGTCGAAGGTGCGACGCGCTTCGTCGCCGGAACTGCCCAGCAGGGTGGCGGGCGTCCCCTCGAAGGCGACCCGTGAGACCCGGGTCCAGTCGGCCGTGCGGCCGTCCGTGCGGGTGATGCCCTCGGCGTCGCCGTTCACCAGGTAGACGCCGAAGCCGGCGTCGCCGGACGCGGTGACGAGCAGCCACTTGGCCTGATCGGCGTGTGCCACAGCGGTCTTCGTGCCGGAGAGGGTGACCTTGTCGCCGTCGCCGTCGCCGGTCGCGGTGGTGGACGGCGCGGCGTCCCAGACCCGGCCGGGCTCGGAGTGCGCGACCGCGGCGATCGCCTCACCGGAGGCGAGAGCGGTAAGCACCTCGTCCGGCGCCGACCCGCTCGCGGCGAGCAGCCACGACGGCAGGTAGACCCCGTCGAGGAACGGCTCGATGGCGGCGTTCTGGCCGAGCGCGTAGAGCGCGGCGTAGACCTCGCCCGCGCCGGCGTCCAGGCCGTCGTGCTCCTCGTCGATGGTGAGCGCACTCGCGCCGATCTCTGCCAGGGTCGAGAAGAGCTTCTCGTCCCAGCCGACGTCGCTGGCGGCAGCTTTCCCGCGGAACTCCGCGGTGTACTTGCGTGCCAGGGCATCGTCGATGCTCTCGGCGAAGGCTTCCTGGTCTTCGTTCAGTGTCAGATCCATCAGATGCTCTCGTTCGTCGTGTCGAAGGGGGCTGCCGGGGTCCTGCGGGTCACAGACCCAGGACCGCCTTGGCGATGACGCCGCGCTGGATCTCGTTGGAACCACCGAAGATCGACAGCTTGCGCATGTTGAGGTACTGCAGGGCGGCCGTGCTCGCGGCGTGCTCGCTGCTCAGGCCGACCGGGGTGCCGTCGGTGCCCTCGGTGTCGCCGACGAGCACGGAGTCGGTGCCGCCGGCATCCAGCCGCAGGGCGGTGAGGCTCTGCAGCAGTCGGGTGCCCTCGAGCTTCAACAGCGAGGACGCCGGGTCGGGCTTGCCGTCCGCGGAGGCGCCCGCGACGCGCAGCTGGGTCGCCTCGAGCGCGAGCAGCCGCATCTTGGCGGTGTGCAGCTGCGCGCGGAAGTCCGGGTCCTCGGCGAGGGTGCCCTCTTCGACGTCGGTCTCCTTGGCGGCGTCGACCAGCTCGGCGAAGACCCGCTGGCTGGTGCCCACCTGGGCGATCCCGTTGCGCTCGTTGCCGAGCAGGAACTTGGCGTAGGTCCAGCCCTTGTTCTCCTCGCCGACCAGGTTCGAGACCGGCACGCGGACGTTGTCGAAGAAGAACTCGTTGACCTCGACGCTGCCGTCGATCAGCTTGATCGGGCGACGCTCGATGCCGGGGGTCTGCATGTCGACCAGGATGAACGAGATGCCCTGCTGCTTGCGCTCCGCGCCGGGGTTGGTGCGGGCGAGCAGGAACATCCAGTCGCCGTACTGGCCGAGGGTGGTCCAGGTCTTCTGTCCGTTGATGACGTACTCGTCACCGTCGCGGATCGCGGTGGTCTTGAGGCCAGCGAGGTCCGAGCCCGCCTCGGGCTCGGAGAATCCCTGCGACCACCAGATGTCGAGGTTGGCCGTGGCCGGGAGGAACTTCTCCTTCTGCTCCTGGCTGCCGAACTCGGCGATGATCGGTCCGACCATGCTCACGTTGAACGCCAGGGGAGTGGGGACGGCGGCACGCTGCAGTTCCGAGACGTAGATGTTCTGCTGGGTCGCGCTCCACTTCTTGCCGCCCCACTGCGTCGGCCAGTGCGGAACGGCCAGCCCGTGCTCGTGCAGGATCCGCTGGCTCGTCACGATGTCCTCGCGGCTGATCTGCCCTCGCACCACGCGCTCGCGGATCTCGGCGGGCACCTTCTCGTAGAAGACGGTGCGCAGTTCGTCGCGGAACTGCTGCTCCTCGGGTGTGTATTCCAGATCCATCGGGGTCCTTCCAGGGTTGATCCAGCGTGACGGTCTCTCCCCGCAGCATCTCACTTCCCGTACGCGCCGGTAGCATCACCCAGGGGCAGGACGGAGCGTCGGATGAACAGAGCACGCAGGGTTGCACCGGGACCAGGGCAGGAATCGGTGTGGGACTACCCGCGACCGCCGCGGGTCGAAGCCACCGACGAGCTGGTAGAGGTGGATCTGGGCGGGGCCACCATCGCGAGCAGTCGCGCCGCCGTACGCGTGCTCGAGACCAGTCACCCGCCCACCTACTACCTGCCCGCCACGGACTTCGCCGATGGCGCGCTGCACCCCACCGACGGCTCGTCGTTCTGTGAGTTCAAGGGTGTGGCCGCGTACTTCGACCTGGTCGGCGGGGGCTCCACGGCGCGCCGCGCCGGGTGGACCTACCCCGACCCCAGCCCGGGATTCGAAATGCTGCGCGGCTACGTCGCGGTCATGCCGGGTCTGGTGCAGGAATGCCGCGTCGACGGCGAGCGCGTCGACGCGCAGGCCGGGGGTTTCTACGGCGGCTGGATCACCGGCCGTGTCGTCGGCCCGTTCAAGGGCGAACCGGGGACGATGGGGTGGTGAACCCGGACCTGCGCATCGACCCGGAGGACGCGACCGCGCCGTACGAGCAGATCTGCCGGCAGATCGCCGCCGGGTCGAACGACGGCACCCTGCCCGTCGGCACCAAGCTGCCGACGGTGCGTGGGCTCGCCGAGCAACTCGGGGTGGCGCCGGGCACGGTCGCCAAGGCCTACACCCGGTTGGAGCAGTCCGGCCTGATCGAGACGCGCGGCCGGGCCGGCACCTTCGTCAGCTCCTCCGGCGATCGGTCGCAGGCGGAGACGGCCGCCGCCGCGGCGGAATTCGCGGAACGGACGCGCCACCTCGGCCTCGACCAGGACACGCTGCTGGCGGTCGTCCGCGCGGCCGTCAGCAACGTGCACTCCCGCTGAGCGCGACCTACTTCAGCTGGCTGGAGGACAGGCCGAGCAGCCGCCGGGCCACGATCAGCAGCTGGATCTGCTGGGTCCCCTCGAAGATGTCCAGGATCTTGGAGTCCCGCGCCCACTTCTCGAGCAACTCGGTCTCCGCGTAGCCGCTCGCGCCGGCGAGCTCGACGCACGCGAGCGCGACGTTGACGCAGGTGCGCCCGGCCTTCGCCTTGGCCATCGAGGCCTGCATCGAGTTGGGCTTGCCGTTGTCGGCCATCCACGCGGCGCGCAACGCCAGCAGGTACGCCGCCTCGTAGTCGGCCTCCATCTGGATCAGCCGGGTCGCGGCATACGGCTGGGCCGTGAGCGGCGCGTCGACGTCCGGTACGACGCCCTCCTTGGCGAGCAGCTCGGTCGTCAGGTCCAGGCAGGCCCGGGTCAGACCACAGGCCATCGCGGCGACCAGCGGACGGGTGTTGTCGAAGGTCTGCATGACCCCGCCGAAGCCGCCCTCGGTGCGGATCTCCGGGTCACCCAGCAGGTCGCGGGCCGGGACCCGGCAGTCCTGGAGCAGGAACGCCGCCGTGTCCGAGGCACGGATGCCGAGCTTGTGCTCCAGTCGCACCAGCTGCAGGCCGGGATTGCTGGTCTCGACCACGAAGGACTTGATGGCCTGCTTGCCGAGCGAGCGGTCCAGCGTTGCCCACACCACGACCAGGTCCGCACGGGATCCGGCGGTGACGTAGATCTTCTCGCCGTTGAGGACGTACTCGTCACCGTCCTTGATCGCGGTGGTGCGGATCGCGCCTGAGTCCGAACCGGCTTCCGGCTCGGTGATCGCCATCGCGGCCCAGCGGTTGCCGTACCGCTCCTTCTGCTCATCGCTGGCGACCGCTGCGATCGCCGCATTGCCGAGGCCCTGGCGGGGGATCGAGAGGGTGAGGCCGACGTCGCCGCGGCAGGTCTGCATGATCGACAGCACCGACGACAGGTTGGCGCCGTTCTTGTTGGGCTTGCCCAACCGATCGTTGCGACCGGACCCGACACCCGCGGGTGCCGTGTCGGTGTCCTTGACCTGGGCCGACCCGCGCGCGCCGGCGCCCTGAGTCGCACCGGAGTCGGACATCCCGTCCAGCAGCGCGGACAGCAGGTCGAGCTCGGTGGGGTACTCGTGCTCGGCCAGGTCGTACTTGCGGCTGATCGGGCGGAACATGTCGTCCGCCAGCGATGCCGCCTGGGTGAGCAGCGGCCGGAACTTCTTGGGGACTTCCAGATCAATCACGATCGATCTCCTGTCGTCGAGTCTCGGGCCGGGTCAGACCAGCAGGGTGCCCTCGAGCACCCCGGCACCGCGCAGGTCGCGGTACCAGCGTTCGTTGTCGTACTCCTTGACGAATCCGTGTCCGCCGAGCAGCTGCACGCCGTCTGACCCGACGCGGGTCAGGTAGGTGGAGGTGAGGGCGCGCGCGTGGGCGACGGACGCTCCGGCATCGCGGCCGGCATCCAACTGAGCGGCGGCCCGCCACACGACGAGCCGCAGCGCGTCGACCTCGATCGCGGCGTCGGCGACCGTGAACGCCACGGCCTGCCGCTGCGCGATCGGCTCGCCGAACGCGGTCCGCTCGACGGTGTACGTCGTCAGATGGTCGACCACGGCCTGCCCGGTGCCGACGGCTGCTGCCGCCCAGGCCAACCGGGCGCGGCGTACGGCGTCGACCACGTCGGCCGAGGTGCCGAGCAGGTTGCCCGCCGGGACGCGTACGCCGGCCAGGTGCAGTCGCCCGGTGGCCGCGGCGCGCAGACCCATTGCCGGATCGTCGGACGTGGTGAGGCCGTCGGTGCCGGGCTGCACCACGATCAGACGGGGTTCGTCGTCCAGCAGCGCGGACACGATGAACAGGTCCGCGCTCGCGGCGCCGACGACGAGCGACTTCTCTCCATCGATCACGAGGTCGTCGCCATCGGTGCGAGCGACCGTGCGCGGCTTCAGCGGGTCGAAGAGCGGCTGCGGCTCGGTCATCGCGAGGGCGCCGGAGGCCGGGTCGTCCTCATCGGTGAACGGCGGCAGGAAGGTGGCCTGCTGGGTGGAGCTCCCGTAGTTGACGAGGGCGTTGGCGACGGCGGCGGAGGACATGATGGCCACGGCCAGCCCCATGTCACCGCGCGCGAGCTCTTCGATGACCAGGGCGCTGGTGACCGCCGAGGCCTCCTCGGCGACGCCGCCCAGGTCGGTCGGGACGCCGACGAGCGTCAGGCCCATCGACGCGGCCTGCCGACGGACCTCGTCCGGCACCGCGCGGTCGGTGTCAGCCTGCCCGCCGGCGGGGCGGATGACCTCGTCGGCGAGTTCGCGGGCCGCCTCCTGGATCATCTCCTGGTCCTCGGACGGCGTGAGATCGAACTCGCGCCGCGGCGTGCGGTGCTCCGGACGGGTGGCCGCACCCGACCCCGGCTTGCGGGTGAATGCCTTGCCAGCGGCCGTCTGGGCCTTGAAGCCGTGCTGCGCACCCTTGTAGAGGATGCGCTCGACCTTCGAGCGCAGGGAGGGGTTCTTCATGGCCTCGAGACCGCCGGCGCGGGCGATCAGGCGCAACCCGAATGCCTGGCCCTTGTCGGCAAGGCTCGGTTTGGAGTGCGTACTCATGGCGCGACGCTCCTTCGGGACGAGTGGTCTTTAGTTTCCGGTGAGTAAAGTTAGCCTACTCGATAACTGGTACGCGCGGTACCGGAAACACGACGTACCGCGTAATTCCTCCGCCCGCACCAACGCGAGACCGCCCGACCAGGTGATGGTCGGGCGGCCTGCTCATGCGGTGAGGCGGACGGCGTCAGGGCATCCGCTCGTACGCCGGCAGGGTGAGGAAGTCGGCGTACTCATCGGCGACGGCGACCTGCAGGAAGGTCTCCTTGGCCGCCTCGTAGTCGGCCGGGTCGCCGGGCAGGCCGGCGATGACCTCGTCGACGATCTGTTGCACCCATTCCGCGGTGATGAGCGTGCCCGAGTCGGCCGTGGTGACGCCGTTCTTGATCTGCTGCCAGATCTGCGAACGGGAGATCTCCGCGGTCGCCGCATCCTCCATCAGGTTGTGGATGGCCACGGCGCCTCGACCGGTCAACCAGCTGCGCAGGTACTGCAGCGCGATGTCGATGTTGGAGCGCAACCCGGCCTCGGTGACGTCGCCGGGTGTGGAGCGCACGTCCAGCAGTGCCGCGGCGTCGACCGACACGTCCTCGCGGGTCTTGTCCAGCTGGTTGGGCTTGCCGCCCAGCACCTGCTCGAACACCTCGAAGCAGGTCTTGACCATCGCGGGGTGCGCCACCCACGACCCGTCGAAGCCGTCGTTCGCCTCGCGGGTCTTGTCGGCGGTGACCTTCTCGTACGCCGCGGTGTTGGTCTCCTCGTCCTTGCTCGGGATCTGCGCGGCCATGCCGCCCATCGCCGACGCGCCGCGCTTGTGGCAGGTACGCACCAGCAACTCGGTGTACGCGCGCATGAACGGCACGGTCATCGTCACGGTGTTGCGGTCCGGGACGATGTAGTCGGCGCCGCGGGTGCGATAGGTCTTGATGACCGAGAACAGGTAGTCCCACCGGCCGGCGTTCAGGCCGGAGGAGTGCTCGCGCAGCTCGTAGAGGATCTCCTCCATCTCGAACGCCGCGGGGAAGGTCTCGATCAGACAGGTGGCCCGGATGGTGCCCTGCGGGATGTCGAGGAAGTCCTGACCCAGCACGAAGGCCCGATTCCAAAGCCGCGCCTCCTTGTGGCTCTCCATCTTCGGCAGGTAGTAGTACGGCCCGTGCCCGCGGTCGATCTGCTTCTGGCCGCAGGCCGTCAGGTAGAGCGCGAAGTCGACCAGGGACCCGGAGGTCTGCTCTCCGTCGACCAGGATGTGCTTCTCCGGCAGGTGCCAGCCCCGCGGCCGCACGATGATGGTCGGCTGCTGCTCGAACGGCACGACCTTGTAGTCCTTGCCCTCGGCGCTGGTGAAGTCGAGGGTGCCGTCGATGGAATCCATCAGATTGAGCGGGCCCTGCACGACGTTGCCCCACATCGGGGTGTTGGCGTCCTCCTGGTCGGCCAGCCATGCGCGGGCGCCGGAGTTCAGCGCGTTGATGGTCATCTTTGCGTCGGTCGGACCGGTCATCTCGACCCGGCGGTCCTCCAGCCCCGGCGCGAGGGGCGCCACCTTCCAGCTGTCGTCCTCGCGCACGCTGCGGGTCTCGTCGAGGAAGCCCAGGTCGGTGCCGGCGGCCACCTGCGCGACCCGAGCGGTCCTCGCCTGCAACGCGGTGAGGCGGTCGGCGTTCAACTCACGGTGCAGTCGCGCGATCAGCTCCAGGGCCCGCGGGGACAGGATGACGTCGTAGCGCTCCTGCAACGGTCCCGTCACCTGCACGCCGTCGGGCAGCTGAAGAGTGGGTGCGTCGGACATCGATCCTCCTGGGAAGGCCATCGGGTCGGCGCTCGCGGCGTCGCGAACGTCGTCGGTCCGCCGAAGGTTACCAGCCAGTAACATTCGGCTGCGTCGGCTACGCCATTGTGCATGAACGCCGTGTGCCGCCACGTCCAGGACGAGGCGGCACACGATCGCAACGGCCGTGGGTCGAGAAGATCAGCCCTTCTTCGCCAGGTCGGCGATGGAGACCAGGTGGTACTTCTGGGCCGTCGCCTTGGTCACCATGACCGAGTCGTTGTCCTGCGCCTGCGCCGGAGTCAACGCCACGATGGAGGAGGGCAGCGCCTTCTTCAGCGCGGCCATCACCTCGGCAGTGCTGGAGGCGCTGGTCGAGTTGTCCAGGTAGCTCGCCAGGGCGCCGTTGTACTCCGGGAACATGTTGATCGATCCGGCCTTCAGTGCCGGGTAGTACTTCTCGCGGCTGCCGATGTTGAACTTGTCGGTCACCTTGGCTCCGGCGCTCGCCAGCGCTTGGGAGTAGAGGTTGCCGAGGACGACGCTCTCCGGGAAGTTCGAGGAACCGACGCTGAGCGAGACACCGCTGGCCTTGCCCGGCATGTTGATCGGGTTCTTCGCCAGGAAGGCCTTCGCGACCGCCGCCGGGTCCTCCTTGTCGGTGATGGCCTGGGAGACCATGTCGACCAACGCCTGCTGCGACAGCTTCGCCGACACCGCGTTGAGCACCGCCTCGACTCCCGGCGTCGCCTTGCTCTTGGTCACCAGCGGAGTGATGTTCTGCGCCGCGAAGTTGTTCTTCGGATCCTTCAGCGAGACGAACCCGTACTTCTTGATCGACGGGTCCGTGCTGAAGATGTCGGCCGCGTCGATCTGACCGTTCACCAGAGCGCCGACGGTGACGGGGCCGCCGGTGTCGGTGACGGTGTACTTGCCGAAGACAACGCCGTAGTTCTTCTTCAGCCCCGGGAGGCCGTTGGCGCGGGTCTTGAACTCGGCGGAGCCTCCCATGATGAGCTTCGAAGCGACGGTGCCGCTGCTGCCCGATGTGGCGCCGTTGCTGCTCCCGGTCTTCGAGCTGTCCTTGCCGCACGCGGCCAGGCCGAGGCCCAGCCCGACCACTACGACGATGCTGATGCTGCGTCTGATCATGGTCAGCCCTTCTTCGCAAGGTCCGCGATGGACACGAGCTTGTACTTGTCGGCGGTGGCCTTGGTCACCACGATCGCGTCGCTGTCCTGGGCCTCGGCGGGCTTGAGCGCGACGATGCTCGAGGGCAGGGCCTTGGCCAGGGCGGTGTCGACGGCGGCCGTGCTCGCCTCGGTGGCCCCCTGCTGCAGATAGCTGAGCACGGCGCCGTTGTACTCCGGGAAGACGTTGATCGACCCGGACTTGAGTGCCGGGAAGTACTTCTCGCGGCTGCCGATGTTCAGCTTCGTCGACACCTTGGCGCCCGCGCTCTTCAGCGCTTCCGCGTAGATCTCGGCGAGCACGACGTTCTCCGGGAAGTTGGCGGAGCCCACGGTGAGCGAGGCGCCGCTCGCCTTGCCCGACATATTGACCGGGTGCGCGGACAGGAAGCTCTTGGCGACGGCATCGGGGTCCTTCTTGTCCGTGACCGCCTGGGTGACCAGGTCACGCAGGGCCGCGGTGGACAGGCTGGCGGAGATCGCGTTCAGCACCGCCTGCACCCCGGGAGTCGCCTTGGACTTGCTCACGAGCGGGACGATGTTCTGCGCCGCGAAGTTGTGCTTGGGGTCGGTGAGCACCACGAAGTTGTTCGCCTTGATCGACGGGTCGGTCGTGAAGATGTCGGCCGCGTCGACCTGGCCGTTCTTCAGCGCGCCGATGGTCACCGGGCCACCGGTGTCGGTGACGGTGTACTTCCCGAAGGCGACGCCGTAGTTCTTCTTCAGCCCGGGGAGCCCGTCGGCCCGGGTCTGGAACTCGGCCGGACCGCCCATGATCAGCTTCGAGGCGATGGTGCCTGCCGCAGCACTGCCGCTGGCGCTGCCGCTACCAGTGCCGGTTTTCGAGCTGTCCTTGCCGCACGCGGCGAGGCCGAGGCCGAGGCCGGCGACCGCGACGATGCTGATGGTGCGCTTGATCATCTGTGCTCCTGTGGTGAAGTGCTTGCTGGTGAATTGATCTGTATCTCGACGGTGCCGGTCCGTGGACCCTCAGACAGTTACCCCCGCCTCGTCGACGGCGGCCACCCGGGAGTCGGCCTCGCCCGCGGCACCGCGGCGCCGGTCCGCGCGCTTGGAGAACCGTCCGCTCACCCCGGGCGAGACGAGGATGCGCTGGATGGCTGCCAGGAGCAGGTCGACCAGCAGGGCGAGCAGGGCGACGAGGACGCCACCGCCGATCATCTGCGGGAAGTCGCGCTGGGCGAGACCGTCGTAGATGAACCGGCCGAGTCCGCCGAGCGGCACGAAGGACGCGATGGTGGCCGTGGCGATGAGCTGGAGCGCGGCGGAGCGCACCCCGGAGATGACCAGGGGCAGGGAGTTGGGAAGTTCCACCTTGAGCAGCACCTGACCGCCCTTCATCCCCATCCCGTAGGCCGCGTCCCGCACGGCGGGATCGACGTTCTCCACACCCGCGTAGGTGCCGGCGAGGATGGGCGGGACTGCGAGCAGCATGAGGACGATCTCGGTCGGAATGATGAATCCCGCCTGGGTGCGGCCGTGGAAGTGCGGCGAGATGATCACCACCAGCAGGATCAGCAGTCCGATGCTCGGGATCGAGCGGATGGCGTTGGCGAGGGAGACGGCCGAACCGCCCCTGCCCGTGTGGCCGATGAGCAGGCCCAACGGGACGGCGATCAACATCGCGATGAGCAGCGCGATGCCGACGTAGGAGATGTGCCGTTCCAGCTGGGTGACGATGCCGTCGGTCGTCCCCGTTCCGCGCCAGTGCGACGGATCGTTGAGCCAGGTGATGACGTTGCCGATCATCCTCGGGCCGCCCGTCGCCATGGCGTGAGCCCTCGGCCGGCCAGGATCACCAGTGCATCCAGCGCCAGCGCGAGGATCACGCAGAGGACCAGGCCCAGCACGATGGGCGGGTAGTACGGACTCGTGCCGGAGGACAACTGGTAGCCCGTCGTGAAGAGGTTGCCGAGGTTCTGGAAGCCGATGGTGCCGGCGATCGCCACAATGCTGACGTTGGACACGACGGCCACCCGCAGGCCGGCGGTGATCACGGGCACGGCGATCGGCAGGTCGACCTTGAGGAGGCGGGCCAGCGGGGTGAAGCCGATAGCGGTGGCCGCCTGGCGGGTGTCCTCACTGACCGAGCCGAGCCCGTCGGCGACGACCCGCACCAGCAGCGCCACCGAATACACCGTGAGGGCGATCGGCACCTGCAGTTCCGAGAGCTGGTCGAGATGCAGCAGCGGCGGAATCAGCACGAAGAGTGCGATCGACGGGATGGTGTAGAGCAGCCCGGAGACGGTCATGATCGGCGGGTAGCTCCACGAGAACCGGTTCGAGAGCCACCCGAGCGGCAGCGCGATGACCAGGCCCAGGACGACCGGTACGACCGAAAGCCACGTGTGGGACCAGAGCAGCTGCAGGTCCGCGCTGCGGTGGTCCATGAAGTAGCTCCAGAAGCTGAGCGGCGAGGAGCTCACCTCATTCGCGAAGCCGCTCATGCCGGACCCTTCTGCAGGACGGCCGCGGTGGCGCCGGATGTGCCCTGGGTGCCGGTGCCGGTGCCGGTGTCGCCATCGGCACCTGCCGGGCCGGGCTCGCTCTTGATGAGCTGCACGACCTCGTCGAGCTGGGCACTGCCGAGCAGTCGGTGGTTCTCATCGACCACCACGCCCCGACCGGACGGCGAGGACAGACAGGCGTCCAGCGCCGCGCGCAGCGATCCACCCTGTGTCGCCAGCGTCCCGCCTCGGTAGAGCAACTCCTCGGTGACCTCGCGTCCGGCGGTCTGCTCGACGTTGATCCAGCCCTGCGGGTGCGCCTCCCCGTCGACCGCGAGCAGCCACTCGGCCGCCTCGGACGCTGCCGGGGCCGTCTCGCCCATCCGCACGGTGGGTTCCTCGTGGTGCGGCAGCTCGTGCCCCTCGCTGAATCCCAGGGCGCGGTAGCCGCGGTCGCGCCCGACGAACCCGGCGACGAACGCGTCGGCGGGTCGGGCGAGCAGGTCGGCCGGCGTCGCGAGTTGCGCCAGATGCCCACCGACCCGCAGGACGGCGATCCGGTCGCCGAGCTTGATGGCCTCGTCGATGTCGTGCGTGACGAAGACGATGGTCTTGCCCAGGTCGTCCTGCAGGCGCAGGAACTCGTCCTGCAACTGCTCGCGCACCACCGGGTCGACGGCCGAGAACGGCTCGTCCATCAGCATCACCGGCGGATCGGCCGCGAGTGCGCGGGCGACTCCGACGCGCTGCTGCTGTCCGCCGGACAGCTGTGCGGGGTAGCGCTTGGCGAAGCCGCGGTCCAGGCCGACCCGCTCCAGCAGGTCCATGGCGTCGCTACGCGCCTTCTTCCTGTCGGTGCCGAGCAGCAGCGGCACGGTCGCGACGTTGTCGACGATCGTGCGATGGGGGAAGAGACCGGCATGCTGGATGACGTACCCGATCCGGCGCCGCAACTCGTGGGTGGCGATCGTGGAGGTGTCGCGGTCGTCCAACCAGATGGAGCCCTGGGTGGGCTCGATCATCCGGTTGATCATCCGCAGGCTGGTGGTCTTGCCGCAGCCCGACGGGCCGACGAAGACGGTGATCTTGCCGGTCTCGGCGGTCAGGTCGAGAGAGTCCACGGCGACGGTCCCGTCGGGATATCGCTTGGTGACGTTGTCGAAGCGGATCATGCGCAATCTCTCCTAGGTGCCGAGCTGGACTTCGAGACGGTGCGCTGCTTCTGCAATCACAGCACCGCAGTGTGACAACGCGCTGTCGGTCAACCGGTAGGACGGACCGAGGATGGTGACGGCCGCGACGATCCTGTCCTGCGACCGGACCGGGGAGGACACCGCCGTGATGTCGGGCTCCAGCTGTCCGCGGGTGGCGAGGTAGCCCTCCGGCGTCGATTCGCCGGCGAGCGCGGCGCGGACGGCGTACGCGTCCAGCCCCACCTCCCGGCCGATCCACGAGCTGTGCCGAATGGGCCAGGTGCCCTCGTGCGCCGCGGCGTAGACCGCTGTCCTTCCGGGGCCGGGCAGCGCGAGGTAGGCGGATTCGCCGGTCGCGTCGACGACGCCCGCGAGCGCCGGACGGCTCAGCGCGACGAGGCGGTGGCTGCTGAGGGCACGCGTCCCGATCTGCACCATCCGGGGTCCCGCGCCGAAGCTTCCATCGGGGTCGCGAGTGACGAAGCCGGAGTTCTCGAGGGTGCGCAGGAGCCGCAGGGCGGTGCTGGCGGGCAGTGCCGTGCGTCGGGCGCACTCGGTGAGGGTCAGGGACGGCTCGCCGCACACCTCCGACAACAGCGCCATCGCTCGATCGACGGCGCGCGTCGATGACGCGGGCGCCACGGAGGCGGTCCGGCCGGCAGGGGACAACAGTTTCCATTCCATAGCAGCGCGTTTTCGTTAGGCGGTAGCCTGACACCTTTTCTTCCCGTGTGGGAGACCCTGCCGGACGCGCCGCCCGGCGGGGGACGGTGCGAGAGGCTGTGGGCGTGGAACTGACCTCTGCAGGGTTGCGCATCGGTGACATCGTGCGCATCGCGATGGATCACGAATCGTTTACTGTCACAAGAGAAGTCGGCGACCGAGTGGCCGCCGGTGCGGCCCTCGCAGAGCGGCTGGCCGCCCAGCGCCCGGTCTACGGCCGCTCGACCGGGGTCGGTGCCAACAGGTCCGTCCCTGTCCAGGATCCGGACGGCCAGCTGGCCCGGGTGCTGCGCTCGCACGCCACCTCGCTCGGCCCGCCCCGCGCCGCGGTGCGTGTGCGGGCGATGGTCGCCGTGCGGATCGGGCAGCTGGCGGCCGGTGGCAGCGGCCTCAGCCGGGTCGCGTTCGACGCCCTGCTGGACATGCTGAACGCGGACACCCTTCCTGCCGTGCTCGAGCGCGGCAGCATCGGTACCGGTGATCTGAGCGCCCTGGCCACGGTGGGTTTGTCGTTGCTGGACCACCCCGCGGGCCCCCGGGTCCGACCGGGCGACGCGCTCGCTCTGATCTCCAGCAACGCCGCGGCGATCGGGGACGCTGCGCTCGCGATCCACCGGCTCGAGATGCTCGCTCGAGCGGCGGTGCCGATCGCCTCACTCACCCTGCGGGCGGTGCACGGCAACGTCGAGCCGTTCGGGCCGGCCGTCGAACGGGCCACCCCGTTCCCGGGCGCCCGGCGGGTCTGCATCGCCATGCGGCAGGTGCTGGACGACGACGGGTACGCGGATCCGCCGGCCCGGATCCAGGACCCGTTCGGACTGCGGGCGATGCCACAGGGCCACGGCGCGTTGCTGGACGCGCTCGACCGTGCCGCCCACGTCGTCCAGGCGATGGCGAACGCGCCGAGCGAGAACCCGGTCTTCGACGAGCACACCGGGGTCACCCATCACGGAGCGTTCCACGCCGCGTACCTCGCGCAGGCGCTCGAGGGCCTGCTCGGTGCGCTGGTGCAGGCGGCCCAGCTGGGGCTCGGTCGGACGACGATCCTGGCGAGCCCCGGGCTCACCGGGGCCACGGCGTTCCTCGCCGACGGCACGCCCGGCGCGTCGGGCACGATGCTGGTGGAGTTGGTCGCGGCGTCGGCGCTCGCGCGGTTGCGCTCGTTCGCCGCTGCGGCAGCCGGCACTGGCACGGTCACCCTGTCGCGCGGGCTGGAGGACGACGCGAGCTTCGCCTCCGTCGTGGCGGTCGACGCGCTCGCCGCCGGGGACGCCTACCAGGACCTGCTCGCCGCCGAGCTGCTCACCGCCGCTCGCGCGCTCACCCTCACCGATCGGCTGCCGCCCTGGTCGCAGCTCCTGTCGATGCGGCCCGGTCTCGCTCAGCCGGAGGACCGTGACCTGACGGCGGATCTGCAGGCGGCGAGCCGTGTGGTGCCCGACCTGGTGCACCGCCTACGGAGCCGCTGAGTCAGGGGGCCGCGACGCCGAGGAGCCGCGCGGGATTGTCGTGACAGAACGCGCGCCGCTCGGCGTCGGTCAGCCGCGGGTCGGCGATCCGATCGAACGGCTCGGCGTACGGGCGGTCACTGCCCAGGACGATGGCACGTGGGCCGAGGGCCGCCCGGAGCGCATCCACGCCGAGTCGCCCGTAGGACGAGGTGTCCACGAAGAGATCGTCGTCGGCGCGGGCGGTGGCCCGGGCGCGCACCGCGAACCGCTCGATGGACAGCGGCGCGAGGCCCGCTCCGGCGACGAAGCAGATGCGCAGATCCGGCAGGAGCACGCGGCCGACCGCCTGCCATGCCCACCAGGCGGCCTGCTGCGCGGCCGGATACTGCACCACCGCGGGCCACCAACGCGGGCAGTCGGTTTCGGGCAGCGCCTGCACCGGGCCGGGATGCACGAGCACGGGGCGCCCGGCGAGCTCGGCGCGGCGCAGCAGTGGCGCCAGAGCCTCCAGGGCGGCGGGAGTGTCCATCGAGTGGGCGCCTACCTGCAGCCCCGCGATCCGCCTCATGCCGAGCAACCGGTCCACCTCGGCCAGGTCCGGCGCGTGGGTCGGGGCGGCGGCCCACCCGAGGAACGGGGCGCCGAGCTCCACGACCCCGGTGTGCCAGGCGCTGAGCAGGGGAGCGGCCTCGTCCGGGGGCAGCGCCTCCACACCGAGCGGGGTGGACATCGACAGCGCCACGACGGCGCGGTCGGAATCGGCCGCGCGCCGCACCTCGACGTCGTGTGCCGCGGGGTCGACCTCGTACGGCGCTTCGTACGACGTGTGCAACGTCCAGCCGCGCAGCATCGGCGCAGTGGAACGACGGCGCAGCTGCTCGATAAACTCCGGCGGCCACAGGTGCTGGTGGACGTCGATGCCCCCGGTGGGCCGTTGCGTCATGAGGACATCCTGCAGGTGGTGGCGAGCGATTTCGGCTGCGCCCTCGGGAGGAGCACCATGGTGACAGTGACCGACACCCTCCCCGCCTCCACCGCGAACGACGCGGTGTCGCCCTCGGACGGCGCTGCGTCGACGCCTGCCACCGGGACGCTGCACGGTTTCGCGCTGCACGCCGCCCTCGCGTCCATGGCGCTGGGCGGTTTCGCGATCGGCACCACCGAGTTCGTCACGATGGGGCTGCTCCCGCAGATCGCGCAGGGGGTCCACGTCGGCATCCCGCAGGCCGGACACGTGGTCTCGGCGTACGCGCTCGGCGTCGTGGTGGGGGCACCGACCATCGCGACCCTCGCGGCGAAGCTGCCGCGCAAGGGTCTGCTCATCGCTCTGATGATCGCGTTCGCCGTCTTCAACACGGCGTCCGCGCTCGCGCCGAACTTCGGCACGCTGCTCGTCGCGCGTTTCCTGTCCGGGGTGCCGCACGGAGCCTTCTTCGGCATCGCCTCCGTGCTGGCCGCCGGGCTGGTTGACAAGGAACGCCGCACCTGGGCCGTGGCGATGATCCTGTCCGGATTGACCGTCGCGAACATCATCGGGGTGCCCGCGTCCACCCTCATCGGCCAGGACCTCGGCTGGCAGTGGCCCTACGCCGGGGTCGGGGTGATCGCCGCTCTCACTGCGTTCGCCGTGTGGCGGTGGGTGCCACGCCAGCGCGCCGACGCGGGCGCGACCGCCGGGTCGGAGCTGGCAGCGCTCCGGCTGCCGCAGGTGTGGCTCGCGCTCGGGATCGGGACGGTGGGATTCGGTGGGATGTTCGCCACGTTCTCCTACATCGCGCCGACCCTGACCCACCTGACGGGGGTCCACGACAACGTCGTACCGCTCTTCCTGGTCTGTTACGGCGTGGGGATGACGACCGGCGCGTTCGCCAGCGGCCGGCTCGCCCGCATCGGACTGTTGCGCGGGATCCTGCTCTCGCTCGTCCTCATCACCGTGCTGCTCCTGGCCTTCGGACCGATGGTGCACACGGTGGCGGGCGCGGTGGCTGCGGTCTTCCTGCTCGGGTTCGTCGGGACGCTGCTGGTGCCGATGCTGCAGACCCGGCTGATGGACGTCGCGCATGACGGTCAGGCGCTCGCCGCGGCGCTCAACCACTCCACGCTCAACCTGGCCAACGCCCTCGGCGCCTGGGTCGGGGGACTGGTGCTGTCGCAGGGCCTCGGCTACGAGTGGCCGAGCCGGGTCGGGGCGTTCCTCGCGGTCGGCGGCATCGCCATCGCCGCGGTGTCGGCGGTCGCCGGGCGGCGTACGGCGCGCAACGCCGCAGCCGCAGCCGCCTGAATCCATCCTTCGGGGGTCGGATCGGTGCCGACGGACGTGTCCGCGGACCGTGGGAGAATGGACGTTCCGCCGCACTTCTCCGCTATCCCCTGAGGACCCCACACGTGTCACCCATGGCCCGCACCGCGCTGCAGCCTGCCGCGACGCCGCCGGACCTGATCCGCAACTTCTGCATCATCGCCCACATCGATCACGGCAAGTCAACCCTGGCCGACCGGATGCTCCAGATCACCGGTGTCGTCGACGACCGGGCGATGCGCGCGCAGTACCTGGACCGGATGGACATCGAGCGCGAGCGCGGGATCACCATCAAGAGCCAGGCCGTGCGGATGCCCTGGGAGGTGGACGGGACGGCGTACTGCCTGAACATGATCGACACCCCCGGCCACGTCGACTTTACGTACGAGGTGTCGCGGTCGCTGGCGGCGTGCGAGGGCGCGGTGCTGCTGGTGGACGCGGCGCAGGGCATCGAGGCGCAGACCCTGGCCAACCTCTACCTGGCCATGGAGAACGACCTCACGATCATCCCGGTGCTCAACAAGATCGACCTGCCGGCCGCACAGCCGGAGAAGTACGCAGAAGAGCTGGCCGGGCTGATCGGCTGCGAGCCCTCGGACTGCCTGCAGGTCTCCGGCAAGACCGGTGTCGGGGTCGAGCCGCTGCTGAACCAGATCGTCGGCCAGCTGCCGGCGCCGACCGGCAACGCCGACGGGCCGGCCCGGGCGATGATCTTCGACTCGGTCTACGACACCTACCGCGGCGTCGTCACCTACGTGCGGGTGGTCGACGGCAACCTGCGACCGCGCGAGCGCATCACGATGATGTCGACCAAGGCGACCCACGAGTTGCTCGAGATCGGTGTCATCTCACCGGAGCCGAAGCCCGCCCAGGGTCTCGGAGTGGGCGAGGTCGGCTACCTCATCACCGGGGTGAAGGACGTGCGCCAGTCGCGCGTCGGTGACACCGTGACCAGCTCGCGCAACGGCTCCGTGCAGGCGCTCGGTGGATACCGCGACCCCAAGCCGATGGTGTTCTCCGGGCTCTACCCCATCGACGGGTCGGACTACCCGATCCTGCGTGACGCGCTCGACCGGCTGAAGCTGAACGACGCCGCGCTCGTCTACGAGCCGGAGACGTCGGTGGCGCTCGGCTTCGGTTTCCGGATCGGCTTCCTCGGCATGCTGCACCTGGAGATAGTGCGGGAGCGCCTCGAGCGGGAGTTCGACCTCGACCTCATCTCGACCCTGCCGAGCGTGGTCTACGACGTGACCCTGGACGACGGGCGCGTCGAGGTCGTCACCAACCCGAGCGAGTTCCCGGAGGGCAAGGTCGCCTCGATCACCGAGCCCGTCGTGCGCGCCACGATCCTCGCGCCGAGCGAGTTCATCGGCGCGATCATGGAGCTGTGTCAGACCCGTCGCGGCACGCTGCGCGGGATGGACTACCTCTCACCCGAGCGGGTCGAGATGCGCTACACGCTGCCGCTGGCCGAGATCGTCTTCGACTTCTTCGACGCCCTGAAGTCCAAGACGCGCGGATACGCCTCGCTGGACTACGAACCCGACGGCGAGCAGGTGGCGGACCTCGTGAAGGTCGACGTGTTGCTGCAGGGCGACATGGTCGACGCGTTCAGCACGATCGTGCACCGCGACAAGGCGTACGCGTACGGCGTGATGATGGCCGGCAAGCTGAAGGACCTCATCCCACGCCAGCAGTTCGAGGTGCCGATCCAGGCCGCCATCGGCGCCCGGGTCATCGCGCGCGAGACCATCCGCGCCATCCGCAAGGACGTGCTCGCCAAGTGCTACGGCGGCGACATCAGCCGCAAGCGCAAGCTGCTGGAGAAGCAGAAGGAGGGCAAGAAGCGGATGAAGATGGTGGGCTCGGTGGAGGTGCCGCAGGAGGCCTTCATCGCCGCGCTCTCCCAGGATTCCTCTGCCACGGAGAAGGCGAAGAAGTAGGTGTCGCAAGGTAGTTCGCCGGAGACGGTCACCGACGACGATCGCAGGGTGGCGGCCACCAATCGGTCGTTCACCCGGCGCGGCGGTCGGATGCCGCCGCGGCACCATCGGGCGCTCGAGACGCACGGGCCGGCGTACCTGCTGTCCCCGCCGATCGAGGGCACCAGCGTGGCGGCCGGCTTCGTGCTCGATCTGCCGGCCGCGTTCGGGCGCACGGCGCCGCTGGTCGTCGAGATCGGATCGGGCTCCGGCGACTGCGTGGTGGCGGCCGCCGCCCAGCACCCGGAATGGGACTTCCTGGCGGTCGAGGTCTGGCGTCCTGGGATCGCCCAGACCCTCGCCAAGGCCGCCCAGGCCGACGTGACGAACCTGCGGGTGCTGCGCGCCGATGCCGCCGGCGTGGTCGCGACGGCGCTGCCGCCGGGGAGCGTGGACCAACTCTGGACGTTCTTCCCCGACCCGTGGCCGAAGGCCAAGCACCACAAGCGCCGGCTGGTCGACCCGATGTTCGCGGTCGACGCCGCGCGTGTGCTGCGGCCCGGTGGCCTGTGGCGACTCGCGACCGACTGGGAGGACTACGCCGAGCAGATGCGGGACGTGCTGGGTAAGGCTCCCGGGTTCGCGTCGGGTGCGGAGTACGGCGACCGGTTCGACGGGCGGGTGATGACCCGGTTCGAGCGCAAGGGACTCGAGGCCGGGCGCGCGGTGCGCGACATCGTCGTACGACGCGACTGAGGCGGCCCGCTGTGCCCAGTGCCCTGCCGGACGGCGAGCCCGTCCCCACCGACGGATCCCTGCCGGCGTCGGCCCTCGCCGACGTCGCGCGCCGGCAACTCGGCATCTACCTGCACGTGCCGTTCTGCCGGGTGCGCTGCGGCTACTGCGATTTCAACACCTACACCCTGACCGAGCTGGGAGCACCGGGGCAGGGAGCGGGGGTGAGTTCCTATGCCGACACGGCGTTGGCCGAGCTCGACCTCGCCGAGCGCGTTCTGCGCGCCGGTGGTGAGATCCCTGCGGTGACAACAGTGTTCGTCGGTGGGGGAACCCCCACGATGCTTGCCGCGGGCGATCTGGTGCGGATGGTCGACGGAGTGCGCGAACGCTTCGGACTCGCGCCGGACGCCGAGGTGACGACGGAGGCCAACCCCGACACCATCACCCCCGAGGTGGCGCGCACGCTCGCCGCGGGCGGTTTCACCAGGATCAGCCTGGGCATGCAGTCCGCGGTGCCGCACGTGCTGGCGACCCTGGACCGCACCCACGATCCGGCCAACGTCGAGCGGGCGGTGGCGTACGCGCGCGAGGCGGGGCTGCAGGTCAGCCTGGATCTGATCTACGGGACACCGGGGGAGTCGCTGCAGGACTGGCGACGCAGCCTCGACGCCGTGGTCGCGCTGACGCCGGACCACGTGAGCGCGTACGCCCTCGTGGTCGAACAGGGCACCAAGTTGGCGGCGCAGGTGCGGCGCGGCGTCGTGCAGATGCCGGCGGACGACGACGAGGCGCTCAAGTACGAGGTAGCTGACGAGGTCCTCGGCGCTGCCGGGTACGGGTGGTACGAGATCAGCAACTGGGCGGCTCGCCCGGACGCGCGCTGCCGGCACAACGAGAGCTACTGGCGCGGCGACGACTGGTGGGGCGTCGGTCCCGGCGCGCACAGCCACGTCGGCGGAGTGCGCTGGTGGAACGTCAAGCACCCCACGGCGTACGCCGGTCGGCTGGGCGACGGGGTCTCGCCGGGGGCGGGCCGCGAACTGCTCACCGACGAGCAGCGCTACGACGAGACGGTGTTGCTGGGTGTCCGCCTCGTCGACGGGCTTCCGTTGGATGCTCTTGCACCGCAGGGTCGCACGGCGGTGGCGGGGTTGATCTCCGACGGGCTGGTCGAGCCCGCGGCGGCGGTCCGACGGGCTGATCGGCGCGTCGTGCTCACCCTGCGGGGTCGCCTGCTCGCCGACACCGTCGTACGCCGCCTGCTCGGTTTCTGACCCGGTTGTCAGCGTCCTCGTGGTGGTGGCGCCACGAAAGCGCGGACAACCGCTCTACGCGGTGCGCAGGTCGAGCCCGAAGTCCAGCTCGGTGACGCTGTGCGTGAGGGCGCCGACCGAGATGACGTCGGGACCGGCCTCGGCCAACGCACGGACCGACTCCTCGGTCACCCCGCCGGAGACCTCGACCGTCACCGGGGCGGGATGGTCCCGGACCAGCGCGACTCCTTCGGCGATCCGGTCGGGGCCCATGTTGTCCAGCAGCACGGCGTGCACCACGGGTGCGTGACCCGATCGCAGGCGGTCGGCGTCGAAGGCCAGGACCTGACGCAGCTGGTCGAGATCGTCGACCTCGATCTCGACGCGCGTGAGATGGCCGGTGTGCTCGGCGAGCCGTGTCAGCACCTGTGAGAGGCCGCCGCCGAGCCCGATGTGGTTGTCCTTGACCAGGATCGCGTCGAAGAGCCCGAACCGGTGATTGACGCCGCCACCATCTCGCACCGCCTGCTTCTGAAGTGCCCTCAGACCGGGTGTCGTCTTGCGGGTGTCGGCGATCCGCGCTCCGGTGCCGTCGAGCAACCGCACCAGGCCTGCCGTGCGCGTGGCGATGCCACTGAGGTGGGACAGCAGATTCAGACCGACGCGCTCACCGGTCAGGATCGACCGCGCACTGCCGTGCACCGTGGCCACGACCTGCCCGGAATGCACGTCCGTGCCGTCCGGGGCGCTCCATTCGACCTCCAGTCGAGGGTCGACGAGGTCGAATGCCGTGTCGACGCAACCTGATCCGGACAGCACCCCGACCTGGCGCGCCACGACGTACGCCGTGCCGACGGCGTCCGGCGGGACCGTAGCCTGCGTAGTGATGTCGCCGACCCCTCCGAGATCCTCTTCAAGTGCGCGCCGGATCAGCTCGACGAGGGCGAGGTCGGTGCTCACGCAGCGCTCCCCGCGGCCCTCGTGTCGACCCGTCGGTGGGCGCCGATGCTGCGCGGATCGGCGAGTGCCGCACGGGCGATCAGCCACCCGACGTACGCCGCGTCATCGTGGGTCCATTCGTCCAGCACGTCGACGGCCGCGCGCAGGTCATGCGCGGTGCGCAGCACCCCGCAGCCGCGCTGCAGGATGTCCCGTACCTCCCGCAATGGAGGGGTGGGCCGGCCGGCGGCGGCGCGAAGCCCCGATCGATCGGCCTGGGGCACGTCGCCACCTGCTCGCCAGCTGTCTCCGGTCAGGTCGGCGGCCGCGGCCTCACCGCTCACGACCGCTTCGAGCAGCGAGTTGGAGGCCAGCCGGTTGCCACCGTGCAGGCCGGTGCGCGCCACCTCGCCGACGGCCCACAGGCCGGGCACGCTGGTGCGCGACCGGGCGTCCACGGTGACCCCACCCATCGCGTAGTGCACGGCGGGCGCGACCGGCAACCGATCGAGCGCGAGGTCCAGGCCCGCGGATTGCACCAGCGCGGCCACGGCCGGGAAGCGGGCGGCCACCTGGGGCACGTCGCGGGCGTCCAGCATCACGCGCCGGCCCGCCTGGGCCTGCTCCCAGACCGCGGCTGCGACGACGTCGCGGGGCTGCAGCTCGTCGACGAACCGGACACCGTCCGCGAGCAGCACGGCCCCGGCGCCGCGCAACGCCTCGGTCAGCAGCGGCATCGGGTCGAGGCCGACGTCGAGGGCGGTCGGGTGGAACTGCACGAAATGCAGGTCGTCGGTGCGGGCGCCGACCCGTGCCGCCATCGCGATGCCCTCGCCGAGCGCCGTCCGCGGGTTGGTGGTGTGCGCGAAGAGCCCGCCTAGTCCGCCGGTCGCGAGCACCACCCGGTCCGTGTCGATCCCCTCCTCGGTGCCGGAGGCGTCCCGCAGCACGAGGCCCGCGATCCGGCCGTCGGCGTCGAGGACGAGGCGGCGGGCGTTCAGGCCCGTGCGGACCTCGACGCTGTCCAGCGTGGCGACGTGCTCGGCGACCGTGCGGGTGATCGCGGCGCCGCTGCGGTCGCCGGCGTGCGCGATCCGCCGCCGCGAGTGGCCACCTTCGAGCGCAAGGTCGAGTGCCTGTCCGGCAGAGACGTCGAACGGCACCCCCAGCGCGTGCAGCCGGCGTACGACGTCGGGGGCGGCCGCCGTCATGCGCGCGATCGTGTCGGTGTCGCCGAGGTCGGCACCTGCCCGCCGGGTGTCGACGGCGTGCAGTTCGGGGGAGTCGTCGTCGCCGATCGCCGCGGCAATCCCGCCCTGTGCCCACATGCTGGCCGCGCCGCCGGTGAGGTCGTCGGGCGTGACCAGGATGCAGCGCTGCGGTGCGAGCGCCCGGGCCACGGTGAGACCGGCGAGCCCGGAGCCGACGACGACCGGGGTGCTCTTCGTCGGGTTGATCATCAGGAGACCGCCAGCATGCGCTCGATCGAGGTCGTGGCCGCCTCCGCCAGCGACGGGTCGACCGTGATCTCATGCCGGCCGTGCTCCAGGGACGCGCGGATGGCCGCGAGGGTGTTGCGCTTCATGTGCGGGCACAGGTTGCACGGGCGCACGAAGTCGATGTCCGGGTGCCCCGCCGCGACGTTGTCCGACATCGAACACTCAGTGATGAGAGCGACCTTCGGCGGCCGGTGCTGTTCGACGTACGCCTGCATGTCGGCGGTCGAACCGGCGTAGTCCGCGGCCTGCACGACCTCGGGAGGGCACTCGGGGTGGGCGAGGACGACGACGCCCTCGTTGCCCTGGCGGATCTCGGCGATGTCCAGCGGCGTGAACCGCTCGTGCACCTCGCAGGCTCCGGGGTGGGTGATGACCTCGACGCCGGTGCGAGCGGCGATGTTCCGCGCGAGGTACTGGTCCGGGATCATGATGACCTTCTTGACGCCGAGCGACTCGATGACCCGGACGGCGTTGCCCGAGGTGCAGCAGATGTCGCTCTCCGCCTTGATCGCGGCTGAGGTGTTGACGTAGGTGACCACCGGGACGCCGGGGTGCTCCGCGCGCAGCGCGCGAACCTGCTCGGGGGTGATGCTCTCGGCCAACGAGCAACCCGAGCGCAGGTCCGGCAGCAGCACCCGCTTGGCGGGGTTGAGCAGCTTGGCAGTCTCGGCCATGAAGTGCACACCCGCCAGCACGATGGTGCCCGCGCGCACGTGCTGCGCTTCGCGTGCCAGGGCGAGGGAGTCGCCGACGATGTCCGCGACGCCGTGGAAGATCTCGGGCGTCATGTAGTTGTGCGCCAGGATCACCGCGTCGTGCTCGACCTTGAGCCGCTCGATCGCCTCGATGTCGTCCTCGAACGTCGCCCACTCGACCTCGGGGATGACGTGCCGCACCTTCTCGTACGTCGCTGTGGTCATCTCGGTGCCTTTCGCAGTCACGATGCAGGGGTAATGCTCCCAGTGAGTAAATGCTGAGAGTGAGCATAACACTCGAGCTCGACAACCTGCGCTACGTGTCGGTCTAACGCCCGCGGGGGATGGGCAGCTTCGTGCCCACCTGCGCCCGCTCCGCGAAGACCTCGCGGCGGAAGCGGTAGCGCCGCGCCGGCCGGCCCCCGGTTCCGTGACTGAGATCGCCGGTGGGCTCCACCAGCTGGTGCTGCTGCTCGACCAGCCGACGGAAGTTCTGTTTGTGCACGTCCTGGCCGGCGATGGCCTCCACGACGTCCTGCAACTGCCCGAGGGTGAACGTCGGCGGCATCAACTCGAAGACCACGGGCCGGTACTGCAGCGCCGATCGCAGCCGGGACAACCCGGTCGCCACGATCCGTCGATGATCGTGCAGCATCACCGCACCGGACTCGGGGCGGACCGCCGACGCTCGGGGCGACTCGGCGACGATGCCCGCCTCCCACAGCAGTTCGTAGCGCTGCAGGGCGAGCTCGGGACGCCACGGCATCGAACCGATGCCGAAGAGGTGCTCGCGGCGTTCCTGGCGCGCCTCCCTCGCGGCGCCCCGGACTCCGCGCACCCACCGCGACAGATCGTCGATGAGCACCTGCTCGGTGCCGACCGACCTGCGGTCCTCCCACGGAAGGAGGGTGTACGCGCCCGCCCATTCCGGCGCGGTGGTGTCGGCGCGGGTCAGCCCGAGATAGGAGATCGAGATGACCCGCCCCGTGCCGTCGCCGCGCCCGAGGTCGGCGAAGGTGTAGAGCTGTTCGACATACCCCAACGTGTGCCCGGTCTGCTCGGCGGCGAACGCCCGCACACCCTCCTGGAGTGAGTCGTGATCAGCCCGCAGTTCACCGGCCGGCAGTTGCAGCGGGTCGCCTGAGGCGAGCACCGCCGGACCGTCCTCTCCCACGGACGCGACGACGGCGACCAGCTCCGCCCGGAACGCCCCGGGCTGACGGCCCGAGGTGCTCATGGCGACGGCACGGTGACGAAATCGATGAGTTCCTCGACGCGGCCGAGCAACTCCGGTTGCAGGTCGGCGTATGTGCGCACCGTGGCGAGGATCTGCTTCCACCCGCGGGCGACGTCGGCCTGGGACTCGTGAGCCCACCCCAGCTCGGCGAGGATCCCGTGCTTCCAGGACCGGCCACGCGGGATCACCGGCCACTGCTGCCACCCCAGTCGCTCGGGCCGCACCGACTGCCATACGTCGATGTAGGGGTGTCCGACCACGAGCACGTGCTCACCGGCGTACGGCGACGCCATCGCCTCCGCGACGATGCGGGCCTCCTTCGTGCCCGGCACCAGGTGGTCGACGAGCACGCCCATCCGGCGCTGCGCGTTCGGCTTGAAATCGCGGATCACCGACGTCAGGTCGTCGACGCCCTCCAGCAGTTCGACCACGACGCCCTCGATCCGCAGGTCGTCGCCCCACACCTTCTCTACCAGCTCGGCATCGTGGCGCCCTTCGACGAAGATGCGCGACCCGGCGGCGACGCGAGCCTGGGCACCCGTCACCGCGCGCGAGCCGCTGGCGGTCCTGGTAGCGGCCTTGCGGGCGGCATCGATCGCCGCGGTGTCCTTGACCGGGACCAGCTCCACGGGCGCGCCGTCGAGCAGGAACCCGGGGCCGAGCGGGAACGCCTTGCTGCGTCCGCGCCGGTCCTCCAGGTGGACGACGTACATCCCGCCGGCCTTCTCGACGCGGGTGATCGCGCCACACCACCCGGTCTCGACGTCCTCGACCACGATGCCGCGCTCGGCCTGGAGGGGCACCGAGCGCCCGCGCCGGGGCGCACGCCAGTCGCCGGAGAGCACGTCGGTGCCGTAGCGGTCGGGGGTCACGGCACGAGGGTAGGGGCCCCTCGCCGGGGCCGGGAGGGACGACACGCACTGCGCCGTCGAGCACGTAGACTTGGCACTCTACGAAGCGGAGTGCCAGCCGACACCGTCGCGGGAGGTGACATGAGCGAGGAACGGCGCCAGCACGTGCTGCGCGCGATCGTCCAGGATTACGTCGCGACGTCCGAACCCGTCGGTTCCAAGGCGTTGCTCGACCGTCACCGCCTCGGGGTGAGTGCCGCGACGGTCCGCAACGACATGGCCGTCCTGGAGGAGGAGGGGCTCATCACGGCCCCGCACACCTCGGCGGGCCGGGTGCCGACGGACGCCGGATACCGCGCGTTCGTCGATCGCCTCAACGAGATCAAGCCGATGTCCCGGGCCGAGCGCGCCGCGGTGCAGACCTTCCTGGCCCAGGCCGTCGATCTCGACGACGTCGTGGACCGCACGGTGCGGCTGATGTCCTCGCTGACCAACCAGGTCGCCGTGATGCAGTACCCCTCGCTCAACCCGGCGACGATCCGGCACACCGAGCTCGTCTCGCTCGACGGCGACCGCCTGATGGCCGTCGTCATCCTGTCCAACGGGCGGGTCGAGCAGCGGATCGTGCAGGTGGACGTCGACCTCGTCATGGACGCCGGCCAGCAATTGCTGCGGACCCTGCGCGACCGGGTCAACGAGGCCGTGGCGGGGGCGACCTGGTCCGACGGCATCGGCCTGCTGCCGGCGGTCATCGACCGCATCGCCCCGGAGCACCAGGAGACCGCCGGTCTGGTGATCGCCGTGCTCGCTGACGCCCTGGCCCAGCAGCGCGAGGAGCGGGTGGCGCTCGCGGGCACCGCGCACCTGGCCCGATCGGTCAGCGATTTCCCCATGACGATCGGTCCGGTGCTCGAGGCGCTGGAAGAACACGTGGTGCTGCTGCGTTTACTCGGACAGATGAGCCAGACCAGCAGCGCGTCCGGCGACTCGGTGGCGGTCCGGATCGGCGCCGAGAACACCGTCGACGGACTGCGCGGCGCATCGGTGGTCAGTTCGACCTACGGACTGAACTCCACCGCCGGACTCGGCGTGCTCGGCCCGACCCGGATGGACTACCCGACCACGATGGCCGCCGTACGAGCGGTCGCGCGCTACGTGTCCGAGATTCTCGACCAACGCTGACCGCCGGCTCGCTGCCGGCCATGTACTGCTCGAAGACGACCAGCTGACAAGGATTTTCGTGAACGACTACTACGCCGTCCTCGGCGTCTCACGGGACGCGAGCCCGGAAGAGATCAAGCGTGCCTACCGCCGCCTCGCCCGCAAGCTGCACCCGGACGTCAACCCCGGCGACGAGGCGTCCGAGGAGTTCAAGGCCGTCTCCCAGGCGTACGACGTGCTGTCGGACCCGACGAAGAAGTCGTCGTACGACATGGGCCAGGACCCGTACGGCGGCCAGGGTGCTGCCGGATTCGGGCAGGGTTTCTCCTTCAGCGACATCATGGACGCCTTCTTCGGCGGTACGGCGGCCGGTGGCGGCGGCCCGCGCTCACGCGCCCAGCGCGGCCAAGACGCGCTGATCCCGGTCGACGTCGAGCTGCGGACCGCGGTGTTCGGCAGCGAGGAGGACATCACCTTCGACACGGCGGCGACGTGTCACACCTGTGAGGGCAGTGGCGCCCGCGCCGGCACCGGGAAGCGCACCTGCGACGTGTGCCACGGGGCCGGGCAGGTGCAGCAGGTCCAGCGCTCGTTCCTGGGCCAGGTCATGACGACCCGCCCGTGCGCGGCGTGCCGCGGATTCGGCGAGGTCATCACCGACCCGTGCTTCGAGTGCTCCGGCGAGGGCCGGGTGCGCGACCGCCGCACCATCACGATCAAGGTCCCGGCCGGCGTCGACACGGGCACCCGCATCCAGCTCACGGGCGAGGGCGAGGTCGGTCCCGGCGGCGGCCCCGCGGGTGACCTCTACGTCGAGATCCGCGTCGAGCGGCACCCGACGTTCCAGCGGCAGGGGGATGACCTGCACTGCTCGGTGGAGCTGCCGATGACGGCGGCCGCGCTCGGCACCGAACTGCCTCTGGAGACGTTCGACGGGGTCCGCGAGGTGGGTATCCGCGTGGGCACCCAGCCGGGCGACGTCATCACGCTGAAGGGCCTCGGGGTCACCCGGTTGCGGTCCGGCGTCCGCGGCGATCTGCTCGTGCACGCCAACGTCCGCACGCCGACCCGGCTGGACACCCAGCAGGAGGAGTTGCTGCGGCTGCTGGCCAAGGAGCGCGGCGAGGAGTCGCCTGTAGCCAACTTCCAGCCGGTCGGTCAGGGGCTGCTCGGCAAGCTGCGCGACGCGTTCAAGCAGAAGTAGGACGCTCGTGACCGCGCCGATGTTCTACGCCGAACCGGGCTCCCTGGCGCAGGTGAGCGCGGGCGCGATCATCACCCTGGCCGGGTCCGAGGGGCGCCACGCCGTGCGGGTCCGTCGGATGGCGCCGGGGGAGCCGGTGCAGCTGTCCGACGGTTCGGGCGTGATCGCCGTGGGACGGGTCGACGCGGCGGAGGACGACGTGCTGTCGGTCCTCGTCGAGACCGTGGAACGCCCGGAGTCCCGCGGTCCGCGGTTCGTGCTGGTGCAGGCACTGGCCAAGGCCGGGCGGGACGAGCAGGCCATCGAGGCGGCCACCGAGCTGGGGGTGGACGCCGTGGTGCCGTGGGCCGCCGAACGCAGCGTCGTGCAGTGGCGGGGCGACCGCGCCGTACGCGCCCACCGCAAGTGGGAGAGCGTGGTGTCGGCCGCTGCCAAGCAGGCCCGCCGCGCGACCGTGCCGGTGGTCGAGCCCCTCGCCACCAGCGCCCAGTTGGCGGCACGCCTTTCGGGGATGCGGGTGGTGCTGTTGCACGAGGAGGCGACGACCTCGGTCGGCAAGCTGGAGCTCGGCGGGCTCGACGACGACGCCCGGGTGGCACTGGTGGTGGGCCCCGAAGGCGGGGTGAGCGACCAGGAGCGCGCCGATCTCGTCGCTGCCGGCGCGGACGTCGTACGCCTCGGGCCGTCCGTGCTGCGCAGCTCGACGGCGGGTCCGGCCGCCCTCGCCGTGCTGTCCGCGCGGTTGCGCTGGTGACCGATTCGGGTCGATCCGGGCCGGATCACGCCCGTAGAATGGCCATACGATGACAGAACAGGACCGCCCCGCCGAAGCCGTGACAGCCGGCCACACCGTGCAGATCCCGCCCGACGTGGCCATGGTCACCCTCCTCGGCCCGCGGGACGAGTTGCTGCGCACCATCGAGCGGTCCTTCCCGAAGCTGCTGATCCACGTGCGCGGCAACGAGTTCCACCTCGAGGGATTGCCGGCCGACATGGCCTTGGTCGAGGAGCTGATCGACGAGCTGCTGGTCATCATCGACTCCGGGCAACCGCTCAACCGGGACTCCGTCGAGCGCTCGATCGGCATGCTGCGCTCCAACGCGAACGAGCGGCCGGCCGATGTCCTGACGATGAACATCGTGAGCAACCGCGGCCGCACGATCCGGCCCAAGACCCTCGGGCAGAAGCAGTACGTCGACGCGATCGACACCAACACCATCGTGTTCGGGATCGGCCCGGCGGGCACCGGCAAGACCTACCTGGCGATGGCCAAGGCGGTCGCGGCACTGCAGGCCAAGGAGGTCAGCCGGATCATCCTGACCCGGCCCGCAGTGGAGGCCGGCGAGCGGCTCGGCTTCCTGCCGGGCACTCTGACGGACAAGATCGACCCCTATCTGCGCCCGCTCTACGACGCGCTGCACGACATGGTCGACCCCGACTCGATGGCTCGCTTGATGGCGTCCGGCACCATCGAGGTGGCACCGCTGGCGTACATGCGCGGACGCACCCTCAACGACGCGTTCATCATCCTGGACGAGGCCCAGAACACCTCGGCCGAGCAGATGAAGATGTTCCTCACCCGCCTCGGCTTCGGCTCCAAGATGGTCGTCACCGGCGACGTGACCCAGGTCGACCTGCCCGGCGGCACGAACTCGGGCCTGCGGGTGGTGCAGGGCATCCTCGACGGCGTCGACGACGTGCACTTCTCCTACCTGAACGCGCACGACGTCGTCCGGCACCGACTGGTCAGCGCGATCGTGCAGGCGTACGACGAGCACGACGCCCACCCCGGCGGCATCCGGCGATCGCCCGGCGGGTCCAAGGGTCGTCCGTGAGCATCGACCTGCTCAACGAGACCGAGAGCAACATCGACCTCGATGAGTTGCACGCCTGCGCGACGTACGTGATGGGCGAACTGGGCGTGCACCCGCAGGCCGACCTGTGCGTGCGGGTCGTCGACGAACAGGCCATGGAAGTGCTGCACGTGCAGTGGATGGACCTGCCGGGGCCGACCGACGTGATGAGCTTCCCGATGGACGAGCTGCGGCCGAACCGCGGAGCGGACGAACCGGTGGAGGGTGTGCTCGGCGACCTGGTGCTGTGTCCCACCGTGGCGGCCAAGCAGGCGGCCGAGGCCGGTCACACCACCGAGGAGGAGCTGCTGCTCCTCACCGTGCACGGGCTGCTCCACCTGCTCGGCTACGACCACGCGGAGCCGGACGAACGCCGCGAGATGTTCGAGCTGCAGCGGGTGCTGCTGCTGACCTTCCTCGCCTCGCGGGATCGTCCCGCGGCCAGCATCTCGCCGCCCTCGGGGGAGTGACCGCGCCGTGACGCTGCTGCTGGTCTGCGCGCTGCTCTCGGTGTCGGCGGGATTCCTGCTCGCCGCGACCGAGTCGGCCGTGAGCCGGATGGGGGTGCACCACGTCGAGGCGCTCGTCGAGGAGCGCCGCCGCGGCGCCCCCGCCCTGCTGGAGCTGGTCAAGGACAGCGGCGCCGTCGCGATGGTGCTCGCCCTGCTGCGGGTCCTCGCCGAGGCGACGGCCGCAGTGCTGGTGACGATCGCGGTGAGCGATGTCGTCAGCTCGCTGTGGGCGCGGTTGGTCGTCGCGATCGGCCTGATGGCCGTGATGTCGTTCGTGCTCGTCGGTGTGTCGCCGCGCACCCTGGGGCGTCAGCACGGTGAGGCGATCTCGCTGCTCGTCGCACCCGTCGTGCTGTGGCTGCGCACGGTGATGGGACCGATCGCCCACCTGCTCGTGTCACTCGGCAACGCCGTGACGCCCGGACGCGGTTTCCGCGACGGGCCGTTCGACTCCGAGGCCGAGCTGCGCGAATACGTCGATCTGGCGACGGATTCGGAGTTGATCGAAGCCGACGAACGCAAGATGATCCACTCGGTCTTCGAGCTGGGCGACACGCTGGCGCGCGAACTCATGGTGCCGCGTACGGACATGATCACCATCGACCGGACCAAGACCATGCGGCAGGCGATGTCCCTCTTCCAGCGGTCCGGATTCTCGCGGATCCCGGTGGTCGACGGGAGCCCCGACGAGATCGAGGGCGTCCTCTACTTCAAGGACGTCGCGGGACGCCTGGTCGACGGACGGGTCGACGGGCAGGCGCCGTGCGAGTCGGTGATGCGTCAGGTGGCTTTCGTCCCGGACAGCAAGCCGGTCGACGACCTGCTGCGCGAGATGCAGGTGGCCCGACGGCACTTCGCGATCGTCATCGACGAGTACGGCGGCACCGCCGGGCTGGTCACGCTCGAGGACATCGTGGAGGAGGTCGTCGGCGAGATCGACGACGAGTACGACCGCGCGACACCGGGACTGGAGACGTTGGAGGACGGTCGGGTCCGCGTGCCGGCGCGGATGTCGGTCGACGACTTCGCCGAGCACTTCGAGGTCACCATCGAGGAGGAGGACGTCGACACGGTCGGCGGTCTGCTCACCAAACTGGTCGGGCGGGTGCCGATCCCCGGTGCTACAGCCGACCTCGGCGACCTGCGGATGACCGCCGAACGGATGGCGGGTCGCCGTCATCAGTTGGCGACCCTGGTGGTGGAGCGTCTGGCCGAGTCCCGGCGTCACGATGCCGGTGCGGCACAATCGGCCGAGGGCGGGGCGCACCGAGTGGAAGAGAGAGCATCGTGACGGCATACCGGGCAGGATTCGCTGCCCTGGTGGGGCGGCCGAACGCGGGCAAATCCACCCTCACCAACGCACTGGTCGGCAGCAAGGTGGCGATCACCTCGAGCAAGCCGCAGACCACGCGGCACCCGATCCGGGGGATCGCGAACACCGAGTCGGCACAGTTGATCCTGGTCGACACCCCCGGGCTGCACAAGCCGCGCACGTTGCTCGGCAAACGCCTGAACGACGTGGTGCGCGAGACGCTGCACGACGTCGACGTGATCGGGTTCTGCCTGCCGGCGGACGAACGGATCGGCCCCGGCGACCAGTTCATCGCCCGGGAGCTGGCAGAGATCCGGCGTGGGCGCAACCGCCCGATGGTCGCCATCGCGACCAAGATCGACACCGTGGCCCGCGACAGGGTGGCGCAGCACCTGATGGAGATCGACGCTCTGGGGGAGTGGGACGACATCGTGCCCTGCTCGGCGACGAAGGGCGAACAGGTCGACGTGGTGCGCGAGGTGCTCATGAAGCACCTGCCGGAGTCCCCGCAGCTCTACCCCGACGACGTGATCACCGACGAGCCGCAACTGGTGATGGTCGCCGAGCTGGTGCGCGAAGCCGCCCTCGAGGGCGTGCGCGACGAGATGCCGCACAGCCTGGCGGTCGTGGTCGAGGAGATGGTGCCTCGCGAGGGACGCGCGCCCGGCAAGGAACTGCTGGACATCCGCGTCAACGTGTATGTCGAGCGGGACAGCCAGAAAGCCATCATCATCGGACGGGCCGGTGCCCGGTTGCGTGAGGTCGGCACGAACGCGCGCGTCGAGATCGAGCGCGTGCTCGGTCAGCGGGTCTATCTCGACCTGCACGTGAAGATCGCCAAGGACTGGCAGCGCGACCCCAACCAACTGTCGAAGCTGGGCTTCTGACCGGATGGCCGACGACGACAACGCTGCCTGGGCGGAGTTCGGTGACACCCTGCGACTCCCGATCGACGAGGAGGCGGACTACCTCTTCGGGATCCCATGGGAGCAGGCCGCCCTCCTCGGAGACCGCCCGCTGATCGACATCGGCTGCGGCAGCGGCCTCACCACGATCGCGTTGGCCGACCGCTTCCCGGGGGCGGAGATCCTGGCCGTCGAGCCGGACCCCCTGACCCGATCGCTGTTGATGTTGCGGGTGGCCGAGCGAGACGAGATGCGTTCGCGCACCACTGTGCTCGCCGAGTCGATCCTCGACGTCTGGCTGCCCCCGAACTGTGGCGGGGCGCTCCTCTTCAACGTCATCTACTTCCTCGGCGGACGGGCGCGCGACGCGTTCTGGACCCGGATGGCCGACGTGCTGGCACCCGGCGCGCCGATCCTGATGAGCCGCTCCTACGGCGGGGTGCCGGACAAGCCGGTCGAGCGGCACCTGGTGAAGTCGGCCACGATGGGCCACCACGAGTACCAACGGTTCTTCGAGGCGCACCCCGTCGGCGACGGGCGGGTGGAGATCACCAACACCTACGTGGTGCTCCGGGACGGCACGGAGGTGCGGTCGGTACGCACCAGCGTGACGGCGTTCGGGCTGGACGAGGAGCTGATCCTGTCCGAGATCCCGATCGGCAAGTTCTCGATCGAGGAGATCGACGAGAAGTACATTGCGGTCCGCCGCCAAGAGGACCTGCGCCGCATCAGGCGCTGACGTAGTAGTGCCCCTCGTCCAGGTCGGCGATCAGGCCCTGGTGGGTGGGTTCCCAGTCGAGCAGATCGCGGGTGATCCCCGACGAGGCGGGTGAATCCATCCCGAAGAGGGCACCGATCCAGCCGAAGTGCCCGGCGGCCTCCTCGGCGGAGATGGACCTGACCGGCAGGCCCAAGCCACGACCGATGGCCTCGGCGATCGCGCGGGTGGTCACGCCCTCCTCGCTCACGCCGTGCAGCGCCGAACCCGCGGGTGCGTTCTCGAGCGCGAGTCGGAAGAGCCGTGCGGCGTCGAATCGGTGAACGGCGGGCCATCGGTTGGCGCCCTCACCGGGGTAGGCGGAGAAGCCCCGGTCACGCGCGATCTGCACGAGGGTCGCTACGAATCCGTGGTCGCCGTCACCGTGCACGGTGGGCGAGAGGCGCACTGCGGAGCTGCGCACCCCCTCCGATGCAAGGCCCAGGGTCCAGCGTTCGGTGGCCAACCGCGGCGACGTGCTCTCATCCGGTGAGAAGTCCTCCGTCGCAACGGTTCCCGGCCGGAGCCCGAGTAGGCCGGACGCAATGACAAGCGGGCGGTCCGAGCCCTTCAGCGCGTCGCCGAGTGTCTGGACGGCGCGCTGGTCGGCGTCGGCTGCGCCCTGGAAGTCGCCGGAGAAGGCGATGTCGTGCTTGAACGCGGTGTGGACGACGCCGTCGGACTCGGCGGCCGCCGCGCGCAGAACGTCCAGGTCGTCGAGGCTGCCGCGGCGTACCTGCGCGCCGGCGGCAGTGACGGCGGCAGCGGACGCCTCCGACCTGGCCAACCCGACGACGTCGTGACCCGCGTCGCGCAGGTCGGTGACGAGGGCGGAGCCGATCCATCCGGACGCACCGGTGACGAAGACGCGCATGAGAGAACCTCCTGGTCGAGCCCGTGGACGGGTGCGCCCACGATTGATGTCAGTCGCTGTCATCGAGGCTAGCAAGAGATGTCAGAGACTGTCATCACTTATGATCTGCGGATGGGCCGATGGGAGCCGGATGCACGCGGGCGGCTCGAACAGGCTGCGATGGACCTCTATCTCGAGCACGGTTTCGAGCAGACGACCGTCGCCGAGATCGCGGCGCGCGCGGGGCTGACCGAGCGCACGTTCTTCCGCCACTTCGCCGACAAGCGCGAAGTGCTCTTCGCGGGCGCGGCCGAACTCCAGCAGTTGCTGGTCAGCACGCTGTCGGCAACTGCGACGTCCGCCTCGCCACTGGACGCCGTCGCCACCGCTCTGGCCGCGGTCGCGCCGTTCTTTCAAGAGCGCAGCGATTTCGGGCGGCGGCGCCAGCGCATCATCTCCTCGACCGCGGAGTTGCGCGAGCGCGAACTGATCAAACTCGCGTCGCTCGGGTCGGCCATGGCCGCGACCCTGCGTGAACGGGGAGTCGCCGATCCTGCCGCGAGTCTCGCGGCCGAGGCCGGGGTCGCGGTCTTCAAGATCGCGTTCGAGCGCTGGCAGGATGCCCCCGTCGGCACCGACTTCGCTCAGGTGATCCAACACTGTCTGAGCGAATTGAAGGTCGTGGCCGCCGGCGCCTGATGCGAGCTAGCCGCGATTCGACCTCCGCCGTGAGTCAATAAGTGGGTGAAGCGACTCAGCGACAACGCGGTGAGATCCCGGTCCGGCGCCCTGTGTCTGGCGGTGATCGCCGCAACGGCGATTGCCGCGTGCAGTTCGCAGTCGTCGCCCGCGAACGGCACGACGGCGCCGGCGAGCGCCTCGACCACGCGGCCGACCACGGCGACGGGCTCAGCGACGGGCTCAGGGACGACGTCCGCGACGCGGACGAGTTGGTTGAGTTATCACGCGACCGGGTCACGGCAGGGCGCGGTCGCCTACGGTGTCCCGCGGCGGGCTCCGCACAAGACCTGGTCCGCGGATCTCGGCGGCGCCGTCCGAGGACAAGCCCTGGTCTACGACGGGCGCGTGCTCGCGGCCACCGAGAAGAACAGGGTCGTCGCGCTGAATCCGTCGACGGGCGCGGTGCTGTGGTCGCGGACCGTCGGGCGACCGCTCACCAACGTCACGGAGCGCTCGGGATGCGGCAACGTCGACCCGCTCGGCATCACGAGCACGCCGGTGGTCGACCCCGCGACCGGCACGCTGTACGTCGTCGCCGAGATCGACGACGGCAACACGGTTCACCACCAACTCGTCGGACTCGACGCCACCAGCGGTGCGATCCGTGTCGACGTGCGCGTCGACCCGCCGCTCACCGGTGGCCAGCAGGCGATCCACCTGCTGCAGCGCGCCGCGCTGGCGTTCAGCGGCGGTCGCGTCATCGTCTCGTACGGCGGCAACTCCGGAGACTGCGGCAACTACCACGGGTGGGTGGTGTCCGTCGATGCGCGAAAGCCGACTGACCAGAAATCTTTCGAGGTCGCGGCCGACGGGGAGGGCGGGGCGATCTGGCAGTCCGGCGGTGCCCCGGCGATCGATGCGACCGGGAACATCTTCGTGACTTCCGGAAATGCCAACCCGGATCCGCCGCAGGGCGGCCCGGACCCGAAGAAGTACACCGAGAGCGTCATCGAGTTGGACGCCGCGCTCAAGCCCCTCGCGTCGTACAAGGACCGCGTGGCGGGCGGTGACGAGGACCTGTCGACGGCTAACCCGGTGCTCCTTCCAGGGGGTTTGGTGTTCGCGGTCGGAAAGACCGACATCGGTTTCCTGCTGCGCGCGAGTGACCTCGCGCAGGTCGCTCAGATTCCACACCTGTGCGGCAGCGATCCTGACGGTGGCCCGGCGTACGACGCGCACACCCAGAAGCTGTTCGTGCCGTGTCGCGGCGGTGGTGTCCAGGTCGTCGACGTCGCCCATCGCGTGCGGGGTCGGATGCTGTCCGGGGCGGACGGCTCGCCGGTCGTGCTAGCGGGGACGGTCTGGGCACTGGACTCCGGCAACGACACCGTGACCGGCTACGACCCCGCGACGGGGACGAAGGTCGGATCGGCCGCAGTCGGCTCCGACGTCCCGGTCTTCGAATCGCCGAGCGCCCTGCCGGGGATGATGCTGGTGCCGACGGCGACTGGCGTGACGGCGTTCGACTGAGCGCGTCCTTCACGACGGTGCACCTCGGGCCTGCGCCGCCGGCGTGATGTGAACGGCTCGTGCGGCCGGGCGACCGGCCGTGCGCTCACATCGCGTCTGGCGTCGAACTCGAGGATCGGATATCCGCGATGAATGCTTCGAGGGCGTTGGCCAGTGCTTCAGGCGCTTCCAGAGCCGGGTGGTGACCGACTGATTCGAGGTGGACGACGGTGACGTCGGTCGACACGGCTCGCTGCATCGTCTCGGCGGTGGACGGGTGGCTCATGGCGCCTACTGCCAGCACCGGGACTCGGAGAGAGTGGCTCTCGGCCAGGGCCTTGATGTCCTCGCCCTCGGCGAGCGCCGAGGCGTAGAGCCCGTGGGTGCCGCGCCAGGCATTGGGCCGCTCGTACGTGCGGGCGAATTCGTCGAGGTCGGAGTCGGTGACGGCGCCGGGCACCAGCGTGAGGTGCGGATACCAGAGCCGGGCGGCATAGTCACGGAATCGGCCGGTGAAGACGAATTCGGCGATGCCGGGGGTGGCCAGAGCCCCGACGTGCCAGGCGCCGCCGTGGGCGACGTCGGCGAAGCGTTCCCACCCGAAGCCGCTGAGTCCCGTCTCGATGGCGGTCAGACTGAGGACATCGTCGGGGTAGGTGGCCGCGAGACGGAAGACGGTGTTTCCGGCGATGTCCTGGCCGGTGAGATGCACCGGGCCCCAGCCGAGTTGAGCGATCAGCTCGTGCAGAGCCTTTGCCGCCAGCGCGCTTCCGAAGTCGGAGTCGTCGGCCGCGGAGTCGCCGACCCCCGGTAGGTCGACAGCGATGACGCGGTGATCGGTCGCCAGCAAGGGCAGCAGCTTGTGGAACGCCCACCACGTTTCCGGGAAGCCGTGCACGAGCAGAATCGGCTCGCCGTTGGTGCCGGCGGTGACGTAGTGAATCTCGGTTCCGGCGACGGCAGCCGTGTGGTGCTCGGTCCCGGCCAACGCGGGCGACAGGTTGTCGGTCATGGTGAGCCCTCCGTTGTGATGAGTCGCTTCATTCGTGTCAGCGCTTGTCAGAGCCGCAGATCCAGCCGCATCAGGAGTCGCCAGGATGCTCGCCCAGCACGCCCGCGTCAGCGTCTTGTCCAAACCGCCAAGAGCCGTGGCCGCATGAGCGAGTGCCAGGACGATCTGCGCGCTCAGCGACGTCTCACTCTTGTCTCGTTCAAACCCGCGGCTGGGGAGCCCGGCGGGTGGGACCACTTCGACAGATGCGCGGGGTTCGCATCATGCGGGCGGTTCGCCGTCTTCGCCGGTCCTCGATCCTTCCGCCCTCCGGATGCGGCGGTGGAAGCGGACTTGGTCCAGGTGGAGGATCTCGTTGGTGGGCCCGGTGTAGCGCGGTGGTTCCGGTTGATCGGGGGGTGTGATGCTGGGTGGGGGAGGTGCGGCGAGGGGTTCGATGGGGTGGCCGTGGCGGGTGGCGAATCGGAATCGTCCGGGTGCGCCCGCATCGGGGTGGATGGTGAAGTCGCCGGTGTGGTGGCGGTCGTGGTGGTGGGGGCACAGGCTGATCAGGTTGGTCATATCCGTGGGTCCGCCGTCGGCCCAATGTGTCACGTGGTGGCATTCCAGGTGGTGGATGGTCAGGCAGCCGGGGTAGGCGCAGCCGCGGTCGCGGTCTTCGATCAGGCGGCGGGTGCGGTGGGGCACGATGCGTTGGGCACGTCCCACGTTCACTGGGGACCCGTCGGTTTCCCAGACGGGCTGGAGCGTGCCGTCGCAGGTCCATTTGCGCAGCAGGTGCGGTGGTAGGGCGCCGCGTTTGGTGAGCCAGCCGTGTCCGGTGGTGTCCAGGTGCAGGTAGATCCGGAATTTGTCGCCGCGTCCGGCGATGTCGGTGGTGCCGATCTGCAGGGAGCGGGTGGCGAGTTGTTCCATGGCGTCGGCCATCCGCACCCGCCGCCCCTCGTCCTTGCTGCTGGCACCGGTGGTGGTGGCGAGGAAGAGGGCGTCTGTGGCTTCGGTGAGGGCTTGGTGGACCAGGGCGCCGATGTCGGCGGGTGCGGTGTAGGTCAGGTGGAACCGGTCGCGTTCGAACCACATCGCCAGTTCCGCGGGTTGCGCGGCGACACAGAACGCGTCCGGCGGCTCCGGTGGAGTGTCGGGGGTGTCGGGCTGCTGGGTGAAGTCGTATTTGACCAAGGCGCGGCGCAACTGCGGGACGGTCGCGTGCACCGCCAACTGCACCACTGACTCGTCGTACCCGGTCGGGGTGTGCGCGGCGACGACCGCGGCCTGCCCCAACGAGAGCCGCCCGGAGTGCACCTCCCGGGACAGCGCCGGCAACTCACCAGAGCGGGTGGCAATGCGGACCAGGTCCCGGGCCGTGGCGGGGGAGACGCCGGCGAAGCAGGTCAGCCAGTGTTCGGGGGACCGGATCCCGCTGATCGCCCACGAACCCTCCCGTACCAGGCGGGTCACCAGGTCGATCAGGTCGGCGTGCGCGGCGTTCAACCGACCACAGATCACCCCGACCTGGGTCAACGGATCCGTACGCGAATCACGATCACGCACAGGGCTGTCCGCGCTGTCACTGACAGCGACGAGACCCCGTGTCGAACTAATGTACCCATACAACCACCCACCACCGACAGCCCCTCGCGACCGGGCAGCACGAGCGACGGCCGGCGCTCAGACCCTGGCGGCAGCCTGGCAGGCGGCGGCGCCCTTGCATTTCTCCAGCGCGCTCAGAGCCGTTCGCAGGCTGGCGGGGACCGCCTTCGAGCCCAGGTTGTGCAGCTCGTACGGATCCTTCGTGGTGTCGTAGAACTCCTCCTCGCCGCTCGCGTACCGCACATAGAGCGCGTCCGGTGTCCGCACCGCCTCGTACGACGGTGGGTCGGCCGCCTTCTTTCCCTGCCGGTCGGGATCGCCGGGGGTGTTGTCCGGCCCGTGATGCTCGATGAGCACCGCCTGTGGCGCGTTGGCCGGGGGCTTGCCGTGCCACGCGTCGACCATGCTGACCCCGTCCACCGTGGACGGGACGGTCGCGCCGCCCAACGACTCGAACGTCGGGGCGAGGTCGACGTTGGACATCGGCTGGGTGACGGTGCGGTCGGCCGGCACCCCCGGACCCGACACGATCATCGGCACGTGGATGTCGGTGTCGAACGCCGTCTGTTTGCCTGCGGTTAAACGGTATTCGCCCATGTGGTAGCCGTTGTCGGAGCTGAAGACGATGTACGTGTTGTTGGCGATGCCCTTGGCCTGCAGCGTCTTCCGGAGGTTGCCGATCAGGTCGTTCACGGCGAGGTCGGCCTCGACACGTTTGCGGTAGCCGTTGAGAAGCTTCTTCTCCTGCCCCGCCTTCAGGGTCGGACGGCCCTTGAGCCAGGACGGTGGATTGCTCGGCAGTGCGTCGTACGCCGGAGTCTTCGGGTACGACATGCCCTGGGCGGCGGAGGCGTACCGCGGTGCTGGGGTGTACGGCGCATGCGGGGCGAAGGTCGCGACCTGGAGCATGAACGGCTTCCCGCTGCTCGCCGAGGTGCTGACGAACGAATCAGCCTTTCCCGACAGCACATCCACCATGTAGTCGTTGGCCGAGTGCCCGTACTTCACCTGCTTGCCGTTCTCGTTCAGCGTGTAATTGAACTCGGGGTATCCGTTTCCGGCGACGTCCCACTCGTCCCATCCCGCGGGCTTCGGATCAGTGGGCTGGTAGCCGTTCAGGTACTTGCCCATGAACCCGGTCGCGTACCCCGCTTTCTGCATCGACAGCGCATAGCTCTTCTGCGCGTCACCGTTCTTGTTGTACGCGTCGTACCCGCCGTCGCTCCCGGAGTTGGTGAACACCCCGTCGTTGTGCGGGTATTCGCCGGTGAAGATCGCCGACCGCGACGGGCAGCACAACGAATCGACGACCCGGTAGTTCGACATCGTCGTGCCGGCCTTCTGCAGAGCCTGCACCTGCGGCATGTGACTGATCAGGTTCATCGACAGATCGTCGGTGAGCACGAAGACGACGTTCGGCTTGCCCGAGGTCGAGCCCGAACCCGAGCCCGATGTCGAGCCGCTGGTCGCCGCCGTCGTCGTCGGTGCGCCGCCGGTGGAGCAGCACGCGAGCACGGTGGCGAATGCCACGGCCACCGCGCACGCCATCACTTGCCGGACCAGTCGTTGCCGCGTCATGTCGTCCTCTTCCCGCTGGAATATCCGCCTGTCGCGAACGTAGGAAGACACCCTGGGTGCAGGGAGCGATTTCCTGTGCCGTGCCTGTGCGCACGCCCGCAATGACGGGTGTGAGCGGAGCTCGACGGCGACGGGTCTTCACAGCCTGCGCCGCCACGCGTCCCGGAATGTGGACTCGATTCCCACCCTGTGGACGTCGTTGCGGAGCGGCGCCTACAGTGGCGGACGTGCGTGCGGCATACGGACTCCTTCTTCGCTGCCGCGGCGGGGCCTGACTTTCGGCCTTCCTCGCCGCGGAGGTCGTGCTGCCCGGGCCGAAGCCCAACCGCAACCAAAGGCGAGTCCATGATCCACCCCCAGCAGCCCTCGGGGATGCCGACGACCAAGTACGCACCCTTCGACCAGCAGATCGCCGTCGACCTGCCCGACCGCACCTGGCCGGACAAGACGATCACCAAGGCCCCGCGCTGGTGCGCGGTCGACCTGCGCGACGGCAATCAGGCGCTGATCGATCCTATGAACGCCGAGCGCAAGATGCGGATGTTCAAGCTCCTGGTGAAGATGGGCTACAAGGAGATCGAGGTCGGCTTCCCGAGCGCGAGCCAGACCGACTTCGACTTCGTCCGTGAGTTGATCGACGGCGGGCACATCCCGGACGATGTGACCATCCAGGTGCTGACGCAGTGCCGGGATGCGTTGGTGGAGCGCACCTTCGACGCCATCCGCGGATCCAAGACGGCCATCGTGCACTTCTACAACTCCACCTCCGTGCTGCAGCGACGGGTGGTCTTCGGGATGGACCAGGACGGCATCGTCGACATCGCGCTGCAGGGCGCGCGACTGTGCCGGAAGCTGGAGGAGACGGTCGCCGACACCGACGTCTACTACGAGTACTCCCCGGAGTCCTACACGGGCACCGAGCTGGAGTTCGCCCTGCGCATCTGCAACGAGGTCATCGACGTCATCGACCCGACGCCGGACCACAAGATGATCATCAACCTGCCGGCGACGGTGGAGATGGCCACGCCCAACGTGTACGCCGACTCGATCGAGTGGATGTCGCGTCGGATCAACCGCCGCGAGAGCGTGATGCTGTCGCTGCACCCGCACAACGACCGCGGTGAGGGCGTCGCGGCCGCCGAGCTGGGCTACCTGGCCGGTGCGGACCGCATCGAGGGCTGCCTCTTCGGCAACGGCGAGCGCACCGGCAACGTCTGCCTGGTGACGCTGGGCATGAACCTCTTCAGCCAGGGCGTCGACCCGCAGATCGACTTCTCCGACATGGACGACATCCGCCGCACCGTGGAGCACTGCAACCAGTTGGACGTCGACGAACGTCACCCCTGGGGCGGCGACCTCGTCTACACCGCCTTCTCCGGATCGCACCAGGACGCGATCAAGAAGGGCTTGGAGTTCATGGAGAAGGACGCCGCCGCGGCCGGCAAGGGGGTCGACGACATCATCTGGGGAGTGCCCTACCTGCCCATCGACCCGCACGACATCGGCCGCACGTACGAGGCCGTCGTACGTGTGAATTCCCAGTCGGGCAAGGGCGGTTCGGCATACATCCTCAAGGCCGAGCACGGTCTGGACCTGCCCAAGCGCCTGCAGATCGAGTTCAGCGGGGTGGTGCAGCGCCGCACGGACACCGAGGGCGGCGAGGTCAGCTCCGCACAGCTGTGGCAGCTCTTCAGCGACGAGTACCTGCCGGGCACCGGCGAGGGCGAGAGTGCGTGGGGTCGCTTCGCGCCGATCGGATATCAGGTGGACAGCGTCGGCGGGCAGGACCACGTCGTGGTGCAGCTGACCGACCGCTCCGAGCCGGTCACCGTCGAGGGCTGGGGCAACGGGCCGATCGCGGCGTTCGTCGACGCCTTGGCGAAGGTGGGCTCCGATGTCCGAGTCCTCGACTACGCCGAGCACGCGATGACCGCCGGCGGTGACGCGCGGGCCGCGGCGTACCTCGAGTGCGCCATCGGCGACCGGGTCATCTGGGGCGTCGGGGTGCACAGCTCGATCGTGCGCGCCTCGATGACCGCGATCCTGTCGGCGGTGAACCGCGCCGAGCGGGAGTCCGCGCTGGTCTGAGTCTTTTGGACATGCACGCCGGGGCGCCCACGCCCCGACGTGCATGTCCGAAATCGGGTGCAGGCTAGGTTCGTGCTCGCGCGGACACGCCGCGCCGGGACTTGTGGGGAGGCGTCGATGGGCGCGTTGTGGCATCCGTTCAGCGACATGGGTGCGGTCGAGCGCGACGGTGAGTTCGTCATCACCCGCGGTGAGGGCGCCTACGTCTTCGACGATTACGGGCAGCGCTATCTCGACGCCACCGCGGGCCTGTGGTTCGCCAACGTCGGGCACGGACGCACTGAGCTCGCGGATGCCGCTGCTGAGCAGATGCGCGCCATCGCGGCGTACTCGACCTTCGGCGACTTCACCACGGACGTCACGGTGCGGCTGGCCGAGCGACTGGCCGGGATCGCTCCCGTGCCCGGTTCAAAGGTCTTCTTCACCTCGGGAGGATCGGACTCGGTGGAGACCGCCGCCAAGATCGCCCGCCGCTACTGGGTCGAGCGGGGCGAGCCGACCCGCCGCATCCTCATCGGCCGCGAGAAGGCTTACCACGGCATGCATTACGCCGGTACGTCGCTCGCCGGCATTCCGGGCAACCACGACGGCTACGGGGAGTTGATCGCCGACCAGGCGCACGTCTCCTGGGACGACCCGGAGGACCTGCGTGCCACGATCGAGCGCCTCGGGCCGCAGAACGTCGCGGCGTTCTTCTGCGAGCCGGTGATGGGTGCGGGTGGGGTCTATCCGCCGCCCGAGGACTACCTGCTCGCGGTGCGCAAGATCTGCGGCGAGAACGACGTGCTCTTCGTGGCCGACGAGGTGGTGACCGGATTCGGTCGGATCGGCGGATCGTGGTTCGCCTCCTCGCGTTTCGGCCTCGAACCGGACTTCGTGACCACCGCCAAGGGCCTCACCTCCGGGTACGTCCCGATGGGCGCGGTCTTCGTGGCGCCGAAGGTCGCGGCACCCTTCTTCGAGACCGACGCGGGTCGCTGGCTGCGGCACGGCTACACCTACTCCGGGCACGCCGTCGCGGCCGCCGTCGCCCTGGTCAACCTCGACATCATCGAGCACGAAGGTCTGCTCGACGAGGCCCTGCGGCTCCAGGACACCCTCGCCGAGCAGTTGAGCCCGCTGGCGAAGCACGATGCTGTGGCCGAAGTGCGTTGCGGCACAGGCGCGCTGGCGGCGGTGCAGCTCGTGGACGTCTCGAAGGCGATGTCGCTGGCGAAGGCGCTGCGGCTGCGCGGGGTGTCGACCCGGGCGGTCGGTGCAGGCGGCATCCAGATCTCACCGGCGCTGATCATGACCGATGACCAGGTGACGGAGATGGCCGAAGCCATCGAGGCGGCGCTCGACGATTGAGCGGGCACGCGTAGGCAGCACGACGAGGCGGAGTGGTGGGCATGGCCGACACGACACAGCTGAAGCAGACCGTGAGATTCGCGACGAGCCTCTACGCCGACAAGGGAGCCCGCGCGTACCAAGCCTTCGTACGCCGGGAGCCCCTGTCCCAGCTCGCCTACGGCCGTCGGCTGCGCGACCCGTACCCCAACTACGAGGTGGTGCGGTCGCAAGGACCGTTCGTCCGTAACAGGTTCGGGCATCCCACGACCGTCGACCACGCCATCTGCAACGAGATCCTGCGCAGCCGCCGCTTCGGCCCCCGACCGGAGAGCGAGCCGTCCGCACCCGATGAGGAGGGCGATCTGTCGTTCCTCGGCTACAACCCGCCGGACCACACCCGGCTGCGGCGGCTGGTGGCTCCCGCGTTCGGGCCACGGCAGATGCGCGGATATCGCGGTCTCATCGAGCAGACGGTCGGCGACCTGCTGGACGACGTGGAGCGGCGGGGGAGTGTCGACCTGGTCTCCGGGTTCGCGTCGCCGCTGCCCATCGCGGTGATCAGCCGGATGATGGGCATCCCCGACGCGGAGACCGACGGCTTCGCGACGTACGGCGCGGCGATCGGCACGGCACTCTCCGGCGTGACGTCGCTGCGGCACGCTGCCCGGCTCATGGAGGCGAGCGCGGCGTTGTCGACTGTCTTCTCGCGACTCTTCGAGCTGCGTCGTCGTGAACCGCAGGACGATGTCATCTCCTACCTGGTGGCGGCGGAAGGTGAGTCGATCACCCCCGAGGAGATGGTGCCGCTGTGCACACTGCTGCTGGTGGCGGGCTTCGAGACCACCGTCAACGCGATCGGCAACGGGGTGCTGGCCCTCATGGAGCATCGGGAGCAGTGGGAGCGACTGGTCGCCGACCCCGGGCTCGCGGCGGCGGCGGTCGAGGAGGTGCTGCGCTACGACGCGCCGGTGCAGGGCACGTCACGCGTCTCGTTCGACGACACCGTCGTCCGTGACACCCCGATCGGACGGGACGAGCTGGTGCAGCTGCGGATCGGGGGAGCCAACCGCGATCCGAACGTGTTCGAGCGCCCGGACACCTTCGACATCACCCGGGCCAATGCCGCCGAGCACCTGGCGTTCTCCGGCGGCATCCACTACTGCCTGGGCGCGCCGCTGGCCCGCCTCGAGCTGGAGGTCGTCTTCGGCGCGCTCGCCCGTCGGCTCCCGCAGCTGCGACGCGCGGACAGCCCGGTGAAGTACCGCCGGTCGCTGGTCATCCACGGCCCGGCCGTCCTGCCGATGCGGGAGCGTTGAACCGGTGAGGTCAGCGGATGCCATGCGGGCGGAACTGGATGCTGATGCGCGGTCCGACGGGTACGGCGGTCTTGGGTACGGCGTGCTCCCAGGTGCGCTGGCACGAGCCGCCCATCACCAGCAGGTCCCCGTGGCCGAGCACATGCCGCACCGTCTGCCCCGCGCCGCCACCCACCGGGCGCAGCATCAGGGCCCGCGGCGCGCCGATCGACACGATGGCGACCATGGTGTCCTGGCTCGACGCGCGCCCTTCGCGGTCGCCATGCCAGGTGACCGAATCCCGGCCGTCCCGGTAGAGGCACATGCCGGCCGTGGTGAACGGCTCCCCGAGCTCGTCGCGATAGTGCGCGGACAGCATCGAACGTGCCTGCGGCAGTATCGGATCGGGCCACGACTCGCTCTCGCCGTAGAACCGCAACAGGCGGGGAGTGGCGACCTCCCGGTCCCACATCACGCGCCGTTCGCTGCGCCAGTCCACCCCGGCCGGACCACCGAGGCTGAGGCGCGCGAACAGCTCGTCGGCGCCCGTCAGCCACCCCGGCCGCACATCGATCCAGGCACCCCGCGACAGTGGCGTCCGGCGCACGCCGGCGCCGAGCGGGCGCAGCCCCACGTCGTCGACCTGGTCCAGCAGCGATCCTTGGAGCGCGAAGGTCATGATCACCACACTAGACGTATGTTCGATACGGCGCCAGGGGTGTGCAGAGTCACCCTTCGCGGGTTCGTCCTATCGCGAGAGCATAGTTAGGCTATAGAAATGTCCGAAGCACCTGAGTTCACCGCCCCTGCGACCCCGACCGGCGCCCACCCGGGACCCCTCGCCGGGGTGCGGGTGATCGACCTGTCGACCGTCGTGATGGGCCCGTACGCCTGCCAGATCCTCGGCGACCTGGGCGCCGACGTCATCAAGGTGGAGTCGCCGCACGGCGACCTCGCCCGCATCTCGGTGCCGAGCCGGCATCCGCAGATGGGCGCGCTCGCACTGAACGTCAACCGCAACAAGCGCAGCGTCGTCCTCGACCTCAAGTCCGACGAGGGCCAGGCCGCCCTGCATGCCCTGCTGCAGGACACCGATGTCCTGGTCACCAACATGCGCCCGGGCGCGCTGGCCCGGCTCGGATTCGACTACGCCGGCCTCGCGGAGCGCTATCCGGCGCTCATCTACTGCAGCGCCCAGGGCTTCCGCTCGGATTCGCCGCTGGCCGACCGGGCGGCGTACGACGAGATCGTGCAGGCCGCGAGCGGCCTCACCGACCTGATGCTGCGCGCGACCGGCACCGCCAACTACGTGCCGACGATCCTGGCCGACAAGGTGTGCGCCCTCACCATCGTCTACTCCGTGCTGGCGGCGGTCATCAGCCAACGTGCGACCGGTCTCGGGCAGCACGTGGACATCCCGATGACCGACACGATGCTGGCCTTCAACCTGGTCGAGCATCTGGGCGGGCACACGTTCGAGCCGCCGATCGGGCCGACCGGCTTCTACCGCTCTCTCGGCACGGGTCACGCAGCAGTCGAGACCAAGGACGGCTGGGCGTGCATCCTGCCGTACAGCGAGAAGAACGTCCGCGACTTCTTCGTCGCGTCGGGGCACGGCGACCTCAACGAGGACCCGCGCTTCGTCTCCTGGGCGAAGGTGCGCGAGGACATGTCCGTGCTGTACGCCGAGCTCGGACGCATCGCGCTGGAGCGCACCACGGCCGAGTGGGAGATCCTGTGCGCCGAGCACAGCATCCCCATGGCGCCGGTGCTGGAGATCGAGGACGCCACCGAGTCGGAGTACATCCGCGAGGGGCACCTGCTCGACGTCTCCGAGCACCCCACCGAGGGCCGCTACCGCTCGATCGGCATCCCGGTCCGTTTCAGCCGCACCCCGGCGGCCGTGACCCGGCCCGCACCCACCCTGGGACAGCACAACGAGGAGATCCTCGGCGGCACGCAGGGTTGGTCACGGTCCTGAGCGCCCCCGTCCGTCAAGCTGACGCCGCCGGGCACGAGGTCCGGCGATGTTGATCTACCAGGGAGACGACGCATGAGCGAGCACGAGCACGAGCCAGTCGGGCCGCTGCGTGAGGACTTCCTGGCGGCGGATCTCTACGGCTACCAGGGGTTGCTGACCGAGCGGGAGAACGACGTCGTACGCCGGGTGCGCACCTTCCTCGAGGCTGAGGTGCGCCCGCGCGCCAACGAGTTCTGGGAGGCTGCCGAGTCGCCGCGGCACCTGCTGCCCCGGCTCGCCGAGCTCGACATCGTGGGACTCGGCTACGACTTCGAGGACCGGCCCGCACTGAGCAAGGTGCTCACCGGGTGGCTCGGGATGGAGTTCGCGCGGGTCGACCCGTCCACCGGGACGATGTTCGGCGTACACAGCGGGCTGGCGATGGGCAGCATCTCCATCCTGGGCTCCGATGAGCAGAAGGCCCGGTGGCTGCCCGCGATGCGGCGGATGGAGAAGGTCGGCGCGTTCGCGCTGTCGGAGCCGCACGGTGGATCGGACGTGTCCGGTGGCCTCGAGACCACCGCGCGCCGCGACGGCGACGACTGGATCATCAACGGCGGCAAGCGCTGGATCGGCAACGGCACCTTCGCCGACGTGATCGTCGTCTACGCCAAGGACGAGGCCGACGATCAGGTCAAGGGTTTCCTGGTCGAGAAGGAGTTCGAGGGTTTCTCGGCGAGCAAGATCGAGGGCAAGTACGCCTTGCGCGCCGTGCAGAACGCGGATCTGACGTTCGAGGAGTGCCGGGTGCCGGCGGCCAACAAGCTCGAGCACGCCGACTCCTTCGCCGACACCGCCAAGGTGCTGCGGCTGACCCGCGGGGGAGTCGCGTGGAGCGCGGTCGGGCTGATGATGGGCGCCTTTGAGCGGGCCGTGGCCTACTCCCAGGAGCGAATCCAGTTCGGCAAGCCGATCGGCTCCTTCCAGCTCATCTCCGACCTGATCGCCCGGTCGGCGGCCGACATCACCGCCAGCCTCGGGATGGCCGTGCGGGTCGCGCAGCTGCAGGACGCGGGCGTCTTCCACGACGAGCAGGCCGCGATGTGCAAGTCGTTCACGACCACTCGCGCCCGCGAGGTCGTCGCCCGGTCGCGCGAGATCCTCGGCGGCAACGGGATCCTGCTGGAGAACGACGCGGTGCGCTACTTCGCCGACGCCGAGGCGCTCTACTCCTACGAGGGCACCAGTCAGATGAACAACCTCATCGTCGGCCGCGCGTGCACCGGTCTCTCGGCATTCGTCTAGACGCGCCCCGGGGTGAGTGCCGGCCTGTCCGGGCCGGGTGTGGACAACCCCGAATACTCCCACCTAGATGCGGGGGATGTGCACAACCATTGTCCGAATCATCAACATTCGCAGCAACTTTCACGCGTTATGCTCTAGTCAATTCTATCGAACAAGCGTATGATTCAGGGTAGAGGTAAGGCACCGATCCAACAGCCCTAGGAGGGGCCATGGGGCAGTCGACGACCGACACGCTTCGCCCCGCTGCGCCGGGTACGGGGTCCCGGCTGTTGGGTCTGCTGCGGGAGTTCGCGACGTGCTTGGACGACTGGCCGGGCGCGTTGTGTCAACTAGGCGAGGCGGACCTAGGGGAGGTCGTCGGGGGCATGTTGCGGGTCTCGTCGCGTGCGGAAAACGTGGCGGCGTTGGCGACCACGGACGCTCTGGGTCGCGGGACGGTGGCGAACTCCACCGCCACGGGTGCACCGGCGTGGGTGGCCCGGCAGGCGGCCGGGTCCGACCCGACCGTCGTACGCCGGGTGGGGTCGGTGGGGGGCGAGTGTGCTGACCCTCGCAACACCGTGGTGGTCGATGCGCTTGCCGCGGGTACGACGAGCGTGCCGGTTGCCGCCGTCGCGTTGCGGGAGGTGCCGAGGATCGGCCGCCAGTTGCCCACCGTGGACCGGGACGAACTGCTGGGGCGGTACCTGTCCCTGTCGGCGTACGGACCGCGGGCCTTACGGGAGTTGTCGACCAGGATCGTGGGCCAGTACGCCCCCGAGCAACTGGTCCGGGACGAAGAGATCCAGCAGGGGTGCGAATCGGTGCGTTGGTACGACCTACCGGGTGGGCTCACCCGGTTCGAGGCTGAGCTGTCCGCCGGGCACGCCACGATCGTCAAACACGCCCTGCAAGCCCTGTCCGCGCCCGCACCCGCACGACAGTCCGGTGGCGACGTTGCTTCCGCTGACCAGCCGTTCCTGGAAACCACCGGTTCGGACCCGGAGCGCGACACCCGCACCCCCGCCAAACGGCGCGCCGACGCTCTGGTGCGGCTGGTCGAGACCTCAGCTGGCGTCCTGGACGGCACCGCGCCGCGACCGGTCGGGGATTTCGGCGGCACCGCCAAGATCCTGGTCACCCTGGACTACCAGACCCTGCACGAAGGTCTCCGCGGCAAAGGCGTGATAGGCCAATCGAGTTCAGCCGAAACTGGATTGGCACCGACATATCTGCCGGGCATCGGACGCACCACCGACGGGGACCACCTCGACGCCGGCACCCTGCGCCGACTCGCCTGCGACGCGGACCTGATCCCAGCAGTCCTGGGGGGTGACTCCGAACCCTTGGATGTCGGGCGCGCCAAACGCCTCTTCACCGGAGGGTTGCGGACAGCGGTCGTCCACCGAGATCAGGGCTGCACCTTCCCCGGCTGCGACCGACCACCCGACTGGTGCGATGCCCACCACGTCATCCCGTGGTGGGCCGGTGGAAAGACAACGCTGACCAACGCCGCACTCCTTTGCGCCCGGCATCACACGATCGTGCACCGCGACCTGCTCACCGCCACCGTCACACCTGCCGGTGTCACATGGGACCTCACCCCCGGACTCATGCCCAACCAGCCCGGCCAGCATCCAGCAGCGTGACGTGCGGGGGTTAGCTCAGTCGGCGCGAGCCTCCAGAATCGCGCGGGCCGCGTGGTAGCCGCCGAGGCCGCTGACCCCTCCACCGCGGCGCGATCCGGCGCCGGCGAGCAGCACCCCGTCGTACGCCGACGTCACACCCCACCGGGCCGCGGCGCCCGTCAACGCCTCGTCGTCCTCCGCGAACGGCCACGACAGCGGTCCGTGGAAGATGTTGCCGCCGGGCATGGCCAGGGCGTCCTGCAGATCGCGGGTGGTCTTGGTCTCGATGCACGGCCGGCCGTCGGGCATCGTCAGCACGACGTCCTCGACCGGTTCGGCGAGCACGCTGGAGAGCGAATCGAGCACGGCCCGCTCGTACGTCGTGCGCGCGGTGTCGAGGTCGGCTCCGTCGAGCAGCCGGTCGGGGGTCTGCAGCGCGAAGACGGTGAGGGTGTGCGCTCCTGATTCCTGCAGCTGGGGCGACAGGATGCTCGGATCGGTGATCGAGTGGCAGTAGATCTCGGCCGGCACCGGTTGCGGCAGAGCACCCGAGAGCGCTGCGCGGTAGGCGGTTTCGAGCTGGGTGTAGGTCTCGTTGATGTGGAAGGTGCCGCCGAAGGCGGCGTCCGAGGGCACGGTCGCGTCCCGCAGCCGCGGCAGACGGGAGAGCAGTAGGTTCACCTTCACCTGGGCGCCCTCGGCGCGCTGCTCGGGCTCGTTGCCCATCACCCGGTCCAGCACTCCCGGTGCGGCCGCCCAGAGCACCTGGCGCGCGGCAGCCGAGGACTCGTCGCCGGCGGCATTGCGCCAGGTGACCGACCCGTCGCCCAGCGAGGTCACCTCGGAGTCTGTGCACAGCTGCGCGCCACCACGATGTGCGGCCTCCTCGAGCGCGCCGCTGACCGCGCCCATGCCACCGACGGGCACATCCCAGTCCCCGGTGCCGCCGCCGATTACGTGGTAGAGGAAGCAGACGTTCTGCTGCAGGTCCACGTCGTGGGCCGAGGCGTACGTCGAGATGAGACCGTCCGTGAGCACCACGCCCCGGACCAGGTCGTCGGCCACCGATGTCTCGATGACCTCACCGAGCGGTCGCTCCAGGAAGTCGCGGGTGATCGAGGAGTCGCCGACCAGCGCGTCGACGTCCCGCCGGCGGGGGAGCGGCCCGGTCACGGTCGGCCAGAGAGCCTGTGCGAGGCGGGAGGTGCGCGCATACAACCGGTCCCAGCCCTCGATGTCCGCGCCTGCGCCGAGCCCCTCGAACGACGCGCGGGTGGCCTGCGGGTCGCCGTGGTCGATCAGCAGGCCGCGCTCGGTGCCGGGCTGCGGTGTGTAGGAGGAGTACCGCCGGCGGCGCAGCGTGATCCGCAGCCCGAGGTCGTCGATGATCTGCCGGGGCAGCAGACTCACCAGGTAGGAGTAGCGGCTGAGCCGCGCGCCCATCCCCGGGAATGCCTCCGCGGACACCGACGCACCGCCCAGGTGACCCGATCGTTCGAGCAGCAGCACCGACAGGCCCGCCCGGGAGAGATAGGCGGCGGCGGTGAGCCCGTTGTGGCCACCACCGACGATCACGACGTCATAGGTCTGTTGCGGCATCCGCTCAGGGTAGGCGCGTGTCCACCGTCGCCTGACGGGGTCATCAGGGACAATGAAGTCACCATGCCCACCTACAAGGACGTCGCGATCGTCGTGCGCACCCACAAGCTGGGGGAGACCGACCGGATCGTGACGATGTTGACCCGCGGGCGGGGCAAGGTGCGCGCGGTGGCCAAGGGCGTGCGGCGTACCAAATCACGTTTCGGCGCCCGACTGGAGCCGGGCATGGTCGTGGAGCTGCAGTGCTACGAGGGGCGTTCGCTCGACACGGTCACGCAGGCCGAGATGATTGCGCCGTACGGCGACCACATCTCGCGCGACTATCCGGCATTCACGGCGGCGACCGCGATGCTGGAGACCGCCGACCGGTTGAGCGAGGAGCACGAGCCGGTGGTCCAGCAGTTCAACCTGCTCGCGGGCGGCCTCGCGGCCCTCGCCGGCCGCACGCACCCGATCGATCTCGTCCTCGACTCCTACCTTCTGCGCGCGGTCTCGATCGCCGGGTGGGCGCCCACCTTCGTCAACTGCGCGGGCTGCGGGGCCGCCGGGCCGCACCGGGCGTTCAACCTGGCCGCCGGTGGGGCCGTGTGTTATTCGTGCCGTACGCCGGGCTCGTCCGCGCCCGACCCGCGCACCTTCGAGCTGCTCGCCGCGCTGCTGTCGGGGGACTGGGAGCAGGCCGAGCGCTCCGATGAACGCGCCCGGCGCGAGGCGGACGGGCTGGTCGCGGCCTACCTGCAGTGGCACCTGGAGCGTGGGGTGCGCTCGCTGCGCCTGGTCGACCACCCGGTGTACGTCGCGTCGCCGGTGCCGCCTGCGGTCGGGGTCGCGCTGCCGTGACGACACCCGTCCCGCCCCCGCCACACGCGAGCGGCGCCCAACCGCCCGCGATCCCCAAGGGCCTTGTCCCGCAACACATCGCGATGGTGATGGACGGCAACGGCCGGTGGGCGAACGCCCGCGGGCTGCCGCGCACCAAGGGCCACGAGGCGGGGGAGGCGCAGCTGATCGACGTCATCGCCGGCGCCATCGAGGCGGGGGTGCCGAATCTGTCGGCGTACATGTTCAGCACCGAGAACTGGCGTCGTTCGCCGGACGAGGTGCGCTTCCTGATGGGCTTCAACCGGGACGTCATCCGTCGCCGGGTCGACCTGCTGCACTCATGGGGGGTCCGGTGCCGGTGGTCCGGTCAGCGGCCGCGACTGTGGCGCTCGGTGATCAAGGAGTTGCAGCGCGCGGAGGAGATGACCGCGGGCAACACCGTGATGACCCTGCAGATGTGCGTCAACTACGGCGGCCGCGCGGAGATCGCCGCGGCCACCCGGCGGATCGCGGAGCAGGTGCAGGCGGGGAAGTTGAAGGCGTCGAGCATCGACGAGCGCACCATCGCCCGCAACCTGGACTGGCCCGACATGCCGGACGTCGACCTCTTCGTGCGCTCCTCGGGCGAGCAGCGCACGAGCAACTTCCTGCTGTGGCAGTCGGCGTACGCCGAGTTGGTCTTCCTCGACACCCTCTGGCCGGACTTCGACCGGCTCGACCTGTGGCGTGCCATCCAGATCTTCGTCGACCGCGACCGGCGCTTCGGCGGGGCGGTCGACGCCGCGCGATGACCGGGCGGAGCGGGTCGCTCGGCGTGCGGATCCGCGCGGAACTTCCCGCCGACTTCGACGCGATCCACGAGGTGGTGCGAGCCGCGTTCGAGTCCGACATGCAGCCCGACCTGGTGCGCGCCATCCGGACCGACGCCTGCTATCGCCCAGGTCTGTCGTTCGTGGCGATCGAGGGTACGCAGGTCATCGGGCATGTGATGCTCGACGGCTGTTGGGTGCGCAGCGCCTCAGGACTCCGCCCGATCGTGATGCTCTCCCCGCTGGCTGTCGCTCCCGGCCACCAGCGTCGTGGCGTCGGGACGGCGCTCGTCGAGACCGCCGTCGCCGCCGCCGAGGCGGCACGCGAGCCGCTCATCGTCCTCGAGGGCGATCCGGCGTACTACGGGCGCAGGGGTTTCACCTTTGCTGGCGACCACGGACTGACTCTGCCGCTTCCCGGCTGGGCACCGGCGGAGGCCGCCCAGGTCCGCCTGCTCACGACGTACGACGCGCACGATCGGACTCTGCGCGGCAGCGTGATCTACCCCGCGCCTTTCTCCCACCTGACGTGAGGACCGCCGGCTCAGGCGGGGCAGTCGGCGCAGACGCCGACGATCTCCACCGTGTGCTCGATCTCGCGGAACCCGTTGTCGGCGCTCACTTTCGCGGCCCATCGCTCGACGGCAGGACCCTCGACCTCGACGGTGCGTCCGCACTCGCGGCATACGAGGTGGTGGTGATGACCGGTGGAGCAGCGTCGGTAGACCGACTCGCCGTCTTTGGTGCGCAGCACGTCGACCTCGGCGTCGGTGGTCATCGCCTGGAGGGTGCGGTAGACGGTGGCGAGCCCGATCCCGGCGCCCGCGTCACGCAGCTGCGCGTGCAGGTCCTGCGCCGAGACGAAGTCGTCCAGCCGGTCCAGGGCGCCCTCGACGGCAGCGCGCTGCGGTGTCACGCGGCGACCGGAGTTGGTGGTCGTCATGCCCGGGCCTCCTGCGGGAGTCGATGAGGATCGTTCTCAGGTAGCCATCGTACGGCGAGCTCACCGCACGGCGGAGATGAGGCACACCGCGGCGAGCGCGATGACCAGCATCAGCACGGCGAGGCGCATCTGGCGCTCCAGGCCGGACAGCCGTGGCCACGCGAGGTAGATGCCCCACCCGTGCGCCAGGGCGACGACGCCGAGGAGGATCGCGCCGACCCAGCCGCGGACGACCAGCCCGGCGACCAGCACGACCAGCAGCACGATGACGACCGTGTTGGACGGCAGACGTGAGAGCCGTTGCAGCACAGGGTCGCTGGCGTGCTCGATGCGGACGCGCAGCGAGGAGCTGCGGACGCTGGGACGCGGATCGGCGGAGGTGGGGGACACGGCCCACGAGGATACGGGGCCGCCGCGTGACAGTTGTCATGGCGCTCTCGTGACGGCGCCCCCATGGCCGAGACGGTCGCGGCGGACAGGCTGAACGCATGATGACGAGAACTCAGAAGGGGACCGACCGGACGCGGCTCGCAGGGGGAGCCGCGATCCGGTTGGACGGGGTGCACAAGTCCTTCGGCGACCTGCACGCCGTCCGTGGCATCGACCTGCAGGTCGAGCAGGGCGAGATCGTCGCGTTCCTCGGTCCCAACGGCGCCGGGAAGACCACCACCATCGACATGATCCTGGGGTTGGGCCGGCCGGACGAAGGGACCGTGCAGACGCTCGGGATGGCACCTCGTGACGCCGTCTCGCGCGGTCTGGTCGCGGCCGTCATGCAGACCGGGGGGCTGCTGAGGGATGTGAGTGTCGCGGAGACGGTCGAGCTCACGGCGAGCCTGTTCGTGCACACGCGTGACGTGCAGGAGTGTCTGGAGCGGGCCGGGATCTGGGGCATCCGGGACCAGCGGGTGGGCAAGTGCTCCGGCGGTGAGCAGCAGCGGCTGCGGTTCGCCATGGCGCTCGTGAGCGACCCGGCACTCCTGGTGCTCGATGAACCGACGACAGGGATGGACGTCACCGGGCGGCGTGACTTCTGGGCGGCCATCCGCAGCGATGCGCGGCGGGGGCGGACGGTGCTCTTCGCGACGCACTACCTGGAGGAGGCCGACCAGTACGCCGACCGCATCGTCCTCGTGCGGCACGGCGAGGTCGTGGCCGACGGCACGGGAGCGCAGATCAAGGCGCGCGCGAGCGGCCGCACGATCCGCGCGACGCTGGATCGTCCCGATCGCGCGGCATTGCTCGCGATCGAGGGCGTCGAGGCGCTGGACATCCGCGGCGAGAGCGTGACCATCGGCGCCCACAACAGCGATGCGGTCGCGCGGGCGCTGCTCAACACCATGGGCGCGCGCGACCTGGAGATCACCGCACAGGGGCTGGAGGAGGCGTTCATGACGCTGACCTCCGACGCGAACGAAGGAGCACGGGCATGAGCACGACCACCCCGGGATCTGCCGCCGGGACCATCTCACTCGATCGGTCGACGCCGGCGTACGGCGGTTTCAACCGCACGTTGCTGCGGATCGAGCTGATGCGCATCCTGCGGAACAAACGCACGATGTTCTTCACGGTCGTGCTCCCCGTCATCTTCTTCTTCGTCTTCCGTGCGAACAGCTTCAACTCCGGTTCGGGCAACGCGTCGGCCTGGCTGATGGTCTCGCTGGCGCTCTACGGCGCGTTCGTCGCCAATGCGTCGACGTCCGCCGGTGTGGCCGTGGAGCGGGCGCAGGGTTGGTCGCGGCAACTGCGACTCACCCCGCTGCGGGGACCGGCGTACATCCTCACCAAGGTGCTGGTCTCCTCCGCCGTCGCGGTCATCCCGCTCGTGGTCGTCTACGGACTGGGGCTGGCGTTCGGATCCCGTGCGCCGGCCGGCGACCTGGTGCTCGCGTTCGTGGTGAGTTGGCTCGGCTCGATGCTGATGGCGTTGTTCGGCCTGGCGGTCGGCTTCCTGCTGCCGTCGGAGAACACCATGCAGGTCATGGGCATGGCGATGACGTTGCTGGCCTTCGGCGGCGGGGTCTTCATCCCGCAGCCCGTCTTCAGTCACGCCTTCGACCTCTTCGCCCGGTGGACGCCGATGTACGGCGTGACCGCGATGGCCCACGCCGGGCTCGCCGGGTGGTCCGGCGCGTGGATGTGGGTGCTCAACATCGTGGGATGGGCGGCCGTTCTCGGTGGCTCGGCAGTCTGGTTGTTCCGTCGTGACACCGGCCGGGTCTGAGAAACTGCCATCGTGGACCGCCGTGAGCAATTGACCGCCGCCCTGCGGCGACGCGCGTGGGGCGCCGAAGAGGACGGGGATGCCCCTCTCATCGGGCTGTTCTGGGCCGGGATCTGGCTCTTCTGGCTGGTCAGCCCGGTGTGGGACGCGGTGCGGATGCTGAACCAGCCACGCGGCTGGGTCGGCACGGCGGCGGTGCTCGGCTTCGCCGCGGTCTACCTGCGGCACTGGACACAGCGCTGGCAGCTCTTCGGCAGTTCCACGATCCGGGAGCTGCCAGTGGGCGACCCCCGGTCGCTCACGCGCTACGCCGCCCTGGCCGCCCTGTCCCTCGTCTCCATCGTGGCCATCGGCCAGAGCGCGGCGGCGACGTTGGTATTCGTGGGGGTCTCGGCGATGTGGACCTTCTCGATCCGGTTGGCGCTGCTCACCTCCGTGGTCATCGGGGTCGGCTACGCCTGGGCATCGACGCAGGTGCCGGGCTGGCGGTTCGACTCCGGGTCACTCATCGGGCTCACGTTCGCCACGATCGCCTGCTTCGCCGGGCGCATCGCCGGCGGCCGCGCCCACCAGCTCGAGGCCAGCCGCCGGGAGAACTCCCGGCTCGCGGTGGACGAGGAGCGCAACAGGATGGCGCGCGATCTGCACGACATCCTCGGCCACTCGCTCACCGTCATCACGGTCAAGGCCGAGCTGGCCGGCAAACTCATCGACGTCGATCCGGCGCGGGCCAAGGCCGAGGTTGCCGACCTCGAGCGCCTGTCCCGCGACGCGCTCGCCGACGTACGCCGCACCGTCACCGGATTCCGCGAGGTCACCCTGTCGGGGGAGTTGGCCCGCGCCCGGGAAGCGTTGCGGGCGGCCGGGATCCGTGCCGAGCTGCCGACGGCGACCGATGGCGTCCCGTCCGACCTGCGCGAGGTCTTCGCGTGGACGGTGCGCGAGGGCGTCACCAACGTCATCCGGCACAGCCGTGCGCAGTCGTGCACCATCGAGGTCGGTGATCGCGAGGTCACCGTGCGCGATGACGGGGTCGGCAACGCCGGGGGCGACTGCAGCGGCCACGGGATCATCGGGCTGCGGGAGCGAGCGCTCGCCGCGGGCGCCCGTCTGGTCACCGAGAGTCTTCAGCCGCACGGGTTCGCGCTCACGATGACCGCGCTGATGGATGCGCCGTCGGTCGATCGCGTCACGGAGAGAGCCTCGACCGCATGACGATCCGCGTGATGCTGGCCGACGATCAGGCCCTGGTGCGCGGCGCCCTGGCGGCCCTGCTGGAGCTGGAGTCCGACCTCACGGTCGTGGCCCAGGTGGGGGCCGGCGACCTGGTGGCCGCGGCAGCCCGCGAACACCGCCCGGACGTCATCCTGATGGACGTCGAGATGCCCGGCATGGACGGCATCGCGGCGACGGCCGCCGCGCGCGAGGCGCTGCCCGGGGTGCGGGTGCTGATCGTGACGACCTTCGGTCGGCCGGGCTTCCTGAGGCGAGGCCTGCGGGCCGGCGCGTCGGGGTTCGTGGTCAAGGACACGCCCGCGACCGAGCTCGCCGACGCCGTACGCCGGGTGCACCAGGGACTGCGGGTGGTCGACCCCCAGCTCGCCACCGACAGCCTCGTCGCCGGTGAATCACCTCTCACCCGACGGGAGTCGGAGGTGCTCCTCGCGGCGCGCGAGGGCGGCACGGTCGCCGATGTCGCGAAACGCGTCTTCCTCTCCGAGGGCACCGTCCGCAACCACCTGTCGGCCGCGATCGGCAAGACCGGCGCCCGCAACCGCGCGGAGGCCGTCCAGATCGCCGACGGCAACGGCTGGCTCTAGTCACCCCACGACCGTTCTCCGCTGCGCTCAGTTTGTCAGCAGTTCTCTGGCGTCCGCGCCGTAAACCCGCTGACATTCACGTGGAGTCGGCGCGGTTGTCAGCGGATGGGTGACGCCGGCGCCATCAGCCTGCTGACAACCGGGCGCCAGGGAATGGATCGAGATGCGCTACGGTTGAGGTAGTTGACACGTCAACAACACGACACGGCGATCAGGAGTTGTCATGGAGTTCGGAATCTTCACCGTCGGCGACGTCACGCCCGACCCGACGACCGGTCGTACCCCGACCGAGGCCGAGCGGATCCAGGCGATGGTGACCATCGCCAAGAAGGCCGAAGAGGTCGGACTGGACGTCTTCGCCACCGGCGAGCACCACAACCCGCCGTTCGTGCCGTCCTCGCCGACCACGATGCTCGGCTTCCTGGCCGCGCAAACGAGCACCCTGAAGCTGTCGACCTCCACCACGCTGATCACCACCAACGACCCGGTGAAGATCGCGGAGGACTTCGCGATGCTGCAGCACCTCTCCGCCGGCCGCGTCGACCTGATGATGGGCCGCGGCAACACCGGACCGGTCTACCCGTGGTTCGGGCAGGACATCCGCGAGGGCATCAACCTCGCCGTCGAGAACTACCACCTGCTGCGCCGGCTCTGGCGCGAGGAGGTCGTGGACTGGTCGGGGAAGTTCCGTACGCCGCTGCAGGGCTTCACGTCCACGCCCCGCCCCCTGGACGGCGTACCCCCGTTCGTGTGGCACGGCTCGATCCGCAGCACCGAGATCGCCGAGCAGGCCGCGTTCTACGGCGACGGCTTCTTCCACAACAACATCTTCTGGCCGCTGCGCCACACCCGTCAGATGGTGCAGCTCTACCGCGAGCGCTACGAGCACCACGGCCACGGCAGGGCCGACCAGGCCATCGTGGGCCTCGGCGGTCAGGTCTTCATGCGCGAGAACAGCCAGGACGCCGTACGCGAGTTCCGGCCGTACTTCGACGAGGCGCCGGTCTACGGTCACGGTCCGAGCATGGAGGACTTCACCACGCAGACCCCGCTCACCGTCGGGTCGCCGCAGCAGGTCATCGAGCGCTACCTGACGATGCGCGATGCGGTCGGCGACTACCAGCGGCAGCTGTTCCTGATGGATCACGCGGGCCTCCCGCTGAAGACGGTCCTCGAGCAGCTGGACATGCTGGGGGAGCAGGTCGTGCCGGTGCTGCGCAAGGAGTTCGACGCCCTGCGGCCTGCCGGTGTGCCCGCGCACGCGCCCACCCACGCGGAACTGATCGCGGCCGGCGACGACTCGGCCAACGCTCACGTCCTGCCGTCCGTCACGGTCCAGCAGGCCGCCACGGACGACGCCCTGCAGATGAAGGAGGCATGAGATGACCCAGCGCATCGTCGCGGTGACCGCCGGACTCTCCGTGCCGTCCTCGACACGGTTGCTGACCGACCGCATCGTGTCCGCGACCCGCGAACTGGCCAGCGCCCGCGGGGATCAGGTACAGGTCGGTCGTGGCCATGAACTGCAGATCGACGTCGTCGAGCTGCGCGATCTGGCGCAGGACATCGCCGCGCACCTCGTGACGCGCTTCCCGAGCGACGGGCTCGCGCAGGTCCTCGAGGACGTCAGCACCGCGGACGGCCTGATCGTCGTGACGCCCACGTTCGCCGGCTCCTACAGCGGCTTGTTCAAGTCGTTCTTCGACCTGGTCGAGCCCACCGCGCTCGCGGGCACTCCGGTGCTGCTGGCGGCCACGGGCGGCACGGCTCGGCACTCGCTCATGCTCGATCACGCGATGCGTCCGCTCTTCGCCTACCTGCAGGCCGAGCCGCTGGCCACCGGGGTCTTCGCCGCGACCGACGACTTTGCCGACCCGGGTCTCGGCCGTCGGATCGAGCGCGCCGCGCGGCAGCTCGTCGCAGCCGTCGGTCCGAACTCGCGGACGATCTACCCGACGGCCGCTTCGGAGGCTGTCCCTGCTCGGCAGGACGCCGGTCGCGACGACCTGGGTCCGGTGCCGGACTTCCGCGACCTGCTCTTCGGCAAGGTCTGAGCACGGACCGTCCGCCCCTGCCGGACACGACCGGCACGTCGATTTGAGACACTCGACCACGCTATGACTGCTCTTCTTCCCCCGCTGCGCATCGGTCGCCACACCATCGAGACCCCGGTGGTGCTGGCGCCGATGGCCGGCATCACCAACCGAGCGTTCCGTCGGCTGTGCCGTGAGTACGGCGACGCCGGGTCCGCCGCGACGGGTGCGCACAGCCTCTACGTCAGCGAGATGATCACCTCACGGGCCCTGGTCGAACGGGTGCCGCTCACCATGCGGCTGATCGAGCACGACCCCGGCGAGTCGCCACGTTCGATCCAGCTCTACAGCGTCGACCCCGTGACGACCGCGCGCGCCGTGCACCTGCTCGTCAGCGAAGACCGTTGCGATCACATCGATCTCAACTTCGGCTGCCCTGTCCCAAAGGTCACCCGCAAGGGCGGCGGCTCCGCGCTGCCATGGAAGACGGAGCTCTTCCGGTCGATCGTGTCGGCAGCGGTGCGTGAGGCCTCGGCGTACGACGTGCCGGTGACCGTCAAGATGCGCAAGGGCATCGACCCGGATCACCTGACGTTCCTGGAGGCGGGCCGCATCGCCGAGGGTGAGGGCGCGGCCGCGGTCGCGTTGCACGCGCGCACGGCGTCCCAGGCCTACTCGGGAACGGCCGACTGGTCGGCCATCGCCCGGTTGAAGGAAGTCGTCACCACGGTGCCGGTGCTCGGCAACGGCGACATCTGGTCGGCGCAGGACGCGCTCGCGATGGTCCGTGCGACCGGGTGCGACGGCGTGGTCGTCGGGCGCGGTTGCCTGGGACGTCCGTGGCTCTTCGCGGACCTCGCGGCGGCGTTCGCCGGCAGCGACGTGCGCGTCGTCCCCACACTGCGCGAGGTGACCGACACTCTGCGGCGGCACGCGGAGTACCTCTGCGAGTTCTACGAGTCGCAGGAGAAGGGCTGCCGCGACATCCGCAAGCACATCGCCTGGTACCTCAAGGGGTTCCGGGTCGGCGGCGAGCTGCGGTCGAGCCTGGCGCTGGTCGACTCGCTCGACGCCTTGGACGCGCTGATCGACTCCCTCGACCTCGACCAGCCTTGGCCGGGGGAGCCGGCCGAAGGTCAGCGCGGCAGGGCGGGCTCCGAGCGCCGCGTCGTGCTACCGGACGGCTGGCTCGCGTCTCGATCGATCGACGATCGCCAGCACGCGGAGATCGCGCACGCCGAGCTGGCCGTCTCCGGCGGCTGAGCACCTCCGCGATTCCGGCCGGCGTGGCCCGGCGCTGACGGCGTTCACCATGATTGACGGCGTTCGAACACCGTCAACCGACGCGAACGCCGTCAGGGTGGGCGCGGGCGTCAGTGCGAGGTCTTGTCCTCCACACCGGCAGCCACCGCACGGTCGGGGTCGGTGATCCAGTGCGACCACGAGCCGATATAGACCGCCGTGTGCGGGTGGATGCCGGACGCCTCGAGAGCCAGCGCCAGGTGGGTCGCCTGCACCCCCGAGCCGCAGTAGGTGCCCACGTCCGTCTCCGGGCGGACGCCGTGAGCGGTGAACCGCATGGCCAGGTCGTCCGGCGGCAGGAACCGTCCGTCGTCCTGGACGTTCTCCAGGGCGGGGGAGCTGAACGAGCCGGGGATGTGCCCGGCCACCGGATCGATGGTCTCCGCCTGTCCCGCGTGCCGGGCGGCCGGTCGCGCGTCCAGCAGCACCCCACGCTCGACGTACTCCGCGGCGCCGTCCGCGTCGAGCAGCGCGACGTGACCGGTCGTGGCGACGAAGTCTCCCTGGGTCGCGGGCTTGTCGGTGGTGACTTCGAGCCCGGCACTGGTCCAGGCCGCGTAGCCGCCGTCCAGCACCTGCACGTCCTCCTTGCCGAAATACCGCAGCAGCCACCAACACCGGCTGGCAGCAAGGGAGTTGGCCTGGTCGTACACCACGACGGGTCGCTCGTTGTTGACCCCGGCGGCTCGCATCGCCGCCTCGAACACCGCGATGTCGGGCATCGGGTGGCGCCCGCCGGTGCCGGGCTCGCCGGAGCACACCTGCTCGAACTCCACCCAGGACGCCCCCGGCAGATGACCCACGTCGTACGCCGGTCGCTCGCTCGGCGCGCCCAGGGTCCACCGCACATCCAGCACGGTCGGAGAGGGGCGGTCGCCCGTCAACCAGTCGTGCAGGGCGGCGGCGCCGATGAGCGGACGGAGAGCGCGCTGCATGCTTGCAGACTAGGCGCTCCCGGTGGGGTGGCAACATGTGCGAGCCTGGACGGCATGTGCCGCAACATCCGCCCCCTCAACAACTTCGCGCCGCCCGCCACCGACGACGAGGTCCATGCCGCAGCCGTGCAGTACGTGCGCAAGATCGCGGGCACGACCAAGCCGTCCACCGCCAACCAGGAGGCGTTCGATCTCGCCGTATGGCGGGTAACCGAAGCCAGCCGCGAGCTCGTGGACTCCCTGGTCACGACCGCCCCGCCGAAGAACCGCGAGGAAGAAGCGGCCAAGGCCCGCGCGCGAGCACAGGTGCGCTACGACACGGTTGGAACGCGTTGAGCAACAGCGACATCCGCATCCAACCCCTGGACCGGGCGGCACACCGGGCCCTTGCGGGCTGGATCGCTGACGCACAAGCGGCTGGCATCGACATCGACGACGCCTCCTCGATGGAGAAGGCGTACGAGGACTACTTCACCTCCGTGCAGGAGACGCCGGCCGCCGAGCGCACCGACCCCACCCAGATGCTCACGATGATCGGCATCGCGATGGGCGAACACGTGCAGCGGCGTACCGATGTCTCGTGGCGCGTCGCGACCGACGCGGAGGGCCCCGACCTGGCGCTGGTGGGCACCGACGAGACCGGTGTCTTCTTCCCGGTCGACCCGGTCGCGGACAACTGGAACGCCGGGCAGCGTGGATGGCTGGCCGAGTTCACCGAACAGGTGGTCGCCAGCCTGGGCGCGCCGTCCGCATGAGCGGGTACGTCGGCGCCGATCTCGAGTCCACCCTCGCGCCGGGGTACACCGCTGCCGACACCGAACGGTTCCTGCGCGAGGACCCTGCGCTCAAACGTGCCGACCGCGACGACTTCGCCCGCGACCGGGGCCGGGTCCTGCACTCCGGCGCGTTGCGCAGGCTCGCGACCAAGACCCAGGTGCTGCCGCCCGACACCGACGAGCTGATCCGCAACCGCCTCACCCACTCCCTGGAGGTCGCCCAGATCGGCCGGGAGTTCGGCGCCGACCTCGGGTGCAACGCGGACGTCGTCGACATGGCGTGCCTCGCGCACGACCTGGGACACCCCCCGTTCGGACACAACGGCGAGAACGCGTTGGCGCGCATCGCGCAGGACGCCGGCGGCTTCGAAGGCAACGCCCAGACGTTCCGGGTGCTCACCCGGCTGGAGGCCAAGCGGGCACGCGACGACGGCCGGTCGGTCGGACTCAACCTGACGCGCGCGTGCCTCGATGCCGCGACCAAGTACCCCTGGCAACGGGGCGAAGGCCCGGTCGCGACGACCAAGTTCGGCTGTTACGCCGACGACGCCGAGATCTTCGACTGGGTCCGCGCCGACGCCCCGGCGGGGGAGCCGTGCCTCGAGGCGCAGGTCATGGACTGGGCCGATGACGTGGCCTACTCGGTGCACGATGTGGAGGACGGCATCACCTCCGGGCTGGTGCCCCTGCACGCGCTCTGGTCGGGCGAGGAGCGGATGGCGCTCGCCCGACTCGCGCAGTCGACGTACGCGCCGCAGCTGGACGTCGAGCTGCTCGCCGCCTCGCTGGCCGACCTGGTGGCCAGCGGCGTGATACCGCGATCGCACGACCGGTCGCGTGCCGCGGTGGCCGCGCTGAAGGACATGACGAGCCGGCTCATCGGTCACTTCGTGAGCGCCGCCACCGGCGCCACCCGCGACCGGTACGGCGTCGGTCCGGCGACCCGGTACGCCGCCCGGGTCGTCATCCCGCAGACGGTGCTGGCCGAGTGCGTGATGCTCAAGGCGATCAACGCGCGGTTCGTGCGCCTCACCGAGACGCGCGTGCGGCTGCTCGCCATGCAGCAGGAGGTCATCGCCCAGCTCGCGGATGCCTATCTGCAGGACCCGACCCGGCTCGATCCGCTCTTCGCCGAGGACCTGCGGCGGGCCGGTGACGATGCCGCACGATTGCGCGTGGTGGTCGACCAGGTCGCCTCGCTGACCGACCCGCGCGCTCTCGAACTGGCGAGGCAGTGGTCATGATCGCGTTCCCGACACTGGAACGACCGGTGGCCGTCGCCCCGATGGCGGGCGGTCCGTCGACCCCGGAGCTGGTGGCGGCTGTGTGCGCGGCGGGTGGCACCGGTTTCCTCGCGGCGGGCTACCGCTCGCCCGAGGACGTCCTGCGCCAGATCGAGCGCACCCGCGAGCTCACCGACCGGCCGTTCGGGGTCAACGTCTTCGTCCCCGCACCGCTCGACGAGCGACCCGGCATGTCCGCGCGGCAAGCCGTCCTGCGGTACGGCGATCGGCTGGCGCCCCTTGCCCGCCAGCTGCAGGTCGACCTCCCGACGGTGGACTGGGACGACGTCGATGCCTACGACGACAAAGTCACCGCGCTCGTCGAGTCACGGATTCCCCTGGCATCCTTCACTTTCGGCGTTCCTGACGGTGACGTCGTCGAACGGTTGCACGGGGTGGGCTGCTGCGTCATCGTCACGGTGACCGACCCGGACGAGGCAACCCGTGCCGCGCGAGGGGGCGCCGACGCACTGGTCGTGCAGGGGTACGCCGCCGGCGGCCACCGCGGCACCCACGCGGTGCAGACCATCCCGTTCGACCGGGAGTGGGCCGAGATCCTGCGCGAGACCCGGACGGTGACCAGCCTCCCGGTGCTCGTCGCCGGAGGAGTGATGGGCAGCCGTGAGACCCGGCTGGCGCTGGATGCCGGAGCCGTGGCGGTGCAGTGCGGCACGGCGTTCCTGCTCGCCGACGAGGCCGGGACCAGCGCGGCCCATCGCGCGGGTCTGCGCGAACCCTCGTTGGACCACTCGATCGTGACCCGCGCGTTCAGCGGGCGGCCGGCCCGCGGCGTCCGCAACGAGTTCGTGGACCGCTACGGCGAGGCCGCACCGCCCGTCTATCCGGCGGTCAACCAGCTGACCGCCCCGTTGCGCGCGGCAGCCGCCCGGTTGGAGGACCCCCAGGGCGTCGCACTCTGGGCGGGCAGCGGATGGGCGTCCGCGCGCTCCGGACCGGCCGCGGACATCGTCGCCCGCCTCACCGGCTGAGCCCGGTCGACGTGGTGTGCGCAGGCGGGTGGGACGTCCCCTGTGGACGAGCGCACCGCGCCGCCGGGCGCACCCCGTAGAATCGCCGCGACGACGAGGCGCACGAGAGGTAGCTGGTGGCGGGGCTGATCAAGGCGGAGGATGTCGCCCTCGTCAAGGAGCGATCCTTGCTGGAAGAGGTCATTCGCGAGCACGTGACGCTGAAGCCCGCAGGCCCGCGTTCCCTCAAGGGACTGTGCCCCTTCCACGACGAGAAGACGCCGTCGTTCACGGTCAGCCCGGACAACGGCACCTACCACTGCTTCGGGTGCGACAAGGGCGGCGACGTCATCTCCTTCGTGATGGAGGTGGAGCACCTCACCTTCTCCGAGACGGTCGAGCGTCTGGCCGGTCGGGCCGGGATCGAACTGCACTACGAGGACGGTGCCGGTCCGCGCGAGGAGGGGGCCGGGCGGCGCAGCCGGCTGGTCGAGGCGCACCGGGTCGCCAGCGAGTTCTACGCCGAGGCGCTCATCTCCGCGTCCGATGCGCGGGTCGCACGCGACTTCCTCCGGGCGCGCCAGTTCGACCGGTCGGTCGCCGAGCACTTCGGGCTCGGTTTCGCGCCGCGTGGTGGCGAGGTGCTCGCACAACACCTGCGTGACAAGGGTTTCCGCGACGACGAGGTCGTCCTGGCGGGTCTGGTCGGACGCGGTCGAGGGCTCTACGACCGGTTCCGTGGGCGGCTGGTCTGGCCCATCCACGACATCACCGGGGACCCGATCGGCTTCGGCGCTCGGCGCATCTTCGACGACGACCGCATCGAGGCCAAGTACCTCAACACCGCCGAGACGCCCATCTACAAGAAGACCCAGGTGCTGTACGGGCTCGACCTGGCCAAGAAGGCGATCGCGCGCGACAGGAAGGCGGTGATCGTCGAGGGGTACACCGACGTGATGGCCGCTCACCTGGCCGGAGTCGAGCAGGCAGTGGCCACCTGCGGTACGTCGTTCGGGAGCGATCACGTGCGGACGCTGCGCCGCCTGCTGCGCGACGCACCCGACCAGCAGCCGGCCAAGGTCGTCTACACCTTCGACGGTGACGCGGCCGGGCAGAAGGCCGCCATGCGCGCCTTCGAGCTGGACGGCCAGTGGGACGCGCGCTCCTTCGTGGCGGTCGCCGCCGAAGGGCAGGACCCCTGCGAGCTGCGGCTGTCCGGCGGGGACGCCGCCGTACGCGCCCTGGTCGACGACGCGACGCCGATGTTCGAGTTCGCGGTGCGCACCACGCTGCGGCGGTTCGACCTGGACTCGCCGGAGGGGCGCGTCCTGGGGGCTCGCGCGATCGCGCCGATCCTCGCCGCCGTGCGCGACCAGGCCATGCGCGCGGAGTACATGCGGACCGCCGCCGGCTGGGTCGGTGTGTCCGAGGAGCACCTGCGGGCGGAGATCGCTCGTGCAGGCAACAGTGCCGGACGGCCGGGCGCGGGTCAGGACAAGCGGCGGGCGCCGGCGGCCGAGGACCCGCAGGACGATGCGCCCCCCACCGATCCCGGCATGCCTGCGCCGAACGAACGCGATCCGATCGTGCGTGCCGAGTCGCAGTTGCTCGAGTGCCTCCTGCAGTTTCCGGCGAGCGTGCCCGCACGGGAACTTGCCGCCGTCCGCGGCTCGGACTTCACCGCGCCCGCCCACCGCTCGCTCTTCGCCGCGGTGATGGCGGCCGGTCCGCCCGGGGAGCGGACGCCGGCGGTGTGGTTGGACGACGTCCGCCTCCACGCGCCCGAAGTGGTGCACCAGCTGCTCTTCCGGTACGCCGTCGCGACGCTGCCGACCCGGCTCGACCCGAGCACGGGCGCGCCCCAGCAGCGGTACGCGCGGTCGCTGCTCGTGCGGGTGCGGGAGGTGGCTCTGCAGGGCGACATCAACACGGCGATGAGTGAACTGCGCCGGGCCGATCCGGCCTCCTCACGCGAGGTCGCGCAGCGGCTCACGCAGTTGCAGAAGGACCTCACCCTCCTGCGGGCGAGCCTCGACTGACGCGCCGGGCCCGCACAGGGTTTGCACCAGCCCCGCCGTGCGGGCACAGTCAAGGCAGAACCTCACCCCGACGGCATCGACCGGCGGGTTCATCTCGGCGACAAGGAGCCACCTTCATGATCGGAACAGTGATCGGCGCCATCATCGGCGGTTTCATCATCGGTGCGCTCGCGCGTCTGGTGATGCCCGGCAAGCAGAACCTCGGCTGCATCATGACCACGATCCTCGGCATCCTTGGCTCGGCCATCGGGTCCTGGGTCTGCTACCGGCTCGGGTACAACAACAACAACGGTGGCTTCAAGGTCATCCCGTTCCTGGTCGGCATCATCGCCGCGGTCATCCTGATCGCGATCTACCTCGGCGCCACCGGCCGCAGGATCCGGTCCTGACCGGTGTTCGGATCGGGTGATCGACCAGGCCCACGACGCGGCCCGAAGTTGCCCGACGACGTGCGGGACGCGCTCGACCTCGCTCGGGGTGAGCGCGTCCTCACGTTCGCCCGGGACGACAACACCGGCGCGCAGGTGGTCGCCACGACCTACCGGTTCCTCGTCGCGACGGTGGACGCGGTCGTCGTGCAGCGCGACTGGTACGACGTGGACGCCGGCCAGTGGGATCCGGACACCTGGACGTTGACCGTGACCTGGGTCGACGGCCTGCGGGCCGGGCAGTACACGTTCCGGGGTCAGGACACCCGTCTGCCGGAGACCTTCCACGAGCGCGTGCAGGCAAGTGTCGTGCTGGCGTCACCGCTCGACCTGCCCGGTCCGCGCCGTTCCGGCCGTGTCGTGATCCGCAAGGACCTGCGCGACGGTCGGCTGTTCGAGCAGACGGTGCTCGGGCGGCAGACGCCTGCGACGGATCCCGCGGTGCTCGCGCGGATCGACCAGCTGTCGGCCCAGTTGCGCGACCAGGTCGGCCTCTGAGGGGTTCCCGCGCGGGACCGACCGTCCTGCCCCATCGTGGTGGGAGGCTGTTTTGGTGTGCACCGCCCGGCGTTGCTAAAGTGCATCTCGCGCCGAAGGGCGTCGGTCCCCTGTAGCTCAATTGGCAGAGCATTCGGCTGTTAACCGGAGGGTTGTTGGTTCGAGTCCAATCGGGGGAGCCGTCAGATTAGGCCCCTGACCTGCGGAAACGCAGGTCAGGGGCCTTCTCTGTCCCGAGTTGCATCGGCTATGCAGCGGTTGAGGTCCAAGGCGGGCGCGCGTTTAGACGACCGGATAGATCAAGCCTGGGCCAACACCGGACCGGGACACTCGCACGTTGGCCGGCCGACCCGTGTGTTGTGCGGGGCATCTCAGCGTGGGGCGCTGGGCCCAGAAGTCGAGCTCCCTAGTAATCACCGAAGTGAGGGGCCCCGCGTCTTCTGGGTGGCGCCCGATCGCAAGGCAGGTTGCTGGCCTCGGGACGAAGGATGGTAGACCTCAGCGCCAGCGCGCGCGCACTGCGAGCGCTGCCCTCGTCGACACGTACACGACAGCGGTGGGCTGGAACTCACGCCCTCGGTCTCCAGGTAGTGCTGTGAGGCCGTTCGCTGGCTCCCCTCCACCCCGGCGGCCTCCGAGATGGCATCGGTCACTGGTTCGATCCCAGTATCGCCCACCAGTACGAAACGGCCCCTGACCAGCGGAAACGCTAGGTCGGGGGCCTCTTCGCTGTTGTTCTGCATCGGATATGCATCGGATAGCCGCCGTTACTTGCGCCGGCTGATGCAGCTCCGGTCCCGTAGGCCGATCGAAGGGACCGGCCCGCTTCGGTCGTCACCGACTGCGGTGGCGGGATCAACCGACCGCTCAGCCGGGCGGGACCCGAACACGTACAAGGTTCGAGTCCCTTCACGTCCACCACATTGAACGGCCCCTGAGCTGCGGAAACGTAGATCGGGGGCCGTTCCATATCGGTTGCGTGTCGGATACGTGTCGGATCGAGGCGCACGGCACACTGACCCGAGACTGCGGACATGAACCACTCCACTCGTGGAGCCGCCCACAACACGCCCGACACCTTCCCGGGCTGGCACTTCCGGCGCCCACGGAGCGCGGTGCTCCCGGTGGTTCGGGACTGTCCGGCAAACGGTGTTTCTGGCCTGACGCGCCGGCTGCGGTTGGCGGGAAGGTTGGTCACTGATGACCGAGACAATCACGGGTATGAGCTCGATGCCGAAGGAACCGAAGAAGGAACGCTCCTCGCGTGCGACCGCGGTGGAGCGGGCCGCGGTCGCG